>NZ_JAHWGU010000004.1 GCF_020873875.1 Actinoplanes sp. DH11
TCCTACCGAACCCGTCACCGGCGAGAACTCCTCGCCAGAGAAACACGCGCCAACCGCTCATAACCGCAGGTCCGTGGGGTCAACTTTCCCGAACCCGCAGAGGGTCAGATTTCAGAAAGCGCTGACATCTGTGGAGAGGTTCGCGGAGGTTGCTGCGATTGGGACGGCAGCGAGGGTTGCCAGCTCACCAAGGATGCCCGGAGCAATGGTGACGAGCGCCTCTGGTGTGCCTACCGCTTGGTGGCGTTCTCCTTCCGCAGCGTCGCGCCAAGGCAGGAGTAGGGCGAGGTCGCCTGGCCAGAATGCTGCGGCAAGAAGTTCTGCCTCCTTGCCCACGGAGAAGCGCTGACGCACAGTTTCGGGGGATGGTGCGACGAATAGGAGAGACTTGTCCGGCGGCCTCTTCTTGGTGGTGAAGATGCGGGCGCAGGCGCCGGGGTTCGAGGCATCGCAGCAGAGCATGTACCAGCGTTCGGTCGGGACGACCACGAGTTCGCCAGCTTCGATGGCGCGTGCCGCGAGATCAAGGTCACTTGACGTCACTATTCGCATTAGTGGTCTCCAGCCGGGGCAAATTGTGTGATTGACACGAAGTTTTTACTTGCAAGGCATAGCCGGGCGAGCCTCAGCCAAGCCGCTGGATCGGACGTGCGCACTGCCGACGTGGACAGCTTTTCCTGGATGCTGCGATGCCTGTCATCCCAAAGGTGAATCACGGGTGTTTGAATGCGGCGCAGGGTGGTAGCGAGTTGGTCAAGTCGGACCATGAGGAGGTGCCCGGCTGGTGGCCGACGCTCTCGAACTACCAGGTCGACGGCGGCGAGCGGGATAGTGTCATCGCAGATGTGATCCAGTAACGCGAAGCCCGCACAGACTCGCGGGTTGATTTCGTGGACGGAATATGGATTGGCCGAGACGACACCGTCGGTGCCGAATGCGCCGGCATAGTCGATCCGCTGCTGCAACCGGCGTGCCGCTGCCCGGACAGCCGAGCGGGAGGCAGCCTCCTGGTCGCCGATTTGTACGGGGCGAATGACCCCGGGCGCGTAGAGACGCCAGCTACGACGATCCCAGTAGGCAAGAGCCTCGAAGGGCCGAAGTCTATTACGTGATCCGACGTGAGGAATCCGTAGTAGGTACATGGAAGGCCGGTGTTCAGGGGCGCCAGTATGATATCGGCGCAATCCTCGGTGATGCGGTCGAGCATCTGGCTGATCCTGCTACGCGAGGCATCTACTGGTAGGAGATACGTGTGACTGACGCCGATCGCGAGGAGCCCGCGCGGTACGCCTTGTATAACAGCGGGGCCATGGGCGACTTGCTCGATGATCGCCTGACGAACGTCGGTGTGGTTCTCGATTCTGAGTAGTTGACGGTCTGAAGTTGCTACTCCAAGTAGTCGATATTGGACGTCCTTTCGCTCGGCGGCGAAGTGGGACTCAAGTCGGTAGCCGAGCACCCGCCGTCCGCAGAAGTTGCGGACGGCGGTGTAGGAACCGGCATACACCAGTCCACGGCCGTCACGGTCGAGATCGTCAACCCTCCGGACGAGGGCTGCCGGCGGATCTGCCAGTAGCTGTTCCCCGGCGGCCAGACGGGACGCGAGTGGCCCCGCAGCTTCGGGAAGCACGAGCCGGTGCACGGCGGCAGCGCCGGCGTCGGCGAAGAAGTCCTCCATCCCCTGGCTGGTGGCCGCGTTGCCGGTGAGAAGTACGACGTGGCCGGAGACCAGAGGCCGCGCCATCTCCAGCGCTGCATTCCGCACAGCGCGACTCGCCTGGCCCATGGGGTGATCAGGCCGTGACGGTGCGGATGTCCGGGTATTCCAGCCAGGGGTCGCGGAGCGCGTCCAATCGTTGGCGTGCGTGCTTGGCGTGGCTGACCCGGAAGTAGGCCATGATGCGGGGCGTCGGTGAGGTGTTGCGGCCGACGGCATGGGGCACGAGGTGGTGCATGAGCAGCACGTCCCCGGGCGAGCCGAGCAGCGGGGTGCCCTGTTCGGCGTCGATGCGTGGGGGCACCTGGTCGGTCATACCGATCGACCATTCGGTCCGGAACCATTCCGCCATGTCCACATGGCCACCGGGTACGTACCGCAACGCGCCGCCGTCGGAGTCGGCGATCTCGGAGAGTACGACGCCGGCCAGAAGCGTGAAGGTTCGCAGTTCGCTGGGGTCGAGATGCGGGCAGGCTACGCCATCGATGTGCATTGCCTTCTCGGGCTGGGTGATGCCGGTGTCTGACTCGGGGACGCGGATCTGGATCTGTGCCGTGACGACCGGCTCGATCTCGGGTACGAGCGAGATCACCAGATCCGCGACGCCGGATTCGTGGAACAGGGCGAGGACGTCGTGGTCATTGCCGAGGTCGGGGGCGAAGGTGCGCTGGGTGTAGGAGCTGATGAGGGCGGGATCCATCTCGGTGCGGTACCAGCCGTCAACACTCGATCGGACGCGGTCGACGAGGCGGCCGGGGACGAAGGCACGGCGAACGACGGCGCCGTCTCGGACGAAGGCGGCCGTCTCCTGCGGAATCAGTGCGGTCTGCATGGGTCCTCCCGGGGGCGCGGATTACGGATCAGGCTTGTTCAGGCGAGCCAGGATGTCGGGGCACCGGTCGAGGGCGCTGGCGATGATCTGTTCGCCGAGTTCGGCGGTCGCTCTCCTCGCGTTGCCGCCGATGATGCCGAGCTGGGACATGGAAGGGTGGTCGGAGTTCCATGGCCACGTGGTGCCGCGATCGAGGACGAGCCGGCGGGTGCCCTCGGCATGGTTAGGGTCCGGCTCGTAGCTGTCCGGCAGACGTTCCAGGTGGACGTCGTCGGGGGCAAGCGCCAGCATCACCGATGTCTCACGGAGGCCGGCGTGGACTTCGGGTAGTTCGCTGTCTGCGCGTACGGTGGCCAGCGAGCTGG
Source organism: Actinoplanes sp. DH11 (assembly GCF_020873875.1). Lineage (GTDB taxonomy): Bacteria > Actinomycetota > Actinomycetes > Mycobacteriales > Micromonosporaceae > Actinoplanes. The sequence continues at coordinate 2,915 of NZ_JAHWGU010000004.1, forward strand.
GGTGGATCACGCAGACGTTGACGTCGTGCCGTCGGTGCAGGTCGTAGATGACGGCTTCGAGGATGCCGCGGTTGCCGCCGTGCCCGTTGACGATGAGCAGGTTCCGGGCGGGCGTGGATCGGACGTATTCGCCGCAGGTGGCGTCGATGAGGTCCGTGAGCACTCTGACGGGGAGGGTGATGGTGCCCAGTCGTGCTCGGGAGACAGGCCGTACGGGATGGTGGGCAGCATCCACAGGTCGTGGCTGTCGCCGTACTGGTGGACGAGTCTGGTGGTGAATTGCTCGGCGATCACCGTGTCGGTGTGCAAGGTCAAGTGGGGGCCGTGCTGCTCGTACGAGCCGATCGGCAGGCAGAGCACCGATGCGGAGGCCAGCGCGTTGGTGATCTTGTCAGTGGTGAGCCGGCCGAATTGCCGGTCGAGGACGTGGCTCACGTCTGGCTCCGACGGCCGATGCGGATGAGGAACTCGTTCTCCTCATCGAAGGTGTCGTCGCTGCTGAATTCGGTCAGCGTGCGGGTGACGGTCGCCTCGAAGTCGGCGAGCCGATCCCCGAACAGGTGGGGAGCGGCGAACGAGGTGGAGTAGAGGTAGCCGAGGATGCTCTCGGTGGACCACACCCGCTGGACGGGCACGCGGAACTCTTCGACCTGGTTGAATGCGGACTCTTCCATGATTTCGCTGTAGGGGCGGTTGTGGTGGTTGAAGACGCCCGCGCCGGCCCGGCGTTGTTCGCCCAGGAAGTCCTGGATGACGGAGCGGACCGCGGTTTTCCAGGGGCTGGAGGCCACCCAGAAGCTGTTGTCGCCGAAGATCGCCACCGCGCCGTCTTCGGCCACCTGGGATTCGAGGCGTTGCAACACCGCGGCCTGGTCGAGCCAGTGGAACGCGCGGCAGATGGTGACCAGGTCGGCACGCCAGTCCTGCGGCGGCGTGAACTCCTCCGCGGAGAAGCGCTGCAGAACCATCCGCGTTCCTTCCGGAACCATGGGGCGCATTGCCGTCTCGGCGGACGCCAGCATGTCGGCGTCGTTGTCGATCGCGATGATGTCGTCGAATCGGGTGAGCAGCGCCTCGACGACCAGCCCAGTCCCGGTGCCGATGTCGAGCAGACGCCGGGGGTGCCGGTCTGGCACGGCAGCGGCGAGGATGTCGGCGACCTCCTGTGGGATTCCGGGGCGGTACTTGCGGTAGTGCTCGACGGTTCCAGCAAAGGTGCTCATCGGTCTCTCCCTGCGCAGATTTCCCTGACGTGTCCGGTGGCAGCGGCAAGGTCCGTTGCCACCAGAACATTGGATTTGACGGCCTCGGTCGCTTCGGGCAGGGGACGGCCCCCGGAGATCCAGATGGCGCGTGCCCCGACCCGAGTAGCCCCGAGGATGTCGCACTCCCAATCATCCCCAATATGCACCATCTGCGTAGGATCGATACGTCGCTGGGCGGCAACAGCCTCGAATGCGCGGGGGTCGGGCTTGGCGTATCCGATTCTGCTGGACGGGAAATGGTCGTTCACCCACGGCGTTAGGAGCCGCCTCAGCTGCGGCAGGTCTGCCTCCACGCACGTGACGTTCGACAGCGTCACCACCGGCAGCAGGACGCTGATCTGTTCGAGTGCGGCAGCCGCGAACGTGAACAGACGTAGCGGCGTGGCGGTCGCGTGGCGTGGAAACGCCGTGACCGGGATCCGTAGTGCCCGGCACACCTCTTCGACTACCTGATCGGTGATGGCGGGTGCCGTGTGCAGTCGTTCGCGCAGCAGCCGTACGGCGTCGCGGCGTGCCAGCGGCGACGCGGCGACCAGGGCGGCCGTGATTCCGGGGCTATCCGTGGTGCCGATCGTGCCGCCGACGTCCACCGTGACGAGCGCTGGTGCAGCGGCCGAATGATCGCCGTCGTTGCTTTCAGGTTCCTCGGCGGCAAGGCTGTCCACTGAGGCGACGGCGTCCGCGATGACGGCAATGCGGGCTTGGCGGATCGTTTCGGTGGTCGCTTCTTCCAGGAAAGTCAGCGCGTAGCGCAACTCTGCCTCGTCGAGTAGGTCGAGCGTGCGGTGCCGCCGTGAGACCTCCAAGGCGAGGTCTTCAGGAATCGTGCGGCGCCGCGACCCGTGCGACAGGTGCAGAACCCCGGAGTACGTGTCCGCGGCGCCGGCCAGGGCTGTTGCTTCCACAGGGCGCAAGACGGTCACGTCGTCGAGAGTGATGATTCGTACGGGGACTCGCTGCTGACCGATGTCCAGAACGCCGGTAAGGAAGGTGTCGTATCCGACGAGTCGTTCGGTGAGTACGACCTGCGGGGTCCCGTCGCCGTCGCTGATGGATCCCTTGATCGGCAGGCTGTGGGCGGTTGCGGGCATCAGCGTCTCCGTGGGGTCGGGCCAAGCCCAGGTGCGCTCGGCACTACTACCTGCCCGCCCTCGCATTCGAGCGGGTCGGTGAACAGGAGCTGTCGGTGGGGTTCCCATTGCAGCTGGTACTCGACGGCGGCAATCGCCTCGGGGAACGCCGCCGCGAGGTGCACCGCCGGAAGTAGCGACCGACCGTGCGGGTACACCGGCACGCTGGCCGCTGCTGCCTCGGCCACCAGCTCAGCCGCGACGGTGAGGCCGCCGCAGCCGACGACATCGATGGTGAGCGCGCCGAGGTTGGGCAACACCAGCAGCTCTTTCGAGTCGTCGCCGAGATGAAGTCGCTCGCCGAGAGCGAGGGCCGGGTACGGGCATGCCGTCGCGATATCGCTGTATCCGGTGCCGTCGTAAGACGCGAGAGGTTCTTCCAGCCAGATTATCTTCGCGTGGTCGACTTGTTCGCTGAATCTGAGCGCGAGTGCCGGGTCCCAGGTCCAGAGAGCGTCGAAGGCGGCAGGTGATCCCGTAGCCTCGGCGACTTGGTGGACGACGCCGGCCATGCGCTTGGCGTCGTCTGCGACGGGAAGGCCACGGCTACGGCGCAGGCTCCACTTGGTGAACTGCCAGTCCTGGCTGGCTATCCGCCGGATCGTCTCTGCGTCAGCGAGTTGTACGTCCAAGGTGAGCCAGGACGCGTACGCCGGGACGTGGCTCCGTGCTGTGGTGGAGAGCAGGGCTGCGACGGGTCTCTGCTCGATCCGGGCATGTAGGTCCCATATCGCGCAGTCGAGGGCGCCGACGGCCCAGGACGTGACGGCATCGCCCAGCTTCGCGGAAGCTCCGTGGAGCGCGGACAGCAGACCCGAGTGATCGGTGACGTCCGTGCCGATAGCCGAGGCCGCCAGGCTGCCGTCGAGCGCGGTGGCGGCGGCTACGCTGACCGGTCCGTACCAGCCGATCTGACCGGCAGCGTGAACAGCGACGAGGTGGCCGTCGTCTCCGGGCCCCACCAGATCTGTGCAGTCGATGATCTCGACGTTGTCGATGTTCAAGTCGTTCATGTCCGCACCGCCTGGAGGCGTTCTGCCGCAGCGCACACACCGGCGACGTCCATCCCCATCGTCTCGGCCAACTCTCGCTGGCTCATCGGCCGCTCAGGCTCGTGCCATCCGATGACCTCGACCGGTCGGCGGAGCCGATTCTCGATCAGCCCCCAGACGGCGGCCGGGTGGCCGAGCGTGACGATCAGTAGCGGCGTAGCGGAGCCGAAGTAGCGATCGCTCTCCTCCGTCGACAGGCCCACCGGCCATCTGCTGGGTTGGCCGAGGACCGTCAGGTCGTGCACGGCCACGACACGAACGCGTGTCCCGTTACGGCGGCGTATCTCCGGAACGGCCTCGCTGATCACGGCGGCTGGTAGATCGCCGACTATCACCAGGGTCAGATCGGGTTCGTCGAGGTCGCTCAGGTGAGGCCAGACGGCGAGGCCACGTCCGAGTTCTTCGTCGATCGTCTCGATCGGTCGATTCGTAACGGTGTGTTTACCCGCGAGGATGACATTCAGCTTTCCGGTCGAGCAGAGTGCGTCGTCGACGGCTGCGGCCAGCCTGCCGGGGTCGGCGGGCGTCAGCACCCGCACCGCCGGGTCGCCGGTTGCGAGCAGTGCGGTGATCAAGGAGGGGTCGCCGTGGGTGTAGACGTTGTTCCAGCCGTACGAGGTCAACAGCAGGTTCAGGCTCGGTCGGCTGGGCGATGATCCGTTGATGAGGCGGCGCTGTTTGAGTAGTTGGACGAGCCCGGTCGTCAGCAGGGGCGCGAACGCTTCGTAGGAGATGAGCAGACCGCGTCGGCCCGTGGCGGTCCAGCCGGCCAGCCAGCCCAGGAGAACCTCTTCGGCGAGGATTTCGCTGACCCATGGTTCGTCAACAAGTTCACCGAGCCGGTTGGATCCCATCTCGTCGGGACTGAATACGCGGAGGTCGCCGGTGGCAGCATGCCGCCGCAGGACCGTGGTCACCGCCTCGGAGAAGCTGCGGCCGACCTGAAGGCTTACCGACCTGGCTCTCGATACCCGGGGGCGAACGACGCGAGGGTGGGCGTCACGCCGGATCAGGTTCAGGGCGTCGGCCAGCATTCCCTTTGCCGTGCCGTCCGTGTTGAACAGTTCAGCGGGCCGGTATGAGGACAGCCAAGCGGTAAGCGCAGCGAACTGCTCGGGCCGGTGTTGCGGGTCGGCGATGGGCGTCTTGTGGGCATTCGGCGAGTTCAGGATGGGACGTCCGGATACTTCTGACGGCCCGCTCCATCCCTTGACGCATCGCAGGAAGATCACCGTGCGTGTGCCCGCGGCGGCGGCAGCCGCGGCGGCCTGGAGTGCGCGATGAAACTCTTGGTGCTCGTTGTAGCTGGCCGCGTCGACTCTCACCACGGCAGGCTTCCATCCGAGCGCGTCCGCGTATGCGCACAGGCCGGCATCGTCCATGCGGCCGAGTTGCGACGTCCGTCCCATCCGATAGCCGTTGACGTGCACCACCGGCAGGACGGGGCATGGTCCGGGCAATGCATGCGCGGCCAGCCAGGAGGCTGCGGTCGTCGGCGTCTCGCATTCGCCGTCGCCCAGAATCGGCATCACCACCCGGTCGGGAATGTCGAGCGCCATGCCCTGCGCGAACGCGAGTGCGCCTCCAAGCTGTCCGCCGAGATAGGACCCGGCCGGCAACAGCGGCGACACCTCGGCGCCGAGTCCGCCGACGTCGGGGAAGGAGCGCACCAACCGGCTGAGGCCATCGGCGTCAGGTGAGAACTGGGGCCGTATCGCGGCCAGTTCTCCGGTCAGCCAGGCCATCGCGATCTGGACGACACCCGCGTGGCCCGCGCCGAGAATGGGCATGATCTCGACGGAACCGCCGAGTGAGCCGATGGCGGCATGGCTCAGCGCGAAGGCGGTCCCGGGGACCGTTCCCCAGTGGCCAGCAGGACGGGGCTTGACCTGCTCAGGTGCCAAGGGCTCCAGCGACAACGGGTTGGAGTTCAGATGAAGCTGAGCAACGCTCACGTAGGTGACGGCCCGCCACAGAGCGTCCGCGAACCGGGCGGCATCCCTCATCTCGCGCTACCGGCTACGGTGTCGGTGATCAGCGCCTCGTCGCCGAACGTGAAGTACCACAAGGGCCGGTAGCACTCCCAAGCTACGGGGCGCAGGCCGGTCGGTCCGACACTCGTCTCGATGGCTCGGCGAGCCTCTAGGTAGAAGGCGAGGTCATCGGCGGCCGGTGCCCGCAGACCCGCCATGATCGAGTTGTGGGCTTGGTACACCTGGAAGTTCGGGAACTCGGTGATGTGCGGCGCAAGAGCGTCGATGCCCTTCGTCATTGTCGGCAGCGAATCCAGTCCGACGATGTAGGTGTAGGAAGTATCAAGGCCGGCGCGGCGGGCCAGCGCCAACAGATCCGGCATCTGCTCCACGAGCAGGGTGGCTTTGCTCGCCTTCAGCATCAGGTCACGCCGGGTGAAGCACTCGGCGGTCAGCCGCAGAACGAACGGCGCAACATCTGCGGCGATCTGCTCGAATGCCTCGCCACTGCGGATGACCGAGGTGAGGAATCCGATCCGGGCCGAAATCCTATGACGAGAGCAAGCTGCCCGCAGCGCGACCAGGTGCTCGACAGCTGCCTGCTCCCGCTCGAAGCAGCCGGTGGATACCGTCACCTCCGCCAGTTCGGCGAGGCTTCGTCGGGGATGCTGCTCAACGAGCGCCGCGAACAGTTCATCCAGAGCTCTGTCCTCGGCCAGGCGCGGATCAGCTGCGGCTTCGAGCGTGTTGGGGCAGAAAGCGCAACCTGTGCAACGACTGCGTGCGTTCGGGTTGAGCGTGGCCGCCCGCCCACCGTCGCGGAAATAGCCTCCCACCGCCTCGTCGGCATCGATGCGCTCGACGTGCCCGATCAGCCGGCCCTGGATGACCAGGTCTTCGCCGGACAGCTCGAACGGTGACTCCTGAGCGTTGAGCGGCACGATGACCTGCCAGGCGACGCTGGGCTCGCTGACGAGGCGCACCGCGACCCTCGCCCGGCGCCGATCCTGATCTGATGAGATTCCGTACAGGTTGATGGCGATCAGTAGCACGTCCTCAAGGGGCACCCGGTGCTCCATGGCGAGCCGTTCGATGTTTCGGATGTCAGCTACCGGGTTGCCGAGCGGTCGGAAGTTGCGTGTTACGGGCACCATCGCTGCTCCCCATCTAGTCGCGAACCGGCCGATTTCTTCGTAGATCCGAGCGGGCATCTTCTCTGGCGCCGGGAGGACGATCCCTAGTCCAGGCGACGCGATACTTGCAGGACAATTAATTTCGCTTTTCGCAGCGCCATTCCCCCTTGAATTGACTGCGACCGGCCGGGCTGGCGTTGCCATTGACGGCGGAAGTCGTCGTAGTGATAGCCGACCGCGACGTACTCCTTGAACGCAAGTTCGAGCGGGAGGGCGCCGGCCAGACCGAGTTCGAGGGACTGCTGGTTGATCAGCAGGTTGCCAGTGTCATCGTCGTGGGCGAGTAGATACAGCTCAGCGTGCAGAGGCAGGACGCCGCGTGGGTCGAGTCGAAAGGTGGTAGGCACGGGGTTGGCCTTGTCAGCAGTCGCGAACATGGTCATGGCGCGCCGGTCCCGGTGGCATCGGGGTGCGGCGTGGCGCGTAGCCGCTCGTGGGTGCCGCCGTAGAGGTCAGCGCCTCGGAGAAGGTGTTTGGGAAGGCTGGCGAGCATGGTGTAGTTCGGATCTACGACGTTGCCGACCGGTGCGGTGCCGGCCTGCGCGACGAGCTGGTAGGCCTCGAGGGTGTCGAGGCCAGTCAGTTGGGCGGTCCAGCCGACCAGATCGTGTTGGCTGATCCGGAACGCGTCTTCGAGAGGGCGGGCACAGCCCACGGACATGATCGCGTTATCGGACTCGATCCGCGGCCACAGCGTCGGCACGCCTTTGATCACTTCGATGGCGATGGTGGTCGTCATGGCGACCTCGACCGCGACCCCGCTGGACTCTCCTTGGCCCTGGCGAGCGTGTCCGTCGCCGAGGCCGAGCATCGCTCCGTGCATGTTGACGCCGAGGTAAAGGGTGGTGCCGGCGCGTAGCTCCGGGGTGTCCATGTTCCCGCCGTGGGCGTCGCAGGTAATGGTGCTGCGGGTTTCGAAGGCGGCCGGGGCGACACCGACAGTGCCGTGCATCGCGTCCAGCGGCAGGTCCGCTGTGAAGTCTGAGTTGCGGGCGCGGTAGCGCACCAGTCCGGCCTCGGCGTCGATGTCGTAGAGCCAGACACGCTCCTCCAACGGCGGTTGCAGGGCGGCCGTGTGGGAGGTGGACGTGAGCGCCTCGAAATGCGGGAACGTGCTGGAGACCCCGGTCTTGCGGGCAGGCACGATCGACAGAAAATGGACGGCAAGGGTATCCCCGGGCTCCGTGTCCTCGATGAAGAACGGCCCGGCGACCGGGTTCAGGTATGGAAACGTGCAGACCTGGCTCGGAAGGTCGTCGACGGTGGTGACGGCGCCGCCGAAGCAGTCCTCGGTGAACAGCGTCAGCACGTCGCCGGAGCGTAGGCTTGCCACCGGCGGGACCCCGCCGAACGTGTAGGACAGGTCCTTTGCCGTCGGGGTGTACGTGTGTTCTCCCATGAGCGTCACACCTCCTGACGTGCCGGGGTCGCCGGCTGTGACACGGGCGCGAAGCCGGATAGCTCCGGTCGACGCCCGGCCAGGTACAGACCGATGAGCACCAGGACGCCGAGGCCGATCCACACAAACCCGAGGCGCTGGGCGGCGACGTTCGCGTTCCAGACCACGAACCCGAGGATCGTCGCGCCGACCAGCGGCATGAGCAGGTGGGCGACCAGGTTGCGGCTGCGCTTGCGGATGACGTGGTAGACGATCACCGACAGGTGCAGCAGCAGGAACGCGGTCAACGCCCCGAAGTTGATCAGACTCGACAGCAGGGCGAGCCCGTCGCCGCGCTGGTTCATGTAGATGCCGAGCGCGAGCGAGACCGCGGCGACGAGCCAGATCGCGTTGCGCGGCACGTTGCGCTTGCGGGACACCTTCGCCAGAAACACCGGGAGTTGCTTGTCGCGGGCCATCGCGTACAGCAGCCGGGAGATCGCGACCTGCGCGACCATCGAGTCCGGTAGGGGGACTACGGCGAGATCGCCGCTTACACCGGAGCGCACTCCGCCATCACAGGCCCGTCCACCGGCCGTCGACTCCGGATGCTGGCCGACTACCTGGAACTGGACTGGGCGTGGCTCGTCGAACGCTGCCGACAGCTGGGCGAGCACGGATGCAGCGGATTTGCCGCGCCCCGAAGCCGACTACTTTCTGTCGCAGGCGTTGACCGTGCCTGCCAGTACGTGGGCGAAGTCGGCATGATCAGCCGATAGGCTCCGATTATCCGTTCCTTGAGGTGGAGGACAGCCACTGTGGGTGTTGAGATGCCCAAGCCACGCCGAGTCCTGGTGGTCAGCCTGGGCGGCACGATCACGATGACCGCCGCAGCGAGTGGCGGTGTCGTCCCCGCTCTTGCAGCACATGACCTGCTGGCGGCAGTTCCGGGACTTGCGGACCTCGACGTCGCTGTCGAGACCGGCGACTTCCGGCGACTACCGGGGGCGTCACTGTCCCTGGCGGACGTCACGGCGCTGTCCCGGCTGGTGCGCCAGCACCTCGCCGATGGTGTCGACGGCGTGGTCGTGGTGCAGGGCACCGACACCATCGAGGAGACCGCCTACCTGCTCGACCTGTACCACCCCGGGCCGGAACCGGTCGTGGTCACCGGCGCGATGCGCAACCCGACCCTGGCCGGGGCTGATGGGCCGGCGAACCTGCTCGCCGCCGTCCAGACCGCCGCCAGCCAGACCGCCCGCGGCCTGGGCTGTCTGGTCGTGTTCGCCGACGAGATCCATGCTGCCCGGCGCGTCCGCAAGACCCACTCGACAGCGGGGTCCACGTTCCAATCCCCGAACGGCGGGCCGCTCGGCTACCTGGTCGAAGGCCAACCTCGGCTCCTCAACCGGCTCGGCTCTCGTCATGTCGTCCCGCTGCCCGGCGACCGGCCGCGCCCCCGGGTGGTGCTGCTAACGATCAGCCTCGGCGACGACGGCGTCCTGCTGGACGGCCTCGCTGACCGGGCCGACGGTGCGGTGATCGCCGGGTTCGGCGTGGGCCACGTCCCACAGGATCTCGTTCCGACGCTGGCGGATCTTGCCGACCGGATTCCGGTTGTGCTGGCCAGCCGGACCGGCGCCGGACCGGTGCTGACCGCGACCTACGGCTTCCCCGGCTCGGAACGGGATCTGCTGAGCAGAGGACTCGTCCCCGCCGGATTCCTCAACCCGTACAAGGCCCGCATCCTGCTGAACGCGTTGCTTGCCGCTGGAGCCGATCAGAAGACGGTCACTGCGGCGATCGCCGCAGCCGGCGGCTGCGGCGACCCCGAGGCGTGGCCGTGGGCGACCGGCGCCGACAGCACACCGGCGAAGCCGGAGGTTCAGGGTGCGTAGTCAGCAGGTCGACATCGGCCGGAGCTTCGTCGTCGTGTTCGACCACGGCGACGACTTCTTCACCGCCCTCGCCGATTTCTGCCGCGCCAACAACGTCCGGCACGGGATCATCCCCACCTTCATCGCCGGATTCTCGCAGGTCGAGGTCGTCGGCACCTGCGCGAAACTTGACAATCCACAGGCCCCGGTCTGGTCCGCCGTCCACCTGAGCAACGTCGAGGCCCTCGGCGGGGGCACCATCGCCTACGACGAAACAGAGCAGCGGATCCTGCCGCACATCCACGTGTCCGTCGGGCTCAAGGAGCACAGCGCCACCGCGCACACTAGCCACCTGCTGTCGGCCGCCGTCCAGTTCCTCACCGAGATGTACCTCGTCGAAGTCTCCCGGCCGGCCCTGCACCGAGAGCGCGATCCCAACCTCTACGACGTCCCGCTCCTGCGTTTCGACACTGCGAAAATTGAGGAGCGGCAATCTCCTGGGTCGGCTCAAGCAGCCACGGAACAGAGACCTGCCGCGCCAATCGACCATTGGCAGATAGGCCATCATGGGGGGTGGGCCGCATGAGGCGCCACCCTGTGCCAGGCCAGAGCCACCCGAAGAATCCCATCGGCTGCTTTCCGACGTGCGGAGGATGGTGCCACGGTGAACCAAGGCAAGCCGGAGCCCAATTCGCTACTGATGCAGGCGCGACGCTGGCGGCCGTCTCCGTCCGGGTCAGGGCGGCCGATGTCGCGGCAGGAACTCGCCGAGGCCATCAACCTCTACCTCTGGCAGCACCACCAGATCGTCCACCAGTGGGACGAGACAGACATCGGCCGACTGGAGCGCGGCGAGAATCGCTGGCCCGGCAGACGACGCCGGGAGGCATTCCGCGCGGTCCTGCAGGTGGCAGCCGACCATGAGATCGGCTTCTACATCAGGCGCTCATCAACCGCCACATCCGCCCACGGCCAAGCCACCGGCAAGGTCCACGAAGAACTCGACGCCACCAAACGTCAGCTCAAAGAAGCGTCGATCGCCATCGACCGCTACCTCACCGCATTCGAGCGTGGAACCTTCGACGACCAGGACCCCCGACGTCAAAGCCCGCCTGGTCGATCTACGCAAACAGACCAAACAACTCCGAGCCGACAAGGCTCGCCTCGAATTCGAGCTCGACCAAACCCCCGGCCGGCCCCTCTCCCGAAGAACTCGCGCTGCTCCGAGGCCAGATCACCGAGATCATCCGATCGGGCGGGCACCGGGCCAGGAAGGCACTCTTCGAAGCCCTGATCGAGGACATCGAGATCCAGTCGGACGACAGCGTCATCCCGAGGTTCCGCATCCCGACCACGAGAGACGACGAAGGGCTGACCCTGGAGTCAGCCCTTGATCAAAATCAGCCGGACGGTGCGGTTCGCGCACTGCCAACTTTGGTGGGCGATACTGGGATCGAACCAGTGACCTCTTCCGTGTCAAGGAAGCGCGCTCCCGCTGCGCCAATCGCCCTCACTACTGCGAGGTGGAGACGGGATTTGAACCCGTGTACACGGCTTTGCAGGCCGTTGCCTCGCCTCTCGGCCACTCCACCGAGGCGGCCGATGCAAGCTCGCAACAGCCCTCTCCGAGCGGACGACGGGATTCGAACCCGCGACCCTCACCTTGGCAAGGTGATGCGCTACCAGCTGCGCTACGTCCGCACGCCCCCGGAAACTTTCCCCGGCGACGGATGAACCTTAGCTGAGCCCTGCCACCGATGACAAAGCGGGGCCCTCAGTGTGGGTCGCCGAGGACCCGGCGGACCTCGGCGACGAGCTCGGACTGGAAGGCGGCGAGGCTGCCGTCGGTGACTCCGACGCGGTAGTCGGCGCCGGTTTCCGGGTGGTCGGCCTGCTGCTGGTCGTGGTGGCGGGCGGCGCCGTCGGCGTGACCGGCGGTATACGCCTGCAAAGAATCGTCGAACATCGGGACAATCTCGCACTTCAAGCCCGGCTCGGACACCGGCCGGGCAGGGGATGCGAGGGGTACGGGCGGACGCCCCGCCCACCCGGCGGACGGCGACGACCTGCCGTCCCGGCGGCCGCCGGTGCCGGACGGGTGAGGGACTACCGGACGGGTGAGGGACTACAGGACGGGTGAGGGACTACAGGCCCAGCAGGGCGGGCTCGTCGGCCAGTGACCGGAGGCGGTCGGCGGGGGCCGGCACGAGACGGCGGGTGGTGCGGTCGAGCAGCCCCGCCGTTCCGGTGACGACCGCGACAGCGGTGCCGTCGATCCGGGTGAAGTCCTGCTCGACCCGGAACGTCTTGCCCGTACCCCAGATGAACCGGCAGCTGACGTCGACCTCGTCACCGGCTCGCAGCTCTTTCAGGTAGCGGATCGTGGTCTCCAGGACGACCGGGCCGATCCCGCCGCCGACCAGCACGTCCGGTGTCACCCCGGCGGCGATGAAGCACTGCCATCGGGCGTGTTCCCCGTACTGCAGGTAGACGGCCTGGTTGACGTGTCCCTGGATGTCGAGTTCGTATCCGCGTACCGCGATCCGCGCCTGGAAGACCATCGCTCGATGGTCACACAGGGGGGTCGGCTCCGGGGGGTGCCGCCCACTCCAGCAGCCGGCGCAGGTGATCGTCCGCCGCGCCGCTCGTCACTGCCGCCTCGCCGAGCACGATCTCGCCGCTGCTGCCGTCGATCGTGACGACGGTGCCCTCGGGGTAGGAGTGCTCGCCCACCCGTACCCGGGAAGCCGGCAGATCGACGGAAAGTCCGGCCTGCACCACCGCGGGTTTTCCCATCGCCCGTGCGACAACTGCCGCATGGCTGGTGGGCCCGCCGAGGACCGTGACGACTCCGGCGGCCGCCGCCAATCCGTGCATGTCGAGCGGTGAGGTGTGCGGCCTGACCAGCACCACCGGTCCGTGCGCGGCCATCTGCGCGGCGTGGTCCGCGGTCAGCGCGATGCGGCCGCAGGCCACACCGGGGCTGGCGCCCCGGCCTCTGGCGATCAGGTCGGAGCCGTTGCCGGTTCTGCTGATGGTGGGCGTACGGGCGGAGCGGACATGCCGTGGGCTCACCCGCCGCACCGCCTCCCGCCGCTCGATGAGCCCCGCGTCGGCGAGGTCGACGGCGACCCGCACCGCCGCCCGCCCGGCCAGCCCGCCCGGCCGCACCTGGAGGAACCACAGCGACCCGGATTCGACCGTGAACTCGACGTGGCAGGCGTCCCGGTGGTGGACCTCCAGCCGGTCGAGGGCCGCCCGCAGCGCCGCCCGCACCGGCTCGGGCAGCACGGTCAGCGGTTCGGTGGGCCGTTCCCCCGAGACCACGGCGTCACCGCGCGCCTGCCGGACGATCTCGCCGTAGAGTTCCGGCTCCCCGGTGTTGGGGTCCCGGCCGAACGCGACGCCGGAGCAGCTCCGCTCGTCTCTGTCGCCGTGCACCATGGCCTGCACGATCACCGAGGTGCCGAGGTCGTGCGGGATGCCGTGCACCTCACGGTAGGTGACGGCGCGCGGGCTGTCCCACGACCCGACGACCGTGGCGACCGCCCGGTGCAGCGCGTCCCGGGTGCCGACGCCGAGGACGGTGCTCATCATGCCGGGCATCGAGACGGCCGCACCGGACCGTACCGAAACGAGCAACCCCTCCCCTCCCCCGCCGCCCGTGCCGCCTCCCGCGTCGTCTTCCGTGCCGCCTCGCGCGCCGCCTCCCGCGGCGCCGAAGTGCAGCCCGGTGGCCGTCTCGAGGGCCCGGACGCCGTCCGCCAGCTCAGCGGCCAGCCCGTCCGTGACCAGCCCGTCAGTCACGCCGGCCCGGCACTCCGCGGGGCCGATCGCGAACCAGGGCGGCACGGGCAGGCCCAGCTCCCGCAGCACCCGGAGGCCGCGCTCCTTGCCGCTGATCATCGCGGGATCCCGAGCGTCGCCAGCAGGTCCTCGTGCAGCTGGAACCAGACCGAGTGGTACGAATCCATGCCGTCCGCCAGCCACTCCAGGTCACCGGCCCGGACCCGGCCGAGGGCCGCACCGAGCCGATCCGGGTACCGCCCGAACCGGGGCAGCGCCGCGGCCAGTTCCGCGCACACCGTCGTGGCCCGCCGGTGCAGGTCGTCGACCCGGGCCAGCACGCGCGCGTCGTACCCGGCGTCGCCGTGATCGTTGACCTCGCCGACCCCGTCGGTGACGCGCATCTGCCAGGCCGAGCAGAGGTCCAGCAGTTCCGGGTTGAGCACCAGGAACCGTTCGAAGGCCGCCGTCACCGCGGGCCGGGCCCCACCCCCGTCCAGCTCGGCGGCGATCCGCTCGGCGTCCGCCGCCCGGCCGGCGTCGGTCAGACCCCAACCACCGAAGGCGCCAGGGGTACGGGTGACCAGCCCCGCCACCGCCAGGTCGATCAACTCGGACTCGGTCTCCGGTTCGCCGAGCCCGGCGGCGCGGGCCACCCGGGCCAGTTCCGCGAACCCGATGCAGCGCAGCGTGTGCAGGACGAGCAGGTCGGCCGGGGTGCTCACGACGCCACCGCCACGGCGTGCCCGGCACCCCGGCCGCTCGCGCGGGCAACGATCACGCCGCCCCGGACGCGAACCGCCACCTCCGTGCCGTCGCCCGGCTCCGCACAGACCACCGCGGCCACCTCACCCCGGTCGTCGAGCACAAGCTGGAACCACCTGTCCCCCGCCGGAACCGCCGGCCCGCCCGGCGGAACAACAACCGGAAGCGTCGGCCCGGCCGGCGGAACAGCGGCCGGACGCACGTCGGCCGCCCGTTCACCAGGCGGCCGGGCTCGCGGGCCGGTAAGGCAGCTGAGCAGGATGGTCAGCCGGAGCCGGACCAGCGCGCCGGTTTCGGCCGGGTCGCCGGTCACCGCGGCCACGGTGATCGTGTCGCCGGGGCGGGCCGCGCGGACCGCTTCCTCGGCCGCGCTCAGCCGGCCCGAGCCGAGCACCACCACGAGCCCGTCGGCGCGGAGGTCGGCGGCACGGCCGGTGAGTTCGTCGGTCAGGCCGGTGGGCGCGGTCCAGGTCTCGCCGGACGGCTGGGCCGGTTCGACGAAGGCCAGGTGCGGCGGATCCCAGCTGTCCGGCAGGTCGATGGCGGTGAGGTGACGGCAGGCCCGCACCACGTCGAACGGGTCACCGAAGCCGGGCGCGGAGCGGGCCAGCTCGGCCGCGCCGTGCAGCAGGGCGAGGATCAGCTCGGCAAGGCGAACCCGCCGCCCCGGCGCAGAACCGGCCCGTTCCAGGGCCAGGGCCAGCAGCAAGGCCTCCAGGCGGGTCAGCTCGGCCGACGCGGTCCGGCCCGGCTCGTCGTCGAAGACCCCGGCCAGCGACGCCGACCGGAGGCGGGCGCCGGCCGCGGTGTCCCCGGCCAGGGGCAGCCGGTCGAGCCAGGCGCGGGCGACGGACTCCGCCACCTCGGCCGGCCCGGCCAGCGACGGGCCTGCGAAAGGCAGGCCGGCGAAAGGCAGATCGGCGGAAGGCAGGTCGCCAGGAAACAGGTGGCCGGAGGGCGACAGGGTCGGCGCCCGGAGATGGCTCGCGGCCTCGAGCAGCACCGCGAGGTAGAGCTGTCGCTTGCCGGCGAAGTTGGAGTAGACCGCGCCGCGGGTGAGGTCGGCGCGCTCGGCGATCCGGTCGACCTTGGCGTCGGTGTAGCCGTGTTCGCCGAATTCGTCGCGCGCTGCGGCCAGGACGGCGGATCGGGTGCGGGCCTGCTGTTCTGACCTGGTGAGCCGGACCATGGCGCTCAGGATACGCACATCATCCGGATGTTGTGAACATCTGATCAGCGCTGGGCGCCCAGTTCGACCTTCACGTCGGCGGTCTTGCCGTCCCTGGTGAGGCCCGCCGTGACCGTGTCTCCGGGTCGTTTGATCATGGTTACCGCGGCCACGTCGTTGGTGGTGGTGATCGGTTCGCCGTCGATCGCGGTGACGATGTCGCCGGGTCGCAGGCCGGCCTGTGCCGCGGGGCTGCCGGGCGCGACCGACCGGACGTACACGCCGCCCGGCTGGCCCTGCACCGGAGGCACCGTGACCACGTCGAAGCCGAAGTAGGCGTGCGTCACCGTCCCGTTCTCGATGATCTGGTCGGCGACCGACTTCGCCAGATCGACGGGGATGGCGAAGCCCAGCCCGATGTCACCGGCGCTGCCGCCGCCGGAGGCGTCCGGGACGCTGGCGCCGGCCGACGGCACCCCGATCAGCTCGGCCGCGCAGTTGACGAGCGCGCCGCCGCTGTTGCCCGGATTGATCGCGGCGTCGGTCTGCACCGCGGAGACCAGCAGCGCCGTCCCGCCGTCGTCGCCGGGCACCTCGATCGTGCGGTCCAGCGCGCTCACGATGCCGGCGGTGACCGTGTTGGAGAGCCCCAGCGGGGCGCCGAGAGCCACCACCGGCTGACCGACCTGCACGTCCTCGGAGCGTCCGAGTGGGATGACCGGCAGGTCGGCCTGCCCGTCGACCTTGATCACCGCGAGGTCCGCCTGGGGATCGCGGCCGGTGATCGTGGCGGGGACGCTGCGGCCGTCGTTGAAGAGCACGGCCACCTGGCCACCGTTCGCGGCCACCGAGATCACGTGGTTGTTGGTGAGGATGTACCCGTCGCCGCGGATGACCTCGCCCGACCCGGTGCCGGCGCCGGCCTCACCGGAGGCCGAGATGGTCACCACCGAGGGCAGCGCCTTGGCGGCCACCTCGGTCGCGGCGCAGGTCTGTGCGGTGCCCGGCAGCGGCGCCGACGAGGCCTCGCTCCCGGTCGCGGACGGCTGCTCGCCGGCCGACACCACCGCGCCGCCCACCACGGCACCGAGCACGGCGGCCAGCGCCATACCGACCCACGTCATCCAGCCGACGCTGCCCCTGGCGATCTCCATGGCCCACCGTCCTCGCGACCTCGCGGCCCGGTCCGGCGGACCTGGCACCTGGTTCAGCGAAGACGACCGGGGCCGCCGGCACATCCTCCGCGGAGAATGAGCCGACGACCCCGGGCCGCCGGCGACGGTCAGCCGGTGACCGGTTCCCCCGGCACCGCGAAGAGCGGCTGCCACGGCTCGTCCGGGCTGATCGGGAACTCGGTGGAGGGCGCGTCACCCTGCGTCGTCCAGCGTGCCTGGTACGGCAGGCCCTCGAAGAGCACGCGGTCACCGCGGATGTAGGACTTCTTCGCGTCCCACGCGGCGGTCACGCCGGTCACCAGCGGGCTCGGGCTGGGCGCCGTGTCGGTCTTGGTGACCGGCCCGATCACCGACCACGGGCTGGGCGTCCCGGAGTCGCCGTCGGCGGACGGGTCGTACCCCTGGTTGGCCCATTTGGCCTCGTAGACCACGCCGTGCCAGACGACCTTGTAGTTGGCGACGTACTGGGCGGTCAGGCGCCACACCGGGTACGGGCTGGTCTTCGGGTCGTCGACGACGGCCGCCTGGGCCGGCATCGTGATCGACTCACGGCCGGAGGCGTCGGTGCTGCCCGGCAGGCCGGCGAAGATGGTCGAGAAGGCGAGCTTCTCCTGCGGTACGCCGCTGCACGTGTTGGAGTGGACCACCACGTTGGTGAAGGTGCCCTTGCAGGGTGCGTCCCGGTTCACCGACCACATCGAGACCCGGCCGAGGCCCTTGTCCACCGCGAAGGTCGCGAGGCCCCGGGCGTCCTCGACGGTGAACCGCTCGGCGTCCACGTCGTTCTGGCCGATCATCGGGGTCGCGCCGATCCGGGACCAGACCTGCGGCGACGTCAGCTGTACGCCGAGCCGCAGGTAGAGGTCGGAGAGCTGCTTGTGGGTGGCCTCCAGTGCGCTCGTGGAGAGTTCCAGCATGTCCGGTTCGGAGCTCTGCGCGGAACCGAAGTCCATGGTCATCACGTTCACCCCGCGCAGCGCGACGCCGCCCTCCAGGGTGGTGCGGACGGCGGCGAGGCCGTCAGCGGTGAGGCCGCTCGGGCTCACCGGCAGGGTCATCCACACGGTCAGCTCGCTGCCGGCCGCGGTCTGCTCGGCCTGCAGTGTCCTCAGCGCCGCCGCCCGCCGCTGCAGCGACGCCCGGTCGGCCACGGCGGTGCCTTCGATGTCCAGGTCGAGCGTGGTCAGCCCGTACCGCTTGATCAGTTGCCGGTAGGCGTCGGTCAGGCGCGCCTGATCCGTGCAGGCCACCGCCAGCTCGGTGTTCGTCAGGCCGCCGACGCTGAGCATCACGTTGCCACCGGCGGAGCGCAGCTGGTCGATCCGGCGGTCCAGCTCCAGCGACGCCGCCGCCTCGTCCGGCGTGTACGCCCCACCCCAGCTCGGCGCGCACCCGTCGGACGGGTCGGCGACCACGAAGCCCAGCGCCACGTTGTTCGCCGGGTTCGCCGCCGGGTCCTGGAACTGGAAGGTCGGGGTGAGCGTCACGTCCACGTACGGCACGGCCCACGACTTGGCGGTCGGGCCGGCAGTCTCCCGCAGATGCATCACGCCCAGGGTGCCGCCGGTGCCGATCGCTCCCACCAGCAGGGCCAGGAAGCCGACCCGGAGCCAGGACAGCCGGCGCTGCGGCTGGTCCGGTTCCTGCCAGTCCGGATCAGCGAGCGGATCGTCGTGCTCCACCCGCGCGGTCGGCGGGTTCGCTCGATCGGTCAGCATGGGGGCCCTCTCGTTCGCCGGGGTCGTCGACGGGCCTCGCCCGCTGTCCCTGAGCATCGGCAGCAACCGCGCCGGCTGAAGGGTGCCGCCGGAAACCTTCAAGCTCCCGAGCCGCAGCCGATGGAACACGAGACCGGCAGGCACGGCGACACGAGTGAGGGGCTTTCATGCAGCGCAATGCGGCGGAACAGCGCAGACCGGAAGGTCCGCGCCAATGGGGAGCCGACCATCGGTCGGATCCCCATCCCCTCGTGCCGCCGCCGGTCTCCGAGGGACGGATCGCCCGCGGCCGGCTGGCGATCGTACTGACCATCGCCGTCTGGGCCGGATATCTGGCCTACACGGTGTTCGAGCAGTTCATCGTCGGTAAGGCGAACACCGCGCGGCTCGCGGTCGAGGCGATCGTGTACATGCTGGTGATCACGGCGCTGACCGCCTCGGCGATGGCGTACCTGATCACCCGGATCGGCTTCTTCTACCGCAGCCGGTCGCACCGTCGGGCGCCGCGGATCGCCCTGGACCCGTTCCTGGCCGGCGAGACCCCGGCGGTCACCGTCCTGGTCCCCTCCTACCAGGAGGACGAGCGGGTCATCCGTACGACGCTGCTGTCCGCCGCCCTCCAGGAGTACCCGGACCTGCGGGTCGTGCTGCTCATCGACGACCCGCAGCAGCCCCGGACCCGGGCCGCGCGGGACATGCTGCTCGGCGCGCGGGCCCTGCCCGGTGCGATCGAGGCCGAGCTGGCCGTCCCGTTCACCCGCGTGCAGGCGGCCTACGAGCGGTTCGAGCAGGGGTACGGGGACACCCGTACCGTCACTCTCGGCGACATGCGTGCCCTCGCCGCCGAGTACCGGTTCGCGGCGGGCTGGCTCTACGGGCTCGGCCGGCGGCAGGAGATGGTCGACCACACCGACGTCTTCTTCGTCGAGCACATCGTGAACCGGCTCGCCGGTGACCTGGGCACCATCGCCGGCGCGCTGGAACAGGGGGCCGAGGAGGAGGCCACCGTCCCGGCCGAGCGGCTGGTCCAGCTCTACCGCCGCCTGCTGGCCATCTTCGGTGTGTCGGTGACCGGCTTCGAGCGCAAGCGGTACGTGTCGCTGTCGAGCGAGCCGAACAAGGCGATGAACCTGAACAGCTACATCGGGCTGATGGGCGGCAGTTACCAGGAGGTCAGCACCCCGCTGGGTGTCGCGCTCGTCTCGGCGCGGCCCGGCCGTGCCCAGCTCACCATCCCGAACCCGGACTACGTGCTCACCCTGGACGCCGACAGCGTGCTGCTGCCGGAGTACGCCCTGCGGCTGGTGCACCTGCTCGAACAGAGCGCGCACGCCCGGGACGCGGTGGCGCAGACGCCGTACAGCGCGTTCCCCGGCTCGGCCACCCGGATCGAGCGGATCTCCGGCGCCACCACCGACATCCAGCACATCGTGCACCAGGGCATGACGCACTACGGCGCCACGTTCTGGGTCGGCGCGAACGCGGTGCTGCGCAAGAAGGCCCTGGACGACATCTGCGAGGTCGCCTTCGAGGGCGACTGGGAGATCAAGCGCTACATCCAGGACCGTACGGTCATCGAGGACACCGAATCGACGATCGACCTCGGGGTGCACGGCTGGACGCTGTACAACTACCCGGAGCGGCTCGCCTACAGCGCCACCCCGCCGGACTTCGGTTCGCTCTGCATCCAGCGGCAGCGCTGGGCGAACGGCGGCCTGCTGATCCTGTCCCGGTTGAAGGACCAGTTCCGGGCCAAGTCGGGCCGGGGGCAGAAGAACCGGTTCGGCGAGCTGTTCCTGCGGGTCAACTACATGGCCTCGATCTTCTGGAGCTCCATCTGCCTGGTGATCATGCTGGCGTACCCGTTCAACGCCGACCTGCTCAACCCGGTTCTGCTGCTGGTCTCGGTCCCGTACTTCATGATGATGAGCGCCGACCTGAAGCACCTCGGGTACAAGCGCTCCGACGTGCTGCGGATCTACGGCTTCAACCTGATCCTGCTGCCGGTCAACCTCTCCGGCAGCTTCGCGTCCCTGCTCCAGCTGCTGACCGGCGAGAAGAGCCAGTTCAAGCGGACACCCAAGGTACGCAACCGGACCACCGCGGCGACCTCGTACCTGATCGCGCCGCTCGCCCTGATCGCCCTCTGTGCCTACACGGTCGTGCGTGACGTCCAGCTGCACCAGTGGTCGAACCTGGCCTTCGCGGTGATCAACCTGGTCCTCTCCCTGTACGCCATGATCGCTTTCGTCGGTCTCGGCAACACCGTGGTGGACCTGCTCACCCACGTCCGTGACTGGCTGTACCGCCCGGTCACCGCCAAGCGGAAGCCGGCCATCACCGCGAAGCACAGCGCCAAGGCGGGCGCGACCCCGGCCGCCGGCGGCCACGCCGAGGCCCGGGCCACCGCCGGCGCGATCGGCGACTGGGCGTCCGTACTGCACTACGGCGGCGAGGCCGGTTCGGCCGGCATGGTCGCGGTCCGCAACACCCCGGCGGCGCCGGGCGCCACCCGCCGGACCGCCGGCACCGGGTCCAGCTCGTTCGAGGAGTTCACCTTCTTCACCGTCTTCCAGCCGATCTTCGACCTGGACTCCGGCGACGTGGCCGGCTACGAGGCGCTGACCCGGTTCGCCGACGGCAGCACCCCCCAGGGCGGCCTGGCCGCCGCGGAACGGCAGGGTCTGCACATCGACCTGGACGCCGCCCTGATCCGGGCCGCGCTCGCCTCCGCCGGCACCCTCCCGGACGGCGCCTGGCTCTCCCTGAACGTCTCGCCGGAACTGCTGCGCCGCACCGGTGAGCTGGCACAGTTGCTCGCCGAGACGAACCGCCCGATCGTCCTGGAGGTGCACGACGCCGACCGCGCGGACCTGGAGAACCTGCCCCCGAACGTCCGGATCGCGGTCGACGACGCCGGCGCCGGATACGACAGCCTGGCCCGGATCGAGCAGCTGAAGCCGGCCTTCCTCAAGCTCAACCCGGCCGCGCTGACCGAGATCACCACCAGCGAGGCCCGGCAGGCAGCGATCCGCTCCCTGGTCACCTTCGCCCAGTCACACGACTGCACGCTGATCGCCGAGGGCATCGAGACGGCACCGCAGCGGGACGCCCTGCTGGCCTGCGGGGTTCCGCTGGGCCAGGGCTTCTACCTGGGCCGCCCGGCCCCGGTGGAGCGGGCCCTGGCGCACGCCGCCAACTGACCGGACGCCGAACCGCGGGGTCACCACACCGGTGGCTCCGCGGTTGCCGCTTTTGCCCGCTGCCGCGAGCACACGTGCCTGGCGCGTGGAGTCACCTATCCGCACTCTTACCGCATTTGGCCACGCTGAACTTCTGATCGTTCCCGGTCGGCGCGACCGCATTGAAAAGGCGCAGAGATTTGCATTCCGCGCCTTTTCGAAGCGGATCGCGCATGGCCTTCCAACACCGTTCCAGCGGTCGCATACGATCGGAGACCTGCCCGCTGATGCCGCCGCGCCGGCTGCCGCGAGAACAGTGCGGCGTCCACCGGACGACCGCCCGGCCGCCCGGCCCCGGACACCGCCGCGGGCCTGATTGTTCTCGGTCCCCGGCCGCGGAGCGGCGCCGGCTGAGCCGGCATCCGCGGCTCCCGCCATCGACCAGTCGCTGGCCTTCCCGCCACATTCCAGCTGGTAGATGGCCGATAGACCCACCGGGGACCTGCCGCCGATCCGCACCGCAACGGATCTCAGCCGCGAGCACCTACGAGCCGCCCGGCAGCCGTCAGATCGTCGATCCGTGCCTGTGCGTGCTGCGGCGCGCCATGGCCCGGGCCTGGCGAAAGGCGATCTCAGCACCCTGAAATCGGGCCGAGATCATCCATTAAACAATTCATGAACGTCTTTTTGTTACATCGGTGAACCTCGTTCTAAAAGGGTGATTGCAAGGTGTTGGTGAGTCTGCCACTCTGCGTCAGGAGCTCACTCGGAGCAACCGAGTGGCCACGGGGAGGAGACACCATGCGCAACAGATTCATGAGGTCAGCGGTTGCGGTCGCGGTGACCGCGGCACTGGCGGCCACCCTCAGCCCGGCCGCCGCGCAAGCGGCGTCCGACGACCGGAACACGGTCTCGAGGTCGGCGGCCGTCTCCCAGTCGAAGAGCTCGGCCTTGGCGCCGCTCGCGGTGAAGAACAAGAAGTCGGGCAAGTACCTGCAGCCCAGCAGCTCGTCCAACAACGCCATCGTCCGCCAGCAGAACGCCAGCGCCAACAATCTGCAGGGCTGGACCCTCGTCAACGACGCCGGATACACCACGCTCTGGAACTTCGGCGTGAACCGGAACATGGGTACCTCGGGCGCCAGCACCGCCTCCAACACGTCCGCGGTCATCGTCAACCCCTCCGGCAGTTTCGACCAGGACTGGCTCGTCTCCTGGATCAACAGCACGGAGTTCTATCTGAAGAACCGCAAGAACACCGGGATGTGCCTGGGCATCGACGGTGCCAGCACCGCCGCCGGCGCGCGGGCCGCCATCTACGGCTGCGCCAACGCGATCAACCAGACGTGGTCGTTCACCACGTTCTAGGCCGTCACGCGCCTCCGTCGGCGCACAACCGCCACCTGAGCGGACGCCGATCGCGAGGTCACCACACCGGTGACCTCGCGATCCGGCCGTTCAGCCCTTCTCGCGCAGCGTGTCCACCACCGCGACCCGGTCGATCAGCCAGTCCGCGGTGCCCACCAGCCGATGGGTTCCCGGGTCGAAGATCCAGACCACGCGCTCCGCCGTGTCACCCGGCCCGGCCCACGCCACGCCCACACCCTCGCGGCCTTGCACGTCCGTCACTCCCTCGACCAGCCGGACCCCGTCGAGCAGCCCGATCGCCCGGTAGAGAGCCGCCCGCTGCGCCGGCCGCATCCAGAACTGGTAGGCGAGCACACCGACGTACCTGCCCAGGTCGCCGGCCTGGGCGTCGCCGGCCTCGGCACGGACGTAATCCCTGATCCAGCCGGCCATGGCGGCCGGTTCGGTCGGCATGTCCGGCCGGTAGCGCCGCACCGGCTCGCAGCCGACAACGGTCCTCCCGTCGTCCGCCGTCGTCCGGTTGTTGCGACAGCCCGGCGAGATGCGGTAGTTCCCGTTCTGGTCACGGCTCCGGTTGTCGTGCTCGCCGTCGATGGACAGCCAGGTCTCGTGGAGCGTGCCGATCCGGCCGACGGTGCGGTAGTAGAGGTACTGGTCGTCGCGGGGAACCGTCTCCGGGTCACCGGCCGCGACAGTGGCGGCCTGATCGAGGAACGCGGCGACGGCCGTCATCTCCGGCACCCGCGTCGCCGTGCCCGCCGTGGCCGGGGTCGTGGCCGGGGTGCTCGGCGTGGTCTGCGCGGTCTGCACGGCCGGGAGCACCACGACCGGGATCGTCACCGCGGCGACGGCCGCCGCGGCCAGCCCCGCCACCGTCAGCCGGCGCCGCTTGCGCCGGGGCGCCACCTCCGACAGCAGGGCCGTCCGCGCCCGGCTGAGGCGTTCCGGTGACGGCAGCGGCGTCTCCGCGCCCAGTTCCCGGACCAGCGTGATCTCATCCATGACGAATCCCCTCCTCGGCGGTGTTCAGCGGATTGCTGCCGCCCAGCGCGGCACGCAGCTGGGTCCGGGCCCGGTGCAGGCGCGACCGCACCGTGCCCACCGGGATGGCGAGCGCGGCCGCGACCTGCTCGTACGTCAGTTCCTCCTGCACCACGAGCAGCAGCACATCGCGGTCGCCGTCGCCCAGGTCGGCCAGGGCCGAGGTGAGCACATCGCGCAGCGCGGCCGCGGTGACATCGGCGGCCACCCGGTCGGCGTGACAGGTGGTGTCCGGCTCCCGCGGGACGGCCCGGTGCAGCCGCAACCGCCGGAGTTCGGCACGGCGATGCTGGGCGACCAGATGGGTGGCGATCCCGTAGAGCCACGGCCGCGCGTCCCGCTGACCCGCGCGGAACGTGCCGCGCCGCCGGAACGCGACCAGGAACGTCTCGGCGACCAGGTCGTCGGCCTGCTGATCACCGAGACGCCGGGCCAGATAGCGATGGATGTGCGCGGCATGCCGGTCGAACAGGGCCGCGAAATCCCCACGGATCAGCGCGACGTCGTCCGGTTCGGTGCTGTGCTGCATGAACCGTCCTTCCAGAGCAGAGTGACACCTGTTATCCGTCACTCGCCGGAAAAGAGTTCACGCCACCCACACCCCCCTGGCCGCCGGGAGTGACCAACAACGCAACCCGGGGCGTGCCAGGCCCTTGGATCAGCGAGGCATGTGAGCGCTCGGGAGGTCACCGGAGCAACAAAGGCTGGAGAGGCCCGCGCCGCGGGCGGCTGCGGTGGGTCCACCCTGCGGTGTTGATCTGCTAGCGCTGCGAAATCGCGGTCTTAACCCCTTGATCACAGCGATTTCGTAGCGCTAGCAGATCAACATCTCGGCACCGGCGGCGTGCCCGGCGCCACCGGCGTGGAAACGAAGAGAACCGAGTTGATGCGCGGGCGGCATCGGCTGGACGGCGATCGGGGTGCAACAGGGCGCCGAGCCGACAAAGGTCAGGGCGCCCCAGCCAGGCAACCGAAGGCAACCAGAGCGACCCCGCCCAGGGACCCGAAGGCAACCAGGGCGACCCCGCCAGCCAACCGAAGGCAACCAGGGCGACCAGGCCAGGCGACCGAAGGCAACCAGGGTGACCAGAGGCAAGGGGGTGCGGGTGGCGAAGCCCTCGCCCGCGCGACGAAGTCGCGCAAATAGAACGAGGCTGGAAGGTGAGCGCGTCACGCGAACACAATCCAGCCCCAGTTTCGTGGGCGATACTGGGATCGAACCAGTGACCTCTTCCGTGTCAAGGAAGCGCGCTCCCGCTGCGCCAATCGCCCTGAAGGTGCGAGGTGGAGACGGGATTTGAACCCGTGTACACGGCTTTGCAGGCCGTTGCCTCGCCTCTCGGCCACTCCACCGAGGTGGCCCCGTGAACAGGCCGCTCCGAGCGGACGACGGGATTCGAACCCGCGACCCTCACCTTGGCAAGGTGATGCGCTACCAGCTGCGCTACGTCCGCACGCCCCCGGTGTTTCCCCCGGCGACGGAGAAAACATTAGCCGGTCACCGAGCCACTCGCCAAACCGGGGTACCCCGGCGTGTCGTCACCTGGGCAAACGCACGAGGATCGGCGCGTGGAGCTGATTACCTGGTATCTCGAGCAGGGTGATGTCGCGCAGGTCCGGCCGGGCCGCGAGCCGGCGGTGCCGGTGGAGGTGCGGCGGGCGGAGCTGCCCAGTCCGGAGCTGAACCGTTTCCTTTACACGGCGGTGGGTGGTGACTGGTTCTGGACGGATCGGCTGGCCTGGGCGTGGCCGCAGTGGCAGGACTGGCTGTCGGCGCCGGGCGTGGAGACCTGGGTGGCGTCGGTGCGGGGCACCCCGGCCGGCTACGCGGAGCTGGACGGGCGACGGCCAGGTGAGGTGGAGATCGCGTATTTCGGGTTGCTGCCCCAGTTCGCCGGGCAGGGCATCGGTGGTCACCTGCTGACCGAGGTGCTGCGCCGGGCCTGGGATCTGGCCGGCCGCTGGCCGCACCAGACGGCGATCAGCCGGGTCTGGGTGCACACGTGCAGCCTGGACGGCCCGGCGGCGCTGGCGAACTACCGGGCGCGTGGCCTCACCGTCTACCGGACCGAGGTGACCTCGGCGGCGGACGGCGCGGCGGCACCGGGCCCGTGGCCGGGCGCCCAGCGGCCGGCCACGGGGGCATGAGCAGAAATCAGGGGAGGGCGCGGGCCATCCCGAGGGAGTACGGCGCGGTCTCGCGGAACCCGTGCCGCTCGTAGAGGCGGCGGCCGGGCGGGGCGGCGCGGCGGTCACGCCACCGGCAGGCCGGGGGACGTGAAGGCGCGGCCGTCGTCGGTGACGGCGGCCGATTCGTACCCTTCGGCGGCCTTCTTGGCGAGCCAGGCCAGGCCGGCTTCCCCCATGGCGAGGGCTGCGGTGGCGTACGCGTCGGCGAGTGCCAGGTCGGGGCCGGTCACGGTGACCGATCGCAGGCCGGTCGCCGGTTTCCCGGTGCGCGGGTTGATGATGTGGGCGCCCCGCTCGTACGTCCCCGAGGTGGCCACCGCCCCGTCGGTGAGCGCCAGCACCCAGCTCAGCTTGTCCGCCTCCCAGGGGTGCCGGACACCGACCCGCCAGGGACCGCCGGACGGCCCGGCGCCACGCATCCGGATGTCCCCGCCGGCGTTCAGGTAGTGCCGCCCGGAGCCGGCGTCGTGGAGGCGCTGCGAGGCCACCTCGACGGACCAGCCCTTGACGTAGCCGGACGGGTCGAGCTGCCCGCCCGCGTACGCGTCGAAGTAGCCGTCGGTCTCGCGCCACAGGTCGGCGCACCGGTCGAGCACGTGCCGGAGGTCGGCTGAGCAGTCGTCGAGGGCGATCTCGCCGCGGCGGAACCGGCAGACCTCGCTGTCGTCGCGGTAGGTGCTGAACCGGGCGTCCACCTCGTGCAGCCAGGCACAGGTCGACGCGATGAGTTCCGGCCCGGCGGAGTCGTCGGGCAGCTCGATGCTGACGACCGTACCCATCACATGTTCGACGTGGCGCACGAAGCCTGACCCTACGCGCCGGCCTTGTCCAGGGCCGCCTGGAGGGAGTCGACGTAGGAGCCGCTGGTGGCAGTCGCGCCGGACACCGCGTCGACCTGGGCGCTCTGTGCCGCGAGGGTGGCTTCGCTGAGCTTCTTCACCGCGTTCGGGTTGATCGTCCCGCTGAAGCCGCTCGTCGGGTACGTCGCGTCCGCCGCCGAGATCTTCCCGCCGCTGACCTTGATGGTGACCTGGACGGTGCCGTACTCGTTCTGCACGGCCTTGCCCTTGTAGGTGCCGGCTTTGAGCCCGGCCTCCTCCTCCTTTTTCTCCTCCTCGGCGGGCTTCTCGGCGGAGGAGGAGTCATCCGACTCCTTCTTCTTGGCGGGCTTCTTGCTGGCCGTGGCCTCGGGCTCGGCGGCAGCCTCCTGCTCGCCACCACCGTCGCCGTCCGCGGGCGCCTCCTGCGAGACCGGCGCCGTGGCGACCGGGGCGTCCGGCGGCTGCACGCTCAGGCGCACCCCGAGGATCAGGGCCGCGCCGGTGAGGGTGCCGACGGCTGCTGCGGTACTACGTCGCATCGCGAGAACTCCAGTCGTGAGGAGAGGAAGGGGTCAGAATTCGAACGGGTCGAGGTGCAGCTGGCTGTCCGGCACGTCGAGCCGGCGCAGCGTGCCGACCGCCGCGTTCACCAGCCCGGGCGGGCCGCACAGGTAGACGTCGCGCCGGTTCACGTCCGGCACCAGGCCGCGCAGGCCCTCCGGGGTGAAGAGCCGCTGCGGGCCGGGATCGGTGCGGGAGCCGACGATGTAGCGCACCCACGCGTCCCGCTGCTCGGCCAGTTCCTCCAGCTCGGCGCGGAACACCAGCTCCTCGGGGCGGCTCGCCCGGTAGATCACGATGGTGTCCGCCGGCATGTCCTCGAGCAGGGCCCGGATCGGCGCGATGCCGCTGCCGCCGGCGATCAGAAGTGCCCGGCGACGGGTACGCCGCTGCGCCGTGAACGTGCCGAAGGGACCTTCCGCCCAGACCGGCGTGCCCGGCCGCATCGTGGCCAGCTTCGCGGTGTGCCCCCCGGCGATCGTCACGGTGAGCCGCAGCCACTGCGAGTTCGGCGCCGCGGACAGGGAGAACGGGTGCGACTGCCACCAGCCGTTCGCGGTCAGGAACCGCCACCGCATGAACTGGCCGGCCTGCACCGGGATCTTCTCGAGGCGCTTGCCCTCGATGTAGATCGAGAACGTGTTGGCACCTTCGCTGACGACCTCGGCGACGGTGAACCGGTGCCGGGCGTTGAGCCAGACCGGTTCGACCACCCGGCCCCAGATCAGGGCGGCGAGGGTGAGGCAGCCCAGGGCCGGCCAGAAGACGGACGCGAACCGGCCGCTCATGTCGGCGCCGGCGGCGATCTGGTGCCCGTACCCGAGGAGCAGCACCCCGTAGCTGGTCAGGTGGATCAGGTGCCAGAGCTCGTACGGCAGGACGTTGCGGATGAACCGGATCGAGACCAGCGCGATCACCACGAGCATCACTGTCGCGACGGTGGCGCTGATCATCTCCGGGAACGTGGTGATCACGGTCCAGGCCTGGTCGACGACGCCGGTGCCGGCGGTCAGCGAGTAGGCGTAGACGATGAAGACGATGTGCGCGACCACCATGGCCAGCAGCGAGGTGCCGAGCCAGCGGTGCCAGCGCAGCAGGTCACGCGAGCCGACCCACTCCTCGAGCCAGGAGACCCGGCTCATCATGAGCAGCTGGATGAAGAGCAGGTAACCGCCGATCAGGCCGGTGATCCGGCCGGCCGCGAGCATCAGGCTGGTGGTGTCGCCGACCGCACCGGCCTGGGTGTTGAAGAGCCAGAGGGCGACGCTGGTGGCCAGGCCGGAGAAGAACAGCAGCACGGTGAGCAGCCGGTTGCCGCTTGTCGCCTCGGCCGGTGGGCGGTCGTCCGCGATCGGGAAGCCGGTGCCGGCCTTCCACCCGCTGGGGTCGGTGAGCGACTCCACCACGATGTCGCCGCGCCGGTAGGGGTCGGCGGGCTGGTACGGGTCCGCGGGCTGGTACGAGGCCGCCGGCCGGTAGGGGTCCTGCCGGTACGACTCCGCCGGCTGCTCGTCGTACTGCTGCTGGTCGTACTGCTGCTGCTGGTCGTACTGCTGCTGCTGGTCGTACTGCTGCTCGCGCCAGGACGGCATGGGCTCGTCCCAGCCGGGCCGGGCCTCGTCGCGCAGGCTGGCGAAGTATCCGTCGTCGTCGGGCAGCTCACGCTGATCCTGGAAGGCCGGTATGGCCATCGTCCTCACCTGTCCAGCAGTCGTCTCACGGCGTCTGCCACCCCTGCGGCTGACGTGGCGGCCCCGGTCGGCGGAGGAGCCGTCAGGGATGGGTACGCGCGCGAGCTCCGGTCGGCTCAATGCCGGTCCGGAAAATCTGCGTCAGGTGCCGCCGTCTAGGTTTCTTCCCATGAACGGGACGGACGTGATCACGGTGATCGGCATCGGCGCCGGTGGGTGGTCCGACCTTTCCGGTACGGCCCGGCGTGCTCTCGCCTCGGCCGACGTGGTGCTCGGCAGCTCACGGCAGCTGGAGCTGCTTCCCGCCGAGGTGGCCGCACGCCGCGTGCCGTGGCCGTCCCCGCTGGTCCCGGCCCTGCCCGGGCTGATCGAGGCAGAGCACGGCCGATCCGTCGGCGTGCTCGCCAGCGGCGACCCGATGTTCCACGGCATCGGCGCCACGCTGGTCCGGCTGTTCGGCGCGGACCGGCTCCGGGTGCTGCCACACCCCTCGTCGGTGTCGCTGGCGGCCGCCCGGCTCGGCTGGGATCTGGCCCGCACCGACGTGGTGAGCTTGGTCACGGCACCCGTCGCGACGCTGAACCGGCTGCTCAACCCGGGTCGGCGGATCCTGGTGCTGGCCGCCGGCGCGCACACCCCGGCGGAGGTCGCCGAACTGCTCGCCGCACGCGGCTACGGGTCGGCGGCGGTGACCGTTCTGGAACAGCTGGGCGGCCCGGCCGAGCGGGTGGTCGCCGGCACCGCCGACGGCTGGGCGATGCCGCCGGGCGACCCGCTCGCCGTGATCGGGGTGGAGCTCGGCGACGGGCCGCCGGTCTCCGGTCTGGCCGGGCTTCCCGACGAGGCGTACGAGGGTGACGGCCAGCTGACCAAGCGGGAGGTGCGGGCCGTGACGCTCGCCGCCCTGGCCCCGGTGCCCGGGCAGCTGCTCTGGGATGTCGGCGGCGGCTCCGGGAGCATCGGCATCGAGTGGATGCGCAGCCATCCGGCGTGCCGGGCGATCGCGATCGAGTCCTCCGCGACCCGGGTCGCCACCATCACCGCGAACGCGGCCGCCCTCGGCGTGCCCGGGCTGCGGGTCGTGCACGGCCGCGCGCCGGAGGCGCTGGACGGCCTCGACCAACCCGACACGATCTTCATAGGAGGCGGCTTGACCGGCGACGGAGTCCTGGACCGGTGCCTCGCGGCGTTGCGGCCCGGCGGCCGGCTGGTCGCCAACGCGGTCACCGTCGAGTCCGAGGCGGCGATCGCGGCCGGGTACGCGCGACTCGGCGGCGAACTGACCCGGCTCACCGTGCAGCGCGGCTCGCCGGTGGGCGGCTTCACCGGCTGGCGGTCGTTCATGCCGGTCACCGTCTGGTCGGTGGTGCCGCGATGACCGTGCACTTCATCGGCGCCGGCCCGGGCGCGGCCGACCTGATCACGCTGCGCGGGCACCGGCTGATCGCCGCCGCGCCGGTCTGCCTCTACGCCGGCAGCCTGGTGCCGGTCGAACTCCTGGAGGCCTGCCCGCCCGGCGCCCGGCTGGTGGACACCGCGAACCTGACCCTCGACGAGATCGTCGCCGAGATGGTGACGGCGCACGAGGCCGGGCAGGACGTGGCCCGGCTGCACTCCGGTGACCCGTCGGTGTTCAGCGCGGTCGCCGAGCAGATGCGGCGGCTGGACGCGGCCGGGGTGCCGTACGACGTGACGCCCGGTGTGCCGGCCTTCGCGGCGGCGGCGGCGTCGCTGGGACGCGAGTTCACGGTTCCGGGGGTGGCCCAGACGGTGATACTCACCCGGACCGCGGAACGGGCCACCGCGATGCCGCCCGGCGAGGACCTCGCCACCCTCGGCGCGAGCCGGGCCACGATGGTGCTGCACCTGGCGGTGCAGCGGATCGAGGCGGTGGTGGCGGAGCTGGTCGGCAACTACGGCGCGGACTGCCCGGTCGCGGTGGTGGCCCGGGCCAGCCGGCCGGACGAGCTGATCGTGCGCGGGACGCTCGCCGACATCGCCGCCCGGGTGCGGGCCGCCGGGATCAAGCGGACCGCGGTGATCGTGGTGGGTGCCGCGCTGACCGCGGGACAGTTCCCGGACAGCCACCTCTACTCGGCGGACCGCTGCCGGCCATGAGGGTGCTGCTGCTCGGCGGGACGGCGGACGCGCGCCGGCTGGCCGGGCTCCTCGTCGCGGCCGGCCATCGGGTGACGACCTCGCTGGCCGGGCGGACCCGGGACCCGTTGCTGCCCGCCGGCGCGGTGCGGATCGGCGGGTTCGGCGGGGTGGCCGGGCTGGTGGCGTACCTGCGGGACGAGCGGACCGACGTCCTGATCGACGCGACCCATCCCTTCGCCGCGGTGATGACCGGCAACGCCGCCGAGGCGTGCGCGACCTCGGGCGTACGCCGCCTGGTGGTGCGCAGACCAGGCTGGACCGCCGCGCCGGGCGACGTGTGGCACCGCGTCGCGTCCCTCGGCGACGCCGCGGCGTTCCTCCCCCGGATCGGCCGGCGGGTGTTCCTGACGACGGGCCGGCAGGGCCTCGCCACGTTCGCCGGGCTCGGTGGCTGCTGGTTCCTGGCGCGGTCCGTGGAACCGCCGGACGGTGTCGTGCCGGAGCGGCTCCAGGTGCTGCTCGACCGCGGCCCGTTCGATGTGGAGGGTGAGCGCCGGCTGATGCTGGCGCACCGGATCGACGTGCTGGTCACGAAGGACAGTGGCGGTCCGGACGCGAAACTGGTGGCGGCCCGCGAGCTGGGTGTACCGGTCGTGATGGTGGACCGCCCCGCTCTCCCGCCCGGTCCCGTCGTCACCACCGCCGAGCAGGCCGTCACCTGGCTGGGTACCGGAACGCGCTGAAACACGACACCACCGAGGGATCCGCATCGGCCTCGATCGGTGCGAGGCTCGGAACATGCTGGGCACCGCGCTGCACACCGAGTTGACCGCGGTGCGCGCCCTGGTGTCGCACGGCCTCACCGAGGTGAGCGACGCCGGTGACATCGGGCAGTTCTGGATCCGCTCGGCGTGCACCCGGTTGTCCGCCGCCGACGCCGTGCTGGTCGAGGCGGCCGGCGTGGTCGCCGGGCCGGTCCAGGCCGTCGTGGCGGCCGCGGTGGCGGCCGGCGCGGTGCTGCTCTCCGCGACCGCTGCCCGGGCCGCCGGGCTCGGCACCGCCGGCGTGCTGATCATCGCCGCCCTGATCCTGGTCGCGCTCGCCGCGGCCGCACCCACCGCCGGCCGCTGGGCGCGGACCGCGGTGGGCCGGCGGCGGCTCGCCCGGGTGCCGGTGCCGGCCGTCCCCGGCCACACACCCCGATGGCCGGGACTGATCGTCGTGCCGGAGACGCTGCTGCACGCCCGGGTGCGCCTGGTCTCGACGATCCTGCGGCGCGCCGGCTCCGGCCGGTGGGGTGCCGCGGAGCTGCGCGTGGTGGCGGACGCCGACCCGGTGGTGCGGCACCTCGCCGAGGCCGATCTGCTGCTGTGCCAGGCCGTCGACTGCCTGGAGCGATACCTCGACGACCTGGCGAAGGGATGACGTGATGATCGCTTCATCCCCGTCTTCCGGACGGCAGGGCGGCCTGTCCGGCGGGATGTTCCGCGGCCGGCGCGACGATCTCTTCGGCGGCCGGACGGCGCCCCGGCTGCGCCGGATCGAGCGGGAGCTCGCGGCCGCCGTCACCGACGCCCAGAGCCGGGATTGGGCCGCCGATCGGCCCGATCGGGTCGGTTTCGCGCGGCTCGGGCAGGTCCGTCACGAGGTGGCCCAGGCGCGGCGGCATCAGCGTTCCGTCGTTGTCCCCCGGGTCCCTGCGGCCTTTCTGGTCGTCTGGCTCGCGCTGGTCACGACCCTGTTGCTCCGCGGCGGCGACCCGAGCCACCCCCCTGTTCTCGCCGCCGCGACAGCCGTCGCGCTCGGCGCCGTCCTGGCCGTGACGGCGGCGGCCCGGGGGCTGCGCCGCGCCCGGGCCCGCCGAGCGCCGGGCACGCCCGCCGTGATCGACGATCCGTATCTCTACCCGGAGCTGCGCCGGCGACTCGAGGGGTGCGCGGTGGCGGCCCGGTCCGACAACTCGTACCGGCGGCGGGCCGCCGCGACCGACCTGGAGTACGCCCTCGACTGGCTCGCCGCCGCCGAGGAGGAACTGCCCCGCCGGCCGTGACGGCCAGCACTGTCACCTCCCGGGCACCCTCGGCGTCCCGGTCAGGACAACAGCGCCCCCACGTCGGGGCACAGCGAACGGGCCGGCCCCGCTGATGCGGAACCGGCCCGTGCTGTCGAACTCGATCGAATGCCGGCCGTCGCCGGGCTGCGGACGGGTCAGATGCCGGCCATCGCCAGGCTGCGGACGGTGATGTCGTGCCGCCAGCACACCGTGGCGGCGGACACCTCGCGGACGCGGCGCGGGGTGCGGGCGAAGAGCACGGCGCAGACGACGAGCGAACTGGTCAGGCCCACCAGCGCGGACGCCCAGACGGCCGGCTGGCCGGTGCCCAGGCCGTACGCCAGCCAGGAGGCGCACGCCGCCGCGGCCAGGCGCCAGCGCAGCGGCGAGAGGCCGGAGAGGTCCTGGTCGCGGTTGCGGAGCAGGGCCAGCGGCTGCGGGATCGCCGACACGAACGAGACCGTGGCGAGGACCGTGCCCAGCATCGCGGCGGCGGCCGGGCCGGAAACCTGCGGCAGGGCGGCGAGCGCGGAGATGACGGCGATCGCCACCAGGACGCCACCGGCCATGGCGGCGCTGGTCAGCAGCGCCCGGCGGGTCCGCAGCTGCGGCTGCGTGAGCAGCAGCGCGGCCAGGATCGCCAGGCCGGTGCCGGCGGCGACGACATTGGTGACGATCTGGAACGGATCACCGATCAGCAGCCCGTAGGTCACCCAGCCGATCGGCATGGCCACACCCAGCTTGCAGGCGGTGGCCGACAGGCCGCTGGTGCGGCGGCGCACGCAGGACCGGTAGACCTGGGGCCAGGCGATGGACATCGACAGGGCGGCACCGAGAATGCCGAAGAAGTGGGTAAGCATGATCCGTTTCCGGGTCGGGGTTCAGGTCCGGCCGTTGCGGATCAGGTGTTCCGCGGCCACCGTTCCCTTCGTCGGCCCCCCGGGCCGGCTGACACCCCGCACCCGGACCGCACCCCGCGACAACGAAGCCGCAACTCGCGGCTGAAGGAAGAGACCGGACCCGGGGGTGACGGTCACCCACCCGGGTTTGGCACAGTGGACGGATGCTGACCGACGTGGACCTGCCCGCGCCCGGACTGCTCTGGACCCGCTGGGCCACGCTGGGCGCCGCGTTCACCGGCATCGGCCAGCCCGCGGTCTGGTCGATCGACGACCGTGGCGCCGCGCTCGACGACCGCGACGCGGGCTGGGCACGGTTCGCGCTGCTGGACGGCCGCCGGGCCGTCGTGTACGGCCATCACCGCGAGCACAGCGCCACCACGCACAGCGATCCCCCGCTCGACCTGCTCACCGGCGCGCCCGACTGGCTGCCGTGGGACGAGCTCTCCCCGCTCGCCGAGGCGGAGCGGCTGGGCTTCGTGATCTGGCACGAGAACGGCCGCTGGTCACGCGTGCGCTACCGCGACGGTCTCCTCGACGGCATGGCGGACCTGCTGGCGCCGCTGCTCACCGCGGACAGCACGGTCCTCGCGCTGAGCGCGATGGCCTCCGGGTCACGGGCGGCGAGCGAGCGGGTCCTCAACGCGGCGGTACGGGCGGAGCTCACCACCGACGACCTCGCGGCGCTGCTCGGCGATCTCGTGGACGGCGACGCGGCGCTGCGGGTGGCGGCCCGGGCCGGGCTGCTCCCGGACACCAGGGCGCCCCGGATCCGGCCGGGCAGCCGGCCGCCGATGCGCCGGATCCGCCGGCTCAGCCAGGGCGAGCACGACCGCCTCGTCTGGGCCGCCATGCGGGACGCCACCGAGCTGCGGCGTCCCGCGCCACCGGCCACCGACGAGCTCGACGATCTGGTCCGCTGGCTGCAGGAACGCGCGCCGCACGGCGACGGCCGCTGCACCCTGCTCGCCTACGCGGACGGCACCAGCTTCAGCTCCCAGCCCGGTGGGCACCCACCCGCCGACCGTCCCGGCGAGGAACGCTTCGCGACGTTCCGCCGCCTCACCGAGCTGGTCCGCGCCCTGCGCCGCGCCGAGTCCGACCCGCGGTACGGTCGCTGGCTCTACCTGCGGATCGAGACGAGCGCGACGGGCGTCCGGGTGGAGCGGCGGTACGACTCGTGGCCGCCGTGGTGGCACGACGACGGCGTCTCCGGCCCGTGGCGGACCAACCTGCAGGAGGAGATGGACGGCCGGCTGCCCGCCTACCGGCCGGACTGGGTGGCCCTGCTCGACCCGGAGCTCGCGTACCGCCCGACGTCGTGACCTCAGCGCGCCTTGCCGGCGCGCAGCAGGCCGAGCGACTTCGCCAGCCGCCGGGCCCGGGTCTCGTCGGTCCGCGCCGAGGTCAGCTGCTCGGCGTGCCATCGCCGGTTACTGACCGACAGGCCCTCCCAGAACGCCTTGGCCTCGGGTTCCGCATCCAGCGCGGCGGCCAGGTCGGCGGGTGTCTCCACCGTCCGCGGCGCGCTGTCCAGCTCCACCTCGAGGTCGTAGCTCTGCCCGCCCTCGACGCCCGCCGCGGCCCGGCGCTCGGCGCTGACGCCGAGCCAGTACTCCCCGCCCATTTTCGCGATCGACGACCGGAACTCGTAGCCGTTCACCCGCACGACCACCTTCGGCCGCCCACCACCGCCGAGCGCGGCCACGATTTCGTCGGCCACCTGGAACCCGGTGGTGGTCCCCCCGGTCCGCTGCAACTCCGCCCGGAACTTCATAGCGGTCACCCTAGGCCGTGCGTGCCTCGAAGCGGGAGCGGTCGAGGAAGGTCAGGCGGGCGGTCTTGTGACCGAGGTCGATCTCCGGGCCGAGGTTGAAACCCTCCCGTCGCAGGCGGGTGATCATGCGCTCGTTGCGGATGTCCGGTTCGGCGATGATCCGCTGGTGGGCGGGATCGGCGAACAGGTGGCGCAGCAGGGCGGGGAAGACCGCGCTCGTCACGTGCGGCAGGTCGCGGTCGCCGGCGTCCAGCAGCAGGTGCAGACCGAAGTCGCCGGGCCGGACGTCGTAGCACTCGCCGACCGGGTCGTGTTCCGGCTCGTACGTCTGGAAGATCCCGATCGGGGCGTCGTCGAGCAGCAGCAGGTACGCGTGGTGGGTGTCGAGGCCGTCGACGAAGGTGTAGACCTCCTCGACCTGCTGGACGGTGTGCTCGCCCATCCCCCAGTACCTGTTGCGCGGCTTGGTCACCCAGCCGTGCACGACCGCAGCGTGTGCGGCCGGTGCGAGCGGGACCATGATGAGTTCGCCGAGGCCGGGAAGTTTCTCCGAGAAGACGATCACAGCTGTTCCTCCAGTTCGAGCCGGTCCCAGTCGGTGACCAGCGGGACCAGCGAACCGGCCGCCCAGAGTGGCAGCTGGTCCAGGAAGTGCGGCGACGCCGGGTCGTCGACCGCGCCGAACGGCACCACCCACCGGCTGCGTTCCCGGTCGGCGAGGTCCCAGACGTACCGGGCGACCGGCCCGCGCAGGCACAGATCACTGACACCGGTGACGCTCGACGTGTTGAGCACGCAGTCCCGGGATCCGGCGAGGGGGGTCCGCGGGAACGGGACCTCGTGGCCGGGCAGCTGGATCGGGTACAGCAGGTGCCGCTCGCCCCACGGTTCGGCGGGGGCGGCGGCCGGGTCGGCGAGGTCGGCCGGGTCCAGCCCGAGCCCGGCGAGCACGCCGTCCAGGGCGTTTCCGATGCGTCCGCGCGGGTCGGTCCAGGGCGCGAAGAGCGGGTCGTGGCCGCAGTCCTCGAAGAGCGGCTTGAGCTCCGGGCGTTCCCACAGGGCCCGGGCCACCGCGGAACGCCAGGCCTCGTGCCGACCGGCCTCGGCGGAGTCCGCCGCCATCGAGGTGTCCATGTGGATCAGGGCGTGCGGCACACCGGCGTCGAGCAGGGTGCGGATCCGGCGTGCCCGGGCCGGCGGCGCGAAGTCGATGCCGTGCGCCTCGGTGTCGGGCCGCCGGTCGTTGGCGTTCACCGCGTCCGGCACGTCGGCGCGGGCCATCGGCGCCCAGCCGGGTTGCCAGGCGTACCGCCGGTCCCAGGCCGGCACCGGAACCCACTTGTTGCGGTCGTCGCGGACCGGGACCCGACCGGCGGTGAGCTGCACGATCCGGCCGGTGTCGTCGGCGACGAGGACGCTGTTGACCGGTTCGACCCACCGGGACAGCGCGTCCGCCACGTCGTCCACGGTGGACGCGCGCAGCAGCGGCAGGAGGGCGTCGAATCCGAGGTCGGCGGCGACCCGGGCCGGGGTGCGCAGGCTGAGGGTGCCGTCGATGATCGGGCCGCGGGCGGTCTCCAGGATGTCGATCACCACGGGCTCGGCGTCGCGTACCGCGATCGTCTCCCGAAGCGTGATCACCGGCTCCCAGCCGGTCGCGCCCCGGGCCTCGACCCCCGCGTCGCCGGTGCGCAGGTCCTCGACGTAGAGGTCCTGGTAGTCGGCCATCGCGTTGGTGATCGCCCAGGCCACCGAGCCGGCGTGACCGAAGTGCTGCACCCCGGGCACGCCGGGGAAGGTCAGCCCGGCCACGTCGAACTCCGGGCACGCCAGCCGGATCTGCTGGTAGACGCCGGGGAGTTCGAGGAGGCGGTGCGGGTCGCCGGCGATCTCCCCGGGCACCGCCCAGGCGTTGCTGCCGGAGCCGTTCGGGCCCTCGATCGCGAACCAGGCCACCGCTTCCGGGCCGAGGGTGCGTTCCACGTGCGCGCGCCACATCTTGTTGGGGAACGTCCCGAACAGGATGTGGTGCACCTGGAAGACACCGAGCGACGACCACGGGTGCCACTCGACGCCGCCGGCCCGGACCCCGTCCGCGTAGGCCTCGAGGAACGCCCGGGTCTCGTCGCTGAGTCCGGCGAAGCAGCGGCGGGCGGTGTCGTCGAGCCGGGCGCGGCGGGCGAAGACGTCCCACCCGAGCTCGTCCCGGCCCGCCTCGGAGGCGAGCCGGCCCTCCGAGCGCAGGCGTTCGATGTGCAGCTGCCGCCCCCGGTCGGCGGCGGTCACCCGCCCCTGCAGGTGGGCCAGTTCGAGGACCGAGCCGGCCCGCAGGTGCGGGATGCCGTAGTCGTCGCGGTAGACCTTCATGCCGAGATCGGGTTCTCCAGCTCGCCCGCGTAGATCAGCGAGCTCTCCTGGTCGGCGATGTTCACCATCTGGAGCGTGTTGCGCAGCTGCAGCCGGTTCAGGCAGGAGTGCGCGAAGGACTGCCGCAGCAGGTCGAGCCGACCGGCCAGGGACGGGTGGTCCTTCGCGTGCTCGCGGACGCAGTCGCCGGCGAGCGACCAGAACTCGGCCCAGGTCAGCACCCCGTCGGCGTCCAGGATCCCGGCGAGGTGCCGCAGGAACCCGTCGAAGACGTCGGTGAAGAGGGCCAGTTCCTTCAGCTCGACCGAGGTGATCATCCGGATCCGTTCGACCTCGGGCGGCAGCGGCCGGTCGCTCATCACCGCCACCTCCTCGCCGATGTCCTTCACGAACACCCGCCGCGGCACATGGCCGGTCAGCACCATGATCAGGTTTTCGCCGTGCGGCATGAACGCCAGGTCGTGCGCGAGCAGGCAGTGCACGATCGGCCGCAGATAGGCCCGGAAGTACGCCGACACCCACTCCGCCGCGCTCACCCCGGACTCCCGAATCAGGGCGGTGACCAGGGCGTTGCCGTCCCGGTCGCGGTGCAGCAGGCTGGCCATCGTGGCGAGACGCTCGCCGTCGGCGAGCTTCGGGACCGGGCTCTCGCGCCAGAGGGCGGCGAGCATCTTGGTGTACGCGCTCGGCGTGCCCGTCCGGTGGTAGGCGTCGCCGACGTAACCGGCCGCGGCCAGCTCCCGTAGCACCTGGAAACCGCAGGCCCGCAGTTCCTCGTCGTTGTGCACCAGGTCCGCGACCCACTGGTTGATCGGCGGCGTGGCCCGCATGTACTTCGGCGACAGCCCGCGCATGAAGCCCATGTTCTGCACCGCGATCGCGGTCTTCACGTAGTGCCGGTCCGGCCGGTCGATGTTGAAGAACGTACGGATCGACTGCTGTGCCCGATAACGGTCGGTGCTCTCGTCGAGCGGGACGATCGCGCGGCGGGCCACCTCGGGCGCGAACGTGACGGCGACCTTGTGCTCCCACTGCCACGGGTGCACCGGCA
Organism: Actinoplanes sp. DH11; assembly: GCF_020873875.1. GTDB lineage: Bacteria > Actinomycetota > Actinomycetes > Mycobacteriales > Micromonosporaceae > Actinoplanes. Next base: position 42,496 of record NZ_JAHWGU010000004.1, read on the forward strand.
GGTACCGGTAGTCCGCCGGGTTCAGCCCCTTCGACCGCAGCTGGCGCTCGTAGTGGTCGAGCGTCTCGGCGCCGAACTCGGCCAGGTAGTGCTCGCGCTCGTCACCGTCGTACACGAAGATGCTCTCGGTCCGCAGGACGGCCAGCCACCGCAACCGCACCGGCCGGCCCGCCTCGGGGGCGTATGCCTCATGATCTTTGAGACCGAAACCGATCCGCCCGTTGTTCGCCACGAACCCGGGGTGTCCCTCGGTCATCGCGGCCTCGACGGTCTGGAAGTCCGCGTGCACCAGCTCCTCGGCCGTCTCCCGCCGGTGGGTCACCTTCCAGGCGGTGCCGGCGAGGGTCGCGGAGATCTCCTCCAGGTACGTGCCGAGCAGTTCCTCCGGGATGCCCAGGGTCTCCCGGAGCCCGGCGATGAAGTCGAGCGCGTCGAGCGGCCCGCCGAGCGAGGCCGGGTCCACCACCCAGTGCTCCAGCGGGTACCGCCGGGCCGTGAACGTGACGTCGCCGAACCGGTAGGTGCCGTCGCCGGTGGGCACCGGCTCGATCAGGCGCTCGTGGCTGAACTCGCCGATCGCCTTCGCGATCAGCCGCCGGTGGGCGAGTTCCATGGCGGCCGGGTTCAGGTGCGGGACGCTCATCTCGTACGCGGCCCGCGTGCAGAAGCTGAGCCGCGCCACCTTGTCGTGCAGCTGGACGTGCCGTTCCTCGACGAACCCGGCCTCGGCGTTCTTCCGGGCGATCGCCTCGTTGCGCACGTCCGGTTCGACGACCACGCGATCGACGCGGGAGTCGGCGAAGCAGAAGTCCAGCACCGCGCGCATCACCGCCGAGGTGAGCCCGGAGCGTGCCCGGGTCGGCGGCGCGACAAGCACGTGCATGCCGATGTCGCCGGGCCGCACGTCGTAGTGCTGCGCCAGCTCACTGTGCGCCGGGTCGTAGGTCTCGGCGAGGAACAGCGGCGTGCCGTCGTCGTCGGACCCGAGCCACGCGTGGTGGTGCGGGTTGGCGGCGATCTTCTGGTACTCGTCGCGCACCCGGTCCACGCTCGCGCCCTGCAGACCCCAGAAGTGCGAGCGCGGATGGGTCACCCAGGCATGCAGCAGGTCCAGATCACGGTCAAGATCAAGGGGTACGAGTCTCACGACTTCACCAGTGCCTTGGGGATGTCGGCCTTGGGGGCGCCGAACTGCTGGAAAGCGATGGTCTCCTCGATCGGGTAGACCTCGCGGCCGGTGATGCCCTTGAGGATCACCGAGTTGCGGTACGGGCCCATGCCGAGGTCGGGGGCGTTGACGCTGTGCGTGTGCTCCTCGGCGTTCTGCACGAACACCTCGTTGCCGGCCAGGTCGACCGCGTAGTCGACGGCGACGTCGAAGCGGCCCCGGGCGTCCCAGCGGATCCGGTCGCGCACCGGATCCAGGAAGGACGGCACCCGGGGTGCGTACCCGGTGGCCAGGATCAGGCCCTGCGTGCCGGCGGTGAACGACTGGCCCTGCTCGGCGTGGTGCAGCGCCAGGGTGTAGCGCTGCTCCGCTGCGTCCCAGATCACGTTCTCCAGGGCGGTGTTCGTGAGCAGGGTCGTCGGTACCGGCCCGCGCAGGCTCTTGGCGTAGAGCGTGTCGTAGATCGCGTCCACCAGGTCGCCGCTGATGCCCTTGTACAGGTTGCGCTGCTCGCGGCCGAGCCGGTCGCGCACGTCGAGGGGCAGCGCCTGGTGGTACCGGATGTAGTCCGGCGAGGTCATCTCCAGGGTCAGCTTCGTGTACTCCATCGGGAAGTACCGCGGTGACCGGGTGATCCAGCTCAGGTGGTAGCCGTACGTCTCGATGTCGTTCAGCAGGTCGAGATAGATCTCGGCGGCGCTCTGCCCGCTACCCACCACCGTGATCGAGTCGAGGCCCTGGAGCCGCTCCTTGTTCGGCAGGTAGTCGGCGCTGTGCAGCCACGGACCCTGGTCCACCGCAGCCGGCACCCGCGGCTCGGTGCCGATGCCGAGCACCAGCTTGCGGGCCCGGAAGGTGGCACCGGCGGTGTGCACCAGGTAGGCCTCGCCGTCGTGGGTGACGGTGTCGACCCGGGTGTTCCACCTGATCGACGGCAGCTGACCGGCGACCCATCGGCAGTACTCGTTGTACTCGGCGCGCAGCGGGTACCAGTTCTCCCGGATGTAGAACGGGTAGAGCCGGCCCACCTGCTTGAGGTAGTTGAGGAACGAGAACTTCGACGTCGGGTCGGCCATCGTGACCAGGTCGGCCAGGAACGGCACCTGGATCGTGACACCGTCCAGCATCAGGCCCGGGTGCCAGTCGAACTCGGCCCGCTGCTCCAGGAAGACACCGTCGACGTCGGGCAGGCCGGCCGTGAGCGCGGCCAGGCCGAGGTTGAACGGGCCGACGCCGATGGCGACGAAATCGTGGGTGTGCATCAGACCATCACCGCCGCGGTGGTGTCGCGCTGGTTCATCTCGTCCCGGCCGATCTCCCGGATCAGGTCCAGGACACTCCGGATGTTGTCGTTCGTGGTGTTCGGGTTGAGCAGGGTGAACTTGAGCCAGTAGTGGCCGCCGACGGTGGTGCCGGCGACGATCGCCTGCCCGCCGTGGAAAAGCCGCTGGCGCATCTTCGGCATCAGTTCGTCGCACTCGGCCGGGGTCAGGCCCGCCGGGCGGAACCGGAAGAGCACGGTGCTCAGCGACGGCTCGGTGAGTGCCTCGAAGTCGTCGTCGGCGAGGATCTGGCGGTACGCCTCGTGCGCCCGGTCCACCACCGCGTCGAACATCTCGCCGATCTGCTCGGAGCCCATCGTGCGCAGGGTCATCCAGAGTTTGAGCGCGTCGAACCGCCGCGTCGTCTGCAGGCTCTTGTCGACCTGGTTCGGCACGGTGGCGGTGCGCGGGTTGAGGTAGTCCGCGTGCACCGCGATCCGGCGCATCGTCTCCCCCCGGCGCACCACTATCGCGCTGGAGCTGACCGGCTGGAAGAAGCTCTTGTGGAAGTCCACGGTCACCGAGTCGGCCTGTTCGATGCCGTCGAGCAGGTGCCGGCGCCGGGTGGAGACGAGCAGACCGCAGCCGTACGCGGCGTCGACGTGGAACCAGACGCCGTGCTCGGCACAGATCGCACCGACGGCGTCGACCGGGTCGATCCGGCCCAGGTCGGTGGTGCCGGCGGTGGCGACCACGGCCATCGGGATGCCGCCGTCGGCCCGTACCGCGTCGAGGGCCGCCGCCAGCGCGGCCGGGTCCATCCGGGCGTCGCCGTCGGTCGCGACCGGGACGACGGCGTCCGCGGCGAGGCCGAGGATGCCGGCGGACTTGCTGACGCTGAAGTGGCTCTCGGTGGTGGCCAGGATCCGCAGCCGCGGTATCGCGGTCTCGCGCGGCTCGGGCACGCCGGCCAGGGTCTCCTCGCGGGCGAGCAGCAGCGCCTGCAGGTTGGACTGGGTGCCGCCGCTGGTGAAGATGCCGTCCGCGTCCGGGCCGAAACCGATCCGGCCCGCGGTCCAGTCGATCAGCCGGCGCTCGATCAGGGTGCCGGTGGCGCTCTGGTCCCAGGTGTCCACGGAGGAGTTGACGGCGGAGATCAGGACCTCGGCGCTGAGGGCCGGGATGGCCACCGGGCAGTTCAGGTGCGCCACGTAGGTCGGTTCGTGGAACCAGATGGCGTTGTCCAGATAGAGCCGGGCGACCTCGTGCAAAGCGGCGCCGGTGTCACCGAGCGGGCGGTCCAGGTCGACGGCGTCCACCTGGTCCTGCAACTCGGTGACGGATGCACCGGAGTACGGCTGCCGCACCCTCTTCACCCGGTCCGCCAGCAGCGCCGACGCGTGCCACACACTCGACGTGTACGCGTCGAGGGTGGACCCGGAGAACAGATGCGGGGACGCGAACCCCTCCAACGTGGCCTCCACTAATAAGGTAACCCTTACCTAACTAAGCGGAGGCTAACGGGCTTGACCCACGTTGGAAACTCGATCAGGTCGTGTCGCGCGGCAGCGGCCGGCCCGCACACCCCCCGGAACGGCCGCGACCAGCGCATCGACCGCCGCAAGATTGTTCCGTGACTGAAGGGTGATTCATCCCACAATGCGGATGTGGGGCCCACCGTCGCCACGGTGGACCCCACGCGCGCGCCCGGCAGAACTCGGGCGCCGGCGTCAGAACGCGCTCAGAGTGATCCCGGCCGCCTGCGGGTCGCCGTCGTGCACCAGCGACTCCTGGTTCTGCACGTCGTCGAAGGCGAACGCGTACGCCTTGCCGTCGACCATGTTCCGGTGAATCTCACGGGCGTAGGCGTTTGTCACTTCACCCTGGTAGAAGTCGCTCGCCGACCCGCTCGGCTGGGTGTCCAGCCGACCCAGCGTGGTCCGCTGCAGCGCCGCGCACAGGGTCCGGGCGATCGGGCCGACCACCTGGTCGTTGGGCGCCGCGAGTGCACCGTCGCAACCCCAGACCGCGGCCGTCGACGGCTTGGTGAAGGAGGCGACGGTCCGGCCCGACGTATCGGTGAAGCTCAGCACGTCACCCGCGGTCCGGCCCAGGTATTTCACACCCGGCTGATCGGTGAAGGGGGTGACGGTCAGCGTCTTACCGGCATAGGCGTTCCACGCCTGCGTGATGTACGGGTCCAGATAGGAGGGGCTCATCAGGCCGGCGTCGGCGGCCTTGCCGGGGGCGAGCACCCGCAGGACCGTACCGTCGGCCGCGGTCACCACGCTCTTCGCGAAGTCCGGGTTCGCCCGGATCGCATCGATCACCTTCTGCCGGCCGCCCGGCTTCACCTCACCGGTCTCGGCGGTCGTGCCGTCCGCGCCGGTCACGCTCACCACGTGCGGCACCGCGAACATGTCGACCTGCGAGCTGTTCAGCCAAAGACCCGACGAGTTGAGGGTGAACTCGCTCCAGTCGAAGAGGATGTCGCGGTTCGGGTCGCCGCCCGCCCACGGCGCGGGCTGGACCAGGCCGTCACCGGCGAGCCGGAAGTCCAGCTTGCGGCCGAACGAGAAGTAGATCCGGCCGGACAGGTTCTCCGGGATCTGGATCGTGGTGGCCGAGTCGTCGCCCGGCCCGGCGATGGCGACGTCCGGCGCGGGCACCGGGACGGGACCCCCGCCGGTCCAGGCCGTGAACTTGCCGGCCCGGTCCACGTAGCCCAGTTTGCCGGTGTTCAGGTCGGTGCCCAGGACGTAGACGTGCACCGGCTCGCTGCGGCCGCTGTCGTTGGTGATGGTCAGCGGCAGCAGGCCGTCGACCTTGACCGGCTTCGCCGGTGCCGTGCCGGGCTTCGTGGTCGCGGTGGCCGCCGGGCTCGGATCGGCCGGCTTCGTGGCGGCCGGCTTCGTCGCGGCCGGTGCGGTGGCCGAGGGGGCGGTGCTGGGCACGGTCGCCGGCGCCGTGGCAGGCGCGGTCGCCGGGACGGTCGTGGGTGCCGCGGTCGGCGCGGACGTGCCGCCGTCGCACGGGATGCCGTTCAGCTTGCAGCCGACCGGCCGCGCACCGGTGCCGACGAACCCGAAGGTGGCAGTGCCGCCGACCGGGACGGCACCGTTCCAGGACCGGTTCGTGAAGGTCCGGTGCGCGCCCGAAGCGGTCATCTCGGCATCCCAGAAACTACCGATCGAGGAGCCCGCCGGCAGGTCGAATTCGACTTTCCAGGACGTCATCGCGGACGCGCCGGTATTGCTGATCGTCACCTCGTTCTGCCAGCCGCTCCCCCAGTCGGCGACCGTGCGCACGGCGGCCGTGGGCGCGGCGGCCGAGGCCGGCAGGGCGATCCAGGCAGTGCCGAGGGCGGCCGCAGCGGCCGCGGCGGCGAGGATCAGACTTCGTTTGCGGGGCATGGGGGTGCCACCCTTCGAAGGGAACGGTCGGGGACGACCGCCATTATTCAAAGGCCCGTGCCGCAAATGCGCGCTGTTTAAGGTCGCTTTAATGTCGGATCCGGTGGACGTTTTCCGCGCCGGCCGATAACACTTTTCGCCGGTACGGCCCGGCCGGACCACGCGGAGGCGGGCGCGGCCGGGACGGTCCGGTGGTCAGGCCCGGGTGAGGCGGACCGCGGACCAGGAGACGCGGGGCAGGGTCAGCGTCACCGTGCCGCCCCCGGCCGTCACCGCCCCGGTGGGCACGTCGCCGAGTGGCCGCAGCGTGACCCGGTCCGGCTCCTCCCTGGTGTTCACCGCCCGGACGTCGTCGTCGGTGAGCGTGCACGCCTCCGCCACCGCCAGGTCCGTGCCGAACGCGCTCAGGTCCACGACGAACTCGACCGGCTGCTCCTGGTCCCGGTTGACCACGAGGACCACCACGTCGCCGGTGGCCCGATCGTGCGTGGCGACGGCGTCGATCACCGGGGCGTCGCCGTGCCGGGCGGTCCCGTACACCGGGCTCTGGATGTCCAGGCGCAGCACGTCGCCCTTGGCGAGTGCGGCGGTCCGGGCGAACGGGTGGAAGATGGTCTGCCGCCAGGCCGGGCCACCCGGCTCGGTCATGATCGGGGCGATCACGTTCACCAGCTGCGCCTGGCAGGCCGCGGTGACCCGGTCGCTGTGCCGGAGCAGCGAGATCAGCAGGTTGCCGACCACCACGGCGTCGGCCACGGAGTACCGGTCCTCGATGACCGGCGGGGCGACCTTCCACTCGTCGGGCAGCGGGGCGTTCTGGAAGCGGGACAGGTACCAGACGTTCCACTCGTCGAACGACAGGTTGATCTTCTTGGGGCTCTTCAGCCGGGCACCGACCGCGTCCGCCGTGGCCACGATGCTGTTCACGAAGTGGTCCATGTCCACCGCGCTGGCCAGGAAGGAACCGAGGTCGCCGTCGTGCTCCTCGTAGTAGGCGTGGCAGGACACGTAGTCGACCACGTCGTACGCGTGCTCCAGCACCGTCGACTCCCACGCGCCGAACGTCGGCATCGACGAGCTCGAACTGCCGCACGCGACGAGCTCCAGATCCGGCTCGGCGGACCGCAGCGCCCGTGCCGTGGCGGCCGCGAGGAGCCCGTACTCCTCGGGGGTCTTGTGCCCGGTCTGCCACGGCCCGTCCAGCTCGTTGCCGAGGCACCAGATCTTGACGCCGTAGGGCTTCTCCGCGCCGTTCGCCCGCCGCAGCTCGGAGAGGTGCGTGCCCTCCGGATGGTTGAGGTACTCGTGCACGTCGAGCGCCTCCTGCACGCCGCGGGTGCCGAGGTTGACCGCGTACATGATCTCGACGTCGGCCTTCGCCGCCCAGGTGGCGAACTCGTCGACGCCCACCTCGTTCGTCTCGATGCTGCGCCAGGCCAGGTCCCGCCGGCGCGGTCGCCGGTCGGCCGGGCCGACACCGTCCTCCCAGCGGTACCCGGAGACGAAGTTGCCGCCGGGGTAACGCACCATCGTGACGCCCAGCTCCCGGGTCAGGGCGAGCACGTCGGTACGGAACCCGTCCTCGTCGGCGAGCGGATGGCCCGGCTCGTAGATCCCGGTGTAGACGCAGCGACCCATGTGCTCGACGAAGGAGCCGAAGGTGCGGCGGCTGACAGGAGCCACGACGGAGTCCGGATTCAGTGCGACACGTGCATGGAGCATTGTGGTGTCCCTTTACCAAAGAAGAAGAGGAGATGCCGGGGCTACTTGACGGCGCCGATGGTCAGGCCACCGCGCCAGTACCGCTGCAACATCAGGAAAGCCAGGATCAGGGGAAGGATCGCCATCAGGGCTCCGGTCACGATCACGTTGAACGTGGCCGCTCCGCCGTTGCCCATGATCGCGGACATGTACCAGGTCCGCAGCCCGACGGTGAGCGGATAGAGCCGGTCGTCGCTCAGCATCACCAGGGGCAGGAAGAAGTTGTTCCAGGACGCGACCATGCTGAACAGCAGCACCGTGACCAGGGCCGGCCGCATCGCGGGCAGAGCCACACTACGGAAGATCCGGAACTCGCCGGCGCCGTCGATCCGGGCCGCCTCGAGCATCTCGTCCGGAATCGAGTCGTACACGTACACCCGCAGCAGATAGACGCCGAACGGGTTGAGCAGCGACGGCAGGATCACCGCCCAGATGGTGTCGACCAGGTTCACCTGCGACATCAGCAGGTAGGTCGGCAGCACCAGTGCCGTCGCCGGCACCATGATCAGACCGAGGAGGAGCGCGAACAGACCGTTGCGGCCCGGGAATCGCAGCTTGGCGAAGGCGTAGCCGGCCAGCGCCGCGATCGCGGTGGCGCCGACGCCGCTGACCACCGCGTAGAAGGCCGAGTTGCGCAGCCAGGTGAGGTAGATGCCGTTCTCCTGGTTGAACAGCAGCTTGAGGTTCTCGGTCAGGTGGAACCCGGAGAACCAGAGCGAGCCCGTGTCGAACAGGCTGTCGTTGCTCTTGGTCGAGGCCACCAGCAGCCACCAGAACGGCAGCAGGAAGTAGACGACCATCAGGGCCATCACCACATGGGCGGCGACGCTGCCTCTCTTCAAGCTCATCGCAGCGCGCTCCTCTTCCGGGTGGCGAACAGGAAGATGTAGGACCCGACGAAGACCACCGCACCGAGCAGGAAGGAGATCGCCGCCGAGTAGTTGTACTGCTGGAACGAGAACGCCTGTTGGTAGGCGTACACGTTGGGCGTGTAGTGCTGGGTGATGGCGCCCGGGTTGAGCGGCTGAAGGATCAGCGGCTCGGTGAAGAACTGAAGCGTGCCCATGATGGTGAAGAGCGTGGCCAGGATCAGCGCCGAGGAGATCATCGGTGTTTTGATGCGGAGGGCGATCTGAACCTCTCCGGCCCCGTCGATCCGGGCGGACTCGTAGATCTCCTTCGGCACACCCTGCAACGCCGCGTACAGCACGATCATGTTGTAGCCGGCCCACTGCCAGGTGACGATGTTGCCGAGCGACGCCAGCACCGTGTCGGCGGCGACGAAGTTGACGCCCAGCGCGGAGAACGGGCCGATGCTGTCGCTGTAGAGGAAGCCCCACATCAGCGTGCCGATGACCACCGGCACCGCGTACGGCACGAAGGCGGCGAGCCGGAAGAAACGGGAGAACCGCGAAGTGGCCGCATCGATCAGCAGCGCCGCGAGCAGAGCAATCCCGATCATCACCGGGGTCTGGATCAGGCCGAAGACGAGGACCCGGGCCACACCCTCACGGACCAGCGGGTCGTCGATCGCCTGCCGGTAGTTGTCGAAGAAGGCGAAGACCTCACCCTCGACGAGCGTGGAGCGATAGAGGCTGATCTTGAACGCGTACGCCATCGGCAGCAGCAGGAAGGCGACCAGCAGCACCGTGAACGGCAGTACGAAGAGCCACCCGGTGAACGTCTCGCGGGTGAGCGACCGCCGCTTCACACGTCCCGCCGGTGCGGGGCCCGCAGCCGCCGGAGCGGCCGCGGGCGTCGTCTGGAGCTCGGTCATTACTGAACCTTGAAGCCCTGCTGAGTGGCGTACTGGGTGATGTTGGCCTGCGCGGTGTCCAGCGCCGCAGTCCACGAGGTCTTGTTTTCGATCGCCTGGTTCAGCCCGGTGGTCAGCTGGTTGAAGTTGTAGCTGTTGAACGGGCTCCAGGCCAGCTCGCCGATCGCGTTGTAGGCGGGGACGAAGACCTCGTTGACCTTCTGCCCGCCGAAGAACTCGTACTCCTTCTTCAGGAAGGTGTCCGACTCCAGGATCGGCGTGGCGGTCGGGAAGAGGAACGCCTTGTCGATGCCGATCTTCCAGGCGTCGGTGTTCTTCGGACCGAAGATTTCCATGGCGACCTTGGCCGCGACATCCGGGTACTTGGCCTGGTCGGTCACCGCGAACGAGGAGCCACCCCAGTCGCCCTGCGCGTTGGCGCCGGCGGTCCACTGCGGCAGCGGAGCGGCTTTCCACTTGCCGGACGACTTGGCGGCGACGTTCTGAAGGTAACCGGGGCCCCAGCCGGCAGCGAGGTAGGTCGCGTACTTCTCGCCGCCCAGACCGTTGTAGAAGTCCGTGGTGTGGAAGGCCGTGGTGTCGACGAGACCGTCGTTCACCATGCCCTCCCAGTACTCGATGACTTTCTTGGCCTCGGCACTGTTGACGTTCACGCCGATGTTCCCCGGGGCGGCCACATCGTAGGCGTAGGGCTTGGCGCCGGCCTGCCAGAAGAGACCAGTCATGAAGCCCCCGTCGTTGGCGCCGAAGTCGGTCATGAAGGTCTTGCCGCCGGCGGCAGTCTTCAGCTTCTCCGCCTGCTGCCGGTACTCGTCCCAGGTGGTCGGGACGGTGAGGCCGTACTCCTTGAAGATGTCCTCGCGGTACAGCATCGCCATCGGGCCCGCGTCGACCGGGATGGCGTAGACCGAGTCACCGGAGCTGACCTGCTTCCACGCCCAGTCGACGTAGTCGCCCTTGACGTCGTTGGCGCCGTACTTGCCGAGGTCGACGAGGTGCTTGGTGAGCTGGAAGGTGGGAATCTCCTGCAGTTCGAGCTGCACCACGTCGGGCGCACCCTTGCCGGCCTTCAGCGCGGTCTGGAGCTTGGTGTACTGGTCCTGCCCGGTGCCCGCGTTGGTCCACTCGATCTTGATATCGGTGTGGGTCTTGTTGAAGAGGTCCACCACGGCTTGGAACTCCGGGTACCACGCCCACACCTTGACGGTGACCGGACCGCTCGGCTTCTCAGGGGTCGCGCTCTCCTCACCGCTGCTGCAACCGGTCAGCGCAAGAGCCGTAGCCGCGACGGCCGCCACAACCGATCGCCGCGTGGCACGCCGTGCGCTAAGTTTGGTGACGTTCACTGGGTCCTCACAGACAAGTAGATGCGTATCCAGTCGATCAGATCTGGCCCCTGCTCAGGGCCAGGGAGCCGGCCTCCGGTGCTGGCACACCGGGGGTCGGCCGACAAGCCGAAAGTCGCGCGTCGAACAGTGCCTTACTGCTGCGGCACACTCTGTTGCTACGCTTTTGCAGCGCTGCAAAACACAGCATGCACGCGCCCCACAATGACGGCAAGGGGTAACCTGCCGGAAACTTGAGGCGGGCAAAGGGGGGGCGCAATGCGTCGAGAAGTCACTCTCCGTGACGTTGCGGAGCTGGCCGGCGTATCAAGCCGTACCGTCTCCAACGTCGTGAACGGTTACGCCAACGTCACCGACCGGACCAAGGAGCGCGTTCAACGCGCGGTCGAGCAACTCGGATACCGGCCGAACGTGCTGGCCCGGAACCTGGCGCAGGGCCGGTCCGGTCAGATCGCCCTGGTCGTGCCGTACCTGGACACGCCGTACTTCGCCGAGCTGCTGCAGAGCGTGATCCGGGCGGCGCGCATCAGCGGCTACAACGTGCTCATCGACCAGACCGACGGCGACCCCGAGCACGAGCGTGGCTTCATCGCCCACGGCTCGCGCCGGCTGCTCTTCGACGGCGTCATCTTCAGCCCGCTCGGCCTCGACCAGCAGGCGCTTGCCGACCGGGACCCGGCGCTGCCGCTCGTCATCCTCGGCGAGCGGACCAGCGACGGCACCTTCGACCACGTCGGCATCGACGACGTCGCCGCCTCCCGGCAGGCCACCGAACACCTGCTCGACCTGGGCCGGCAGCGGGTGGCCGCGATAGGCGACCAGCCGTACGCCACCGGCGAGGCCGCCCAGCTGCGCACCCGCGGGTTCCGGGAGGCGCACACCGCCCGCGGGCTACCGGTGCACGAGGACCTGATCATCGGCACGCCGCGGTTCAACCGGCCCGACGGCGCCCGGGCGATGGCCCGGCTGCTCGACCGGGAAGACCCGCCGGACGCCGTCTTCTGCTACAGCGACCTGGTCGCGCTCGGCGCCATCCACACCATCGTCGCGCGCGGCCTGCGGGTGCCCGAGGACGTCGCGGTGATCGGTTACGACGACATCGAGGACGGTGCGTACTCCAACCCCAGCGTCACCACGATCTCGCCGGACAAGGAGTGGATCGCGACCACGGCGGTGGAGCGCCTGCTGCTGCGCATCACCAGCAGCACCCCACCGCCGGGCCTCGAACTGCGGGCGCCGCACCGGTTGATCGTGCGGGAGAGCACCACCGGGCGGGCTCGGCGGGGCTAGTTGCCGAACAGCTTCGCCGCCGTGATCACGGTCTGCACGACGCCGTAGCCGAGGAGGACGCTCACCAGCGCCCAGGAGAAGAAGAGCCGCATGCTCTGGCTGCCCTCCACCGGAACCGAAGAGCCACGCTCGTTTCGCTCGGTCATGCCGCGACCTCCTCCTTCGTGGCCGGCTCGTGGTATTTCTCCGGCACCGGGCGCACCAGCAGGTTCGCGGCGAACCCGACGGCGAGCAGGGCGACCATGGTGAACAGCGCCGGCCGGTACGCGTCAGCGGTGAGCGTGCCCGGCTTGCCCTGCGCGTCCAGGAACCCGTTGATGATCAGCGGACCGGCCACCCCGGCGGCGGACCACGCGGTCAGCAGCCGGCCGTGGATCGCGCCCACCTGGTACGTGCCGAACAGGTCACGCAGGTAGGCCGGGATGGTCGCGAACCCGCCGCCGTAGAACGACAGGATCACGCCGGCCAGCAGCACGAACAGCGCGGTCGCGGCCGGGCCGAAGAGGGCCAGCAGGGTGTAGAGCACCATGCCGCCGCCCAGGTAGATCATGTAGATCGGCTTGCGGCCGATCAGGTCCGAGGTCGACGACCAGACGAACCGGCCCGCCATGTTGAACAGCGACAGCACGCCGACGAAACCGGCCGCCGCGGTGACCGCCACGGTCGAGGTGCCGCCGTCCCGGAAGAAGTCCTGGATCATCGGACTGGCCTGCTCGAGGATACCGATGCCGGCCGTGACGTTGCAGAACAGCACGATCCAGAGCAGCCAGAAGGCGCGGGTCCGGATGGCGTTGGCGGCCGAGATCTGCGCGGTCGTGACGAGCGGCTTCTCGCGCACCGAGGCGGGGTCCCAGTCCGCCGGCCGCCACCCCTCCCGCGGCACCCGAATGTTGACCACACCGAACATCATGATCACGAAGTAGCCGAGGCCGAGGGTGACGAAGAGGGCGGTCAGCGCGCCGCCGTCGGCCACCGAGGTCGCGACGTTCGGGTCGTAACCGCTGTCGTAGAACGACATCAGCTGCCGGGAGAGCGGTCCGGCGACGAGCGCGCCCCCGCCGAACCCCATGATCGCCAGGCCGGTGGCCAGGCCGGGACGGTCCGGGAACCACTTGATGAGGGTGGAGACCGGTGAGATGTAGCCGATGCCGAGCCCGATGCCGCCCAGCACGCCGTACCCCAGATAGAGCAGCCAGAGCTGCGAGGTGGCGATGCCCAGGGCGCCGACCAGGAAGCCGGTGGTCCAGAAGGAGGCGGAGACGAACATCGCCTTGCGGGGGCCGTTCGCCTCCACCCAGGTGCCGCCGACCGCGGCGGAGAGCCCCAGCATCACGATCGCGATGCTGAAGATGACGCCGATCGCGGTCTGGCTGGTGTCGAAGTGCTGGACGAGGGAGTTCTTGTAGACGCTTGTGGCGTACACCTGGCCGATGCAGAGGTGTACCGAGAGCGCGGCAGGCGGGATGAGCCAGCGGCTGTACCCCGGTGGAGCAACGGTGTGCTCGCGGTCCAACGCGGATAGGAGGGCCATGGCGGGCGCCCTACCCATCGTGATCAGTCGATAAACCCTCCCGGTCGGCCCACTCCAGCAGTGTGTCCAGCGAAAACGCGTGATCGTCGATGGTGGCGTGCAGGTCGCCGAGCGCGGCGAAACGCGCCGGCACGGTCCGGATGGTCAGGTCCCCCGGCTCGACGTCGGGGATCTCGTCCCAGGTCACCGGGGTGGAGACCGTCGCCGCCGGCACGCCGCGCACCGAGTACGCACTGGCGATGGTGTGGTCCCGCGCGTTCTGGTTGTAGTCGATGAACAGCGCCGCCGGGTCGCGGTCCTTGCGCCACCACGTGGTGGTCACGTCGTCCGGCGCCCGCCGCTCCACCTCCCGGGCGAACGCGAGCGCCGCCCGGCGCACCTCGGCGAACCCCCAGCGCGGCTCGATCCGCACGTAGACGTGCAGGCCCTTGCCGCCGGAGGTCTTCGGATAGCCGGTGATGCCCAGGTCGTCGAGCACCTCGCGCACCACACCGGCGACCCGGCGCACCGTGCCGAACGGGCAGTCCGGCATCGGGTCCAGGTCGATCCGCCACTCGTCGGGCCGCTCGGTGTCGGCCCGCCGCGAGTTCCACGGATGGAACTCCACGGTGGACATCTGCACCGCCCAGATCACGTCGGCCGGTTTGGTCACGCAGAGTTCGTCGGCGTACCGGTTGTAGCGCGGGAACTTCACCCGGACCGTCTCCAGCCAGGGCGGCGCGCCGTTCGGCACCCGTTTCTGATGCACCTTCTCCCCGGCCAGGCCGTCCGGGAAGCGGTGCAGCATGCAGGGCCGCTCCCGCAGCGCCCGGACGATCCCGTCGCTCACCGCCAGGTAGTACTCGACCAGGTCGAGCTTCGTGGCGCCGAGCTCCGGGAAGTAGACCCGGTCCGGGTTGGAGACGCGGACGTCGTGGTCACCGACTTCGACGACGGTGGCTTTACCGGCCATCCTCGGAACATTAGCCCAGCCAGGCCTCGTCAAGGTCGAGAAGCAGGGTGTCACCCGAGTCCAGAAGATCCAGCATCGGCCCGATCCGGGGCAGTTCGTGGCCGACGAAGTACCGGGCGGCCAGGCGCTTGCCGTCGTAGAAGTCGCCGTCCTTGCCCTCGGCGGCGCGCCACTGCTCCAGCCACAGCCACGCGATCACCAGGTGCCCGGCGGCGTCGAGATAGGCCGTCGCGTTCACCAGCGCACTCGCCGGATCACCGGCGGCCCACAGCTTCGCCGTGGTCCGGGCCAGGCGGTCGGCAGCCTCCGCCACCGGCTTCCCGAGATCCTCGGGTACGGCCGACGCGGTGCCCCGGATCCGGTCGAGCAGCAGGGCCAGTCCCGCGCCGCCCTTCATGGTCACCTTGCGGCCCAGCAGGTCGAGCGCCTGGATGCCGTCGGTGCCCTCGTGGATCGAGTTGAGCCGATTGTCCCGGTAGAACTGCTCGACCGCGTACTCGCGGGTGTAGCCGTACCCGCCGTGCACCTGGATGGCGTGGTCGTCGGCGAGCCGGCACCACTGCGACGGCCAGGCCTTGACGATCGGGGTGAGCACGTCGAGGAGCAGCTGGTTCTCCTCGGACGGCTCGTCGACCAGCTTCGCCGCGTAGAGGACCAGGGCCAGGCCGCCCTCGACGTACGACTTCGAGGCGAGCAGCATCCGGCGCACGTCCGGGTGCCGGATGATCGGCACCGCCGGGGCCGAGGGGTCCTTGTCCGCGGCCGGACGGCCCTGCGTGCGTTCCTTGGCGTAGTCGAGGGCGTGCAGGTACCCGGTGTACCCGAGGGCCACCGCGCCGGCGCCGATGCCGATGCGGGCCTCGTTCATCATGTGGAACATGATCGCCAGGCCCCGGCCCTCCTGCCCCACCAGGTAACCCGTCGCGCCGTCGAAGGCGAGCACCGTGTTGGTGGTCCCCCGGTAGCCCATCTTGTGGTTGAGCCCGGCCAGGGTGACACCGTTGCGCTCGCCGGTGTCCAGGTCCTTCTTCGGCACGATGAAGAGCGAGAGGCCCTTCACCCCGGCCGGCGCGCCCTCGACCCGGGCCAGCACCAGGTGCACGATGTTCTCGCTGAGCTCGTGGTCACCGGCCGAGATCCACATCTTGCTGCCGGTGATCCGGTAGTTCTCGCCGTCCCGGACGGCCTTCGTGGTCACGTCCGACAGCGACGATCCGGCCTGCGGCTCGGACAGGCACATCGTGCCGGTGAACCGGCCCTCCAGCATCGGGTGGACGAATCGGGTGATCTGCTCCGGGGTGCCGTGCGCCAGCAGCAGGTGCGCGTTGGCCGAGGTGAGCATCGCGTACGAGCTGGTGCCGGTGTTGGCGGCCTGGAACCAGAGGAAGCAGGCCCGCTGCACGACAAGCGGCAGTTGCAGCCCGCCGTGCTCGGCGTCGACGGTCCCGGCGATCAGCCCGGACTCGGCGAAGACCTTGAGCGCCTTCGCCACCTCCGGGATGATCTCCACCCGCTCGCCGTCGAAGGTCGGCTCGTGGAGGTCGTTCTTCCGGTTGTGCGGTGCGAAGTCGCGCTCGGCGATCCGCTGCGAGACGTCCAGGAACGCATCGAACGTCTCGCGGGAATGGTCGGCGTACCGCTCGCGCGCCGTCAGCGACTCCACATCGAGCCATTCGTAGAGCAGAAACGCGAGATCACGCCGGGAGAGCACCTTGGACACCGCAGCCACCACCGTTCGCCGGAAAGAACTCCTTGCACACAGTGTGCACTAAGTTCAGTCCGCCGCGCGGTGCCGTCCCGCCCGCCCGGTCGCCGCGGCACCGGGGCGGCGGCTGCCACCGGCGTGCTTGACGGCGTACATCGCGTGGTCGGCGGCCCGCAGCGCGGCGTCCGGGTTCTCCGCCGCCGGCGCCAGGTGCAGGCCGACGCTGGCGCCGATCCGGATCTCCTGACCGCCGATCCGGAAGGGGAGTTCCAGGACGTACCGGATCCGGCCGCTCATGGTCGTCGCGTCCTTCTCCGACAGCACGCCCGGCATCAGCACCACGAACTCGTCGCCGCCCACCCGGCTCAGCACGTCGGTCGACCGCACACAGGCGCTGAGCCGGTCCGCCACCTGCCGCAGCAACTCGTCGCCGACCTCGTGGCCGTACGCGTCGTTGACCGGCTTGAACCCGTCCAGGTCCACGAAGAGCACCGCGACCGGGGCGGTACGCAGCGACGAGTCCAGCGCGTCCTGCATGCGGCGCCGATTCGGCAGCCCGGTGAGCGGGTCGTGCTGCGCCTCGTGCGCCAGCCGCTCCTGGAACGCCCGGTTCTCGGACACGTCCCGGGCGTTGATCACCACGCCGTCGAGGGCCGGGTTGTGCATCTGGTTGGAGGCGGTGAAGTCGAACCAGCGGTACTTGTCGTCCGCCGACCGGATCCGGCACTGGAGCCGGATCACGCCGGACGGGTCGTCGAGCAGCTGGGCGAGCCGCTCCCGCATCTCCGGCTGATCCTCCGGGTGGACCAGGTCGAAGACGCTGCGCCCGGTGAGCGCGCCGTTGGTGAACCCGAGGACGGCGTACGCGCTGGGGCTGCTGAACACGATCCGGCCACGGCCGTCCAGGACCGAGACCAGGTCCGGCGCGTGCTGGAAGAGCGCCTGGAACCGCTCGTCGGCGCGGCGGCGCTGCACCTGGGTGCGGTACCCGAGCACCGAGATGCCGGCCACGCCGATCAGCAGCATGGCGAGCAGCGTCAGGTTCAGGGTCTGGCTGCGGTCGTGCACCACACCGTCGAAGGACGACCTGGTCTGCGTCCGCACGTACGACCAGTCACTGGTCAGGCCGCCGTAGACGATCGCGATCATCGGGGTCTTCCCGGAGTGGTACTCGACGAACTGCACGCCGTCCGCGCCGAGCCTGGCCCGCACCGCCGGGTCCAGGGTGGCGCCGAGCCGGCCGGCGTCACTCGACGCGCCCACCCGGCCGGTCCGGTCCACGACGAACGTCTCGTGCGCCCCGGACGAGAGCCGCACCAGGTAGCTCTGCAGCGACGTCCGGGACACCTCGTTGATCCCGACCAGGTATCCGAGGACGGAGTCGTTCGCCGTGATCGGCACGGCCACCGCGGCGAGGACCGCCCCGTCGACGGTCATCACGTCGGAGAAGCCGGCCGGGCCGCCCGCGCGCAGCTGCGCCTTCATCGGCTCCCACCCCGGGTCCCCGGCCGGCGGCAGACCGGTGGCCCGGCCGGCGGTCAGTACATTGCCGTCCCGGTCGGTGGTCAGCAGGCCGTACTGGAACGTGGTGCTCTTCAGCGCCGCCGCCGCCAGGATGGTGCGATCCGCCGCGCTGTCCCGGCCCAGGTGCAGGACGTGCTCGGCGAGGATCTCGGACAGTTCGGACGCCGAGTTCACCTGCAGCTGCCCGGTGAGCGTTCCGTTGTTCGCGCCGAGCGCGCTGCTGTCCGCCCGGTGCACGGCGTCCGCCGCCCGCAGTGCCGAACGGTTCACCAGAAAGCCCACGACACCGGCGGCGGCCAGCAACAACACGCTGACCACCACCGCGATCCAGTTGCGCAGCCGCATTCGTTCCTCCTCCCGATGGTCATCGGCAGGCCGGGCGCGGACTGAACCAATCCCACCTAGGGGCTTCGCCAGGGAAGAAGTCGGGGAAAAGAGGGCGGCGCTCGTGACCATCGACCCACGATGATGAGGGGGCAACTGTGCGTCGTCGATGAACGGAGCACCGCATGCGCCAACAGGTGGTCGCGTCGCCTCCGGGCTGGTTCACGCCCCTCCGCGCCCGGATCCCCGCGCCCCGGCGATCGGCGCGGAGCAGCCCGCTGGCCGCACCGGCCCAGCGCCGGATCGTCCGGGCCGGACTGACCCTCACCGGCTCCGCGTTCGCCGCCGTCTTCTTCTGCCTCTCGTTCACCCCGTCGCTGCTGCCCCGCGCGTGGTTCCTGCAGGGTGTGGTGGCCGGCATCACCGCCGCGATGGGTTACGCGCTGGGCACCGCGATCGGCGCGCTCGTGCGGGTGCGCCGGCACTTCGGCGCGCGGACGGTCACCATCGCGTGGCGGGTGCTGTTCTCCCTCGTACCCCTGCTCTTCCTCTTCTTCCTCTGGCTCGGCACCCGCTGGCAACGCGAGCTGCGCGGTCAGCTGGGCATGCCACCCGCGCAGGAGTACGACGTCGCCCGCACCCTCGGCGCCGGGCTGCTCACCTTCGGCCTGATCCTGCTGGTCGCGCGCGCCCTGCGGCTCGCCACGCACGGCTGCGCCCTGGTGTTCCGTCAGGTCGTGCCGAACCGGGCCGCCTACTGCGCGGGCACCGTGGTCGTCGCGCTGCTCAGCTACAGCGCGGTGGACGGCGTCGTGATGGCGCAACTGTTCACGATGGCCGACCGATCCGCCGCGGTGGTCAACAGCGGCACCGGCAACGGCGTCGTCATCCCCGCGTCCGCGCTGCGCTCCGGCGGCCCGCGGTCCCTGGTCCCGTGGGACTCGCTGGGCCGGCAGGGCCGGGCGTTCGTGGCCGGCGCGCCGTCGGCCGAGCAGCTCACCGCGTTCGCCGGGCGGCCGGTGCTCGACCCGATCCGGGTCTACGCCGGGCTCACCTCCGCCGAGACCGTCGAGGACCGGGCCGCGCTGGTGGTGCGCGAGATGGATCGGACCGGCGCCTTCGACCGGGCGGTGATCGCCGTCTTCACCCCCACCGGCACCGGCTGGGTGGACAACCGGGTCACCCGGTCCCTGGAATACATGTACGGCGGCGACACCGCCCTCGTCTCCATGCAGTACTCGTACCTGCCCAGCTGGATCGCCTTCTGGGGCGACCGCTCGGACGTGGTCGACACCGCGTCCGCCCTGATCACGGCGGTCCGCGCGCGCTGGGCCGCGATGCCCGAGGCGCACCGGCCCAAGCTGCTGCTCTTCGGCGAGAGCCTCGGGACGTACGGCATCGAGGCGACCTTCGGCTCCGCGGCCGACCTGGTCACCGGGTCGGACGGCGCGCTGCTGCTCGGACCGACGTTCGCGAACCCGGTGCATCGGCAGCTCACCGAGGCCCGCACCGGCGGCAGCCCGGTCTGGGAACCCGCCTACCCGGACCTGCCGATCGCGTTCGCCGAGAACGCGGCCGGGTTGCGCGCCCCGACCCGTGACCGGCCCCGCGTCGTCTACCTGCAGAACGCGACCGATCCGGTCGTCTGGTGGAGCTGGGACCTGTTCTGGAAGAAACCGCAGTGGCTGGACGGCCCGCGTGGCCCGGACGTCACGCCGGACATGCACTGGTACCCGGGCATCACGTTCTGGCAGACCTCGTGCGACCTGCTCTTCGCCAACAAGGTGCCGACCGGGCACGGCCACGTCTACAAGTCGGAGACCGTCGACGGCTGGGCCGCGATAGCGCCACCACCGGGCTGGACCGTGGACGACACCCTGCGCCTGCGCGCCCTGCTCGACGGGTGACGCCCGGCCTTTACCGCTTGAGCCAGGGCTGGCCTTATCGCTTGAGCCAGGGCGGGCCTTATCGCTTGAGCCAGGGCTGGCCTTACCGCTTGAGCCAGGGCTGGCCTTACCGCTTGAGCCAGGGCTGCAGGAGCCGGGTCACCTGCGGCAGCACCAGGTAAGTCATGATCGGCGTCAGCACCAGGGTGCTGACCAGCGTCTTGAGCACCGTGTTCAGGGCGCCGAGGTGCGGCATCAGCAGGACCGCGGACAGCAGGCTGACCGGGAAGAAGCCCAGCCAGATGGTGACCGCCTGCTTCCACCGCGGCGGGGCGGCAGGCGCCGGCGCCGGCTGGTCGACCTCACGCTCCCGCGGCGGGTCGAACCACCCCTCGATGCCGGTCCGCCGCTCCACCCGGGTGTGCTCGACGAAGCCCTCCGCCGACGACAGCCACCATTTGCGCTGCGCCGACTCCTCCCAGTCCCGCAACGACCCGGCGTCGGCGAACCGGTAGAGCATGTGCCACTCCGACGAGCTCTGGCCGGACCGCACCCAGCCGGTGCCGAGGAAGCCGGGGAACGTCTCGGCCAGCGACGCGCCGGCGCGCACCCAGGCGGCCATCTCGGCGGCCCGCTCCGGGTCGGCGCGGCGGGTGATCGCCACGGTCACGGCGAGTTGCGTCGTCGAAGTCATGTCCCACATTCTGGTAACCGCTTGTTTCAGGCGGGCGTCATCCCACGGATCAGTGCGATGCCACACACCCCCGCCGGGCGGTAGGTTGACGGACCATGACGACGCAACGAAACCTGTCTATCTCAGCACTCGTTCTCGTGATGGCCGCCGGCACCGGCTGGACCCCGGGCCACGGCGTCTCCTGGCAGCTCACCGACACCGGCTCCACCGCACGGTTCCGCGGCCTCGCCCCGGTCGACGCCTCGGTCGCATGGGCCGCCGGCTCCGCCGGCACCGTCCTGCGCACCGTAGACGCCGGCCGCACCTGGACCTCGCTCGGCCCGCCCGCCGCCGCCGGCCTCGAATTCCGCGACATCGAGGCCCACGACGCGCGCTCCGCGGTGGCCCTGACCGTCGGCACCGGCACCGACTCCCGCATCTACACCACCACCGACGCCGGCCGGACCTGGACCGAGACGTTCCGCAACGAGGACCCGGTCGCCTTCTACGACTGCCTCGCGTTCAGCGACCACCGACGGTCCGCCGGGTCGCCCTTTACCGAGTCGGCCTCCACCGAGTCGCCCTCCACCGGGCCGTCCTCCACCGGGCCGTCCTCCGCTGGGTCGTCTTCCGCTGGGTCGTCTTCCGCCGGGCGCCGGCACGGGCTTGCGCTCTCGGACCCGGTGGACGGCAAGTTCCGGATCCTCGCCACCCGCGACGGCGGCCGCACCTGGGACGTCGTGCCCAGCACCGGCATGCCGGACGCGCTGCCCGGCGAGTTCGCCTTCGCCGCGAGCGGCACCTGCCTCGTGTCCGCCGGACGCGACTACTGGTTCGCCACCGGCGGCGGCGCCACCGCCCGCGTCTTCCACTCCCGCGACGGCGGCCGCACCTGGTCCGTGACCGACTCCCCGGTGCCCAGCGGCCCGAGCGCCGGCATCTACGGCCTCGCCTTCCGCGACAGCCGGCACGGCCTGGCCGTGGGCGGCGACTACGTGACCCCGGCGGCCGCCCCCGACGGCGCCGCCGTGACCCGCGACGGCGGCCGGCACTGGGACGTCTCGCGGCGCGTACCGGGCGCGTACCGCTCCGGGGTGACCTGGAAGGGCCACTCCCGCACCGCCATCGCCGTCGGCCCCACCGGCAGCGACATCTCCTACGACGGCGGCCGGACCTGGCGCAACTTCGACACCGGCAGCTTCGACGCGGTGGCCTGCACGTCCACCGGCGCCTGCTGGGCCTCCGGCCAGTCCGGCCGGATCGCCCGCCTGCGCCACTGAGCTTCCGACCGACCCACCCCGATCACCGCCCCAGCCGATGCCGCCCCGTCAATCCCGTAGTTCCCTCCCGCCCTCATGTCCCCCTCCGGCCCCCCTTGTCCCGCCGGCCACTGCGTCCCCGCCGGCCCCGTGTCCCCGTTGGCGCCGATGGCGCCGGAGGCCATGTCCCCGTTGAGATGTTGATCTGCTAGCGCTACGAAATCGCGGTTTCAACCCCTTGATCACAGCGATTTCGTAGCGCTAGCAGATCAACAACGCCGCACGGACGCAACGCGGCTGCTTTCACTGAGGGGAAGGGAGCCGAAGGCCAAACCCCACCCACTCACCTGCCTCGCCCGCCGCCGCATCGATGTCCCGCACGCCGTCCCCGGCGCCCGCCACCGGCACAAAACGGCAGAAAACACCGGGCCGCCCGCCACCAGACACCGGGCGGCGCGCTCAGCAGGCACGGGACGGACCGCTCAGCAGGCACGGGACGGACCGCTCAGCAGGCGCAGGGCTGACCCGCGTGGCGGACCGCTCAGCAGACGCGAGACTGACCGCTCAGCAGGCGCGGAGTGATCCGCGTCGCGGACCGCTCAGCCGACGCGGGACGGACCGCTCAGGAGACGCCGGGCGGGCGCTCAGGAGTTCAGGTAGGCCAGGACTGCCAGCACGCGACGGTGATCGTCGTCGGAGACGGGCAGATCCAGCTTGGTGAAGATGCTGCTGATGTGTTTGCTGACGGCCTTCTCGCCGATGAACAGCTTGGCCGCGATGGCGCCGTTGGAACGGCCCTCGGCCATCTGACCCAGGACCTCGCGTTCGCGGCCGGTCAGGGCGGCGAGTGGGGGCTCGTTGCGGGCCAGCAGCTGGGAGACCACCTCCGGGTCCATCGCGGTGCCACCGGCGGCGACCCGGCGGACGGCGTCGACGAACTGGGCGACGTGTGAGACACGGTCCTTGAGCAGGTAGCCGACGCCACCTTTGCGGTCGCTGAGCAGTTCGCGGGCGTAGAGCGGCTCGACGTGCTGGGAGAGGACCAGGACCGGCATGCCGGGCACCGCGTCCCGGGCGGCGATCGCGGCCTGCAGACCCTCGTCGGTGAAGGTGGGCGGGAGCCGGACGTCGATGACCGCCACGTCGGGGCGGTGCTCGAGGAGTGCCGGCAGCAGCGACGGTCCGTTGTCGACCGCCGCCACCACCTTGAAGTCGTACGCCTCCAGCAGCCTTGTCAAGCCGTCCCGGAGGAGGGCGAGATCCTCGGCGATGACAACGCGCACGGCAGCTCCATGGTCACGACGGTCGGTCCGCCCGGCGGGCTGGACAGGCTCATCGTGCCATCGAAGGCGGCAAGACGACGTTCGATGCCGCGCAGGCCGGTGCCGCCGGCCGGGTCGGCCCCGCCCAGCCCGTCGTCGGCGACCCGCATCGTGAGCAAGCCGTCGCTGTGCCAGAGCTGCACCTCGACGTGGTGGGCGAAGCTGTGCCGGGTCACGTTCGCCAGCACCTCGGCCACCGCGAAATAGGCGGCCGACTCCACCGGCGTGTCGAGGCGCCCGGGCACCGACGCGCCGACGGCGGTGGGGATCGGCAGGGCCATCGCCAGGGCGCGGACCGCGCCTTCGAGCCCGCGTTCGGCGAGGACCGGCGGGTGGATGCCGCGGACCAGGTGACGCAGTTCGACGAGTGCGTCCGAGCTGGTCTCGCGCGCCTCGGCGAGCAGTTTGCGGGCTTTCGCCGGGTTGGTATCGACCATCTCCTCGGCCAAGCCGATCGTCATGCCGAGGGCGACCAGCCGGGCCTGTGCGCCGTCGTGCAGGTCCCGTTCGATGCGGCGCAGCTCGGCGGCCTGCGCGTCGACGGTGTCGGCGCGGGTGACGGTGAGCTGACTGACCCGCAGGCGCAGCTCGGCGTTGCGGGTCGGTGCCAGGAAGAGCTTGGCGAGGTACGCGTCGGCGCGCCGCAGGTACGGCGCCATCGCCAGCCCGATCGCCAGGATCACCGTGCCCTGCGGCAACGACAGGAACCCTTCGCCGACCGTCTCGATCGGCCAGACCGCGCCGTACCCGTAATCGCCGGTGCCGAGCCAGATCCAGAGCGGCAGCAGCAGGATGCCCTCGATGCCGTAGAGCGGCACCGCCAGCGACAGCACCCCCAGCACCAGCCCGGCCACCGCACCCGGCAGCAGCCAGGCGAAGTCGCGCCAGGTGGCCGGGTCGGTGATGATCCAGCGATAGCGGACGAGCGGCCCCCGCGACTCGGGAGCCGGTCGGTACGGTCGCGCGATCGGCATCCCGAACGTCGCGGCGAGCCGGCGGGCCAGCCGGGCCCGGAACCGGACCAGCGCGGTCACCAGCGGCAGCAGCACCAGGCCGATCCCGAGCACGGGGGTGAGCACCAAAGACACCACGAACAGGACGAAGAGCGGGATGTTGGTGATGGCGAGAGCGACGCCGAGTACGCCGCCGGCCACGGCCCGGATGCCGTCCCTGATCCAGTCACGCGAGTCCATGACCCCATCCTGGCCGCCGGGTGCGAACGTGTCGGTAGTGCCAGCCCTACCACCGGCGGGGGTCTGGCACTCCTGTCCTACGCGCGCGAGGCCGGGACTCTGGTGGGCATGACGACGACAGCCGAGACACGAGCCACCGGCAGCGACTTCGCGGAACTGGCCCGACGGATCAACGCGGCGGGGCTGCTGCGGCGCCGGCCGGGCTACTACGCCGTACGCCTCACCTGCGTCTCCCTGGCCCTGATCGGCGGCTGGGCCGCCTTCTTCCTGATCGGCTCGTCCTGGTGGACGCTCGCGGTGGCCGTCGTGCTGGCGGTGGCGTTCGCGCAGACCGCGCTGGTGGCGCACGACCTGGCGCACCGGCAGGTGTTCCGCACGAACCGGCCGAGCGCCCGGGCCGGCCTGATCGCCGGGAACCTGGCGATCGGCATGTCGTACGGCTACTGGATGGACAAGCACACGAAGCACCACGCCAACCCGAACCACGACGACCTGGACCCGGACGTGGGCCCCGGTGTGCTGGTGTGGAACCGGGAATCCGCCGCGGGCTTCGTCGCGAAATATCAGGCGTACCTGTTCTTCCCGCTGCTCACCCTGCTCGGCCTGTCGCTGAAGCGGGACAGCGTGCGTGCCCTGTTCAACGGCACCGTGAAGCGGCCGGCCCTGGAGGGCACCCTGCTGGCCGTGCAC
This sequence comes from Actinoplanes sp. DH11, assembly GCF_020873875.1. Taxonomy (GTDB): domain Bacteria; phylum Actinomycetota; class Actinomycetes; order Mycobacteriales; family Micromonosporaceae; genus Actinoplanes. The sequence continues at coordinate 67,572 of NZ_JAHWGU010000004.1, forward strand.
TTCGCCGCCTACGTGGCGGCGCTCCTGCTCGTGCTTTCCCCGCTTCAGGCGCTGGCCTTCTTCGTCGTGCACCAGGCGCTGTTCGGCGTCTACCTCGGCCTGACCTTCGCCCCCAACCACAAGGGCATGCCGCACCCGGACGGCACCGAGGACTTCTTCCGCAAGCAGGTGCTGACCTCACGCAACGTCCGCGGCGGCCGGTTGGTGGACGCGGCGCTGGGCGGCCTCAACTACCAGATCGAGCACCACCTCTTCCCGGCCATGCCGACGCCGAACCTGCGCCGGGCCCAGCCGGTGGTGCAGCGTTACTGCGCGGAGATCGGCGTGGCGTACGAGATCACCAGCCTCACCGACTCGTACGCCCAGGCGCTGCGCCACCTTCACGACGTCGGCGCCGACCTGCGCCGCAAACCCGCCGCCGCCTAGCGCCCGTTCGGGCCGGTTGTCATCTGGTGTGTCCGAATTCGCCCAGGAGTCCTGTTGATCAAGAGGTTCCCGGGGCCTCGCGGGATTCCTGGGCGTAAAGTCTACGGTTCCGGGTAGCCCCCGGTCGCACCACCACATGACATCGGTCCATCCCCGGCAGGCGGGTGGGCGCGGACGCCCCGGCACGCCGGGCCGGCCGCGAGTAAGGTCGACGACATCGACGAACCGGCCGGAGTGGACACGGTGACCGATTACCGGGCGACGCAGTCAGCGTCACTGCAGGTAGTGGCCCATGTTTCACCGGCGGGGCATTTGGCGTTCGCATAGGATTAAGGTCTAGAGTGCCGCGCGTGAAGGTGACCTTGCAGGAGATCCGGGAGCGGACCTACAAGCCGGTCGACGCGTGGTGGACCGTGCTTCTGGTCGACCCGCTGGCGTCCCGGCTGGTGCGTCTGGTCGCGCCTTACCGGTGGATCACACCCAACGTTCTGACCCTGCTCGCGACCGTGATCGGCGTGGGCGCGATGGTCTTCTTCGCCATCGGCGACCGCTGGGCGCTGGCTGCCGGCGCCGTGCTCTTCCACCTGAGCTTCGTGGTCGACTGCATGGACGGCAAGATCGCCCGCCTGAACGGGACAGGCACGATCTTCGGCCAGTGGCTCGACTTCGTGCTCGACCGGGTGCGCGTCTTCTTCTGCGCGATAGCGCTCTTCGGCGGTCAGTACGTGCAGACCGACAACATCGCCTACCTCTGGGTGATGGCGGTCGCGGTCTTCCTCGACCTGTTCCGTTACCTCAACGGCCAGCAGATGGCGAAGGTCCGTCGCGTCATGCGCGAGGAGATCGAGGCCCTGCAGCCGCCGGTGACCGACCCGGCACCGGCCGCCCTGGCCGCGGAGCCGGTCGAGCAGGCCGCCGCCGGGGGCACCTCGTCGCTGCGCCGCCGGGTCGGCAGCACCCTGCGCCGCAACCGGATCCGCACCCACCTGTTCAGCGGCATCGAGTACGAGATGTTCGTCTTCATCGTGGGCCCGCTGCTCGGCCTGGTCATCCCGGTCACCGTCGTCGCCGGCGTGGGCCTGCTGACCTTCGAGCTGTTCCTGATCCTCCGGCTGCTGCGTGCCTGCCAGCAGCACCCGGCGAAACTGGCCGCCGCCGAGCGCGAGTTCGCGGCCTGGCAGTCGGAGCAGGCCACGCCGTCCACGCCGGCCGGCGTCCCCGCGCCGGGCATGCCCGCGGCCGGTGTGCCCAGCACCGTCTGACCGTTCGTCACCTCCAGCAGCACCCCCGGCGTCCGCGCCCGGGGGTGCTGCTGTTTCTGCCCCGCCGGCGATCCGCGCGGGGCTCTCCCCACCGGCGATCCGCGCCGGGTACTCCTGTTCTGCACCCTGCCGGTGATCCGACAGCCGCCTCGCGCGCCGAATCTGAGGATGCCGGACCGGACGAAGGGGAGACGCCATGCGACGGGAGAACGTGCCGCTCACGGTGCGACTGCGCCTGGTGAGCGCGAACTCGGGGCGACCGATGCCCGGGTACGCGGTCAGCCTGTGGCACTGCGACCGGGAGTCCCGTGGCCGGCAGACCGCCGACCCGTCCGGCTGGGTCGCCTTCCCGACCGCCTTCCCGGGCGCCGACCCGGGGCACTGGCCGCACGTGCACTTCGAGGTGTATCCCGGCGACGCCGAGGACCCGGTGCACGCCGCACAGCTCGCCATCCCCGGTGACGGCCGGCGGACCGGGCTCAGCCTCTCCACCGACGCGTGCTTCACCGGCGGATGGCCACTGGAGATCCCTTCGGTGACCGGGGACCCGGACCGCGGGCTCGTCGCCACCCGCACGGTCGGTCTCTGACTCGTCCCTACGGGAGGCTGGACCGGTTCGCGGGCAGCGCCTCGGGGACCGGACGCTCGGCGAGCGGGCCGGCCCGGCGAATGAGCATCACCACCGCCCAGACGAAGAGGGCGAGCGCGGCGAGCACATAGGCGTTGCCGACGATGTGTTCGATCGGACCCCAGCCGTACTCGCGGCGATGACGCCACGGTGGCCACACGAACGGGCGAACCAGGAAGACCACGGTCCACAGGACGCTCGCCCACCGGTTGTACGTCCACAGCGCCAGCCCGATGGGCACGGCCCACACCCAGTGGTGGGACCACGAGACCGGCGAGGCGAGCAGCATCGCCAACGCCCCGAAGCCGGCCCCGAGCACCCGGTCGCCCCGGCGCCACCACACCGCGCCGAGGACCACGACCGCCAGGGCGATCGGCCCGGCGACCGCGAGCCACAGCAGCGTCGGTGGCACACCGTCCAGCAGACGGGTGAGCACACCGAAGACCGATTGGTTGTGGGCCATCTCCGGCGGGCCGACCCGGCCCGCGTTGATCAGGTTGTCGGTCCAGTAGGCCTTCGCCGAGCCGGGGATCACCGCGAAGCCGATCACCACAGTGCCGGCGAAGGCCAGGAGCGCCCGTCCCGCTGCCGTCCGGCGGCCGACCAGCACCAGCAGCACGACGAACACCAGCGGGGTCAGCTTCACACCGGCCGCGATGCCGATGAGCACCCCGGACCAGCGCCGTTCCGGGCGAACCAGGTCGATGAGCACAGCCAGCATCAGCAACAGGTTGATCTGGCCGAAGGTGAGGTTCTGCCACACCGGTTCGAGCACGAGCGCGCCGACGGTCAGCAGGGCGACGAGCCATCCCGGAACGGGACGGCGGAGGGCGCGGCCCGCCACCACGATGACGCCGGCCAGCGCTCCGACCGACGCCCCGGTCCACAGCGCCGTGGCGAGCCAGCCGGGCAGCAGCGCCAGCGGCGCCATCACCACCGCCGCGAACGGCGGATAGGTGAACCGCAGATTGGTCACCGGGTCACGGGAGCCGTAGAGCGGCAGGCCGTCGATCACCAGCTGGCCGCCGTACTGGTAGACGAAGAGGTCGATGAACTCCCCGTGCAGGTGCAGCCGGGCAGGCACCTCCGCCCAGGCGACCGCACCGGCCACGGCGGCCGCGACGACCACCACGGCCAGGATCGGACCAGGCCCCTCCAGGGCGCGTGACGGCCTCACCGGTGCGGAGCGGCAATCCACTCGTACGCCCTGCGATCGCGAACCCGCACGGCCGCCATGAAGAAAAACATGGATGGCATCGTAGCCCGCACCGCCGCAGCGACAGCCGTTCCCATCAAGGACCGCTCGTTCGATAGCCATCTATCGCCGTCAGGTCTTTACGGTTACTCACCGGTAATGCTTAGGTGATGCGATGACGCATTACGACATCGTCGTCGTCGGCAGCGGCTTCGGCGGCAGCGTCAGCGCCCTGCGGCTGGCGGAGAAGGGGTACCGGGTCGGCGTGCTCGAGGCCGGCCGCCGGTTCACTCCGGAAACTCTGCCCAAGACCTCCTGGGACCTGCGCAACTTCCTCTGGGCGCCGCGCCTCGGCCTGCGCGGCATGCAGCGGATCACGCTGCTCAAGGACATCATGGTGCTCTCCGCGGCCGGGGTCGGCGGCGGCTCCCTGGTCTACGCCAACACGCTCTACCGGCCGCCCGCGCCGTTCTTCGCCGACCCGCACTGGGCCGGGATCACCGACTGGGCGGCCGAGCTCGCGGTCTTCTACGACCAGGCCTCCCGGATGCTCGGCGTCACCGAGCAACCCACCATGACGCCCTCCGACGTGGCGATGAAGCAGGTCGCCGACGAGATGGGCGTCGGGCACACGTTCCGCCGTACCCCGGTGGGTGTCTGGTTCGGCGAACCGGGCAAAACCGTGCCCGACCCGTACTTCGGCGGGGCCGGCCCGGACCGCACCGGCTGCGTCGAATGCGGGAACTGCATGATCGGCTGCAAGGTCGGCGCGAAGAACCGGCTCGACGTCAACTACCTCTACCTCGCCGAACGGGCCGGCGCCGTGGTCCACCCGGACACCGAGGTCACCGCCCTGCGGCCGCACGACGGCGGCTGGCAGGTGCGGACCCGGACCGGTGACTTCACCGCCGACCAGGTGATCCTCGCCGCCGGGGCGCTCGGCACCCAGCGGCTGCTGCACGCCATGCGCGACACCGGTGTGCTGCCGCGGGTGTCGGCCCGGCTCGGGCGGCTCACCCGCACCAACTCCGAGGCCCTGCTCGGTGCGGCGGTCAAGGACGTGCCCGCGCCGCCGTTCTCCACCGGCATCGCGATCACCTCGTCGTTCCATCCGGACGCCGACACCCACATCGAGCCCGTCCGGTACGGCCCCGGCAGCAACGCCATGGGCCTGCTCTCCACCCTGCTCGTGGACGGCGGCGGACGGGTGCCCCGGCCGCTGCGGTTCCTCGGGCAGGCGCTGCGCCACCCGATCCTGCTCGGCCACTCCCTTTCCGTCCGCCGGTGGAGCGAACGGACGATCATCGCGCTCGTCATGCAGACGGCCGACAACTCGCTGACCGTCCGGCGCACCCGGTCGGGCCGGCTCACCACGTCCCTCGGCCACGGCAGCCCCAACCCGACCTGGATCCCGGTCGGCCACGAGGCGGTGCGGCGACTCGCCACCACGATCGGCGGCTACCCCGGCGGTGGTGTCGGCGACGTCTTCAACATCCCGCTGACCGCACACATCCTCGGCGGCGCCACCATCGGGGCCACCCCGGAGGAGGGCGTCGTGGACGCGTACCACCGGGTCTTCGGCTACCCCGGCCTGCACGTGGTGGACGGATCGGCGGTGCCGGCCAACCTGGGCGTCAACCCGTCACTGACCATCACCGCCCTCGCCGAACGAGCCATGTCGCTCTGGCCCAACAAAGGCGACGCCGACCCGCGACCCGAACCCGGCGACGACTACCGGCGGCTCACCCCCGTGCCGCCCCGCTCACCGGCCGTCCCCGCACACGCCCCGGCCGCCCTCCGCCTCCGATGATCCACTCGCTGCCACCGGAACCGGTCGCAGCACCCTGCCACGTCGTCACCGGTCGGCCGGACCCCCGGTTGCGCGGGCTCGTCCTGGCCTACGGCGGTTTCCGGCGGCCGGCGCCGATCGCGCACCGGATGCTCGCCCTGAACATCCCGGTCCTGGTGGTGGACCTCGGCGGAGGCGGGCGGGTGGTCACCGGCCCGCGGGTGCGGCCGGTGATCTGCGAGGCCGATCGATGGGGGCACGGTGTGACCGTCGCGCTGACGCCGGCGGGGGTGCCTGCGGTGCTGGGCGTGCCGCTGCGGGAGATCACCGAGCGGACGGTGGCACTGGAGGATCTGCTGGGCGCCGCGGCGGGGGCGGAACTGGCGGAGCGGCTGGCGGTGTCGGGGCGGTTCGCCGCTCTTGACTCGTGGTTGCTGGACCGCATCGGCTCATCGGACATTCCGAATTTGTCCGGTGGGTTGGTGGCGGCGGCCTGGTGGCGGCTTCAAGGCCTCGGCCCGAAAACCCGCGCCCCGGAAAGCGCCAAACCCGAGCAGGCCCGGCCGGGAGCGGCGGCAGGAGACGAGCGGGTCCGGGTGGGTGCGGCGGCAGGAGACGGGCGGGTCCGGGTGGGTGCGGCTGCCGGAAATGGGCGAATCCGGGTGGGGGCCGCGGGAAATGGGCGGGTCCGGGTGGGTGCGGTCGCGGCGGCCCTCGGGGTGGGGCGGCGGAGGCTGGAGAGCGAGTTCCGGCGCGAGATCGGGCTCACCCCGGTCGCGGTGGCCCGGATCGCGCGTTTCCAGCGCGCCACGAACAGCCTGGCGGCGGGCACGGAGCTGCATCGGGTTGCTGCCGACACGGGGTACGCGGACCAGCCGCACCTGACCCGCGAAGTACGAGCGATGTCCGGCCTCACCCCGGCCGTGCTCCGGGCAACCCTGCGGTCCGCCTTGGGCCGCGCCCCGGATCAAAAGCATGGCCGCGCCCCGGATCAAAACCATGGCCGCGCCCCGGATCAAAAGCATGGCCGCGCCCCGGATCAAGACCATGGCCGCGCCTCGGACACGGTCCGAAGCCGCGCATCGGTTCAAGACCGGAGCGCGCCGGAACCCTAGCCTCGGGCTCATGACGCTCGCACTCGCCGGACGCACGGCCCTGGTGACCGGTGGTTCCCGCGGTATCGGCCGGGCCGTGGTCCGGCGGCTGGCACGGGACGGCGCCCGGGTGGTCTTCACGTTCCACGCCGCCGCCGGTGCCGCCGCGGAGCTGGCCGCCGCGACGGGCGCCGAACCGGTCCGCTGCGATCAGGCCGATCTGGGCACTCTCGCGGATGTCTTCGCGCCGGTCCGGGACGGCCTCGACATCCTGGTCAACAACGCGGCCGTCAACGTCCCGCAGCCGATCGCCGACCTGACGCCGGCCGACTTCGACCGGGTCATGACGGTCAACGCGAAGTTTCCGCTCTTCGCCATGCAGGCCGCCGCCCCACTGCTGCGCGAGCACGGGCGGATCGTGAACGTCTCCACGCTGAACACCAGGGTCCCGGCGCCGGGGCTGGCCCTTTACGCCGCGAGCAAGGCGGCCCTGGAGCAGTTCACCGCGGTTGCCGCCCGCGAGCTCGGGCCCCGGGGCATCACCGTGAACACGGTCTCCCCCGGCGCGACCGACACCGATCTGCTGCACGCCACCAACCCGCCCGCAGCGCTCGCGCAGACGGCCGCGCTGACCGCGCTGGGCCGGCTCGGCCGCCCCGAGGACATCGCCGCGGTGGTCGCGTTCCTGGTCTCACCGGACGCGAGCTGGGTGACCGGCCAGAACATCGCCGCCACCGGAGGCCTGCTCCTCTGACCGGCACAGGGCTGCGACAGCCGCTCTCGATCAGGCGATCTGTTGCCACCAGCCGTCCACCGCGGGCGGGTTGTCGACGTCGACGCGCTCCCCGGGGCGGGGGACGGCGAGCCGGACGTCGCGGGCCTTGGCCTCGCGCCACGTGCGGTCGGCGGGCTCGGACCAGTCGTGCAGGGCCAGGTTGAACGTCGCCCAGTGGACCGGGATCATCAGGCCGCCGCGGACGTCGACGTGCATGGCGACGCCGTCCTCGGGGAGCATGTGGATGTCGGGCCAGGCGTCACCGTACGCGCCGACCTGCACCAGCGTGGCGTCGAACGGCCCGTACTGTTCGCCGATCTCGGCGAAGCCGGGGAAGTATCCGGTGTCACCGGAGTAGAACACCTTGCGGGTCGGACCGTTGATCACCCAGCTGGCCCACAGCGTCTCGTCGCGGGAGAAGCCGCGACCGGAGAAGTGCCGGGCCGGCGTGGCGACGAACTCGACGCCGTTGACCTTGGCCGTCTCGTTCCAGTCGAGCTCGATGATGCGGGTGGCGGGCACGCCCCACTTCTCCAGGTGGGCGCCGACGCCGAGCGGCACCAGGAACGGCGCGGCCTGGAGGTCGACCAGGTTCTGGATGGTCGGCATGTCGAGGTGGTCGTAGTGGTCGTGCGAGATCACCACGGCGTCCAGCGGGGGCAGCTCGCGCAGCGGGACCGGCACGTCGTGCAGCCGGCGCGGGCCGGTGAGGCGGGACGGCGAGCAGCGGTCGCTCCAGACCGGGTCGAGCAGGACACGCCGGCCCTCGATCTCGACGAGGGCGGACGAGTGGCCGTACCACGTCACGTGCAGCCCGGACGCGTCCGCACCCGGCACCGGCGCGACGAGCGGCACGGGCTGGTGCGGGTGGCGGGCGTCGCGGCCGGTCAGGGTGGCCGCGGCGACCCGCGGCATGGAGGCGGCGGCGACCATGGTCGCGGGCACGGTGTTGCGGAACTTGCCGCCGGCGAACTGCGGGGACGCCTCCACCCGGGCCAGCCGGTCACCGCGGGCTTTCGCGCCGAGCTGCCGGGGGATGTCGCGGGCGGCCCACACCGCCGCGGCGCCCAGGGCCAGAGCCATCACGGTACGGGTACGCGGTCGCTTCGCCATCGCTCCAGTCTGACCGCCGGGTGCCGTGCCCGACCAGCGTGCGGACCATGAAACACTCCGGTCGTGACGCTCGACACCCTTCAGGCCCAGCACCGGCTCATCATCCGCCAGCGGATCCGCTTCATGGTCAACCAGTACGAGGTGCACGCCGTCTCCCCGGACGGGCAGGAGGCCGGCGTCCTGGCGTTCGCCCAGCAGAAGCGCATGGCGTTCAAGGAGCAGGTGACGCTCTACACCGACGACACCAAGCAGACCCCGCTGCTCGGCTTCGCGGCGCGTCAGGTGATCGACCTGGGTGCCACCTACGACGTCGTCGACGCGGCCGGCCAGCCGATCGGGCTGTTCAAGAAGAGTTTCGCGGCCTCGTTGCTGCGCTCCACGTGGGTGCTGGAGCAGCCGGGGTACGGCGAGATGACCGGCCAGGAACGCAGCCTGCTCGTCGCGATCCTGCGCCGCTTCGTGGACTACCTGTCCTGGCTGCCGTACCACTTCGATTTCACCATCGGCGGGCGCCCGGCCTTCTCGGTGGTCCGCAAGTGGGGGCTGCGCGACCGGTTCGAGGTCACCGTCGCGGATCCTCACCTGGACCGTCGCCTGGTCGTCGCGATGGCCGTCGCCCTGGATGCCCTGCAGTCCCGGTGACCAGCCACCGGTAGCCTCCGGGCATGGACGATCCACGTGCCCAGAGGCTGTTCGGCGACAATCTCGTCGCCCCGGGTGATCTCGCGTCGAGCCCGTTCCGGGTGGACCGTGACCGGATCGTCAGCTCACCGTTCCTGGCCCGTCTCGCCGGCGTCACCCAGGTGATCAGCCCGGGCGGCGCGGGTCTGCTCGTGCACAACCGGCTCACCCACAGCCTCAAGGTGGCGCAGGTCGGCCGGGCCATCGCGGAACGGATCCTGCACGACAACCGGGACCTGGCCGACAAACTGGGCGGTTGCGACCCGGACGTGGTGGAGGCGGCGGCGCTCGCCCACGACCTCGGGCACCCGCCGTTCGGGCACCTCGGCGAACGGGTCCTGGACCGGCTGGCCCGGCACCGGCTGCGGCTGCCGGACGGGTTCGAGGGCAACGCCCAGTCGTACCGGATCGTCACCAGCACCGAGGTCCGCGGCCAGGCGACGATCGGCCTGAACCTGACGAACGCCGTCCGGGCCGCGATCCTGAAGTACCCGTGGACGCGGCGGGACCACCCGGACCCGCACCCGCGGTTCATGGACCCGGCACCGCGTGGGGCGGCGGCCGTGCCGGACGACCCGGACGGCGGTTCGCTGAAGTTCGGCGCCTACTCCACCGAGATCAACGACGTGCGGGCGGCGCGGGCGCCGTTCGCCGGGCGGGTCGCCGACTGGCAGCAGACGGTCGAGGCCTCGGTGATGGACACGGCGGACGACATCGCGTACGCCATCCACGACCTCGAGGACGTCCACCGGGTCGGCGTGCTCCAGCAGGGCGCGGTCGCCGCCGAGCTGATGGCGTGGCAGCGGTGGGGTCACCAGACCGACATGAACCGGGCCGGCGGCGCGATCGAGTCACTGCGTCGCCAGCTGCACCGAAAGGACGCCTGGATCGCCGACGACGACGCTTTCGCCGGTGCCGTCGAGCTGGTTCGCGCCGAACTGGTCGACGGCCTGCTGGCCCGGCCCTTCGACGGCTCGATCGAGGCCGAGGCCCGGGTGGCGGCCTTCTCCGCGACGTGGACCCGCCGCCTGGTCGACTCCATCGAGATGACCGGCCAACCGGCGATCAGGAGCGGTCACGTGCAGCTGTCCCGTGCCCAGTGGCACGAGGTGCAGATCCTCAAGTTCGTGCAGAACCGCTTCGTCCTGGAACGCCCCGACCTGGCCCTGCACCAGCGCGGCCAGGCCCGCCTGCTGGCCTCGCTGGTCGAGGCCCTGCTCGCCTGGCTCACCGACCCCGACGAGGAACAACGCCTTCCCCGCCGGCTCCGCGACCTGGTGGAGCTGGCCGAGGCGGAGTTGCCGCTGGGCACCCCGGAACGCCTGGGCCGCGCCCGCGGCCGCGCCGTGATCGACTTCGTGGCGGGCCTGACGGACAGCCAGGCGGTCGGCCTGATGGAGGCGCTGTCCGGCCGTTCGCGCCAGCTGTGGACCGACGCGTTCGTCCTCTGAGCGCGACACACCGCCGCGTTCGTTCTCTGAGCGGGACACGCCGCCGGCAACCCGGCTCTTGAAGCGGACGGCCGCGCCCGGCGCGGGCTGCTCAGGGGACCAGCTGGAAACCCGCGGCGAGCAGACCGATCAGCACGACGGCCATCCCGGCGGCCAGCCGGGCGGTGTGCGCCCAGGCGATCCGCCGGGTGTCCCGGACCGCGTGCTTCGCCGCGTGGACGTCGTGCCAGGCGGCCCGGGCGCGACCGGCCCGGTACGCGACGACGATCGTGGCGGTGAGCGTGCCGGCCAGCAGGCCGGCGGCTATGAGGTACGGCATGGTCAGCCCCCTGGAGTGGTTCGGTGACAGCCAGTCTGGGCTCGCGTCGCGCGAACTATCCAGGGGATTGGTGGGCAGGAACCGGCGAGAACGACGGAGAAGGACACGAACCTTCCTGTCGCCTATCGGTCACTCGTTACGACAGACCGATGCCGGGTCAGGGCCGGGCCGGGACGCAGATCTGGACGGCGCCGGGGACCACCGAGGCGCTGAACTTGCGCGTCTTGGCGCGGGCGCCGCCGTCCAGCTCGTATTCGAGCTTGGACTCCAGCTTGACGTCGATGCGCCGGGCCCGGGTCATCCGGACGAAGGGCGAGTTGTCGGAACGCCCCACGGCCATCGTGCCGAGGGCACGCGCCCACTGCAGGGCGCCCTGCGCGGTGGCCACGCCGACGTCGAGCCAGCCGTCGTCCGGGGCGGCGTCGTCGAAGGCCCGGATGCCGCCGGTGATCGTGCCGACGTTGCCGATCAGCACGCAGCTGGCCTCGTCGTCGAACCAGTCCGTGCCGTCCACCTTGATCTTGGCGCGGGGTGCGTCGCCGTTGACGTGGCGGATGCCGGTCCAGACGTACGCCAGCTTGCCCAGCCGGTCCTTCAGCGCGCCGTCGGCGTCCTTGATCATGGCGCCGTCGAAGCCGATACCGGCCATCACCGCGAAGTGCTCACCGGCGAGGCGGCCCAGATCGAAGCGGCGGCGCTCGCCGGTGAACGCGAGTTCGACGGCCTTCTCCATATCGGTGGGGATGCCGAGGTTGCCGGCGAACAGGTTGCCGGTGCCGGCGGGCATGATGGCGACCGGGATCTTGCCGCCGCCCTTGGTGGCGGCGAGCACGTCGAGCGAGCGCTGGACCATGCCGTCGCCGCCCCAGACCACCAGGAGGTCCACGCCGGCCTCGATCGCCTTGCGGACCTTCTTGGGGGCCTTGCGGCTTTTCGGCACCTCGAACCAGAGCAGCTCGTCGACGCCCTCGCCGGTGATCCGGCGCCGGAGTTCGTCGAGTCCGCCACCGAGAGTCTTCCGCTGGTGGGCAACGACGGCAATTCTGCGGGGGGTACGCATGCCGCCGCCGTTACCCAGAATCAGCGGAAGCCGAAACGGCTGCGCTTCTTGCGGCCGAACGTGTTCTGCAGCATGTCGGCGCCCTGACGCAGCAGCCGGGTGCCCCGGCTGGCGCCGCGACGCCGCTCGATGGTTTCGCTGAGCTTGCGGGCACCGGCGGCGCCGAGCGGGACAAGGATGGCGGTCAGGATCATTCTGCGGGCGAGGTTCCAGATCATGCTGAGCTAATACCCAGCTTCGGTGATCAGCTCACCGTGTCGCGCATCCGCTGTTCGGCGGCGGCACTACGGATCACCATGAGGCGCAGTTCCAGCTCGTCGGCGACGATCGAGGCCAGGTGCTCGAGGGCCTTGAGCTGGCGCTGCCCGGCCTCCCGGGGGCGGCTGTCGATGACGTTGACGGTGCCGAGCCGGTAGCCGTCGTGGGTGCGGATCGGGGCGGCGGCGTAGAACCGCAGGCCCAGCTCCCCGCGGACCAGCGGGTGGTCGAGGGTGCGCGGGTCGACGGCCGCGTTGTTGATCACGTAGACGTCGTCCTGGGCGATCACGGACGCGCAGAGGCCGGGCTCCTTGCCCACCTCGCGCACCCCGGCCGGCAGTCCCTGGCAGGCGGCCAGCCAGACCCGGTCCTGCTCGACGAGCGAGACCGTCGCGATCGGGGTCTCGAAGATGGCACCGGCCACGAACGCGATCCGGTCGTACGCGTCCTCGATCGGCTGGTCGACCATGCGGTACCGGCGGACCGCCGCGAGCCGGGCCTCCTCGCTGCCCTGGGGCCCGACGTTGTCCAGATATTCATAGGCGTGAGACGGCGATGTCATGGACGCCAGCCTATGTCCTCCGAACGTGACGCGTCGCACACCCGGTCAGTCAGAATCGGGCGAACGACCTGATCGGCATGCGCGGGCCGAACTTCGGGGCGCCGATCCCGCCGAGGGCGAAAAGGTCGCAGACCCGGCCCCGGTGACCGCGGAACGGCTCCAGCAACTCCAGCATCCGCTCGTCGGTGCCGCGGACCTCGCCGGCCAGCGCCCAGGCCACCGTGTTCGGGATGTGGAAGTCACCGACGCTCACCGCGTCCGGGTCGCCGAACGCGTACCGCACCACCTCGGCCGCCGTCCACGGCCCGATGCCGGGCAGCGCGGTCATCCGGGCGGTCGCCTCGGCCGCGTCGGCGCACCGCTCCAGCCGGTCGGCCACCTGAGCGGCCCGCAGCAGCGCCTGGGTGCGGCGCTGTTCCACCCCGAACGGGTGGAAGGTCCAGTAGGGCGTGGTCGCGATCGCGGCCGGGTCGGGCGGCAGCACGAGATCCACCGGGCCGGGCGCCGGCTCACCGAAATGACGGCAGATCGCCCGGTACGACCGGTGCGCCTCCTTGCCGGTCACCTTCTGCTCGAGGATCGCCCGCAGCAGTCGCGGGAACACTCCCCCGGTCGCCGGCAGGCGGACGCCGGCGAAGGTCTTCGCCAGCCGGGCCACCAGCGGGTTGCCCGCCGCCAGCGGCAGGAAGCCGGTCACGTCGTCGCGCAGCCCGGCGATAGCGTCGGCCCGGTCGACCACCCACGCCGCGCCCGGGCCGTGACCGGTCGCGACCAGATCACCGGCGGTGCGCGCCAGGTGCAGCGTCGCCGGCCCGTCCGGGGTACGCACGGCGAGCCAGAACTCGCCGTCGCGCAACAGGCCGCAGGGGTCGTGTTTCGGCACCAGCAGCGGCCGCACCGAGACACCGAAGTGGTAACGCTCGGGCGGCGTCATCCGGCGGCTCACGGTCACCGGGCAACTATGCCACCACCGACCCGGAAAAGGGCAGGCCGATGGCCCTGACCTTGCTCCGGGGTCAGGGCCATCGGGAGGTGAACCGGACACCCGAGAAACGGTCCGGTCACCTGTGTGCGGAGCGCCGCCCGGTGGTGGCCGGGCGGCCCGTCGCGTGATCCGTCCGGCAGGGGGAAGGACGGCCGGTGCGCCGGAGGGGGGCCCGGACGAATCCGGTCCGGCGACACCGTGCGGCGGTACTCCGCGAACGGTGGTCGTACGACTCAGCCGCGGACGCGGACCCGCACCGAGTCGAAGGCGGGCGTCTGGTTGGCGCGCTCCATCATCGGCGTACGGTGCGAACCGTCACCGGCCCACGAGGAGCACTGGAACGTACCGGCCTCGGGCAGGCCCGGCACCTGGATGGAGACGGTGTCCGGGGCAGCGCCGCCACGGCTGTCCTCGGTCGCCACGAAGAACGCCGGCACGGGAGCCGGGTCCGGCGCCGCGTTGGTGCTGTTCAGGATCCGGCACGCGGTGTGGAAGTGGCCGCGGACCAGGCCGTTCTGCAGGACGCTGCTCTCCACGTAGTAACCGCCCTGGCCGGCCGCGAGGAACCGGTCCCGGATCAGGTTGCGCGTGCTGACCTGAAGGGTGAACGGCTGGTTCACGTTGACCTGGCGGGGAGCCCGCGTGATCAGCAGGGTGGGGTTGTTCGCGGCGGCGCCGACCTCACCGAACTCGGTGGAGACGCACCGGTCGCCCCGCTGGAAGCCGTCGTGCGCCTCCAGGTTGCTGGTGTCGCAGGTGTTGGTGAGGATGCCGAGCCCGGCGCCGGGCGGCGGCGTGGTGGCGGTGGGGTCCGGAGCGGGCTGCTCGGGCTGCTCCTCCGCCGGCGGCTGGGTCTCCTCGGCGGGCGGCTGGTTGCCCTCGCCGTCGCCGTCGCCGGGGGGCTGGTTGCCCTCGCCGTCGGCGGGCGGCTGGGATTCTCCGCCCTCGGCGGGCGGCTGGTTGCCCTCGCCCTCACCGTCGGCGGGCGGCTGGGATTCCCCGCCTTCGGCGGGCGGCTGGGACTCCTCGCCCTCGGCGGGGGCGCTGGGCTCCTCGGACGGGGCCTCGCTCGGCTGGCCGTTGCCGCCGCCGTTGTTGCCGCCGCCGTTGTTCCCGCCGCCGTTGTTGTTCCCGCCGCCGTTGCCGCGGCGGCGAGCCTGGGTGGTGGCCTCCTCGGCCGCCTCCTCGTTGGCGACGTTGTTCATGACCCACTGACGGCACCGGGCACGCACCTCGGCCGTGGTGGCGACATCGCCGGCACCGTCGTCGGCGTGCTGGGTGACGCGGCCGTTGTTAGTGGTCCATGTGCCCTGCCGGGTCTCCGTGGAGAGATCCGTCTTGTTCGGGGCAGCCAGGTCGTCACAGGCGGCGAGAGCCCGCTTGGTGGTCCGGTCGGTGCTGGCGCTCGAGACCTGGGTGACGGTCACGATACCGCCGAACGCGACAAGCGTGGCCGCGACAGCGATGATGCGGCGCCGACCGCTGAACCATGTCGGGGAACTTGCGCGCCGGTACTTGGACCTTCGCATGGGTGACACCTTTCTTGGTCGCCGTGGGCGATGTGAGACCTAGCGCGCCCGGAAGATGCGCATGGTCGTGATGACGCCGACCACCAGTGCGGCGGCGAGGACGAGCAGGATCACGGTGTTGCTGAGCCCGGGGACGTTGCCGCCCTCGGTGGCGGCGACGAGCATCTGGTTGTCGACCGGGACCGGGCCCTGTCCGGGAGCCGCCGGCGCGGGCGCCGTGGGCAGCGCCGCGTAGTCGACGATGCCGCTGCTCTCCAGGAGGGTCATGTGGGTCATCACGAACTGGTTCGTCTGCTGTGCCAGCAGCCGGACCGAGTCGTTGCGGGTGCTGGCCCGGATCGTGCCGATCGCCGGGAAGATCTTTCCGTGCGCGGCGCGCAGCCGGTCGATGAAGATCTGGTCGAACTGGGCCGGCGTCGGCGCGTTGCGCATCTCGTTGAGCCAGACCTCCTGGTCGCCGTTGGGCTTGTTCGGGAGGCTGATGCCGAGTTTCTTGGCGACCTTGCGGTCCAGGTTGTCCAGCGAGACGTGCTGTTCCGCGATCGCCTTACCGATCTTGACGACGGCCGGGTTCTCGGACTTCTCCTGGGCCATGTTGCCGGCCGGGATCTCCCAGAGACCGGCCAGCCGGACCTTGATGACGAAGTCGCGGTCGGCCGCCGTCACCGTGCCGACACCCTTGTCGGTGAGCCCGGTGTTGGGGGGGATCGGCACCTTGTCGTCGGCGTGCGCCGGCCCGGCGGGCGCCAGCAGGAAAGCCATGGTCAATGCCAGAGTGCCGACCAGCCATCGGGGAATACGGCGGGCGTTCATCGGTCTCCTCCAACCTCGATCGATAGGGAACGGCTCGGTCAGTAGCTGAAGTCGCTGCCGGAGTCCGACGACTCCTCGCCGCCGGCCTCGCTGTCAGCCGGCGGGGCGACCGGCTTCGAGATCTTGGGGAGGCAGGTCAGGTTCTTGGTGCCTTTCGGCGTGATGACGAACCACTTGCCGCTGACGTTCTGGCCCTTCCACTGACCCGGCTTCTTGTCGCCGATGTAGCGGTAGAGCGGCCAGCCCTTGAGGGTCAGCTGCTTGGTGCCGTCGGCCCGGGTCACCGTGCCGACGAGCGACTCGTCGACGCCGTCCACGGCCGGCTCGCCGTCGTTGGTCAGCACCGGCGGCCAGATCTCGGCGCACTCGCCGTTGCAGTTGGACTTCGCCGGGTCGTCGGAGTCGGCGTCGAACCGGTAGAGGACGAAACCGTCCTCGTCTTGGACCGTCTCGCCCATCTTCGCGACCTTCTGGGCGGTGAGCTGGGTCGTGGCGAGTTCCTCGCTAATCTCCGGCGTGTTGGCCTCGTCGCCGGGGGCCGCCTCGGTGGTCGACTCGGGGTCGGCCTCACCGGTCGCCTCGGGATCCGCCTGACCGGTCGCCTCCGGGTCTGCCCCGGCGGTCGCGCCCGGCGACGCGGCGACCTCGTTGGACGCGGGCTCGGCCGCGTTGCCGTAGTCGGCCGCGTCGTATCCGGCCGGGGCACAGCCGGGCAGTGCTACCACCGCCGCGAGCGCCGCGCCGACAACCATCAACTTCCGCTTCTCCGGTACCACGGGTCCTCCAGCTGATTAATGGCTCCGCCATTTCCGGGCTGTAGTACGCAGGGGGTGCGAAGTCGGTTGAACATTCGGCTCGATCAAATTGGGAATTTTTCCGTTGAACCATCCGGTCCTCCCGTACGTGAAGAGATGACCGCTACGCGCAGAAAGGCCCGGCCGCTGATGCGGCCGGGCCTTTCTGTCGTCGGATGGTTACGGAACGCGAACCAGGGTGTCTCCCGGGCCGTTCCCGGTGATCTCCTGCACCTGGAGGTGGGCGATGTCCTCACGCGTGGTGCTGGTGACCGCCTGGAGCAGGAGCGGCGACGGGTTCGCCGCGGTGCCCCAGCCCTTGTCCCCGATGTCCCAGCTGGCGAGCAGCTCGGCGGTGCCGTCGGTGCGGACCGCGTAGAGACCGCACTTCTTCGGGCCGGTGATGTTGGAGACCGCGAAGGAGACCTGGGTGCCCCAGTCCTTGCTCTCCAGACCGACCGCCATCGCCACGCCGGTGCGTGGATCGCTGCCGCTGAACGGCTCGCCGGGCAGCTCGGTGCCGCCGAGGCCGACGCCGTCGGAGTTGGGCAGCGGGTCGAGCTGGCTGCTGCTGCTGCTGCTCTGCGCCCCGGTCTCCGGCGCCGTCGCGTCGGGGCCGAGCCAGCGGCCGCCGGCGAAGAGCGCGCCGATCGAGAGCATCGCGAAGACGACGACCGCGGCGGCGAGCGAGTAGAGGCGGCGGCTGTTCGCCCGGCGGCGTTCGGTGCGGACCTCGCTGAGCATCCGGTTGAGCACCTGGCCGTCGCGCTCGGAGTGCTCCGCGGCGATCAGCGCCTCCGCGTCGACATCCGCCAGCACGTCCGCCACCTGGACGAAGGACTCCAGCTCGAGCGCGCACTGCGGGCACTCGATGAGGTGGTCCTCGAAGCGGGCGGCATCCCGGTCGTCGAGCACGCCGAGGGCGTACGACGCCACGTCGTAATGCTGTTCCTGGGTCATTCCGTCACCCCCCGTTGCTGCAGAGCCGTGCGCAACGCCCGGAGAGCGTAGTAGACCCGCGACTTCGCCGTGCCGAGCGGGAGGTTCAACGCCTCCGCCGCCTCGGGGACGGTACGTCCGCGGAAGTACGTCTCGATGAGGATCTCCCGGTGCGAGTGGCTCAACTGCCGGAGCGCGTCCGACACCGTCATCGACTGCAGGACCTTGTCGGTCTCGTCGGACGTGGTCGGGAAGCTCTCCAGCTCCCGATCGTACGTCTCGGCGGGGCGCGCGTTGGCGCTGCGGTGCTCGTCGATGGCGATCCGCCGGGCCACCGTGACAAGCCACGGCCGCAGCGACTGCTGGCCCTGCGCGCCGAGCCGGTGCGCGTTGCGCCAGGCCCGCAGCAGCGTCTCCTGCACGATGTCCTCGGCGCGCTGCCGGTCACCGCCGGTCAGCCGCAGCACGAACATCAGCAGCGGGCCCGCGTGCTCCTCGTAGAGCATCTTGACCAGCGTGTCCTCGTGACTGGGACTGTTGCTCGGAGTGGCTTCGTGCCGCGGCGCCTGCCGCGGGATCACCGTGCCCTCGTCGCGCGAGTGGTTCCCACCGTCGAGAGCCTGCCACCTACCACCGGAGTGTTGCCGTGCCATCACAAGCACCCTCTCCGGCGCGAGCCGATCCTCGGCCACCGCATGCATCGATACCTCCGCCCGGACCTTTCCCCGTCGCCTGAGTTACGGCTGGGGGGCCCTGCCGGGATCAATGCCGGCGCGAGATTTTCCGGGACACTCGGTCTCAACGGTCCTCCGCTGCGATCGTGATCGTGAGGCGTACCGGTCGCGGATCACTCTCCGTATTGATCTACGCCGATTCGGACGCCAGGTAAGGCGGAATAATACTCAGTGACACGGGGGCTCAGACATGGTCGCGAGAATAATTCTCCCGTACGCGGGAGAGCGCGATCTCGTAGCGTGAACCTACGATTTCGTAGCGTGGATCCAAGGGAGTAACAAGTGGTGAATGACGGGTTCGAGAACCGTTCGGGTGACCCCGGAATGCCACTCGGCCGGATTGCCGGGCCGGACCGGCGGGAGCGCTCCCATTCCCAATGGCGCTGCTCCGGCGCCTCCTGATCTCATTCCCGATCACACGCAGCGACCAAGTCGAGGTCAACTTCGCGCGTTCTGAAAGGACACGGCGAGGCCTCCCGCGCCCGGTCCCACGAATCAGGACTGTTGATCATCTGATGGGAGGCGCGGCGCACATGGTGAGACGCCTCACCACCGGCTCCGCGCCGTCTCGAGCGCGAGCGCCCGGTGCAGCACCCGGGCATCGCCCAGCATCCCGCGCAACCGGCGCTCCAGCCCGGCGATCGGCACCAGGTTCTGCGGTGCGCGCGGATCCTTGTACGCCGCCGACGCGAACCGCGGCAGCGTCACACCGGACAGCTCGGCCAGCTCGATCGCCTGATCGGGTGACAGGTCCGGCGAGCACTCCACCCGCACCACACCGGACCAGGGCGCACCCGTCGAGTTGGGGAGGCGCAGGTACCACGAGAAGCCGCCCAGCAGCCCACCGCCGAGCCCGAAGACCGGGGTCCGCTGACCGTGGCGCAACCGCGGCACCACCGCCTGCTGGGCGGCCGGAAGATACTGCTTCTGCTGGGTCTTCACATAGCCGATCGTGCGCGGCAGGTGACGCCGGTTGCGCAGTGGACCGTCCACGATCAGCAGATCGGCGCCGTCCGAACCCCCGCTGCGGGCCTCCGCCGAGATGTCGATCTCCAGAGCGGTGAGCGGCGGCTGCACGGCAGCCTGCAGCTTGCTCGCCTCCCCGGTGCCGTTGACCCGGTGCACCTCGTAGAGCACCGAACTGGCCCGCATGTCCCCCACCGACGGGCTGGCGGTGAAGAGGCCCCGCTTGACCCGCGCGCCGGCCAGCTCGGCCACACCCCGGGCCAGATCGCAACGGACCACCCCGGCCGCGTACGAGGCGGCGAGGCCGGCGTAGGAGGTGCCGTCCTCCTCCTCGGTCCACAGTTGGGCGTCGTTGCGCCGCACACCGTCGACCAGGAACACCACGTCCGGCGGGCGGACCGCACTCGAGGCGTCGATCGGCGCCCACTCGGCGGCCGGCACCTCGACGTCCACATCGACCTGGGCGCTGCTGGCCGAGGCCGGGCCGTCGCCACCGCCCTCGCCGCCCTCGAACGACGAACCGTAGGACGGATCCCACGCATCCACGAACATCCTCGTCACAGGCCCGACCTTTCGACGTGGGCGGTACGCGCGTCCTTGTGCACCTCGAACCGGACCGGCACCCGCTCGGCCAGCGCCTGCACGTGGGTGACCAGCCCGACCATCCGGTCACCGCGGGCCGCCAGGTTCTCCAGCGTCGCGGCGACCACGTCCAGGGTGGCGGCGTCCAGGGTGCCGAAGCCCTCGTCCAGCACGATCGACTCCAGGCTGGCCGCGGTCGTGCTCATCCCGGCCAGCTGCTCGGAGAGGGCCAGCGCGAGCGCCAGCGACGCCTGGAACGTCTCGCCGCCGGACAGCGTGCGGACCCCGCGCCGCAGGCCCGCGTCGTGGTGGTCGACCACGAAGAACTCGCCCTTGTCGTGGATCAGCTCGTACTGCCCGTTGGTGAGCTCCCGCAGGATCCCGGAGGCGCCGTCGACGAGCACGTCGAGTGCCTCCTCCAGGAGCCAGCGCTCGAAGTTGTTTGCCCGCAGGTGCCCGGCCAGCGATTTCGCCACCCGGCTCTGCTGCTGGAGCGCGTTGCGCTGCTCGGCCGCGTCGGTGGCCTCCTGCCGCCGCTCGACCAGCCGCTGCCAGGCCGCCTCGGCACGCTCCGCGGCCACCGCGGCCGCCCGGATCAGGCCCGCCTCGGCATCGGCCACCGAGGCGCTGCGCTCCGCCGCACGCGACGCCGACACACCGGGCCGGGTGACGCCCGGCGCCGGGCCGCCCGGCGGGTTCAGGCCCGCCTCGGTGAAGAGGGCGACGATCGACGTGTAGACCTGGACCGTCGACTCGTGCGCGGCGGCCACCGCGGCCTCCGCCTCGGCGCGGGCCGCCGAGCGGGCGGCGTGCTCCCCGGCCGCCCAGCCGACCAGGGTCTGCCAGGCGCCGGCCAGGTCGTCCCGGTCGGCCGGCGGCGGCTCGAACCGGGCCAGACCGTCCCGGGCCGTGTCGAAGGTGCGCCACGCGGCACGCTGCTGGTCCTCGGCGGCACGGACCGCGGACTGCGCCCGGCGGTGCGCCTCCCGGCCCGCACGGACACCGGCGGCCGCCTCCTCCAGCCGGCCCTGCAACGCACCGACCTCGGCCAGCCGGGCCCGGACCGCGTCCACGTCGGGCAGGTCGGCCACCGCGGCGCGCACCTCGGCCAGGCGGGAGCGGTGATGCTCGTACTGCCCGCGCTTGCGCTCCAGATCGCTCTCCAGGTTGCGGGCCACCGCGTCGCGTTCCCGCCAGCGGGCCGCCGCGCGCTCGGCCGCCTCACGCGCCGCGGCGCCGGCCGCCTCGGCGAGGCGCACCGCGGACTCCTGCGGCACCTCCGGGACCACCCGGACCGGCTGCTCGCACACCGGGCAGTCGTGCCCGGCCACCAGGTGACCGCGCAGGGCGGCGGCCCGGTCGAGCTGCTGGGCGTCCCGGTAGTCCTGGCGGGCCTGCTCCAGCAGCTGCTGCGCGCCGGTGTGCTCGGACTGGGCGAGCTCGGCGGCCGCGGCGGCGTCACGGTACTCCACCTCGGCGACCGAGACCTTGCCCGCGAACCAGTCCTCCTGCTCGACCAGGCGCTGCAACTCGGTGTGCCGGTCCAGCATCAGCCGCAGCGTGCCGGCGTCACCCGCCGCGGCCAGCTCGCCGCGGATCTTCTCCTCCGCCTCCTCGGCCGCGTGCACCTCACGCGCCGCCTGCTCGGCGGCGGTGCGGGCGGCGGTGGTCGCGCCGGTCGCCTCGGACAGACCCGCGGGGGTACGCACGGAGGACAGCGCCGCCAGCTCGGCGTCGATCGTGTCGCGGGCGCCGACGGCGGCGCTCTCCGCCTCGCGGGCCACCCGCAGCCCCGGAACGGCGTCCTCCACCGCCCGGGTCAGGTCGCGCATCCGGGCGAGCGTCGCCGCGGCCGCCTCCACCGCGTCGTCCGTCGCGTCCGCCAGAGTGCCGAGCTGCTGCTCCACCACGCTCAGCTTGGCCTCGGCGGTCTTGCCCCGCTCGGCCGCCTTGACCTGCACCTCCTCGTAGACGTGCAGGCCGAGCAGGTTGACCAGGATCTGCTGGCGGGTGGCCGGTTTGGCGTGCAGGAAGTCGGCGAACTGGCCCTGCGGCAGCACCACGCAACTGGTGAACTGCTCGTACGGCAACCCGACCGCGTCGAGCACCGCCCGGTCCATCTCCGCCGGGGTGCCGGCCAGTGCCTCGCCCAGGTCGTCCAGGTCCATGCCGGTGTCCAGCTTGGTGACGTCGAAGCCGGGCGGCATCAGCTGCAGGCCGGCGCCCGCCGTCTTCACGTTGCCCCGGCCGTCCCGGCGGACCACCCGGGTCGCGATGTAGCGGTCACCGGCGGACTCGAAGCAGAGGCGCACCTTCGCCTCCACCGCCGACGGGGCGAGCGCGTTGCCGATGCCCCGGGCGCCGCCCCACCGCGGGACCGTGCCGTAGAGGGCGAAACAGATCGCGTCGAGCACCGTCGACTTGCCCGAGCCGGTCGGGCCGACCAGGACGAAGTAGTCGGCGTCGGTGAAATCCACGGTGGTCGGGTCGCGGAACACCGTGAAGCCGGCCATGTCGAGCCTCAGTGGCCTCATTGGTTGCTGCTCACCTCGTCGTACAGCTCGTCGAAGAGCTCGCGGACGCCGTCCTCGGCGTTGCCACGACTGTCCAGGTAGTCACCGAACAACTCGCGCGGGGACCGGCCGGCCCGCTCGGCCGTGCGCTCCCGGGTGCGGTCCGGCAGCATGTCCGGGTCGATCCGCACCTCCAGCGCGTTGGGCAGGAGCTCCTGCACGTCCTCCCGGAGGCCGGGGCGGGGCACCTCCCGGACCAGGACACGCAGCCAGGCGTCCGGCAGGTTCACCTTGGCGAGCTGCTCCAGCGAGCCGCGCACCGTGCGCAGGGTGAGCGCCGAGGTCACCGGCACGTCGCGGACCCGGGCGGCCTGGTGGGCGGAGACGTCGACGACCGCGACCGAGCAGACGTTCTCCTCCTCGCCGAAGTCGACGGCCAGCGGGCTGCCGCTGTACCGCGTGGGGCACGGCGAGATCACCTGCTGGGTGCGGTGCAGGTGGCCGAGGGCGACGTAGTGCGCGTTCGGCGGGAAGACGGTGGCGGGGACCGCGTACCCCATGATGGTGTGCGCCTCCCGCTCGCCGCCGCCGGTGCTCGCGCCGACGATCGTCAGGTGCGCGGTGAGCAGGTTGACCACGCCCGGCTCGGCGAACGACTCGCTGAGCTTGGCGATCAGCCGGGCCACCAGGTCGGCGTAGGTCTGGTTGGCCTCGGCGGCGGACAGGTCGTACATCTCGGCGGCGCGGATCGCGTACCGCTGGGAGAGGAACGGCAGGGCGACCAGCCGCCAGCGCTCCCCACCCTGGGTGGTTCCCTCGATCAGCAGGTCGGCCAGATCGCCTTTCGGGTACGACCCGCGGAGCTCGATGCCGGCCGCGTCCGCCCAGGGGCGCAGCGCGTCCAGGGCCGCACCGTTGTCGTGGTTGCCCCCGATCGCCACCACCCGCGCACCCGTCTTGCGCAACGCCGACAGGGCCCGGGTGACCAGCCGGGTCGCGTCGGCGGTCGGCGCCGCGGTGTCGTAGAGGTCACCGGCGACGATCACCAGGTCGGGGCGCTCCGCCTGGGCGATCTCGACCACCTGGGCGAGGACCCGGATGTGCTCGTCCTGTCGGTTGCGGCCCTTCAGGACCTTGCCGACGTGCCAGTCGGAGGTGTGCAGGATGCGCATCGCGAAACCTTAGACCTAGAACGGGATGTCGTCGTCGGAGCCGCCGCCACCGCTGCCCACCACGGCGAACGGGTCGGCGGCCTGCACGATCGAGCGCAGCGTCTCGGCCGGCGGGGGGCCGGACTCGGACTTGCGGGTCGCCCAGGCCGGGAACGGGAACTCCACGCAGAGCGGCACCGGGATGTCCGGCTGATTGACGAACATCGTGCCGGGCCGGGCCAGCAGCGCGCGCTGCCGCATCGCCGGCGGGAGGAAACCGTACTCCGGGCGGGAGGCCTCGGCCGGGTCGAGCCGGCCGACCACCCGGATCGCCGAGTTGGTGACGATCCGCCGCTCCACCTCGCTCGCGGTCTGCTGCGCGCCGATCAGGATCACCCCGAGTGAGCGGCCGCGCTCGGCGATGTCCAGCAGCACCTCCTTGATCGGGGAGCTGCCCTCACGGGGTGCGTACTTGTTGAGCTCGTCGAGGACCACGAAGAGCAGCGGCCGGCCGGTGCCGGACTTCTCCTTCTCCTCGAACTCGGTCTTCAGCGTCACGCCGACCACGAACCGCTGCGCCCGGTCCGGCAGGTTGTGCAGGTCGACGACGGTGACCTGGGCGCTGGCCGCGGTCTTGATCTGGTGCGGCCGGCGTGAGGCCAGGTCGCCGCGGATCAGCCGGGACAGGTCACGCTTGCTGTTGATCAGACGGCGGGCGAACGCGTTGACCGTGCCCATGTTGACCGCGCTGCCGGCCCAGGTGGACCGGGTCTCGTCCTCGGTCAGCTGCTCGACGACGTGGTCCACCAGCTCCTGGTAGGACCCGATCCGCTTGCCGTCGATGCTGACGCCGCCCTCGGCGGGGACCGCGTAGCGGTTCAGGTGGGCGGTCACCGAGTGCACGACCATCGTGTACTGCTGGCGCTCGTCGTCGGCGTCGGCGAAGACGTAGGGCAGCAGCTTGAGCGAGCAGAACTCCTCGAGCGTCCAGTAGAACGAGTCGACGCCGGTCAGCCGGCTGCTCACATCCGGCGCGCCGGAGGAGTCGCCGGCGCGCGGCGGCGCGTAGACCCGGACGTCCGGGAAGGGCGCCGCGGGCAGACCCAGCAGCGCGTACGCCTTCGTGGTGTTCTCGTCGAGCTTGGTGTTGGGGTGGTCGAGGAAGAGCAGGTCCTCGCCCTTGACGTTGAAGATCAGGGCGCGCGCGTTGGCGCCGTCCGCGCCCAGCTGCCCGGAGCGGAACACCGAGTAGAGCAGGAACGTCGCGAAACTGGTCTTGGTGGCCACGCCGGAGATGCCGGAGATCGACACGTGGGCGCCGCGGGTGCCGTCCAGGAAGTCGGCGTTGAGGAAGACCGGCACGCCGTCCCGGCCGGTGCCCATCGGGACGCGGCGCTCCATCCGGTCGAAGTGCAGCGCGGCGTCGCGGGCCTCGCCGGTGGCCCGGTGCACGATCGCGCCCGGCGCGGGCGGGACGTAGAGCTCCGGGTCGACGCGGGTGGTGGTGATCTCGGCAGCCTCCTGGACCATGGCCGGCAGCGTGCCGTCGGCGATGGCGAACACGTCCGAGTCGAACTGGGCGCCCTCGTGCCGCGCGCGCACCTGGGTCACCACCCCGGCGATCGTGACCGGTTCGCGGTCCGGCAGGTCACGCTGGGTCACCACGACATCGTCGAGTTGCAGGTAGCTCCCGGGCGCCACGGCCGTCCAGAACTGCAACGGCGTGGCGTCCGCTGTTCCGAGCACCCGCCCGACGGGGGAAGTTTCGTCAGACACGTCGATCATGTTGCCTCAGGTGTACGACAAAATGCCCGTCGCATCCGTTGTCCACAACTTCTGGTGTCCATCCACAGAGTTACGCACAAGATCTTGATCACCGGTCGGAGGCGCGCCTGAAGCCGAACCGATGGAGACCGATCGGCCGGCTCTGGTCTCCGCATCGCAGGCGACGGCGTCCTGGACCGGCGGGGTGGTCAGGTGCTTCGCGCGTACCGCAGGAAAAGCATGTCCTCGCGGGTCAGCACGTGGCGCAGCGACATCCGCCGCGGTGGCCCGCCCGGGCCGTGGGCGATGCGCCCGGCCTGGCCACCGGCCAGCAACGGCGCGACCGTGAGACAGAGCTCGTCCACCAGGTCGGCGGCGATCAGCGAGCCGAGCAGGCCGGGCCCGCCCTCGCAGAGCAGCTGGCCGGCACCCCGCTCGCGCAGCAGCTCCACCCCCGCGGCGAGATCGACGCGATCGTCACCGACAGCGATCACCTCGGCGACCTCCGAGATCGGCGAGGCGGGCGCCGACCGGTGGGTCAGCACGACGGGACGGACCGGCGCGTCCGCGAAGACCAGCTGCTCAGGGTCGAGATCCAGACTGCCGGAGACGATCACCATGAGCGGGAACTCGGTGAGCCCGGCAGCCAGCCGCCACCGCCGGGCCTCCGGGGTGAGGCGTAACGCATCGTAGTTCTCCGCCCGGACCGTACCGGCGGCCACCACGAGGGCGTCGCACACCGTCCGGAGCGAGTCGAAGATCTCCTTGTCGCCCGGGCCCTGCAATCCGGCGGAAAGACCGTCGACGGTGACCGCGCCGTCCGCGCTGGCGATGAAGTTCACCCGCAAGGTGGACGCCGGATTGCGCGGATAGAGCTCCAGCAGCGGCGCGGGCCAGGTGTGCAGGGCCGTCATGGGCCGGGTGGGCCGGTCACCGGCGGCGTCGGCTCCGGCGGGCGGTGCTGGCAGTCGCACCACGAGCCGCCCCGGCAGTCGTCGTGCCGCCGCTCCCGGCAGGCCTGGCAGATCATTCACCGACCCTAACCCGCCGGCCCGCGCCGTCCCCGGCCCCCGGCCGCACCGTCCCCCGTCCGGCCCACGCCGCCCGCCGGTCCGCACGACCGGGTGATCCCGGCGTGTCTTGACGGGCGGGACACGGCGGTGCAATCGGTCCGAAACGCCCGGTGTGCAGGCTGACCACCGAGAACGCCGGCACCGGCGGTCGCGACGGGAGGAGTTTCATGTTGCTGCGGGTACGAGTCACCCTGCCGGACCGTCCCGGCGCCCTCGGACAGGTCGCGCGCACCCTCGGGGTCGCCGGCGCCGACATCGTCCAGGTCGTGGTGCTGGAACGGCTCGGCGGCCGGGCCGTCGACGACTTCACCGTCGTGTGGCCGGGCGCGTCCCGCGTCGAACGCCTCCTCGCCGGCCTGGCCGCCATCCCGGGCGTCCAGGTCGACGGCGTCTGGAAGGCCATCGGAGCACCGATCGGCGGCGGCCACGACGCCGAACTCCTCGCCCAGGTCGCCGCGAACCCGGCCGACGGCCTCGCCACCCTGGTCGACGCGATGCCCGGCCTGCTCGCCGCCGACTGGGCCGCCGCCGCCCTCGTCCCGGCCGACTGGGCGTCGCGCAACGGCACCGGCACGGCTGGACAGCCGCACGTGGTCTACGCGAGCTGGCGTGCGCCGTCCCCGCTGCGACTCCCCGAGGTCACCCCGCTGCGGGCGCGGCCGTTCGCCGAGCCCGGCGGCGCCCGCTACGCGGTCGCCCCGTTCGGCCGCGGCGGGCTCGTCCTGCTCCTGGCCCGCTCCGACGACCAGGACATGCCGGCCGCCGCCTTCCACGTGACCGAGGTCGACCGGGTCGCCCAGCTGGTCCGCGCCGCCGCCGTCATCCTCGGTGACCGCCTCGACGCCATCGTGCCGCCCGCCCACGCCGACCAGGTGGTGTGACGACCATGACCGCCTGTGATCGTTCTAACGCGGAAATCGCAGGTAAAGCAACACCCGGGTAACAACGCCGGTGCAGCCTTGAGTGCGTACCGCGATCGACGCACGGAAGGAGTGCCTGGCATGGCGTTGTGGCGGATCCGGGCCACGGTCGACGACCGTCCCGGCTACCTCTCCGTGCTGACCGCGAGCCTCGCCCTGCGGTCGGTGAACATCCTCGCCGTCCAGGTGCACACCACCGAGGAGGGCGCGGTCGACGACTTCCTCGTCGACGCGCCCGACTCGCTCACCGAGGCGGACGTCCTGGCCGCCGTGCTCAAGGGCCGCGGGCGGGACGCCTTCGTCACCCGGGCCGAGGCGCAGGGTCTGGCCGACCAGCCCACCCGGGCGCTGGCACTGGCCGGCCGCCTCATGCACGAACCGGACACGCTCGGCGAGACGCTCGTCGCGCTGCTCGACGCGACCGAGGTGCGGTGGCGCCCCGGCACCGCCGGCGAACCGTCCGGCTTCCACGGCGGACGGATGACGCTCACCGACCCGGCCGGCGGGGCGTACGAGGTGCTCCGCGCCCTGCCCGCCTTCACCCCCGCCGAGTACGCCCGGGCGCAGGCCCTGGTCGAGATCGCCGGTGCGCTGGTGCGCCAGCAGCGCGACCAGGTCACCGTGCTGCTGGCCGACGGCGCCGAACTGGTGCTGCGCCCGGCCACGAAGCACGACCTCACCGCGCTCCGCGAGCTGCACGAGGCCTGCTCCGCCGAGACGCTGCACCGCCGGTACCTGACCGGCACCGTCCCCGGCGACGCGCGCCTGCGCCGGCTGCTCGAACCGGCCGGCGGCACCACCCTCGTCGCGACCACCCCGGCCGGCGCCGTGGTGGCGGCCGCCAACTTGATCACCGAGGGCGACCTCGGTGAGGTGGCGCTGCTGATCGAGGACGTCTGGCAGCGGCGCGGCCTGGGCACGGCCCTGCTGCGCCGGCTCTTCGCGCACGCCAGGCGATCCGGGCTCGCGGCGGTGGTCGCGCACACCGGCGCGGACAACGTGGCGATGCTGCGCACCCTGCGCCGGCTCGGCGCCGGCCGGATCGAACGCGACGGCGCGCTGATCAGCGTGACGATGCCGACGACGGCCCAGCCGGTCGGCAACGAGACTCCTGCTCCCCACGGGTTTCGGCGCTCCGCGCCGAAACCTGACAGGAGTCCTGGCTGAGCTTCAAACCTGACGTCGCCGCCTTGCCATTTGTTCCGGTCAGCCCTGTGTGGTGCCGTGCTCGACGCAGGCCGCCGTCCAGCCGGTCGGGACCACCTGGACCTTCATCCGGCGGCGGCAGTGCGGGCAGAAGCGCGGCGGCTCCAGCTCCCGCGCGGCCGCGCAGGCGGTGTGGTCGCCCTCGGCCGCGGGCAGACCACACCTGTCGCAGAACATCAGAACGTGGCCGACAACGACTTGACCGGCATCTTCAGGTCCTGAAGAAGCTCCAGGTCGGCGGTGGCGGGCCGGCCCAGGGTGGTCAGGTAGTTGCCGACGATCACCGCGTTGATGCCGCCGAGAAGGCCGTCACGCGTACCCAGGTCGCCCAGGGTGATCTCGCGGCCGCCCGCGTACCGCAGGATGGTCCGCGGCATCGCCAGCCGGAAGGCGGCGATCGCGCGCAGGGCGTCCTTGCCCTCCACGACCGGGCGGTCACCCAGCGGCGTGCCCGGACGCGGGTTCAGGAAGTTGAGCGGCACCTCGTGCGGGTCCAGCTCGGCCAGCTGCGCGGCGAACTCGGCACGCTGCTCGACCGTCTCACCCAGACCCAGGATGCCGCCGCAGCAGACCTCCATGCCGGACTCGCGGACCATCTTCAGCGTGCTCCAGCGCTCCTCCCAGGAGTGCGTGGTCACCACGTTCGGGAAGTAGGAACGGCAGGTCTCGAGGTTGTGGTTGTAACGGTGCACACCCATCTCGGCAAGCTCGTCGACCTGCTCCTGGCTGAGCATGCCGAGGCTCGCGGCGACCTGGATGTCGACCGCTTCCTTGATCGCCTTGACGCCGGCCCGCATCTGGTCCATCAGGCGCTTGTCCGGCCCGCGGACGGCGGCCACGATGCAGAACTCGGTGGCCCCGGTGGCGGCGGTCTGCTTGGCGGCCTCCACCAGAGAGGGAATGTCCAGCCAGACGGCCCGGACGGGGGACGAGAAAAGACCCGATTGCGAACAGAAGTGGCAATCCTCCGGGCAGCCGCCGGTCTTGAGCGAGATGATCCCCTCCACCTCGACCTCGGGGCCGCACCACTTCATCCGCACATCGTGCGCCAGCTGCAACAACGCGGGCAGGTCGTGGTCCGGCGACTGGAGAACCTCAAGGATCTCCGACTCGGTGAGGCCGGCACCGGCATCGAGCACCCGGGTCCGCGCCCGGTCGAGGATGTCTGGCATGCCCGTACCCTACAGAGTTCCCGGCCCGGCAAGGACTGTCGGTGGTGGGTGGTAGTTTCCGGGTCTCGTGATCTCTGGGGGTGTCTTGGCCGGCTGGTTGGAGGCGATCGACGGCCTGGCCCGTGAACGGGCCAAGGCCGGGCTGACCCGTCGGCTGCGGCCCCGGGCCGCCGGAGACACCGTGGTCGACCTGGCCGGCAACGACTACCTGGGCCTTTCCGCGCACCCCGACGTGGTGGCCGCCGCCGGCGAGGCGCTTCTGGCGTACGGGCTGGGCGCCACCGGATCCCGCCTCGTCCGCGGCTCCACCGAGGCGCACGCCCGTCTCGAGGAGACTCTGGCCGGCTGGCTCGGCGCCGAGAGCGCCCTGGTCTTCTCCTCCGGCTACCTGGCCAACCTGGCCGCGATCCGGGGCGTCGCCGCGGTCTGCGACCTGATCGTGTCGGACGCCTACAACCACGCCTCGCTCATCGACGGCTGCAAGTCGGCCGGCCGGCCGGTCCGGGTCGCACCGCACAACGATCCCGCCGCCGTCGCCGCCATCCTCGACGCCCACCCCGGCCGGGCCGCCGTGGTCACCGAGTCGGTCTTCTCGGTCGACGGCGACCTGGCCCCCCTGGCCGCCCTGCACGACGTCACCTCGGCGCGCGGCGCCCTGCTGATCGTCGACGACGCGCACGCGCTCGGCCTGCTCGGCGACGAGGGTTCCGGCGGGGTCGCCGCCGCCGGGCTGGCCGGCCGCCCCGACGTGCTCGTCACCGCCACGCTCTCCAAGGCGCTGGGTGGTGCCGGTGGCGTCGTCGCCGGCCCGGAGGCGTTCACCCGCCACCTGGTCGACACCGGCCGCACCTTCATCTACGACACCGCGCCACCACCGGCCGTGGTCGCCGGCGTCCTCGCCGCGGTGCGGGTGGCCCGCTCCGCCGACGACCGGCGCGACGTGCTGACCCGCCGGGGCGCCCGCATCGCGGCCCGCCTGCGCGCCGCCGGCTTCGACCTGCGCGACCCGGCCGCCGGGGTCCTCTCGGTGCCCGCGCCCGGCCCGGAGGCAGCCGTCGCCTGGGCCGCCGACTGCCGCGACCGCGGGGTCGCGGTGGGCTGTTTCCGGCCCCCCTCGACGCCGGACGGCAGCTCCCGGCTCCGGCTGACCCTGAACGCGGGCGTCCCGGCGACCGATTTCGCCCACGCCCTGGATGTGCTTGTGGAGTGCGCACCATGACCGCCGATCCCCCCTCGGAGACCTACTACGCCGGGCGTCCGGCGACGCCACCGGCACGGGAGCCGCGCCGCGGCGGCCACGGCCTGCCCGACCCGGTGCCGTCACGGGACGCGCGGGGAGGCGGGCACGGCCTGCCCGACGCGGTGCCGTCACGGGACGCGCGGAGAGGCGGCCACGGCCTGCCCGACGCGGTGCCGGCGCGGGAGTCGCGCGGTGGGCGCGGGCTGCCGGAGGCGATGCCGGGGCGCGGCCGCGATGCCATTACGGCGGGTCACGGCGCGTTCCGGGCGCGTGGTGGGGGACGTATTCTGGGCGTACCGTCTCCGCTCGCCACCGCTCCACCCACCCAGCCGGACGCCGATCCGCCGCTTTTGCCCCTTCCGCCGGAGGCGCCGGTTCTGTCCCCCGAGCAGGCGGAGCCACTGACCGAAATCGACGTCGACGGCGAATCCCTCGCGGCCGAGATCGACAGTGAGCTGGCCGCGCAGGCCGGCGAGCCGGAGCCCGCGCCGAGCCGGGCCGGCACCGACGAGTGGCACGGGATCGTCCTGGTCACCGGCACCGACACCGAGG
The DNA here is from genome assembly GCF_020873875.1 of Actinoplanes sp. DH11. Taxonomy (GTDB): domain Bacteria; phylum Actinomycetota; class Actinomycetes; order Mycobacteriales; family Micromonosporaceae; genus Actinoplanes. Next base: position 99,118 of record NZ_JAHWGU010000004.1, read on the forward strand.
TCGGCAAAACCATCACCACCGCCGCGATCGCGGCCGCCGCGCAGGCCGCCGGACTCCGCGTTGCTGTGATCAAACCCGGTCAGACCGGCGTGGCCACCGGCTCGCCCACCGACGCCGAGGTGATCACCCGGCTGGCCGGGCCGGAGACGGTGCGCACGCTCGCCGAGTACCCGGAACCGCTGGCGCCGCTGGCCGCCGCGAAAGTCGCCGGCCTGCCCCCGCTCGACCTGTCCGCCGTCGCCGACGCCGTCCGCGCGGAAGCCGGCAAGCACGACCTCGTCCTGGTCGAAGGCGCCGGCGGCCTGCTCGTGCCGATGGGGCTGCGGCCGTCCGGCGAGGCGTGGACGTTCGCCGACCTCGCCACCACGCTGGGCGCCAACATGATCGTCGTGGCGCGGGCCGGGCTCGGCACGCTCAACCACACCGCGCTCACCCTGGAGGCGCTGCACCGGCGCGGCGTGCACGCCCGGGTCGTCCTCGGCGCCTGGCCCACCGAACCGGAGCTGGTGCACTGGGCCAACCTCGGCGAACTCGTCCCGCACCTGGTCGGGGCCCTGCCCTCGGGTGCGGGCTCGATGGACCCCGGCGTCTTCCGGCGGTCCGCGCCCGGCTGGCTGACACCGGCACTGCACGGCGTACTTGACAACTGGCGCGTCTGGGCGGAAGAGGCGGGATAGCGGCACGCCCGTCACAATTGCTGTGCCGGGAGGTGGTCGACATGCACACTGGCCGCGTGGCTTTCACCCTGACGATCGACTGTGGCGGCGGCGGCATCAAGGGCTCGGTCCTGGACGAAGCCGGCACGATGCGGGCACAACCGATCCGGGTGCCGACACCGTACCCGTTGCCGCCCGAACTCTTCGTCAAAACGCTTGTGGGCCTGGGCGAACAGTTGCCGGCCGCCGACCGCGTCACCGTCGGGATGCCCGGCATGATCCGGCACGGCGTGGTGGTGGCAACCCCGCACTACGTCACCCGTAGCGGGCCGCGCACCAAGGTGGACCCGGACCTGGTGCAGGCGTGGCGGGGGTTCGACGCGCGCACCGCCCTGGCCGACGCGTTCGGCCTGCCCACCCTGGTGCTCAACGACGCCGAGGTGCACGGCGCCGGGGTGGTCGCGGGAACCGGCTGCGAACTGGTGCTGACCCTCGGCACCGGCCTGGGCTGCGCCCTCTTCGACGGCGGCGAACTGGCGCCGCACCTGGAGATGTCGCAGGCGCCGGTACGCTGGGGGATGTCCTACGACACGTACATCGGTGAGCACGAACGCCGCCGGCTCGGGGACGCGCTCTGGTCACGCCGGGTCCGCAACGTGATCGAAGGTCTGCGGCCGGTCTTCCTCTGGGACCGGGTCTACCTCGGCGGCGGCAACAGTCGCCTGATCACCCCGGCACAGCTGGCCCGGATGGGCGACGACGTGGTGGTGGTGCCGAACACCGCGGGGATCGTCGGTGGCGTCCGCGCGTGGACCTTGGGGAGCCGCTGATGCCCGCCGCGGTTCTCTTCGACTTCGGCGGCGTTCTCGCCGACGCGCCGCCGCAGCGCACCGCCCCGCCCGAGCTCGTGCTGCGCCTCTTCAACCTGATCAAGGGCGCGCTCACCCCCGGCGAGATCCAGCGTTCGCTCACCGAGGGCGCCGCGGCCTACGCCGCCTGGCGCGACGAGGACTGGCCGGACGAGCTGCCACAGGCGGAGGTCTGGGAACGCTTCGTGATCCACGACTGGCCGACTGAGGCACAGGCACGGGTACGCCCCTCCGTAGCGCGAGTCAGCTACGACTGGGCCTGGCGCGACGGCTGGCAGCTGCGGCCCGGCATCCCGGAGGCGCTGTCCGCCCTGACCGAACGCGGCATCGCGATGGCGGTCGTCAGCAACACGCTCTCCGGTGCCGCCCATCGCGACTTCCTCGACAAAAAGGGTGTGGGCTACCTTTTCGTGACGCAGATCTACAGCGACGAGGCCGGCGTCCGCAAACCCAATCCGCAGATGATCTGGAACGCCACCGACGCCCTCCGCCTCCCCGCGACCGACTGCTGGTTCGTGGGCGACAGCCGCCGCCGCGACATCCTCTGCGCCCGCCGCGCCGACATCGGCAAGGCCCTCCTGATGCCTTCCGCCCGCACCGCCGGCGAGGACCCCGCCGCATGGCCACCCCCGGACGAGATCATCGAGGACGGTTTCGGGTTGCTCGAGCTGCTCTGACCCCCGATGCGCACGGCATCAGACCAGGCGAAAGCTCACCGAGCGCCCCAGCCCTGCCGCTCAACGCACACCACCCTCCCGGGGCTCAGCGTGCACCCCTCGCGCCGGTCGCCGCGCGTCCCACTGTCCGCGTCTCAGCGTGCACCCGTCGCGCCGCTCACCCCGGCCCCTCTTCCCCGCGTCTCAGCGTGCACCCCTCGCGCTGCTCACCGTGTGTCTCAGCCACCGTGCCGGCCGAGTACGCCCGGTGGCCCGGCTTGTGGTCGGGATCCTGCGGAGCTGTCACCGCAACCACGAGCACGGGCCGATCGGGCCCGGCTGTCACCCACGGCTGCCGGAGACCACTCCCAACAGCCACCGGTGACAGCCAGCCCCACCCAGCTGTCACCAACGGTCGCCCGAGAGCGCTCCCCACAGCCACCCATGACAGCCAGCCCCACCCAGCTGTCACCCACGGTCGCCCGAGAGCGCTCCCCACAGCCACCCATGACAGCCAGCCAGCTGCGCCCGGGTGACACCCACGACGGTTTCAAGGTGCCTCCGACAACCACCAGCGACAGCCAACCGAACCCAGCTGTCACCCACGGTTGTCAGAGAGCGCTCACAACAACCACCAGCGACAGCCGGCCGACCCAGCTGTCACCCACGGTCGCCTGAGAGCGCTTCCCACAACCACCAGTGACAGCCCGCTGGACCAAACGTGCGGTTACGGGCGCTGACACCACTCGTGGACGAACACCTGCACGAGCCGGCAATGATCGCCAGGGATGGAAGCGGTTGATGGCCATACGAGCGGCGTGAGTCGCGCGGTCGCATACGAGCAGAAATAGCGGAATCGCTATGGCCGGACCTGCCGAACCGACTGCTGAAGGCCGCGATCACCCGCCATCATGCCGCGGTGCGCCCCAACCACCCGAACAAGCCTCAACCACCCGAAGACGCCTCAACCACCCGGATACGACGCAGCCCCCCGGAGAGGCCGCAACCTCCCGCAGACGCCACAACCACCCTAAGGCGCCTCGATCGCCCGAAGACGCCGCGATCACCGGAAGAGTCGGCGACCACCTGGGGGAACCGGCCGCCCATCACACCCACCCGCACCCCTGGCGCCACCGTGCGAAGAGCCCGCCGCCGGAACCCGAGATCCGCCACCGCCAAGCACCCCGAGCTCTCCGCGACCGCACCGCAGCGCCGCGCACCGCCGCGCACCGCCGCGCACCGCACCGCAGCGCCGCGTACCGCACCGCCGCGCACCGCACCGCACCGCACCGCAAAAACGGGAGGAATTCGGAAGAACCGGGAAGGAACGGCGAACCGCCCCGGCACCGGAGGATCGGCGACGAGGCGGCTCGGGTCTAAGCTGGGCACGCTCCGGCGATCAACTCCCCACACCGCCTGGGAGCGCTCCCACGGGTCCACGCTACAACACATTCAGCGCCGTGAAAAGAGCCTGCAATTGCGACATGCCAGAACGGGCAATTTGCACTTGATACCGCGGGCGCGACAGAATGAATGTGACGACGGCGATTCGTATCGTCGAACCGAATGACTTCGCTGTAGGAGCGCCCAACACATGGCCAAGCAGGTAATTACCCTTCTCACCGACGACCTTGACGGCGGTGAGGCCGACCGTACTGTGGAATTCGGGCTGGACGGCGTGAACTACACGATCGACCTGTCCGAGAAGAACGCCGGCAAGTTGCGGAAAGCGCTCGAGCCGTACCTCTCCGCAGCCACCCGACTGGGGCGGAACGGTAACGTTCCGACGGCAGCACGCCGGGCGGCTCCGGCCAGTTCCAGCCGGTCGAGCCGCGATCAGAACCAGGCGATTCGCGAGTGGGCGAACAAGAACGGGCACACTGTCTCGGAGCGTGGCCGGATCCCGAGCCACGTCGTGGAGGCGTACCACAACAAGCGCTGACCACGACAAGCGCTAGACACAACAAGCGCCGACCACAACGAGCGCCGACCAAGCGGATACGAAAAGCGGGAGGGCCAGTGACGGTCGTCATCGTGACCGGAGCGTCCAGCGGCATCGGCCGGACGACCGCACTACGCCTGGCCGGCCGCGGCTGGACAACCGTCCTGGCCGCGCGCCGCGCCGCTGAGCTGGAAGCTCTCGCTGGGGAGATCCGCGCCGCCGGTGGCACCGCGCATGTGGTGCCCACCGACGTGGCCGATCCGGCCGGCGCGGGCGCGCTGGTCGGGCGGACGGTGAAACTGACCGGCCGGGTTGACGCGCTCGTCAACAACGCCGGGGTCGGCGGTGATGCCTCGGTGCTGGCCGACGACGCGGCGGTCCGCACGATTATCGAGGTAAATCTGCTGGCCCCGATCCGGCTGATGCGCGCGGTGGTTCCGGTGATGCGCGGGCAGGGTTCCGGCGCGATCGTGAACATCGGTTCGGTGGCCGGTGAGATCGGCATCGGCGGGGCCTATTCGGCGAGCAAGTTCGGGTTGCGCGGCATCAACGACTCGGTTCGCCGGGAACTCGCGGGCACCGGGATCGGTGTGAGTCTGATCGAACCCGGTTTCATCGCCACCGAGCTGACCGCCCACCGTTCCGGCCTGCCGGGCCCGGAAATCGTCGCGGACGCCGTGGAACGGGTCTTGAAACGGCCGCGCCGCCGGGTTGTCGTGCCCGGGAAGTATCGTGCCGCGATCCTGCTGTCGAATGCTTTGCCGTTCATCACCGACCGCGTCTACGCCGGCCGAGCGGCCAAAAAACACGCGAACACGGCGGACTGAACTCACCGGCCGAGCAGACCGGGACCGGCCACGCAACAAACAAGGGACACGCAACAAACGAGCACACCCCGACGAACGAGGGCGGTTCAACCGACCCACCGGGGGTACCGCCATTCACATGCGTGTAGTGATCGTGGGGGCCAGCGGCAACGCCGGAACCGCCCTGCTGCGCCGCCTGAGCACCGAATCCGACATCGAGGTCACGGGCATCTCGCGCCGGGTGCCGCCCGATCCGTACCCGGCCACCGACTGGCATGCGGTCGACGTGGGCGCGGACGACGCGACCGGCCGACTGACCTCGATCTTCCAGGGCGCCGACGCGGTGGTGAACCTGGCGTGGCAGATCCAGCCCAGCCACGATCAGCGGCGACTCTACGAGACGAACGTGCTCGGCAGCCGGGCGATCTTCCGGGCGGCGTTGCGCGCGGGCGTGTCGACGCTGGTGCAGGCGTCGTCGGTGGGCGTCTACGCGCCCGGCCCGAAGCAGGCGTTCGTCACGGAGGAGTGGCGGCGCACCGGCGTGATCGAATCCTCGTACAGCAGGCACAAGGCCCTCGTCGAACGCATGCTCGACGAGATCGAGTCCGACCATCCCACGTTGCGGGTGGTCCGGCTGCGGCCCGGCCTGATCTTCCAGCGGGTCGCGGGCACCGAGATCGGCCGCTACTTCGCGGGTCCGCTGCTGCCGGCCCGGCTGCTCCGGTTCGGCTGGATCCCGGTGCTGCCGGACCACCCGGATCTGCGGATGCAGGCGGTGCACGCGGATGACGTGGCGGAGGCGTACCACTCGGTTCTGCGCGCCGACGTCCGCGGCGCTTTCAACCTGGCCGCCGGTCCGGTCCTGGATCCCGCGGTGGCGGCGCGCGCTTTCCACGGCGTACGCGTGCCGGTGCCCGGTGTTGCCCTCGAGGGTGCCGCCGCGCTCAGCTGGTGGCTGCGTCTTCAGCCGGTGGATCGCGGGTGGGTGCGCCTGGGTCTGAAGGCGCCGCTGATGAGTTGCGACCGCGCGGCCGCCGAACTCGGCTGGCGTCCACGGACCGACGCGCTCACCGCGTTGCGCGAGCTGGTCACCGGCCTCGCCGAGCGTGCGCACACCAGCAGCCCACCGCTGCGCGGCGACGCCGACATGCCGGGACGGGCGGGTGGGCTGCTGCGCGGGCGCCTGCCCGGCACCGGAAACCCCTATTAGGCTGGGCCACGCCAGATCGACAGGACACGAACTACGCGTACGGGGCCCACCGCACCCGACCGCATGCGGCGTGTCCCGGAGCGTCAGCGCGGGCACCTGCCCGCGCCCGGCCGTTGCGCGCCTTTCGCTATCGGTGCGGGGGCACGCCTCACACCGCGACCGATTGGGTGTTGCGCAGCCACGCCAGGACCTCGGTGGGGCCGAGCGGGCTGCTGAACAGGTACCCCTGGCCGAGCGGGCAGCCCATCCGCACCAGCAGTTCGCGGAGGGTGGCGCTCTCGATGCCCTCGGCGACCACGACGAGCCCGAGCGACTGCGCGAGGCTGACGATGCCGGTGACCAGGGCGAGTGGCTGCTGGCTGGTGACCATGTCGTCGATGAACATCTTGTCGATCTTGACGATGTCGATGGGGCGCTGACGCAGGTAGCCGAGCGACGAGTACCCGGTGCCGAAGTCGTCGATGGCGATCCGGATGCCCATCTCCCGCAGCGCGCCGAGTTCCGACCACACCTGCTCGTCGTCCTTGACCAGCAACGTCTCGGTGATCTCCAGCATCAGGGCGGCCGGCGGCACCCCGGTGTGCGCGAGGGCGGCACGGACCTGCTCGACGAAGCCGGTCTCGCGGAACTGGCGGACCGAGACGTTGACGCTGACGTACGGCACCTGCGCGGCCGGCAGGATCCGCCGCCACTCGGCGACCGTGCGCAGCGACTCCTCGAGCACCCAGCGGCCCATCGGCACGATCAGGCCGCTCTCCTCGGCGACCTCGATGAACTGGTCCGGGGTGATCACGCCCCGTTTCGGGTGGTGCCACCGGACCAGCGCCTCGAACCCGACCGCCACGCCCGACGCCAGGTCCACGATGGGCTGGTAGTGCAGCAGGAAGTGTCCCTCGTTGACGGCGTGGTCCAGGGCGGACCGCAGTTCGAGCCGTTCCACCATCTCCTGGTGCAGGTGGGCCTGGTAGCGGCGCCACTGGTTCTTGCCGGCGCCCTTGGCGACGTAGAGCGCCAGGTCGGCCTGCCGCAGCAGCTCGTCGGCGTCGTTCGCCTCGGGAGTGGTGGTGATGCCGATGCTGGCGGCGGCGTACAGCGGTTTGGCGTCCGTCTCGATCGGCTCGGCCAGGGCAGCGAAGATCCGGTTGGCGGTCTCCTCGACGGCGCCGGGGTCGTTGACGTTCTCCACCAGAGCGGCGAACTCGTCACCGCCGAGCCGGGCCGCCGTGTCGTCGGCCCGCAGTGCGCCGGCGATCCGGTGCGCCACCGCGATGAGCAGCTGGTCGCCGACGGCGTGCCCCAGGGTGTCGTTGACAATCTTGAAGTCGTCCAGGTCGATGAAGAGCACACCGACCACCGACCCGTCGCGGGCGCCCCGGGCCAGGGCGTGCTGCAGCCGGTCGTTGAAGAGCACCCGGTTCGCCAGACCCGTCATCGCGTCGTGGAACGCCTGATGGGTGAGTTCCCGCTCGAGTTGCCGCTGCTCGGTGACGTCGCGCATGGTGACGACCAGGCCGGCCACCGTCGGTTCGGCCCGCAGATCGCGGCAGTGCATCTCGAGCAGCACCTCGGTACGCCGATTCCCGCGCGCCCGGAAGTCGAGCTGCTGCTGCAACTGGTCGCCGCCCCGGACCGCGCCCAGCACCTCGGTCAGCCGGTTCCGCTCCCCGGGGTGGATCACCTCGGGCAGCAGGGCACCGGTCGGGTCCCCGCCGAAGACCCCGACCGCCGACGGGCTCGCGTACCGGATCCGGTCCTGCTCGTCGATGATCGTGATGACGTCCGCGGTGTTCTGGATCAGCGTGCGGAAGTAGGTCTCGCTGTTGCGCCGGGCCACCTCCTGACCCAGCGCGATCCGTTCCAGGGCGAGCGCCACCTGCCCGGCGAGCACCTCGACCGACCGATGCAACTCCAGCAGTGCCCAGGTCGGCGCGCCCACGTGCAGGACACCGAGCAGCGGGTCACCGGACGGGCGGTCCGTGAGCACCATCGGGCAGCGCAGCGTCTTGTTGAACTGGGTGAGCCGGACCGCGACGGCCCAGTCCACGTCACGGGTGTTGACCAGGCGTGCGGCCGTACCGGTGGCCCGGTCCACGGCGGCCTGCGCGGCGGCCTCGGCGGACTGCGGCTCGTCCTGCAGGATCGTGATGGCGAGAACCACGCCGTGCGGTGCGTCCCCGGGGATCAGCTGGGCCACGGCCGTGCGTACCGCCTGACCGACCGCCTCGGCGTCGACCGCCGACACCAGGGCGGCGGACGCCTCCCGCAGACCCCGTTCCCGGGCCATCACCTGCCGGTGACTCGTCATGATCCCGGCCATCCGGGCCAGCACCAGCAGCAACATCAGCATGCTCAGCGCGGCTACCACGGTCAGGCCGGCGATCTGGGTGTCCCGGTACATCTTGACCAGCAGCACCGTCGGCGCGACCAGGGCCGCCACGGCGAGCAGCGCCAACCGGCCCCGGCTGGTCTCGGTGGGCGGCTTCTCGGCCGGCCGGGTGAGCTCCGCCATCGACGGCAGCAGCGCGGCGAGCCCGGCGGCGGTGTAGAACAGCACGTGCCCGACGGCCGGGTGCCGGGCCACGTCGGCGACGAGCATCGCGGACACCCCCGCACCCAGCCAGTGCCCGGGCGCCACCAGCCGGCCCGGGATGGCCGCGAGCCGGATGAGCAGGCCCAGGCAGAGCAGGTCGCCGAACGGCATCGCCAGGTCGCCCCAGGTGTCGGCGGCGGCACCGTCGAGGCGGGGACCGATCACGAAGGTCCAGATCAGCAGCGCCACGCCGGACGTGACCATGAGGGCGTCGAGGAGGCCGGCCCGGTCCCGGGCCGCGTGCGTGCGGCGGAGCACGAAACCGCCGAGCGCGAGAGCCAGGGCCAGGTAGGCGAGCAGCAGGATCGCGGTGCCGGCGGATTCCAGCCAGACCAGGCGGCCGGTGAGGAACGCGGGAGCCGCGGAGGCCGCGCCACCGGTTGCCGACAGGCCCACCGCGCCGGCCAGCAGCCACCACGGACGGGTGTCGTCGGGCTGTCCACCCCGCAGGCCCAGCGCCAGGGCCGCGACCGCGGAGGCCCCGGCGAGCAGGCGAACCGGACCCTGCCACCCGGGTTCGAGCACCAGGACCACGGTGAGTACCGCCATCCAGGCGCCGAAGAGGGCGGCAGACCACCTGGTCGGCATCCTGCTCCCTTCGAACGTATATGTCGGCCTGATCGGCCCGATCGCCGCGGCACTGAGCGATAGCGGCACAATCGGGAGGTGCTATCGGAGTTCGTTCACGCCCACACCACGCTGGCGCCCGTACCCTTCGTCCCCGAGGTCTCGCTGTGGCAGGCGGCGGAGCCGATCGCGCTCTGGGAGGCCACCGAGGCGGACGGCTCGTCCCAGCCGCCGCCGTTCTGGGCTTTCGCCTGGGCCGGCGGCCAAGCCCTGGCCCGGCACGTGCTCGACGACCCGGACCTGGTCGCCGGCCGCAGTGTGCTCGACCTGGCCACCGGCTCCGGCCTGGTCGCGGTCGCCGCCGCCCGGGCCGGCGCGACACCCGTCACCGCCAACGACATCGACCCGCTCTCCCTCGCGGCGGCGGCGGCGAACGCCGAGGCCAACGGGGTACGGGTGACGACCGTCGAAGCCGACCTGCTCGACAGCGACGAGAGGTTCGGTGTGGTCCTGGCCGGCGACGTCTTCTACAGCCGCGAGATGGCCGGCCGTGTCCTGCCGTTCCTGCGCCGGTCGGCCGCCCGCGGCTCCCTGGTCCTGGTCGGCGACCCGGGCCGCGCCTACCTCCCGGAGGGCCTGATCAAGCGGGCCGCCTACGACGTCCCGGTCGTCGAGTCCCTGGAGAGCGTGCCGGTCCGCCACACCACGGTCTGGCAGGTCACCTGACCGTCCCGGCCCCACCGGGACTCCTCGTCACTCCACCCTCCGCTTCGCCTGCGGCGAACAGGCATGTCCTTTTCGCGCGCAACGGTGTAAGCATGTAATCACGTAAGTTTGAGGGAGGTTGGCATGCGAATCCGAGTTGCTCCGCCCGGTGGGCGGACCGAGCCACCGACCGCCGACGATGCCGCAGCCTGGGTGACCGGAGCCATCCCGGACGGATGGTTCACCGAGCCCCCCGAGGTCGTCGTGGACCGCGACGAGATCATCATCTGGGGCCGGCTCCCGCAGCCCGCCCTGGCCGACGACGCCACCGACGCCGACCGGGCCGCCGGCGAGGCCGGCCGGATCGCCCAGTTCCGGGAGGACACCCGCGACGCCCGGATCCGGGTGGCCCGGCAGGTCGAGCACCGCTACCAGCGCAAGGTCGCCTGGGGCGCACGCTGCGGCGACACCTCCGACCTGTTCACCCACCTGGCGGCGCCGGTGATGACCCGCCTGCGCCAGCCCGAACGCCAGGTCCTCGACACCCTTGTCGATGCCGGCGTGGCCCGCTCCCGTTCCGAGGCCCTGGCCTGGTGCGTCAAGCTGGTCGGCAACCACACCGAGGACTGGCTGGGCGAGCTCCGTGACGCGATGACCCGCGTCGACGAGCTCCGCCGTCAGGGCCCCACCACCTGACAGTCCCCAACCCAACCCCATCCATCTCCCGGACCGGCAGCCCTGCCGGCCCGGGAGACCCCGCCACCAAGCCGGTCCCCGCCCTTCCCCACCCGGCGCGGGCCCGGCGAGCGAGAACCGTAGGGTTGGCGGCGTGCTTCGTCAGGTCACGGCCATCCGATATGTCACCCCGCTGCGTGAGGGCGGTTCCCTTCCCGGCGTCGTGGAGGCGGACGATCTCGGCACCTACGTGGTCAAGTTCCGCGGTGCCGGTCAGGGCCCGAAGGCGCTCGTCGCCGAGGTGATCGCCGGGGAGCTGGCCCGGCGGCTGGGGCTGCCGGTGCCGGAACTGGCCCGCGTGGAACTGGACCCGGTGGTGGCCCGCGCCGAACCCGACGAAGAGGTCCAAGAGCTGATCAAGGCAAGCGCCGGCGGCAACCTCGGCATGGATTTCTTGCCGGGCGCCCTGGGTTACGACCCGAACGCGCACCCGGTCGAGCCGGGACTGGCGAGCCGGGTCATCGCCTTCGACGCCTTCGTGGAGAACGTGGACCGCAGCTGGCGCAACCCGAACCTGCTGATCTGGCACGGCGGCCTCTGGCTCATCGATCACGGCGCCACCCTCTACTTCCATCACAACTGGCCGCGCGCGGCGGCGGTGGTGCACCGCCCGTACCGCTGGGACGATCACGTGCTCAAGCAGTACGCCACCGAACTCGCGACCGAAGGCCCCCGGCTGGCCGAGCGGATCACCCCGGACCTGCTGCGCGAGGTGCTGGCCCTGGTACCGGACGAGTGGCTGGACGGCGTCGACCGCGACGCGTACTTCGAGCACCTGACGCAGCGCGCCGCGCAGCCGGAGGCGTGGCTGCCGTGACGTTCCCTTACGAGTACGCCATCATCCAGGCCGTCCCCCGCATCGAACGCGGCGAGCTGATCAACGTGGGTGTGGTCCTCTACTGCCAGCGCCAGGACTTCCTGAACGCCCGCACGCACCTGGACGAGAACCGGCTCCGCGCCCTGGACCCCACCGCCGACGTACCGGCGATCACCACAGCCCTGGACGCCTGGGCCCGCACCTGCGCGGGCGGCGGCCCGTCCGCAGACATGCGTCTCGGCGAACGTTTCCGCTGGCTGGTGGCACCCCGCAGCACCATCCTGCGAGCCGGCCCAGTACACATGGGCCTGACCACCGACCCCGCCACCGAACTGGACCGACTGGTCGACCTGCTGGTCCGCTGACCCCCGATGGCCTCGGCACGCGGCGGGTGTGCGCCTTTCCGGGGTCTGCGTCTGCCACCGGGCTTCCGCGATCGCGGTTTGCGGGCACACTGAGCGGATGCAGCTGCCGCTCAGTCCACCGGTCAAGCCGATGCTCGCCAAACCCGTCGCCGACATCCCGCCGGGCCAGGTCTACGAGCCCAAATGGGACGGTTTCCGGTCGATCGTCTTCCGCGACGGGGACGAGGTGGAGATCGGCAGCCGCAACGAGAAGCCGATGACCCGCTACTTCCCCGAGGTGGTCCGGGCGGTGCTGGCGAACTTCCCGGAGCGAGCGGTGATCGACGGCGAGGTGATCGTCGCCGACACCGAGCGCAACACCCTCGACTTCGAGGCGCTGCAGCAGCGCATCCACCCGGCGGCCAGCCGGGTGAAGCTGCTCGCCGAGCAGACCCCGGCGAGTTTCGTGGCCTTCGATCTGCTGGCGCTCGGCGACGAGGACCTCACCGAGCTGCCGTTCGGCGAGCGGCGGGAGCGGTTGCTGGCGGCGCTGAAGGATGCGCGGCCGCCGGTGCACGTCACGCCGGCGACCGACGATCTGGAGACGGCGCAGCGGTGGTTCCGCCAGTTCGAGGGCGCCGGGCTGGACGGTCTGATCGCCAAGCCGCGCGACTTGGTCTACCAGCCGGACAAGCGGGTCATGTTCAAGGTCAAGCACAAGCGCACGGCCGACTGCGTGGTGGCCGGTTACCGGGTGCACAAGTCCGGCCCTGACCGGATCGGATCACTGTTGCTGGGCCTGCACGACGAGCGCGGCGTGCTCGTCTCGGTCGGCGTGATCGGTTCCTTCCCGATGAAGGTCCGCGAGGAGCTCTTCGCCGAACTCCAGCCACTGGTCACCACGTTCGACGGCCACCCGTGGGACTGGGCGGCCCACGAGCAGGGCGAGCGCACCCCGCGGAAGAACGAGTACAGCCGGTGGAACAACGGCAAGGACCTCTCGTTCACGCCGCTGCGGCCGGAGCGGGTGGTCGAGGTGCGCTACGACTACATGGAGGGGCTCCGGTTCCGGCACACCGCCCAGTTCGAACGGTGGCGGCCCGACCGGGAGCCGGCGACGTGCACGTACGAGCAGCTGGAACGCCCGGTCAAGTTCGATCTGGCGGAGGTGCTGAACGGTCGCTGACCGCCGCTCACCGGACGACCGGATAGGGTCGTCGTGTGGATCGCCGCTCACGCCTGGTCGTCGCCCTCCTCGCCGTGATTGTCACTACCGTGGCCGGGTGCACCCTGCCCACGTTCGCGCCGAACGGCGCCGACGAACCGGCCAGACCCGGTGGTGTCGCCGCGAGCACCTCGGCCACCGGCGAGCTCGCCGACTGGCGGCCCTGCCCGGAGGTGCCGCAGGAGCTGGTCACCAAGGGCGCACCGGGGATGTCCTACGACTGCGCCACCGTGTCGGTGCCACGGGACTGGGCGGCACCGGGCAGCGGCGAGGACTACGAGATCGCGCTGATCCGGGTCCGCTCGGCGAAGCAGCGCGACCGGATCGGGTCGCTGCTGCTGAACCCCGGCGGCCCCGGCGGCTCGGGCATCGAGCTTGCGGTCTACCTCTCCTTCGGCCCGACGTTCGGCGGCCTGCCCACCGAGATCACCGACCGGTTCGACGTGATCGGCTTCGACCCGCGCGGTGTCGGCCGGTCCAGCCCGGTGAAGTGCATCAGCGCCGCCGATCAGGACGCCAGCTTCGCGGCCGAGCCGGACCCGGTCAGCCAGGCCGCTTTTGATCAGGTCGCGGCGCTGAACAAGAAGATCGCCGACGGCTGCGCCGAGAAGTACGGCGACCAGCTGCGGTTCTTCTCCACCGAGCAGGCCGCGCACGACATGGACGCGCTGCGCACGGCGGTCGGTGACCAGAAGCTCTCCTACCTGGGCTTCTCCTACGGCACGCTGCTCGGCGCCACCTACGCCCAGCTCTACCCGGAGAACGTGCGGGCCCTGGTCCTGGACGGCGCGGTCGACCCGACCGAGAGCTTCGTGCAGGGCTCCGAGGCGCAGGCCAAGGGCTTCGAGCGCGCGTTCGCCAACTTCACCCAGTGGTGCGGGCGGACGCCGGCCAAGTGCCCTGTCGCGCCGGACGCGCGGGGCGCGGTCACCGACGCGATGGCCAAGGCGAGGACCTCTCCGGTACGCGGGACCGACGGCCGCGAGGTCACGCCGGGCTGGATCTTCGTGGGTCTCATCTCGTCGCTCTACAGCGAGTCCGGCTGGCCCAAGCTGGCCACCGCGATCGACTCCCTGCAGGCCGGTGACGGCAGCGGCATCCTGGAGCTCGCCGACCAGTACGCGGAACGCAAACCGGACGGCTCGTACAGCAATCTGTTCGATGCCAACCTCGCGGTGAACTGTGCCGACACCGACGACGCGCCGAGCGTCGCCGATATCCGCCGCCTGCAGGCGGAGTGGCGGGAGAAGTACCCGATGTTCGGCGCCGCCCTGGCGATGGGCATGCTGCCGTGCGCCTACTGGAGCGGCGAACGCGACCCCTACCCGGCGGCGAAGGCGACCGGCGCACCGCCGATCGTGGTGGTCGGCACCACCGGCGACCCCGCCACGCCGTACGAGAACACCGCCGACCTGGCGAACATGCTGGGCGTGGGGCGGGTGCTGACCTGGGAGGGCGAGGGCCACACCGCGTACCCGTCGACCCGCTGCATCTCGGACGCGGTGGACAGTTACCTCATCGATCTGAAGGTGCCCCAGGAGGGTCTGCGCTGTCCGGCACGCTGACGCCCTGACGTGCCGTGAGCTCCTCGAGCAGCTCGCGGCACCGGCGCAGGTTCCGCTTGAGCTCCTCCTGCTCCTCGTGCCGGAACGCGTCGGTGTCCACGATCAGCTTGCTGGCGAAGTGCGCGGTGATCAGCGGGATCACCAGCAGCACCATCGTCGAGATGAGCAGCGCGGCCATCAGCCGGGCCGGCACGGTCTCCGGGGAGATGTCGCCGTACCCGACCGTGGAGGCGGTGACCACCGCCCACCAGACCGAGTCGCCGAACGACGTGTCCGGTTCGAAGACGTTGTAGAGGGACCCGCAGACGGCGATCAGGATCGTGTACGCGAGGAGGAGCTTCTTCGGCGAGTTGGCCAGCCAGACCAGACCGCGGTAAGCCCATCGCGGCAGCGTGAGCAGCAGATGCATGGGGTCATCGTGCCCGAGGCGCGGTGACCGCGACAGCCCGTGGCAGGGTGGAGATCATGGATTTCCGGATCGCCTCCCGCGCCGATGTACCCGCCGTGCTCGACCTGCTGGCCGATGACGAGATCACCCGGCAACGCGGCTTCGGTGCCGTGCCGGAGACCGTTGACGCCGCGATCTGGGCGGCCTTCGAGGCCATCGACGCGGACCAGCGCAACGAGCTCATCGTGGCGACCGACGGCGACGACGTGGTCGGCACCTGCCAGCTCACCTTCATTCCGGGCCTGAGCCGTGGCGGCGGCGAGCGGATGCTGATCGAGGCGGTCCGGATCCGCGCCGACCGCCGCGGTTCCGGTCTGGGCGGCGAACTGATCCGCTGGACGATCGAGCGGGCCCGCGAGCGCGGCTGCCGGTTGGTGCAGCTGACCACCGACAAGCGCCGCACCGCCGCACACCGGTTCTACGAGCGGCTGGGCTTCACCGCCTCGCACGAGGGCATGAAGTTAGCGCTGTGACTTGAGGTCGCGGTCCTTGGAGGGCTGCACGCGTTTCGGCTCGCCGGGCATCTTCGGGTGGTCCGGCGGGTAGGGCAGGTCGCCGAGCCCGTCCCGTTCGTCGCGCTCGGACCACTCCAGCAGTGGCGTGATGTCGTGTTCGACGTCGTCGATGCCGGCGTGCGCGTCTCCGCTCGCGGCGATCCGGGCAGGCACGGTGCGCAGGTCGAAGTCGTCCGGCTCGACCCGGGTCAGTTCGTCCCAGGTGACCGGGGTGGAGACGGTGGCCCGGGCGTTGGCGCGCAGCGAGTACGCGCAGGCGATGGTCCGGTCCCGCGCCATCTGGTTGTAGTCGAGGAACACCCGGTCACCGCGCTCCTCCTTCCACCAGGAGGTGGTGATGCCCGCCGGGTTGCGGCGCTCCACCTCGCGGGCCAGGGCGATCACGGCCCGCCGCACCTCGACGAAGGACCAGCGGGGGGTGATCCGGACGTAGACGTGCACGCCGCGCCCGCCGGAGGTCTTGGGGAACCCGGTCCAGCCCAGGTCGGCGAGGACCTCGCGGACCACGCCGGCGGTCGACACCACGTCACCGAAGGTGAGGCCGGGCTGCGGGTCGAGGTCGAGCCGGAGCTCGTCGGGGTTGTCGGGCGCCGCGCCGCGCACCGGCCAGGGGTGGAAGACCACGGTGCCCATCTGGGCGGCCCAGGCGACGTGGGCCAGGTCGGCGGGGCAGAGTTCGTCGGCCGTACGCATGCTGGGGAATTTGATCTTCGCGGTGCTGATCCAGTCGGGTACGCCGCGGGTCGGTATCCGTTTCTGGAAGAAGGCCTCGCCGTCGATCCCGTCGGGGAAGCGCTGCAGCGTGGTGGGCCGGTCGCGCAGGGCCCGCAGGATGCCGTCGCCGACGGCCAGGTAGTACTCGAAGACGTCGCGCTTGGTGAAGCCGCGGCTCGCGAACACGACCTTGTCGGGGCTGGAGAGTCGCACGGTCCGCCCGGCGACCTCGATCTCTTCCGCGGGGGCTTTCGGCATGCCCCGACGATATGCCGGATCACCCCGCCCAGGTTGCCCCACGCCGGCGGGAACGGCCGCCCGGCGCGATGCCGGGCGGCCGTCAGTGCGGGTCAGTGCGGGTCAGGCCCGGCGGCGCCGGGTGTACCAGACGGCCGTCGTGCCGGCGGCGACCAGCAGGCCGCCGAGGGCGAGGGTGCCGACCAGCGGGGCGCCGGTCACCGGGAGGGTGTTGGTGACGTCGCTGACGCCGCCGCCCGGAGCGCTCGTGCTCGGTGCCGGCGCGACGTCGTCGGCGGTTCCGCTCGACGGGGTCGACTGGATGCCGCCGGGCGGCGTGGTCGGTGCCGTGGTGGGCGGCGTGGTGCCGTAGCCCGGGTTGCCGCGGGTGTCACCGGGAGCGTCGTCGGTCGCGGTGGTGGCCGGGGTCCCTGGCGTGGTGGTGGCCGGCGGCACCTCGTTCGCGGTGCCGCCGTAACCGTCGGCGCCGCGGGTGCCGGCCGGTTCCGGGCTGGTCATGACGGCCGGGTGCCCACCCTGAACGACGTCGGTGGCAGCGGTCGCCGGCGACCCGCTGAGGGCCAGAGCGGCGAGGACGGTGACGCCGACCGCGGGAAGTCCGGCGGTCAGCCGACGCGAGAAGCTCATGAGAGGAGTATCCGTTCTGTCGCTGATGGTACGTTCCATGTTCGCACGGGAGCTTAGCGGGGATTGCCCGTTTTACCCTGAAACATCCTTCGGCGGGTCCTCAACTCGGAAGTCCACCGAAACGGTGACTCCTCCACAAATGCGACAAAGCGAACAGCTTGAGCTCGAACTGCGGGTCCGCGGCGAAGAGACCCCCGCTGTACGGTGCGTGCAGCCGCACACTCGCCCCGGAATCCAGGTAGACCGAGACCACGGTGCGCCGGCCACGCCGCTCGGCACGCAGGTCGACCACCCTGCTCCAGGGCGCCTCGTCCCCACCGAGCACCGACGACGTGCGGATGCCGCGGATGCCCACCTCCACCCCCGTGCGACGCCCCGCCAGCAGCCCCAGGACGGCACCGAGCAGCAGGGGTACGACCAGCAGCACCGCCCACACCCAACCCGGCGGTCCACCGCTCCCCGGCCATGCCAGAGGCGTGATCACCCCCGCCGTGACACCCGCCACAGCGCCGAGGGCACCGAGGTAGAGACCATGGCCGAGCGCCTGCTGCCAGGTCGGCCGGAACGTCGCCGGGGATGCAGCTTCCATAGAAGACTCAACGGGTTCCTCGTCACGCGCGGCGCACGCGAGGTGCGACGTACCGTTTAAGGCATGGCAACTGATGAGACCACGCTGCCGACCACCGAGGACGAGTGGCGGATCCGGCTGAGCCCCGACGAGTTCCGGGTGCTGCGCGAGGCCGGCACCGAGGCGCCGTGGACCGGTGAGTACGTCGACACGAAGACCGAGGGCATCTACGACTGCCGCGCCTGCGGCGCCCAGCTCTACCCCAGCGACACCAAGTTCGACAGCCACTGCGGCTGGCCGTCGTTCGACGACGCCATCCCGGGCGCGGTCAAGGAGATCGAGGACCGCAGCCACGGGATGGTCCGTGTCGAGATCAGGTGCGCGCGCTGCGACTCGCACCTGGGCCACGTGTTCCGGGGTGAGGGCTTCACCCCGAAGAACACGCGGCACTGTGTGAACAGCCTGTCGATCAGGCTCGACCCGAAGTAGGGTCAGCGCACCTCGTAGACGGTGACGTCACCGACGCGGTAACGCTCCGTTGCGAACTGGGCCAGCTCCGGGCTGGCCCAGGCCTCGCCCTTGCGGTCCGGGTCGGGAACCTGCACCGTGCCGACCGCGACCAGCCAGCGCACGCCGTGCTCGGCGGTGAAGGACTTCACCCGCTCCGCCGTCGGGTCCGTGAAGACCTCGTCGTTGCGTTCCAGCAGGGCCGGGTCCCAGAACCGGCTGCGGTACAGCGTCCGGTCGTACAACCCACCGGTGGCGAAGGCCGGCTCGGTGTAACTCCAGCCCTCCAGCACGACCTGCCGCTCGGAGAAGGCGGCCACCCAGAAGTCCCGGCTGTCGCACGGGCTGATCTCCCGGCGGCAGTGGCTGTTGGTGGCCACGACGTCCCGCGGCTGCGAGTTGGCCCGCAGCCACCGGCCGGCCTCGATCGCGCCGGGCGGCATCGCGAAGTAATTGCCCGGTGCGACGATGTCCCGCTGCGTCTTGCCCGAGGTCAGCGCGTCCCAGTAGGCCTGATAGCCCACCACGCCGCTGGTGACCGCCACCGAGGTGACCGCGATCGCGGCCACCGCCAGCACCAGCGTGCGACGCAGCCGGACGATCAGCCCGATCACGACGAGCGCCACCACGATGCCGGCCAGCACCTGGAGCAGTACCACGTAGGGCCGGGTCGCCTGGTCCAGGCTGAAACTCGCCAGCGGCCGCGCCGGCCCCTCCTCGCCCACGGTCTGCCGGATCACCAGCAGGGTGACCACTCCGGCCACCGCGCCGGCCACGGCGAGGGCGAAGAACCGGCGCGGAACGCGCCGGCCGGCGGGGAAGAGGGCGGACAGGCCCAGAGCGGCCAGGATGCCGAGGTACGGCGTCGCCGAGCGCCCGAAGTACGTCTGGCTCATCCCCGGATGCGCCAGGATGTAAAAGGCGCCCACACCGGAGATCGCAAACCCGAACATCACGTGCACGATCGGATCGGTACGCCACCCGCGGCGCAGCAGCCCGGCCAGCAACGCCCAGCCGAGCAGGCCGGCGACGAGCGACACCCCGGTCAGCGCCAGGAGCGACCCCCAGTCGTTGATCGGGTTCTGCGGGCCCATGACGGCCCGGCCGAGGGCCGTGTACTTCACCGTCTGGAGCGGGTTGACCTCGGTGCCCTGCGAACCCGAGCCGTAGAGGACGAACTGCGCGAACGCCAGCCAGCCGCCGGCGATCAGCAGCGCCGGCAGCTCGGGGCCGGGCGCCTTGCGCCGGACCACCCGCAGGAAGAGGGCGAGCAGCAGGCCGCAGATCAGCATCGGCACGAAGGTCGCCTTGGCGCCGGCCATCGCACCGATCAGCACGACCAGCACCGCCCAGGGCATCGGCCGGCGCCGCGCCGGACCCGGTTCCTCCTGGAGGATCCCGCAGAGCACGTAGATCGCCACCATGCAGAAGAGCGCGGCGTACGTCTGTGTCGGACTGACCCACAGGTTGTCGAGGAACGTGAACGAGTCCATCGGCCGGTTGGTCCAGCCCCACGGGACGGTGACCACGGCCAGGATCATCAACCCGATCGCCACGTTCCCCGGCCACCAGCGGCCGGTGATCCGGTGCACCAGGGCGAGGACGACCAGCAGGAACGCCGCGATCATCGGCACCGGCAGCAGCCGCATGATCAGAACCTGCGGCTCGACGCCACTGATCCAGCTCGCCGCGGCACCGTGCGCGTAGACGTACCAGTGGTAGACCAGGTCGACGCCGGACACCCACGGGGTGTTCAGCGGCACGTCGTGCTTGAACCAGCCGACAAGCGCGAACTGGAACGGGAAGTCCACGTGCATGACCGCCGAGACCGGCTCGTCCAGCGAGTTGTAGCGGAACGAGGAGAACGCCGTGCTCAGCAGGATGAAGCAGGTGCCGGCGGCGGCCGTCCAGGAGGCGCCCACCGGCATCCGCTCGCGGTTGCCGCGCCAGAACCGGCGCAGCTTCGGCAGCGCGGTGAAGAGCAGGACCGTGACAACCGGCCAGACGAGGACGGCGTACGGCTGACCGGCCTGCCGGGCCAGCATGTAGACCGGCAGCTCCACCACGAACCCGGCGGCCGTGCCGAACGCCGCGTCCAGGGGTAGGTAACCGGCGCGGCCCTGCACCGCCCGCCAGATGAG
This sequence comes from Actinoplanes sp. DH11, assembly GCF_020873875.1. Classification (GTDB taxonomy): domain Bacteria; phylum Actinomycetota; class Actinomycetes; order Mycobacteriales; family Micromonosporaceae; genus Actinoplanes. Next base: position 119,583 of record NZ_JAHWGU010000004.1, read on the forward strand.
CGTGCCCGGCAGGGTCACGCACAGCAGGGAGTACACCGCGAAGGTGATCAGGTCGCGATCGGCGACCCCGTAGTACCGCATCGTCAGGACGATGACGACGAGGGTGAAGATCAGCGCCAGCCAGCCCGGGGACGGCAGACGCCGACGGCCGGCCACCGCAGCGGTGACCGGCTCGGACTCTTCAGTTCTGAGGTGTTCGGTGGTCTCTGTGCTCATCTCACCGGGGTGGCCAGTTGGGTCGGGACAGCCGTCGTCTCCACCGAGACGATGTCCGGCGTGGTGCTCATGGGCTCCTGCTCATCCGTGTCGAAGTCGACCAGGAACCGGGGACGGTTCTGGGTCGCGGCGTAGATCCGCCCCACATACTCCCCGAGCAGACCCAGACAGATGAGCTGCACCGCGCCGAGCAGAAGCACGGCGATGTAGAGGGACGTCCAGCCCGGCACGGTAACACCGAAGCCCCAGGCCGCGACCCCGCTCACCACCAGACCGAGACAGATCATGAAGGTGACCAGGCCGAGCCAGGTGGCGACCCGCAGCGGGGCGGCCGAGAAGCTGGTGACACTGTCCACGCTCAGCTTGATCATCTTGGTCAGCGGGTACTTCGTCTCGCCCGCGACCCGCTCCGCGCGGACGTAGGTGACCTCGCCGCTGGCGAACCCGAGCGACGGCACGACGAGACGGTAGACCGGCTGCTGTTCCTGCAGGTCGTTCAGGGTGTCCACGACGACCCGGCTCATCAGCCGGAAGTCGCCGGCCTGGTCACTCAGGTGCGGGCCGACCAGGCGGCGCATCAACCAGTAGTAGACGCCCGCCGTGTTGCGCTTGAACGAGGTGTCGGTGCTGCGGTCGCTGCGGACGCCGTACACCACGTCGAGCTTCTCGGTGCGGGCCTTCGCCAGCATGTCACCGATGGCCTCCGGCGGGTCCTGGAGGTCGGCGTCGATGCTCACGACGTACTCCCCGCGGGCGGCACGGAGGCCGGCCGCCAGAGCGGACTGGTGCCCGACGTTGCGGCGCAGCTTCACCACGCGCAGGGCCGGCCAGTCCTGGCGCAGCTCGAGCAGGCGCTTGACGGTCTCGTCCCGGCTGCCGTCGTCCACGGCGACCACTTCGTACGCGACGCCCAGACCTTCGAGCACCGGGCGCAACCGGGCCACGAAGTGGTCGACCGCCTCACGCTCGTTGTACATCGGCGTCACCACCGAGAGGGTCAGTGCGTTGAGCACGAAGTCCCGTGACATTTTCCGTCCCCGAATTGAAAGGCTCATCGATAAGGCCCACGTGCGCCCGTCGAACGCGAGCGATCTTCGCCCCCGACGGTCGGAGAGAATACCTCCGGTGTGCTAATGGAAGATGTCACCTCCATGTGAGCCAGGTCTCACCAGGTCGTCTATCCGGTAACGGGCACCTGTCCCCGCGGTGATCCAGCCGGTCGATGACGAGATCACCCAGTCCGAGCCGATCTCCGGCGCGAAGGTGTCGCCCTCCGCATCGAAGTCTATTGTCGTTCGTACCAGATGCGCTGCCCGTGGCAGAAACGCAGCGTAGACCTCACCCCCGCCCATCACCCAGAAGTCGTCCTCGACGATCTCTTCCGGGGAGTGGGCGACCACCGCGCCGGGGGCCGTCCAGCCGCGTGCGCGGGTGAGCACCACGTTACGGCGGCCGGGCAGCGGGCGGAACCGCTCCGGCAGCGAGTCCCAGGTGGCACGGCCCATCACCACGGTCGAGCCGGTGGTCCGCTCCTTGAAGGTGCGCTGCTCCCCCGGGATCCGCCACGGGATGTCGCCGGCTGCGCCGATCACGCCGTTGCGGGCCTGCGCCCAGATCATGTGAACGCTCATACGGCCACGGGTGCCCGCAGCGCCGGGTGGTGCCGGTAGTCCACCACGGTGAAGTCCTCGAACGCGTACTCGAAGAGGCTGTCCCGCGGGGCGATCTCCAGCTCCGGGAACGCGTACGCCTCCCGGCTCAGTTGCTCGGTGACCTGCTCCACGTGGTTGTTGTAGATGTGGCAGTCCCCGCCGACCCAGATGAAGTCACCGGGTTCCAGGCCCACCTGCGCCGCGATCATCCGGGTGAGCAGCGCGTAACTGGCGATGTTGAACGGCACGCCGAGGAAGAGGTCGGCGCTGCGCTGGTACAGCTGGCAGGAGAGCCGGCCGCCGGCCACGTGGAACTGGAACAGCGCGTGGCAGGGCGCCAGCGCCATCTCCGGGATGTCCGAGACGTTCCAGGCCGAGACGATCATCCGCCGGGAGTCCGGGTCCGTGCGGAGCGTCTCCAGCAGCTCGGCGATCTGGTCGATCTCGCCGCCGTCCTTCGCCGGCCACGAACGCCACTGGTGCCCGTAGACCGGGCCCAGCTCGCCGGCGGCGTCGGCCCACTCGTCCCAGATCGTCACACCGTGCTCGTGCAGCCACCGGACGTTGGTGTCACCGCGGAGGAACCAGAGCAACTCCACCGCGATCGACTTGAAGTGCACCCGCTTCGTGGTGATCAGCGGGAAACCCCGGGAGAGGTCGTAGCGCAGGCGCTCGCCGAAAAGGCTGCGGGTGCCGGTCCCGGTGCGGTCGTTCTTCGGCGTACCGGCGTGCAGCACCCGCCGGAGCAGGTCTTCGTACTGGGTGTCGACGGACATGGCGAAAACCGTAGCGCCCCGGCGGGTGCCGCCTCGCTCAGGCGGCCAGCTTCCCGGCGATCGTCACGATCCGGGTGGCCAGATGATCGAGCGCGGCGAACTGCACCTCGGTGAGCGGGCGGTCGTTGCCGCCGCCGGTGACGTGCGAGACGCCGTACGGGTTGCCGTCGGCGAACTTCAGCGGATCGGTGTAACCGGGCGCCACCACGATGCCACCGAAGTGGTAGATCGTGTTGTAGAGCGCGAGCAGCGTCGACTCCTGGCCGCCGTGCTCGGTCTGCGAGGCGGTGAACCCGGCGTACGCCTTGTTCGCCAGCAGACCCTGCGCCCACTGCGGTCCGAGCGTGTCGATGAACTGCTTGAGCTGGCTCGCCACGTTGCCGTACCGGGTCGGGCTGCCGAAGAGCACCGCGTCCGCCCAGACCACGTCGTCCGCGGTCGCCTTCGGCTCGTCCTTGGTGCGATCGAAGTGCTGGCTCCAGGCCGCGTTGGAGGCGATCGCCTCCTCCGGCGCCAGCTCGGGGACCTGACGCAGCCGCACCTCCGCGCCGGCCTTCTCCCCCGCCGCCTGGAGCCGTTCCGCCATGCCGTGCACGGTTCCGGTCGACGAGTAATAGATGATCGCCAGCTTGACGTCTGCCACAGTTCCTCCTCGGGGAGACTCACTTACTGATCAGGAGATCCCCCCGGGAGGCGCGCCGTAACGCTTATAGGCGGATTTCACTGCCGTTCGGACCCACCGCGTCGGCCTGCTCGTCATCCAGCCAGACGCCGTCGGTCGCCAGATAGCGGAACTTGTAGTGCCCGGGTTCGAGCGGCACGCTCACCGTCCGGGTGCCGTTGCGCCGCACCTGCATCTCGTGCCGGCCCGGCTCCCAGTCGTTGAAGTCACCGACGACGCTGACCCGGCCCACCGGCGAATCGGCGGGCAGGCTGAACGTCACCCGCGTCTTGTTGCCGAACAACTTGCTGCGCTTGATCATGGCGTCCTCCACAAAACCGTGCCTCATCCGTACAACGGCAGGAACCGGCCGGAGGTGAGGACACGCCGCGTACGTTGTGACGATGCAACCGGAACCACATGACCAGCTCCGCGTGGCCTCGTTTCGCGATCTCGACACCACAACGCTCTACGCCATCCTGCGGTTGCGCGCGGACGTCTTCGTGGTCGAGCAGAACTGCGCCTACGCCGACCTCGACGGCCGGGACGACGAGCCCGGCACCCGGCACCTCTGGTTCGACCGGAACGGCGAGGTCCGCGCCTACCTGCGCATCCTCTCCGACGACAACAACACCGAGCGCATCGGCCGGGTGGTGACCGCCCCCACCGCCCGGGGCAACGGCCTGGCCGGCAAACTACTGACCGAGGCCCTGACGGTGATCGGCAACCGCCCCACCGTCCTGGACGCGCAGGCCCACCTGGCCGCCTTCTACGCGAGGTTCGGTTTCGAGCAGACCGGCCCCGAGTTCCTCGAGGACGGGATCCCCCACATCCCCATGAAACGAAACAACCGCTGAACCCGTCCGTGAACCGCCGGCCCCGCCCTCGCGACGCAAAGGTCCCAGGCCGCGCCCACTGAAGCCGACGCCGGGCGGAGGCCCCGAACCCCCGCCCGGCCCGGAAACCCCGATGGCCGGTAGCGGCCGACCGGCACGAAACACCTGCCGAGCGGCAAGTCGCCCCCGCCCACCGCCACCGAATGACGGCCAGGCCAAAGCCGACGGCCATGACCGCTTCCGTCGAGGTGCACAACGAGCCTGTGCCCGTCACCTGATGCTTCCCGACGGCCCACCGCAGCCGGCGAGGAGACCTTCCCGCTACCCGATGATCATCCCCAGCCGGGGACTGCCCGGTCACTTGCCCCGGCACGACTGACCGCCCCGGGCACCCACGATCAGGGGTGTTGTCACCGGTCCAGGTAGCACCGGACGCGCCGCCCATGGCGAGATGTTGATCTGCTAGCGCTACGAAATCGCTGTGATCAAGGGGTCTGAACCGCGATTTCGCACCGCTAGCAGATCAACACTGCCCGCCGGCCCAACGCAGCCGACCGCGGCCACTCGTCCAGGCACCGCCACCAGAGCCAAGGGCAAGCAACACCACGCCGCACCCCTCCGCCTCACCGGCCGCCCCATCACCATCCAGCGCGCCACGCTCCGCAACCTTCCACCAGCGCAAACCGGACAGAAAGAGTCAACGCCGCCTGCTCGAAAAGCCCATAGGGCCACTCCCCGAGCAGCAGGCGAAGTGGCCGAGACCACCGAAGCCAACAAAGCCCAGGAGGTCGCGAAGCCGGACCGCCGGAAAGGCACGAATGTCCGGAAAGGCGGGACCCCCGGAAAGGCATGAGCGGCCGGGAGGCAAGCGAGCCGCCGATTCCCAGCCACTCCAGCCCCGAACCCCCGCGATCGCCGCCGGTGAGATGGCGCTCGGTTTTCCGACGCCGCGGGGTTTGCGGTGCCGGAAAACCGAGTGTCATCTCACCGGTTAAAAGGCGATCGCCGCGGAGCGAAGCGAAGCCAGCCAGCTCGAGCCAGCCAGCTCAGGGCAGAGCCCCCACCAGCTCGCCCACCGACCGCCGCCGCCCCGTGTAGAACGGCACCTCTTCCCGGACATGCCGCCGCGCCCCCGAAGCCCGCAGGTCACGCATCAGATCCACGATCCGGTGCAGTTCGTCGGCCTCGAACGCGAGCATCCACTCGTAATCGCCGAGCGCGAACGACGCGACCGTGTTGGCGCGGACGTCCGGGTAGGGCCGGGCCATCCGGCCGTGTTCGGCGAGCAGCTGGCGGCGTTCCTCGTCGGGCAGCAGGTACCACTCGTAGGAGCGGACGAACGGGTAGACGCAGATGTAGGGCCGGGCTTCTTCGCCGGCCAGGAACGCCGGCAGGTGGCTGCGGTTGAACTCGGCGGGCCGGTGCAGCGCCATCTGGGACCAGACCGGCTCCAGGTGCCGGCCGAACCCGGTGCGGCGGAACAGCCCGTAGGCGTCCTGCAGCGCGTCCGGCGAGCTGGAGTGCCACCAGATCATCACGTCGGCGTCGGCGCGCAGGCCGGACACGTCGTAGGTGCCGCGGATCGTCACGTCTTTGCTTTCGAGCTGCTCGAAGAGCTGCTCGACCTCGCCGGCCAGGTCGTCGCGGAGCGCCGGCAGCGGTGACGAGGCCCGGAACACCGACCACATCGTGTAGCGGATGGTCGCGTTCAGCTCCTTGATCCGCGCCGCGTTGGTCTGCTGCTCACTCATGCTTCCTCCAGATACTTGCTTACCTCGTCTGCCGCACGTTCACCACTGGCCACGCAGACCGGGATGCCGACGCCGTCGAACGCCGCGCCGGCCAGCGCCAGCCCGGGCGGCAGCGCGGCCCGGGCCCGCACGATCCGGTCGGCGTGCCCCGGCGCGTACTGCGGGAGCGCGCCGCCCCACCGTTGCACCCAGGAGGCGGCCGGCGCCGGCAGGTCCACCCCGGCCAGTTCGCTCAGTTCCCGGTGGGCGCGGGCGAGGAGGGCGGCGTCGTCGAGTTGCAGGCGCTCCTCCTCACCGGCCCGGCCCAGCGAGGCGCGCACGATCACCGGGCCGGACGGCCGGTCCAGGTGCGGCCATTTGCGGGTGAAGAAGGTGGCCGCCTTGACGAGCGTGCCCTCGCCCGGCGGGACCAGGAAGCCGGAGAGCTCGGGCAGGGACGTGCCGGGGGGCAGCGCCAGCCCGGCCAGTGCGACGCTCGCGTAGGTCAGATCGGCGACCTCGTGCGCCGTCTCCGGTGCCGCCCCGGCCAGCAGCCGGGCCGCCGGCTTCGCCGGGACTGCCAGGACCACGGCGTCGACGTCGGCGGTCTGCGGGTAGGGCGCCGGACCGAGCACCAGATGCCAGCCCGCGGGGGTACGGGTGAGTTCCCGCACCGGCAGCCCCAGGTTGATCCGCGCGCCACTGGCCGACGCGGCGGCCGACACCAGACGGCTCATCCCGCCGTCGACGGCCGCGAAGACGGGCTGCCCGGGGACCCGCCGGGACCGGGCCTGCGCTGCGCGCACCGCGTCACGCAACGTGTGTTCGGTCTCGGCCGCCAGGGCCAGCTGCGGCATCGTCACCCGCAGCGACAGCTGGTCGGCCCGGCCCGCGTAGACGCCGCCGAGCATCGGGTCGACGAGCCGGTCCACGACCTCGGCGCCGTACCGGGACCGCACCAGCGCACCCACCGCGACGTCCGCACCGGGCGCCAGCAGCGGCCGGCCGTCGTCGGTGTCGGCGCCGGCGTCCGGCAAGGCCACGCCGTCCAGCGTGGAGAGGTCGCCGGGGACGCCGACGAGGGTGCCGGCGGGGATCGGGGTGAGCCGGCCGCCGATGGCCAGCGCGGCCGGCTGCCTGGCCGGGTGGACCAGCGCGTCGCCGAGCCCGAGCCGCCGGGCCAGCGACACCGCCGCCGACTCGGCGCCGTCCGCGCCACTGTTCAGGAACGACTCGGCGCCCCGCTCGACCGCGAGCCCGCCCAGGTCACCGGTGCGCAGTTTGCCGCCGAGGGCGTCGCCCTGCTCGTACACGGTGATCTCGGCACCCGCGGGGAGCCGGTCGCGCAGCCGCACGGCGGCCGCCAAGCCGGCGATGCCACCACCGATGACCGCGATCCGCTTCCGCACGCCTTTCACACTCCCAGGTCTGACGACCCCCGCCCGTCCGGGGGTCAGCCGCTGTGACGCGAGTTCCAGGCCGGTGTCCCGCCGGGCCGGGGCTCAAGGTCCCGGCCTCAGCGGGCCGACACCTCGTGCACCAGCGCGACCAGGCGGGTCAGGATGTCCGGGTCGGTCTCCGGCATGACGCCGTGCCCGAGGTTGAAGACGTGCCCCGGCGCGGCGGCGCCCTGTGCCAGCACCCGCCGGGCTTCCCGTTCCACGGTCTCCCAGCCGGCGAAGAGGACGGCCGGGTCCAGGTTGCCCTGCACCGCGCGGTCCGGGCCGATCCGCTTGGTGGCCACGTCCAGCGGGGTGCGCCAGTCGACGCCGACCACGTCCGCGCCGGCCTCGCCCATCGCCTCGAGCAGCACCGCGGTGCCGACCCCGAAGTGGATCCGCGGGACGCCGGCGTCGGCGAGGCCACCGAGGACCGCGGCCGAGTGCGGCATCACGTACTCCCGGTAGTCGGCCTCGGAGAGCGCGCCGGCCCACGAGTCGAAGAGCTGGACCGCGCTCACCCCGGCCTCGATCTGGGTCCGGAGGAACGTGTGTGTGATGCCGGCGAGCCGTTCGAGCAGGGCGTGCCAGAGGTCGGGGGCCCCGTACATCATCGCCTTGGTCTTCAGGTAGGTCCGCGAGGGACCGCCCTCGATCAGGTAGCTGGCCAGCGTGAAGGGCGCACCGGCGAAACCGATGAGCGGCGTGCTGCCGAGTTCGGCGACGAGCAGCCGCACCGACTCGGCGACGAAGTCCACGTCCGCCGGGGTGATCGGGCGCAGCCGTTCCAGGTCGGCGGCCGTGCGCACCGGCTCGGCCACCACCGGGCCGGTGCCGGCCACGATGTCCAGGTCGATCCCGGCCGCGGCGACCGGCACCACGATGTCGCTGAAGAGGATCGCCGCGTCGACGCCGTGCCGCCGCACCGGCTGCAGTGTGATCTCGGTGACCAGGTCGGGCCGGCGGCACGACTCGAGCATGCCGATCCCTGCACGGATCTTGCGGTACTCGGGCAGCGAACGCCCGGCCTGCCGCATGAACCAGACCGGCGTGTGCGGGCCGGGAAGGCCGCGACACGCCCGGACAAAGGGGGAATCCTGGAGAACCGTCACCGAGCCATGGTGCCACGTGAGTGAACCGCTCCGGCGGCGCGCCGAGCACTGCGGATCGTGAGATCGGCTTAGTCTGCCTTCATGGCGTCCCCCGCAGCTGAACCCGAGGCGTTCACCCGCGCCGTCGCCGGGTTGCGCGTGGACTCGCCGTGGTCGGAGATCCTCCTCGAGGAGATCACCCCACCGCAGCGCCTGGCGCCGTACGCGTTCGCGCTCAGCGCCACCGTGCTGCGTGGCGGTGAGGAGGTGGCGAGCGGGCGGCTGATCCTGCTGCACGAGCCGGCCGGCCACGAGGCGTGGCGCGGCGATCTGCGCCTGGTCACGCTGATCACCGCGGAGCTGGAGGCCGACCTGGCCACCGACCCGCTGCTGCCGGCGGTGGCGTGGACCTGGCTGACCGACGGGCTGGAGCACTACGCGGCGGCGTGCACGGCGATCGGCGGCACGGTGACACAGACTGCCTCGACCCGTTTCGGTGAGCTGGCCGGTCCGGCGCCGACCGCGGATCTGGAGGTGCGTGCCTCGTGGACGCCGACCTCCGACGACTTCGGCGCGCACCTGCGGGGCTGGTGCGCGATGCTCGCCTCGACCGCGGGTCTGCCGCCGCCCGGCGTGTCTTCCCTCAGCGACCGGCACCGGGCCCCGGCGGGCTGACCGCCGAGCCCGGCCCTGCTTGCCGCCGCGCGGGCTCTGCTTGCCGCCGGGCCGGCTGTGTGCGCCGCCGGCGGCGTGTCGTTCAGCCCTTGCCGCAGGCGCCGAGTGTCTGGCAGGCGGTGTCGATCGGGATGGCCAGGCCGATGCCCTCGGCGTCGCGCGCCTTGGCGGTGGCGATGCCCACCACCTGCTTGCTCGTGTTGACCACCGGGCCACCGGAGTTGCCCGGGTTGATCGGCGCGTCGAACTGGATCGTCGGGCCGTCCGCATCGTCCGGCCGGAACGCGCTGATCACACCGGTGGTCACCGAGTCGTCGAGTCCGAGGGGCGCGCCCACGACGACCACCTGCTGACCCGGCCTGACGTCCTTCGTGGCGACCCCGATGCTCTTGACCTCGCGCTCGGTCCGCAGCAGCGCCAGGTCCTTGCCCGCGCTCACCTTGACCACCGTGGCCTCGATCCGGGTGTTCCCGCGTTCCAGGGACACCTCACGCTCGCCGCTCTCGAACGTGTCCTCGATGACGTGGTAGTTCGTGAAGAGGTTGGTCCGCCCGTCGTCGGTCTGCCCGACCGCGAACGCGGTGCCGGTGAACTCGCCGGCCCGGACCCGGAAGACGCTGGGCAGCACGGACGCCGCGATCCCCTCCGGGTCGAAGACCGTGGCCAGCTGCTTCTCCAGCTCCTGGCTCCGGCCCTGCTCGGCGGTGACCGCGGAGGCCAGGTCGGCGCTGGTGCGGATCATGCCCTCGACCCGGAAGGCCTGCCAGGCGGAGACGGCGAGCAGGGCGGCGACCAGGCCGATGACCACCAGGCGGCCGCGGCCGCGGCGCCCGGCCGGGCCGGCGGGCGCGGCCGGGTCCGGATAACCCTGCCGGGCCGGGTCGGGGTAGGCCTGCGGGGCGGGTTCGTGGAAGGCCGGCGCCGGCTCGTAGGCGGGCTGCTGCGGGTACCACTGCTGCTGTTGCTGCTGCTCCCACTGCCGCTCTTGCGCCCACTGCTGTTCCTGGAACCACTGCTGCTGTTCCGGTGCCGCCCAGTCCTGCCTGCCGCCCGGCCGCTGATAGCCGTCGGCGGGCGTGAAGGGTTCGTATCCTGGGCTCATCCGGCGCGGCCTCCTGGAGTCTTCGGCGCTGCGAAGGGTGATACGCACCGGAACGCCCAGCGGTTGAAGGTCTTCTCCTTAGATCGAGAAATGACGCGCCGGACCCCGGCTGCGCACCGCAAGGGTGCTACCCCCGTACGGTTACGGAGTGACCGACGAAGCACCCCTGCGCCGTCGGGACTCGCCGGACACAGCAGGGGACGGACCGCACGCAGTGCCGCCCGACCCGAATTCTGGCGGTCCCGAGGCAATTCCGCTCACCGCGCCCCGCGACGGAACCCCGCGTCCGGTGGAGACCGCGGCCGAATTGGCCGAGGTGGTCTCCCGGATGGCGGCCGGCACCGGGCCGGTGGCCGTGGACGCCGAACGCGCCTCCGGCTACCGCTACACCCAGCGCGCCTACCTGGTGCAACTGCGCCGCGCCGGCGCCGGCACCACGCTCATCGACCCGCTGCCCCTGGACGACCTGCGCACGCTCGACGCCGCGCTGGCCGACACCGAGTGGGTGCTGCACGCCGCCAGCCAGGACCTGCCCTGCCTGGCCGAGCTGGGGTTCCGGCCGCGCCGGCTGTTCGACACCGAGCTGGCCGCACGGCTGGCCGGTTTCGAACGGGTCGGGCTGGCCGCGCTGACCGAGCAGCTGCTCGGTTACTCCCTGGAGAAGCACCACTCGGCCGCGGACTGGTCGACCCGTCCGCTGCCGGACTCCTGGCTCACCTATGCCGCGCTCGACGTGGAGCTGCTCACCGATCTGCGTGACCTGCTCGCCGCCGAACTGGACCGGCAGGGCAAGACCGCGTGGGCCGCCGAGGAGTTCGCCGCGCTGGTGGCGAGCGCGGACCGGCCGCCCCGGGTCCGTCCCGATCCGTGGCGGCGCACGTCCGGCATCCACCGGGTGCGTGGCGCGCGGGCGCAGTCGCGGGTGCGCGCGTTGTGGTACGCCCGGGACGGCGTCGCTGCCCGGCGTGACTCGGCTCCCGGCCGGGTGCTGCCGGACTCGGCGATCGTGGCGGCGGCCGAGGCCGATCCGAAGGACGAGCGGACTCTGCTCGGCATCGCCGGTTTCGGTGGCCGGTCGGTGCGCCGGCTGGCCCGCATCTGGCTGGACGCGCTGGACCAGGCCCGGGCGCTGCCCGACGACGCCCTGCCGGTCAACCAGCCGGTCGAGGGGCCGCCGCCCCCGCACCGCTGGGCCGAGCGCGACCCGATCGCCGCGGCCCGCCTGGCGCGCTGCCGGCAGGTCGTGGTGGGCACCGCCGAGCAGCACAACCTGCCGCCGGAGAACCTGATCAGCCCGGACTTCATCCGCCGGCTGGCCTGGTCGCCGCCGGATGAGGTGTCGCCGCAGACGGTCGGTGACACGCTGCGCGGTTTCGGCGCCCGCAACTGGCAGATCGGGTTGATCGCCGACCAGCTCGCCGAGGCCCTGCCCGCCCCCGACTCCACCGTCTGAGCAGACCACCCGGGAACGCGCCGGAAACAGGGCTGTGACGTTTTCGCGATGCGGTGGCACCCTCTAGTTACCGGCGAGTAGCATGCGTTGCACGCTTAGGGTTCACGCCCGCAAGGAGGCTTGCTGTGCCCCGTGAAGTACGCGAGGTCGTCTTCGTCGACGGCGTCCGCACCCCGTTCGGCAAGGCGGGCGGCATGTATGCCGAGACCCGCGCCGACGACCTGGTGATCCGCTGCATCCGAGAGCTGATTCGGCGGAACCCCCAGCTCCCGACCGACCGGGTGGACGAGGTCGCGATCGCGGCCACCACCCAGACCGGTGACCAGGGCCTGACGATCGGCCGCACGGCCGCGCTGCTGTCCGGCCTGCCGAAGACCGTGCCCGGTTACGCGATCGACCGGATGTGCGCGGGCGCGATGACCGCCGTGACGAACGTTGCCGGCGGCATCGCGATGGGCGCGTACGACATCGCGATCGCCGGCGGTGTCGAGCACATGGGCCGGCACCCGATGGGCGAGGGCGTCGACCCGAACCCGCGGATCCTGGCCGAGAAGCTGGTCGACCCGTCCGCCCTGGTGATGGGCTCCACCGCCGAGAACCTGCACGACCGGCTGCCGCACATCACCAAGGAGCGCACCGACGCGTACGCCCTGAACTCGCAGCTCAAGACCGCCAAGGCGTACGCCAACGGTAAGCTGCAGCCGGACATGGTGCCGGTGGCGACCCGCAGCGCCGAGCTGGGCTGGGGCCTGGCGACCGTGGACGAGGCGCCGCGCGAGACCTCGATGGAGAAGCTCGCCACCCTGAAGACGCCGTTCCGCCCGCACGGCAAGATCACCGCGGGCAACGCCGCGGGCCTGAACGACGGCGCGACCGCGGCCGTCCTGGCCGACGAAGCGACCGCCCGTGAGCTGGGCCTGCCGGTCGCGATGCGGCTGGTCTCCTACGCCTACGTCGGCGTCGAGCCGGAGATCATGGGGTACGGCCCGATCCCGTCGACCGAGAAGGCCCTGAAGAAGGCCGGTCTCACCATCGACGACATCGGCCTGTTCGAGCTGAACGAGGCCTTCGCCGTCCAGGTGCTCGCCCTCCTCGACCACTACGGCATCGCCGACGACGACCCGCGGGTCAACCCGTGGGGCGGCGCGATCGCCGTCGGTCACCCGCTCGCCTCCTCCGGCGTGCGTCTCATGACGCAGCTGGCCCGGCACTTCGAGGAGCACCCCGAGGTGCGGTACGGCATGAACGCCATGTGCATCGGCATCGGCATGGGCGGCACCGTCATCTGGGAGAACCCGAACTGGGAAGGCTTCGCGAAGTGATCGAGAACCCGAACGAGGTAGTGACCAAGGCTCTCGTCCGCTCGGTCCGCGTGCCGGGCCTGGACAAGCCGGCCGCCCTGATCACCCTGGACAACGGCTTCGACCACAAGAAGCCGAACAGCTTCGGCCCGGCCGGCCTCCAGTCGCTGGACGAGGCGATCACCGCGGCCACCGCGGCCGACCCGGCGTTCATCGCGATCACCGGCAAGCCGTACATCTTCTGCGTGGGCGCCGACATCACCGGCATGCCGCTCATCAGCAGCCGGGAGCAGGCCGTCGAGCTGGGCGAACTCGGTCACCGGGTGTTCGCGCGGCTCAAGAACAGCACCATCCCGACGTTCGCGTTCATCAACGGCGCGGCGCTCGGCGGTGGCCTCGAGGTCGCCCTGCACTGCCACTACCGCACGGTCTCCGGTGGCGCGGCCGCCCTCGGCCTGCCCGAGGTCGCGATCGGCCTGATCCCCGGCTGGGGTGGCAGCCAGCTGCTGCCGAACCTGATCGGCGTGGTCGGCGCGGCCCAGGTGATCCTGCAGAACCCGCTCACCCAGAAGACCCTGCGCCCCAAGCAGGCCAAGGAGCTGGGCGTCGCCGACGCGCTCTTCGAGCCGGCCGACTTCCTGGAGCACTCGCTCGCGTGGGCCGCCGGCGTGGTCTCCGGCCAGGTGACGGTGGAGCGTCCCGAGGTCGACAAGGACATGTGGGACGGCGTCCTGTTCTTCGCCAAGCAGCAGCTCGACGAGAAGCTGCACGGCGCGGCCCCGTCCGCCAACAAGGCCCTGGAGCTGCTCGCGCTCGCCAAGGAGTCGTCCTTCCAGGACGGGACCGCGGCCGAGACCGAGGCGCTCGCCGACCTGATCATGGGCGACGAGTCCCGTGCCAGCCTGTACGCGTTCGACCTGGTCCAGCGCCGGGCGAAGCGGCCGGTCGGCGTACCGGACAAGTCCCTGGCCCGCAAGGTCACCAAGGTCGGCATCGTCGGCGCCGGCCTGATGGCCTCCCAGCTGGCGCTGCTCTTCCTGCGCCGCCTGCAGGTGCCGGTCGTGCTGACCGACCTGGACCAGGCCCGGGTCGACAAGGGTGTGGCCTACGTCAACGAGCAGATCGACAAGCTGGTCGGCAAGCGCCGGATGGACGAGGGCACCGCGGCCAAGCTGCGCGGCCTGATCAGCGGCTCGGTCGACCGGGAGGTCTTCGCCGACGCCGACTTCGTGATCGAGGCGGTTTTCGAGAACCTCGACCTGAAGAAGCAGATCTGGGCCGAGTTCGAGAAGATCGTCTCCCCGGAGGCGATCCTCGCGACGAACACCAGCTCGCTGTCGATCACCGACATGGCGGCCGACCTCGAGCACCCCGAGCGGGTCGTCGGCTTCCACTTCTTCAACCCGGTCGCGGTCCTGCCGCTCCTCGAGATCATCAAGGGTGAGCAGACCGACGACGCGACGCTTGCCACCGCGTTCGAGGTCGGCAAGCAGCTGCGGAAGTCGTCGGTTCTGGTCAAGGACGCCCCGGCGTTCGTGGTCAACCGGGTGCTCACCCGCTTCACCAGCGAGGTCTTCAAGGCGGTCGACGCCGGCACCCCGCTCGACGTGGTGAACGAGGCGTTCGACCCGCTGGGCCTGCCGATGCGCCCGGTCGCGCTGCTGCAGCTGGTCGGCCCCGCCGTGGCGTACCACGTGGGTGAGACCCTGCACGCCGCCTTCCCGGACCGGTACGTGGACTCGCCCAACCTGAAGAAGATTGTCGACGCCGGCCTGCCGCTGCTGGTCGACGACGAGATCAACCCCGAGGTGGTGAAGGTCCTCGAGCTCGGCGACGCGCCGCTGAGCGCGGACGAGGTACGCCAGCGGGCCCTCGACGCCCTGGCCGAGGAGATCCGGATCATGCTCGACGAGGGCGTGGTCGCGGAGGCGCAGGACATCGACCTGTGCATGATCCTGGGTGCCGGCTACCCGTTCCACCTGGGTGGCATCACGCCGTACCTGGACCGCAGCGGCACCTCCGAGCGGGTCACCGGCAAGCGCTTCGTCAAGCCCGGTCTGGCGAACGTCCCCGCCTGATCCACGGTCGTCGCACGGGAGCCCTCGCACGCGCGGGGGCTCCACCGGCATGTGAGATCTCTCCTGGGCAGGCAGCGGGCTCACAGATAGGCTCCAGCAACCTTTGATCATGGAGCTTTGATGTCGCAACCGCCTTACGACCCGTCCGGCCCGGAGCAGCCTTCGTACGGCCAGCCCTCCTACGGCCCGCCCGCCCCCGAGCCGCCGTCGTACGGCCCGCCGTCGTCAGCGCCGCCCGCCTACGGGCCGCCGTCCTCGGCACCGCCCGCGTACGGCCCGCCGTCCTCGGCACCGCCCGCGTACGGGCAGCCCTCGTCGGCACCGCCCGCCTACGGCCCGCCGCCCGGATACCCGGGGCAGCCCGGCTATCCGGAGCAGAGCGGTTATCCGGCGCAGCCCGGCTATCCCGCTCCCGGCCAGTCGCCCTACGGCCCGCCGCCCGGATATCCGATGGCCCCGCCGCCGAAGAAGTCCAAGGTCCTGCCGATCGTCCTGATCTCGATCGCCGTCTTCCTGGTGCTCTGCGTCGGCGGCGTCAGCGTCCTCTTCCTGATCGGCAAGGACGCGGCCGAGAACGACCGGGGAACCGTCGGCCCGGTCACGGCGAGTGAGCCGGCCACCGCGCCGGAGACCACCGCGCCCGGGACCACCGCGCCCGCGACCCCGGAGGAGACCCGGGGCCCGGCCATCACGATCGTCGAGCCGCGGACGCTCGGCGGCCGGCCGAAGCTGACCGACGGGCAGTTCGCCGGCATCACCAAGCAGCTCCGGGACGGGCTCGCCGCCGGTTACCCGGGCAGCAAGTCGATCGGCGCACTCTACGGCGAGGTCGAGAACCAGGACATCGTCATCGCGATCGGCATCGCGACCGACATCCCGGACCCGGAGGCGGCGCTGGCCGGGACGTTCGCCGGCATCGGCATCGGCGGCCTGAAGGTGAAGAACCTGACCGACGCCGGCACCGGGGACCTCGGCGGGGTGGCCCAGTGCGGCACCGCCGAGACCTCCGGCATCGACGTCGCGGTCTGCAGCTGGGCCGACGAGGGCAGCATCGGCATGTTCATGTGGTACTTCAAGACGGCCGCCAAGGTGAAGGCCGAGTTCCCGAAGCTCCGGGCGCAGATCGAGAAGAAGAGCTGACCGTCACGCGTACGGGCCGGCGCGAGCAATCGTTCCGGCCCGTACGCGTCGTCAGGTGCGGCTGCGCGGCACGCTCACACTGGCGGTCACGACCGGTGTGGTGTCGGCGGCCGGCAGGGTCACCGTGACCTCCAGCCCGCCACCCTCCTGCGCGACAGCCGAGACCGTGCCGCCATGCGCGTCGCAGACCGCCCGCACGATCGACAGTCCCAGCCCCGAGCCGCGCGACCCGGTACGCTCCCAGCCGCCGCGCCGGAACGGTTCGAAGAGCCCCGGCACGTCGGCGGGCTCGACCTCGTAACCGGTGTTGCCGACGACGAGCCGGGTCTGCCCGTTCGCCGACTCGGTGCGCAGCCAGAGCCGGCCCAGCAGGTGGTTGTACCGGATGGCGTTCTCGATCAGGTTGCCGGCCAGCCGGTCCAGCAGGCTCGGGTCGCCGACCACGGGCGCCGGCTCCAGGTCGGTGGTGACGTCCAGTTTCATCCGCTCCGCCTCCGCCTTCACCGCGGACAGGGCGTTGTAGACGCTCGTCGCCAGGTCCGCCGGGACCTTGCGGACCAGCCGCCGGCCGGACTGCGCCTCCGATCGGGCCAGCACCAGCAGCGCGTCGACCAGGCCGTTCGCCCGCTCCGAGGCGTTGCGGACCACCTTGGCCATCCGGCGGTACTCCGCCACATCCGCCTCGTCGTCGCTGAGCGTCACGTCGATCTCGGTGCGCATCACCGCGAGCGGCGTCCGCAACTCGTGGGAGGCGTTCGCCACGAACCGTTTCTGCGACTCGAAGGCGGCCGCCAGCCGGTCCAGCATCGCGTCGAAGGTACGGGCCAGCTCGGCCACCTCGTCGTCCGCGCCGGAGTAACGGATCCGCTGGTCGAGCGTCTCCTCGCCGAGCCGCCGGGCGGTCTGGGTCACACTGTGCAGCGGTTTCAGGGCGCGGCCGGCGACCGCGTACGCCCCGGCGATGCCGATGATGCCGATCGCGACAAGCGCGCTGAAGCCGTTGATCAGCAGTTCCCGGGACGCCTCGGTGACCAGGTCGGTCTGCCAGGCCGACGCGTCCCGGGTGGTCCCGTCGGACAGTGTCACGGTGGAGCCGGCGCGCAGATCCTCGGCCGAGTGCAACGACTCGCTGACCAGCAGCCAGGCGAGCAGCACCAGCACCGCGCCCGCCCCGATCAGCAGGATCCCGTTCAGCAGGGTGAGCCGCAACCGCAGGGTGGGCCGCATCGAGAAACCCAGCGCCCGCCGTTTCGCGCCGAGATAGACCGTCACGACGCCACGACCGGTTCCGGCACCCGGTACCCTGCGCCCACCACGGTCTCGATCAGCGGCGGATCACCGATCTTCTTGCGCAGGGTGTTGATGGTGACCCGGACGGTCGTGGTGAACGGGTCGGTGTTCGCGTCCCAGACCCGCTCCAGCAGCTCCTCGGTGGAAACCACCCCGCCGCGCGCCTTGAGCAGCTCCTCGAGGACGCCGAACTCCTTGTTGGTCAGCTCGATCGGCGTGCCGCCCCGGGTCACCACCCGCCGGGTCTGGTCGAGCACCAGGTTGCCGACGGTGAGCACCGGCGGCGCGGCCGGGGTGGCCCGCCGGCCCAGCGCCTGCACCCGGGCCACCAGCTCCTCGAACGCGAACGGCTTCGCCAGGTAGTCGTCGGCGCCCAGCTCGAGCCCCTCCACCCGGTCGGCGACCGTGCCGCTGGCGGTGAGCATCAGCACCCGGGTCAGCGCACCCGAGGCGACCAGGTCGGCGCAGATCTCGTCGCCGTGCATGCCGGGCAGGTCCCGGTCCAGCACGACCACGTCGTACCGCGTCACGTAAGCCATCTCGTGACCCTCGAGACCGTCGTACGCGACGTCGACCGCCATCCCCTTGCGGCGCAGCCCGCGGGCGATCGCGTCCGCCAGGTTCCGCTCGTCCTCGACCACCAGCACACGCACCGCAGACCTCCGTAGTTCCCTGACCCAGAACTCTAATCAAGCCGCCAAACCCCCACCGAGGCATCGAGGCGGCGGCAGATCAGCGCACCCGCCGCGAAGTGGCAGTCACCGGCCACCTGCTCGGCCGCACCGGACACCCTGATCCGCATCGTGCGCATGTCGAGCACGCCGAACCAGACCCGGTCGGTGCGCGCGACGGCCCGCCGCACGTACGCCGTCTCCGGCGCCGGCCCGGGCCCGCCGCTCTGCCACCGGCCCGCCTCGCCGAGCACGTCGCCGGTGGCCGGGTCGAGCACGAAGTGTTCCGGGAACGCGGTGCCCGGCCGGCCGGTGACCAGGTAGCTGCCGATCCGCTCGGCGTAACTCCACCGGTCCGACGACCAGCGCTCCCGGCCGGTACGCGGGTCGATCACCATGATCCCGCGCTGCGGCAGGAACGTGCAGATCAGCTCGCCGCAGGGCGCCGGGTTCCGGTACCAGCTCAGGTTGACCCCGCTGTGCCACCGCTGCCGCAGGTTCTCGGTCGCGTCGTACCCGGTGGTGCCGGCGCCCCGCGCGCCGATCAGCGCGAGATCACCGGCCGGCCAGAGCGAGATGTTCTCCGGGCCCCGCTGCGGCACGTCCGTGCCGGCCGCCAGCCGGCCGGTCCGGGTGTCCCAGGCCTGCAACCGGCGGTCCCGGGTCAGCTGGTAGAGCCAACGCGGATAGCCGGTGCCCGGCGCCGACGGCGCCGCCTCGTCGCCGGCGGCCTGCCGCACGCTCCAGCGCACCGCGCCGGTCGCCAGGTCCAGGCCCCGCCACCAGGTCCCGTCCGCCCCCGGCTCACGGACCAGCACCAGCCGCTCGTCCGCCGAGACGCCCTCCAGCAGCGCCGTCCGCCGCCAGAGCGGCACCGGCACCCCGGCCCGCAGCGCGATCGTGCCGAACCCGACGGTCCGCTCGTCCTGCACGCTCATCAGCAGCACGTCGCCGGCGGCCGCCACGTCGAGGACCTCGCCGGTGACCGCGGCCCGGTGCCAGGAGAGCTGGGTCGCGTCCGGCAGCGAGAAACTCCGGATCACCCGGACGCCGGGCGGAACGTACCGGCCGATCACGTAGAGCCGGTCGCCGACCACCCGGATCAGGTCGCCCTGCCCGGCCGCGACCACCGCCGGGGGCGCAGGGGCGCGGAGGTGGGCCGCACCGCCGAGGCCGAGGAGCAGGGCCACCGACAGGGCGGCGAGCAGCGCGCGGTACGGCACCGGCGGTGCCTGCTCCGGCACCGCCGGAACCAGGGACTCGCCGTGCGGCACCTCGCCGAGGTCGATCAGGACATCGCGCACGCCAGGCTCCCCGAGCCGGGGATTTACGCCTCATTGTGCCGCGTGCGCCTCAGATCCGGTACGCCCTGACGTTCAGGACCGTGCCATCCCGGCAGACGATGTGCCGGTCGTCGGCCGCGCAATCCCCGCCGCCGGAGCCGATCGTGCCGAGCACCCGCAGCTCCGGGTGCCCGGGCAGCACCGCCGCGAACGTCTGACCCCCGTCCTCGTCGTCGCGCCGCAGCACCAGGGCACCGCCCGGTTCGCCGGCCAGCGCCGCGTCCCAGTCGTTCAGGTCGACGAGCGTCCGCCCGGTCAGCGGGTCGGCGAGCCGCAGCGGGAGATCGGTGTCGGCCCGGGTCTCCAGCACGAAACCGGCCCGCGACGCCAGGTCGGTCTCCGCGTACACCGCCCAGGCCTCGGCGCCGGTGGCCGGGTCCAGCACCAGGAGCTCGCTGCTCGGGCCGGCGCAGAGCACCTCGCGGCAGATCGGGATGGTGCCCTCGACGTCCGGCAGGTCGTGCTGCCAGAGGCGGTCCAGGGTCCGTGCGTCATAACCGACCAGGCGGCTCGGGTTCTGGTAGGCGACCAGGGCCACGTCACCGACGACCGAACCGGTGAACGGCCCGGAGCCGTTCAGCTCGGGCAGGTCGGTGCGGGCCAGCTCCCGGCCGGTGGCGCCGTCGAGCCGCAGCAGCCGGTCGGCGGTGGTGATCAGGACCGCCGGTGGGTCGTCGCGCGCCGCGTCCACGGTCACCGAGCCGGCCGTTGCCGCCGTCCACGCGGCCTCGCCGGTGCTGAGGTCGAGACCACGCACCTCGGTCCGCACCGGCGGCTCGGTGTACGGCACGCCGGTGGCGGAGAAGTAGAGCGGCCCCGGGTCGCCGGAGGCCTGGTCGTACTCACTGTCGGGCCGGAACACCCGGTCCACCACGACACCGATGCGACCGGAACTCAGCAGGGTGACCGCGACCGGCTCGCTCCACCGCACCGCGCCGGTCGCCGCGTCCAGGGCGGTGGTGCTGTACCCCTCGGAGACCAGCACGACGTCACCCGCCTGCCGCACGGTGACCGAGCCGAACAGGCCTCGCGACGCGTCAAAACCCGCGTACAGCGGCGCCTCGGCGGTCCAGAGCCGCCGCGGCGGGTCCAGCTGCCAAGCGGTCAGCTCGCGCAGCGGCCCGGTCGTCGAGATCGTGTAGAGGCGGCCACCGGTCAGCTGGAACGGCGTCTCCTCGGTCCCCACCGGGCCGAGTGTGCCCAGGTCACGCCAGAGGACCGCGGCGTTCGGCGCGGCGCCGCCCAGCACCAGCAGCAGGACGGCGGCGAGGAGCAGGCCGGCATGCCGGTAACGCCACGGCGGTGGACGCCGGCCACCTGCCGGGCCGGGCTCGGCGACGCGGTCCAGATCGATCAGCGCCAAGCCGGGAACCCCTCAGTGGTACGCGGTCAGCCCGCTTCCGTCGGCGTCCGGTAGGCCCAGACCACCAGTTCGCCGTGACTCGCCCGGCAGACCAGCCGCTCCGGGGCGGACTGACAGCTCCCGGTCCCCTCCGGCAGCTCCGCCAGCAGGCGCGGCCGTCCGGCGCCGGGCGACGCGACGGCCACCATCGTACGCGCGCCGTCGGAGGTCTCCCGGGTGACCAGCAACTCGCCGTTACCCGCGGTGCCGGGCACCAGGTCCCAGCCCGCCAGGTCGACACCGGTGCGCCCGGTGACCGGGTCGGCCAGCGCCACCGGGCGGTTCCCGGCGTACCCCACCAGGGCGGTGCCCTGCGTCTCCACGGTCCGCCAGTCGCCGCGGTGCCAGCGGACGTCGCCGGTGGCCGGGTCGATGCCGCGCACCCCGTACTGACCGGCGAAGCAGGCCAGCAGCCCGCACGGCAGCAACCGGCTCGTGCCGTGCGCCGGCCGGGTCCAGATCGGGCGCAGATCGGCCAGGCCGTACGCCGAGACGGCCGTGCCGGACGGCCCGGGATGCCGCAGCAGCAGCACTCCCCCGGCGACGATCGGGTTGTCCGGGTCGTAGTCGGCCGCGGGCAGGGCGCGCGAGGCCAGCAGCCGGCCGGACTCCACGTCGTACATGTCGGCGACCCGGTCGTCGCGGACCAGCAGCATCCGGGACGGGTCGTCGGCCGGGCCGGGCACGCCGAGCAGCACCGCCGTGGATTTCAGATCGACCTGCCAGCGCACGTCGCCGACGGTCGGATCGACCACCTGCACGGCGTTCTCCACCCGGCGGCCCGGCCCGGAACTGGTACGCACGTCGTCGACGGCGAACAGCAGCGAGCTGCCGCTGAAACCGAGCACGTTGTGCTCGTTGCGCCATTGGAGGCCGCCGGTCGCCAGCGAGACCGCGGTGGTGCCGACCGCGAACCGTCCCCACGGGCGCAGCAGGAGCAGGCCGCTCGCGGTCCGCAGCCGGGCCACCCGCATCTCCTGCCGGACACTCCACCGCAGCTCACCGGTCTGCAAATGGTAGGAGTTCAGGTTGCTGCCGGTCTGCGCGAGCAGCCGGCCGCCCTCGGTGATCGCGTACGGGTCGCCGGGCTCGATCGGCACCCGCAGCAGCGCGGTCAGCACGGCCGGGTGGCGCATCGGCGCCGACGCACCGGCGAGCAGGAGCACCAGCACCGCCAGCAGCGACGGGGCGAACCAGGGCGACGTGGTGTGCCGCCCCGGCCGCTCGTACGTCTCCGGCTCGCCGCGACCCAGACCGAGGTCGATGACGACCGGCTCGCCCGCGTTCTCCGCACCCATGCGACAAAGGTAACGGTTCAATAACAGGATTGCCCGTCGGCGAACGGTCAGATCCTGGCGGCCTGCTCCGGCACCACCACGTCCAGACGGGACACCGTCCCCGTCACCTCCCGGGCGATGTCCTGCGCGGTCAGGCCCAGCGACGTGAGGATCTCCGCCCGGGTGCCGTGCGGGTGGAAGCCGACCGGCACCCCGAAATCGCGCAGCGGCACGGAGACACCGGCGTCCCGCAGCGCGCTCGCCACCGCGTCACCCACACCGCCGGCGCGCACACCGTCCTCGCACGTCACCACGAGCCGGTGCTGCGCGGCCAGGCCGGTCAGCTCGATCGGCACCGGGCGCACCCAGCGCGGGTCGACGACCGTCACGCCGTACCCCTGCTCCGTCAGCCGCTCCGCGACCTCCAGGCACAGACCCGCGAACGAGCCCACCGTCACGAGCAGGACATCCTTGCGTACGCCCGCGGCGGGCTCCCGCAGCACGTCCACCTGGCCCACCCGGCGCAGCGCCGGGGTGTCCGGCGCCACCGAACCGGTCGGGAACCGCACGATCGTCGGGCCGTCGTCGACCGCGATCGCCTCACGCAGCTCCTCGCGGAGCGTCGCGGCGTCGCGCGGCGCGGCGATCCGCAGACCCGGCACCACACCGAAGACACTCATGTCCCACATGCCGTAGTGGCTCGGGCCGTCCGGCCCGGTGATGCCGGCCCGGTCCAGCACGAAGGTCACCGGCAGGTTGTGCATCGCCACGTCCAGCAGCACCTGGTCGAACGCCCGGTTCAGGAACGTCGCGTACACCGCCACCACCGGGTGCAGCCCACCCATCGCCAGGCCGGCCGCGGAAGTCGCCGCGTGCTGCTCGGCGATGCCCACGTCGTACGCCCGCTCCGGGTACTTCTTGGCAAGCGCCGCGATGCCGGTCGGCTCCGCCATCGCGGCAGTGATGCCCACCACGTCCGGCCGCTCGTCGGCGATCTTCACGAGTTCCTCGGAGAAGACCTTC
The DNA here is from genome assembly GCF_020873875.1 of Actinoplanes sp. DH11. Lineage (GTDB taxonomy): Bacteria > Actinomycetota > Actinomycetes > Mycobacteriales > Micromonosporaceae > Actinoplanes. The sequence continues at coordinate 142,739 of NZ_JAHWGU010000004.1, forward strand.
GTCCACTTCAGCGACGGCTTCGCGGTGAGCGCGCCCGTCTGCGGGTCGAAGGCGCCCGGGCCGTGCAGGCAGTCCGCCTCGTCCTGCTCGGCCGGCAGATATCCGTACCCCTTGCGAGTCACCGCGTGCACGATCACCGGAGCGTTGAAGCCCTTGGCCCGGCGCAGCGCCGACTCCATCGCCTGCTGGTCGTGACCGTCCACCGGCCCGATGTACTTCAGGCCCAGGTCCTCGAACATCGGCTGCGGGCTGACCGCGTCCTTGATGCCCTTCTTGACCGCGTGCAGCACCTCGAAGACCGGCTTGCCCACCACCGGCGTCTGACCCAGCGCGTCCTTGACCAGGTCGAGCACCTTCTCGTAGCCCGGGTTCAGCCGCAACGTCGACAGGTGGTCGGCGAGCCCGCCGATCGTCGGCGCGTAGGACCGGCCGTTGTCGTTGACCACGATCACCAGGCGGTTGCGGGTGGCCGCGATGTTGTTGAGCGCCTCCCAGCACATGCCACCCGTCAGCGCCCCGTCACCGACGACCGCGACCACGTGCCGGTCCTCGCCGCGCAGCGCGAACGCCTTGGCCAGGCCGTCCGCGTAGGACAGGGCCGTGGAGGCGTGCGAGTTCTCGATCAGGTCGTGCTCGCTCTCCGCCTGGCTCGGGTAGCCGGTCAGGCCACCGCGCTGGCGCAGCAGGTCGAAGCCGTCCTGACGACCGGTCAGAATCTTGTGCACGTACGACTGGTGGCCGGTGTCGAAGAGAATCTTGTCACGTGGGGAATCGAAGACCCGGTGCATCGCGAGGGTCGTCTCGACCACACCGAGGTTCGGCCCGAGGTGACCACCGGTGCGCGACACCTTGGCCACGAGGAAGTCACGAATCTCGGCCGCGAGCAGGGTCAACTGCTCCGCGGACAGTCGCTTGAGATCACCGGGACCGGTGATGCCCGTCAGCAGGCCGGCCGGGGTCGAGGGGGAGTCGCTCATGGGGCATGAGTCTATCGGTGCCACGGCGCGGCGCACCTTACGCGAACGGCCAGAGCCGATCCTCCACACAACCTCCACAACCACCGACCGGTCACCCCGGTTGGCCGGGCGGGCCGGCGGTCGGGCATCCTGGAGGTCACGCAGCGACTGGCGGCACGGGGATGGTCCAACCATCGGGGAGCTCGTTGCGGAGAGTCGACCGCCTGGGCTCCCGCGGGGGTGATCAGTGTCATGACCGCTCGACTTCTTCCCGGCGCTCCCGTCGCCGAATCCGTGCTCGCCGACGTCCGGGCGCGTGTCGCCGCACTCAAGGAACGCGGCGTCCAGCCCAGCCTCGCCACCATCCTGGTCGGCGACGACGACGCCAGCGCCGGATACATCCGGATCAAGCAGAAGCAGGCCGCCGACCTCGGCTTCGCCTCACCGCACCGGCACCTCGGCAGCGACGCCACCCAGGCCGACCTGCTCCGCGTCATCGCCGAGTTCAACGACGACAAAGACGTGCACGGGGTCCTCATCCAGTACCCGATCCCCGGCCACCTCGACTACGACGCGGCACTGCAGACGCTCGACCCCGACAAGGACGTCGACGGCATGCACCCGCTCAACATGGGCCGGCTCGCCGTCGGCCTGCCCGGCCCGCTGCCCTGCACCCCCGCCGGCATCGAGGCACTGCTCGCCTTCCACGGCGTCGAGATCTCCGGCCGCGAAGTCGTCATCCTCGGCCGCGGAGCCACCCTGGGCCGGCCGCTAGCGATGCTGCTCGCCCAGAAACGCCCCACCGCCAACGCCGCCGTCACCGTGGTGCACACCGGCGTCAAGGACTGGCCCCGCTACACCTCCCGAGCCGAGATCCTGATCGCCGCCGCCGGCGTCCCCGGCATCATCCAGCCCGAACACGTCAAGCCGGGCGCCGTGGTGATCGGGGCCGGGGTGCGCTACGAGGGGCGGCGACTCCTCCCCGACGTGGACGAGGCCTGCGCGGAGGTGGCGGGGGCCATCACGCCTCGGGTCGGCGGGGTCGGGCCCACGACTGTGGCGATGCTGTTCCGTAACGCGGTTGCCGCGGCTGAGCTGGGCTGAGCTAGCTGGCTGCGCTTTGCTTCGCTGCTAAACGCCTTGTAACCGGTGAGGAGGCAGCTGGTTCTCCGCCACCCGCAAACCCGGCGGGGGTCGGAGAACCAGTTGCCTCCTCACCGGCGGCGTTTTGCGGGGGCCCGGGGATTACGGACTTTGTCGGTTCTGACTGGTGGCGTGGCGTGGCGGTCGTCTATACGGCGTGGTGTTTCTTGCTCTTGGCTCTTTGTGGTCAATGGCCGGCTGCGGCGGTTCGTGTGGTGGTGTTGATCTGCTAGCGGTGCGAAATTGCTGTGATCATGGGGTTATGACCGCGATTTCGTAGCGCCAGCAGATCAACATCCCGGCGTGGCGGGCGCGGCTGGCGCGGGGTGCGGCCGGGGCGGCCTGGGAGCGCTGGGGTGGGTCAGGTGGGGAGCAGTAGGGCTACGCACTCTATGTGCTGGGTCATGGGGAAGCAGTCGAAGGCTTTGATCTCGGTGGGGGTGTAGCCCTCGGCCCGGAAGGTTTTCAGGTCCCGGGCCAGGGCTGCCGGGTCGCAGGCCACGTAGGCGATGGCGCGGGGGGCGGCTGCGGCCACGGCGCGTGCCACCTTGGCGCCGGCGCCGGCTCGGGGTGGGTCGAGGACTACCAGGTCCACCGGGCCGGTTACCCGGCGGCGAGCCAGGGCGGCGTCCACCTTGGCCGCGACGACCTCGGTGTTCGGGAGGGCTGCCAGGTTGCGGCGGGCCGCGGCCACGCCGGTCGGTGAGGACTCTACGACGGTGGTGCGGGCGCCGGTGCGTTCGGCCAGGGCGGCCGCGAAGAGGCCGGCACCGCCGTACAGGTCCCAGGAGATCTCGCCGGGCTCCGGGCGGAGCATCGCCAGCACCGCGCCGACGAGGGTGTCCGCGGCGGCCGGGTGGACCTGCCAGAAACCTTCCGGCGGTACCCGCCAGGCGCGGCCGCCGGCGATCTCGGAGACCTCGGCGGGGCCGGAGAGGCGGACCAGTGAACCGGGCGCCGGTGCGTCACCGAGGTCGTCCACCGGGGAACCGGACGGAAGGCTGGACGGACGGCCCGGCGAACGGTCGGACGAGCGACCCGGCGAACGGTCGGACGAGAGGCCCGACGAGTGGTCGGACGAGGGGCCCGACGAGAGGCCGGACGAGGGGCCCGACGAGAGGCCGGACCGGTCGGCGGACGGGTGGGCCAGCACCGCGACGTCGCCGCCGGTGGACGCGACCGCCTGGAGGGCGTCCGTGTCCGGCCAGGTGCGGGTGAGCAGGTCGAGTTCCTGGACGGCCGGGTGGGCGATCAGGCAGCGGTCGATCGGCACCACCTGGTGCGACCGGTGCTGGAGGAGGCCGGGGCGGTCGAGGGCGTCGATCGCGTACCGCACGCGGCTGCGCCAGCCGAGCAGGCGGTCAGGTCCCGGTTCGGCCGGGCTGCCCTGGGGGCTCGCGGGACGGCCTGATGCGGTCGGTAACGGTTCCACCCGTACAAAAATGCGATCTTGCTCTTCCGGGGTGAGGCCCGCCAGGCGGGTGAGCTGTTCCCGCACCACGTCGGTCTTCCAGCGCAGCTGGGCGTCGCCGGAGACGTGCTGCAGGTCGCAGCCGCCGCAGCCGCCGGGGTGGGCGTAGACGCAGGGCGGCGTGACCCGGTCCGGCGAGGCCTCGTGGATCTTCACCGCGTCGGCCCGCAGGTAACCGCGGTGCAGTTCGGTGATCTCGGCGGTGACGCGTTCGCCGGGCAGCGCGTGCCGGACGAAGACCACCCGGCCGTGCGGGCCGCCGTAGCGGGCGACGCAGTGCCCGCCGTGCGCCGGAGCGCCCACGGTCAGCTCGATGCGGTCGCCTTCGACCAGGTCCTCGGTGGTCACGGGTGCGGTCACGACGGATCTCCGGAGTCGGTGTCGACGGGCTCGTCGCTGCGGTTGCGCGGACCGCGCGCCGGCGCGTGGGTGAGCCCGCGGTCGAGGCGGTCGAGGTCACGGTCCTGGCTGGACCGCAGCTGCCAGGGCACGCTCGTCACCATCACACCCGGTTCGAAGAGCAACCGGCCCTTGATCCGCAGGGCGCTCTGGTTGTGCAGCAGATTCTCCCACCAGCGGCCGACCACGTACTCCGGCACGAACACGGTGACCACGTCGCGCGGTGAGGCCCGGCGCACACCCTTCACGAAGTCGATGATCGGGCGGGTGATCTCGCGGTACGGGGAGTCGACCACCGTGAGCGGCACCGGGATCTGCCGCCGCTCCCACTCCTCCTGAATGGTCCGGGTGTCCTGGTCGTCGACGTTCACCGTGACCGCGGTGATCGAGTCCGGCCGGGTGGCCTGCGCGTACGCCACCGCGCGCAACGTCGGCATGTGTACCTTGCTGACCAGGACCACGGCGTGGTTGCGGGAGGGCAGGACCGGCCGTTCCTCGGTCGGCTTGAGCTCCTCGGCGACCCGGGTGTAGTGCCGGTGGATCGCCAGCATCAACCCGTAGATCACGACCATGGCGGCGATCGCGATCCAGGCGCCGAGCAGGAACTTCGTGATCAGAACCACGATCAGGACGGCGCCGGTGAGCAGCATGCCGAACGTGTTGATCGCCCGGGACCGGAGCATCCGGCGGCGGCGCTCCGGGTCACGCTGGGTGCGCAGCAGCCGGTTCCAGTGCCGGATCATGCCGGCCTGCGACAGCGTGAACGACACGAAGACACCGACGATGTAGAGCTGGATGAGCTTCGTGACCTCGGCGTGGAACGCCACGATCAGCACCATCGCGGCGACCGCCAGGAAGGCGATGCCGTTGCTGAACGCCAGCCGGTCGCCGCGGGTGTGCAGCTGGCGGGGCAGGTACCGGTCCTGGGCGAGGATCGAGCCGAGCACCGGGAAACCGTTGAAGGCGGTGTTCGCGGCCAGGAAGAGGATCAGCGCGGTGACGGCGCCGACCAGCAGGAGCAGGATCGATCCGTTGCCGAAGACGGTCTCGGCGAGCTGGGTGGTCACGGTCTTCTGCACGTAGTCGGCCGGGCCGGAGACGATCTGGATGCCCGGGTCCTCCACGTACTGCAGGTGGGTGGCCCGGGCCAGCAGGATGATGCCGACCAGCATCGTGATCGCCAGGCTGCCGAGCAGCAGCAGCGTGGTGGCGGCGTTCCGGCTCTTCGGCTGCTTGAAGGCCGGCACGCCGTTGGAGATCGCCTCGACACCGGTGAGCGCGGCACAGCCGGACGAGAACGTCCGTAGCAGCAGGAACGCGAACCCGAAACTGGTGAGGTGGTGCTCCTCGGCCGCGATCACCAGGTCGGCGCTGGGCGCCCGCAGGTCGTCACCGAGCACGTAGACCCGGAACAAGCCGGTCCCGATCATGCCGACGATCACGATGATGAACAGGTAGGTGGGCACGGCGAACGCGGTGCCGGACTCGCGCAGGCCGCGCAGGTTGAGCGCGCTGAGCACCAGCACCGCGGCGATCGCGATGCCCACCTTGTGCTCCGCGACCCACGGGACCACCGAACCCAGGTTGGTGACGCCGGACGAGACGGAGACGGCGACCGTGAGGATGTAGTCGACGAGCAGCGCGCTGGCGACGCCGACGCCGGCCTTCGGGCCGAGGTTGACGGTGGCCACCTCGTAGTCGCCACCGCCGGAGGGGTAGGCGTGCACGTTCTGCCGGTAACTGGCGACCACCGTCACCATCACCACCGCGACGGCGAGTGTCACCCAGGGCGAGTAGAGGTACGCGGCGGCGCCGGCGATCGAGAGCGTCAGGAGGATCTCGTCGGGGGCGTACGCCACGCTGGAAAGCGCATCGCTGGCGAAGACCGGCAGGGCGATCCGCTTGGGCAGCAGCGTGTGCTGCAGCTTGTCCGAGCGGAACGGCCGGCCGAGCAGCAGCCGCTTGGCGAGGGAGGTGGTACTTGCCACGAGTGAAGGGTACGGCTGGACGTCCGGCCGCGTACCCCGCCCCGGACACCGGTGCCGCCAGGCACATGGCAGGCTCACAGTGGTCGGTAGTCGTTCGGGGAGGCACGAACCGTGCACGTGGTGATCATGGGATGCGGCCGGCTCGGTTCCACGCTGGCCCAGAAGCTCGACGCCGAGGGCCACCAGGTCGCGGTGATCGACCAGAACGCGGACGCGTTCCGCCGGCTCGGCGACGGGTTCGGCGGTGTCACCGTCACCGGCATCGGCTTCGACCGGGACGTGCTGCGTGCCGCCGGCATCGAGCGGGCGGACGCCTTCGCCGCCGTCTCCAGCGGTGACAACTCCAACATCATCTCGGCGCGGCTGGCCCGCGAGACGTTCGGGGTGTCCCGGGTGGTGGCGCGGATCTACGACTCCCGCCGCGCCCAGGTCTACGAGCGGCTCGGCATCGCCACCATCGCGACGATCCGGTGGGCCGCCGACCGGATGTTCCGGTTCCTCGCCCCCGGGGACCGGGTCGAGGTCTTCCGCGACCCGACGAGCGTGGTCAGCATCGTGGAGACGCCGCTGCACCGGGACTGGGTCGGCAAGCAGGTGCGGGCGCTGGAGGAGCGGACCGGGGCCCGGGTCGCCTACCTGATGCGCTTCGGGATGGGCACCCTGGCGCAGCCCTCCACCGTCCTGCAGGACGGCGACCAGGTCTTCATGCTTGTCACCGACGAGACCGCGGCCACCGTGCTGGACATCGCACAGGGCGCCGACAAGGAAGGGCACTGACCATGCGGATCGCCATCGCCGGGGCCGGCAACGTGGGCCGGTCGATCGCCCAGGAGCTGATCGGCAACGGTCACGAGGTGATGCTGATCGAGCGGCAGCCGCGGCAGCTCTGCCCGGACCGGGTGCCGCAGGCCCGCTGGATCCTCGCCGACGCCTGCGAGATGAGCAGCCTGGAAGAGGCCGACCTGGCCTCCTGCGACGTGGTGGTCGCCGCGACCGGCGACGACAAGGCCAACTTGGTGGTGTCGTTGCTCGCCAAGACCGAGTTCGCGGTCGGCCGGGTGGTGGCGCGGGTCAACCGGGCCGAGAACGAATGGCTCTTCACCGAGCAGTGGGGCGTCGACGTCTCGGTCAGCAAGCCGCGCCTGATGGCCGCCCTGGTCGAGGAGGCGGTGACGGTCGGCGACCTGGTCCGGCTGATGACGTTCCGGCAGGGCGAGGCGAACCTCGTGGAGATCACGCTGCCGCGCGACGCGCCGTACGAGGGTCAGCCGATCCGTGACGTGCCGATGCCCCGCGACGCCGCCCTGGTCGCGATCCTGCGCGGCAAGCGCGTCATGGTGCCGACCCCGGACGACCCGCTCGAGGCCGGTGACGAGCTGATCTTCGTGTGCACCAGCGAGGTCGAGGACCAGGTCCGCGCCGTGGTGCTCGGGAGCAGCTCCTAGACCGGGTCCGTGGCCGGTGCCGGTGCCGTACCGGCGTCGGCCTCGCGCTTCTGTGCGCTCGTCACCCGGTGGATCGCCCAGGCGGTGAAGGCGAACGTGGCGGCGTAGATCGGCCAGCTCACCAGGATCCGGACGATGCCGAGCGCGTTCGCCTCGTTGATCGAGTAGAGGTAGAACTGGATCCCGGCGCGGACGCAGAGCGAGACCACCCAGAGCAGCGTCAGCCACTGGAAGGTGCGGAACAGCCGGGCGTTGCCGAACCAGTCCTGGTGGCCCTTGTTCGCCATGATGCCCCACGCGTAACCGATGAGCGGTTTGCGGAACACCACCGAGAGCAGCAGCACCCCGGCCTGTCCGAACGTGAGCAGGATGCCGGGCAGGTAGAAGTTCTTGGCGTCGCCGGTGCGCCAGGCCAGCCAGGCACCGAGCGCGATGCCGAAGAGGCCGTTCACCGCGTGCCGGACCGGCTGCCTGCGGGCGAGCCGGAACCCGCCGATCGCGAGCGCCGTGCCGACCGAGCCGATGATCGCCCAGAGCAGCGCCTGACGCTTCTCCAGGCCGGCCACCGAGTCACCGAGAAGCACGTTGAGCATGACGAACGCGAGGACCGGCAGGCTCGACTCGATGAGGCCGCGCACACCGCCCAGCTGTTCGGCGATCTGCTCGCTCATCGACGGGAGGGGCTCCTCCTCGTCGTCCTTGCGCACCGGGGCGGACGGCGCCGGCTTCACCGGGACGGACGGCGCCGGCTCGGGAAGGGCCTTCGGGTTGAGCCCGTGCTCCTCGATGACCTTGTCGGCGAGCGGGTGGAGGTCGAGTTCCTCGACGATCTCCTCAGCGATCCGCTCCTCGACCGACTCGTGCGCGGCGTGGCGCGGCTCGCTACCAGTCACCGGGGCGCCTCCAGCTCGTAGTACGGGTTGTAGATCACCTTACGGTCGTCGCGGAGCGCGATCCGGCCGCGTGCGGTGAGCTGCCGCCCCGGTTCGATGCCGGGAATCGAGCGGCGCCCCAGGAAGACCAGGGTGACCACGTCGCTGCCGTCCCACAGGTCGGCTTCCAGCGTCGGCAGGTTGGTGCGAGGAGTGTACGCCACCGTGCGCAGCCGCCCGGACACCGAAACGATCTGACCCCGGCGGCACTGGGTCGCCGGGACGGCGCCGCACTTGGCGCTGTCCCGCTGCAACTTCTCCGCGTCGAGCTCCGAGTCGGTGGCGGTCAACCGGTTGAAGAACCCGCGGAGGCCGGTGTGTTCGCTGGTCGTCATGACGCCACGATCCCCATGACCCCCACGGTACGCCGCACGATGTCAGCCGGGCTGCTCGGACTGACCCTGCTGCGCCATCTCCTGCGGCAACCGCATCGGCAGCGGCTCGCGGACCGGCCGGGGCTCGTTGTCCCGGACCACGACGAGCCCTTCGAGCACGTCGCCGAGCACGCCCTCCCGGTCCGGGCCGGCGGCCGCGGCGCCCTGGAACAGCGCGCGGATCATCCAGCGCGGGCCGTCCACCCCGACGAAACGGACGTCGGCCGGGCCCTCCGGGGTGCTGACGCGGGCGCGCAGCTCGGTGCCGTACCGCCCGGAGACCTCCTCCGGGGCGACCCCGTCCGAGGCCATCGCGGCCACGATCTCGGCGCGCACCTCGTCCCAGATGCCCTCGGTCTTCGGCGCCGCGAAGACGCCCAGCTGCAGCGCGCTCTCGCCGTCGACGAGGACGACCTGCTCGACGCCACCCTCCGGGTTGGCCTGCACCCGCACCTCGACGCCCTCGACCGCCGGGATCTGGAGGCTGCCCAGGTCGAGCCGCTGCACCCCCTCGGGCGCGTGCTTGACGTCCCACGGGCCGAACTCGGGCGCCGGTGGCTCCCCGTTCGCCGCGAGGCTGTTCGCAAGTGCCTTCGAGGGCGGCGCGTCGGCCGCACGGACGTGCTTAGCGGCATCGCGCTTACGGGAGAACATCACTGCCACCTTCCATTTCGGTTCTGCAGGAAAAGGCCGGGTCAATCCTGCGGGTGCTGCCCGGGCAGCGCTGCGTGGCCGCCGGTCGAACCGTGCCCGCCGGCGCCACGCGCGGTGTCGTCGAGCGTGTCCACGTGGTGGAACACCGCCCGCTCCACCCGCTGGACCACGAGCTGGGCGATCCGGTCGCCGCGGGAGATCTTGACGGTGCTGTCCCGATCGTGATTGATCAGGTTCACCAGAATCTCGCCCCGGTAACCGGCGTCGACCGTACCGGGCGCGTTGAGCACCGTCACGCCGAGGCGAGCCGCCAGACCTGATCGAGGATGCACGAGGCCGACGAATCCGGGCGGCAGCGCGATCGCCAGGCCGGTCCGGACCTTGACCCGGGCGCCGGGGGCGATCTCCACCTCCTCCGCGGCGACCAGATCGGCGCCGGCGTCGCCGGGATGCGCGTAGGCGGGCAGGGGCAGATCGGGGTCGAGCAGGCGAACCTGGACGACGGGGTCGGTCACGTCGAGCCTTTCCTGACGGTCTTCTCCGGCGGTACCACCCTGCCATCCTGCCGCGTCACGCATCGGAGGCACGCCGTACCCTTCGAGGGTGACACCCGAGTCCCCGGCCCGCATCACCGCGGCCCACCAGGAACGGCTCAGCGTCCCGTGGTGGGCCTGGCCGACCGCGCTCGTCTCGGGCGCCATCCTCGCCACCGAGCTGGCCATCGGCCTGCCCGGCATCCCCGGCTGGCTGCCGTACGCGGTGTTCCTGCCGCTGAGCCTGCTCCTGCTGCTCCCGCTCAACCGGCTGAAGGTCGCGGTCACCGCCACCGAGTTCCAGGTCGACGACGCCCGCCTGCCGGTCGAGGTCATCTCGGACGTGGTGGCGCTGGACGCCGCCGGCAAGCGGGAGGTGCTCGGCGTCGGCGCCCACCCGTACGCGTTCGTCGTCCAGCGTCCCTGGATCGGCACCGCCGTGCAGGTGCTTCTCGACGACCCGGCCGACCCCACGCCGTACTGGGTGGTCAGCACCCGCAAACCGGTCCAGCTCGCGACCGTGCTGCTCGAGGTCAGTCGCCGAGAGCGGGCCGAGACTTCCTGAGGTCCTCGCGGACCTTGTCGCCGACCGCGCGGGTGGCCCGCCGGTTGAGATAGCTCGCGACCGCCGCGCCGGTGAGCAGCGGCCCCATCGTGGTCAGGTTGCGGCCGAACCGGCTCAGCAGCGTCTTCTGGAGTTCCTTGCGGGTGGCCGTGCCGAGCACCGCGGCGACCCCCACACCGGGCAGCATCGGGTTCACGCCGCGCTTGCCGGACCAGGACTCGACGAGTTTCAGCGCCCGCTCGGGCGCGCCGCCGGTGATCGGCTGCCGGTAGACCTCGTGCAGCTCCCCGATCAGCTTGATCTCGATCGCCACCACGGCGACCGTCTCGGTGGCGAGCAGCACCGGGGCGGTGAGCAGGGTCGGCGCCGCCACCCATTCGACCGAGGCGACCCCGCCGCCGGCCGCGCCCACCCCGGCGGTGGCCCGGGCGGCGTTGCGGATCAGGCGCTCGGCCAGCTCCTCGTCGTCCAGCTCCGGGAAGTGCCGGCGCAGCGTCTCCAGGTCGCGCACCGGGATGTGCGGCGCCACGTCGGTGACCGTGTCCGTCATCCAGCGCAGGGCAGCGCGCGGACGGAACAGCCGGCCGACGCCTCGGGCGCGGAACTCACCGGCGAGCCGGCCCAGCAGCCGCCGGCGCCCGCCCGGTTCGACCTCGTCCGCGGTGAGCGCGGCGACCGTACGGTTGAGCTCGACGTCGGTGCCCGGGGTGTCCGCCGCGATGTCGCGGACCGGCGTCGGGTGGGCAGCGTCGAACTCGTCCTCGGACCCAGCCCGGAACTCGGGCTCGGCCGCACGATCCGCGTGGTTCATGGTCGTCCTCCCCGTCGGGTCGTCACCGGTACCAGTTGCCCGGTCACTCCCCAGGGTCAAACCCCGTTACAAACCCCCGTGGCGAAAGCCCGTCAGCCCGACCGCGTCATGCCGCGATCGGGTGCAGGCGCGCTGCGCGCGAGTGCGCTCAGGCGCACTCGCGGCAGATCAGATCCCCGTTGCGCTCCACAGCCAGCTGGCTGCGGTGGTGCACCAGGAAACAGCGGGAGCAGCGGAACTCGTCGGTCTGCATCGGCAGCACCTTGACGGTGAGCTCCTCGTCGGCCAGGTCGGCGCCGGGCAGCTCAAAGCTCTCCGCCACCTCGACCTCGTCGACGTCCACTGCGCCCGACTGCGAGTCGGCGCGACGGGCCTTGAGCTCCTCGAGGCTGTCCTCGCCGAGGTCGACCTCATCGCGACGCGGGGCGTCGTAGTCGGTGGCCATCGGTCTTCACTCTCCTGTATCGATGTGTCGCTTGGCGTTAGTAACGCCGAGGACAGGGTTTCGGTTCCCGGTTCCGCTTGACGATTTCTGACACCGGACAACTGATCCGGCGAGCGCGGAACCTTACCGCTGTTGCGGCAGGCTTGTACGCGCTACAGCGGCACATTGTTCCCGATGTGACTGAGGCGACATCAAAGTAGGGGCCCTGGCCTCTGGATCATTGTCGGCGCGCCGGAAGCATTCCCTGTTTCCGCGCGGGTGGCGGACAGACGCTAACCTCTCGACAGGCCCGGCGACCTTACCCGGGTCCGTCCTCCGACCCTGGAGCCAGCCCCATGAGCTTTGCCCGCGTCCGAGCGCTCGTCCTCGTCGGAGTGCTCGCCGTGGCAGCGGTGGTCTTCGTCGTCGTGGCCCTGGTGCGTGACACCCAGGGCGACCTCGCGGACGGCAGCGAGTGCCCGGCCGGCGCCCCGATGGCCGACGTCCTGCTGCCGGACGATCCCGCCGCGGTGACCATCAAGGTCCTCAACGGGACGAACCGCGCCGGACTGGCCGAGAGCGTCACCAACGAGTTCAAGAACCGCCGCTTCACCGTCAAGGAGCCGGCCAAGAGCAAGTCGAAGTTCAAGGGCGTCGCCGAGATCAAGTACGGACCGGAGGCGGTCGGCCGGGCGCAGCTGCTCCGGGCGTACTTCCTGGCGCAGTCCGAGATGACCTACGACGCGAAGCGCAAGGGCGCGGTCATCGACGTGGTGGTCGGCGACCAGTTCCAGCAGCTGGCCACCACCACCGAGGTCAACCAGTCGCTTGTCGAGATCGGCGAGCCGACCCTGCCGCCCGGCTCCTGCCTCAAGCCGGTCGCCGAGGCCGCCAAGGACGAGGGCTGACCCGCTTACGGCCCACCAGCCGCGTCCAGCTCCACCAGGACGTCGTGCAGCGCGGGGAAGAGCGCCGGCGGCGCGGCGACAAGCATCTGCCCGCCCGCCGGCGCGCCGGACAGCCCACTCACCACAAGCCCCGCCTCCGCCGCGATCAGACCGCCGGCCGCGTGATCCCAAAGGTTCAAGCCTTTCTCGAAGTACGCGTCCAGAGTGCCCTCCGCGGTGAGGCAGAGGTCGAGAGCCGCCGCGCCCAGCCTCCGGATGTCACGCACACGAGTGATCAATTGGGCCAGGACGGCGCCCTGGTGTGCGCGCCGGCGGGCGTCGTAACCGAATCCGGTGGCAATCATCGACTGGTCCAGGGTGGTCCGGGCCGAACCGGTCAGCCGGCGTCCGTCCCGCCAGGCGCCACCGCCCCGGGTGGCCGTCCACTCGTCGCCGGTGGCCGCGTTCACCACCACGCCGGCGATCACCTCGCCGTCGCGCTCGGCGGCCAGCGAGACCGCGTACTGCGGCAGCCCGTAGAGGTAGTTCACGGTGCCGTCGATCGGGTCCAGGATCCACCGCACGGCGCCCGGCGCGACCGCTACCGAGTCCCCATACTCCTCGCCCAGCACCCCGTCGCCGGGCCGATCGGCCAGCAACGCCTCCACCACCTGCCGCTCGACCGCCTTGTCGGCCGCGGTCACCACGTCGGTGTCGGTGCTCTTGGTCTGCACGTCCCCGATCGCCTCGTCGCGCATCCGGCGGGCCGTCACGGCGCCCTCCCGGGCCACGCGCACGGCGATCGCCAACAACTCTTCGGGGGTCGATCCCGTCGAAATCTCGCTCACGTCTGGATCCTTTCCGCCGTCAGCATTCTCCCGTGATGCCCTTTCCGGGGCCGCATCGGGCATCTCCGGCGAGGTCGTCGGGCATCGGCGGCGTGCTGTGGGCGGAGGATCTCGGTCGGCGGCGCTACAATTCACCCCTGCCCACGCTTCACGGACAATCGCCTGCGGGACGGTCCGGGTCCCGGGGGCTCCCAAACCGACCCCAGCGAGTCCGCCCCCCGCGTGCTGCGCTGGACCCTGGCCGTGCCCAACCTCATCGCCTCCGGAAGGTCATTCGTGACAGAAGCCCACCAGAACGGTGCCGACGTTCGCTCTCTCACCGAGGCCCTGATCACCCATGCTCAGGGTGCGGGCGGGCAACTCACCTCGGCCCAGGTCGCGCATACCCTCGAGTCCGCAGCGGTGAACCCGGCCCAGGCCAAGAAGATCCTGCGCGGCCTCGTCGACGCCGGCGTCACCGTCGTCGTCGACGGCTCCGCCAGCACGCGCCGCAAGGTCTCCGCGGCCCGCTCGGCAACGCCCGCGTCGAAGGCGACGACCGCGAAGACGGCACCCGCCAAGAAGGCGGCGCCCGCGCCGAAGCAGGCCGCCCCCGCCGCCGGGGGCGACGGTGCCCCGGCGAAGAAGGCGGCTCCGGTCCGCAAGGCCGCGGTCGCGGCGAAGGCGGCACCGGGACGCAAGGCGGCCACCGCCACCAAGGCCACTCCCGGCAAGCCGGGCGAGCCCGGTGGCGCCCCCGGCGAGGAGATCGATCCCGAGGAGCTCGCCGCCGAGATCGAGGACGTGGTGGTCGAGGAGCCGCCCGCCATGGTCGCGGCTGCCGCCACCGACGCCGCCAGCTCGGCGACGGACGGCGACTTCGAGTGGGACGACGAGGAGTCCGAGGCGCTCAAGCAGGCTCGGCGTGACGCCGAGCTGACCGCCTCCGCCGACTCGGTCCGTGCCTACCTCAAGCAGATCGGCAAGGTCCCCCTCCTCAACGCGGAGCAGGAGGTCGAGCTCGCCAAGCGGATCGAGGCCGGCCTCTACGCCGCTGAGCGGCTGCGTGCCGCCGAGGAGGGCGAGGAGGCGCTCGAGCGTAACTTCGAGCGCGACCTCAAGTGGATCAACCGGGACGGCGAGCGGGCCAAGAACCACCTGCTCGAAGCCAACCTGCGGCTCGTGGTCTCGCTGGCCAAGCGCTACACCGGCCGCGGCATGGCGTTCCTCGACCTGATCCAGGAGGGCAACCTCGGCCTGATCCGCGCCGTCGAGAAGTTCGACTACACCAAGGGCTACAAGTTCTCCACGTACGCCACCTGGTGGATCCGGCAGGCCATCACCCGCGCCATGGCCGACCAGGCCCGCACCATCCGCATCCCGGTGCACATGGTCGAGGTCATCAACAAGCTCGGCCGCATCCAGCGCGAGCTGCTCCAGGACCTGGGCCGCGAGCCCACCCCGGAGGAGCTGGCGAAGGAGATGGACATCACGCCGGAGAAGGTGCTGGAGATCCAGCAGTACGCGCGTGAGCCCATCTCGCTGGACCAGACGATCGGCGACGAGGGCGACAGCCAGCTCGGTGACTTCATCGAGGACTCGGAAGCCGTCGTCGCGGTCGACGCGGTCTCCTTCTCGCTCCTGCAGGACCAGCTCCAGCAAGTGCTGCAGACGCTCTCCGAGCGTGAGGCGGGCGTGGTGCGGCTCCGGTTCGGTCTGACCGACGGCCAGCCGCGCACGCTCGACGAGATCGGCCAGGTCTACGGGGTGACCCGGGAGCGGATCCGGCAGATCGAGTCGAAGACGATGTCGAAGTTGCGGCACCCGTCCCGGTCCCAGGTCCTCCGGGACTACCTGGACTAGGACGTTCAGTCAACTTTACGTGTCCAATTGGTCACCACCCGTACATCAACGGGTGGTGATCAGACCGTTGTGTAGAAGTGATCGTTGACGTGGCACCCTTGGATCACGGCACACTAGCCAGAACCAACGGTGTGACCTCGGTCCCCCCGGGGCACATCGGGAAGGCTGCAACGGTGCAGGGTGTTGCACGATGTGTGAGCAGTAGCCGAGGAACATGTTCATCGGTGACGAACAGAGGAGGAAGGCGATGACCCCGACCCTCACGCCGCCGGCGGGAAGCCTGGCCGGTCTAGCAGCCGATGAACGGTGCGACCGCTGCAATGCAGCCGGGAAGCTCCGTTTGACCCTGGCGGGCGGTGGCGATCTTGTGTTCTGCGGCCACCACGCCAACCGTTACGCAGAAGACCTGGTGAAGATCGCCGTGCACTACGCGGCCGATCCGGAATTCACCTGGCGCGGCGCGGGCATGATGTCGAACAACAGCACCAACTA
The DNA here is from genome assembly GCF_020873875.1 of Actinoplanes sp. DH11. Taxonomy (GTDB): domain Bacteria; phylum Actinomycetota; class Actinomycetes; order Mycobacteriales; family Micromonosporaceae; genus Actinoplanes. The sequence goes on from NZ_JAHWGU010000004.1 coordinate 158,503, forward strand.
GCAGCAGCGGTCCCCAAAGACTGACGCGAAGAAGGGCACCCTCCGGGCGGGGGTGCCCTTTCCGTGTGCCCAGGAGGCCCGCTGAGCCCCGAAACCGCGTCCGGGGCGCTCTAGCCCCAGATCCGCTCCACCGGCGCCTGGAGCGCTCTGGCGACCTTGATGGCCAGATAGACCGAGGGCGCGTAGTCGCCGCTCTCCATCGCGATGATGGTCTGCCGGCTCACCCCGACCGCCGCGGCGAGACCTTGCTGGGTCAGCCCGACCTCCTTGCGGGCCGCCTTGATCCGGGTGCCGGCGTCACCGCCGGTCGCCTCCGGGGCCCGCACCGGCCCGGACGGGGGCGCCATCAGTCCTCGTCCCCGACGACCTCGGCGTCGCGCAGGCGGCGCTTGCGGGCCTGCCGCGCCTGCATCACCGCACCGAAGGCGCCGCCCACCAGCGCCCCGATCGTCGGCGCCACCCACGCGTCCGGCTCCCCGGACAGCTGCTGGTAGGCCCCGATGACGAACACCACGTACGGCAGGCCCATCAGGGCGCCCACCAGCAGGCGCTTGCGCGTCCAGACCAATGGCACGGTGTCGACCCGGCGGTGCTGGACGTAGACGGCGCCGAACGCCAGCGGCAGCAGCAGCGCCACCAGGACCACGGCCAGCGGCAGCACCGCCGCGCGGCCGAGCGGCCAGACCAGGACGGCAGCCGTCCAGGGCACCGCGATCGCCTGGAGCTGGGCGGCGGTGGTGGTGCCCTCGTACCACAGCTGGCGCTCGCGCTCGTCCCGGCCGTAGAGGTCGCCGTCGAAGTCCAGGTTCCACCGCACGAAGCGGTCCATCATCGTGGTCGCCATGCACCCATCCTGACGTCAAGTCCTCTTAACGTCAAGTCAACTTAACATCGGGGTGGTTCAGAGGGTCTGGATCGTGGCGATCCGCTCCTCCAGCTGCTCGATGGTCGCCTGGGCGCTCGGCGGGCCGCCACAGAGCCGCCGCAACTCGGCGTGGATCTTGCCGTGCGGCAGGTTCGTCCGGTGGTGATGCGCCGCCACCAGGGTGTTCAGCTGCCGGCGCAGGCTGTTGCGCCGCTCCCCCGCGCTCATCGGCACGACCGGTTCCCGCTGCTCCGGAACGGCGGCCTCGGCCGGCTGCTGACGCTTCTGCGCCGCCAGCTGCTCCGACTGCCGCTTGTTGAGCAGCTCGGTCACCTGCTCCGGGGTGAGCAGCCCGGGCAGGCCCAGGTAGTCCAGCTCCTCGGCGGTGCCGCTCCGCGCGCCCGTGCCGAACGACGTCCCGTCGTAGATCACCTGGTCCAGCTCGGCCGTCGCGGAGAGCGCCTCGAACTGCTTCTCCAGCTCGCCGAGGGCGTCCTCGGACTTCTGCGCCCGCTCGATCAGGTCGTCGTCCAGGCCGTCCTTTTCCTTGGGCGCGCCCAGGACGTGATTGCGCTGCTCCTCCATCTCGCTCGCCAGCCCCAGCAGGTGCGGCACGCTGGGCAGGAACACCGTGGCGGTCTCGCCCTCCACCCGGGACCGGACGAACCGGCCGATCGCCTGGGCGAAGTAGAGCGGGGTGGACGCGCTGGTGGCGTAGACGCCGACCGCCAGCCGCGGGATGTCGACGCCCTCGGACACCATCCGGACCGCGACCATCCAGCGCTGCTCGGAGGCGGCGAACGTGGCGATCCGGCCCGAGGCGCCCTCGTCGTCGGAGAGGACCACCGTCGCGGACTCGCCGGTGATGTCGTGGATCAGCTTCGCGTACGCCCGGGCCGACTGCTGGTCACTCGCGATGATCAGGCCGCCCGCGTCCGGCATGCCGTGCTCGCGCAGCTTGCTGAGCCGGGCGTCGGCGGCCCGCAGCACCTGCGGCATCCAGTCGCCCCGGTGGTCCAGGGCGGTACGCCAGGCCTGCGCCACGACGTCCTTGGTCATCGGCTCGCCGAGCCGGGCCGCCAGCTCGTCACCGGCGTTGGTCCGCCAGCGGGTCTCCCCCGAGTACGCCATGAACAGCACCGGCCGCACGACCCGGTCGCGCAGCGCGTCGGCGTAGCCGTACACCGAGTCGGCCCGGGAGCGCTGGACGCCGTCCGGGCCCCGCTCGTACGTCACGAACGGGATCGGGTTCTCGTCCGAGCGGAACGGGGTGCCGGTCAGCAGCAGGCGGCGCACGGCCGGCTCGAACGCGTCCTTGACCCCGTCACCCCACGTCCGGGAGTCACCGGCATGGTGGATCTCGTCGAGGATCACGAACGTGCGGCGGGTGATGGTGCGCCGCTTGTGCACGGCCGGCGCCATGCCCACCTGGGCGTACGTCAGGACGGCGCCGTGGAAGTCGCGGGACGAGTGCACGTCCGAGTTGCGGAACTTCGGGTCCAGCTGGATGCCGACCCGGGCCGCCGCCAGGGACCACTGGGTCTTCAGGTGCTCGGTCGGGCAGACCACGGTGACCGCGTCACAGGTGCCGTCGGTGAGCATTTCGGCGGCGATCCGCAGCGCGAACGTGGTCTTGCCGGCACCGGGCGTCGCCACGGCCATGAAGTCCTCGGAGCGCTGGCGCAGGTACGTCACCATCGCCTTGCGCTGCCAGGCACGCAGCGGCGGGAAGGTCTCCAGGTTCGGCAGGGGCGGGCTCAAGCTGCGGAAATCCCTTCGCTCACGGAAAAACCTCCGCGGTCTGGGGCGCGGAGGCGGAGTTCAGCATAGCCGCGGAACGTTGCGGGCCGGGTGCCACAACGCTGCGACCAAAAGCTCAGAAACCCGCCGACCGGGGCACCGCGACAGGTGCCGACCAGCGGCGGTAGAGCGCGAGAAGGCGTACGCCCGTCATCAGCCCCGCCGCACCGACGAGCGGCAGCGGACCGCTCAGCTGCAGCCCGTGCATGATCGTGACCAGGACCGCGCCGCCCAGGGCGATCACCGCGTAGATCTCGCGCCGGAGCACCACCGGGATCTCACCGGTCAGCAGATCGCGGGCCACCCCGCCGCCGATCGCGGTGAGCATGCCGAGCAGGCAGGCGCCGACCGGCGGGACCCCGGCGGCGAGCGCCTTGAGGGTGCCGGTCGCGGTGAACAGGCCCAGCCCCGCGGCGTCCAGCAGCAGGACCGTGCGGCGCATCCGGTTCAGTGCGGGGTGCAGCCAGAACACGGCGAGCGAGGCCACCACCGCGGTGACCGCGTACCGCCAGTCGGCGAACGCCAGTGGCGGGACCGAGCCGATCGCCAGGTCCCGCAGGATGCCGCCACCCAGCGCGGCCACGAAGCCGACGAACGCGATCCCGAACAGGTCGAGGCGTTTCGCGACGCCGGCCGAGGCGCCGGAGGCGGCGAACACCGCCACACCGATCAGGTCCGCGACGAGCAGGCCGAACTCGCCCGTCACGCGCGGGTCAGACCTTCATGGATTCGTAGATCTCCTTGCACTGCGGGCAGACCGGTGAGCCGGGCTTCGGCGTCTTCGTCACCGGGAAGGTCTCGCCGCAGAGGGCGACGACGTGCGTGCCCATGACCGCGCTCTCGGCGATCTTCTCCTTGCGGACGTAGTGGAACATCTCCGGACCGGTGTCGGCGTCCTTGGTTTCCGGACGCTCCAGGATCTGGGTGCTCACGGTCATCTGCCCTTCAGCTTTTTGATACAGGACCTCAGCCAGCAAGTCTGACACCTCGCGCCCGGGTCGGTCCAACGACTACGCGACTGCCGGGCACCGTACGGTGGATCATGTGACTGACTTCGCGATGCGATACGGCGAGCACGTGACCCGGGCCCGCCGGGACGGACGGCCGGTGGTGGCCCTGGAGAGCACGATCATCTCGCACGGGCTGCCGCACCCCGACAACCTGCGGGTGGCCCGGGAGATCGAGCAGACCGTCCGGGACAACGGCGCCGAGCCGGCCACCATCGGCATGATCGGCGGCGAGGTGGTCGTCGGTCTCGACGACGCCCAGGTCGAGCACCTGGCCCTGGCGCAGGACGTCGCCAAGCTCTCCGTGCGGGACCTGGCGATCGCCGCCGCCCGCCGGGCCGACGGGGCCACCACGGTCGCCGCCACCAGCGCCATCGCCGCCGCCGCCGGCATCGGCGTCTTCGCCACCGGCGGCCTCGGCGGCGTGCACCGGGAGGCAAGCGTCACGTTCGACGAGTCGGCCGACCTGACCGAGCTGGCGCGTACGCCGATCGTCGTGGTCTGCGCCGGCGTGAAGTCGATCCTCGACGTCGGCGCCACCCTGGAACGCCTGGAAACCCTCGGCGTCTCGGTGGCCGGTTACCGCACCAAGCGCTTCCCCGGCTTCTTCATCACCGACGGCGGCTTCGACATCGACTGGCAGCTCGACAGCCCCGAGCAGGTCGCCGACTTCATCCGGGCCCGCTCCGAGCAGGGCGTCAGCGAGGGCGCCCTGGTCCTGGCGAACCCGCTGCCCACCGACGAGCAGCTCGACACCGCGCTGCACGACCGGACCCTGGCGACCGGGCTGAGCCTGCTGGCCGAGCGACACGTCACCGGCAAGGCGGTCACCCCGTTCCTGCTGTCGCACTTCCACTCCAGCACCGAGGGCAAGAGCCTGGAGGTCAACGTCCGGATCATCCTGCGCAACTCGGCGCTGGCGGCCCGGATCGCGGTGGCCTCGGCGGCCGGTGCGGCGGCCCCGGTGGGCTTCGCGGCGCCGTGATCGTCGTCGTCGGCGATCTGGTCACCGACGTCCTCGTCGAGCACGACGGCCCGCTGCGTACCGGTTCGGACACCGACGCGGCGATCCGGGTCACCGGTGGCGGCCAGGCGGCGAACACCGCGGCCTGGCTGGCACACATCGGGCATCGGGTCACCCTGGTCTCCGCGGTCGGCGACGACGCCGCCGGGAGGGACCGGGTGGCCGAGCTGGAGACGGCCGGCGTGCGCTGCGCCGTGCGGATCTGCCCGGGCACGGCCACCGGCAGCGTCGTCGTGCTGAGCAGCGCCGGCGAACGCACCATGATCACCGACCGGGGCGCATCGCTGCGGCTCACCCCGGAGCACGTCACCGCGGCGATCGCGGACGCGCCGGCCGCCACCCACCTGCACCTCTCCGGCTATCCGCTGCTGCACGCCGGCTCCCGGGCCGCGGGGCTGGCCGCCCTGACGGCAGCCGGCCGGCGGGGACTCACGGTGAGCGTCGACGCGGCCTCGGCGGCCCCGCTGCGCTCGGCGGGGGCGCAGAACTTCCTGACCTGGGTACGGGACACCGCCCTGCTCCTCTGCAACGCCGACGAGGCCGACGTGCTCGCCGGGCCGGGCAGCGCCGCCGAACAGGCCGGGCGGCTCACCGCGCACGTGCGCAACGCGGTGGTGAAGCAGGGCGCGGCCGGCGCCGTGTGGAGCGGCCGGGACGGCCTCGTGGTGTCGGGGCGGGCCCCGGCCGTACCCCTGAAGGACCCGACCGGCGCCGGCGACGCCTTCGCCGCCGGCCTCCTCGCCGCCTGGACCAGCGGATCCTCGCCGGAGGCGGCGCTTGCCGCCGGAGCCGGACTCGGCGCCGCGGCGGTCACCGTCCTCGGCGCCCGGCCCTAGCTTTTACGCTCCTCGGCCTGCTTCTCCATCTCCACCACGTCGACGTCGACGACGATGTGGTCCGGCTCCGGAACCGGCTGCGTCAGCGCCCGCCGCACGTCCTCCCGGGCCGCCTCGTCGGCCGCCCGCTCGGCCTTGGTCTTGGGTGGGCGGTCATTGGCGATCAGCACCGCGGCCCAGGGCAGGAAGACCATGCCCAGCGCGCACAGGATCAGCCAGAGCGGGAGCAACGGCACCCGCAGACTGATCAGGACGCCGCCGAGGATCAGGCAGAGCGCCCTGATCGACATCATCGTGGTGTAGCGGATCTGGCGGCTGCGGAGCTGGTCGGCCTGGCTGCGAGCGGCGTTGGTGATCAACACCGGTTGCTTTTTCACGCGCGGACTCCGATCGACTTCGCCATCCTCCCACCGATCGGCGCACAACGGCCAACCGCCGGCGGATCAGGAGGCCTTCGCCGCTTTCGCGTCCGCCTTGGCCTGCTTCTTGTACGCGCGAACCTTCGCCAGCGATTCGTCGTCGACGATGTCCGCCACCGACCGGTACGCGTCCGCGTCGCCATAACCGCCCGCGGCCGCACGCCACCCCTCCGGCTGCACACCGCACTGCTTGCCGAGCAGCGCGACGAAGATCTGCGCCTTCTGCTTGCCGAACCCGGGCAGCGCGAAGATCCGCCGGTAGAGCTCGGCCCCGCTCTCCACGCCGGCCCACAGCGCCGCGGCCTCCCCGTCGTACCGGTCGACGAGCACCCGGCAGACCTCCTGCACCCGGGCGGCCATCGCCTTCGGGAACCGGTGCAGCGCCGGCGGCGCACTGAAGATCGCCAGCAGCGCCTCCGGGTCGAACTCGGCCAGCTCGGTCGCGGTCGGCTCGTGCCCGAGGCGCTGCGCCAGCACGTGCGGCGAGGTGAACGCCTTCTCCATGGTGATCTGCTGATCGAGCGTCAGGCCGATCAGCACCGCGAGCGGGTCACGGTCCAGCAGCGCGTTCGCCTCGGCGTCGATGGGCAACGAGAACGTCATGCCGCCATCTTCCCCTACACGCGGGGCGCACCACCGGCGTACGCCGAGTACTTGACGTACTGCATACATCGCGGCAGGCTTGCGATGAGGGGTGATGTGATGTCGGGGGTTCACTACGAAGGCTATACACAAGCCCGTACCCATCTGAAGGATCTGCTCGACGCGGCCGAGCGCGGGCGAGTGGCAACCGTCCGGCGGGACTCGCAGACGACGGCCCTCGTGGATCGGGAGCGACTGCGCTACTTCCTCTCCGCCGTGACACCCGCGCGTGCCGAGATCGTGGCCGAGGACGGCGGCTGGTCCATCTTCATTCCCGGCTTGCCCGTGGCCGCGGACGGTGCGACGGTCGACGAGTCCCTCGACGAGGTGATCGCCGCGCTGCGCGAATATGCCGAGGACTGGCAGGACCACCTGCTCGACGCACCCAACCACGCTGCCAACTGGGGCTTGGTCCAACTGATCAGCCTCAGTGACGACGATCAGCTGCGGGACTGGCTGATCGGGACCGGGCGATGACCTGGCCTCAGCCGACCCGCCAGCTGCACGAGAAATTCTGCGGGATCGAGGGCTGGGATCGTGTCCGCGATGCCCGTGGCCGAACCGGAACCCACCACATCACCTACGAACTGCGGCTGCGGGACGCTCGCATTCTGCGCACCAGGATCTCTCATCCCGTCGATCGAACCACCTACGGGCCGAGCATGTGGAGCCACATCCTGCGCGACCAGCTGGAACTCCAGGCCACCGAGTTCTGGCACTGCGTCCAGGACGGCGTCAAACCCGCCCGCAGTGCTCCGGAAATCCCGGCCGGGTCCCTCCCGCTCGAACTCGTGCACCTCCTCATCAACCGTGTCGGCCTCACCGAGGCCGAGGTGGCCGCCATGTCCAAGGACGAGGCCGTCGCACGCCTGACCCGGTTCTGGGCCGAAGGCTCCTGAGACCGGCGCACCCGGCGACCCTGTTATTCGGTGGCGGGGTGGTCGGCGTGGGCTTCCATGCGGCGGGCTGCCTCGCCGGCGAGGTTCTGGATGTCGCGCAGCTGGCCGGCGTCGAAGTCGCGGGGACACAGGTCGAGGCCGCAGATGCTGCCGAGGATCTGGCCGCGGGCCGAGACCACCGGGGCGCCGATGTAGGAGCGGACGCCCTCGACCGTCACGAGGGGGTTGTGCCGGTACTCCGGGTCGGTGGTGAAGTCGTTGACGTAGTGGGGTCCGCGCTGACGCAGAAGTGGCCTGCAGAAGGCCCATTCGATCGGGGTGCCGCCGGCCTCGCCGAGCCATTCCGGCATCGGGCCGTAACCGGCGAGGAAGACCTGGGCGTCGCTGAGCAGGACGGTGACCACGGCGAACGGGGTTCCGATCCGGACGGCGACCTGCTCCACCAGCTCGGCGAGGTAGTCGCGGGGGGCTTCCCGGTCGACGCCGAGCCGGGCCACCTCGCGCAGCCGGGCGGGGTCGCGCAGTTCGGGGTAACGGGTCAGAATCATGACGGCACGGTCCTGGCCAGCGCCTCGTACGTGATGATCCGCACCTTGAGCGACCGCCCGGCGACCCGGCTCAGCTCGCCGATCTCCATCACGTGCTCGGCCACCCGCCGCAGGTCGGTCGGCGCGGTCACCGGCCGTTGCATGCCGAGTGCCTGCACGGCGAGGCCCCACATGCCCTCGGCCATCTGCGGGCCGATCAGGTCGGCCAGCGCTTTGACCGCGTCCTGCTCGGTCGGCAGGTCGTGGCCGTAGTTCTCGATGCGAGCCATCGCCGGGACAGCCTCTCGTGATTGGTCGTCGTGGTCGTCAGAAGAGCTCGATGAGCGGTTCGCCGGCGGATTGGGCCTCCTGGCCGGTCTGCTGTGCGTGGGTGGCCCGCTGACGCGCCATCACGTGTTTCGCCCGGAGGCTCTCCACGTTTATGGAGCGATCCCTCAGCTCCTCCTCGGTGAGCTCCCCGCGGGCGTAGGCGGCGATGTCGGCGGCCTGCCGGGCGACGTCGCCGACCGCCTCGGCGACATGTTCCAGCATCTGCCGGCTGATGTCCTGGAACTGGACCTGGGCGACCGCGCCGGTGGTTTCCGAGATGAGCGCGTCGGAGCTGCGCTGCACCTGGTGTGCCGCGTTGACGGTGTCCTTGAGGATGCCGGCGACCATGTCCGACATCTCCCGCTGCGCGCCGGCGATGCCGCCGAGCCGGCGGGTCATCGCCGTCTCCTCGGTCTGCGCCGGCAGCGGCTCGTCGCTGTCGAACTGGCTGTCGTCGGAGAGCACGGCGTCGAGTCGCGCGGTGAGGTCGGCGATGCTGCTGCCGATGCCGTGCGCGGCCTGCGACGAGCGGTGTGCCAGCTTGCGGACCTCGTCGGCGACGACCGAGAACCCCTCGCCGGCGTCACCGGCGCGGACCGCCTCGATCATCGCGTTCAGTGCCAGGATGTTCGTCGCCCGGCTGACCTCTTCGATCTGCGTGACGTGCTGGTTGAGTTCCCGCATCTGGTCCACCAGGGCCCGGATCTGGTGGTCGCGGTGCAGGAAGTAGGAGATCAGGCGACCGACCAGCTGGTCGTTCGAGGCACTGATGTGGCTCAGTTCGCCCTCGGTGCGGCTGAGGGTGCCGGCCAGTTGAGAGACGTCGCCGGCCATCACCTCGGCCAGGGAGTCGACCTTCACGAGCTGCTCGACGATCGCGTGTGCGGCGTCACCGGTCTGCTCGATGACGTCGTGAACGTGGCCGTCGACCACTTCGCAGTACGACGGGATCGGTTCCAGCGCCTCGGCCACGACGTCCCCGCGCACACCCTGATCCGCCGCCGGCTCGGCGGGGGTCAGGGTGATCCTGCGGAGAAGGCTTGGCATGCGGGTACCTCCGTAGCGAGATGAACCGGTCGGTCAGGCGCCGGGCAGAACCTGCTTGATCACACCGAGCAACTGGTCCGGTCCGACCGGCTTGACCAGCCATCCGGTGGCGCCGGCGTTCTTCGCCTCGGTCCGCTTCGACTGTTCCGACTCGGTCGTCAGCATGAGGATCGGGGTGAACCGCATGCCGGGGGCCTTGCGGGCCTCGCGGGCGAAGGTGATCCCGTCCATCTGCGGCATGTTGACGTCGCTGATGATCAGGTTCGGCTTGACGCCCTTGCTGAGCTTCTCCAGGGCCTCTTTGCCGTGACCGGCCGTCTCGACGGTGTAACCGGCCTTGGTCAGGATCGACTTGAGGCTCATCAGCATGGTCGCGGAATCGTCGACGAGCATCACCGTGGTCATGATTCGGTCCCCCTGTTGCTGGCTTGGCCGCTGCCCGCATTGAGTAGCGGCAGCACCTGCGCCGCCAGGAAGGCGTCGGTGGGTGCTGCGGATATCTTCGGTTTGAAGAGCAGCAGAGCTTGGAGCGCGCCGGTGTGCAGATGGTTGCATCGGCGCAGGCTCACCCGGGGCTTGCGGGCCGCCCGCAGCCATCCGGTCAGCTGCTCCACCTCGTCGACCGTCACGACGCCGACGAGCGTCGCGCTGTCGTCATGCAACTCGAGCGGCAAGGCCCAGCACCTCCTTCATGTTGAGCACCAGCAGCACCAGCCCGTCGCCGAGCAGGGCGGTGCCGGAGAACTCGTCGGCGTACGCGAGCAGGCCCTCCATCGGCTTCAGGATCACGTCGACCTCCCGGTGGAACTGTTCGACGAGCAACCCGTACCGCTGACCGTTCACGTTCACCACGAGAATCGCCCGGTCGGCGCCCGCGTCGTTGTTCCACGGCATGTCCAGCGCCCGGGCCAGGTCCAGCACCGGCACCACTTCGCCGCGCATCACGACCACTTCCTGGTGCAGCACGTGGCCCATCTCGGCGGCGGGTACGCGTACCGTCTCGACCACCAGGTCGACCGGGATGCCGAACCGCTGGCCGGCGACGCTGACCACCATCACCTGGGTCACCGCCATCGAGAGCGGCAGCCGCAGCCTGGTCGAGGTGCCCTGCCCGAACCTCGACCGCATCGTCACGGAGCCGCCGAGCTTCTCCACGCTGGCGCGGACCGCGTCCATACCGACTCCCCGGCCGGAGAGATCCGAAACCTGGTCGGCGGTGGAGAATCCGGGGCGGAAGACCAGGTCGACCGCCTCGGTGTCGCCGAGCGACTCCAGCTCCTCCTCGGTGATCAGACCCTTCTCGTACGCCTTGCGCTTGACCCGCACCGGGTCGACGCCGCGCCCGTCGTCGGAGACTTCGACGATCACCGCGTCCCCGTCGGCGACGGCGGCCAGGGTGAGCCGGGCGGCGCCGTTCTTGCCGGCGGCGATCCGTTCCTCGGCCGGTTCGATGCCGTGGTCCAGGCTGTTGCGGACCAGGTGCACGAGCGGGTCGCCGAGTGCCTCGATGACGTCCTTGTCGGCCATCGTGTCCTCGCCCTCGGTGACCAGTTCGATGGTCTTGCCGAGCCGTCGGCTCAGGTCGCGGACCAGGCGCGGGAACCGGCCGAAGGCCACCGAGAGCGGCAGCATCCGGACGTCCATCACGGCCGACTGCAACTCCTCGGCGATCCGGTGCAGGCCCGCGTACTGGTCCTTGATCCGCCGGCTGAGCACCCGGCTGCCGAACTCCTCCTCGGCCGCGTCGGCCAGGAAGGTGAGCCCGTTCTTCGCCACGTTCAGCTCGCCGACCAGCTCCATCAGCTTGTCGACCTTCTCCTGGTCGACCTTGAGCACGCGGGTGCCGACCTGGCCGCCCGGATCGTCGGCGCGACCGGCCGGTTCGGCGGGCGCGGCGGCGGCCGGCGCGGGCGCGGCGGCGGATTGGGGGTGCGCGGCGGCGGGTTGGGGGTGCGTGGGCAGGATGCCCGCCGGCGCGGGCGCGGCCTCGGCGAGCAGGCGGTCCACGGCGGCGCTCACGGCGGCGTGATCGGCATCGGTCAGATCGAAGGGTACGCCCAGCGCCTGCGCCGCCGCGGCGACGGTCCCCGCCACCGCCCGCAGACCGGCACCGTCCGCCGGATTGATCTCCAGGGCCCGGTGCGCGGCGGTGAGCACCGCCCGCGCGTCGGCCGCCAGTTCCGTGTCGACCACCTCGGTAACCGCGACGGTGATCATTTCTTCGACGTGCAGCGGCGGTTCCCCGCTGAGGTGCCGGGTGATCGCGCCGGCGTCCAGCTCGACGATCTGCACCTGGTCCGGGACGTAGCGGAACAGGTACTCCAGTTCGCCGAGCGAGGCCCGGGTGGCGAGCACGAAGGAGAGCAGGCAGACGTACTCGTCGTACTCCTCCGGCGCGGGCCACTTCTCCGGCTGCACGATGCCAAGCTTGTCCAGGGCGGGCACCTGGCGGATCAGGTGGATCGGGTCCTCAGCGCGGAAGAAGCAGTCCGAGTCCGGGGCGTACCGGACGAACCGCATGGTAGACGAGGTCGTCTCCAGCCAGGCCGCGGTCTCGGTGAGCCATTCGGCGTGGAACCAGGCGAGCCACTCCGGGGCCGCGTCGATCACGGCGATGCCGGCGGCGACCGTGGCCTGGGTGTGCGCGACAGGTTCGCCGCCGAGCGGAGCGCGCAGCTTGGTGATCAGCCCGGCCGCGTCGTTGCCGGCGCTGGCGGGCAGCCGTTCGTGCGCGGTGACGTGCGCGAGCCAGCCCCGGATCAGGTCGAACGCGGCGAGCAGGTCGTCGGCCATGCCGGAGTCGAGGGCGAGTCGGCCACCGCGTACGGCGTCCAGCAGGTCCTCGGCCGCGTGGGTGAGCCGGGTCAGCTCCGGGAAGTCGAAGAGTCCGGACGAGCCCTTGAAGGTGTGCGCTGCGCGGAACACCTCGTTGACCAGCTCCGGGTCACCGGGGTCGCGTTCCAGTTGGAGCAGGCCTTCGTCGACCGAGGCGAGCAGGTCGTTCGCCTCGGCCAGGAACTGTGCGAGCAGCGGATTCATGCCGACATGCCCTTCCCGGCGGTGAGCATGGTGGCGATCCGCACCAGCCGGTCCCCGGACACCGGTTTGACCAGGTAGAGGTTGGCGCCGGCGGCGTACGCCCGGTCGGCGTCGCCGGGCCGGTCCTCGGTGCTGATCATCAGCACCGGCGCCTCCGTGCCGACCGTCTCCGAGCGCAGCGTCTCGACGCAGGTGTACCCGTTCATCTTGGGCATGTTCACGTCGACCACGAACAGGTCGAACGGGGTCGCCATGGCCGCTTCCACGGCCTCCAGGCCGTTCGCCGCCTCGTCCACCCGGAACCCGGCTTCCAGGAGCAGGCTGCTGTGGTAGAGCCGCACGGTGGCGGCGTCGTCGACGACGAGCACCCGGGCTCCCGTCGTCTCGGTCTCCGAGGTCATCACTTGCCTCCGGTCGGTCGCTGGTAGACGATGCCCTCCGGCAGGCGGGTCGGGGTGAAGATCGGCGAGATCCGGCTCATCGACTCGGAGTGCCCGAGGAAGAGGTAGCCGCCCGGGCGCATCGCCCCGTAGAGATTTTCGGCTGCCCGGCGGCTGGACAGCTCGTCGAAGTAGATGAGCACGTTGCGGCAGAACACCACGTCGAACTCGCGGAACGCCCGCATCGACGGGGTGTCGCAGATGTTCACCCGGTGCAGCGTCACCGCGCTGCGGATGCCCTCGTCGACCTGGTAGCGCCCGGCGCCGACCGAGGTGAAGTACTTGTTCAGCCACGGCTTCGGCACCCGTTGCAACGATCTCTCGCCGTAGCTGGCGTGCGCCGCCTTGGCGAGCACCTCGCTGTCGATGTCGGCACCGTGGATCTCCACGTCGACGTGGTCGATCTGGTCCCACTCCTCCAGCAGCCGCAGAGCGATCGAGTACGGCTCCTCGCCCGTCGAGCACGGCAACGACAGGATCTTGATCGGCCCGACGATCCGGTTCACCCCGCCGCGGGCCGCCAGCACGTTCGGCAGCACCGTGCTGAGCATCGAGTCGAACTGGTAGTCCTCGCGCAGGAAGTACGTCTCGTTGACGGTCAGCTGGTTGATCAGGTCCTGGAGCATCCCGGAGTTGTCGCTGGACCGCAGCGCGGCGAACCAGCCGGTGAACGTGTCGTACGGCGACGCCCGGATGCAGGTGTCGATCCGCTTGTCGACGAAGTACCGCTTCGCCGGGGTGAAGTGGATGCCGGTCCGCTTGTAGAAGTACTCGGTGAACCGGGTGAAGTCGGCGTCCGAGAGCCCCGTCCCGGCCGTGGCCGCGCCGGCCATCACGCCGTCCCGGAGAGGCGGGGCAGCGCCGCCTGAACGGTGAACCGGAGGAACGGGTCGTCCGGGAAGCGCTGCACGGCACCCTCCAGCACCGAGGCGTGTTCCGGGCCGGCCACCGGCAGGAACGCGTCGATGGCGGCGGTGACCACGTTCGGGTGCGGGTCCTCGCTGATCATCCGGATCAGCCAGACCGCGGTGTCCGGATGCGTCATGTCGGCGAGGACCATCGCGGTCATCACCCGGACGTCGTGGTCGGGGGCGGCCAGCAGGTCGGGCAGCAGCGCCGGCACCGACTGCGGCATGGTGGCCAGCGCCTCCGCCACGGCGGTGCGCAACGCCGCGTCGTCGCTGGCCAGGTGCACGGCCAGGGATCCGGCGACCTGTTCGGTGTCGTACCCGGACAGGGTGGTCAGCACGGCGTCCCGGACGTTCGTCTCGGTCTCCACCGCCACCCGCGCCAGCAGGTCCGGCACCGCCTCCGCGACACCCTCCAGCCCCAGCGCGGCCTCCCGCCGGCAGTCCGGGTCCGGGTCGGCGAGCTGTTCGCGCAGCGCCTCGGTGGACCGCTTCTCGGGCAGCACCTCCTCGGGTTGCTGCGGGGCCTGCTTCCGGACGAGTCCCATCGTGATCCTCCCTCGACGTCAGCGGAACAAGGACGTCAGCGAACCCAGTCGGCGAGCCGGTCGGCGATCTCGTAGGACGGCAGCACCACCGTGGCCCCGCCGCGCCGGGCGAGCTCCCCGGGCATGCCCCACACCACCGCGGTCTCCTCGGCCTCGGCGATGGTCCGGCCGCCACCCTCCTTGACCGCACCCATCTCGGTGGCGCCGTCGTCGCCCATCCCGGTAAGCAGCACGCACACCAGCCGCTCCGGGTCGACGTAGCGGCGAGCCGACCCGACGAGCCGGTCCACACTCGGATGCCAGCGGTACTCCGCGGCGGCCGGCACGCTCTTGACGATCAGGCCGTCGGTACGCCGGGCCACCACCACGTCGGCGTTGCCCCGGCCGATGTAGATGTTGCCGCGTTGCACGTTCATGATCCGGTCCACCTCGTGCACCCGCAGGGCACAGGCCTCGTCGAGCCGGCGGGCCAGCGTCGCGGTGAACGAGGCCGGGATGTGCTGTGCCACCACCACCGGCGCACCCAGGCTGCCGGGCAGGCTCGGCAGCAGTTCGTGCAGGAGCGCCGGGCCCCCGGTGGACGAGCCGATCAGCACCAGGTCGACGGTGCCGACCTTGCTGATCTCCCGGCGTGGCGCGGCGGCGGCCCGCTGCGTCTGCGCCCGGACCCGTGCGGTGAGGCCACCGGTCCGTTTCAGCCGGGCCTTCGCCGCCGACCGCACCTTGTCCACCAGTTCGGCGGCGACGTCCTCGATGTTGAGCGAGACGGTGCCGCCCGGCTTGGGCACGTAGTCGACCGCGCCCAGTTCCAGCGCCTCCAGCGTGACCAGGGCGTTGTGCTCGGTCAGCGAGGAGACCATGACGACCGGCGTCGGGTGCTCCTCCATGATCTTCGCGAGGCAGGTGAGCCCGTCCATCTCCGGCATGTTGATGTCCAGGGTCACCACGTCCGGCTGCAACCGGCCGAGCTGTTCGAGCGCGTCGACGCCGTTGCGGGCGGTGTGCACCTCGAACCCACCGGCGTCGGTCAGGATGCCCTTCAACGCGCGGCGCATCAGCGCCGAGTCGTCGACCACCAGGACGGATGTGGAAGCCATGGTGTACTCCGATCAGACGCCCACGAGCGCCTCGTCGACAAGCGCCTCGCAGAGCTCCGCGGCCTGGTCGGCCTGTTCCGCCGCGAGCAGCTGATCGACCTGCACCAGCAGGAGCATCCGCTGCTGCTCCGGCAGGTTCGCCACCCGGGACACCACCCGGGCCTGCTCCGCCGACAGCTCCGGCGCCGGTTCCAGCACATTGCGCCCGACCCGGGCCACCTCGGCGACCGAGTCCACGATGAAGCCGGTCCGCACCCCGCCGATGATCAGCACGACGATGCGCTGCCGCTCGTCCCGCTCGGTGCGGCCCAGCCCGAGCCGGGTCCGCAGGTCCACCACCGGCAGCACGGTGCCGCGCAGGTTGACCAGGCCCTCCACGAAGTCGAAGGACTTCGGGACCCGGATCAGCGCTTCCGGCACCCGGATGATCTCCTGCACCGTGTCGACGTCGACCGCGTACTCCTCGTCGTCGAGGCGGAACACCACGAAGAGCTCCTCGGCGCCGCGCCCGTCGTCGGTTGCGTCAGGTTCCTCGGCCATCTCCAGGTCCTCCGCCCGGTAGTCGGCGATCTCGTTACGTACCTCGGGCGAGTCGAACATCCGGTTAACGCTGAGCACCGAGACGAGCCGTTTGCCGTCCTCGAGGCGGCACACCGACTCCACCTCCGTCTTGCGCCCGTCGCCCGCGACCACGCCCGGCAGGGGCGCGACCAGCTGGTGCGGCACCCGGAGCACCTCGCGGACGGTGTCCATCACCACGCCCACCACACCGCCGTCGATGGAGACCACGACGATCCGGTTCTGCGGGGCGAGCGGGGTGACCGGCAGGCCGAACACCCGGCGCATGCTGACCACCGGCAGCAGCCGGCCGCGCAGGTCGATCACGCCGAGGATCTCGCTGCCGGCGTTCGGCACGTGACTGACCGACTCGGGCGCCTGCACGATCTCCTGGACCTGATCGATCGGCAGCGCGTACTCCTGGCCCTCCACCGCGAAGCTGACCAGCTCCAGGGTGTCGTCGGACTCGGCGTCGGAGTCCGTCTCGGCCGGCATCCGGGCCGTCGCCGCCGTGTCCCGGCCGGTCCGCGCGGAGAGCCGGGAGAACTGGCTGCCGATCAGCTGGTCGACGTCCAGGACGGTGGTCATGTCACCATCGCCGGACTTGATCACGCCGACCAGCACGTCGGACCGGACCGTCGACTGGACCGACTCCGCCGGTTCCATGTCCTGCGGGTCAATGCTGATCACGCTGGCCACCCGGTCCACCACGAAACCGAGCGGCACCCCGCCGTCGACCACGATCACCCGCGTCGTCTCGTCGTGCGGGGCCTGCTGCATCGCGCAGCAGCCCCGCAGGTTGACCACCGGGAGCACCCGGCCACGCAGGTTCGCCAGCCCTTCCAGCGACGGCGGCCCCAGCGGCACCTTCACCAGGGCGGGCATCCGGATGATCTCCTGGACCCGGCGCATCGGAAAGGCGTACCGCTCCCCCAGCATGTCGAACGTGACGTAATCGGCGTCGTCGTTGAACTCGTCGTCACCGAATTCCTCGTCGGTGTCCATGGGTGCCCTCCCCTTCCCGGCGTCAGCCGGCGTTCTGCAGCTCGTCGGCGAGCGCAGCGATCTCCTCCACGGCGGCGGCGAGTTCCTCCGCGCCCTGCGCCTGCTCCCGGGCGGCGGTGGAGGACTGTGCGGCCAGCTGCTCGGCCTGGTTCGCGGACGAGGCGATCTGCTCGAGACCGACCTTGACCTCGCCGAGCACGGACACGATCTGCTGCGCCGACTCACGCACCTCGTCGTTGCCGCTGCGGACCTGCTGCATGTCGCGCTGGATCTCCTCCAGGCGGGCGGTGGTCGCCTTGGCGGACTCCGCCTCGGTCAGCGAGAGCCGGCTGGTCTCCTCCAGGTCGCCGCGGACCTCGACGATCCGGTCCTGGACCGACTTGACCAGATCCTTGATCCGGTCCGCGTTGTCCGCGGAGTCCCGGGCGAGGTTGCGGATGTCGGTGGACACGACCGCGAAGCCCTTGCCGAACTCCCCGGCCCGGGCGGATTCGACCGAGCCGTTGACCGCGAGCATGTTGGTCTGGATGGAGACGTTGGCGATCGCGTCCACGATCTTGTCGATGCGGCGGGAGATCTGCTCCAGCTCGCTCACCCGGCGGACGTTCTCGGTGCCCTCGCGGGCGCCCTGGCCGATCGCCTCGATCATCGAGTCGACCGATTCCTTGTTCGCGGTGAGCAGCTCCAGGATGGTGTCGGAGCGTTCGACCGCGGCGCCGCCGCGTTCCAGGGACAACTGGGCGCCCTGCTCGATCTGCGCGACCAGGCCAGCGGTCTGCTGGCCCTTCTCGGCGGCGGTACGAGCACCCGCGTTGATCTCGTTGATCGCGGTGTTGATCTGCGCGGCCGCCCGGTTGATCTCCTCGACCGCCGCGGAGAGTTCCTCGGCCGCGGACGCCACCTCTTCGGCGCTCTTGGCGATGTCGGTGCTGCTGCGCAGGGTCTCGGCGACCTCGGCCAGTGCTTCGGCCGCCTGCTCGCTCTGCCGCAGCGCCTGGGTCTGCTGCCCGACGGTCTGCAGCGACTCCTCGCAGGCCGCGGACTGCTGCTCGGCCGCCGCCGCGATCTCCTCGGACCGACCCTTGGCGTCGCTCGCGGACCGCCGGGCCTGCTGCGCAGCGGACGCCATCTCGACCGCACCGGCCATGATCGTGCCCATGTCGGCCCGGATGGTCTCCAGCTGCGTGCCGATGATCTTGCCCTTGTCGGCCTCGCCGCGCGCCGCCTCCGCGGAGGCCTGCACCGCGCCGGCGATCTCGGTGACGCTGCTGCGGACCTCGTCGATCAGATCGCGGATCTGCCGGGCGCTGCGCTCGCTGGTCTCGGCGAGCGTCCGCACCTCGTCGGCGACCACCGCGAAGCCCTTGCCGTGCTGCCGGGCCCGGGCCGCCTCGATCGCGGCGTTCAGGGCCAGCAGGTTCGTCTGATCCGCGATGTGCGCGACCGTCTTGACGATCTCGCCGATCTCGTCGGCCTGCTTCTCCAGCTCGGTGATCTTGGCGACCGATCCGGTCTGCCGGGTGGAGGCGCTGGTGACGTTGGCGAGCAGCGTGTTGATGCCGATGAGCGTCTCGTTGAGCAGGTTCTGCAGGGTCTGACTCAGTTCGGCCACCTGCCGGGTGGTCGTCTCCTGCTGCTCGGCGCGCTCCTCGACCTGGTTCATCGCGGCGAGGCTCTGCTGAGTCGCGCCCGACGCCTCCTCCGCGCCCGCCGCGATCTGCTGCATCGAGTCGGTGAGCTGGCGGGACGCCTCGGCGGCCTCGGCGTTCTGCGCGGAGATCTCCGCGGTGGCGGTGGCGATCCGCTCGGCGGCCTGCTGCTGTTTCGCCACCGATCTCGCCTGGCGGCGGCTGGCGTCCGGGTCACCACCCCGGGCAGCGGGACGGGCCGAGACCGGCGCGGCGGCCGGGCGGGCCCGGGACGCGTCGGTGCGTCCGGCGGAAGTGCTGGTGAGGGGCATGGGTGTCTCCCATCTGAGTACGGTCGATCCGGCGCAGGCGGAGTGCGGTACGAGTCGCCGCGATCGGGAGCACGTCGTCCGGCAACGCCAGAACATTGCGACGGCCCCTCCGACAGGCAAAATCCTGGCACGGTACCGGGCACATCTTGGTCATATCCATGCAAATCGTTTGTTTCATCGGGCGCGTCGCGGTTTGCCGCCGGGCGTACCGGGCATCCCGGGCGGATGAGCGACTCGCAGACCCGTACCGAAGCGGAGATCGCCGGCGACTACGGTCCCGGCGCTCTCGACGAGCCCAGCACCTTCCGGCCGGAGAAGGGATCCGACGGCGATGAGGGGCTGTCCAGCACCATCCCCGCCGGCACCGACCCCGAGCAGCTGCGCGACGGCGGCCCGCCGCCCGCCGGCGGCGGCATCATGACCACCACCGGCGGCACCGCCGGACCGGCCAGCTTCCCGGACCGGCCGCGAACCGGACCCGGCGTCGCGAACACGACGACAGGTGACGCCACGACCGGGGCGCTGCGGACCCCGGCGGACGGGTACACCAGCGACAACGCCGGCTGAACCGGTCGGATACCGTCATCCGGCCGCCGCGATCGGCGCGGCGGCCGGGACGGAGGAACGCCACGTGCGCGCACTGGTGCAGACGGTCAGCCGGGCGAGTGTGACAGTCGGCGAGGAGATCGTCGGGAAGATCGAGGACGGCCTGCTCGTGCTGGTCGGGGTGACCCACGACGACACCGCAGCCACCGCCGCCGAACTGGCCCGCAAGACCTGGGAACTGCGCATCCTCGACGGCGACCGGTCGGCCGCGGACGAGGGCGCCCCGGTGCTGGTGGTCAGCCAGTTCACCCTCTACGGCGACGCGCGCAAAGGCCGCCGGCCCACCTGGAACGCGGCCGCCCCGGCCGAGGTGGCCGAGCCCCTCGTCACCGCGTTCGTGGACGCGCTGCGCGCCCGGGGAGCGACCGTCGCCACCGGCCGCTTCCGGGCACACATGCTGGTGGAAAGCGTGAACGTCGGACCGCGCACGGTCCTGCTGGAGCTCTAGGCTCCCGGACCGGTCAGAAGAACAACCCGCGGCGCTGGGCGGACTGCCGCAGCCACTGGTCCAGCCGGCTCGCCCAGTCGACCTGGTCGGCGGTGGCGTAGTCGACGTCGAAACTGCCGAACGCGTCCTGGCCCTCGGTGAAGAGGCCACCCCGCTTGTCCAGCTCCAGTACCACCTGAAGCTTGTGCGGTGTCGGCAGGAACGTCAGCTCCAGCTGGCTGATGCCGCCGGCGAACTGCGCGGGCGGGTGGAACTCGATCTCCTGGTAGAACGGGAGCTGCTGGTCCACACCGTAGACCCGGCCCTTCTCCACATCCGCCCGGCTGAACCGGAAACCCAGACGCAGCAACGCCTCCAAGATCCGCTCCTGCGCCGGCAGCGGGTGCACGGCCACCGGGTCCAGATCGGACTTGTCCACGGCGCGGGCCACCTCGAGCTCGGTGGTCAAACCCATCGTCATGCCGTGCAGCCGCTGCCCGTACACCTCGGTGATCGGGGTCTGCCAGGGCACGTCGAAGCGGAACGGGACGTCGTGGCGCGCGCCGGAATCCAGCCGGAACGAGCCGGTCAGCCGCTGCCGGTGGAACTCCTGGTCGGCCTGGAACTCGCTGTCGCCGCTCTCCACCTCGACCCGGGTGATCAGGCCGATCGCCAGATATTCGACGTCGACGGCATGATCGCCGCCGACCACCTGGACGGTGCCCTCGAGGAACCCGCCCGGATAGGTGTTCGGGTTGACGAGCACGGTGTCGACCGACGGTCCACCGACACCGAACGCCTGCATCATGCGCTTGAAGACCACGATCATCACCCTTTCTCGGTGCAAGAACATTAACGGCGCCCGGCAAACCCCGCTTGTCGGTTTCTCGACGTCAGGGTTCTCCCTGATTCATGCCACCTGAAGGCTGGCCTCACCTCCGCTTAACGCGCCAGCGACGAAGCTTGCTCTCACCGGCACGGATGCGGCTGGTACGCACGACACGTTGATCGCGGGGAGGGGACGCAAGTGGTCCTGGAGATGAAGGCGTCGGAGCAGATGGTGGTCGAGGGCGGCGTGGCAGACGGAGTCGAGTCGCTCGCCGACCTGGACGCGACGGACGAGCGCGGCGTCTCCGCCGACCTGGTCCGCGCCTACCTCAACGGGATCGGGCGCACACGCCTGCTGACCGCCGTCGAAGAGGTCACCCTTTCGAAGCGCATCGAAGCCGGGCTCTACGCCGAGGAGCTGCTCGCCTCCGCGTCCGCCGACCTGGCGCCGCTGCTGCGGGTCGTCGCCGCCGAGGGCAAGGCCGCGAAGAACCACCTGCTCGAGGCGAACCTGCGGCTCGTGGTGAGCATCGCGAAGCGCTACACCGGCCGCGGCATGGCGTTCCTCGACCTGATCCAGGAGGGCAACCTCGGCCTGATCCGCGCCGTCGAGAAGTTCGACTACACCAAGGGCTACAAGTTCTCCACGTACGCCACCTGGTGGATCCGGCAGGCCATCACCCGCGCCATGGCCGACCAGGCCCGCACCATCCGCATCCCGGTGCACATGGTCGAGCAGGTCAACCGCATGGTCCGCTGCCGGCGCGACCTGGCCGCCTCACTCGGCCGCGAACCCAGCATCGCCGAGATCGCCACCACGATGGACGTGCCGGAATTCCAGGTCATCGAGCTGATCTCGTACGACCGGGAGCCGGTCAGCCTGGACCAGGCCGTCGGCGAGGACGGCGAGAGCGCCCTCGGTGACTTCGTCGCTGCGGTCGACCCGCACCAGCCCGGCGAGGGCGTCGCGCAAGGTGAACTGCGCAGCGAGGTGGAGATCGTGCTCGCCACCCTCTCCGAGCGGGAGTCGGCGGTGATCCGGCTGCGCTTCGGCCTCGACGACGGCCGGCAGCGCACCCTCGACGAGGTGGGCCGCGAGTTCGGCCTCAGCCGGGAGCGCATCCGCCAGATCGAGAAGGTCACGATGCTCAAGCTGCGCGACCCGGAGCGGGCTTCGCGCCTCGAGGCGTACGCCTCCTGATCCGTCACGCGACACCAGACGCCGGCCCGGCTGATCATGCGGGCCGGCGTTCCTGCTTTCCACGACTCTGCTTCCGGCGCTGCGCAGGCGGCGCGGGCCGGTGCTTCAGGCGCTGCGCGGGCCGGTGCTTCAGGCGCTGCGCAGGCGGCGCGGGCCGGTGTCCGGGCGCACACCCGCGTCGCCGAACTCGGCGGCCGCGTGCAGCACCGAGAAACCGTCCGGGCGGGCCAGCACCGGATTCAGCGTGAGCGACCGCACCCGGGGATGCTCGTCGGCGATCCGGCCCACCCGCAGCAGCAGATCGATGAGCGCGTCCCGGTCCACCGGCGTCGACCCGCGGTAACCGTGCAGCAGCGGCGCCGCGCGCGGCTCGTCGACGAGCGCCTCGGCGGCCCGGTCGGTCAGCGGCGCGGCCCGCCAGGCCAGGTCGCCGAGGAGTTCACTGGCCACGCCGCCCAGACCGAACCCGACCACCGGGCCGAACGCCGGGTCCTCGACCACCTCGATCCGGCAGGCCACCCCCGGCGGCACCATCGTCTGGACCAGCACGTCCGGCCCGAACGCGGTGGCCAGTTCGCGGTACGCCGTGCGTACGCCCTCGTCGTCGCCGAGCGCGAGACGCACCGCGCCGAGGTCGATCCGGTGGCGCAACCCGCCGCCAGCCGCCTTGAGCGCAACCGGAAACCCCAGCTCCCGCGCCGCCCGCACGGCGTCGTCGGCGGAACCGGCCAGAGTGGACGGCACGACGGCGATCCCGTACGCCTCCAGCAGTTCCGTCGCCGTCGACGCCGCCTCCGCCGCCGGGACGTCCACACCGGACAGAACCGGCATCACACCGGGCGGCCGCCGCAACCAGTCGGCGTAGTTGACCACCCGGGCCAGCGCCCGCACCGCCTCCTCCACCGACGGATAGGCCGGCACCCGCGCCGGGACCTGCCCGAACACCATCGTGGCGACGGTCGGCTTCTCCCCCGCGAGCGCCACACTCGCCAGCGCCGCGGCGAAGTCGGCGTCCTCGTCGGCGTGCTGCCCCGGCACCGGCGGCGCGAAGACCACCACGAGGGCGTCCACCCGCGGGTCGACCGCCGCGTCGGCGAGCGCGTCGGCCAGGTCGTGCGCCGAGGCGAGCGGGCTGACGTCGCTCGGATAGCCGTCCGCCACGGTCAGCCCGGCGGCCCGGCAGGCGACCACCGCGAGCTGGGCCAGCGCCGACGAGTTGCCGACCACCGCGATCCGCCGGCCGCCCGGCAGCGGCTGATGGGCCAGCAGCATGCCGACGTCGAAGAGTTCCTGGACCGTGTCCACCCGGATCACGCCGGACCTGGCGAACAGGGCGGTCACCGCGTTCGCGTCCGGCCCCGGCGCGTCGCCCGCCAGGCCCGGCGGCCGGGTCGCCGACGCGACCGCCACCACCGGCTTCACCCGGCTCATCCGGCGGGCCAGCCGGGCGAACTTGCGCGGATTGCCGAACGTCTCCAGGTAGAGCAGCACGACGTCGGTGCCCGGGTCGTCCTGCCAGAACTGGAGCAGGTCGTTGCCGGAGACGTCGGCCCGGTTGCCGGCCGAGACGAAACTGGACAGGCCCAGGCCACGGCGGTCCGCCTCGGCGAGCAGGGCGACACCGAGCGCGCCGCTCTGCGCGAAGAAACCGACCCGGCCGGCCATCGGCAGACGCGGTGAGAGGGTGGCGTTCAGCCGCACGTCGGGGTCGGTGTTGGCGATCCCGAAACTGCTCGGGCCGATCATCCGCAGCCCGGCGGCGCGCGCGGCCTCGACCAGGCGGCGCTGGTGCGCGGCGCCCTCCGGCCCGGCGTCGGCGAAACCGGCGGAGACCACCACCACGCCACCCGCGCCGGCGCGGGCCGCGTCCGCGCCGGCCTCCGCGACCGCCCCCGCGGGCACGGCGATCAGGGCCAGGTCGATCGGGACACCGGCGTGCGAGGCGCTGCGGTACGCCGGAAGCCCGGCCACCCGGTCCGCGGTCGGATGCACCGGCACGACCGCGCCGGGGTAACCGCCGTCGCGCAGGTTGCCCAGCATCGCGGCGCCGATGCCCTGCCCGCTGGCACTGGCGCCGTAGATCGCGATGCCCCGGGGGTTGAGCAGCTTGGCGATCGACCGGGCCTCGGTGAGATGCTCGCGGGACTCCTGCACCTCCCGGGACTTCTCGGTCGGCGCGATCGGGAAGCTCAGATGCACGACACCGTCCGCGTACTTGCGCTGCACCGAGAAGCCCGAGTCCCCGAACACGCGCAGCATGCCGCCGTTCTCCGGCAGCACCTCGGCGACGAACCGGGTCAGGCCGTGCTCCCGGGCCGCCTCGGCCAGATGCTCCAGCAGCACCGAGCCGATGCCGCGGCCCTGGTGCGCGTCCTCCACCACGAACGCCACCTCGGCTTCGGGCGAGTCGGGGCCGAGGCGCTCGTACCGGCCGACCGCGGTGATCCGGCCGTCGGCGTCGACGATGACGAACGCCTCCCGGTCGTGGTGGTCGACGTTGACGAAGCGCTGCAGGTCCCGTTCCGGGATCCGCGGGTACGGCGAGAAGTAGCGCAGGTAGCGCGTACGGTCGCTCATCCGGGAGTGGAAGTCCACGATGGCCGGAGCATCCTGGGGCCGGATCTGCCGCAGGCGGGCGGTCGAGCCGTCGGCGAGCAGGACGTCTGCGCTTCGCTCCACGTCGTCAGTCCCTGGGGTCGTGCGGGTCCAGTCCGTGCAGGGGGAACACCGCCGACCGGGTCGCCTGGATGGCCCGGTCGATCGGATCGGTGGTGCCCGGCGACCAGTGTTGCAGGATCGGCTCCGCGCCGTCGGTCATCGACTCCGGAACGGCGCCACCGGGACAGCGCCGGGCCGCCAGTTCCCGCCAGCCCGGCGGGGTCGGCGTCCGCGGGTCGAGCGGCTCACCGGTGGCCACCGCGAGCAGGTGCGACCAGGCCCGTGGGACGACCTCGACCAGGGCGTACCCGCCGCCGCCGGTCGCCACCCAGCGGCCGTCGCAGAGCTCGTCGGCGAGCGCGCGGATCGCCACGTAGGCCGCGCGCTGCCCGTCCACCGACAGCCTCAGATCGGCGAGCGGGTCGAGGCGGTGCGCGTCGGCGCCGCACTGACTGATGATGATCTCGGGTGCGAACGCGCGGACCACCGACGGCACCACCGCGTGGAAGGCACGCAGCCAGCCGGCGTCCTCGGTGCCCGGTGGCAGCGGCACGTTCACCGCGGTGCCCTCGGCGTCCGGCCCGCCGATCTCGTCGGCGAACCCGGTGCCCGGCCAGAGCGCGAGCGGCGTCTCGTGCAGGCTCACGGTCAGCACCCGGGGGTCGTTGAAGAAGGCGGTCTGCACGCCGTCGCCGTGGTGCACGTCGACGTCGATGTAGGCCACCCGCCGGGCACCCTGCTCCAGCAGCCAGGCGATCGCCACGGCCGGGTCGTTGTAGACGCAGAACCCGGAGGCCCGGGCCGGCAGGGCGTGATGCAGGCCGCCGGCCACGTTCACGGCCCGGCGGGCGGAACCCGTCCAGACCGCCTCGGCGGCCGCGATGGTGGCGCCGCAGATCCGGGCGGAGGCGTCGTGCATCCCCTCGAAGACCGGGTTGTCGACGGTGTTGAGGCCCCAGCCGGTGAAGAAGGGATCGATCGGCGCCAGTCGCACCGCGTCCAGGTAGTCGGGCCGGTGCACCCGGGTGAGATCGGTCTCAGTCGCCGGCTGCGGGGTGAGCATCCGGACCGTCGGCCGGTCCAGCACACCCAGTTCCCGCGCCAACGCCATGGTCAACTCGACCCGCACCGGGTTCAGCGGATGATCGCCCATGTCGTAGTCGAGCAGGGCTCCGTCCCACACGACCGCCGTCGTCTCGTCCGCCATGCGCACATGCTGCCACGCCCACGATCGCCCGGCCGGGGGCGACGTGTCGTTAGCACACGTGTTCCGGGGTCGGGTAGGGTCATCAGGCACTTGCTCGGGGCGGATGTCAACCCCCCGCCGCGCGGTATTATCGCTGCTGGGAGGACCGCATCGTGAACGATCTCGTCGATACCACCGAGATGTACCTGCGCACCATCCTCGAACTCGAGGAAGAAGGTGTGCCAGCACTCCGAGCCCGCATCGCCGAACGCCTGCACCAGAGCGGTCCCACGGTCAGCCAGACCGTCGCCCGGATGGAACGAGACGGTCTGCTGACCGTCGAGGGCGACCGCCACCTGGTGCTGACCGACATGGGCCGCGCCAACGCGGTCGCCGTCATGCGCAAACACCGGCTCGCCGAGCTTCTGCTCGTCAACGTCATCGGCATGCCCTACGAGGAGGCCCACGAGGAGGCCTGCCGCTGGGAGCACGTGATGAGCGACGCCGTGGAAAAGCGCGTCTACGAGCTGCTCAACAAGCCGACCCGTTCACCGTACGGGAACCCGATCCCCGGACTGGAGGAGCTGGGCGCGCCGGACGAGACAGCCATCGAGCTGGCGCAGAGTCAGATAGAGCGCAACCTGGCATTCCCCGGCCTGTCCGGCAGTGTCGTGGTGCGTCGGATCTGCGAGAGCGTCCAGACCAACGCCGACGTCCTGCGCCAGCTGCACACCGCCGGCATCGACCCGGGTGCCACGGTGACCGTGGCACAGGAGCGCGACGGCGTCACCATCGACCGTTCCGGCGACAAAATCCGGCTGCCGCGTGAGGTGGCGTCCCGGGTGTTCGTGGCCGGTCACTGACGTTTTTCGTCGGATCTGACGGGTCGTCCTCGTGGCGGCCCGTCGGCTTTTCATGCCGTCCACCTGTGTCACTCAGCCAGCCGATTTCCGCGCTCGGCCCGTGCCCGCCCTTGGCCTTCGCGGTCAGCCGGTAGCCGCCGGACCGCCCAGCCGCCGGACCGCCCAGCCGCCGGACCACCCAGCCGCCGGACCACTCGGCTCGACCCGACCGCCCAGCCGCCCGACCACCCAGCCGCCGGACCACTCGGCTCGACCCGACCGCCCAGCCGCCCGACCGCCCAGCCGCCCGGCTCGCCGGTGCCGGCGTCCGCGTCCGTGCCGGCGTCGGCGTCCGTGCCGGCGTCAGTGCCGGTGCGGCGCACTACGGTCCGCGTGACGGTGTTGATCTGCTAGCGATGCGAAATCGCTGTGATCATGGGGTCATGACCGCGATTTCGCATCGCTAGCAGATCAACATCTCGCTATAGACGCGCGGCCGCCGCCATCCGAGCCGGCAAGGGGGCACGGCGTCGACGCGCGAGCCGGGCCGCCAAAAGAACACGCGGTCGATGCGCGAGCCGAGCCGGCTGGGCGGTGATCGGGCCGCACCCTGCCGGGGAGGCCTGTGTCGCACTCGCTTGACGGCCACTGTCAAGTAGCGCAGGATTGCCGCATGGACGCCCTGGCCGAGCAGCTTCTCCGCCTCGTCGAGGTGCGGCTGCTCGACCCGCTGGAGATCCTGCTCGAGGACGGTGAGACCTCCGTCGCGCTGCGGTCGATGCTGCGCCGGCGGGCCGCCGGCTGGGCGCACACCATCGAGTACGGCGACCACGCCGCGGCCGTCCATGCCATCGCCCGGGTCATGGCGACGTTGCACAGCGACGAGCACGCGTTCGCCCCGCCCCCGGAGTGGTGGCGCACCCCGCTCGGCCAGGCGGTCGTCCGCCGGGTCGGGCACCCGTTCGCGGAGTCGGTCTCCCTGACGACCGCCGGCGCCATGCTCGGCATCAGCCGGCAGGGCGTGCACGACCTGGTCCGGCGTGGGCGCCTGCCCCGCCACCCCGACGGCGGTGTGCCGGTCGCCGCCGTCCGTGACCGCTTGCTCAACACGCCTCCGACAGAGGAGATCCCATGATCAACGACCGTCTCATCGACGCCGGCGAACTGCCCGTCGCCGTCCGGGACTTCGGCGGCGACCAGCCACCGCTGCTGCTCCTGCACGGCGCCGGGGCCAACCTGGCGCACATGACCACGCTGGCCCGCGCCCTCCGGCCACGCCATCGGGTGATCACCGTCGATCTGCGCGGGCACGGCCGCTCCGGCGACGGACCGTGGACCTGGGACGCGGCGCTCGGGGATTTGGCGGCCGTCTGCGTACAGATGGAACTGGACCGCCCCGCAGTTGTCGGTCACTCCCTCGGCGGGATGCTCGCCGCCCTCTGGGGTCAGCGGCACCCGGAGTCGCTCGGTGTGGTCAGCCTCGACGGCAACCCGCCGCCCACGACCCCGGCGCACCTGCCCGGACTGGACCCGGAGAAGGCGACGGCCGAACTGGCCCGGTTGCACAGCGTCTTCGACGCGGTCGAGGCAGCCGCCGGCCAGGTCATCCCCGCGGACCAGCTCCCCGACCTGGTGGAGCAGCAGCAGATGGCGGCCCGCGACATGGGCGCCAACGAGAAGGTGTGGATCGAGGGCTTCCGGCGCAACCTGGTGCACGTGGCCGGCGAGACGTCGATCCGGCCGTCCGCGCAGGCCACCTCCGAGCTGCGCGCGCTGATGAACGCGCTGGACCTGACCCCCGTCTACGCGGCCACCACCTGCCCGGAGCTGGTCGTGCTGCCCACTCGCAGCCTGCCGCAGCAGGAGCCGTTCGCCGAGCTCTACGAGTCGCACCGCCGCTTCCTGGTGGAGCAGGCGCAGTCGGTGCCGCACCTGCGCTACCTCTCGCTCGCCGACGCCTCGCACGCCATGGTTATCGAGCAGCCCACCGCCCTCGCCTCGATCATCAGCGATTTCCTGGCGGGCCATCGCTGACCCACCCGCCGCGCCGGGCCCCGGCTCACTCGTGGTCGGACAGCCCGGCGGCGGCAAGGTTGACGGCAACCAGGGCAAAACCACCGAGTACGGGCCACAGCACCGCACCGGCAAACGCGCCGACCGCACTGTCCCGCCGAGCGTGCCGGCTGTGCCACTGACCGATAAGGATCACCGCAATCGGCGCGGCGGCGAAAACCACCCAGGCGACGGCTGCCTTCCGGACCAGGTAGATGACCACGATCCCACCCGCCCACACGGCCAGGGACTGTGCCAGACCTCGCTTCACCGGCACACCGTACCGGCAGCGTTGCCGCGATGACGGACGATGTCTGCGTGCGGATCCGGAGCATCCTGCGACCCGGCGTGACGAAAGCCCGCCTCGACCCGGCCGCCCGCAGCGAATGCCTCCCGCCCAGAATCGGACGGGAGGCATTCGCTCGCGGGGCTACCCGATGTCAGCTGCAGCCGGAGGTGGAGCCGCAGCCCTCGCAGACGTAGCAGCTGCCCGCGCGGCGCATCTTGGTGCCGCAGGTGAAGCAGAGCGGCGCGTCGGCGGCGTGGCCGGTGACGATTTCCAGGAGCTCGGTCGAGGAGCCGGCGGTGACCGGTGCCTCGGCGGGCGTGGCGGGCTTCGTCGCCTCGGGCGCGGGTGCGGCCGGGGTGGTGGCGGCCACCGGGGCGGACGCGGCCATGCCGGCCAGGTCCACGCCGCCGGCTTCGGCGGCCATCTCGGCCTGTGCCTGGGCGGTACGCTCGGCGGCCGTGAAGATGCCCAGCTCGGAGCGGGTCTCGTACGGCAGGAAGTCCAGTGCCAGGCGACGGAAGATGTAGTCCATCACCGAGGACGACATGCGCACGTCCGGGTCGTCGGTCATGCCGGCGGGCTCGAAGCGCATGTTGGTGAACTTCGCGACGTACGTCTCCAGCGGGACGCCGTACTGCAGGCCGATCGAGATGGCCACCGAGAAGGCGTCCATCACACCGGCCAGGGTGCTGCCCTGCTTCGACATCTTCAGGAAGACCTCACCGAGGCCGTCGTCCGGGTAGGACGACGCGGTCAGGTAACCCTCGGCGCCGCCGACCGAGAAGGACACCGTCTCGGACGGGCGCTTCTTGGGCAGGCGCTTGCGGACCGGCCGGTACTCGATGACCTTCTCGACCTCGGCAGCCGGGGCGGCCTCGGCCGGAGCCTTCTCGGTCGCCTTGGCGCCCTTGCCGGCCGAGAGCGGCTGGCCGACCTTGCAGTTGTCGCGGTAGATCGCGAGTGCCTTCAGGCCGAGCTTCCAGCCCTGGTAGTGGATCTCCTCGATCTCCTCGACGGTGGCCGTCTCCGGCATGTTGACCGTCTTGGAGATGGCGCCGGAGATGAACGGCTGCACGGCCGCCATCATCCGCACGTGACCCAGCGGGGCGATGGCCCGCTCGCCCATGGCGCAGTCGAAGACCGCGTAGTGCTCCGGCTTGAGGCCGGGCGCGTCGACGACGTTGCCGTGGTCGGAGATGTGCTCGACGATCGCCTCGACCTGCTCCTCGGGGTAGCCGAGGGTGCGCAGGGCGCGCGGCACCGTCTGGTTGACGATCTGCATGGAGCCGCCGCCGACCAGCTTCTTGAACTTGACCAGAGCCAGGTCGGGCTCGATGCCGGTGGTGTCGCAGTCCATCATCAGGCCGATGGTGCCGGTCGGTGCGAGCACCGAGGCCTGCGCGTTGCGCCAGCCGTTCTTCTCACCGATCTTGTTGCCGTTCTTCCACTGCTTGGTGGCCTCACGGACGATCTCGGTGGCGACGACGCCCTGCGGGCGGATCTCGTCGTTGGCGGCGGCGTGCTTGCGCATGACGCGCTGGTGGGCGTCGGCGTTGCGGGCATAGCCCTCGTACGCCCCGACGACACCGGCCAGCTCGGCGGAGCGACGGTACGCCGTACCGGTCATCAGCGAGGTGATCGCGGCGGCGACGCCACGGCCGGCCTCCGAGTCGTAGGGCAGGCCCGACGCCATCAGCAGGGCGCCGATGTTCGCGTACCCGATGCCCAGCTGGCGGTAGGCGCGGGTGGTGACCCCGATCTTCTCGGTCGGGAAGTCGGCGAAGCAGATCGAGATGTCCATCGCGGTGATGATGAACTCGACGCTCTTGACGAACTTCTCCACCTCGAAGCCACCGTCGGCCTTGAGGAACTTCATCAGGTTCAGCGAGGCCAGGTTGCAGGACGAGTCGTCCAGCGACATGTACTCCGAGCAGGGGTTGGACGCGGTGATCCGGCCCGTCTCGGGGTTCGTGTGCCAGTCGTTGATGGTGTCGTCGTACTGCAGACCCGGGTCGGCGCACTCCCACGCGGCGGTGGCGATGTCACGGAACAGCTTCTTGGCGTCGATGGTCTCGATGACCTCGCCGTTGAGCCGGCCGCGGAGACCGAACTCGGTGCCCTCCTCGTACGCCCGCATGAACTCGTCGCTGACCCGCACCGAGTTGTTGGCGTTCTGGTACTGCACGGAGACGATGTCGTCGCCGCCCAGGTCCATGTCGAAGCCGGCGTCCCGCAGCGCCCGGATCTTGTCTTCCTCGCGGGCCTTGGTCCGGACGAACTCCTCGATGTCCGGGTGGTCGACGTCGAGGATGACCATCTTCGCGGCCCGCCGGGTGGCGCCACCGGACTTGATGGTGCCCGCGCTGGCGTCGGCGCCGCGCATGAAGCTGACCGGGCCGCTCGCGGTGCCGCCGGAGGAGAGCAGCTCCTTCGAGGACCGGATCCGGGACAGGTTCACACCCGAGCCGGAACCGCCCTTGAAGATCAGGCCCTCTTCCTTGTACCAGTCGAGGATCGAGTCCATCGAGTCGTCGACGGAGAGGATGAAGCAGGCGCTGACCTGCTGCGGCGACTGGGTGCCGACGTTGAACCAGACCGGCGAGTTGAAGCTGAAGACCTGGTGCAGCAGCATCCAGGTGAGCTCGTGGTCGAAGATCTCGGCATCGGCCGGGGTCGCGAAGTAGCCGTACTCCTCGCCCGCCTTGCGGTAGGTCTTCACCACGCGGTCGATCAGCTGCCGGAGCGAAACCTCGCGCTCGGGCGTGCCGACCGCTCCGCGGAAGTACTTCGTCGTGACGATGTTCGCGGCGTTCACGCTCCAGAACGCCGGGAACTCCACGCCGCGCTGCTCGAAGTTGATCGAGCCGTCACGCCAGTTGGTCATGACGACGTCGCGGCGTTCCCACTCCACCTCGTCGTACGGGTGGACGCCCTCGGTCGTCCACACACGCTCCACACGCAGCCCCCCGGCCGCCGCGCCGCTGCCGCCGCTCGTCCGGCTGCGCTGGCGACCTGCTGTGATGCCGTCTCCGGCCATAAGGATGTGCTCCCCCTCGTAGAAACCCGCGGAAAGGTGTAGCTGGCTTGCCGGCTGTGCTCAGCCGTTGAGCTTGGGTGTCCGCGCGCCGGACCGTGGCGCGACGGCGTGTCGCGTCCCGGGTTCCCGGACGGCGGGCGCCTCGCGCAGCGCGGCGATCTCGTTCTCGAATTCGTCGAGAGAGTCGAACGCCTTGTAGACGCTGGCGAACCGCAGGTAGGCCACCTGGTCCAGCTCACGCAGCGGCGTGAGGATGGCCAGTCCCACCTCGTGGCTGGGGATCTCGGCGGCGCCCCGGGCCCGGACGGTCTCCTCGACCCGCTGCGCGAGCAGCGCGATCGAGTCCTCGTCGACGGGACGGCCCTGGCAGGCCTTCCGGACGCCACTCATGATCTTCGTACGGCTGAAGGGTTCGGTGACGCCGCTGCGCTTGACCACCGCGAGGACCGCCTCCTCGACAGTGGTGAACCGCTTGCCGCATTCGGTGCACGACCGGCGGCGGCGGATCAGCTGACCGTCATCGGCTTCGCGCGAGTCGACCACACGCGAATCGGCGTGACGGCAGTACGGGCAACGCACCGCGAACCCCCTCCGAGTCCCTCCCGACGGGGTCCGAGCACACAGAAGCACAGCTTCGCCATGGTCAGAACCACTGCGAGGCTGTGCACGGTGTGTGGATAACCGGGGAGAGGGAAACCCAACCTGTGGATAACTTGCATCCATGTAACCACTAGATGTTGGGGTAGACGCTATGCCCCGGCGGACGCGGACGCAAGCCAAGCGGTGTGCCGACGCGCCGCGATTTAAAGCTCACCACCAGGGGTGATGTCACGATCACTCACCGAAGCCGATGGACGCGGTGCGACGCGCCGGTGAATCGGACGAGCCACCCGACGGATGACCATCGAGGGACAGTTAACGGCGCAGGTCAGCCCTGCGAAGCCGACGTGAACAACACGACACTGGCGAGCACCGCGAGCACCAGGTAGACACCGAGAAGAACCATCCGGCCACGCCGGGTCAGCCGCACGGGCGGCGCGGCGTGTCGCATCCCACTGGAAACCATGTCGACCCCTCCTCGCCCACTGGCTTGTGGACACCAGTTCTATAGAACGCCCGTACGACGGTCTATCAGAACACGCGTACGGAAGTCGAGCCCCGACGCGCGACACGCCGGGAAAAGCTCGTACAGATGTTTGAATATGTCGCATCTCCCTATTACGGTTCTGGGTCAAGAGGGGTCAGCCGGGCAGATGCCATCCCCACAGCGTCGGTCCGGCTCCGCGACGCACCACGTGCCGACAGGCACTGGCCGACAGGGAGGGCGGACGTGTCGACCGACGACCGGACGAGCGAGCAGCAACCGACGAGGAAGCCCGAGGCCGGTAACGCCCCGGCGGCCATCCGGCGCCGCACACCGAGCCGGGCCCGCAGCGCCGACGCACCCCAGCTGCGCTCGGTCACACCGATCGGGCACGTCCCCGAGGCCGTCGCCCCCGACCTCACCGCACGCCAGCGCCGCATCCTCGAGTTCATCCGCGACTGGGTGGAGCGTTACGGATACCCGCCGAGCGTGCGCGAGATCGGCGAAGCGGTCGGCCTGGTCTCCCCCTCCAGCGTGGCCTACCAGCTGAAAGCCCTGGAGAGCAAAGGCTACCTGCGACGCGACCCGAACCGGCCGCGCGCCGTCGACGTCCGCGTCCCCGGCGAGATGGTCGACGACGAGGCGTTGCGCGCCGCCCGCCCGCAACCGGCGTACGTGCCTCTGGTCGGCCGGATCGCCGCCGGTGGCCCGATCCTGGCCGAGCAGTCCGTGGAGGACTTCTTCCCCCTCCCGCGCGAACTGGTCGGCGAGGGCGACGTCTTCATGCTCGAGGTCAAGGGCGAGTCGATGATCGACGCGGCCATCTGCAACGGCGACTGGGTCGTGGTGCGCCAGCAGCACACCGCCGAGGCCGGCGACATCGTGGCCGCCATGATCGACGGCGAGGCCACGGTGAAGAGCTACCGCCAGCGCGACGGCCACGTCTGGCTGATGCCGGCGAACCCCGCCTTCGACCCCATCCCCGGCGACGACGCCACCATCATGGGCAAGGTCGTGGCGGTCCTGCGCCGGGTCTGACCCTTCAGCGGGGTACGGGTGACCGCCCGCACCCCGACGCATCGAGGGCCGGCCCCCAGGACCGGCCCTCGGCCATGGACTCACCATCGCCGGAACACCCGCGCCGGACGGCAGACGACCGGGCTGCGCGGAGCGGTTCCCGGCAGTTGCCTTGCGGCTGCCGCCAAAGGTTCCGCCCATCCGGCGGCGGCTGCCACCGCTGGCCACGGTCCTCCGGCCGGCGGATGTCACCCGTTGGTTCCAGCTATCCAGCGGCCGGTCACTACCGTTGGTTCCAGCCATCCAGCGGCCGGTCACTACCGGTGGTTCAGGTCCATCCGGCGGGCGGCTGCTAGCGGTAGTTCCGGTCCTCCGGCGGGCGGCTGCTAGCGGTAGTTCCGGTCCTCCGGCGGGCGGTTGCCGCCGTAGACGCCCGGCCGCTGGCCGGGACCGCCTTTGCCGGGGCCGCCCTGCGGCGGACCGCCCTGGGGGCCGCGGACGGGACCCTGCTGGCCGCCCTTCGGCCCCGGACCCTGCTGGCCGCCGCCTCTGGGACCAGGCCCCTGCTGGCCGCCACCCCGGGAACCGGCCCCCGGCTGGCCGCCACCCTTGGGGCCGGGGCCCTGCGGGGCGCCACTCTGGGGAGCGGGCCCACCACCGTAGACGCCGCCACCAGCACCGCCACCGCCACGCGGCGGCTGCTGCCCGCGCCCGGGCTGCTGCGGGCCTCGCGGACCACCCTGCTGGGGACCGCGCGGGCCGCCCTGAGGTGCGCCCTGCGGACCGCGCGGCTGCTGCGGACCACGCGCGCCGCCACCCTGCTGCGGACCACCGCGGCCGGGCTGCGACTGCCCGCCGCCACCGCGCGCGGGCTGGGGCTGGGCGCCGCCACCGCGGCCGGGCTGGGACTGCGGGCCCGGACCACGGCCGGGCTGCTGCTGCGGGCCCGGACCACGACCGGGCTGAGACTGCGGGCCGGGACCGCGACCGGGCTGAGACTGCGGGCCGGGACCGCGACCGGGCTGAGACTGCGGGCCGGGACCGCGACCGGGCTGAGACTGCGGGCCTCGCTGACCACCCTGCTGGGGTCCGCGCGCCGGTTGCTGAGGGCCACCGGGCTGCGGCGCGCCGACGGGCTGACCACCAGATTTCTGACCACCGGGCGGCTGACCACCGGACTTCTGACCACCAGGCTGCTGGCCGCCGGGCTGCGAGCCGCCGGGCCGGCGGTACTGGGCGTTGCCCTGCGCCGCGCCGGCCGGGACTCCGCCGTAGACGCCGTTGCCGCCGCGCTGGGGGCCGGCGGGCGCCGGGCCGCCGCCGCGCTGGGGGCCGGGGGCGCCGGGTGCCGGACCGGACTGGGCGGCCGCGCCGTAGACGGGAGATCCGCCGCCGGGGCGGCCGTAGGCGGCTGCCCGCTGCGGCAGGCCGCCGACGCCGATGAGTTCGGTCTCCGGGTCGCCGGTGTTGAGCCCGCCGGGCAGGTCGTCGGCCTCGGCCGCCGCGATCGCGGCCGGTGACTTGCGGAAGCGCACGATGCCGAAGACGCCGGCAGCGACCAGGATGAGGCCGAGGCCCCCGATGCCGGCGACGAACCAGGTCACGTCGTCGACGGTGAGGTTCGAGTACCAGGAGCCGCCGGAGGAGTCCTGCCCGGACTTCGCCGAGACCGCGGCGATCTCGGTGGCGGGCGTGTACTCCCGGATGTTGTTGGCCGTCTCCTTGTCACCGTTCATGTCGGAGACGGTGAGGAAGAGGCGGCCGTCCGTGCTGTACGAGATCGACTCGCCGAACGGCTCGTTGGGCAGGCCGGTCGTCCGCGGCTCGTTCTTCAGCGCGGCCACCACGTCGCCGTTCTTGACATCCCATTCAAGGGCGTCGGTGTACGTGCGGAGCGCCACCTTGTCACCGCCGGGCGCGACCGCGCCGCCGGTGATGGTCCGGTTGCCGATGCGGGCCACGGCGTTGCCGGCGGTCTCGGTCGGGTTCACGGAGAGCTCGGCCACCCGGGTCATCGCCACACCGTCGGTGTTCTTCGCCACGAGCGGGCCGGACGGCTTGTAGACGCCGGCGGTCGCGCCGATCTCCTTGGTGATGACGAGCGGCAGGCCGTCGCCGTCGATGAGCAGCGCCTCGGCGTCGTGCGCGTCGCCGTCGGGGTAGCTCATCCGGTAGAGGGTCGGCTTCTTGGAGCCGTCGGCCGCCATCTTCCAGACCGCGATGTTCTTGCGCGGCTCGCCCTTCTTGTCGCGGGCCACGTTGTCACCGATGTCGGCGATCCAGAGTGTCTTGCCGTCCGCGGAGAGGATCAGGTCCTCGGTGTCCCGCGGGCCTTCCCCGCTGTACTCCTGGGTCTCGACGACCGCGCACTTCTTGTTCAGGAAGAAGATCTCGCGCTTGGCGCTCTCCTCGGTCCCGTCGTCGATGACGACGTAACCGGTCTTGGTCGCCACGAGCCCGGAGATCTCGTCGAGCCGGGGGTCCGTGATCTTGCAGAGTTTCTTGCCGGGGGTCGCCTTGGCACTCACCGTCGGCGCGGGTGTCGGGTCCTCGGCGGACGCGCTTGAGGAACCGACCATCACGAAGCCCGTGGCCACGATGATCGAGAAGACGAGACGCCGCATCCGCACAGTGTCGCATGCGGCGCCGCCCCTGGGTATTACGTGTGGATCACCGCTGGTGAGAGCGATCTCAGAGCCATCGAAGCCACCTGTTCAGAGCCGGAATCCGCCGAGTTCGGCGGCGAGTTCCTCGTCCACCCGGACACGCAGCTCGGTGCCGTCGTCCAGATGGCGTGACGCCAGCACCTGACCGGACCGGTGCACCTTGGCCACCAGGTCACCCCGGTCGTACGGCAGCAGGATCAGCATGTCGACGGCCGGCCTGGGCAGCCGGTCGGCGATGGCCGCATGCAGCTCGTCGATGCCCACACCGGACCGGGCCGACACGAACACGGCGTCCGGCCATGCCCGCTTGAGGCGAAGGAGCGTCTCTTCGTCGGCCGCGTCGACCTTGTTGACCACGAGCAGCTCGGGGATCCGGTCGGCGCCGACCTCACCCAGCACCTCGCGGACGGCACTGACCTGACCCTCCGGGTCCGGGTGGCCGCCGTCGACGACGTGCACCACCAGGTCGGCGTGGGCGACCTCCTCCAGCGTGGAGCGGAACGCCTCCACGATCTGGTGCGGCAGGTGCCGCACGAAGCCGACCGTGTCGGAGAGGGTGAAGACACGACCGTCCTCGGCGGCGGTGCGCCGGGTCGTCGGGTCGAGCGTGGCGAACAGGGCGTCCTCCACCAGCACGCCGGCCTGGGTCAGCCGGTTCAGCAGGCTGGACTTGCCGGCGTTGGTGTAACCGGCGATCGCCACGGCCGGGACACCGCTGGCGGCACGGCGGGACCGTTTGGTCTCCCGTACCGTCTTCATGGACTTGATCTCACGCCGCAGTTTGGCGATCCGGGTGTTGATCCGGCGACGGTCGGTCTCGAGTTTCGTCTCACCGGGACCACGGGTGCCGACACCGCCGCCACCCGCACCGCCACCGGCGCCACCGCCCTGGCGGGACAGCGAGTCGCCCCAGCCGCGCAGTCGTGGCAGCAGGTATTGCAGCTGGGCGAGCTCGACCTGCGCCTTGCCCTCCCGGCTCTTGGCGTGCTGGGCGAAGATGTCGAGGATCAGCGCGGTCCGGTCGACGACCTTGACCTTGACCTGTTCCTCGAGCTTGCGCAGCTGAGACGGGGAGAGCTCGCCGTCACAGATGACCGTGTCGGCGCCGGTGCTGACGACCACGTCACGCAGTTCGTCGACCTTGCCCCGGCCGATGAAGGTGGCCGCGTCCGGCTGTTTGCGCCGCTGGATCAGGCCCTCGAGCACCTGCGATCCTGCGGTCTCGGCCAGCGCGGCGAGCTCGGTGAGCGAGTTCTCCGCGTCGGCGACGCTGCCCTCGGTCCAGACGCCGACCAGCACCACTCTTTCGAGTCGGAGCTGCCGGTACTCGACCTCGGTGATGTCGGTGAGCTCGGTGGAGAGACCGGCCACCCGCCTGAGCGAGTGCCGCTCCTCGAGCTCGAGCTCGCCGGTTGTGAGATCCGGCTCGTCAAGGACCGGTGTCTGGTACGTGTTTCGCAAAAGTTACCTCCTACGCCCGATCGTGGCACGTCACGAGGGCGAGCGCACCCACATAACCGTGGCTGACTCATGAGTAACCACCGCAGGGGCATCGACTATTCCGCAAGAGCGACAATGCGGTGAACTCACCCACCAACGTCGGAGGGACCACCGTGGTGACCACCCGCCTGCCCAGTGCAGGATTCTCGATCACGATCCGTATCGCTGTGACCGCGGACGCCTCGTCCATCGGCCGCCTCACCACCTGCGTCGGTGAAGCCGGGGCGATCGTGACCGCGCTGGACGTGGTCGATTCCGACGCCACCCACGTCATTGTCGACCTGACCTGCGACACCGCCGACTCCGCGCACGCCGACCAGGTGGTCAAGCAACTCGAGGACCAGGACGGGGTCGACGTCCGCAAGGTCTCCGACCGCACCTTCCTGCTGCACCTGGGCGGCAAGATCGAGGTCAACTCGAAGGTTGCTCTGCGTAACCGGGATGAGCTGTCCCGGGCGTACACCCCGGGTGTGGCGCGGGTCTGCATGGCGATCGCCGAGAACCCGGCCGACGCCCGCCGCCTCACCATCAAGCGCAACACGGTCGCCGTGGTCAGCGACGGCTCGGCCGTGCTCGGCCTGGGCAACATCGGCCCGGCCGCCGCGATGCCGGTGATGGAAGGCAAAGCGGCGCTGTTCAAGCGGTTCGGCGGCGTGGACGCCTGGCCCGTGGTGCTGGACACCCAGGACACCGACGAGATCGTGGCGATCGTCAAGGCGATCGCCCCGGCCTACGGCGGGATCAACCTGGAGGACATCGCGGCGCCGCGGTGCTTCGAGATCGAGGCCCGGCTGCGTGAGCTGCTGGACATCCCGGTCTTCCACGACGACCAGCACGGCACGGCGATCTGCGTGCTGGCCGCGCTGACCAACGCGCTGCGGGTGGTCGGCAAGCGTCTCGAGGACGTCCGGGTGGTCGTCTCCGGTGCCGGTGCCGCCGGCACGGCGATCATGAAGCTGCTGCTGCGGCAGGGTGTGGGCGACATCATCGCGTACGACCGGAAGGGCGCCCTGCACCGTGGGATGCCGGACATGTCGGAAACTTGGCAGTGGCTGGCCGAGCACACGAACAAGGACGACTACTCCGGTGACCTGCCGGGCGCGATCGTCGGCGCGGACGTCTTCATCGGCGTCAGCGCCCCGAACCTGCTGACCGGGGACGACATCGCCAAGATGGCCGAGAAGTCGATCGTCTTCGCGCTCGCCAACCCGGACCCGGAGGTCGACCCCCGGGAGGCCCGCAAGCACGCCGCCGTCGTGGCGACCGGCCGGTCCGACCAGCCCAACCAGATCAACAACGTGCTGGCGTTCCCCGGGGTGTTCCGCGGCATGCTCGACGTGAGCGCCGAGGGCTTCACCGAGGAGATGGCCCTGGCTGCGGCCCGGGCGATCGCCGACGTCGTGGGTGAGGACAAGCTCAACCCCACGGTCATCATCCCGAGCGTCTTCGACCAGCGGGTCACCCCGGCCGTGGCCGCCGCCATCCGCGCGGTGGTCCGGGGCGTCCCGGCACCGAGCAACCCGGCCGCGACCCCGGAGTCCGAGCTCGACCAGGCACCCGAGGGCATCTTCTAGCCCGGCGGCGCGACGTCAGCGACGGAGGTCGGTCCAGCCGGTCAGTTCACCCACGTAGTCGGTGATCAGGCCGGCCGCACCGGCCTCCAGCAGGGCGCCCCACTGGGAACGGTCGTTCGCCGTCCACGGCATCACGCCCACGCCCGCGTCGCGCAGCTCGGCCACCATGCCCGGGCCGGTCAGCACGTCGTCCACCGGCGGGTTGCAGAGGACCACGCCGAGCTCCCGGGCCTGGGACACCGTCTCCGCGTCGAAACGGAACAGCAGCAGGCCACGCCGCAGCTCCGGGGCGACCTCGCGGGCCTTGCGGACCACGTCCGGGTCGAAGCTCTGGATCACCGAGCGGTCCAGTACGTCGTACTCGGTGAGCTGGGCGATCACGGCCTTGACCTCGTCAAGCGTCGCCGGCGACTTGATTTCCACGAGGAGTTCGGCCGGTGCGTCGCGGAGCAGGTCGAGCACGGCCGCCAGCGACGGCACCCGGACACCGGCGAAGGCCGGACTGAACCGGACACCGGCGTCCAGCTCGGCGATCTCGTCCCAGCGCAGGTCCCAGATCCGGCCGCGACCGGTGGTGGTGCGGTCGACGGTCCGGTCGTGGATCACCACGGGCACGCCGTCGGCGGTGACCCGCACGTCGAACTCGACGATCGTGGCGCCGGCCCGGACCGCGGCCTCGAAGGCGGGCAGCGTGTTCTCCGGCGCGGCCGCCGCGTAGCCCCGGTGGGCGACCCGGTGCGTCGTCCCCGGGCCGTGCCGGAGCATCAGAGCACCGTGCCGGAGGCGACGAGCACCGCCGGGCCCGCGAGCCACCAGGCGCCCTCCGCGTCGGCGGTCACGGTCAACCGGCCACCCGGCAGGTCCACGGCGATCGAACCAGTCGTGCGGCCCGCGTCCCGCAGGGCGACCGCACCCACGGCGAGCGCGCCGGTGCCGCAGGACAGCGTCTCGCCGGAGCCGCGCTCGTGCACCCGCATCCGGACGTGACCGTCGGCGCCGTCGACCGGCTCGGCCGGCTCGACGAACTCGACGTTCACCCCGTGCGGGAAGACCCCCGCGTCGAACAGCGGCTCCCGGGTCAGGTCCAGCGACCCCAGGGTCACCCCGTCGTGCAGGCCGCAGACGAGGTGCGGGTTCCCGCAGTCCACCGCGACGCCGGGGACGGTGAGTGCGCCGACGGTCGCGGTGCTTCCCGCGTACACCCTCGGGGTGGTCATCCGCACCCGGATCGTCTCCGCGCCCACCACGGCGACCATGATCCCGGCTCGCGTCGCCACCGGCAGGCCCGTCGGGCCGGGCGTGGCCAGGCCGTTCTCCAGCAGGAACCGGACGAAGACGCGGACGCCGTTGCCGCACATCTCGGCGAGCGAGCCGTCACTGTTCCAGTAGTCCATGAACCACTCGGCCTCACCGGCGAACCCGGCGGCCTCCGGGTGCTTGGCGCTGCGCACCACCCGCAGCACGCCGTCGCCGCCGATCCCCCGGCGCCTGTCGCAGAGCGACGCGACGAGCTCCGGCGTCAGCTCCAGCTCGCCGTCGGGGTCGGGCAGGACGACGAAGTCGTTGCCGGTGCCGTGACCCTTGGTGAAACGCAGACCCTTGGTGAGAAGCACGCCGCCCATCATCGCGCAACCGCCAGCGCATCGGCCAGCAGCGTCGGCGCGGCCGCGTCCAGCCAGGTGATCGCGGGATCGCGGCGGAACCAGGACCGCTGCCGGCGGACGAACCGGCGGGTGCCGCGGACCGTGTCCTCCTTGGCCTGCTCCTCGGTGAGTTCGCCGTCGAGCTGGGCGAGCGCCTGCTGGTAGCCGAGGGCGCGCGAGGCCGTCCGCCCCTCCCGGATGCCGGCCAGGCCGCGCACCTCGTCCACCAGACCGGCCGCCCACATCAGGTCGACCCGCAGCGCGATCCGTTCGTCCAGCTCGGCGGTGTCCCGGTCGACGCCGATCTGCACGGCGTCGTAGACCGGCTTCGGGTCGGGCAGAGCCGCCGTGAACGGCTGCCCGGTCAGCTCGATCACCTCGAGGGCACGGACGATCCGGCGGCCGTTCGAGGGCAGGACCTTCGCGGCCGCCGCCGGGTCGCGCGCCGCGAGCTCGCCGTGCAACCGCGCCGGGCCCTCCGCACGGAGCCGCTCCTCCAGCCGGGCGCGGATCACCGGATCGGTGCCCGGGAACTCGAAGTCCTCCAGAACCGCGCGCACATACAGACCGGAACCGCCGACCAGCAGCGGCACCCGTCCCCGGTCCAGGATGTCGTCGATCGCCGACCGGGCCAGCCGCTGGTACTCGGCCACCGCCGCCGGCTCGGTGACGTCCCAGATGTCGAGCAGGTGGTGCGGCACGCCGTCACGTTCGGCCTCGGTGAGCTTGGCGGTGCCGATGTCCATGCCGCGGTAGAGCTGCATCGAGTCGGCGTTGACGACCTCACCACCGATTTCCTGGGCGAGGGCGATGCTCAGCGCGGACTTGCCGGCCGCCGTCGGGCCGACGACGGTGACCACACGATGACCTGCTCGGAACGGCACCGGCCAACCGTAGGACACCGTTGTGTCACGGTCGTTGGCGGGAGCTTTCCCCTGACCGGGTTGGACCTGTGACAATGCGCGAGAAAGAATGCCCGTGGGAAGGTTGGCATTCACTGCGCTGTGGCGGTGGGCGTGGGTCCCGTTTCGGGGCCGGCGACGCCGGGAGAACGAGGATGAGCTGATGAACGACTGGACGGCCTTCGGGCGCGTGGATGCCGACGGCACCGTGTACGTGAAGACCGCCGAGGGCGACCGGGTGGTCGGCTCCTGGCAGGCGGGCACGCCGGAGGAGGGTCTGGCGCACTTCGCCCGCCGATTCGCCGACCTGGTGACCGAGGTCGACCTCGTCGAGGCTCGCCTCAAGTCGGGCGCGGCCGACGCGGCCCACTCCCTGAGCAGCGTCAAGCGCCTGCGCACCACGCTCGACGAGGCCCACGTGGTCGGCGACATCGACGGCCTGAGTGCCCGGCTGGAACGCCTCGCCACCCTCGCCGAGGAGAAGGCCGGCGAGGCCCGGGCGGCCCGCGAGGTGGCCCGCACCGAGGCCCTGGCGCGCAAGACCGCCCTCGTCGAGGAGGCGGAGAAGATCGCTGCCGAGGCGACGGGCTGGAAGTCGGCCGGCGACCGCCTCAAGGAGATCCTCGACGAGTGGAAGACGATCCGCGGCGTCGACAAGAAGACCGACGGCGAGCTGTGGAAGCGGTTCGCGACCGCACGGGACGGCTTCACCCGCCGCCGTGGCGCGCACTTCGCAACCCTTGACGGCCAGCGCAAGCAGGCACAGACCGCCAAGGAAGAGCTGGTCACCGAGGCGGAGGGTCTTGCCGACTCGACCGACTGGGCGGCGACGGCCAACCGGCTCAAGGAGCTGATGACCGAGTGGAAGGCGGCGCCCCGCGCTGCCAAGGAGGCCGAGCAGCGCCTCTGGGAA
Source organism: Actinoplanes sp. DH11 (assembly GCF_020873875.1). GTDB lineage: Bacteria > Actinomycetota > Actinomycetes > Mycobacteriales > Micromonosporaceae > Actinoplanes. The sequence goes on from NZ_JAHWGU010000004.1 coordinate 201,879, forward strand.
CGCTTCCGGGCCGCGCAGGACGCGTTCTTCACCCGGCGCAGCGAGGTCTTCTCGGCGCGCGACGCGGAGTACCAGGGGAACCTGGAGAAGAAGCAGGCCATCCTCGCCGAGATCGAGGCCCTAGACGTCGACGCGGACGCCCGCGCCGCGCAGAACCGCCTGCGTGACGCCCAGGCCGCGTGGCACGACGCCGGCCGGGTGCCGCGCGAGGCGGCCGCCTCGCTGGACCGTCGCTGGCGGGCCGCCGAGGAGCGCATCCGGGTCGCGATGGACTCCGCCTGGCGCAAGACCAGCCCGCAGGACAACCCGCTGCTGCGTCAGATGCGCGAGCAGGTCGCCGAGGCCGAGCAGCGCCTCGCGCGCGCCCAGGCCGCCGGTGACGCCCGCCGGATCAAGGAGGCCGAGCAGGCACTGGCCTCGAAGCGGCAGTTCCTGTCCCTCGCCGAGCAGGCGAACTGAGCTACGGGGCTCGGTGAGACATCAGAAGGCGGCGGGCCGACCGGCCCGCCGCCTTCTCGCATCAGTCACGCTGCCGGCTCCGGGCACTCCGTCAAGGTGGACAATTCGGTCGCGTCGGCGTTGCCGCCGGTGCAGACGACGGCGACCCGGCGGCCGGTGAAACGGTTCGGATGGGCCAGGACGGCGGCCAGGGCTGCGGCGCCGGCGCCCTCGGCCAGGGTGTGCGCGGCGGTGGCGAGCAGGCGACGGGCCTCGGTGATCCGCTCGTCGTCGACGAGCAGGAAGTCCGCCAGCCGGCCGGCCATCATCCGCTGCGGCAGGGCGTACCCGCGACCGGTGGCCAGGCCGGCGGCCCGGGTGCGGTTGGGGCGCCCGACCAGGGTGCCGGCGTGCCAGGAGTCGTGGGCGGCCGGCGAGGCGGCGGACTGGACGGCGTACACCGCGCAGTCCGGCGCCAGCTCGCCGGCGACCAGGGCAGCCGCCGCCGCGCCCGTGCCGCTGCCGACCGGGACCACCATCGCGTCCAGGTCCGGGCACGCTTGAAGGATCTCCAGGTAGAGGGTGCCCACCCCGGCCAGCAGTTCGGGCGTGTCACCGGGGCTGATCAGGCGGGCGCCGGTCCGGTGGGCGAGGTCACGGGCGTACGCCTCCGCCTCCTCTAGGCTGTCGCCGGACCGGACCGCCCGGGCGCCCCAGCCCTCGACCGCCGCCGCCTTCCACCCGGGCGTGGCCGCCGGCATGATCACGGTGCAGGTGGCGTCGAAGACCCGGCTGGCCCAGGCGAGGGACTGCGCGTGGTTGCCCGTCGAATAGGTGACGAGACCACGCCGCCGCTCGGCAGGCGTCATGCCGGCCAGCAAAGTCAGCCCTCCACGGATCTTGAACGCGCCGACGGGCTGCGTGTTCTCGTGCTTGACCAGCACCGTCGCTTTCGCGATCCGGTCCACCAGCGGGTAGGACCAGAGCGGGGTGGGCGGCAGGTGAGCTGCGATCACGGATCGGGCGGCGTGCATGTCGGCGAGGGTCGGTTCCATACCGTCGATCCTCGGACGACCCGACTCATAGGTCCAATGTCAAAGATCTGGGATACCGATAGATTCGATTGATAGGTTGGCGCCATGCTCGACGTCACCCGGCTCACCGTGCTGGTCGCCGTGGCACGGCATGGCTCGGTCACCGCGGCGGCACGCGCGCTGCACTATGCCCAGCCTTCGGTCAGCCACCACCTGGCTCGGCTGGAGGCGGAGACCGGCAGCCGGCTCGTTCAGCGCGTCGGCCGTGGCATCCGGCTCACCGATGCCGGCCGGTTGCTCGCCGACCGGGCCGAGGAGATCCTGGGCCGGCTCGCGGCGGCCGAGGCCGAACTCGCGACGCACACCGGGCTGCTGGCGGGCCGGGTCCGGCTGGCCGCCTTCCCCTCCGCCCTGAGCACGCTCGTGCCGGCGGCGGCGGCCGGGTTCGCCGCCGCCCACCCGGGGGTGGACCTGCGGTTCACCGAGGCCGAGCCACCCGAAGCGGTCCGGCTGCTGCGCGGCGGCGAGGTGGAGGTGGCCCTGGTCTTCGCCCATCCCGACGAGGCGTCACCGGACTTGGACGGCCTGCGTCACGAGCCGTTGCTGACCGACGGCACGAACCTGGTGACGCCGCCGGACTGGACCGGCGACCGGCTCGCCGACCACCGGGACCGGCCGTGGATCGGTGGGTGCGAACGGTGCCGGGCCCGGCTGGTGACCGCCTGCGCGGCCGAGGGTTTCGTGCCGGACGTCCGGTTCACCACCGACGACTACGTGGCGGTGCAGGCCTTGGTCGCCGCCGGCATGGGTGCCACCACGCTGCCGGGGCTGGCGCTGGCCGCCCACCGCCACCCGGGGGTCCGGGTCGTCCCGCTGCCGGGCGCCGGGCGGGTGGTCTCGGTCGCGCTGCTCGGCGAGCCGCCCGACCCGCCGGGCACCACCGCCCTGGTGGCGCACCTGCGGGCCGCCGCCAGATCGTAGGAAGCGCCGGCTACCCGGCGGATCTCAGAGGGCGCAGCCCTCGACCGGCGGCAGTGGCGCCGGCTTGCCGATGGTGGGCAGGCCCAGCGAGACGCCCTTGAGCTTGGGGCGGATGCCGGCCTCGTGCGCGTCACCGGCGCGGGTGCGGCGGTGCGACAGCGGGTCGCCGTCGGCGTTGAGGTGGTGCGGCGCGGCGTAGGTGACGACCGTCTCGACGATGTCGCCGGGCCGCGGTGCCAGGGCGCCGGTCAGCTCGCCGGTCGCGAAGTGGACCAGGCGGCCGTCGCGGGCGCGGCCGCTCATCCGGCCGGTGCGCTCGTCCTTGCGCCCCTCGCCGACCGCGACCAGGACCTCGACCTTCTCCCCGACCAGCTTCTTGTTCTCCGCCCAGGTGATGTCCTCGAGCGTGGCGATCAGGCGTTCGTAGCGCTCCTGGACGACAGCCTTGGGCAGCTGGTCGTCCATCACCGCGGCGGGCGTGCCGGGACGCTTGGAGTACTGGAAGGTGAACGCGCTGGAGAACCGGGCCCGCCGGACCACCTCGAGGGTCTGTTCGAAGTCCTCGTCGGTCTCGCCGGGGAAGCCGACGATGATGTCGGTGGTGATCGCGGCGTCCGGCATGGCGGCGCGGACCTTCTCGATGATGCCCAGGTATTTCTCCTGGCGGTAACTGCGGCGCATCGCCTTGAGCACCCGGTCCGAGCCGGACTGCAGCGGCATGTGCAGCGAGTGGCAGACGTTCGGCGTCTCCGCCATCGCGGCGATCACGTCGTCGGTGAAGTCTTTCGGGTGCGGACTGGTGAACCGGACCCGCTCCAGGCCCTCCACCTCGCCGGTCGCGCGCAGCAGCTTGCCGAAGGCCAGCCGGTCACCGAACTCGACGCCGTAGGAGTTCACGTTCTGCCCGAGCAGGGTCACCTCGAGGACACCCTCGGCGACCAGGGCGCGCACCTCGGAAAGGATGTCGCCGGGCCGGCGGTCCTTCTCCTTGCCGCGCAGCGACGGGACGATGCAGAACGTGCAGGTGTTGTTGCAACCCACCGAGATCGAGACCCAACCGGCGTACGTCGACTCGCGCTTGGTGGGCAGCGTGGAGGGGAACACCTCGAGCGACTCGAGGAGCTCGACCTGCGCCTCCTCGTTGTGCCGGGCGCGCTCCAGCAGCGCCGGCAACGAGCCGATGTTGTGGGTGCCGAAGACGACGTCGACCCAGGGCGCCTTCTTGACGATGTCGCCCTGGTCCTTCTGCGCCAGGCAGCCGCCGACCGCGATCTGCATGCCCGGGTTCTTCAGCTTGGTCGGGCGCAGGTGCCCGAGGTTGCCGTAGAGCCGGTTGTCGGCGTTCTCCCGGACCGCGCAGGTGTTGAAGACCACGACGTCCGCCGCGTCCGCCTCCACGGCGCGCACATAGCCGGCGTCCTCCATCAGGCCGGAGATCCGCTCGCTGTCGTGCACGTTCATCTGGCAGCCGTAGGTGCGCACATCGTAGGTGCGCGGGGCGCCCTGCATCTCGGTAGTCATGGCAATTGACCAGGCTACCCGTTACGCCACGGCGGGCCGCTCCGGCGTCGGGTCCGGCTTGAACCGCGAACGGTCACATCCGGCCGGCGAGGCGCACGCCGGATCCGAGCCGGTGCACGGCCGGACGTGCCGGCGTTCCGGGCCGTCGTCCGTCTCCACCTCGGTGACGTGCACCGGTCGCAGGGTCCCGTCCTGCTCCGCGAGCACGTACCGCGTCGGGTTGAGGGTGTCGTCGGGAAGCAGGACCTCGGTGCGGAGCCGGACCGCGACGGCGCTCGCGATGGTCTCCTCGGCCAGCTCACCGGGTGCGAGGTAGACGTCGACCAGGGTCGGGAAGTCACCGCCGACGTGATAGACGTCGCAGAGCAGTGCGCCGGGAACGGTGGTCTCGATCTCACCGACGGGGCGTTCCAGGGCGCCGGCGAGGGCGCCCCGCACCCGCTCCGCGTCGAGCCGCTGGGCGGCACACCAGTTCCAGAGGCCGTCCGCCATGCCCACCATGCTGTACACCTCTCCCGCCCTGATCGGGCTGTGTTACCGCTCCGTGACCATTCTCGACACGATCCGATACTGACGTGCCCCTAGGGTGTGTCCATTCGAGTGAACCGACAACGAGTGGATGGACCAGGGGTGACAGGCGAGGCTCTGATCGTTCTGGAGAACGTCAACAAGTGGTTCGGACCCTTGCACGTGCTGCAGGACGTGGATTTGTCTGTCGCACGCGGCGAGGTCGTGGTCGTCATCGGGCCCTCCGGATCCGGCAAATCGACCCTGTGCCGGGCGATCAACCGGCTGGAGCCGATCGACTCCGGCACGATTACTTTCGACGGACAGCCGCTCGCGGCGGAGGGCCGGGCGCTGGCCCGGCTGCGCAGCGAGGTCGGCATGGTGTTCCAGTCCTTCAACCTGTTCGCGCACAAGACCATCCTGCAGAACGTGATGCTGGGACCGGTCAAGGTGCGCAAGGAGAAGCCGGCGGTGGTCCGTGAGCGGGCCATGTCGCTGCTCGAGCGGGTCGGCATCGCCAACCAGGCCGAGAAGTACCCGGCTCAGCTCTCCGGTGGCCAGCAGCAGCGGGTCGCGATCGCCCGCGCGCTCGCCATGCAGCCCAAGGCCCTGCTCTTCGACGAGCCCACCAGCGCGCTCGACCCGGAGATGGTCGGCGAGGTGCTGGACGTGATGACCTCCCTGGCCCGCGAGGGGATGACCATGGTGGTGGTCACCCACGAGATGGGCTTCGCCCGGCACGCGGCGAACCGGGTGGTCTTCATGGCCGACGGCCAGCTCGTGGAGCAGGCGGCACCGGAGGAGTTCTTTGCCAACCCGAAGAGTGAACGCGCCCGCGATTTCCTCTCCAAAATCTTGACGCATTGATCAGAACACCAGTTTCGAGGAGCGTAAACATGCGCATCACCCGATTTGCAGCGACCTTCGGCGCGCTCACCATGGCGTTGGCCGTGGCGGCGTGCGGCGGTGGCGACAGCGAGAGCGGCAGCTCCGGCGGCGCCTCCGGCATCGTCGGCAAGGCCACCAACGACAAGAAGCTGGTCATCGGCGTGAAGGCCGACCAGCCGGGTCTCGGCCTGCAGACCGGTAGCACCTACACCGGCTTCGACATCGAGATCGGCAAGATCATTGCCAAGGGTCTCGGCGTCGAGGAGAGCGGCATCGAGTGGAAGACCACCGTCTCCGCGAACCGCGAGCCGTACATCCAGCAGGGCCAGGTGGACCTGGTGGTCGCCACCTACACGATCAATGACGAGCGCAAGAAGGTCGTCAACTTCGGTGGGCCGTACTTCATCGCCGGCCAGGACCTGCTCGTCCCGGTCGACTCGACGATCACCGGCCCGGAAGCCCTCAAGGGCAAGAAGGTCTGCTCGGTGAGCGGCTCGACCCCGGCCAAGCGGATCCAGACCGACTACAAGGACGCCCAGCTCCAGCAGTTCGACTCGTACTCCAAGTGCGTGACGGCGCTCGCCGGCGGCCAGGTGGACGCGGTCACCACCGACGACATCATCCTCGCCGGCTACGCCGCGCAGGAGCAGTACGCCGGCAAGTTCAAGGTGGTCGGCAAGCCGTTCAGCGAGGAGCCCTACGGCATCGGCCTGAAGAAGGACGACAGCGAGGGCTGCAACAAGATCAACGAGATCCTGAAGGCCGCCGCGGCCGACGGCTCGTACAAGAAGGCGTGGGACGACTCGCTCGGCAAGAGCGGCACCGCCGCGCCGGAGCTCGACACCACCAAGCTCGCGAACTGCGCCTGACCTGACTGACCTGAGCGGAGCCGGGGCGACCCGGCTCCGCTCACCTGTTGCCGAAAAGGTGACGATGGACGTCTTCTCCGACCCCTACAACGTCGACGTGTACGTGACCGGGTTCCTCTGGATCCTGAAGCTCACGGCGGCATCCACGGTGGGCGCGCTCGTGCTCGGCGTGCTCCTCGCCGCGATGCGGGTCTCGCCGGTGCCGGTGCTGCGCGGCTTCGGTGCGGCCTGGGTGAACGTCTTCCGGAACACCCCGCTCACGCTGATCATTTTCTTCTGCTACTTCGGCCTCTTCTCGACACTGGGCTTCTCGGTGTCCGACGAGATCGACCTGAACAACTACTGGCTCGGCGTGATCGGCCTCTCGGTCTACACCGCCGCGTTCGTCTGCGAGGCGATCCGGTCCGGCATCAACACGGTGCCCGCCGGGCAGGCCGAGGCCGCACGGGCCATCGGCATGTCGTTCCGGCAGACGCTCACGATGATCGTCCTGCCGCAGGCCGGCCGGGCCGTCGTCGCGCCGCTGGGCAGCATCTTCATCGCACTGTCGAAGAACGCCACGATCGTCGGCACGATCGGGCTGATGGAGTCCTCCAACGCGATGAAGGAACTCATCAACGCGAACGGAGACGCGGTCATCCCGATCTTCCTGGTCTTCGCCGGCACGTTCGCCGTCGTCCTGATCCCGGCCGGCTACGGCTTCGGCTGGCTCGCGAACCGGCTGGCGGTGAAGAGGTGAGGAGCGAAGCGATCGAACTCCGGCAGCTCAGCCTTGAACATGGCGGCTCGGAGCGAAACGGAGAGCCGGCATGAGCACGGATGCGGTCCTTTACGACCACCCGGGTCCCCGCGCGAAGATCCGTAACGCGGCGCTGACCGTCGTTTTCGGTCTCGTCCTGCTCGGGCTCGCCTACTGGGTGTACGCCAAGTTCGACGAGAAAGGCCAGTGGGCCGGGGCGCTCTGGAAGCCGTTCACCGCGCTGAGCACCTGGACCGACTACATCCTGCCGGGCCTGGGTTACACCCTCGGCGCGGCGGCGGTCGCGATGGTCCTCTCGCTCACGTTCGGCATCGTGTTCGCCGTCGGCCGGCTCTCCGACCACCGCTGGGTCAGGTACCCGGCCGGTGCGGTCGTGGAGTTCTTCCGCGCCGTACCCCTGCTGCTCCTGATGTTCTTCATCTTCTTCGGTGTCCCGTTCATCACCGAGCAGCCGATGTCGATCTTCTGGGCGGTGGTCATCGGCCTGACCCTCTACAACGGGTCGGTGCTGGCGGAGGCTTTCCGGGCCGGCATCCACGCGGTGCCGCGCGGGCAGAGCGAGGCGGCGTACGCGCTCGGCATGCGCAAGAGCCAGGTGATGCGTGAGGTCCTCGTACCGCAGGCCGCCCGTTCCATGCTGCCGGTGATCGTCAGCCAGATGGTCGTGCTGGTGAAGGACACCGCGCTCGGCTACATCATCTCCTACAGCGAGCTGCTGCAGATGGGCGTCAACAACGTCGCCGCGAACTTCGGCAACGTGGTGCAGGCCGCGATCGTCGTCGCCGCCATCTTCATCGTCGTCAACTCGATCCTGACCGCGCTGGCCGGGTGGCTGGAACGACGGACCCGCCGCAGTGGCCGGGCGCCGCGCACCAAGGGCCAGCCGGTTCCGGCCGGGCTGGTCCAGACCGGCGAAGCCGCCGGCGACTGACCGAGCGCCCTCCTACCGGGCCAGCTCCGTGACACGCGACTCCCTGACGACCGTGACGCGGATCTGGCCCGGATAGGTCAGCTCCTCCTCGATCTGCTTGGCCACGTCGCGGGCCAGGACCGCCGCCCCGATGTCGTCGATGTCGTCCGGCCGCACCATCACCCGGATCTCCCGGCCCGCCTGCATGGCGAAGACCTTCTCCACGCCGACCTTGCCGGCGGCGATCTCCTCGATGCGTTCCAGGCGTTTCACGTACGCCTCCAGGCTCTCCCGCCGGGCGCCCGGCCGCCCACCGGAACACGCGTCCGCGGCCTGCGTCAGCACGGCCTCGATCGTCTGCGGCGGCACCTCGTTGTGATGCGCTTCGATGGCGTGCACGACGTCCTCGTGCTCGCCGTACTTGCGGGCCAGATCCGCGCCGATCAGCGCATGACTGCCCTCGACCTCGTGGGTGAGCGCCTTGCCGATGTCGTGCAGGAACGCCGCCCGCTTCATCGTCGGCACGTCCAGTCCCAGCTCAGCCGCCATGATCCCGGCGATGTGCGCGGTCTCCACCAGATGCTTCAGCACGTTCTGGCCGTAGCTCGTGCGGTACCGCAACCGACCCAGCAACTTCGTCAGCTCCGGGTGGATGTCGGTGATCCCGACGTCGACGAGCGCCTCCTCGGCGGCCCGGTCACAGAGCCGTTCCACCTCGTTCTTGGCGCTGTCGAAGACCTCCTCGATCCGGTGCGGATGAATCCGGCCGTCCAGCACCAGCTTCTCCAGCGTGAGGCGGCCCACCTCCCGGCGCACCGGGTCGAAGCAGGACAACAACACCGCCTCCGGGGTGTCGTCGATGATCAGGTTCACCCCGGTGGTCGACTCGAACGCCCGGATGTTGCGGCCCTCGCGGCCGATGATCCGGCCCTTCATCTCGTCACTCGGCAGGTGCAGGACACTTACCACGCTCTCCGCGGTCTGCTCGCTCGCGATCCGCTGAATGGCGTCGACGACGATGTGCCGGGCCCGGGTGTCCGCCGTGTTCTTCGCCTCGATCTCGATGTCCCGGACCAGGATCGCGGCCTCCCGCTTGGCCTGCCCCTCGATCGCGTCGATCAGCTCCGCCTTCGCGGTCTCCGCGGTGAGCGCGGCGATCCGCTCCAACTCCCGGCGCTTCGACTCCTCCACCTTGGCGATCTCGGCCTCGCGCTTGGCAAGCGTCGCCTCCCTGGTGTTGAGCTCGCTCTCCCGCGCGGCCAGGCGGCGCTCCCGCTCGACGAGGCGCTCCAACTCCTCGGAATGCAGCCGCTCCCGCTCGTCGATCCGGGCGGCCCGGCGCTCCACCTCGGCGGCCTGCTCCTTCGCGGTGGCATTGAGCAGCGCGATCTCCCGCTCCCCGGACCGGCGGGCCTGCGTACGGAGCTGCTCGGCGTCGGCCTCGGCCTGCCGGTGCGCGTGCTCCAGAATCGTGTCGGCCTCGCTGTGCGCGGCCTCCAGGACCCGGCGGGCCTCGGCGCGCGCCGCACCCGCCTCCGCCTTGGCGGCGGCGGTCTCCGCACGCACCGAAGCAGCCTTCGCGTTGGCGTCGGCCACCTTCGCCTGCGCCGCGCCGACGGCCTGCTCCTGCCGGTCCTGCGCGTCCTGCCGCTCCGCGTGCAACTGACGCAACGCCCTCGACCCGAGGACCAGCCCGGCTATCACCGACGCGGCGAGCACGATGACAGCAATCACGAGCACCCAGTCCAGGGGGGTCATCTCGCCGCGTCTCCCTTCGCCGCCGGCGCGATGTGCACGCGCGCGGCCATCCTGCGGGATGCCCGACCAAAGCAGTGATCGCAACCGGCACCGGGAGTCTCCGGGGTTGCACGCTTCACCGCCGGCCTTGCGACCGGCCCCATCTCCGTCCGCCCGGCGACCCCGGGGGTGCGCCTTCCGCCGCTCCCGCTCGCTGAACGGCTCGCGGTTTCGCTCGCCGTCCCCGGCTTGCGGTTCCGGTCGCCTTCCGGCCTGCGGGCTCGGTCGCCTTCTGGCCTGCGGGCTCGCTTGCCGTCCGGCTTCCGGCTCCGGGCCCGCCGACTGGCTGTCGGCTGCCTTTCGGGCTGCCGCTCGCGAATCCGCCTGCCTTTCGGGCTGCCGCTTGCCTTATCGGCTGCCGCCTGCCGGTTCGCTGGCTGCCGTCGGCTGCCGGGTTTGCGGTCCGGTTGGCTTACCTGCCGCCGGCTGCTCACCTGCGGCTGGTTGCGCCCGCACGCCGGCAGTTGCTCGGCCGCCGCCGGATGGCTCACCCGCTGCCGCCGCCGGCTGCATGCCTGCCCTTGGCCGGGCGTTCCCGCCGCCGCCGGCTGCATGCCTGCCCTTGGCCGGATGGATCGCCTGCCGCAGGTGCGGCCGGCTTCGGGTGTGCTTCGCCGCAGGCGTGGCCGGTGGGCCGCGCCTGCGCGCTCGCTCCGCGATATGCCGAAGTCGCGGCCCGGGCTGGATGCTCGGGTCGCCCGGTCCTGTTGCGGGCCTCAGCCGTTCGCTGCGGTCTGGGCGGGCGCTTCGCCTCAGCGGGTTCGCTGGGACTTCCATGTCCGCTTCGCCGTATAGCTATGGCTTTGGCCGCCTTCGGTGACCGGCTGTACAGCGGCTGTGTCGCGGTAGCCGCTCGGCACATGCGGTTGACCGCTGGCTGGCACGGATGCCGCCGGCGACGGAGCAACCATGCGGAGAGGTGATCTCGGCTCGAGTTACAGGTGCACTCGGGCTCCGTCACGCCGCCGGATGCCATCCGTCCCCGACGCGGCAGTCGCCGTTCGGATCGGAGTGTGTGGAGTTGTGGGCCCGACTGCCGATATGTCGCACCTTCGGGCGCGGGTTCACGACCGGGAGGAGCATCGACGAGTACGGGGTGAAGCGCTCAAGTGATGCCGTAATGTAATGCGATCTATGTTGTGTCTGTTGCTTACGATGGTCGAACAAACCTTGTGTAACGCGAGGCTAGGTCGCGAGCACCGCTTCGGTCAAGGACTCATGATTCGGCAGCGGATAGGACGTAGGGCACAGACGCGCTTACGCCCAGCTCACGATCGCGCCGGGCATTTCCGACGTACCGTGTGATGACGCCCCAACAGTCGTTACCAACCCGCAACCGAGGCCCCGCCCATTATGGCCCGCGCCGCAACTGTGCGTAGCTGTGAACCCAGCGCGCCCAGCCGCCAGCCCCGAGCCACCGGCATGGACCGGAGGCCGGATGCTCGCGAATGGGTTAGAAGCTCACAACAGGACTATATCGGTGAGCGGTGCGGAGGCGTGCCCAACCGCACCGGCAACCTCCGCCGACGACCCGTCGCCCGGGCCACCGGTCCCGCGCAGCGGAAGCTCGGCAGCGGCGGTCGCCCTGGGGAGCGGAAGAGCCGGCAGCCCCGATCGCCCTGCGGAGCGGAAGGGCCGGCAGCCGCGATCGCGCTGCGGAGCGGAAGGGCCGACAGCGGCGATCGCCCTGCGGAGTGGCGATTCAGTCGGCCGTGCTGAGTGCGGCATCCTTGTCGCGACTTCTCCGCCGTGCGTTGTCCGCGGTGCAGGACCGCATCGTCGTTGTCCTGGACGCGGCCCATCTCCAGCGACCAAGCATGAAGCCCTCGGTCAGGAAGAGACGTCGGTCTCGTCGGCCAGGGCGTCGGCGTCTATCGCGTCCGCGAACTCGGCGGCTTCGGCGTCTCGGGCGGCCAAGGCGTCCTTGACGGCGCGGATGGCGATGCCGGCCGGGTAGCCCTTGCGGGCGAGCATTGCCACGAGGCGGCGGAAGACTGCTTCCGGCGTACCCGTTGCGGTCCGCAGCTTGCGGTCCACCAGAGCGCGCGCCGTCGCGGCCTCGGACTCGTCGTCGACCGACTCGAGGGCCTCGCTCGCTTCCTCGGCACTCACGCCGCGCTGGCGCAGCTCGTTGGCGAGCGCACGGCGGGCCAGGCCGCGGCCGTGATGCCGGCTGGAGACCCAGGCACGGGCGAAGGCGGCGTCGTCGATGATGCCGACCTCGTCGTAACGGTCGAGAACCTCGGCGATCACCTCCTCGGAGATCTCCTTGCGCGCCAGCACCTTCGCCAGCTCGGCGCGGGTCCGGGGGCGGACGGCCAGCTGGCGGAGGCAGATCTCGCGCGCGATCTCCGACTCACTGCGCTGCTCGGTGGGCCGGGGAGGACGGGCCGCCGCACCGGACCGGCCGGCCTCGTCGGGCAGGCCGCCCAGGTCATGACCGCCCAGGTTGTAACCGCCCAGGTTGTAACCGCCCAGGTTGTAACCGCCCGGCGACGGATCGCCGGGCGGCAAGCCCTCGTCGGAGGAACGTCTGCGTCGGGACGTGCCTCCCCCGCGGGCGGGCCTGGCCTCCCCCGCGGGCGTGTCGTCCACGGCCCGGGGCGGGATGGCATCCCATCCACGCCCGGACCGTGCACCACGTCGACCGGCCATCGCGGTCGGCCGGATCAGAAGTCGACCGGCGGCAGCTCAGGGCCACCGGCGGCGTCACCGGTGGTCTGGCCCACGCCGAGCTTCTCCAGGATCTTCTTCTCGATCTCGGCAGCGACGTCGGGGTTCTCCTTGAGGAACTCCCGCGCCTTCTCCTTGCCCTGACCGAGCTGGTCGCCGTCATACGTGTACCAGGCGCCGGACTTGCGGATGATGCTCTGCTCGACACCGACGTCGATGAGCGAACCCTCCCGCGAGATGCCCTTGCCATACATGATGTCGAACTCGGCCTGCTTGAACGGGGCGGCCACCTTGTTCTTGACGACCTTGACCCGGGTGCGGTTGCCGACGACGTCGGTGCCGTCCTTCAGGCTCTCGATGCGGCGCACGTCGAGCCGGACCGAGGCGTAGAACTTCAGCGCGCGACCACCGGTCGTCGTCTCCGGCGAGCCGAACATGACGCCGATCTTCTCGCGGAGCTGGTTGATGAAGATCGCGGTGGTGCCGGAGTTGCTGAGGATACCGGTGATCTTGCGGAGCGCCTGGCTCATCAGCCGGGCCTGGAGACCGACGTGGCTGTCACCCATCTCACCCTCGATCTCGGCACGCGGCACGAGGGCGGCGACCGAGTCGATGACGATGATGTCCAGCGCGCCCGAGCGGATCAGCATGTCCGCGATCTCGAGCGCCTGCTCACCGGTGTCCGGCTGGGAGATCAGCAGGGCGTCGGTGTCGACACCCAGTGCCCGCGCGTAATCCGGGTCGAGGGCGTGCTCGGCGTCGATGAACGCCGCGATGCCGCCGGCCTTCTGCGCGTTCGCCACCGCGTGCAGGGCAACCGTGGTCTTACCGCTCGACTCCGGCCCGTACACCTCGATGACGCGGCCTCGCGGCAGGCCGCCGACGCCGAGCGCCACGTCGAGGGCGATGGAGCTCGTCGGGATGACGGCGGTCTGCACGACCGGCCGCTCCCCGAGCCGCATCACGGAGCCCTTGCCGAACTGCTTGTCGATCTGCGCCAACGCTAGTTCGAGCGCCTTTTCCCGATCCGGACCTGCCATTGCCGCCACCCCTATGTTCGACTTCGCGTTCGCGGTCTTCGCCGAAGTGCTTCTGTTCACCACGGCCGACACGGTATGCGGTGGGTACGACAAAAATCTCCCACCCCGCCTCCACCTGTGGATGGCCGAGCCGCTGTGGACAATAGCCGAACACCTGTACGACTATCGAGCGACACGCCAGAACAAGCGTACGAAAAACGCGTCACCGCAGGCGGGAGGGCACCCGATCGGGGTAGTCGGCCACCACTGCTCGCCAGATTGTGACGGTCTCGACACCCTGTGCAATCGCTTGGTCGATTGTCCGGCCGCCCAATGATGCGAAGGCGTGATCCGCCGCGATGCTCCGCGCATACGCCGCGCCGAATGTCTCCTCGAGACGTCCCCAGAAATCTGTCAGCCGCACCGTACGAGCGTACTCAGACAATCAGCCCACGGCCTGGGCCGCCACTTTGAGGTCGTCGACAAGCCCGCGGTACGCCGCGTCACGGTCGTCGGCTCGCAGCACCGCCGACGGATGGATCGTCGCGAGCGCCTGGATCTCGGCGACCGGGAAGTCCTCCGGGTGCTGGGCCGAGGCCGGCCAGGGCAGCAGCTGCCCCCGCGAACGGGTCACCCGGAACGACGGACCGAGCAGCGCCTTTGCCGCCGTCGCGCCCAGCAGAACCACCAGCTCGGGGCGGAGCAGCGAGAACTCGGCCACCAGCCACGGCCGGCAGGCGGCGATGTGCGCCGGGCCGGGCGTCTGGTGGATGCGGCGCTTGCCCCGCAGCTCGAAGCGGAAATGCTTCACGGCATTGGAGATGTAGAGCTGAGCCGGGTCGATCCCGGCGTCGTCCACCGCCTCGCGCAGCAACCGGCCGGCCGGGCCGACGAACGGCAGGCCGCGCTGGTCCTCCACGTCGCCGGGCTGCTCGCCGACGAAGACGATTCTCGCGTGTTCAGCGCCGCGGCCGAAGACGGTCTGCGTCGCATTCTCGTGCAGCTCGCAGCCTTGGCAGCCGGCCGCAGCCGACTTCAGCTCGTCGATGCCGCTGGGGTTCGCCGGAACCCAGTGCTGCGCGCCGGGTGGTGCCTCGGTCGATGCCATTGCTCCGTTCTACCCGTGTGGTCCGTCACCATGCCGACCGGATTGCCCCTTCCGGGTGGACGGATCCGTCCCACCGGTCCTGGGGCGGCGGCCGCGCGGACGAGGCGTCAGCGCATCGGGACGCCGGAACCGGCGGAACGGACGGCGGCCACGACCGCCCTGGCCAGATCAGGGATGTCCGCGTCGTCAAGGCTGCTGACGGTGATCCGGATCCCGGGCTCCGATCGGATCCGGAACAGCGTGCCGGGCGCCACCGCGTACCCCATGTCGCGCAGCGCCGCCACCGCCCGCGCCTCGTCCGGGACCGGAACCCAGACGTTGATCCCGGTCTCGCCCAGGGCGGGGATGTCCTGCGTCAGCAGGGCGGAACGCAGGCCGTCCCGATGACGCGCATAAGTTCGCGCGGCGTCCGCCACCAGCTCGGTGACCTCAGGATCACGCCAGAGCCGCAGCAGCAGCCGCTGCGTCACCGTGGAGACCCAGCCCATGCCGATCCGCATCCGGCCGACCACCCGCGCCACGCTCGTCTCGTCGCCGGCCAGCACCGCGATCCGCAGGTCGGGGCCGAACGGTTTCGAGGCGGAACGGACGAACGCCCAGGACCTGGTCACCGGGCCGATGCAGTGCGGCGGGCCGTCGGCGAGCTCGGCGGCATGGTCGTCCTCGACAACCAGCACCTCGGGATGCCCGGCCAGCAGATCACGCAGCTTCGCCGCGCGGGGCTCGGAGACCGCGGCGCCGGTCGGGTTCTGCGCGCGGACGGTGACGATGACGGCTTGCGCGCCGGACCGCAGCGCCTCCTCGAGCGCCTCCGGCCGCATGCCCTCGCTGTCGACGGCGACCGGGACGGGACGCAGGCCGAGAGCGGCGAGCAGATCGATCAGGTTGGCCCAGCCGGGATCCTCGACGGCAACCGCATCACCGGGACGCAGGTGAGCGTTGAGCAGCCGCTCGATCGAGTCGAGAGCGCCCGCGGTGACCGTGATCGACGCGTCGGTGATCGGCACACCCTCCTCCCGGAGACGGGAACGGGCGGCGTCGGCCAGCTCCGGCATCGCGACCGAGGAGGCATAACCCTCCGGGCCGGCCAGCTCGGCGGCGACTGTCGCGAGAGCGGGACCGAGAGGGGGCAGCCGGCGCACGTCCGGCTCACCGGTCGACAGGTCCTGGACGCCGGGCGGGACCTGTGGCGCCAGGTCCGCGCGGAGCACGGCCACCGAGGGACGGTGCCGCACCCGGGTGCCGCGCCGGCCCTCCGTCTCGATCAACCCGCGCTGGCGGAGCTCCTGGTAGGCCTTCGCCACCGTCGCCGGGCTGACGTGCAGAGCCCCGGCCAGGATCCGCACCGAGGGAAGCGCCGCGCCGGAGACCCAGTCACCGCGCAGCACCCCCGCTTCGATGCTGGCCGAAATCTCGGCGGCACTCTCTCCACTGACCTGATACTGTGCTGGCACAGATCCGATTGTGTACTAGTACAGCGCTCCACGCAAGGAGGCTCCCCGATGACCGGCCTTTATCAGCAGACCGAGCGGACCACCGCCACCCGCAGCCGCCACAAGATGCGGTACGAGCGAGAGGCGGCGCACGCCATTCTCGACGAGGCGTTCGACTGCGCGGTCGGTTTCGTCGTCGACGGTGAGCCCCGAGTCCTCCCCAACCTGCACGTCCGGCTGGACGACACGCTCTACCTGCACGGTTCCACCGGGTCACGGATGATGCTGGCCGCTCGCGGCGACGGCATCCCGGTCTGCGTGAGCGTCACGATCATGGACGGGCTGGTCTATGCGCGATCCCAGTTCAACCACAGTGCCAACTACCGTTCGGTCGTGGCCCTCGGCACTGCCCGGCCGGTGACCGAGGACGCCGAGAAGAGCCGGGTGCTGACCGCTCTGGCCGACAAGGTGGGCGCCGGCCGTTCGGCGGACAGCCGCCCCGGTGACCGGCGGGAGCTCGCGCAGACCAGCCTGCTCGCGCTGCCTCTGGCCGAGGTGTCGGTCCGGATCCGGGCCGGCGGTGTCGGTGACGACCCTGAGGACCTGGGTTTGCCGCACTGGGCCGGCGTGCTCCCACTGCGCACCGTGGCCGGGCCACCGATCACCGACGCGGGGGTCGGCGTGGCGCCTCCGGCGTACCTTCCGGGTTCTCCCTCGCCGTGGCAGACACCTGCCGCCCTTCACGGGCAGCACGTGCGACTCGAACCGCTGACGCCCGCGCACGCCCCCGGGCTGTTCGAGGCGCTGGACGACGAGGAGGTCTGGCGGCACATGTCCGGACCGCGCCCGCGCGGGCCGGAGGACTGCCTCGCGATCATCGACACCGTGCTGCGCGGCCAGTGGCTCGGCGACCGTTCCGGCTGGGCGCAGGTCGATCCGGTCACCGGCGCCGTGATCGGGATGACGACCTACCACGACGTCGACGCCGAGCAGAAGTCCGTCGCCATCGGCCAGACCATGGTCGGCCGGAAGTGGTGGCGCACCGGAGTCAACACCGAGGCGAAGCTGATGTTGCTGGAGCGGGCGTTCGACGTGCTCGGTGCCGAGCGCGTGTCCTGGCACACCGACATCCGCAACCAGCGGTCACAACAGGCCATCGCCCGGTTGGGCGCCAGCCGGGACGGGCTGATCCGCCGGCACCGGCTCCGGCCCGACGGCACGTGGCGCGACACCGTGGTGTTCGCGATGACGGCCGACGAGTGGCCCGCCGCCGCGCAGAAGCTGCGCGACCGCCTGGCAGCCGCGACCCGGGAGGCGTGACCGTGCTGGGCATCACCGACTTCTGGACGTACGTGCTCGGGGTGGTGGCGATCATCCTGCTGCCCGGGCCGAACTCCATATTCGTGCTGTCGGTCGGAGCGCGACGCGGTGTGCGCGCCGGTTACCTGGCGGCCGGCGGCGTGTTCCTGGGCGACGCGGTCCTCATGGTCCTCTCCGCGACCGGCGTGGCCTCGCTGCTCAACACCTATCCCCCACTTTTCATGATCTTGAAGTACGCGGGCGCCGCCTACCTGCTCTGGGTCGGCGTCAACATCATCCGCAGCGCCTGGCACCGCTGGCGGGACCGCTCTACGTCGACCCCCGTCACCACCGGGGACATGCCGGGACTCCAGCACCCGTTCCGGCGTGCCGCGGTGATCAGCCTGCTCAACCCGAAGGCAATCCTTTTCTTCATCTCGTTCTTCATCCAGTTCGTCGAACCCGGATACCCGCATCCGGCCCTGTCCTTCCTGGTGCTCGGCGCGGTGGTGCAGTTCTTCAGCGCGCTGTACCTGACGGCCCTGATCTTCGGTGGGCGCTTCCTGGCCGGGCAGTTCCGTGAGCGACGACGATTGGCCGCGGGCGCGTCAACGGGGGTGGGTGCGCTTTTCGTCGGATTCGGCATCAAACTGGCCACGGCCAGCGCCGGCTGAGAGCCTTCAGCCGGCGCTGGCTGAGCCTTCGGTCATCGCCGGCTGACCGCGCCGGCGTCACGGCTCGGGCGGGTGGTGAAGAAGGTGGTCCGGACCATCCGGAGCCGGCTGTCGTTCTCCGCCCAGGCCGCGTCCGGGACGGCCCAGCCGATCGCGTAGGCCTTGTCGCCGACGGTCATCCAGCGGGTGCTCGACCTGCGGAGTCCGCCGGGGCCCTGGTAACGCACATCCCAGTCGGCGGCGCGGTGCAGCAGGGCGACACGTTTGATGGAGACCAAGGCGTACCCGGGAATCTTTCCCTCCCGCCGAAGCCTCCGGTCCTCGGCCCGGCACGCCTTCACCGGGTCGTCGGCCGGGTTCCGCGCGAGGTCGAGGCTCATCACATGCGAACCACGGGGGTCACGAAAACAATAAATGGCACCGATGCGCTGAAAGGTCCAGCCGTCCGGCACGGCCAGATGAAATCCCGAGCCGTCGCTGAAGTACGACCAGCCCACCGGCAAGGTCCCGCCGTTGACGCCGCGAGCCGCGCCCCTCTTCGGAGTCGTCCGAAGGCCCGCCGGCGCCGGGGTGTCGCAGGTGATCGGCGAGAAGCCGCCCGGACCAGCGAAGGTCCGTGACTGCACCGGTTGCCTCGACGCCCTGGTCTCGATCGCCGCCGCTTTCCGGCTGCTCGAGGCCTGCACGGGTGCGGACGGGAACGGAGCGGTCGTTGCCCCTGTCGGCAGGGTCTTCGTCGGGACGTTCCCCGGCGGCCGTTCCCCCGGTGCCGTCACTGTTGGCGGCTCTTCCGCCGGGGCCGTCGTTGCCTGCGGCTGTTCCGGCGAAACCTTCGCCGAGTGGGATGCCGACGGGACCACTGTCTGCCCGGTTGACGATGGAATGTCCGTTGAAGTGACATCCGCTGACGTGGCGGTCACCGGCGGAATGTCCGTCGGCATGGCGTGCGCCGACGTGGCATTCCCCGACGCGGCGTTCGTTGACGTGGTGTTCCCCGACGCGGCGTTCGTTGACGTGGTGTTCGCTGGGGGCGCCTCCGCCGACTGAGCGGGAAGTACGGTGCCGGACGGTGGGAGGACCAGGCGGGAATCGGTGCCGCGTTGCTGGAACAGGTAGCCGCCGATCATGAGCACCAGCAGCACGGCGGCGATTGTCAGCCTGGCCCGTTTACGGGGCGTCCCGGGTGCGACCCCGGTGGGGGTCGCGGCCGGTTCCAGGATCTCGCCGACGAGGGCGACGCTCGGAGCGGGGACCGAGCGGACGGTGGCCTGCCCTGCGGCGCGCGGGAGCGGACGTGGACGCGGACGCGGACGCCGGGCGGCGGCGGTCGGCGGCGGGCCTTCGGGCGAGGGCAGGCCCCCGGGTGGCGGCGCACCTTCGGTCAAGGACGGGCCTTCGGGCAGCGGCGGACTTTCGGGCAGCGGCGCGTTTCCGGGCAGCGGCGGGCTTCCGGGTGAGGGCAGGTCTTCGGGCAGCGGCGCGTTTCCGGGCGGGAGTGGGCCTTCGGGCGGGGGTGGAAGCGAGTTGGTTGCGGCATCCGGGCGTACGGCTGGAGGCGTCGGCGTATTCACCACAGAACCGGGATCGTCGCTCGCTCCGTGGAGAACCGCGTGATCTTTTTCAGTCACGCCGGGTGAAATGGGAGAGTCCTGGGCTGGGCGGAAGTCCGACGCGGAACGGCGAGCAGCCTCCGTTGCCGCGTACTGGTCGACGCCCTCGGCCGACGCCTGCTGACCACGATCATCGGTTGCCGGCGGCCGGCTCACGGTCGGCCTCGACAGGAGCGAAGCTATCGCGGGAACGACCGCTGCGGAGACATCGGATGTGGTCGCCGTCGCCTCGTCGTGGACGGACATGTCGGGCATCGATATGACGCCCGTCAGGTAGGGGTCGTTTCCGGTCTCCGGGATGTCCCGCCAGGGCTTCTTGACCGGCTCCGCATCGGTGTGGTGCTGAGGCCGGCTCGCTGGGATCGGCGATGAGTCGGCCGCCGCGTACCGCTCGGGGGTTGTCACCGGCTCAGCGAATCCCTGGGCCGGGCGCACCGAGAAGGCGGCCGCCTCTGCGCCCGGCGCCCGGTCAGGCGACCGCTCCGGGCCGGGCCGTGGTGCCGGCTCCGGCCCGGGCCACGGCGACGGCTCGGTTTCGGGCCACGGCAGCGGTTCCGGTCCGGTGGATGGCGCTGGGACAGGGCGGGGCCAGACGTCAGGCACCATTTCCGGTCGTGGCCACGGCTGAGGCGCCGGTCCGCCGCCGGGAGGCAGCGGCGAGAGGGGTCCGCCTCCGACCGGTCCGGAATCCTGGGAGTGCCACTCCCCGACGCTCAGCGGAGCGTCGTCCGGGCGTTCGGCTTCGACCGGGTACCAGATGTCGCCGGACGATTCGGCCTCCGGGGGCGAGTGCCTCGAAGGAGGAAAACCCGGGAAGCCCGGCACGGCAGATCCGGGAACGGGAGACCCCCGGAGCGGAGCCGCCTCCTCGATCAGCGGGCGGAGCGGACCGCGCTGGCCCGGTACCAGCGGAATGTCCCGATGGTCGGTCGCCACTATGCCGAGCAACCCGCGTTCGACCTCGGCGGCCGTGAGGCGGTCGGCCGGCTCGAATCGGAGCAGGCCGTCGAGGATCGGAGCGAGCGGGCCGGCGCGTACCGGCGGATCGGGTGGATCGGATGCGAGCGCGGCCAGGGTGGCCATCGCGCTGTCCCGGGCGTACGGCGAGCGGCCCTCGACGGCGGCGTAGAGGGTGGCCCCGAGCGACCACAGATCCGCCTCCACGGTGGAGGCGCCGTCGCGGGCCCGTTCCGGTGAGACGTACTGCGGGGAACCGACGATCAGGCCGGGCATGGTCACCGAGCCGTCGTCAACGAAGGTGGCGAGACCGAAATCGGTCAGGACTACGCGGCCGTCCGCACCGATCAGGACGTTGTGCGGTTTGACGTCGCGGTGCAGGACACCGGCGTGGTGGGCGGCGTCGAGCGCGTCCAGCACGGCCAGGCCGATGCGGGCGGCGCCGGCCGGATCGTACGGCCCTTCGTCGGCGAGCACCTGGTGCAGGGAGCGGGACGGGATGTACTCCATGACGATCCAGGACTGGTCGCCGGAGTGCACGACGTCGTAGATCCGGACCACGTGCGGATGGTTCAGCCGGGCGGCGCTGCGGGCCTCACGCAGGGTCCGCGCACGCAGGCGATGCTGTTCGGCACCGGTCATCCAGGCCGGCGGGACGATCTCCTTGATGGCGATGTCGCGGTGGAGCATCTCGTCGCGGGCCAGCCACACACGCCCCATCCCACCGGCGCCGACCGGCTCCAGAAGACGGTATCGATCGGCGACGAGCATCTGCCTGACCGCCATCGGCACCCACCCATCAAGTCGGGTATCAGGATAATCAGCACAGACCGCCCACGGAACGACGATCACCCGGTCGCCGCGTGCGGCTCACCCCGTACCTCTGAATGATCTTGATCTGGGGGGCGCGGCGCGCCTTGCGACAACGCCCATTCAGGGCAAGCCCGGCGGGGTACGTGAGACCGAGGTTTTCTGTCGTACCCGCGAGGCAGGATGGTCCGCATGCCAGAGGTGCTCGAAACGTTCGGTCCGGCCACACGTGAGTGGTTCACGGCCGCTTTCGCCGCGCCCACCGCTGCTCAGGCCGGCGCGTGGCAGGCGATCGGCGCCGGCCGCAACGCCCTGGTCGTCGCGCCCACCGGGTCCGGCAAGACGCTTGCCGCCTTCCTCTGGTCCCTCGACAAACTGGCGCGCGAGCCGGTGCCGGAGCAGGCCCGGGAGCGGTGCCGGGTGCTCTACGTCAGCCCGCTGAAGGCGCTCGCGGTCGACGTCGAGCGCAACTTGCGCGCGCCGCTGACCGGCATCCGGCAGGCGGCCGGTCGGCTCGGTCTGCCACCGCCGGAGATCACCGTCGGCATGCGGACCGGTGACACCCCGGCGGACGAGCGACGCGCCTTCGCACGCACCCCGCCGGACATCCTGATCACCACGCCGGAGTCACTGTTCCTGCTGCTCACCTCGGCGGCACGGGATTCGCTGCGCGGTGTCGAGACGGTGATCATCGACGAGGTGCACGCGGTCGCGGCGACCAAGCGCGGCGCGCACCTGGCGCTCTCGCTGGAGCGGCTGGACGCGCTGCTCGATCGCCCGGCGCAGCGGGTCGGGCTCTCCGCGACGGTCCGGCCGATCGACGAGACGGCCAGATTCCTCGGTGGCGCCCAGCCGGTCGAGATCGTGCAGCCGGCCAGCGCCAAGACGATCGAGGTGGCGGTCGAGGTCCCGGTGGAGGACATGACCCGCCTCGACGAGGTGCCCGACTCCGGCGCCGACGATCCGGGCGGCAACCGGCACACGCCGTCGATCTGGCCGGCGGTCGAGGAACGGGTCCTCGACCTGATCGAGGCGCACCGGTCGACGATCGTCTTCACCAACTCGCGACGCGGCGCCGAGCGGCTCTGCGCCCGCCTCAACGAGCTGGTCGCGGAGCGGGCCGACGCGGGCGTCGCGCCGGGCGCGGCACCGCCCGCCGAGCCGGCGCGGATGCCCCCCGAGCCGGCGCGGATGCCCGCCGCGATCATGGCGCAGGCCGGTGCCACCCAGGGCGCACCGCCGCTGGTGGCCCGCGCCCACCACGGCAGTGTCTCCCGCGAGGAGCGCAAGCAGATCGAGGAGGCGCTGAAATCCGGGCAGCTCCCGGCCGTGGTCGCCACCTCCAGCCTCGAGCTCGGCATCGACATGGGCGCGGTCGATCTGGTGGTGCAGATCGAGGCGCCGCCGTCGGTCGCCGCCGGTCTCCAGCGGATCGGCCGGGCCGGGCACCAGGTGGGTGCCGTCTCGCGGGGCGTGGTCTTCCCGAAACACCGTGGTGACCTGGTCTCCTGCGCGGTGGTGGCGGAGCGGATGAGCGAGGGCGCGATCGAGGAGCTGCGTTACCCGCGCAACCCCCTCGATGTGCTGGCCCAGCAGATCGTCGCGATGGTGGCGCTCGACGCGTGGCAGGTCGACGAGCTGGCCGCGCTGGTCCGCCGGGCCGCGCCCTTCGCCGAGCTGCCCGACTCCGCGCTGCACGCGGTCCTCGACATGCTCTCCGGCCGATACCCGTCCACCGCCTTCGCCGAGCTGCGGCCCCGCCTCGTCTGGGACCGCGGCACCGACCAGCTCACCGGCCGGCCCGGCGCTCAGCGCCTCGCTGTGACAAGCGGCGGCACCATCCCCGACCGGGGCACCTTCGGGGTCTTCCTGGCCGGTTCGGAGCGGGCTTCCCGGGTGGGCGAGCTGGACGAGGAGATGGTGTACGAATCTCGCGTCGGTGACGTCTTCCTCCTCGGATCCACGTCCTGGCGGATCGAGGACATCACGCCCGACCGGGTGCTGGTCTCCCCCGCACCCGGGGCGCCGGCTCGGATGCCGTTCTGGAAAGGCGACTCGCCCGGGCGCCCCATCGAGCTGGGCCGGGCCATCGGCGCCCGGCTGCGCGGCCTCGCCCGGGCCGGTGACGAGAAGGCCACCACCACGCTCCGGGAGTCCGGGCTGGACGAGTGGGCGGCCGGCAACCTGGTCGCCTACCTGCGGGAACAGCGGGAGGCGACGCGCCACCTGCCGGACGACCGCACCATCGTGGTGGAGCGCTTCCGCGACGAGCTCGGCGACTGGCGGATGACAGTGCACTGTGTCCTGGGCGCGCGGGTCAACGCGCCCTGGGCGCTGGCGATCGGGCGCCGGCTCTCCGAGCGGTACGGGGTGGACGGCCAGGTCATGCCCTCCGACGACGGCATCGTGATCCGGTTGCCGGACACAGCCGAGGAGCCGCCCGGCGCCGACCTCGTCGCCTTCGACCCGGAGGAGATCGTGCAGATCGTCGAGGAGGCGGTCGGCACGTCGGCGCTGTTCGCGTCCCGGTTCCGGGAGTGCGCGGCCCGGTCGCTGCTGCTGCCACGCCGCGACCCGCGCCGGCGCCAGCCGCTCTGGCAGCAGCGCCAGCGCGCCGCCCAGCTGCTCGACGTGGCCCGTGAGTTCGCCGACTTCCCGGTCACCCTGGAGGCGGCCCGCGAGTGCCTGCGCGACGTCTTCGACGTGCCCGGCCTGGCCGGCCTCATGCGGGAGATCTCCGGGCGCAAGGTCCGGCTCGTCGAGGCGGAGACGCAGCGGCCGTCACCGTTCGCCCGGTCACTGCTGTTCGGTTATGTCGGCGCCTTCCTCTACGAGGGCGACTCCCCGCTCGCCGAGCGCCGGGCCGCCGCGCTCTCCCTCGACTCCACCCTGCTCGGTGAGCTGCTCGGCCGGGTCGACCTACGGGAACTGCTCGATCCCGGCGTCGTCGCCGAGACCGAGACGCAGCTCCAGTGGCGCACCGAGCAGCGCACGCCGCGCGACGCCGAGGACACCGCCGAACTGCTGCGCCTGCTCGGTGACCTCTCCACGGCCGAGCTGGCCGAGCGGGGTGCGCCCGAGGAGTGGGCACGCACGCTGGAGAGCGCCCGGCGCGCGATCCGGGTGCGGGTGGCCGGCGAGGAACGGTGGATCGGGATCGACGACGCCGGCCGCTACCGCGACGCGCTCGGCGTGGCCCTGCCGGTCGGCATCCCCGAGGCCTACCTGGAGCCGGTCGCGGACCCGCTGGGCGACCTGGTGGCGCGCTATGCGCGGACGCACGGGCCGTTCCTCGCGGCGACCTGCGCGGCCCGGTTCGGGCTCGGGGTGTTCGTCGTGGAGCAGGCCCTGAAACGGCTCAGTGCCACCGGCCGGGTGGCATCCGGTGAGTTCTCCCCCGGTGGCGCCGGGACCGAGTGGTGTGACGCCGAAGTGCTGCGCATGCTGCGCCGGCGTTCGCTGGCCGCGCTGCGCCGCGAGATCGAGCCGGTGCCGCCCCGGGTGCTCGCCGCGTTCCTGCCGCGCTGGCAGCAGGTCGGCGGCAACGCCCGCGGCGTGGACGCGGTGGCCGCCGCGATCGAGCAGGTGCAGGGTGTCGCGGTGCCCGCCTCGGCGTGGGAGCGGCTGGTGCTGCCGGCCCGGGTCGCCGACTACGGGGCACCGATGCTCGACGAGTTGTGCGCCGGCGGTGAGGTGTTGTGGGCCGGTTCCGGCTCGATCTCCGGCGGGGACGGATGGGTCACCCTGGCGTACGCGGACAGCGCCCCCCTGCTGCTCCCACCGCCCGACGACGAGTTCGCGGCCACCCCGCTGCACCAGTTGGTGCTGGACGCGCTCGCCGACGGCCAGGCCCTGTTCTTCCGCTCGCTCGCCGACCGGATCGGCTCCACCGACGACACCGATCTGGCCGCCGCCGTGTGGGACCTCGTGTGGGCCGGTCACCTGACCAACGACACGCTCGCGCCCGTGCGTGCCCTCCTCGGCGGCAGTGGCGCGCATCGGGCCCGTGCCACGCCGGCCCGCGCACGTTACCGGCGACCGGGCCGGCCCACCATGCCGTCCCGCACCGGACCGCTGAACATGGTGGGCCGCTGGTCCCGGCTGCCCGACCGCGACCTCGATCCGACCCGTCGCGCGGCAGCCCTCGCCGACCTGCTGCTGGAACGGCACGGCGTGGTCACCCGGGGCGCGGTGATGTCCGAGGGCGTCACCGGGGGGTTCGCGGCGGTCTACCCGGTGCTGGCCGCGCTGGAGGAACGCGGCGGGGCCCGGCGGGGCTACTTCGTGGAAGGGCTCGGGGCCGCACAGTTCGCGGTGCCCGGCGCGGTCGACCGGCTGCGAGCCCTGGCCGAGCCGGCCGAACTGGCGAAACGAACCGGAACGTCGGCCGTGGTGCTGGCGGCCACCGACCCCGCGAACCCGTACGGTGCGGCGCTCCCCTGGCCCGAACGGATCGTGGACAGCGGCGACGGCGAACCGGTCGCCAAGGCCGGGCACCGGGCCGGGCGCAAGGCGGGCGCCCTGGTGGTGCTGGTCGGCGGGGACCTGGCCCTCTACGTCGAGCGCGGCGGGCGCACGCTGCTGTCGTTCACCGACGACGGCGAAGCACTCACCGCCGCGGGGCAGTCGCTGGCCGCGGCCGTGCGCTCGGGCGCGCTCGGCGCACTGTCGGTGGAGCGGGCGGACGGCGAGTCGGTGAACGCGTCACCCCTGCGGGACGCGCTGACCGCGGCCGGTTTTCGAGCCACCCCGCGGGGTTTGCGGTTGCGGGCATGAGCAGGCGGGCGTTCCTGACCGGGCTGGGCGGAGCGGTGGGGAACGCGCGCCGGGCAGTGCGGCTGGAACGGTGGAGCGCGGCAGGCCGATGACGCGGGTGGCGGTGGGGGCCGGGGTGAGGCGCGCGGCCGGTTGGGGTGGCGCGCGCCTCGGGCCGGTGGGTGGGTGTCAGAGGTGCGGGGCTACCTCGGCGGCGACCAGGTTCACGTGGTCGAGGTCGGCGAGGTCGAGCACCTGGAGGAAGAGGCGGGAGGCGCCGGCTTCGGCGTACCGCTTGATGGTTTCGACCGCCTCGGCGGGGGTGCCGACGATGCCGCCGTTCTCGCGCATCTCGTCGGCCTCGCGGCCGATGGCCGCGGCGCGGCGGCGGACCTCGGCATCGTCGCGGCCCACGCAGAGCACTGCCGCGGCGGAGAAGGCGGGCGGCTCGGTGCGGCCGATGGCGGTGCTGGCGACGCGGACCCGCTCGTACTGGGTGGGCAGGTCTTCGATCTTGGAGAAGGGGACGTTGAATTCGGCGGCGTAGCGGGCCGCCAGGGCGGGGGTGCGCTTCTTGCCGTGGCCACCGATGATCACCGGGAGGGGCGACTGGACCGGCTTGGGCAGGGCCGGGGAGTCGGTGAGCTGGTAGTGCTTGCCGGCGAAGCTGTAGGTCTCACCGGCCGGCGTCTTCCACAGGCTGGTGATGATCTCGAGCTGTTCCTCGAGCCGGTCGAAACGTTCGCCCAGCGCCGGGAACGGGATGCCGTAAGCCTGGTGTTCGGCCTCGAACCAGCCGCCGCCGAGGCCGAACTCGATCCGGCCGCCGGACATCGCGTCCACCTGCGCCACGGCGATGGCCAGTGGGCCGGGCAGGCGGAACGTTGCCGAACTGACAAGCGTGCCCAGGCGGATCCGGGACGTCTGCACGGCCAGCGCCGCCAGGGTGACCCAGGCGTCGGTGGGCCCGGGCAGACCGGACACGTCGCCCATCTTGACGTAGTGGTCGGAGCGGAAGAATCCGTCGAAGCCGCCGTCCTCGGCAGCCTTGGCCACCCGCAGGAGATCGTCGTGCGAGGCGCCCTGCTGGGGTTCGGTGAAGATCACGAGACGCATGGACCAACCCTGCCACGGCGGCGCGGCGCGCCTGCCCCGCACCCCGAAACAACAGGCAGTAACGTGACCGACCATGGCCGGTTATGAATGGATCAGTTTCACGACCGATTACGGCACGTTCGACGGTTTCGTCGCGGCCTGCCACGGGTCGATCGCGCGGGTCGCCCCGCAGGTCAGAGTGATCGACGTCACCCATCATGTGCCGCCGGCCGACGTCATCCGGGGCGCGGCGGTGCTGGCGCAGACCGCGCCCCACCTCCCGCCGTCGGTGCATCTCGCCGTGGTCGACCCCGGTGTCGGCACGGCCCGGCGCGGTGTTGTCCTCACCACCCCGAACGGTCTGCTCGTCGGGCCCGACAACGGCCTGCTGATCTGGGCCGCCGAAGCGCTCGGCGGCGTCGAGGCCGCGCACGAGCTGGGCAACAAGGACTGGGCGCTCGGCGAGGTTTCCCGCACCTTCCACGGGCGGGACGTCTTCGCGCCGGCCGCGGCCCGGCTCGCCGCCGGCACCCCCGCCGCCGAGGCCGGACCGGCGGTGGATCCGGCGACACTGGTACGCCTGCCGGACCCGCTCGTGACGGTCGGGGACGGCTGGATCGAGGCCGAGGTGCTGACCGTGGACCGGTTCGGCAACGTGCAGCTGGCCGCGGGCGGGTCCCTCCTGACCGGCCTCGGACCCGAGCTGACCTTGAACGGCAGCGTGCGGGCCCGGCGCGGCGCCACCTTCGCCGACGTGCACGCCGGCGAGCTGCTGGTCTTCGCGGACTCGGCGGACCGGGTGGCGATCGCGGTGAACAACGGCCGCGCCGTGGTGGTCCTCTCGGTCCGCCCGGGCGACACGATCCGGATCACCGAACGCTGAGATCAGGCCGGAACGCTGGGATCAAGCCGGGACACTGAGATCACGCCGGGACACTGAGATCACGCCGGGACCGGGCCACGCGAAGATCGGCCCGACACGGGCTGGATCGGGTGGTGGATCCAGACGTTCGGTTCCACGTAGACGGCGTGGTCCTGTTCGACGTCGCAGTGCACCGGCGACAACGCGCCCGGCACCTCCACCGGCCCGGTGGTGTCGAAGGGCAGGCCCGTCCAGGTACGCCACTGCGCGAGCGTCCCGCCGAAGACCACGCTGGTGTGTGCCACGTTCACGATGCGGCCGCCGGCGCGGACGTGCACCCGGAGCCACGGGTCGGCGGGGAGGCCGTTGGTGCGCTGCTCGTACGCGTACACGTCGATGGGCTTGGTGATCTGAGCGGCCTTGCCGCTGGGCCGCACCGGCGCCACCAGGTCGGTGTATCCGCGCTCGGCCGCGTTGTCCCGCATGGCGCCCAGCATGATGCCGGACAGGCCGGTGCCGCGCAGATCCGGGCGGATCAGGATCTCGAGGGCGGAGACGATCGTCGGCCGGGCGCTGGTGAGGCGGTCGTGCACGGCGGCCCGGATGGCCCAGTCCCAGCCTGCTTCGGGCAGTCCCGCGGTGATGTCGCCGTCGAAGGCGATCGGCACGGAATGCGCCTTGGCCACCGCGCGTCCCGTCTCCCGGTCCACGGCGAGCAGCGTGAACTCGGGCCAGAACTCTTCGGAGTAGCGGTAGTAGAAGGAGGCCGTGGGGTCTTTCGTCATGAAAACCGGCCAGCCACCGTCGAGGTCGTCGAGGAGCGCGGTCCGCTCCCCGACGGGGGCGATGTCGAGTTCCATGCGCGACAGGATCTCAATCGGGCGAGCAGGAGTCACTCGATTTGTACGGGGCACGATAGACGCATGCCGGAAGGGGACACTGTCTGGAACACCGCCCGCGTGCTGGAGAAGGCGCTCACCGGCGAGGTGCTCACCGGTTCCGACTTCCGGGTGCCGCGGCTGGCCACCACCGACCTGGCCGGGTGGACGGTGGCCGAGTCGGCGAGCCGGGGCAAGCATCTGCTGCTGCGCCTCACCCGGGACGGCCATCAGCCGCTCACCCTGCACTCGCATCTGCGGATGGAGGGCGCCTGGCGGGCGTACGCCCCGGGGGAACGCTGGACGGCGCGCCCGGCGCACCTGATCCGCGTGGTGCTGCGCAGTGCGCGGTCGGTGGCGGTCGGGTACCACCTGCACGAGGTGACGCTCGTCCCGACCGCCGAGGAGGTGTCACTCGTCGGGCATCTGGGGCCGGACCTGCTGGGCGCCGACTGGGACCCGGACGAGGCGGTCCGCCGGATCAGTGCGAAGCCGTCGGCGTCGATCGCGGAGGCGTTGCTGGACCAGCGGAACCTGGCCGGCGTGGGCAACCTCTACAAGGCGGAGACGCTGTTCATGCGCGGGTTGTGGCCGTGGACGCCGGTGGAGCGGGTGCCGGACCTGCGCGGAACCGTCGTGATGGCGCAGAAGCTGGTCGCCTCGAACCGCGGGCGGTGGACGCAGACCACGACGGGTTCGCTGCGGCGCGGGGAGACCAGCTACGTCTACGGCAGGCGCGCCAAGCCGTGCCGCCGGTGCGGCAGCGCCATCCAGAAGGCCGAGCAGGACGAGCGGGTCACCTACTGGTGTCCGCGCTGCCAGCCCGATCCGACGGGATCTTGATCTCGGTGGTGCGCAGCTCGGCGAGTCCTTCCGCGAAGCCGCGCAGCCGGTCGGTCGCCTCGATCAGGCCGAAGTAGGCCGGGTGGCGGCTGTCCGCGACCGGGTGCCCGTCCTCCGCGACGTAACTCGCCGCCGCCGCCACCAGGCGCTCGTATTCGGTGACGCCCTCGGTGAACTGCACGGTCAGGCCGGCGTGCGACTGCTCCAGGCCGTCCCGTTGATCGGCCGGGCTCAGTGGGATGGCCCGTTCGACGCTGGCGACCCGCTGCCCGAGGTCGCGCAGCCACTCCTCGGCGGTGGCGCCTTCCAGCAGGGCGGCCTCGCCGGGACCGGTCATCCGGCCGGCGAGACCCGCCATCGTCTGCGAGGCCCGGTCCAGCCGGTCCCAGGCGTCGGCGATCGCGGAACCGCGCAGGGCGTAGCGGCCGCGCTGCCGGCGGACCTCCTGCATCACCGTGCGACCGGCCGGGAAGCGTTCCAGCGCCGCCGCCAGTTTCGGCGAACCCATCACCGGGGGCGGCGGCGGGGGCGCGGGAGTGGCGGCGAGCTCACGGTGGTCACTCCAGCGGAACCAGGCGAGCACGGCCGAACCACCTGCCGCGGCCGCCCAGGCCGCGTCGGCGATGCCGATCCCCGCGTACGGCGTGAGGACCACCGCGGCACCGGTCAGGCCGCCACCGAGCACACTCCACCGGCGCGCGGCGCCCTTCAGCCGCCTGAGCCGCCGGAAGTACCTGGTTCGCTCGTCCACCCGTCGCTCCTTGCGTCGATGACCCTCAGCCTGCGGCGGTGGTGTCGCCCCGCTTCTGGTTCATGCTGGCCCGGATCTCGTCGAGCCGCGCCACGCTCGCCGGGTCGGCGGCCGGCGCGGTGTTCTGGCTGACCGCCGGCTGCGCCGCGGTGCCGCCCAGCTTCTCACCGGCCATGCTGGCGCGGATCTGCTCCAGGCGCGACGAACCGGCCAGGTCCAGACTGGATTTCTGCACCTCCAGCATCCGTCCCTCGACGGAGTTGGAGGCGAGCTCGGCGCGGCCCATGGCGTTCGCATACCGCTGCTCGATCTTGTCGCGCACCTGGTCCAGCGACGGGGTGTTGCCCGGCGCGGCGAGCTGCGACATCGACTCCAGCGACTTGGCGACGGTCTCCTGCATCTTGGCCTGCTCGAGCTGGCTGAGCAGGCGGGAACGCTCGGCGATGCGCTGCTGGAGCACCATCGCGTTGTTCTCCACCGCCTTGCGCGCCTGGCCGGCCGCGGCAAGCGCCTGGTCGTGCAGGGTCTTCAGGTCTTCCATCGACTGCTCGCCGGAGACCAGCTGGGTCGCGAGCGTCTGGGCGGTCGCCTCGTACTTCTGAGCCTCCGCCTCGTCGCCACCGGACCGGGCCCGGTCGGCGAGGACGAGCGCCTGGCGCGCCATGCCCTGCAGCTTCTCGACCTCGGTCATCTGGCGGGACAGCTTCATCTCGAGCTGCCGCTGGTTGCCGATGACGGCGGCGGCCTGCTGCACGAGCGCCTGGTGCTGTCGCTGCGCGTCCTCGATGGCCTGCTGGATCTGGACCTTGGGATCGGCGTACTCGTCGATTTTCGCGCCGAAGAGCGCCATCACGTAGTGCCAGCCCTTGACGAACGGATTCGCCATATCGTGGTGTCCCCTCAAATGTCGCTCGGCCGGACGGCCCCCGGCTGACGGCAAGTCCGCCGGTGGCGCAGAACCCATCGTGTCAGCCCGACGCCAGTGACGTCACGTGACCTACGGGGGATCTCAGGGTCTCCCCTGGCTTCGAGGCTACGCTGCCCCGAGCCGTGTCGGCACGCGCTGAACGCCCCCAAGACGCCGACCGGCACGCGCTGAACGCCCCCAAGACGCCGACCGGCACGCGCTGACGGCCTGGAATGCACGCAGGGCCGCCCGCAAGGACGGCCCCGGTCACGTTCAGCATGATCAAGCGGCGTAGACGACGTCCCGCTTCTTACGTGTGGCGTGCAGGGTCGCCTTGAGCGGCGAGTCCTGGCGCACCGAGACGGAGACGTTCCCGTTGGTGGCCACGGGCTGCGGCTGGTCGTCGACCGGCACGAGCACGCCCTCCATGTTCTCCGCGAGGGACAGGGTGTTGCTGACCTCACTGAGCAACTCGGAGAGCCGGGCGCCGAGAGCGTCGCAGATGGCCGCCAACAGCTCGCTGGATGCCTCTTTCTGACCGCGCTCGATCTCGGAGAGATAGCCCAGACTGACGTTCGCGGCCGTCGACACCTCGCGCAGCGTGCGGTGCTGTCCCTGCCGGCGCGCACGAAGAGCATCACCGATGACGCGGCGTAGCAGGACCATGGCACCTCCTCCTGCGGGCGGGGCCGCCGGCACACGCCGGAGGCTTCCCGCAACCGTACCTGGCGCGAGCCATGCCGACATCCCGCCCCGCCGAATTCCCGATCCCATCGGCCGGCGGCATTACCGGACAACGATCACCATAGGGCGGAAATTCCCAGCTCACACCGAAGCGGAGGTGCTGCGCAGGGAGTCGGTGAGCAATTGCAGGACGGCCGTCACACTTTCGGTGCGCACGTCCGTGCGGTTACCACTCAGGTGCAACTCGCGCACCTCCACCCCGGCCGGACCGGCGACCGCGACATAGACCAGCCCCACCGGCTTGCCGTCCTGCGGCTCCGGGCCCGCGACACCGGTGGTGGCCAGGCCCCAGTCGGCGGCGCAGCGTTCGCGCGCCCCGGACGCGAGCGCTGCGGCCACGTCCCCGTCGACCGGGCCGCGTTCTTCGAGCAGATCCTCGGGTACGCCGGCGAGCAGCGCCTTGAGCTCGGTCGCGTACACCACCATCCCGCCCCGGTAGACCGAACTCACCCCGGCGATCTCCACGATGGTCGCGGCCACCAGCCCGCCGGTGAGCGACTCCGCGGTCGCCAAAGTCTCCCGCCGTTCCACCAGCGCATGTACCGCCGCCGCAGCGGCCACCGACATCTCCACGACGAAACTCCTACCTCTGAGCACTCGCGCGGAGGCGCACCGCCTCCACCAGGTAAGCCACGCCGGTCACCACGGTGACCACGAGCGCGGCGCCCATGAGGCATACCCCGATCCAGTGCGCCGATTCCGGGACCGGCCACAGATACCAGGCGATCGCCACGATCTGCAGGCCGGTCTTGAGCTTGCCACCCCGGGAGGCCGGGATGATGCCGTATCGGATCACCCAGAACCGCAGGGCGGTGACTCCCCACTCGCGCACCAGGATGGCCACCGTGACCCACCAGGGCAGGTGGTCGTAGGCGGAGAGCAGAACCAGCGCCGTGCCGGTCAGCGCCTTGTCCGCGATCGGGTCGGCGACCTTGCCGAACGAGGTGACGAGCGACCACCGGCGGGCGATCCAGCCGTCCACGAAGTCGGTCGCCGAGGCCACGCAGAAGGCCAGGCACGCCACGATCCGCCAGTCCGGGTCGGTCATCTCGGAGACGACCACCAGCGCCAGGAACACCGGGACCAGCACGATCCGGACAACGGTCAGCGCGTTCGCCGCGTTGTAGAGCGAGACCACGCGCGGCGCGGGCACCGGAGCCGGCTCGTGGGTCACCGCGGCACCGGGGCGGCGGAGATCATCTCCATCGGGACCGCGATCAGGTCGACCCCCTCGGTGCCGGTGACCCGGGCCCGGACCAGGTCGCCGGGGCGCAGGGCGGAGACGTCCACCCCGGCCTCACCGGCGACGAGCGTGGTGGAGCCGTCGACCTCGGGCGCCTGGTGCCCGGCGCGGCCCTCGACCTCGCCGTCCTCGACCGTGTCGACGAGCACCTCGACGGTGCTGCCGAGCCGCTCCTCGGCGCGCTGGGCACACAGCTCCTCGACGAGCGCGGTGACCCGGTCGTAGCGCCGCTTGATCGCGGCCTCGCTGACCTTGCCGGGCAGACCGGCGGCCTCGGTGCCGTCCTCGTCCGAGTAGTCGAAGATGCCGACCGCGTCCAGGCGGGCCTCGGTGAGGAAGCGCATCAGCTCCTCGACGTCCTGCTTGGTCTCGCCGGGGAAGCCGACGATGAAGTTGCTCCGGGCACCGGCCGCCGGGGCCAGCTTGCGGGCCGAGTCGAGCAGTTCGAGGAAGCGCTCGGTCGAGCCGAACCGGCGCATCCGGCGCAGCACCGGCTCGCTGGAGTGCTGGAAGGAGAGGTCGTAGTAGGCGGCGACGCCGGGCGTGGTCGCGATCGCCTCGACCAGGCCGGGCCGGGTCTCGGCCGGCTGCAGGTAGCTCGCGCGCACCCGCACGATGCCCTCGACCGCGGCCAGCTGGGGCAGCAGCTTCTCCAGCAGGCGCGGGTCGCCCAGGTCCTTGCCGTACGACGTGCTGTTCTCGCTCACCAGGACGAGCTCCCGGACGCCGGTCTTGGCCAGCCACTCCGCCTCGGCCAGCAGCTCCTGCGGGTCGCGGGAGACGAAGGCACCGCGGAACGCTGGGATCGCACAGAACGCGCAGCGCCTGTCGCAGCCGCTGGCCAGCTTCAGCGACGCCACCGGGCCGCTGTCCAGCCGGCGACGCAGCACGGTGCGCAGGTGGGCCGGGGTGTGCTCGTCGACCGTCGCGTGGCCGGGCACGACCACCTTGGCGGTGTGCCGCTTCACCGGGGTGATCGGGAGCAGCTCGCGGCGGTCCCGCGGGGTGTGCGCGTCCAGGCTCTCGCCGCGCAGGACGGCGTCGAGCCGGTCGGTGATGTCGGTGTAGTCGTCGAAGCCGAGCACCGCGTTCGCCTCGGGCAGGTTGTCGGCGAGCTCCTTGCCATAGCGCTCGGCCATGCAGCCGGCGGCCACCACCTTGGCGCCGGTGTCGGCGGCGGCGAGCAGGGTGTCGATCGAGTCCTGCTTCGCCTTCTCGACGAACCCGCACGTGTTCACCACGACCACGTCGGCGCCCTCGGCGTCGGTGCCCACCTCCCAGCCCCCGGCGTCGAGACGGGCAGCGAGTTCTTCCGAGTCGACCTCGTTACGGGCGCAGCCCAGGGTCAGGAGGGCGACACGGCGGGAGGATGGGGTTTCGGGCACCTGGCAAGGTTACCGGGCGGCAGGCGGGTGCCCGTCGTCCGCTCGGCTGGTAACCGGGACACCCGGACGTCTGTGACCCGGACGTCCGGGTTCGGCAATTCCGACGTCTGCGCCCGGTAACCCTGATGCCCTACACTCCCCGGCTCGTGACGAGATTCCTTACACGGGGGAAGAATCCCGAAACGTTGCTGCTGGTGGCTTTGATCGGTGTTGCCGCCGCCATCCGCTGGGTCGGGTTCAGCAACGAGACAGGCGACTGGGTGTCGTTCCTTCGCCCGTGGAGCATTTATATCGCCGAGAACGGCTATTTCGGCGCGCTCGCCGACGAGTTCGCCAACTACAACATGCCGTACCTGTATCTGCTGACCGCCCTGACCTGGCTGGACCCGCACGTACCGGGGACCGTTCTGCCCCTCATCAAGCTCAGTTCGGTGTTCTTCGACGCCGTCACGGCCTTCTACGCCGCCCGGATCGTCGGATTGCGCTGGCCGGACCGCCGGGTCGGCCTGATCGCCGGCGTGGGGGTGCTGCTGCTGCCGACCGTGGTGCTCAACGGCTCCTGGTGGGGTCAGTGCGACACCGTTTACACCGCGTTCACCGTGGCCGGCGTCTACTACCTGCTGCGCGAGCGGCCGTGGCTGGCCGCGCTGCTGTTCGGGATCGGCGTCTCCATCAAGCTCCAGGCGTTCTTCCTGTTCCCGGTGCTTTTCGTGCTGCTGATGGCCGGCCGCATCATCAAGCTGCGGCACCTGCTCGTCATCCCGGCCGTATTCCTCGGCCTGCTGGTGCCGGCCTGGCTGGCCGGGCGGCCGTTCCGCGATCTGCTGATGATCTACGCGGAGCAGGGCGGCCAGTACGACGCGCTGACGCTCGGGGCACCGTCGATCTACGCGTTCGTCAACCCGCAGCCACAGTTCCTCAGCCTGATCCGTACCGGTGGGCTGGTCTTCACGGTGGCCGCGGTGCTCGTCCTGACCTACGTCGTCCTGATCCGCCGGACCGTTCTCGACGCCAAGCGCATCGTGCTCCTCGCCGCCGCCTTCAGCATCCTGGCGCCGTTCCTGCTGCCCGGCATGCACGAGCGCTATTTCATGCAGGCCGACGTCTTCACCCTGATCGCGGCGTTCTGGGTGCCCGTCCGGCTCTGGTTCGTGCCGCTGCTGGTGCAGGTGGCCTCGATCTCGAGCTACATCCCGTACCTGTTCATCGCGCGCGCCAATCCGCCGATGGACAAGCGGATCCTGGCGCTGATGATGTTCGCCTCGCTCCTGGTCCTCGTGATCACCCTGCTGCGCCGCGACCCGGCGGAGCCGGTGGTGCCGCGGCAGGCGGCGCCGGTGACCCGGGTGCCCGAGCCTCGGCCGGCGGACGAGCCGGAGACGCTCTCGCTTCTAGTGCCAAAGCCGGTTGGCAATACGATTGCCGGGTGACGACCCCGGATGACCTGACCGATCTCGCGGCCGTGGCCGCCCTGACCGACGGCGTGCGCCGCAACGCCTACCGGGTGGTGGCGGCCGCGCGCCCCGGTCCGATCGGACGCGACGAGGTGGCCGAGGCGCTCGGCATCGGCCGCACTCTCGCCGCCTTCCACCTGGACAAACTGGTGGACGCGGGACTGCTGGAGATCTCGTACGCCCGCCGCTCGGGCCGCACCGGTCCGGGCGCCGGGCGGCCCGCCAAGCTGTACCGTCCGGCCGCCGCCGAGCATGCGGTGAGTGTGCCGCCGCGCGCCTATCGCGCCGCGGCGGAGTTGCTGGCCGAGGCCCTGGAGCGGGTGGGCGCCGACGAGGCCCTGGCCAAGGTGGCGCGGGCACACGGTCGGTCGCTGCGGGACGGTGACGTGGCGGAACGACTCGCCGGCCACGGTTACGAACCCGACTTCTCCCAGGACATCGTCACATTCCGGAACTGTCCTTTCCACCGCTTGGCGGAGCAGTTCCCCCCACTCATCTGTGGCATGAACCTGGCCCTGATCGACGGCCTCGTCGAGGACAGCGGGTGGACCGCCCGGATGGACGCCGCTCCCGGCCGCTGCTGCGTGACGCTCTCTAAAAAGCAATCTGATTGACATTAGAAGGCGCGCCTGGTGAGCTGAGTGCCATGACCGACTTCCACCTGGCCCAGATCAACACCGCGCGCCTCCGAGCCCCGCTGGAAGACCCGTCCATGGCCGAGTTCGTCACCGGCCTCACCCTGATGAACGCCCTCGCCGACCGCTCACCCGGCTTCGTGTGGCGGCTCGAAGGCGAGAACGGCGACGGCACCATCGCGGCGCCCGCCGACCCGATGCGGATCTACACGCTCTCGGTCTGGGAGTCACCCGAGCACCTGCGGGCGTACGCCTACCAGAGCGAGCACCTCGACTACCTGCGCCGCCGCCGCGAATGGTTCGTCCCGCACGGGCACGAGGCCGCACTGGTGATGTGGTGGATCCCCGCCGGTCGCACCCCGACCCTGCGGCAGGGCATCTCCCGGCTGGGCCGGCTGGCCGCCGCCGGGCCGACGCCGGAGGCCTTCACCTTCCGGCAGTCGTTCCCGGCGCCCGTCAGTCCCCGTCCACTCGCAACGACGCCAGAGTCTCCTCGAGCTCGTCCGGCTTGATCAGCACGTCCCGGGCCTTCGAGCCCTCGGACGGTCCGACGATGCCGCGGGTCTCCATCAGGTCCATCAGCCGGCCCGCCTTCGCGAACCCGACGCGCAGCTTGCGCTGCAGCATCGAGGTGGAACCGAACTGGCTGGTCACGACGAGCTCGATGGCCTGGATCAGGAGCTGAAGATCGTCGCCGATCTCCTCGTCGATCTCCTTCTTCTTGCTCGGCGGCGCGTCGGTGACACCCTCGGCGAACTCCGGCTCGCGCTGGTCCTTGCAGAACTTGACGACCGCGTGGATCTCTTTCTCGTCGACCCAGGCGCCCTGGATGCGGACCGGCTTGGACGCGCCCATCGGCAGGAAGAGACCGTCACCGCGGCCCAGCAGTTTCTCCGCACCCGGCTGGTCCAGGATGACCCGCGAGTCGGCGAGGCTGGAGGTGGCGAACGCCAGCCGGGACGGCACGTTCGCCTTGATCAGACCGGTCACCACGTCGACCGACGGGCGCTGCGTGGCGAGCACCAGATGGATGCCGGCGGCCCGGGCCAGCTGGGTGATCCGGACGACCGAGTCCTCCACGTCGCGCGGCGCCACCATCATCAGGTCGGCCAGCTCGTCGATGATCACCAGCAGGTACGGGTACGGCTTCATCTCGCGCTCGACACCGGGCGGCGCCGTGATCTCGCCACTGCGGACCTTGCGGTTGAAGTCGTCGATGTGCCGGACCCCGTTGGCCGCGAGATCGTCGTACCGCTTGTCCATCTCGGCGACGACCCACTCGAGAGCGTCGGCGGCCTTCTTCGGATTCGTGATGATCGGCGTGACGAGGTGCGGAATCCCCTCGTACGCCGTCAGCTCCACCCGTTTCGGGTCGACCAGCAGCAGCCGCACCTCGTCCGGCGTGGCCCGGCTGAGCAGCGACACCAGCAGCGAGTTCAGGCAGCTCGACTTGCCCGCGCCGGTGGCGCCGGCGATCAGGATGTGCGGCATCTTCGCCAGGTTCGCCACCACGAACCCGCCCTCGATGTCCTTGCCGAGCGCGACGAGCATCGGGTGGTGATCGGCGGCGGCGGCGCGCGAGCGCAGCACGTCACCGAGCGACACGTTCTCCGGGTCGGTGTTCGGGATCTCCACGCCGACGGCGCTCTTGCCGGGGATCGGGCTGAGGATCCGCACGTCCGGCGACTTCACCGCGTACGCGATGTTGCGCGACAGCTGGGTGATCCGCTCGACCTTGGTGCCCGGGCCGATCTCCACCTCGTAACGGGTGACTGTCGGCCCCCGGGTGAAGCCGGTGACCAGGGCGTCCACGTTGAACTGCTCGAAGACACCGGTGAGCGCTGCCATGATCTCGTCGTTGGCGCGGCTGCGGGCCTTCGCCGGCGGGCCGGTGGCCAGGATGTTCGCCGGCGGCAGGCGGTAGTCGCCCTTGACCGCCGAGATCTCCAGCTGCTCGGCCCGGGTCGGCGGCATCGGCGTGTGCTCGGGCGGCGGCTTCTTCCGGCTCACCGGAACCTTCGGCAGCGCCACCGTGTCGTGCAGGATGATCTCTTCGTCGAAGTCGTCCGGCGGCTCCGGAGCGACCTCGGCGGGTTCCGCGAGGGCGGCCTGGCGGCGGCGCGGCGACGGCCGGCGCGGTTTCGGCGCGGGCTCCTCGTCCTCCTCCTCGATCACCGGCGCCGGCTGGTGCGGCGCGGCGCGGCCGGAGACCAGGTCGAGCACCTGGACGATCCGCTCCGGGATCCGCGCGATCGGCGTCGCGGTGATCACCAGGAAACCGAAGACGAAGAGCAGGACCAGCAGCGGTACGCCCACCCAGGCGGTCACCGCTCGTTCCAGCAGGCCGCCGACGCCGTACCCGAGAAGGCCTCCGGCCTGGTCCACGGCGAGACTGTCGGCCGGCCGCTCGGAGATGTGCATCAGTGACGCGGTGGCCACCGTGATCGCCGTCCAGCCGACCAGGGTGCGCCCCCGGTGGTCGGGGTCGGCGGGTTCCCGCATCAGCCGGATCGCGCCGTAGAAGAGCAGCAGCGGGAACAGCGCCGCCAGGCTGCCCAGGAAGAGCCGGATGGTGTCGGCCAGCCAGATGCCGACCGGCCCGCCGCTGTTGGCCCAGACCGCCACCGAGACCAGGATGGCGAAGCCGAGCAGCAGCAGCCCGGCACCGTCACGGCGGTGCTCGGGGTCGATGTTGCGCGCGGTCGCTGCCTGCCGGCCCACCCCGCGGAACACCCAGCCGACGCTGTGCGCCGCCCCCATCCAGACCGCGCCGACGCCGCGGCCGAGGCCGGATGCGAGCGTGGCGCCGGCCGTGGAGCGGCGCGCGACCGGGCGCTTACGGGGCGCGGTCGCCTTACGTGTGGTGCCGGTGCGTGCCGCCGGCTTGCGTGCCGCCGGTTGCCGGGCACGGTTGACTGCGGCGCCGCGCGGTGTCGACGCGGCACGGCCCCGGCTCGCCGGAGGAGTACGGCCCGCCATGGATGTCACCGTAGCCCGCCCGAGCCATCCTGCAGAGAAGGCGCACCGTGACAGCTTCTCGCTTTCCGGTGCCCGGGATTGCCCGGTGCCGAGGCCGAGCCGCTGACCTGCGGCTGAGCGCAACTCGGGGTAGGCACTGATCAACCCTCGATACCATCACGAGGTGCAGCCTCTCGATAACGACATGATTAAGGCCGCGCTGGACGCGCGTGGCTTCTCGTACTTCGTCGATGCCGACGGGGACATCGCCGGCAACTTCCAGGGCAACCTCATCTACTTCTTCCGGCTGGGCGAGCGCCAGGAGATGCTCCAGATCCGGGCGATGATGCAGCACGTCTTCTCGGTCGAGGACGTACCGAAGCTGTACGAGTTCTGCAACGCCTGGAACCGCGACCAGCTGTGGCCGAAGTCGTACGTGCAGGTCACCGACGACGGCAAGGCGATCGTCATCGGTGAGGTCTCCGCCGACTGGGAGCGGGGCGTGACCCCGGAGCAGCTGGACCAGGTGCTGCTCTGCGGCATCGCGACCGGCTGCCGGATGGGCGAGGCGCTCGGCGAGCTGAAGTCCGGCTCCTGACCCCGGGCACCTGAAGGACCTCCGTACCGCCGGCGTCCCGGGCACCTCTCGGGCACACGACAAGGGCCCCGCTCGTGCGAGCGGGGCCCTGATCGGTGCTGCCGGACCCGGTCACCCGGCCGGGTGGAGGTGCCGGGGACGGCCGTCAGGAGACGTTGAACCCGAGCTGGTAGGCGCCGGAGCCGGCGGTGGCCACGACCACGTACCGGTAGGTGCCGGACCGGCCCTCGAAGGTCAGCGTCTTGTCGCCCGCACCGGTCGCGCGGGCCACCGCCCGGAACTGGCCGCGGCTGTTCTGCCGCTGGAGCACCAGGTCGAAGTCGGCGCCGTCCGGCGCGTCCAGGCAGGCGGTGTGCGTGCCGGCGCGGGCCCGGTAGGCCCCGCCGTCCGGCTGTGCCTGCGCCGAACCGGCACGGGAGACGCTGCCCTGGCGCTGAACCGGGAGCGCGTCACAGGCGGACGCGGCCGGCTCCTCCTCGGCGGGCGGCTCCTCGGCCCCGCCACCGGCGGGAGGCTCAGCACCGGCGGGCGGCTCGGCACCGCCACCGGAGGTGACAAGGGTCAGGTCGCTCGCCGCCAGGATCTCGTTGAGCGGCTGGAAGAACGTCTCGCCGCCGGACGTGCAGTCGCCGGAACCGCCCGAGGTCACGCCCTGGGCCTGGTCGCCGGAGAGCCACGGACCACCCGAGTCGCCACCCTCGGCGCACACGTCGGTACGGGTCAGACCGGTGACCGCGCCCTCCGGGTACCGGACGGTCTGGTTCTTCGCGAGAATCGTGCCGCAGAACGTGCCGGTGGTGGAACCCGACCGGCAGATGGCCGCGCCGACCGGCGCCTCGGTGTTGCCGGCCACCGGTAGCTCGTTGCCCCGGAAGTCGTTGACCACCGCCCGGGGCGTCCAGTCGCCGTTCACCGCGACGAAGCCCATGTCCGCCTCGCCCGGGAAGACCGACGCCTCCACGGTGCCCTGCGCCGCGTTGTTGAAGCCGGTCGTCTGCGAGCCCTCGGCGCCGCAGTGTCCGGCGGTCACGAAGCCGCCCTCCACCGAGAAACCGATGGAGCAGCGGGCCTGCCCGCCACCCACGTTGATGAAGTAGGGGTCACCGCCCCGCACGTCGAAGAGCGGCTTCGGCTGCGCCTTGCTGACCTTGACGGTCACCGCGGCGGCCGGCACCCCGGCATCGGTGGCGAACTCCAGGGCCTCGTCCTTCGCGCCCGGCTTCGCCACCACGACGACCTTGTTGGTGGCGACGTCGACATACCAGCCGGTCAGCTCGTCGGCCTCGGCGACCGCCGCGTCCAGCTTGGACTTCGCCGCGTCGAGTTGCGCCTCGCTCCGCTTCACAAGCACCGGCACCGCACCGGCGGCCTTGACCGCCTTCGCCGCGCCCGAACCGGTCACCGCGACCTTCAGCGTGGTGCCGT
The DNA here is from genome assembly GCF_020873875.1 of Actinoplanes sp. DH11. GTDB lineage: Bacteria > Actinomycetota > Actinomycetes > Mycobacteriales > Micromonosporaceae > Actinoplanes. Next base: position 243,700 of record NZ_JAHWGU010000004.1, read on the forward strand.
CCTCGGCCAGCCAGGCGCCGCCGAAGCCGGCGCCGGTCTGCATGGCCAGCGTGGCCGAGACACCGCCGGCCCACTCGGAACGGGCAAGCCGGGTACGCGCCTGGTCACCGTCGAGGCCCATGTCGCGCTTCATCGCCGCGAGCAGTTCCGGTGCGACTCCCCCGGAACTCACCCGCGCCGGTTCGTCCGGCTCGTTGGTGCCGGCCATGGACGGCAGGGTGAAAGCCACCGCCGCCCCGGCCGCCACCACCACCGCCGCCGTCACGGCGATCGGTCTGCGCTGCATCTGGAGAACTCCCTCCGCCACGGGTGCCGTGGGGGCGGCACCGGTGACTGGGAATACGCAGCTCGACCGAGAACGGTTTAAAAAGTGTCAGACTTCCACCACAGTGGGGACAATCATCGGCCGCCTGCGATATGCGTCGTTGACCCAGCGGCCCACCGTCCGGCGCACCACCTGCTGCAACTGGTGCGGGTCGGTGATGCCGTCCTCCGCCGACCGGTGCAGCGCCGCGGTGAGCAACGGGATCACCGGGTTGAAGGCGTCCGGGTCCTCGGAGAAGCCCTTGGCCGAGATGCTCGGCTCCCCGACCACCTTGCCGGTCACCGAGTCGATCACCACGGTGGCTGCGATGAAACCGCCGTCACCGAGGATCCGCCGCTCGGTCAGCAGCGACTCGCTGACGTCGCCGACCGCGAGACCGTCGACGTACACATACCGGCTCTTGACCCGGCCGACCACGCGGGCGTGGCCCTCGACCAGGTCCACCACGTCGCCGTCCTCGCAGAGCACCACCCGGTCCGGCGCGACGCCGGACTCGATGCCGAGCTGGGCGTGGGCGCGCAGGTGCCGCCACTCGCCGTGCACCGGCATCAGGTTGCTCGGCCGGACCACGTTGAGCAGGTAGAGCAGCTCCCCGGCGGGCGCGTGCCCGGAGACGTGCACCTTCGCCGTCTCCTTGTGCACCACTGTCGCGCCGGCCCGGGCCAGCTGGTTGATCACCCGGTAGACCGAGGTCTCGTTACCCGGGACCAGCGAACTCGCGAGCACCACGGTGTCGCCGGACGTGATGCTGATGTGCCGGTGGTCGCCGGTGGACATCCGGCCGAGGGCGCTCATCGGCTCGCCCTGTGAACCCGTCGACATGAAGACGATCTCGTCGGGCGGGAGCCGGGTCGCCTCGTCGAGACTGACCAGCAGGCCGTCCGGGATGCGCAGCAGGCCCAGGTCACGGGCGATGCCCATGTTCCTGACCATGGAGCGGCCGATCAGGGCGACCTTCCGGTCGTACTCCCAGGCGGCGTCCATCACCTGCTGGACCCGGTGCACGTGCGAGGCGAAGCTGGCCACGATGATCCGGCCGCGGGCCTTGCCGAAGATCGAGCTGAGCACCGGGCCGATGTCCCGCTCCGGGGTCACGAACCCGGGGACCTCGGCGTTGGTGGAGTCGGAGAGCAGCAGGTCGACGCCCTCGGCACCGAGCCGGGCGAACCCGGCCAGGTCGGTGATCCGGCCGTCCAGCGGCACCTGGTCCATCTTGAAGTCGCCGGTGTGCAGGACCAGACCCGCCGGCGTGCGCACGGCGACCGCCAGCGCGTCCGGGATCGAGTGGTTCACCGCGAAGAACTCGCACTCGAACGGGCCGAGGCGCTCGGTCTGGCCCTCCCGCACGGTGAGCGTGTACGGGTCGAGGCGCCGCTCCGCCAATTTCGCCTCGATCAGCGCGAGCGTGAACTCCGACCCGACCAGCGGGATGTCCGGCTTGTGGGCCAGCAGATAGGGCACCGCACCGATGTGGTCCTCGTGCCCGTGGGTCAACACGATCGCCTGAATGTCGTCGAGCCGGTCCAGGACGGGCGCGAAGTCGGGCAGGATCAGGTCGACGCCGGGCTGCTCGACATCGGGGAACAGCACCCCGCAGTCGACAACGAGCAGTTTCCCGTCGTACTCGAAGACCGTCATGTTGCGGCCGATGGCGCCGAGTCCGCCGAGCGGGACGACGCGCAAGGCGCCTTCCGGCAGTGGCGGCGGCGGACCCAGCTCCACGTGAGCTTGACTCATTCGCCTCTTCCTGTCAGAGAACGATGCCGGCGGCGGCGGCGTCCTGGCGCAGTTGGTTAAGTTCGTCCTCGCCGGCGTCGACCAGCGGCGACCGGACCGGCCCCGCAGGCAGGCCGGAGGCGTTCAATCCGGCCTTGACCAGCATGGTCCCCGGCGATCGGAAGATGCCGGTGAACAGCGGCAGAGCCTGCCGGTGCCGGGCCAGCGCGGTGGCGGTGTCGCCCCGCTCGAAGGCCTCGATCAGCTCCTTGGCGAGCACACCGGTGAAGTGCGTCGACGTGCCGACCAGGCCGACACCGCCGATGGAGAGCAGCGGCAGCGTGGCCGCGTCGTCCCCCGAGTAGTAGGCCAGATCGGTCCGGGACAGCACCCAGGACGTCGCGATCAGGTCACCCTTGGCGTCCTTGACCCCGACGATCCGCTCGTGCTCGGCGAGCCGCACCAGCGTCTCGGTGTCGATCGCCGTGCCGGCCCGGTGCGGAATGTCATACAGCATGATCGGCAGCCCGGAGGCGTCGGCGACCGAGCGGAAGTGCCGCTCGACGCCCGCCTGCGGCGGCTTGTTGTAGTACGGCGTGACGACCAGCAGGCCGTGCGCCCCCGCCTTCTCCGCGACGTGCGCGAGCTCGATGGTGTGCGCGGTGCTGTTGGTGCCCACCCCGGCGACCACCTTGGCACGATCGCCGACCGCGTCGATGACGACCCTCAGCAGGGTCTCCTTCTCCGCGTCGGTCGTGGTGGGTGACTCCCCGGTGGTCCCGCTGACCACGAGCGCGTCGTTGCGCTGCTCGTCGACGAGGTGTGCGGCCAGCCGGGCCGCGCCCTCGAGGTCCAGGGAGCCGTCCGGGGTGAACGGTGTCACCATGGCGGTCAGCAGCCGTCCGAAGGGCCGCGGGTCGTGCGTCATACCTGACAACCTATCGGACGCCCCGGTCACACGTAGAAAGCGGTGAACGGGACCCAGGGCAGGTTACGCAAGACGCTCCAGACAGCCCAGACCCCCATGAATCCGATCATGGCGGCCGGACTGACGGACAACTGGGGCAAGCGCCACCGGAACAGCCGGCGCCCGGCCCACGCCACGTAGACATAGAGCAGGAACGGCACCGCGAAGACGAAGAGGGCGTGGTGCCGGGCCGCCGCCGGCAGGTCGCCGTGCAGCAGGAACCAGGCGGCACGGGTGCCGCCGCAGCCCGGGCAGACGAAGCCGGTCGCGTATTTCAGCAGGCACGTCGGCTCGGCACCGGCCTGCGCCGACGCCGGATCGCTGACGAGCGTGTAACCCGCGGCCGCGCCCATGCAGGCGAGCAGTGCCACCGGGGCGAGCCAGATCGGCGACCGGGCCGCGACGCGCTCCACGAACCGGGTGATCCGGTCCTGCTGGGGCGGCGGGTAGGGATAGGCCAGCCACTCCGGCGGCAGCGGCGGGCCCTGCACCGGCTGGTCGGCCAGCCACGGCGGGAGCTGACCGGCTGTGCTGCTCATGGCCGTCACGCTACACCCGCGAGGCTCGCCTTCAGCGGGGCCGCGAGGTCGCCCCGCTCCGGCATCCCGACGCTGGTCAGGCCCAGCCAACCGGCCAGCCGGACCAGCTCGGCGGCGAGCGCACCGGCCGTCTCCTCCGGGTCGGCGCCCGGCTCCAGCCAGGCCGCCGGGATCTGCAGCTCACCGGTGCGCCGCTCGGCCTTGAGGTCGACCCGGGCCACGAACCGGTCACCGAGCAGGAAGGGCAGGACGTAGTACCCGTACACCCGCTGCGGTTTTGGCACGTAGATCTCGATCCGGTAGGTCATGTCGAACAGCCGCTCGGTGCGGGCCCGCTCCCAGATCAGCGGGTCGAACGGGCTGATCAGCGTGGCCGCCCGCACCCGGCGCGGCAGCCGCGCCTCGGCGTGCAGGTAGGCCCGCGGCCGCCAGCCCGCGACCGTCACCGGCAGCAGCACCCCGGCCGACACCAGGTCCGCGATCGCGTCCCGGGTCGCCTGCAGCGGCAGCCGGAAATAGTCACGCAGCTCCGTCTCGGCCGCCACCCCGAGCGCCCGCGCCGACAACTCCACCAGGGACCGGAACGACTCCTCGGGTGACGGCGTCGGCGCCTCCAGCACGGCCCGGGGCAGCACCCGCTCCGGCAGGTCGTAGCGGCGGGCGAACGAACTCGTCCGCTCCGACGCGGTGACCTGACCGGAATAGAACAGCCACTCGAGGGCCTGTTTCACCACCGACCAGTTCCACCCCCAGTGGTCCTTGCTGCGCGGGGCGTCGTGCTCGATCTCGGCGGCCGTGATCGGCCCGCGCTCGCGCACCTCGTCGAGCACCCAGGCCACCAGGTCGGGCTGCTCCACCACGATGCGCCTCATGTTGCCCCACGCCAACTCGCCGGCCCGGGCCATCCGCCAGCGGAACAGCGGCTGCAGGTCGGCACGGATCAGCGACGCCTCGTGCCCCCAGAACTCGAACAGCTCCCGGGGCCGGCGGTAGGCCGCCCGCTCCAGCAGCCCGGCCGGGTAGGGCCCGAGACGGCTGTAGAGCGGCATGAAGTGGGCGCGCTGCAAGACGTTCACCGAGTCCATCTGGATCAGGTGCACCCGGCGCAGCACCCGGCGCAGGTGGCGCAGGTCGGTGACGCCACCCGGCGCGGGGTCGGTGAAACCCTGCGCGGCCAGGGTGATCCGGCGGGCCTGTGCGACGGTGAGCGAATCGGGGACAGCCACGTGAAGCACCGTAGGACACGGGTGTGACAAAGTTGCGGCCATGGCTCTCGGCTTCGTCCGCCCCGCGCGTCCCGAGGACGCCGCGGAGATCGCTCGCATCCAGCTCACCACCTGGCGCACCGCCTACCGGCGGATGTTCCCGGCACACGTGCTGGCCAACCTCGACGAGTCCTACCTGGCCCGCGGCTGGACCGAGGCGATCACCGCGCCGCCGTCGGCCCGCCACCGCGTCCTGATCGCCGTCGAACAGGGCGAGACGACCAAGACCGTGGTCGGTTTCGCGGCCGCCGGCCCGGCCGACGAGCACGCCCTCGCCCCGTCCGAGAAACCGCTCGCCGACGACGTCGCCGCGATCACCGACCTGCTGGTCGAGCCGCGCTGGGGACGACGCGGCCACGGCAGCCGGCTGCTCGCCGCCGCGGTCGACCACTGGCGCGAGGACGGATTCGGATCAGCGGTCGCCTGGGCCTACGAGTCCGACGACGTGATGCGCAAATTCCTCGAATCCACCGGCTGGGCGCAGGACGGCGCGAGCCGGGCGCTCGACGTGGACGACCTGCTCGTACCCCAGATCCGCCTGCACGTCGCACTCGACCTCGACCCCGCCGGAGAATAGAAGAGTGACAACCTCCGCATCCGCCCCCGCCACCTTCGTCTTCGACGGCGACTGCTCCTTCTGCTCCCTCTGCGCCGAGTTCATCGAGCGCCGGATCCCCACCACCGCCAAGGTCGTCCCCTGGCAGTTCGCCGACCTCGACGCCCTCGGCCTCACCGCCGAACAGGCCGAAGCCGCGGTCCAATGGGTCGGCGCCGACGGCGTCATCGCCTCCGGCCCCGACGCCATCGCCCTGATGCTGAAAGACGCCGGCCGATTCTGGTCACTCCCCGGCGCGGTCCTCGGCCTGCGACCGGTCAGCCGGCTGGCCTGGCCCGCCTACCAGTGGGTGGCCGACCACCGCCACCTCATGCCCGGCGGCACGGCGGCCTGCGCGGTCCCCCGACGCTGAATCCCCTCGGGTACGCCTCTCGCAGCACCCAACCCCAGCCACCCCGTCCCCCACCCTCAAACACTGACGTCCATGCCCCGGCGCACCCCGCCGCCGGCCCCGGCGCAACCGGACGCGGAACCGGACGCGGAACCGGGCGCGGAACCGGGCGCGGAACCGGGCCCGGCGGCCCCCTCGACCGGCCGCGAACCACCCGCCGGGACCGAGCCGACGCGGACGCGGACGCGGACGCGGACGCGGACGCGGTGACCCTCGAACGCCGCACCCCGGGTCGCCAGCCCGCCGATACCGCCCGCGCATCAGCCGCGCGTCCCCCGGTTCCGCCCCGGTAGCGCCGGACACACCGTGCATGCCGAGATGTTGATCTGCTAGCGCTACGAAATCGCTGTGATCAAGGGGTCTAAACCACGATTTCGCACCGCTAGCAGATCAACAACGCCACGCGGACCCACCCCAGCGGGACACGGCTGGCCATCCATTGGCCGCAGACGGGACGAAAGCCACGAAACCCAAGTCACCGCCGGCCCCAGTTCCAGCCCTTTCGCCCGGGTATTCCCCGCCTGCCGCCGGCCCGACATCCTGCGCACCGAAGCTCCGGACCGCGCCCTGGCCAGAACAAAGCATCGGGAAAGCGGCAAACGATGCTTCACTGGTCACAGGGACGGCCCGGATCGGCGCCGCGGCCGTCGACCGGACAAGCGCAAAGGATTTGGTGCGCCACCGAACGCGCGGACAGGAGCCGAGCCGCCAGGAACGCGGTCTGCGCTGGACGGGGCACTGGAACGACGCGCAAGCGAGACAACGGTCACCCGGCTCGTGCCATCGACGCGCAGCGAGCCCGGCTCGTGCCATCGACGCGCAGCGAGCCCGGCTCGTGCCATCGACGCCCAGGCGAGCCCGGCTCGTGCCATCGACGCCCAGGCGAGCCCGGCTCGTGCCATCGACGCCCAGGCGAGCCCGGCTCGTGCCATCGACGCCCAGGCGAGCCCGGCTCGTGCCATCACGGAGGCCGCACCGACCGGCGGATTCCGGCCGCCCTCCCACCCAGCGCCGAAGAGACATCGCCGCAGTGGACGGCCGTGATGGACGGGAGGGGCGGAAGCCGTACGCCCGGAAGCTCTCAGGGCGGGGACGGAGTCCTGTGGCGGCGCCGGAGACGGGCCGGCGGGCGCAGTTTCTCGAGTGGCAGGAAGCTTGCCATCGCCACCAGGTGGGGGGCGAACGAGATCGTGATCGTGGCGAAGGTGATCACGTGGAAGGAGTAGAAGAAGGCGACGATGGCGTTGCGCCAGCGCTGCGGGACCAGGAAGACGGCCGGGCTGAGGAGTTCGAAGGCGATGATGCCGAACTGGGCGAGGATCAGCAGGCCGGGTACGACGGCGATGGCGTCGGCCAGGTCGGTGCCGCGCCGGATGATCGCCTGGGCGAGGACCGAGCTGGTCAGCCAGTCCAGGCCGCCGAACCGCAGTTTCGCCAGCGCGGCCAGGAAGTAGGTGCAGACCACCGCGATCTGGGTGACGCGCAGGGCCCAGCCACCGGCTTCGGTCCGCTCCTGATCGCCGTGCCGGGCCCGGCCGGCGGTGGGCAGGACCGCCAGTGCCACAAGCAGGCCGACCCGGTCGTGGTCGACCTTGCCGTAGCTCATCGCGACGATCATCCACTCGAAGTAGAGCAGGAAGACCGCCCAGCCGAGCAGGCGTGGCGCACGGCCGGTGGCGGCGGCCGCGGCGAGGACGAGCAGAGTCCAGAAGATGCCGTGCACCAGCAGCGGGGTCGGGGTCGGCAGGTGCAGCAGACGGCCGATCAGCAGGGGCTCGTAGAGCTCGCCGGGAGTGTTCGCGTGCGAGCGCACCCACGGCGTGAAGATCACCAGGTCGGCGGCGACGAAGAGGTAGACGAGGGTACGGAAGGCGGCGATCCGCCCCTTCGGTACCGGTTCGAAGAGCCAGCGCATGATCATGGGCGGATCCAGTCGGCGACGACCTCGTCGGTGAACGTGCCGGTCGGGCGGCTGTCGCGCACCGGGTGCCAGCGGACCACGATCCGTACCTCGCGCAGCGCGGGTGCGCCGGGCGTGTGCTCCTCGTACGCCTGCGCGACCTGTTCCAGGCGGGACGGGTCGGCCTCGTACGCCCCCTGCTGTCCTTCGATCTCGGCGCGGCGGATGCCGCTGTTCGCCTCGGTGATCGCCACGACGGCGCCCGTCACGTCGACGCCCTCGACTCGGGTGTCCTTGGCGGCGCCGTTCGGGTCGGGGGCTGTCGCATACATCCGGAAGGGGCCGAACGGGAAGTCGTCGTCCGCACCCCAGAACGTGCCGGCGAGCAGCAGCAGGAACGCGGTGCCGGTCGCCAGGACCCGGACCCGGCGGCCACGTGTCGTCAGCTCGGTCATCGACGACAAGGTAGCCGCCCACTCCAAGCCGGCGCAGCACCGGGTCGAAACCCGGGCCGGCGGCTCAAAACAGCACCGGGTCGGAAACCCGGGCCGGCGGCTTGAACCAGCACCGGGTCGGAACCGGGGCTGGCCGCTCAGCCCAGCAGCGGGTCGAGCCCGATGGTCAGGCCGGGCCGCTGCCGCACGTTGCGGACCGCCAGCAGCACACCCGGCATGAACGAGGACCGGTCCAGCGAGTCGTGCCGGATGGTGAGGGTTTCGCCGGTGGTGCCGAACAGCACCTCCTGGTGCGCCACCAGGCCGGAGGCGCGGACCGAGTGGATCCGGACGCCGTCGACGTCGCTGCCGCGGGCGCCCAGCTGCTCCTCCTTGGTGGCGTCCGGCATGGGCGGGCAGTTCGCCGCCGCGCGGGCCTCGGCGATCACCTTGGCGGTGTGCATGGCGGTGCCGCTGGGCGCGTCCAGCTTGCGCGGGTGGTGCTGCTCGATGATCTCGACGGACTCGAAGTAGCGGGCGGCCCGGGCGGCGAACTGCATCATGAGTACGGCGCCGATGCCGAAGTTGGGCGCGATCAGGACGCCGACGCCGGGCTTCTCGGCGAGCCAGCCGCGGACCTGGTCGAGCCGCTCCTCGCTGAAGCCGGACGTGCCGACGACCACGCTGATGCCCTGCTGGATCGCCCACCGCAGGTTGTCCATCACCACGTCGGGGTTGGTGAAGTCGACGAGGACCTGAGCACCCGTGTCGGAGGCCTGGAAGAGCAGGTCCCCCTGGTCGATCATGGCGACCAGATCGAGGTCGGCGGCGGTGTCGACCGCCTTGCACACCTCGAGGCCCATGCGGCCCCGGGCACCGAGAACACCGACACGAATGGGTTCAGCCACGTCTGTCACACCGTCAATTTACTGTACGGCGACGCGCCTCCCACCACCGCTCCGCGACCCCCACGACCAGGAAGACCACCCCGACGTACGCCCAGCCGACGAGCACGTCGATCACCCAGTGCTCGGCCGAGTAGACGAGCGTGAACGTCATCGCGAGGGGGTAGGCCAGGAGCAGCGGCCACCATCGCCGGCGGACCACCGGCAGGAAGAAGACCACTGCCATGAACGCGAAGCCGGTGTGCAGCGACGGCATCGCGGCGACCGGGTTCGCCGCCTCCACCTGGAGGGCGTTGAGGGTGTTGCCAGCGCCGTGCAGGCCGATCGCGTCCCAGCCGTTCGTCGAGATGCGGGTCGCCGTGATCAGTGAGCCGTGCTGGGGCTCCGCCGCCCACCAGGGCGGGGCGGCCGGGTACAGGAAGTAGGTGATCAGGCCGAAGACGCAGAGCGTGAACCAGCGGCGCATGAACCGTGCCCATTGCGGGCGCGACCGCATCCAGAGCACCACGGCGATGGTCGGCAGCGTCAGGAAGTGCGAGAAGTAGACGATCGACGTCACCACCTCCCACCACTGGACCGTGTCCGGCTGGTAGAGGTGGTTCTGCAGCCACTCGGTCGGGGTGAGGCCGCCGGTGAACCAGCCGAACATCCACTTGTCGAAGGCGATCAGCTCGGTGACGTGCGGCGCGAACAGGCCGTCGGCGTAACCGCGGGACACGTTGTAGATCACCAGGAGCAGGCAGATCGGCAGCCAGTCCCGCAGGAACCGCAGGTGCGTCTTCCACGGCTCGTAGTTGCGCCACGCGATGGTGGCCAGCCACAGCCAGCCGAAGGCGATCAGCGGATCGCTGGTGGGCACGCCGGTGAACCAGACCCCGACGGCGAAGACCACCGCCCAGATCAGCATCCCGATGATCCGCCGCTTCCGGAGTTCCGGTGGTGGCGGGGTCGCGGATGTCTCGGGCGGTGTCTCCAGGGTCGTCACGGGGTCCAAGGGTAGCTACGCGGGAAAGTCGTCCTCGCCGAACGGTCCCACCACGGCCAGCGAGCGCTCCCCACCGAAGAGTTCGGCAGCTATCGCGTTCACTTCGTCGACGGTCACCGCATCGACCCGGGTGAGCAGTTCGTCCACGGTCATCAGGTCGCCGTGCAGCAGTTCTGACTTGGCCAGCCGGCTCATCCGGGAACCGGTGTCCTCGAGGCCCAGCACGTAGGCGCCCTTTACCATCCCCTTGCCGCGGGACAGTTCCTCCAGCGTGATGCCCTTCTCCGCCACCCGGTCCAACTCCACCCGGATGAGATCGAGCACCTCGGCCGCTTTGGCCGGCGCACAGCCCGCGTAGACGCCGACGAGGCCGGCGTCGGCGTGCTGGCTCGCGTACGAGTAGACCGAGTAGGCCAGGCCGCGCTTCTCCCGGATCTCCTGGAACAGCCGGCTCGACATGCCACCGCCGAGCACGTTGTTCAGCACGCCCAGCGCGAACCGCCGGTCGTCGTGCCGGCCCAGCCCGGGCCCGCCCAGCACGATGTGCGCCTGCTCGGTGTCCCGGTGCACGACCGCGGTCCGCGGCTTGCCGGAGCGGACCCGCCGGTCGGAGCGGCGGGTGGCGGCAGGTGCGGCCGGCCCGGTGTCCAGCGGGCTGCCGGCGAGGGCCTTGCGCACCAGCTTCACGACGGTGGCGTGGTCCAGGTTGCCGGCGGCCGCGACCAGGATCTCCGGGGCCGTGTAGTGCTTGCGGTAGAACCGGTTGATCTGGTCCCGGGTCATCGGCGTGATCGACTCGGGGGTGCCCGAGATCAGCCGGCCGAGCGGGTGATCACCGAAGATCACCTCGGCGAAGACGTCGTGCACCTCGTCGCCGGGCTCGTCCTCGTGCATGGCGATCTCCTCGAGGATCACGCCACGCTCGGTTTCCACGTCCGCCGGCTCCAGGATCGAGTCGGCGACCGCGTCCACCAGCACGTCCACCGCGAGCGGCAGGTCGGCGTCGAGCACCCGCGCGTAGTAGCAGGTGTACTCCTTCGTGGTGAAGGCGTTCGTCTCGCCGCCCACGGCCTCGATCTCCGCGGAGATGTCCAGCGCGGAGCGCTTGTGGGTGCCCTTGAAGAGCAGGTGCTCGAGGAAGTGCGAGGCGCCGTGCAGCGACGGCCGCTCGTCCCGCGAGCCGATGCCCACCCAGATCCCGAGCGAGGCGCTGCGGGTGGTCGGGATCGCCTCGGTGACGATACGCAGGCCCGAGGGGAGAACGGTGCGGTGCACGCCCTCTTGGAGGGAGGCGGTCCTCATCCGTTTCGGGGCGGCGGTGGGGTGGTTGGACGGGGTTATGGCGCGGGCCGGCCTCTCGGCCGGCCCGCGGTCATTCGCTGTCACTGAGGATTACTCGCGGCGCTCGCCACGGTCACTGCGCTCGCCCGCCGGGCGCGACCGGCGGCGGCGGGGCTCGCCACCACCCTCACGCGGACCGCGGTCCTCACGCGGCGCCCGCTCGGGACGGCCCTCGGCGGACTCGGCGGCCGGCGCGGCCGGTGCCTCCTCGCCCTCCGGGCGGACCTTGTCGAGGTAGATCTTGCCGCGGGCGTCGATGTCCGCGATCGAGACCTCGACCTTGTCGCCGACGTTGAGGAAGTCCTCGACCTTCTCGACCCGCTTGCCGTCGCCCACCTTGGAGATGTGCAGCAGGCCGTCGCGGCCGGGCAGCAGCGAGATGAACGCGCCGAACGCGGCCGTCTTCACCACGGTGCCGAGGAACTTGTCGCCGGCCTTCGGCATGGTCGGGTTGGCGATCGCGTTGATCCGCTCGACGGCGGCCTCGGCGGCCGGGCCGTTCGTCGCACCGACGTAGATCGTACCGTCGTCCTCGATCGAGATGTCGGCGCCGGTCTCGTCCTGGATCGCGTTGATGGTCTGACCCTTCGGGCCGATCACCATGCCGATCTTGTCGACCGGGATCTTCACGCTGGTGACGCGCGGCGCGTACTCGCTCATCTCGGCCGGGGCCTCGATCGCCGCGTTCATCACGCCGAGGATCGTCGCGCGAGCCTCGTGCGCCTGCTGGAGCGCACCGGCCAGCACGTCCGACGGGATGCCGTCGAGCTTGGTGTCGAGCTGCAGCGCGGTGACGAACTCGCTGGTGCCGGCGACCTTGAAGTCCATGTCGCCGAACGCGTCCTCGGCGCCGAGGATGTCGGTGAGCGCGACGTACTGCGTCTTGCCGTCGACCTCGTCCGAGATCAGGCCCATCGCGATGCCGGCGACCGGCGCCTTCAGCGGGACACCGGCGGAGAGCAGGGCCAGCGTCGAGGCGCAGACCGAGCCCATCGAGGTGGAGCCGTTGGAGCCGAGGGCCTCGGAGACCTGGCGGATCGCGTAGGGGAACTCCTCACGCGACGGCAGGACCGGGACCAGCGCCCGCTCGGCCAGCGCGCCGTGACCGATCTCGCGGCGCTTCGGCGAACCCACCCGGCCGGTCTCACCGGTCGAGTACGGCGGGAAGTTGTAGTTGTGCATGTAGCGCTTGGTCTTCTCCGGGGAGAGGGTGTCAAGCGCCTGCTCGAGGCGGAGCATGTTCAGCGTGGTGACGCCCAGGATCTGGGTCTCGCCACGCTCGAACAGCGCCGAGCCGTGCACCCGCGGCAGCACGCCGACCTGGGCGATCAGCGGGCGGATGTCGCGCGGGCCGCGGCCGTCGATGCGGACCTGCTCGCGCAGGACCCGCTGACGCACCTCGGACTTGGTGATCGAGCGGAAAGCCGCGCTGACTTCCTTCTCCCGGCCCTCGAACCGCTCGGCGAGCAGCTCCTGAGCCTTCGCCTTGACCAGGTCGAGGGACTCCTCGCGCTCCTGCTTGCCGGCGATCTTCAGAGCCTCGGCGACCTCGGCCCGGACGGCCTCGCTGACGGCCTGGAACACGTCGTCCTGGTAGTCCAGGAAGACCGGGAAGTCGGCGACCGGCTTCGCGGCGACCTCGGCCAGCTCGCTCTGCGCGCGGCAGAGCTCGCGGATGGCCGGCTTGGCGGCCTCGAGACCGCTGGCGACGACCTCCTCGGTCGGCGCGGTGGCGCCGGCCGCGATCAGCTTGATCGCGTGCGGGGTGGCCTCGGCCTCGACCATCATGATCGCGACGTCGCCCTCGGCGGTGACCCGGCCGGCCACGACCATGTCGAAGGTGGCCCGCTCGAGCTCCTCCAGGGTCGGGAAGGCGATCCACTGGCCGTCGACGTGCGCGACCCGGGTCGAGCCCACCGGGCCGCTGAACGGCAGGCCGGAGAGCTTGGTGGACATCGAGGCCGCGTTCATGGCGACCACGTCGTACGGGTGGGCGGGGTCGAGGGCCAGCACGGTCTCGACGACCTGGACCTCGTTGCGCAGGCCCTTGGTGAACGACGGGCGCAGCGGCCGGTCGATCAGGCGGCAGGTCAGGATGGCGTCCTCGCTGGGACGGCCCTCGCGGCGGAAGAACGAGCCGGGGATCCGGCCGGCCGCGTACATCCGCTCCTCGACGTCGACGGTCAGCGGGAAGAAGTCGAAGTGTTCCTTCGGCTGCTTGCTGGCGGTCGTCGCGGAGAGGACGGTGGTGTCGCCCAGCTGGACGATCACGGAACCGGCGGCCTGCTTGGCGAGGCGGCCGGTGGAGAAAACGATCTCGCGGGTGCCGAACGATCCGTTGTCGATGACGGCGGTGCGGGACTCGGTGCCGAGAGCGGTGTTCTGCTCTGTCATGAAGTGCGGTACTCCTTCGTCGAGGACCCGGCGGTCAACAGCGCGGTTTCAGTCGAGCCGGTCTTCGATCGAAGTGCCCAGGACGTTGGCCTGGGAACCACTACCGAGGACCGGTGCTTCGGACGGTGGTGATCCGCGCGGGTCCGTGGGGTGGAAATGTGAGGGAGCGACCAGCGGCCGCTCCCTCGGTAAAACTATCGGCGCAGACCGAGGCGCTCGATGAGCGTCCGGTAACGCGCGATGTCCTTCTTCTGAACGTAGTTCAGCAGGCGACGACGCTGACCGACCAGCAGCAGCAGGCCGCGCCGGCTGTGGTGGTCGTGCTTGTGCACCTTGAGGTGCTCGGTCAGGTCGGCGATCCGCTTGGTCAGCATCGCGACCTGAACCTCGGGCGAACCGGTGTCGCCGTCCTTGGTCGCGTACTCACCCATGATCTTGGTCTTGGTCTCTTGATCGAGCGCCATACTCTCCGGACTTCTGTGTTGCCGATTGCACGGTTACCCCGCGACCCGCGGCGTCGGGCAGGCATGCGGGACCGGTGTCGGATATTCCAACGACCATTCCACCCTACCAGCAGGTCAGGTGAGCATCGCCCGGGTCTGTTCGACGTCGGCCTCGATCTGCGCGATCAACGGCTCGATGCCGTCGTATTTGCGCTGCTCACGGAGGTGCGCGACGAAATCGATGCTGACCCGCTCACCGTACAGGTCGGCGGAGAAATCGAGCACGTACGCCTCGACGCGACGCTCCCGCCCGGAGAAGGTGGGATTCGTGCCGATCGACACGCTGGCCGGCCAGCGTCCCGCGTGCTCCCCGGTCCGGGTCAGCCAGGCCGCGTAGATGCCGTCGGCCGGGACCGCCGCGTACCGGTGGACCATCAGGTTGGCCGTGGGGTACCCCAGCTCCCGGCCGCGCGCGTCACCGCGGACCACCACGCCGGAGAGGCGGTGCGACCGGCCCAGCGCGACCGCCGCGGCGCGCACGTCACCGGCGTCGACGCAGCTGCGGATGTAGGTGGAGGAGAATACCAGCCCGCTCTCGGCGACCAGCGGCGCGTCCTCCACGGTGAAGCCGAAGGTGCGGCCGAGCGTCTCCAGCATCGTCAGGTCACCGGCCGCCCGGTGGCCGAAGCGGAAGTTGTCGCCGACCACCACGACCGCCGTGTGCAACGCCTCCACCAGCACGTCGTGCACGAACTCGTCCGGCGACAGCTGCGAGAAGGCCGGCGTGAACGGCACCACGCAGAGGGCGTCGACGCCCAGCTCCTCGATCAGCTCCGCCTTGCGCACCGGCTCGGTCAGCACGGCCGGGTGCGAACCGGGCCGGACCACCTCGGCCGGGTGCGGATCGAAGGTCATTACCACCGACTGGAGGCCGAGGTCACGGGCCCGCTTCACCGCGTGCCCGATGATCGCCTGGTGCCCGCGGTGCACGCCGTCGAAGACGCCGATCGTCACGACCGACCGGCCCCAGCCACCGGGGACCGACTCGAAGCCCCGCCACCGCTGCATCGAAAACACTCCCGTCGACGTTCGTTGCCCGGCCTACAGTATCGATTCAGGCCGGTGCCAGGACGATCTCGGCCCGGGCCTTTCCGTCCCGCTCGCTCACGATCGCGAGAAGGGTGCCCTCCGGGTCGAAGACGGCGTACGGCCCGTCGATGCCTGCCGCCGGAAGCGGACCGCCGTGCCGCAGCGTCCTGGTCTCCTCAGGATCCGCGACACGCTGCGGGAACGCCCGCCGGGCCGCCTCCGCCATCGGCAGCGACACCACGTCCGGCGCGCGCTCCTCCAGCTCGGCCAGGGTAGCGGCGGCGTCCAGGGTCATCTCGCCGACCGCGGTGCGGCGCAGCGCGGTGAGGTGGCCGCCGACACCGAGCGCGGCGCCCAGGTCGCGGGCGATGGCCCGGATGTACGTCCCGGAGGAGCAGGTCACGTCGATGTCCACGTCGACCACGTCCCGGCCCTCGGGGCGCCGGATCGCCAGCACGTCGAGCCCGAAGACGGTGATCCGCCGTGCCGGGATCTCGACGGCCTCGCCGTCGCGCACCCGCTTGTACGACCGCACGCCCTTGATCTTGATGGCGCTCACCGCGCTCGGCACCTGGTCGATCTCGCCGACCTGCGCGGCCAGCCCGGCCCGGACGGCGTCGTCGGTGACGGCGCCGGTTCCGAAGACCGCCGTGACGTCGCCCTCCGCGTCGTCGGTGACCGTGTTCTCACCGAGCCGGATCGTCGCGGAATAGCTCTTCCGGGCGCCGATCACGTAGGTGAGCAGCCGGGTCGCCCGGTTCACCCCGATGATCAGGACGCCGGTGGCCATCGGGTCGAGCGTGCCGCCGTGCCCCACCCGCCGGGTCTTCGCCAGCCGCCGGATCCGGGCGACGACGTCGTGCGACGTCATGCCGGCCGGTTTGTCCACCACGATCAGTCCGTCCGCGTTCACCGGAAAACCCTAGCGGGTGGCTCCGACTACCACCCATCGCGGCGAGCGCCATCGCCACATCAGGGTCACGAAGCGGGCCAGGGTGAACAGTCCCAGGCCGGCCCAGACGCCGCCGAGGCCCAGGTCCAGCGCGTACGCCAGCCAGATCGCCGGCAGGAAGCCGAACAGCGCGGACAGCACCGTGACGGTCCGCAGGAACGCCACGTCACCGGCGCCGATCAGCACGCCGTCGAGCGCGTAGACGACGCCGGCGAACGGGAGCAGCGCCACGAACCAGGGCCAGACGACCGCGGCCTGCTCCAGCACCGCCGGGTCGTCGGTGAACCAGCCCGGCACCACCCCGGCGCCGGCCAGTGCCAGCAGCGCGAACGCTACCGCGGACACCCCGCCGGCCAGGGTGACCCGGCGGGCCACGTCCCGGGCCTGGTCCGTGTCGCCGGCCCCGAGGGCCGCCCCGACCAGCGACTGCGCGGCGATCGCCACCGCGTCCAGGGCGAGCGCCGCGAAGAACCAGAGTTGCAGCCCGATCTGGTGGGCGCCGACGGCCGCGATGCCGAACCGGGAGGCGACGGCGGTGGCGGAGAGGAAGCACGCCTGGAAGGCCGCGCCGCGGATCAGCAGGTCCCGGCCGAGGACGACCTGACGCAGGATGATCGACGGGACGGGCCGCAGCGCCCGGGTCTCGCGGATCAGGGCGATCAGGAAGAGCGCGCCGCCGATGCTCTGCGCGGTGACGTTGGCGATCGCCGAGCCGGTCAGGCCCAGACCGAGCGGGTAGACCAGGATCGGGCAGAGGACCGCGGAGAGCACATTGGCCCCGAGCACGATCCAGAGTGGTCGCCGGGTGTCCTGCACGCCGCGCATCCAGCCGTTGCCGGCGGCGGCCAGCAGCAGGCCGGGCGCACCGAACGCGGCGATCCGCATCCAGCCGGCGGCCGCCTCGGCGGTCTGCTCGTTGCCGGCCAGCAGGTTCGCGACCGGGCCCGCGCCGACCAGCCCGAGCAGGGCCAGCAGCAGGCCGGCGCCGAGTGCCAGCCAGGACGCCTGCACGCCCTCGGCGACGGCGGCCGGCCGGTCACCGGCGCCGAAGCGGCGGGCGGCGCGACCGGTCGTCCCGTACGCCATCAGGGTGCCGAACCAGGCGGCCACCGACATGACGGTGCCGCCGACGGCTATCGCGGACAGCTCGACCGGGCCCAGATGGCCGACCACCGCGGTGTCCACCAGGACGTAGAGCGGCTCGGCGGCGAGCACCACGAGCGCCGGCAGAGCCAGGGCGGCGATCCGCCTCGGTGTGGCGGTGGAGACGGCAGGCGGGCTCATGGTGTCCCATGATGCCCGCCCCGCCGTAAGGGCCGCAACGCGACCCGTCACTTACAACTACTGGCGCGTGCCCGGCTTGGGACCGTCGGCGCGCGCCGGGCGAGCGACTACTGACGCGTGTCCAGCGAGGCCTGCAGGGCGCGGCGCGCCTGCTCGCGGGCGTCGTCGGATGGCTTGGGCTGGGGCTTCGGCTTGGCAGCCATGACATTCCTCCACGGTGGGTGTGGGCGCTCCGCCCACGCGGGCGCCCGGAATCGGTCGAGCGGGGCGTCACGGGAACCGATCCGGGATCGCCGGATCTCTGGCGGCGTGACGCGACCCGGGGCGGTGGACCCGGGTGGCTCGAGGTCTCACGGAGAGGCGGTGGTGGCAGCCGCGTGAAACCAAATCACCGTTCAGCACCCAAACTAACGTTCACTCACCGCCACCGTTCGGCGATCCCGTCATACGGGACAACGAAGATAGGGGCCACCCGTTCGGGTGACCCCCATTCAACTGGGAAAACGTCGATCAGTTCAGGAAATCGTCCAAAAGGCGGCGCACACCGGCGACCACGTCGGCCGGCTCGCCGTACCCGGTGAAGCCCGCCGCCAAGCGGTGACCGCCGCCGCCCTGGGAGATCGCCACCCCGCTCACGTCGACCGCGCCCTTGCTGCGCAACGACACCGCCCACTCGTTCGCGGCGACCTCTTTCACCAGCACCGACACGTCCGCCTCGGCCACCGAGCGGACCGGGTCGATGAGGGTGTCCAGCACGTACGGCGGCTGGGCGTGCCGTTCCAGGTCCGCCAGCGTCGCCCAGGTCCAGACCATGCCGCGGCCACCGGCCGCCGCCGGGTCCAGCACCGCGCGGCCCAGCACCTCACCGGTCAGCTTCATGGCGCCGAACGGCCTGGTGTCGAAGACCCGCCGGGAGATGTCGCCGGGCCGGATGCCGGTCGCGATCAGCCGGGCCGCCAGCTCGTGCACCGCCACCGTGGTCATGTCGAACTTGAACGAGCCGGTGTCGGTGGCCAGCGCCACATAGAGACACTCGGCGATCTCCGCGTCCAGCGGCACGCCGAGCCGGTCGAGCAGCTGCTCGGCCACCACCGAGGTGGCCGCCGCCAGCGGGTCCACCAGCCGCACCTGGCCGAAACCGGTGTTCGTCGCGTGATGGTCGAGCACCACACTGCACGGCGCGCCGGTGAGGCGCCCGGCCAGCGCGCCGAGACGCGACTCGGCCGCCACGTCGAAGACCAGGACCAGGCGCGGGTCGGCGAACGCCGCCGACTCCGGCACGAGAAGATCAAGGCCGGGGAGCGACGCGTACGGCTCGGGGACGTCGAACCGGCCCGGGAAGGTGGCCTGGAGCCGGGTCAGCCCGAGCCGTCGCAGACCCAGGCCGAGGCCAAGCATGCTGCCGAGCGCGTCCCCGTCCGGGTTGACGTGGCAGATCAGCAGGACCTCGTCGTCGGGCCCGGCCGAACGGACCGCCGCCACCGCGGCGGCCCATTGCTCGGCAGTCGGACTCACCCCTGATCCTCAGCGGCGCCCACCCGCTCGTCCTCGTCCTCGTCCTCGCTCTTGTAGGGGTCCGGGTCGCCGGCGTACTTCTTGCCGGCCGCCAGCCGCTGGACCTCCTCGTCGCGGTGCTTCGCCGCGGCCAGCAGATCGTCGATCTCCTTGGCGTGGTCGAGGACGTTGTCCATCACGAACGCCAGGCTCGGCGAGTGCCGCAGGCCGAGCGCGTGACCGACCCGGCTGCGCAACATGCCTTTCGCGCTCTCCAGGGCGGCCGCCGTCGAGGCCTGCTCCGTCACGTCCCCGAGCACCGTGTAGTAGACCGTCGCCTCGCGCAGGTCGCCGGTGATCCGGGCATCCGTGATCGTCACCATGCCGAGCCGGGGATCCTTGATCTCCCGCACCAGCGAAGCCACCAGTTCACGGACACGCTCCGCGTGCCGCCGTGTCTTGGCCGGATCCGACATCTCGCCCACCTCCGACTGTGGTTCCCGCGGGTCAGCACCGCCCCCGCTCTCAACTGCGCAAGCCTACCTACGTCAGTCATCGTCCCCGTAGAGCCGTCGCTTGACGGAGAGCAATTCGATCTCGGGGCGGCCGGCCATCTGGTGCTCGCAGGTGTCGATCACGCTGCGTGCCTGTGCGGGATCGCCGGCCACCGCCGCGACGCCGATCTGCGCCCGGCCGTGCAGATCGTGGAAACCGACCTCGGCGACGCTCACCTCGAACTTCTTCAGCATCGCGATGATCGGCCGGACGTAGGAGCGCTTCTGCTTCAGCGAACGCGAGTCACCGGGCAGGAGCAGGTCGAAGACTGCGGTCTCGGTATACATCAGCGAGCAGGTTACGCCCCGGCGCGCCGGGGATCAGCCGGTTTTCCGGGCGACCAGCACATCGCGGTCGATCCCCTGGTCCACCCGGTGCTCCAGGGGCAGATGCTCGACCAGGGTCAGGCCGTTCGCCAGCAGGATGTCCTCGGCCAGCTCGCGCTTGGCAACCTTGGTGTTCCAGGAGAGGCCGATCGCGCCACCGGGACGCAGCAGCGGCAGCCACTGCGGCACCGCCCGCTCCAGCAGGTCCAGCGGACGCCGCGAGATGCCGCCGGCGTCGTCGTAGCTGCCGTGCGCGACACCGTACGGCAGGTCGGCCACCAGCACGTCCGCCACGTTGCCGCGGATCAGCCCGTCCAGCCCGGTGGTGTCGGCGTGCAGCACCGTCAGCTTCTGCACCGCGCCGGCCTTGTGGTCGTCCTTACTCGGCGCCAGCGTCACCTCGAGCCGGCGGGCAGCCCGGCGGCCCTGCCGGCGCACCGGGACCAGCTCCGCGGTGTGCTTCAGCCGCTTGCGCTTCAACCAGGTCTGGAGGAACAACTTGTACGCCTCGACGTCCTTGCCGTCGATCTCCACGCCGATGCCGTCGTAGCCGTACATCAGGGCCTGGTTGAGCGTGGTGCCGCGGCCGCAGAGCGGGTCGAGGACGGTCAGCCCGCCGCCGAGCATCCGGCCGGCCGAGGCGGAGGCCAGCAGGGTCAGGTTGAGCACCAGCTTGGTGAACTGCTCGTTCGTCTTGCCGGCGTACTTCGGGATGGTGATCAGGTCACTGTCGTACCGGGCCAGCGGCGTGAGCGTGAGCGGCCGCAGCAGGTCGTCGACGAGTTCGAAGAGCGCGTACGCGGCGGACAGGTTCGACAGGTACGCGATGTCGGCGGTGGAGAGGCCGGCGGTGAAGGTGAGGTACTCCACCCCGCCGATCGTGGTGACGTCGATCTCGTCGAGCGGCGTGGAGAGCACCGGAGCGAAAGCGGCCAGTTCCGCCTGGGACATGCGCGACGCCTGATCGGCGTAGACGCGGTTGGCGGACGGAGCGAGCAGCATGGCATACCGGGACATGCCGACATCCTCCCAGTCCATGACCTGCCGCCGCGCCGCGGCCTCGGCCCGGCATTCTGCCGGTGCGCGTCCGGGAGGCACGGTGCGCGTAGCCCGTACTCCGGTGCATGAAAGAGCGGCCCCCACGCAAGCGTGGGGGCCGCTCTCAGCTCAGCCGGGGGATCAGGCCCGCGGCTTCTCCCGCATCTCGAACGTCTCGATGACGTCGCCGATCTGCGGCGAACCGTAACCGCTCAGGGTCAGACCACACTCGAAGCCCTCGCGGACCTCGGTGGCGTCGTCCTTGAACCGCTTCAGCGAGCTGATCGTGACGTTGTCGGCCACGACCGTGCCCTCGCGGATGATCCGGGCCTTGGCGTTGCGCTTGATCAGGCCGGACCGGACGATACAACCGGCGATGAGACCGATCTTGGACGAGCGGAAGACCTCGCGGATCTCCGCCGTTCCCTGCTCGACCTCTTCGTACTCCGGCTTGAGCAGGCCCTTGAGCGCCGCCTCGATCTCCTCGATGGCCTGGTAGATCACGCTGTAGTAGCGGATCTCCACGCCGGCGCGGTCGGCCATCTCCTTGACCTTGTTGCCGGCCCGGACATTGAAGCCGATGATCGTCGCGGTCTGCTCCGAAGAGGCCGACGCCAGGTTGACGTCGCTCTCGGTGATCGCACCGACGCCGCGGTGGATGACCTTGAGCTGGATCTCCTCCGGAATCTCGATCTTGAACAGCGCCTCTTCGAGGGCCTCGACCGAACCGGAACCGTCACCCTTGATGACCAGGGTGAGCGACGCCTTCTCGCCCTCCTTGAGGTCACGCATGAGCTCGTCGAGCGACTTGGCGCGACCCGAGTTGGCGAAGGTCGCCGCACGACGGCGAGCCTGCCGCTGCTCGGCGATCTGCCGCACCGTGCGGTCGTCCTCGGCAGCGAGGAACGTGTCACCGGCACTCGGCACCGAGGTGAGACCCAGGACGAGGACCGGACGCGCCGGACCCGCCTCGGGCACCTGGTTGCCGTTCTCGTCGAGCATGGCCCGGACGCGACCGTGCGCGCCACCCGCCACGATCGAGTCACCGGCACGCAGCGTGCCCTTCTGCACCAGGACGGTGGCCACGGCACCGCGACCCTTGTCCAGGTGCGCCTCGACCGCGACACCCTGGGCGGGACCGTCGATCGGGGCGGTCAGCTCGAGCGCCGCGTCGGCGGTCAGCAGGACCGCCTCCAGGAGCTCGTCGATGCCGATGCCCGGCTTGGCCGCCACGTTGACGAACATGGTCTCGCCGCCGTACTCCTCGGCGAGCAGGCCGTAGTCGGTCAGCTGCTGACGGACCTTGTCCGGGTTGGCATCCGGCTTGTCCACCTTGTTGACCGCGACAACGATCGGCACCTCGGCGGCCTTGGCGTGGTTGAGCGCCTCGACCGTCTGCGGCATCACGCCGTCGTCGGCAGCCACCACCAGGATGACGATGTCGGTCACCTGGGCACCACGAGCACGCATGGCGGTGAACGCCTCGTGACCCGGGGTGTCGATGAAGGTGATCGCACGCTCTTCGCCCTGGTGCGGCACGACGACCTGGTAGGCACCGATGTGCTGGGTGATGCCACCCGCCTCGCCGGCGACCACGTTGGTCTTGCGGATCGCGTCGAGCAGCTTCGTCTTACCGTGGTCGACGTGACCCATGACGGTCACGACCGGCGGACGGGTGACGAGGCGATCCTCGGCGACCTCCGCGTCGAGGTCGATGTTGAACTGCGCCAGCAGGGCGCGGTCCTCGTCCTCGGGGCTGACGATCACCACGGTGAAGCCCAGGTGCTCGCCCAGCAGCTGGAGGGTGTCGTCGGACACCGACTGCGTGGCGGTCACCATCTCGCCCAGGTTGAACATCTCCTGGACGAGCGAGCCCGGGTTGGCGTTGATCTTGTCGGCGAAGTCGGAGAGCGATGCGCCGCGGGAGAGCCGGACCTCCTGGCCGTTTCCGCGCGGAGCACCGGAGCTCATCTGCGGAGCGGACAGGTTGTCGAACTCTTGACGCCGCTGCTTCTTCGACTTGCGGCCACGGGTCGGCCGGCCGCCGGGACGCCCGAAGGCACCCGCCGCGCCACCGCCGCGACCACGACCGCCGCCACCGGGACGACCCGGAGCACCGGCGCCGACCGGGCCGCCGCCACCGCCACCGGGACCGCCGGGACGGAAGCCACCGCCGCCGCCGCCGCCGCCACCGGGACGGAAGCCACCGCCACCGCCACCGCCGCCACCGGGACGGAAGCCGCCACCGCCGCCGCCACCGCCACCGCGGTAACCGCCGCCGCCACCGCCGCCACCGGGACGACCTGCGCCGCCACCGGGACCGCCGGGACGACCTGCGCCGCCACCGGGACCCGCGGGACGACCCGGGCGCTGCGCCGGCATGGACGCCGGGCTGGGCCGCGGGGGCATCGACGCGGGGCTGGGCCGCGGCGGCATGCCGGGCTGGTTGGGACGCGGCATCGACGCCGGGCTCGGACGACCGCCCGAGGCACCGCCGGAGACACCGAACGGGTTGTTGCCGGGACCACGCGCCGGCGGACGGGGTGCGCCACCGGCGGGGCCGGGACGGGGACCACCGGGCGCGCCGGGACCGGGGTTGGGGTTACGACCGGCGGCGGGCGAACCCGGCCGCGGCGGAACCATGCCCGGACCCGGACGCGGTCCACGCGGGCCACCGTCGGCCGGCGGCTGCCGGCGCTCGGCGTCCCGAGTGGTGCGTGCGGCCTGGGCCGCCTTGACGGCAGCCTCCTGCTCGGCCTTCAGCGCCGAGGCGCGCGCCTCGGCGGCGGCCACCTCGATGTCGTGCGCGCTGGCCGGCTTGGCGACCGGACCGGGCGTCGGGCCCGGACGGCCGGGGGCCGGCTTCGGCCGGGCGAACTGCCCGGGCGAGGGAGCCGGCGAAGTAGGGGCGCTGCTCGGCGCACCGGTCGGGGGCCCGGGCCGGCGTGGCGGCTGAGGCCGCCCCATCGGGGGACCCGGACGCGGCGCCGAGGAGCCGCCCGGGGCGCTGGTAGCGGAGGGACTGGGCGCCGGGGCAGCGGACGCCGGAGCGGAACCGCCGGCCTCCAGGGCGCCACGGAGCCGCCGGGCCACCGGGGCCTCGACGGTGCTGGATGCGGACTTGACGAACTCGCCCATTTCTTTCAACTTGGCGAGCACGGTCTTGCTGTCGACCCCGAGCTCTTTGGCGAGCTCGTGAACGCGGGCCTTGCCTGGCACTGCACTCCTCACTTCGAGGTCGTGCGAGCAGTACCCGCACAGACCTCACTCGTGCACTAGAAGCCTTGTCATTTCAGGGACTTCATCGTGTGCTCATCTGAGTCGTCCTACCTTGCTGGGTCGTGACGAGACGCTGACGCCTCGTCATCGGTGGGTCCGGGCGGCACGGAGACCGCTCGGATGTGCTCGGCAAGCAACTCGGTGTCAGCAACACCGGTGAGACGTAGCGCACGCCCGAAGGCGCGACGCCGCTCTGCTTGCGCAAAGCAGGCCGGATCGGGATGCAGATGCGCTCCCCGTCCCGACAATCGGCGGCCCGGATCGGGCAGGAGCCGGAGATTAACCCCGGATCCGGCCGCGACGAACCGCAGCAATGATGCGGCCGGCGCGCGATTACGACAGCCGACGCAGGTTCGCGTCGGGCCGACCGTCATTGAGTCTACCCCTCGATCGCGCCGGACGCGTATCCGGTCAGTTCCCCGCCTCGGCCGCACCACGGTCCGAGACTCCGGCAGGTTCGTTGTCCGGCCGGATGTCGATGCGCCATCCGGTCAGCCGGGCGGCCAGCCGGGCGTTCTGTCCTTCCCGGCCGATGGCCAGGGAGAGCTGGAAGTCCGGCACTGTCACGCGGGCCGTCCGGGTGGCCGCGTCGACCACCTCGACCCGCAGCGCCTTGGCCGGCGACAGCGCGTTGCCGACGAACTGGGCCGGATCGTCGGACCAGTCGATGATGTCGATCTTCTCGCCGTGCAGCTCGCTCATCACCGCGCGGACCCGCTGGCCCATCGGACCGATGCAGGCGCCCTTGGCGTTCACGCCGGAAACCGTGGACCGCACCGCGATCTTGGTGCGGTGGCCGGACTCCCGGGCGATCGCGGCGATCTCCACGGTCCCGTCCGCGATCTCCGGCACCTCGAGAGCGAACAGCTTCTTCACCAGCGCCGGGTGCGACCGGGACAGGGTGATCTGCGGGCCGCGGAAACCCTTCGCCACGTGCACCACGATGCAGCGGATGCGGGAACCGTGCTCATACGTCTCGCCGGGCACCTGCTCGGACTGCGGCAGCACCGCCTCGAGCTTGCCGAGGTCGACGATCACGATGCCCTTCTCGGCGCGGGCCGCGTCCGCCTGCACCACGCCGGTGACCAGGTCGCCGTCGCGTCCCGCGTACTCACCGAAGTGCTGCTCGTCGGTGGCCTCCCGCAGCCGCTGGAGGATCACCTGCTTGGCGGTCATCGCGGCGATCCGGCCGAAGTCGTGCGGGGTGTCGTCCCACTCGCGCACCACCGAACCGTCCGCGTCGAGCTCCTGTGCCAGGACGGAGGCCACACCGCTCTTGCGGTCGATCTCCACCCGGGCGTGGCTCTCGGCGCCCTCGGTGTGCCGGTACGCGGTCAACAGCGCGGTCTCGATGGCCGCAAGGATCGTCTCGAACGGGATCTCCCGCTCGCGCTCCAGGGCGCGCAGCGCCGCGAGGTCGATGTTCATTCCTCGCCCTCCCCTTCGTCGTCGTCATCTTCGTCGTCGTCTTCGTCGCCGAAGTCGGCCTCGTCCAGTCGTTTGAACTCGATCTGGACCTTGCCCGGTCCGAGCTCGGCGAAAGCCAGCTCGCGCTCCGTGCCGTCCACATCGAGCACCACGCCGGTGTCGGTGGTGCGGACCACCCGGCCGGTCAGCCCGTTCACCGCGACCAGCCGGCCGGCGTTGCGCCGCCAGTGCCGGGGCTCGGTGAGCGGCCGGTCCACGCCCGGGGAGCCGACCTCCAGCTGGTATTCGCCGGCCAGCAGCTCGCCGCCGGTCTCCTCGGCCGCGTCGAGCGCGTCGGAGATGGCCCGCGAGACGATCGCCACGTCGTCCAGGCTGATCCCGCCGTCGGTGTCCACCAGGATCCGCACCACGAACCGGCGGCCCGCCCGGGAGAGACCGACGTCCTCCAGGTCGTAACCGGCGTCGGCGACCACCGGCTCGATCACGGCGCGGAGCCGGGCGCGGGCCGCGGTCAGGTCGATGCGGGGAACCGGAGGGTCCTGGGTCTCGGCCTCCGGCCGGGAACGGCGGCTGCCGGGGCGCCCACCGGGCCGGGCCCCGGCGCGACCACGCTGCGTCATCGGGCTCGACCTCTCGCTAGCTT
Organism: Actinoplanes sp. DH11; assembly: GCF_020873875.1. Lineage (GTDB taxonomy): Bacteria > Actinomycetota > Actinomycetes > Mycobacteriales > Micromonosporaceae > Actinoplanes. The sequence continues at coordinate 270,009 of NZ_JAHWGU010000004.1, forward strand.
TGCGCTGGAACGACTATATGCCGCCGGGCAGCATGCGGCCCCGCGGCTGACGCAGAGCGTAACGCGCCCGGGCCCCGGCCGGAGCGGCGCCGCTCCGATTCCACCCCATCCGCAGGTCAACGGCCGGTGCCGGACACCCTCGAACGGATGGTGTTGACTGGCCCGGTGCGGATGAGCGATTCGGGACACACTCGCCGGCGGATACTGACCGCGACCGGCGCGATCATGGCGGGTGCCACCCTGGCCGGCTGTGGGCTCCTCGACGACGAGCCAGACCCGGTCCCGGCCCCCGACCCGCTGGAGCCGCTGCTGGCCGAGGCCCTGTCGCTGGCCGGCGCGTTCGATGCGGCGATCCTCGCCCAGGCGGCCCTGGCCGAACGCCTCACGCCTCTCGCCGAGGACCACCGGGCGCACGCCGCCGAGCTCGCCAAGGTGATCGGCAAGCCGCTGCCCTCCGGCGGGGCAGCGGGGCCGTCGGCGGCGGCACCGCCCGGATCGGCGGCCGAGACGCTCACCGCCCTGCGCACGGCGGAGCAGGCCGCGCAGAAGACGGCCGTGGCCGCCTGCGTGGCGGCGCCGGCGGAACGGGCCGCGCTGCTCGGCTCGATCGCCGCGTGCCGGGCCATCCACGTCCTCGCCCTCCGCTGACTGCCGGCCCCTTCTCGAGTCCCTGTCCCGATCCCCCCTTTCGGAACGAGGAAACCACGTGAACGAACAACTGGCCGGGGCGCTCGCTGCCGAGGAGGCGGCGATCTACGCGTACGGGCTGATCGGTGTGCACCTGACCCGGGTGAGCGAGGTGAGCGGCGCCCGGGACAGCGAGCAGGAGCACCGGCGGCGGCGTGACTACCTGGTCGACCGGCTGGACGAACTGAAGACCGGCGCGCCGCCGGCGCCCGCGGGTTACCGGCTGCCGTTCGAGGTCACCAACCGGGCCAGCGCGCTCAAGCTCGCGGTGCACGTGGAGGACGGCGTGGCACAGGCCTGGCGGGCCGTGCTGCCGGTCACCGAGAAGAACGCGCGCAACGACGCGCTGTCCGCCATGACGGATTCGGCGGTCCGCGCGACAGCCTGGCGCCGGTTCGCCGGTATCACGCCACTGACCATGGCCTTCCCGGGCCGGCCGAGCTGAGCCGACCAGGCCGGCCGAGCTGAGCCGACGGGATCGCGGCGGCCGGGAAAGGTGGGCACCGGGCGATCGGAAAGGGGCGCACGGACCGGGCGTTCGTGTCGGACAATGGGGCACGTGATCGGCGAGCTCGACCCCTCCTCAGTCCGCGGATCGCTGGCGATCCGGCTGCGCGACACCGTCCAGCAGCGGTGGCCGGCCGAGGTGCAGGCCGTCGGGGTGCGCGGGTCCGTCGCGCACGGCGACGACGTGGCCGGCAGCGACATCAACCTGATCGTGGTGACGTACCGGCCGAAGACCGGGCCCAAACCCGCCCGCCGCAAGGTTGACGGCGTGCCTGTCGACCTCGCGGTGATCACCGGCGAGGACGGGCTGGGCCAGGCCCGGGCGCTGACCGCGCGCTGGCCCCTCGTCGCGGACACGTTCCTCACGACGCTGCCGCTCTACGACCCGCACGACTGGTTCGCCGACCAGCGCGAGGCGCACCTGAGCCTGCTGTCCGAGGCGCGCCCGGTCGAGTTCACCCGGCTGGCCCGGGACGACTGGGCCCTGGCCAGCGCCGCGCACGCACGGGCGGTGCGGCTCACCGAGTGGTACGACACCGACGCCGCCCTGGTCCTGATGGCACAGGCCCGGGTGTACGCGGCCCTGGTCACCGGCCTGCTGACCAGGACCTATTTCCGCCACGAGGCTGATGCGGTGAAACGTACCGGCGTCGCGATGGCCGACATGCAGGAGCTCGACGCGATCCTGCGGTACCAGGCGGAGGAGCTCACCGCCCGCGGCCGCCCGGTCGACGGCACGCTGGGCGAGCTCTTCGACTGACACCCCCGCGGAACCGCTCAGGGCAGGGTGAGGATCTCGTACCCGTCCTCGGTGACCACGAGGGTGTGCTCGAACTGGGCGGTCCACCGGCGGTCCTTGGTGACGACCGTCCAGCCGTCCTTCCAGATGTCGTACTCGTGGGTGCCGAGAGTGATCATCGGCTCGATGGTGAAGGTCATGCCCGGTTCCATGACGGTGTCCAGGCGCGGGTTGTCGTAGTGCGGGATGTAGAGACCGGAGTGGAACGTCTCGCCGATGCCGTGACCGGTGAAGTCACGGACGACGCCATAACCGAAGCGGCGCGCGTACGCCTCGATGACCCGCCCGATCGCGTTGATCGGCCGGCCCGGGGCGACCGCGCGGATGCCGCGCATCATCGCCTCATGGGTGCGCTCGACGAGCAGGCGCGCCTCGTCGCTCACCTCACCGACGCAGAAGGTGGCGTCGGTGTCGCCGTGCACCCCGTCGAGGTACGCCGTGACGTCCACGTTGATGATGTCGCCGTCCTCCAGCACGGTGGAGTCCGGGATGCCGTGGCAGATCACCTCGTTGAGTGAGGTGCAGCACGATTTCGGGAAGCCCTTGTAGCCGAGCGTCGAGGGGTACGCGTGGTGGTCGAGGATGAACTCGTGGACCACCCGGTCGATCTCGTCGGTGGTCACGCCGGGCTTGCAGTGCTCACCGGCGAGCTGGGTGGCCTGCGCGGCGATCCGGCCGGCGACCCGCATCTTCTCGATCGTCTCGGGTGTCTGGACGTGGGAGCCGCGCCACTCGCGCGGTTTCTTCTTGCCCACGTACTCCGGGCGGACGATCTGTGCCGGGACGGAACGCCACGGCGACTGCTTTCCCGGCTTGAGTGGGGCACGTACGGACATGTGGACAGCCTATCCGCCCGGTGGCCCCGTCCTTGCCGCCCTCGGGCCCCTGTGAAAACCTGTTCAGGTGGATCAAGACTTCTCGGCAACCGGTGAGGTGGACGGTGAGCACGTCACCGTCACGGTGACCGGCGAGGTCGACATGGCCACGGCCGACGAGCTGTTCCGGGCCGCGACGCCCGCGACGGTCGCGGCCGCCACCGTGGACCTGCGCGCCGTCACCTTCTTCGACTCGGCCGCGATTCACACGCTGATCCGGCTGGCCGACCGCTACCCGGGCCGGCTGACCGTCGTCCCGTCGTCCCGGGTGCTCCGGGTCCTGGAGATCTCCGGGCTGGCCGGGCAGCCCTGGCTCAAGCCCGAGTGATCGGCCGCCGGAGGGTGACCGCGGTCCCCTCCGGTGAGCGGTGCACCGACAGCTCGGTCAGTGCCCCGATCAGGGCCAGGCCGCGCCCGCGGAAACCGGCGTCGGTGGCCGGCCGCCAGCTCCCGGTGTCCCGCACCGTGACCACCACCGCGCCCGTGTCCGCCGCGTCCGGGTCTCCCGCGCCCGGATCCAGCGACGCCTCCACGACGATCATCGGTTCGGCCGGTTCGAGCGGGTGCTCGATCGCGTTGGCGGCGGCCTCGGAGACCGCGACGACCAGGTCGAAGGCATCCTCGTCGGGGACCGTGTGCGCGGCCAGGAAGTCCTCGAGGCGGCGGCGCAGCACGGTGAGCCGGTTCGGGTCGGCGGGCAGCCGCAGCACGAATTCGCGGGGCTCGGTCGCTTCCAGGGCCAGGAGCGCGATGTCGTCGCGGCGGGCGCGCCGGGTCGCCTTGGCCAGCAGCGTGTCCAGGAGGTCCTCCACGTGGTCGGTGGGCCGGGCGGCGTCCACGGTCAGTTCGCCGAGGCCACTGTCGATGCCCTGGTGCCGGTCCTCGATCAGGCCGTCGGTGTAGAGCAGGAGACGGCTGCCGGGAACGAGTTCCCGTTCCCGGGTCGGGTACCTCACATCGCCCAGGGCGCCGATCGGCGGACCCATGGCGGCGGAGTAGAGGAATTGTCCCGATTCACCTGATTCATCGGGTGAGACCACGATAGGTGACGGATGTCCGGCGGAGGAAAATCGCAGGCGCCGGGTACGGGGATCGAACGCCACACAGATCACCGTCGCGAACTGGCGTCGCCCGAGCGTGTCGACCAGCCGGTTCAGACGGGTCAGCGCGGCGCCGCAGTCGAAGCCCTCGAGCACGTACGCCCGCAGCGCGTTCCGTAGCTGGCCCATGCCCGCCGCCGCCTGCACACCCTTGCCGACCACGTCGCCGATCACCAGGAACAACTCGCCGTCGGGGGCGGCGATCGCGTCGTACCAGTCGCCGCCGACCCGCGCCTCGCTGCTGCCCGGCACGTACCGGCTCGCCACGATCGCGCCGGGCACCCGGGGCAGCGACTGCGGCAGCAGGCTGAGCTGGAGGGTGCCGGCGATCCGGTGCTCGGTCTCGTAGAGCCGTGCGTTCGCCAGCCGCAGCCCGATCAGCCGGGCCAGCTGGGTGAGCAGCGCCGGTTCGTACGGCCCACCGGTGCCGTCCCAGACCCGCAGCTCCCCGAGGGGCGGTCCGGCGGTGTCCGGCAGCGGCAGCACCACGTCCGGGCCGGTGCCCGCCGCGGCGCCGCCGTCCCGCTCGGCACGGGCCTCCGGCACGGCCACCACGACCCGGCCGGCCGAGGTCATCGCGAGCACGTGCCGGGCCGCGACGTCGAGCACCTCGGCCGTGGTGTGCACGGCGTTCAGCGCGGCCGCCACGTCGACCAGCCCGCGCAGCCGGTTCACGATCTCCCGCCGCAGCTTGCCCAGCTCCAGGTTCGCCCGCACCCGGGCCAGCAGCTCCCGGGTGGAGAACGGCTTGACCAGGTAGTCGTCGGCACCGGCCGCCAGGCCCTCGACGGCGGCTTCCTCGCCGGCCCGGGCGGAGAGCACCACGATCGGCACGTCCCGGGTGCGCTCGTCGGCGCGCAGGGCGGCGATCAGGGCGAACCCGTCCAGCACCGGCATCATCACGTCAGTCAGTACCAGGTCGAAGGCGTGCTCGCGGGCCAGGGTGAGCGCGTCCTGGCCGTCCTTCGCGGTGACGACCGTCCAGTGCGGACCGAGCAGCCGGGCGACGTGCTGACGCAGGTCGGCGTTGTCGTCGGCGAGCAAGATCCGGCCGCCGCCCGGTTGCCGGGCCGGCTCGGGCAGGTCCGGGCCGTCGCCGGCCCACCAGGTGGCCTCGTCCACCCAGAGCCGCGACTCCGGCTCCTCCGGCGGTGCGGGTTCGTCGGTGACCCGGTCGGCCGGCAGGTGTGCCGTGCCGAACGGGATCCGGACGGTGAACTCACTGCCCCGTCCGGCCTCGCTGCGCACCGCGACGGAACCGCCGTGCAGCTCGGCGAGTTCCCGGATCAGGGCGAGGCCGATGCCGGTGCCCTCGTGGCTGCGCGCCCAGGCGCCGACGACCCGGTGGAAACGGTCGAAGAGCAGCGCCTGCTCGGCCGCCGGGATGCCGACACCGGTGTCCCGGACGGTCAGCTCGGCGTACCCGTCCACGGCGCCGACCCCGACCTCCACCCGCCCCTCGCGAGTGAACTTCACCGCGTTGGAGAGCAGATTGAAGACGATCTTCTCCCAGGACTCCTGATCGACGTGCACCGGCGCGTCGAGCGGCGGCGCGTCGACGACCAGCTCCAGGCCGGCGCGCTCGGTGGCGGCCCGGAACGTGCCGGCCAACCGGGCGGTGAGCCCGGCCAGGTCGGTGGGCCGGAAGACGGCCCGCAGCCGGCCCGACTCCAGCCGGGCGAAGTCGAGCACGGTGTTGACCAGCTTGAGCAGGCGCATCGCGTTGCGCTGCAGCGGGCGCAGCCGGTCGGCCACGGCCGGGTCCAGCGCCGGGTCGCCGAGCAGGTCCTCCAGCGGGCCCAGGATCAGCGTGAGCGGGGTACGGAACTCGTGGCTGACGTTGGAGAAGAAGTTGGTCTTGGCCTTGTCCAGGGCGGCCAGCTCGGCGGCCCGCCGGTGTTCCTGCTCGAAGGCCCGCGCGTTCGACACCGCCCGGGAGATCTGCGCCGCCGCCAGGTCCAGGAAGTCCCGGTAGTCGTCGTCCAGGGCCAGGTGCCGGTTGACCCCGGCCACCAGGGCGCCGGCCGTGTCCGCGCCGGTGCCGATCGGCAGCACCAGCGCCTCCGGGGCCGCGGCCGGGTCCGGGTCGGTGAGCTCGGCCAGCGGGATCCGGCCGGGGCGGCCACCCGTGATCACCGCGCGGATCGCCGGGTGCGGATCCGGCTCGCCGGCCGGCACCAGCGTGGCGAACGGCAGGTCGGCCGGGTTCTCGCCGAGGACCGCGACGGCCTCGGCGAGGAGTGCCTGCTGGTCCGGCGAGTCGGCCAGCCGGCGGCCGAGGGAGCTGAGAGTACGCAGCCGGCGCTCACCGAGGACCCGCCCGGTGGTCTCGGTGACGATGCAGAACACCCCCGCCGGCCGGCCGTTCGCGTCCCGGATCGGGTCGTACGACGCGTCCGAGAAGGTGGCCTCGAGGAAGCCGTACCGCTCCATCATCAGCAGCAGGTCCCGGGCGTAGAAGGGCCGGTCGCCGGTGATCACGCCGTCGAAGAGCTCGCGCAGCACGTCCCAGGTCTCGGCGAAGAGCTCGCGCCCCGGCCGGCCGATGAAGCCGGGATGCTTGCCGCCCAGCGCCGCCGTGTAGGCGTCGTTGTAGAGCGCCGCGTACTCCGGTCCCCAGAAGATGATGATCTGGGCGCGCGAGGCGAGCATCCGGACCACCGCGTCGACCAGTTCGTCCGGCCAGGTCCCGGGGTCACCGATCGGCGTCGCCGACCAGTCGAGGGCGGACATCCGCGCGCCCATCTCGCCGCCGCGCTCGAAGGCGAGACGCAACCGGCTCGGCAGGCCAACCACTGCACGTCCCCCCACGATCCAGGCGAGTCCTCTATGCCGGAATGATCGCACCGACCGACGCGGCCTCGGTAAGCGCGGTGAAGGTCCGCAGATCCGTGGTCCGCTCCGGGTGCCACTGCACGCCCAGGGCGAAGCTGCGGCCCGGGTGCTCCACGATCTCCACCACCCGGTCGTCCGGGCACCAGCCCACCGGGACGAACTCGCCCGGGTCGGCGACCGCCTGGTGGTGGAAGGAATTGACCACGAGGGTACGGCCGAACAACTCGTGCGCCCGGCTGTTCTCGTCGACGACGACGTCGTGCCGGCCGTAGTCGGAGGCCCCGGCGGCGAGCGGGTCGGTGCCCGCGGCGGCCCGGTGACGTTCGTGGCCTACCAGGTCCGGCAGGTGCTGGTGCAGCGAGCCACCGGTGGCGACCGCCATCACCTGCATGCCCCGGCAGATGCCCAGGACCGGCAGGTCGGCGTCGAGGGCGGCGCGCATCAGCATCAGCTCGGCGGCGTCCCGCACCGCGTCCACCTCGGTGGCCGGGTGGTGTTCGGCGTTCCAGGCGTCCGGGCTGACGTCACCGCCACCGGTGAAGACGATCCCGTCCAGGGCTTCCAGCACGTCGGTGCCCGGCTCGTCCGGAGTGATCAGCACGGCCCGTCCGCCGGCGGCGTGCACCGCCCGCACATAGGTCATCGGGAGCATCGCGGCCATCAGGTCGTTCCGGCCGTACTGGACCTCCGTCGCGTACGAGGTGAGTCCGATCAGCGGTCTGCGCATGTGGTGCCGTTCTCCTTCATCCCGGTGCGTGCGGCGTCCACCAGAGCCCCGAAGAGGCGCTGGTCCCGGCGGTACTCCGGGTGCCACTGGACGCCGAGGACGAACCGACGCGCCGGATCCTCGACCGCTTCGGGGAGGCCGTCCTCGGCCCGCCCGGTGACGGTCAGCGAGCCCGCGTCGGCGACGCCCTGATGGTGGAAACAGTGAATGGCGCGGTCCGTGCCCATCAGCCCGGCGATCCGGCTACCCGCGGTGAAGACGGCCTCGTGCTCGCCGTACACGCCCGGCCCGGGCCGGTGCCGTTCGTGGCCGAGCACGTCCGGCAGGTGCTGGTGCAGGGTGCCGCCGGCCGCGACGGTGAGCAGTTGCATCCCCCGGCAGACGCCCAGGACCGGCAGGTCGGCGTCGAGGGCGGCACGCAGCAGCACCAGCTCGCCGGCGTCCCGCTCGATCACGAATTCGCTCTCCGGCGCGCAGGCGGCGCCGTAGAGGGCGGGGTCGACATCCGGGCCACCGGCCAGCACCAGGCCGTCCAGTGCCCGGAGCACGTCGGCGTCCCGGTCGTCCGGCGGCAGCAGCACCGCCCGGCCACCGGCGAGCGTGACCGCCTCGACGTAGTCGTGCGGGACCAGCGTGGAGGGCAGATCGCGCCAGACACCCCAGGTTGCCGGAACCACATAGGACGTTATGCCGATGATCGGACGCATCGCACCACCGTAATCACAGGCGCGCGGCGCCGGAGAACCGGCGCCGCGTCACGGGCCCGTCTTTCCCACCTACACGGGGATCGACCCGCGCCGGCAGGGATTCGACCCCACACACCTCGCTGAACTGGGCGTACAAGGTTCCTTCCCGACGCCGGAGGTCTCCAAACATCTACAACGGAGTCACGTAGGCGCCGGTGATGCCGCCGTCGACGACGAACTGCGACGCGGTCATGAACGACGCGTCGTCACTCGCCAGGAACGCCACCGCCGCCGCGATCTCCGCCGGCTCGGCGAACCGGCCCATCGGCACGTGCACCAGGCGGCGGGCGGCTCGCTCCGGATCCTTCGCGAAGAGTTCCATGAGCAACGGGGTGGCCACCGGCCCCGGGCAGAGCGCGTTGATCCGGATGCCCTCGCGAGCGAACTGCACGCCGAGTTCGCGGGTCATCGCCAGCACCCCGCCCTTGCTGGCGGTGTAGGCGATCTGCGAGGTGGCGGCGCCGAGCAGGGCCACGAACGAGGCGGTGTTGATGATCGAGCCCTTGCCCTGCCGCTGCATGTGCGGGATCGCGTACTTGCAGCAGAAGAAGACGCTCGTGGTGTTGACCTTGAGGACGCGCTCCCACGCGTCCAGGCCGGTGACCAGGATGGAGTCGTCGTCGGGCGGCGAGATGCCGGCGTTGTTGAAGGCGATGTCCACCCGGCCGTGCCGTTCGGCGACACCGTCGAAAAGTGCCTTCACCTGCTCCTCGTCGCTGACGTCACAGGCGACGAACTCGCCGCCGACCTCCTCGGCCACCGCCTTGCCGGACGCCTCGGAGACATCGACACAGACGACGAAGGCACCCTCGGCGGCGAACCGCCGTGCCGTGGCCAGCCCGATGCCACTACCGGCACCGGTGATCACGGCGATCCGGTCCTGCAGACGCTCCACTCTCACTCCCCCATAGCCAGGAACACGTTCTTCACATCGGTGAACGACAGCAGGGCGTCCGGGCCCAGCTCCCGGCCGAGGCCGGACTGCTTCATCCCGCCGAACGGCGTCCAGTAACGCACCGACGAGTTGCTGTTGACGCTGAGCGCGCCGGTCTCCACGGCCCGCGACATGCGCAACGCCCGGCCGACGTCCCGGGTCCAGATCGAGCCGGAGAGGCCGTACTCGGTGTCGTTGGCCAGCCGGACCGCCTCGGCCTCGTCGCGGAACGGCAGCACGCTCACCACCGGCCCGAAGATCTCCTCGCGCCAGTGCCGGTCCCCCGTGCCGCTCGCCAGCAGGACCGTCGGCGGGAACCACCAGCCGCCGCCGTCCACCGTGCTTCCGCGGAACGCCACGTCCGCGTCGTCGACATAGGACTGCACGGTCTCCCGCTGACCGGATGAGATCAGCGGACCCATCTGCGACATCTCACTCGCCGGATCCAGCACCCGGAACGCCCGGACGGCCGGTTCCAGCAGCGCCAGGAACCTGTCGTAGACCGAGGCCTCGACCAGCAGCCGGGACCGGGCACAGCAGTCCTGACCCGCGTTGTCGAAGACGGCGCCGGGCGCGGCAGCGGCCGCCGCCTCCAGATCGGCGTCCGCGAAGACGATGCCGGCGCTCTTGCCACCCAGCTCCAGCGTCACCCGCTTCACCTGATCGGCACAGCCCGCCATGATCGATTTGCCGACCTGGGTCGAGCCGGTGAAGCACACCTTGCGGACCGCCGGGTGCGTGACGAACCGCTGCCCCACCACGCTGCCCTTGCCGGGCAGCACCTGGAAGACGTGCTCCGGCAGACCGGCCTCCAGGGCGAGCTCGCCGAGCCGGATCGCGGTGAGCGGGGTCAGCTCGGCCGGTTTGAGCACGACGGTGTTGCCGGCCGCCAGAGCCGGTGCGAAACCCCAGGCGGCGATCGGCATCGGGAAGTTCCACGGCACGATGATGCCGACCACGCCAAGCGGCTCGTGGAACGTCACATCCAGCCCGCCGGCCACCGGGATCTGCCGGCCGGCGAGCCGCTCCGGGGCGCCCGCGTAGTAGTTCAGGACGTCCCGGACGTTTCCCGCCTCCCAGCGCGCGTTGCCGATCGTGTGACCGGCGTTGCGTACCTCCAGCCGCGCGAGTTCCTCGATGTGCTCGTCCACCACCGCCGCGAACCGGCGCAGCAGCCGCGCCCGGTCACCGGGCGCCACATCACGCCAGGCGGGGAACGCCTTCTGCGCCCGCGCGATCGCCGCGTCGGTCCCGGCAAGATCGAGCGGGGGTACGGTCGTGAGCACATCCCCGGTCGACGGGTTGATCACTTCGGTCACGTGTCGATCATCCCCTGTTCCACGGCCCCTCAGAGCCGTTCGAATCCACGGCGCAACTCCCAGTCGGTGACCACCGCGTCGTAGGCGGCCAGTTCCACCCGTGCCATGTTCGCGTAGTGCGCGACCACGCCGGCCCCGAACGCCGACTCCGCCACCCCGCTCGCCGACCACAGCTCCGCCGCGTCCCGCAACGTCCCCGGCACCCGGCCGGCGGTGTCGTCGTGGTACGCGTTCCCGGTGAACTCGTCCTCCAGCGGCAACTCGTTCTCGATGCCGTGCAGCGCGCCGGCGATGAGGGCCGCGATCGCCAGGTACGGGTTGACGTCCCCGCCCGGCACCCGGTTCTCCACCCGCATCCCCTGGCCGTGACCGGCGATCCGCAGCGCACACGTCCGGTTGTCGACGCCCCACCGCAGCGCTGTCGGCGCGAACGACCCCGGCTGGTACCGCTTGTACGAGTTGATGTTCGGCGCGAAGAGCAGGCTGAACTCCCGCATCGTGGCGAGCAGCCCGGCCAGCACCCGTTGCCCGGTGACGCTGAGGTGGGCGGGCCCGTCACCGAGCATCGCCGACCTGCCGTCCTCACCGCGCAACGAGAAGTGGATGTGGCAGGAATTGCCCTCCCGCTCGTTCGGCTTCGCCATGAAGGTGAGCGCCATGCCCTCCTGCGCGGCGATCTCCTTCGCGCCGTTCTTGTAGATCACGTGACCGTCGGCGGCGGTGAGCGCGTCCGCGTACCGGAAGGCGATCTCGTGCTGGCCGAGGTTGCACTCGCCCTTCGCGCTCTCCGGGATCAGGCCGGCGCCGTACATCTCGTTCCGGATCCGCCGCAGCAGCGGCTCCACCCGGGCCGTGCCCAGCAGCGAATAGTCCACGTTGTACTGGTTCGCCGGCGTCAGGTCGCGATAGCCCTTCGACCACGCCTGCTCGTAGGTGTCCTGGTAGAGCACGAACTCCAGCTCGGTCCCCGCGAACGCGGTCAGGCCGTGCGCCGCCAGCCGGTCCAGCTGGCGGCGCAGGATCTGACGGGGCGACGGCGCCACCGGCTCCCCCGCGGTGTCGAACAGGTCGGCCAGCACCATCGCGGTGCCCGGCTGCCACGGAACGCGGCGCAGAGTGCCGAAATCCGGCCGCATCACGAAGTCGCCGTACCCGGTGGACCAGGAGGACATCTCGTACCCGTCGACCGTGTTCATGTCGACGTCCACGGCCAGCAGGTAGTTGCACCCCTCACTGCCGCCGGACACCACCTCGTCCAGGAAGTAGCGCCCGTGCAGCCGCTTGCCCTGCAACCGGCCCTGCATGTCGGTCACCGCCAGCAGGACGGTGTCGATGCTGCCGTTGTCGACGGATACATCGAGTTCCTCAAGATCCATGTTCGTCATCCCATCAGTCGACGGACTCGCCGTGGTGTGCCTTCTCGATCAGGTTCTGCTTCGGTCCGGTGAACCACTTGCGGGCGCTCGCGAACCACCAGATCGCGGCCGCCCCGAGCACCACGGCCACCGCGACGATCGTGTAGTTGAAGTTCGACGCGGTGATCGGGCTCGCGGTCGGCAGCACGAACAGAACACAGATGACACCTACCCAGACGATCGCGATCCAGCCGATCGGGGCACTCCACTTCCCGAGATTCCACGGGCCGGCCTCGAACTCGCTGCCGAGACGGCGCCGCAGCAGCACCGGACCGACGTACGCGATGTACAGGCCGATCACCGCGATCGACGTCGCCGCCAGGTACGCCGTGGTGTTCCACAGCGACGGCAGCACCAGCAACGTGGAGAGGGTCACGCACAGCCAGATCGAGTTGGTGGGCGTACCCGTGCGGGAATTGACCTTCTTCCAGAACCGGGAACCGGGCAATGCGTCGTCACGCGCGAAGGCGTACGACATCCGGGAGTTCGCGGTCACCGACGCCATGCCGCAGAACCACTGCGCCACCATGCAGATGAACAGCAGGAACGTCCCGGTGTCGTGCCCCACCGCGTCGATGAAGATCTGCGCGGGCGGCAGACCCAGGTCACTGGTCCGGGCGCCCTCGTAGTCCTGGATGGACCACGTGATCGCGAAGAGCAGCACGAACCCGGCGACCACCGAGACCACCACCGACAACACGATCCCGCGCGGCGCGGCCCGGGCCGCGTCATGGGTCTCCTCGGCGACGTGCGCCGAGGCGTCATAGCCGGTGTACGTGTACTGCGCCATCAGCAGGCCGACCAGCACCGCGTAGACGCCCGCACCGGCGAACGTGAAGCCCGTCGCGTTCTGCACCTCGAAGAAGACCTCCGAGATCGGCTTGTGCTGGTCCGGCACGATCGCCAGCACACCGACGATCACCGCGACACCGGCCAGGTGCCACCAGGCGCTCACATCCGAGAGCACCCGCACCAGGTTCACGCCGAACGTGTTCAGCAGACCGTGCACGATGATGATCACCAGGAAGATCAGGAACGTCCGGCCGGTGGTCACCTCCATGTCGAAGGCAAGACTGAGGAACGCCGACGTCGTGATCGCCGCACCGAAGTCGATGGCCGCGGTCACCGCGACCTCACCGAGGAAGTTGAACCAGCCCACGAACCAGGCCCACGCGGCCTTGTTCTGCTTGGCCAGGGCGGCGGCCCACCAGTAGAGCGCACCCGCAGTCGGATAGGCCGAACAGACCTCGGCCATCGCGAGCGCCACGAACGTCACCATGATGCCGACGAACAACCAGCCCAGCGTGATGGCCATCGGACCACCCGCGGTCATCGCGATCCCGTAGGACGTGATGGCGCCGGCCAGAATCGAGATGATCGAGAAGGAGACGGCAAAGTTGGAGAAACCGGAGAGCCGCCGATGCAGCTCCTGCTTGTACCCGAGTTGCGCGAGCCGTTCTTCGTCCGAAGTAGGTGTGGTGCCTGGATCAGCGCTCATCTGAGTGCTCCCTTGCGCAGGGGTGTGACGTGAGCCACGCGATGCCCGTGATGATCTCGCCGTCCTGTTACAGGCGTCAATGACAACGGTTAATTGATCTCACCCATCGGCAAGTCCCGGCAGACCCGGCCGAGGCATGCGCCGGCGCGGGCGATGCTCGTAATTGCGTTGCCCGGCCTCGGCACCGGTGCGAGCCTTGACGGCAGGCGAGCCAAGCTCGCAGGTCCAGGGCCACTCGGAGGCCCTCCCGCGGCGGCGCGGGGTGCGGTCACCTCTCTCTTCGGCGCGCCCCCACGCGCAGCGCCCACCCCGCGCCGCCACCCCAATCCCCATCCCCCCTCCCCCTCGCCCTCGCCCCGAGGCGCCGCGTGCCCGGCCCGTCCTCCACTGCGCCGAACCGCCACGCCCGCACCCGGGACGCCACCGTCCACACGAATGCGCGTAACCGTCGGGCCCAAGTCGAGCCCGGCTGTCACCGACGGTCGCTCAGACCGCTCTACAACAGCCACCACTGACAGCCGACCGCACCCAGCTGTCACCGACGGTCGCTCAGACCGCCCTCCGACAACCACCAGTGACAGCCGGCGCTGACCGGCCTCGCCCAGCCCCCTGCCGGGCCACGAAGTCGGCGCGAGTCGAGCGGCCGGATACGAGCGAAAGGGCGCCATATCGGGACGGCGGGGCCTGGCGATCCGTCGCGTGTGCGCCCGACGTACGCCGAACCACCGCGGGGCTCGCCTGGCGCACACGCCCGGCTCGGCCGGAGACACCGGGCACGCCGCGCCGCAGTGCCTCTGACGCATCGACCGCCTACAGCATCTTCGCAGGTCAGTCCGACTTTTCCCAAAAAAATCTACAGTGGCGAGGGTAGAAATCCGGCTCGCAGAGGAATACATTCGAGTGGTCGGTCACGGCCGACGGAGCCGGCTCCGGCCGGTTAGCAACTGGCACAGTCGCTGAGTTGGAGGAGGAGGACGAGATACCGCAGCAACGCGAAATCGCAACGTCCCCGGCCCGACAAGAGGTGATCGCAGCCGATGCCCAACACTCCGGTCGACTGCTAGCGGCACGCAGCCGGTCGACCACATGCGCCGACAGAGATCGGCACCAGAATTGAAAAGCCAGGGCCCCGGTTACCCGCCGGGGCCCTGGATCATGTCCGACGCCAAAGAATCCGGCACCCGGAATCCGGCACCCGGAGTGCTGCACCCGGAGTCCGGCACCCGGAGTGCGGCCAATCGTCCGGCACCAGGAGATCAACGTGCGGAAGGGGAGCATGAGCGCCGAGCCGAACGACGTGCCGGCCTTCACGATGGGCCGGGCGGCCGCGTTGATCGGGGTGACCGCGGCCTTCCTGCGCAGCCTGGACGAGATCGGGCTGATCGAGGCGGGGCGTTCGTCGGGCGGGCACCGCCGTTACTCCCGTCATCAGCTGGATCTCGCGGCCCGGGTGCGGCAGCTGCTCGACGAGGGTTTTCCGCTCGCCGCCGCCTGCCGCGTCGTGACGCTGGAGGACCGTCTCGCCGCGGCGCATCAGCGGATCGTCGAGCTCGGTGGCACGCTCGGCCCCGGCGAGGACGCCACCATTCCCACGCAAACCCGCCGTGACCTGAGCAAACCTCGCTACTACCCCTCGCCGCGCACGGATCGGTCGGCATCCGCGCCCTGAGGGCGTGTGGTGGTTGCCGCGCACGGATCGGTCGGCGTCCGCGCCCTGAGGGCGTGGTGGTTGTCGCGCACGGATCGGTCGCCGTCCGCGCCCTGAGCGGTGGTGACTATCGTCGCTGCTATGCGCCCAGCCACCTGGACCCGGATCGAGGAGTGGCGGCGGCCCGGTCCGACCGCCCGGCAACGCCGGACCGACCTGTGGATCGGGCTCGCGGTGGTCGCGGTCGCCGTGCTCAACCTCTTCCTGTCCCGCAGCTTCGGGATGTTGCACACCGAGGAGGCGCCGGCCCGCGTCGAGCAGATCGCCTGGGCGGTCGGCACCACGCTGCCGCTGGCCTGGCGGCGGCGGTGGCCGGACGCGGTGGCGGTCGTCATGTCGGTGCTGTTCATCGGCGGTCAGTTCCGCGGTGCGCAGGAACAGCAGGTCACGACGTACGCCCTGTATGCCGCCATCTATACCCTGGGCGCGTGGGGACCGGTCCGGCACCGGGCGCGGGCGTTGCGGCTGCTGATCGTCGCGGCGATGTTCGGCTGGCTCACCGTGTCGTTCGTGACGCAGTGGGACCGGATCGTGGGTGAGACGTTCGACGGCGCCTCCGGCGAGTTGCCGGTGCTCTGGTCGCTGGTCTTCAACAACTACTTCGTCAACATCGTCTTCTTCGGTTCGGTCTACCTGGTCGGGGACGCCGCGTGGCAGGCCGCCCGGCGGTTGAACACGGTGGAGACGCAGGCCGCCGAGTTGCGGGCGGCGCAGGCGGCGCAGGCCGAGCGGGCGGTGCTCGACGAACGGGTCCGGATCGCCCGGGAACTGCACGACGTGGTCGCGCACCACGTCTCGGTGATGGGCATCCAGGCGTCGGCCTGCCGCAAGGCGCTCGACAAGGACCCGGCCCGGGCCCGGACCGCACTCGCCGCTGTCGAGCAGGGCGCCCGGACCGCGGTGGACGAGTTGCGGCGGATGCTCGGCGCGCTGCGGTCGTCCGCGCCGGAGGTGCCGACTGCCGCGTTCGGCGCCGACGGGATACCGCAGATCGCCGAGAGCGCCCGGGAGGCGGGCCTGACCGTGCACTTCGCGGTCTACGGTGATCCGGTGCCGCTGCCCGAGTCGGTGTCGCAGACCGCGTACCGGATCGTGCAGGAGGCGGTGACGAACACCCTCAAGCACGCGTACGCGAAGACCCTCGACATCCGGGTCCGCTATCTGAGTGGGTTGCTGGAGGTCGATGTGAGTGACGACGGCCGGGGCGTGGTGCCGAACCGCGCGGGCGGCGGGATGGGACTGATCGGCATGCGGGAGCGGGTGTCGGTGCACGACGGCGAGTTGGAGAACGGGCCACGGCCGGGTGGCGGCTACCGGGTGCGCGCCCGGTTGCCGTACGCGGCCGCGCTCACGATGGCGGGAGACAACCGGTGACGATCGAGGTCCTCCTCGCGGATGATCATCAGCTGGTGCGTACCGGGTTCCGGGTCATCCTCGAGATGGAGGACGACATCACGGTCGTCGGTGAGGCGGCGGACGGTGTGCGGGCCGCCGAGCTGGCCCTGCGGCTGCGGCCGGACGTGGTGCTGATGGACGTCGAGATGCCCGGCATGGACGGCCTGGAGGCGACCCGCCGGATCGCTGCCGAGGGTGGGCCGTCGGTGCTGATCCTCACCACGTTCGACCGGGACGACTACCTGTTCGCCGCGTTGCAGGCGGGTGCCAGCGGCTTCCTGCTGAAGAACGGCTCCCCGGAGGCGCTGATCGAGGCGGTACGGGTCATCGCCGCCGGAGACGCCCTGCTCGCACCGGCCGTGACGCGCCGGGTCATCGCCGGGTACACGGCGCCACGGCAGCGGGCACCGGAACCCGCGGTACGCCTCGGCGAACTCACCCCGCGGGAGCACGAGGTGCTCGTCCTGCTCGCCGGTGGCGCCACCAACGCCGAGATCGCGACCGCGCTGCGCCTGGGCGAGACGACGGTGAAGACGCACGTCAGCCGGGTGCTGATGAAGCTCGGCGCGCGGGACCGGACGCAGGCGGTCGTCCTCGCGTACGAGCTCGGGGTGGTGCGTCCTTCGCGCGGATGACCTCCGCCCGCCGGACGACAGGAGCCGGTCGCTCACCTAGCGTCAGTCCCATGACCACCGTCCTCAACGTCGATGCCGTCAACCGGTCCTTCGGCGACCGGCAGGTCCTCAAGGACGTGTCCTTCGCCGTGGAAGCCGGCCGTCTCACCGGATTCGTCGGCGCGAACGGCGCCGGCAAGACCACCACCATGCGGATCATCCTGGGCGTGCTCGCCGCGCAGTCCGGTTCCACCACCTGGCGTGGCGCGCCGATCACCCAGGAGGTCAGGCAGCGCTTCGGGTACATGCCGGAGGAACGCGGCCTCTACCCGAAGATGTCCGTTGCCGATCAGGTCGTCTACCTGGGCCGGCTGCACGGTCTGAGCGCCGCCGACGCGAAGGCCCGGACGAGCGCGTTGCTCGACCGCCTGGAGCTCGGCCCGCGCGCCGGCGACCTGGTGGAGAAGTTGTCGCTCGGCAACCAGCAGCGGGTGCAGATCGCCGCGGCGCTGGTGCACGACCCGGAGCTGCTCGTGCTCGACGAGCCGTTCTCCGGCCTGGACCCGCTGGCCGCCGACACCGTGGTCGCGGTGCTGCGGGAGCGTGCCGCCGCCGGTGCCGCGGTGCTCTTCTCCAGTCACCAGCTGGACCTGGTGGAGCGCCTCTGCGACGACCTGGTGATCATCGCGGAGGGGACGATCCGGGCCGCGGGCAGCCGGACCTACCTGCGGCAGCAGTACGCCCTGCCCCGCTACTCGATCGAGGTGGACGCGGACGCGGGCTGGCTGCGTGACGAGCCCGGCGTGACCCTGGTCGAGCTGGACGGCCCGCGTGCCGTGCTCGACCTGGCCCCGGACACCGACGATCAGCGGATCCTGCGGGCCGCCCTGGACCGCGGACCGGTCCGGGCGTTCGGCCCGGTCCGACCCTCCCTCGCCGAGATCTTCCGAGAGGTGATCCAGTGACCACGTTCGAGGCCACCCGCCTGGTGGCGGCCCGTGAAGTGCGGACCAAGCTGCGGGACAAGGCGTTCCTCTACAGCACCGCGTTCTTCCTGGTGATCGTGATCGCCTCGGTGGCGCTGCCGGCGCTGCTCAGCGGCGGGCCGGCGAAGGTCGCGGTCACCGGCGACAGCACCGTCGCCGCCGCGCTGAGCCAGTTCGAGGTGGTGGAGGTCGCGGACGCGGCCGCCGCCGAGCAGCTGGTGCGTGACGGCGAGGTCGAGGCGGCCGTGCTGCCCGGTCCCGAGGTGGTCGCCTTGGAGGAGGCGCCGTCCGACGTGGTGGCCGCGCTCAGCGTCGCCCCGCCGGTCCGGGTGCTCGAACCGGGTGACCTGGACCCGTTCCTGAAGTTCCTGGTGCCGACGATCCTGGCGATGCTCTTCTTCTTCACGTCGTACACGTACGGCCTGCAGATCGCGCAGAGCGTCATCGAGGAGAAGCAGACCCGGATCGTCGAGATCCTGGTGTCGAGCGTGCCGGTGCGGGCGCTGCTGGCCGGCAAGGTGTTCGCGATGACAGCGCTGGCGTTCGGGCAGATCGCGCTGCTCGCGATCGTCGGCTGGGTCGGCATGCGGGTCACCGACGCGGACACCGGCCTGGTGAACGCGCTCGGGCCGGCGATCGGCTGGTTCCTGCCGTTCTTCGTACTCGGCTTCCTGATGCTGGCGACGCTCTGGGCCGGGGTGGGTGCGCTGGCCTCCCGGCAGGAGGAGATCACGAGTACGTCCACGCCTGTGCAGATGGCGGTCCTGATCCCCTTCTTCGCGGTGCTCTTCCTGCAGGACAACGCGGAGGCGCAGCGAATCCTGTCGTACGTGCCGTTCTCGTCGCCGATCGCCATGCCGATCCGGCTCTTCAACGGTGACGCGGCGGGCTGGGAGCCGGTGGTGTCCCTGCTGATCCTGGCTCTCACCGCGGCGCTGCTGCTGGTGGCCGGCGCCCGCGTCTACCAGAACTCGCTGATGCGGACCCGCCAGCGGACCTCGTTCGCGGCGGCCTGGAAGAACTCCTAGGTAGTCTCAGGCGACCCGGCGGACGACCGCCGGCAACGACTCCTCGACGTCGGCGTCGTCGCGGTCGGGCTGGAACACCAGCCAGTCCACCGCGACGACGAGGCCGACACCGAAGAGGGCCGCGGACGCCACCCGCACGTCCAGCTCCGCGGGCAGGTCACCGGATCCGTGGTGGACATCACGACACATCGACCGGCAGGATCAACGGCATGTCGATGCGATGGGGCATGACCGTGCCACTGGGGGGCGTACCGCTCGCCGATCACGCCGCTACCTATGCGGCCCTTGCCGACGCCGGGTTCACCGACGTCTGGTCCGCCGAGGTGAACGGCACGGACGGCTTCACGCCGCTCACCCTCGCCGCCGCCTGGGAACCGCGGCTGCGCCTGGGCACCGCGATCGCCCCGGTCTTCACCCGCGGGCCCGGCCTGCTCGCGATGACCGCGGCCGCGCTCGCCGAGGCCGCGCCCGGCCGGTTCCAGCTCGGCATCGGCGCCTCGTCACCGGTCGTCGTGGGCGATTGGAACGCACAGGACTTCACCGAGCCTTTCGCCCGCAGCCGGGACGTGCTCCGCTTCCTGAAATCGGCGCTCGCCGGCGAGACGGTCGACGAGCAGTACCCGACGTTCACCGTCCGGCGGTTCCGCCTGGAGCGGCCGCCGGCCGTCCCGCCGCAGGTCATGCTGGCCGCACTGCGACCGCGGATGCTCCGGCTGGCCGCGGCCGAGGCCGACGGCGTGATCCTCAACTGGCTGTCGGCCGCCGACGTGGCCACCGCACTCGCCGAGACCAAGGAGGCCGGCCCCGGCTTCGAGGTCGCCGCCCGGATCTTCGTGATCCCGACCGACGACGCCGGCTACGCCCGCGCGGTCGGCCGTCGCATGATCACGTCGTACCTCACCGTGCCGGCGTACGCCGCCTTCCACCGCTGGCTCGGCCGTTCGCAGGTGCTCGCCCCGATGTGGCAGGCCTGGGATGCCGGTGACCGCAAGGGCGCCCTCGCCGCCATCCCGGACTCCCTGGTGGACGAGCTGATCGTGCACGGCTCGCCGGAGGCGTGCCGGTCGAAGGTCGAGGCCTACGCCCGCGCCGGGGTGACCGTTCCGGTGATCGCCCTGATGCCGACGCCGGAGCTCACCAAGGGTGACCCGCTGGCCCTGGCCGGCCTGATCTCGGCGTTGGCCCGCCCGGTCTGAGAAACGGCCGCCGTGCGCGGCCGTGCGCACAGCGGCCGGTCAGGCTCTGTCCAGCGCCTCCCGCAGGCGGGCCAGGAGTTCCGGCTGCGTGAACGGTTTCGTGATCAGGATGGTGTTCTCGTCCAGGGTGCCCTTGGCGGCGATCAGCGGCTGGGCGTACCCGGAGACGTAGACCACCGGCAGGTCCGGCCGGATGTGTCGGATCTGCTCGGCGAGCTCCTGACCGTGCATGTGCGGCATGATCACGTCGGTCAGCAGGAGATCGACGTGCCGGGCCGGGTCCTCGGCGATCTTCAACGCCTCGGGGCCGCTGGCCGCGGTGAGCACCTGGTACCCGTTGCGGGCCAGGATCCGCTCGGTGACCGCGCGCAGGGCCGCCTCGTCCTCCACCACCAGGATCGTCTCTCCGCCGCGTTGGAGCTGCTGGGGTGCCGCGGCCGGTGCCGGGACGGCCGGCTGCTGGTCGGTCGCCGGCAGCAACGCGGTGAACACCGTGCCGGCGCCCTCGGCGGAGTGCAGGGCCGCCGAACCGCCGGCCTGCGTGACGATGCCGTAGACGGTGGCGAGCCCGAGCCCGGTCCCCTTGCCCGGGCCCTTCGTGGTGAAGAACGGCTCGAAGACCCGCTCCAGGATCGCCGGCGGGATCCCGGTGCCGGTGTCGCCCACCCGGAGCCGGACGTACCTCCCCGGCGGCACCGGCGGGCGCATCCCCAGGTCGCCGCAGTCCTCGGTGACGGTCTGGTTCCCGGTGTGCACGGTGAGGGTGCCGCCGCCGGGCATCGCGTCCCGGGCGTTGACGGCCAGGTTGACGAGCACCTGCTCGATCTGGCCGGGGTCGGCGAGGACCGGCCAGAGCCGCGGCTCCAGCTCGGCGTGCAACTGGATGTGCTCGCCGAGGGTACGCAGCAGCAACTGCTCCACCTCCCGGATCACCACGTTGAGGTCGAGCACCTGCGGCCGGACCACCTCGCGCCGGCCGAACGCCAGCAGTTGATGCGTCAGCTCGGTGGCCCGCTGCCCGGCCCGCAGCACCTGCTGCAGGTCCCGGGCGGCCTGCGGCCACTCGCCGTCCGGGTCGGCGGCGGCGGCGTCCTGGATCTGCTCGGCGACGAACCCGCCGTAGTTCAGCATCACGGCGAGCAGGTTGTTGAAGTCGTGCGCCACTCCGCCGGCCAGCTGACCCAGGCTTTCCAGCCGCTGCGCCTGGTGCAGCTGCGCTTCCAGCCGCTCCCGTTCGGCGGCGGCGGCGAGGCGTTCCCGTTCGGCCTCCAGCCGCTGCCGTTCGGCCTGCGCCTCGATCCGCTCGGAGACGTCCCGGATCGACGCGGAGACGATCACGCCGTCCTCGGTCTCCAGCGCGGAAAGACTGATCTCGGCCGGGAACTCGGTGCCGTCCTTGCGCAGAGCGGCGAGCGGCTTGCCGGAACCCATCGGCCGGGGCCGCGGGTCGGCGAAGTAGCGGTCCCGCTTGTCCGGGTGCCGGTGCCGGAACGACTCCGGCACCAGCACCTCGATCGGCAGACCGAGGAGCTCACTGCGGGGGTACCCGAAAAGACGTTCGGCCTGCGCGTTCACCAGGGTGATCCGGCCGCTGCAGGCGACACCGACGATCGCGTCCGGCGCGGCCTCCAACAGACCCTGGAACTTGGCCTCCCGCCGCACCCGGTCGCTGACGTCGCGGACCGCCGCGACCACCATCTCCTCGTTCTCCAGCGCGGAGAGACTGATCTCGGCCGGGAACTCGGTGCCGTCCTTGCGCAGAGCGGCGAGCGCGACCCCGGCGCCCATCGGCCGCGGGCGCGGGTCGCCGAGATATCCGCGACGGAAACCGGGGTGCCGGGGCCGGAACCGTTCCGGGATGAGCAACTCGATCGGCTGCCCGATCAACTCCGGTCGGTCGTAACCGAACATCCGGACGGTCTGCGCGTTGACCACGGCGATGAGGCCGCTCCGGTCGACACCGATGATGGCGTCCGGGGCAGCCTCCAGCAGGCCGATCACGACGGCGTCGGACGGATGGCTCATCCAGCACCTCATCCCACGGGCTCTGTCGTGACCGAGCCTAGGCCGCCGGTCCGCCCGGCTCGCGGGTTTCGCCGTTCCCGCTCGTGAACCACTACGAGGCGTTCTGAGCCCTCGCCGCACCGGGGCCGGCGGCGGCGTGCGCCGCGCCGCGGCCGTCAGCACCCGCGCGCCAGGGGACGGCCTGGTTGCGGTCGGGGACGGCGTGGGCCGTACCGCATGCGAGAAGCGCGCCCAGGCAGCCTGGACGCGCTTTCCCACCGGCTTCTACTCGGGGTCCTCCGCGAGGATCGCGTAGAGCTTGCGCTTGGTCTCGTTGAGCACCTCGAGCGCCTTGTCGCGCTGCTCCGGCGTGCCGCTGAAGCCGACCTGCTTGAGTGCGCCCATGATGCCGACGGCCGCATCGCGGAAGTCCTGCACCTGGGACATCGTGTCGGCCCCGAACTGCGCCCAGGGCGGGTTCTGCGCGGCGGCCTCGGCCTCGGGCCGGCCGTCGGCGGTGAGCTGGTAGCTCTTGCGGCCGCCCTCCGCCGTGACCTCGATCAAGCCCTCGTCCTCCAGCAGCTGAAGCGTGGGGTAGACCGAACCGGGGCTGGGCCGCCAGATGCCGTTGGTGCGGGTGTCGAGCTCCTGGATCATCTCGTAGCCGTGCATCGGCCGCTCGACCAGGAGCGCCAGGATCGCGGGCCGCACGTTCTGCCGGGCGCCGCGACCGCCGCGCCGGGGCCGGGGGCCACCGAAGTCGGGCGGGACGAAGCCGGGACCACCGGGGCCACCGCCGCCGAAGGGGAAGCCGGACGGGAATCCGAAACCGCGCCGGCGGCCCTCGGTCGCCCAGCCATGACCGTGTCCGTGCGCTCCGTGACTCATGTGCCGCATGATCTTCTCCGTTCTGTCGTCGATAGTTAGACGATATATCGGCAACGTGTCGGCGGCAAGCTTTTCTGGTTCCATGGGTCGCGGTACGTGTCGGCCCGGCGGTATCTGGCAATCTGGTACCTGTGTTGACGGTGCCCATTCGGCAGCTCGGCGAGCCCGAGCGCCCGGCGGTCCAGCGAATTCTGGACGCCGACCCCTACGCGGGCGCCCAGATCGCCGAGCGGGTGGCCGCGCACGGACTGAACTGGTGGCGCTCGGACGGACGCATCTACGGGTACGAACCCGCGCGCCACGTCGAATCGATCATCTGGTCCGGAGCCCACCTGGTGCCGGTCGGCGCGACGCCCTCGGCCGTCGCGGCCTTCGCCGACCTGCTCGGTGCCGAGGCCCGGATCTGTTCGTCGATCATCGGCCGCTCGGAGGCGGTGCTCGACCTGTGGAACCGGCTCGGCGGGCACTGGGGTCCGGCCCGCGACATCCGGCCCAACCAGCCACTGCTGGTCACCGACCGTGACCCGGCGGTCCGGCTCGACCCGGAGGTCCGCCTGGTCCGGCCGCACGAGGTGGATCAGCTCTTCCCTGCCGCGGTGGCGATGTACACCGAGGAGGTCGGGGTCTCGCCGCTGCTGGACGACGGCGGGCGCGGTTACCGGCGGCGGATCGCCGAACTGGTGAAGGGCAAGCGGGCGTACGCGCGGTTCGACGGCGACCAGGTGATCTTCAAGGCCGAACTGGCGATCATCACGCGGCGCACCACGCAGGTGCAGGGCGTGTGGGTCCACCCGGACTACCGGGGTCGCGGCCTCGCCACCGGCGCGATGGCGGCCGTGGTGGCGGACTCGCTGCGGCGGGTGGCACCGACCGTGAGCCTCTACGTGAACGACTACAACACGGCGGCGCGGCAGGTCTACGCGCGCTGCGGGTTCGTGTCGGCGGGTTCGTTCGCGACCGTGCTGTTCTGAGCCGGGCCGCGCTCGCGGCTCGCGGCTCGCGGCTCGCGGCTCATCGCGCGCCCTACCTGAGCCTGCCGGAAGCGGGCTTGCCGCCCACCTCCGGCAGAAAGACGTCAGGCCTCGAAGCGGGTACGCCGCTTGCGAGCGACCAGGAACCCGGCCGCACCGGCCGCCACCAGCAGCAGGCCGGTCACGGCGACCGTGGCGCCCTGCGGCCCGGTGATCGGCAGGCCCGGCTCGCCACCACCCGTGCCGCCGCCGGGCGTCCCGGTGCCCGGCTCCTCGTCGTCATCGGGCGCGGGCGACTCCGGCGCAGGAGACGAGGGCGCGGGAGACCCGCCACCGGGGGCCTCCGCGGCCTTCGGGTTGATGATGAGCTTCGCCTTGTCGTTGGACTTGTCGATGTCCCGGTTGAAGCGGGAGCACTCGCAGGCCGGGTTCGCCTCGACAGCACCCGTCGCGTTCACCTGCATCCGGTCGATCCGCAGACCGAACTTCCAGGTCACACTGCTCTTGGCGGGGAAGACGAAACCGGTGTAGCAGGCGTACTGGACCGCGTCCGGATCGGTCTGCTCGCTGTCGTTCTCGGCGAGGTGGCAGCCGTCCGGCACGGTGGCGACCGAGGTGCCGGCCGGGATCGTGACGACCGCCACGCCGGCGGGCTCACCCACCCGGCTGCTGTCCACCGTCGCCGGGCCGTTGTTGCGCAGGCCGACCGCAGCGGTCACCACCGCCCCCGCCGTGCCGGTGGCCCGGGCGCCCACCGCGGCGATGTCGGTGCCCTGCTTGCCGGTCGCGGTCACGGTGACCGACTGCCAGTTGTTGTCGGTGTCCGGATCGGTCTGCGGTGCGCGCCGGGTGTCGGCCACCGGCTCCAGCCGCAGGGTCGCGCCGGTGCCGGCCCGGGTCCGCGCGGCGTCCGCGAAGTCGTCGCCGGTCCAGTCGTCGCCGGTGACCCACTGGAACTCGCCGGCGGACGTGCTGGGCGCGGCGGTGTCCGCGCGCAGCCGGTACGGCATGACGAGCCGATAGGTCGCCCCCGGCTCCAGATCCTGCTCGAAGAGGCAGCCGGAGACCCGGTCCGCGCCGCGGTAGACGCAGTTCTGGTAGCGCTGGGTCGTCTGGAACGCGTAGTCGGTGTAGAAGTACAGCCCCGCGCCGTGCACCACCTCGGCGCTGGTGTTGGTGACCTGGAGCGTGGCGTCGAACGCCCGGCCCGGCGCCACCCGGATCTCGCGGGACGCGCCGGCGGCCAGGTCGACACTGCGCGCCACCCGGACGGCGGCCTCGGCCGTGACGGGGGCGGCGCCGTCCGCGGTGAAGGTGGCGGTCAGTTTGCCTGTCGCACCGGCGATCGCACCGCTGCCGGCCTTGAGGACCGCGTCCAGCAGACCGGTCGAGCCGTCCGGGCCGACCTCCAGCTCGAACGGCGTGGCGCAGGTCAGCTCGGCCGGTGAAACACTCGTGCAGTCCCCGAACTCAGGGTTGGCAAGCGTGACGCCGGCCAGGTCACCGGAGAGCCGGTAGGTGACGCCGGCGCCGGTGAGCACGACGTCGGTGCCGGCGCTCAGGACCGGGAAGATCGGGGTCTCGGAGCCGACGCCGACGGTCGTGTCGGCCAGCGCGATGTCAAGCGCCGTGGCGGCCGCGGAGGCCGGTGTGGTCAGGGCCAGTGCGGCGGCGACAGCGGCCGCGCCGGCGAGTGCGCGCCAGGCCGAACGGTGCGGCATCGAGGGGTCCTCCCGGAAGTGGTCGAAGCCGCATGGTAAGGACTTCGTCGATGTCCGGGTGGACCCCTTTCAGCGATGCCGGTGAATCCGTTGCCGAACCTTAATGAACGGTGACCGTCGGGCCGGGCAGCAGGTCGCGGAGTTCGTCGGGGAGTTCGGCGCCCATCTCGTCGGCGAGGCGGAGCGCTTCCTCGACAAGCGTTTCCACGATGATCGATTCAGGGACGGTCTTGATGACCTTGCCCTTGACGAAGATCTGGCCCTTGCCGTTGCCGGAGGCCACACCGAGGTCGGCCTCCCGGGCCTCGCCCGGACCGTTCACCACGCAACCCATGACCGCGACGCGGAGCGGGACCGGGAAGCCCTCCAGGGCGGCGGTGACCTGCTCGGCCAGGGTGTAGACGTCGACCTGGGCGCGACCGCAGGACGGGCAGGACACGATCTCCAGGCCACGCTCCCGCAGACCCAGGGACTCGAGGATCTGCTGGCCGACCTTGATCTCCTCGACCGGCGGGGCCGACAACGAGACCCGGATGGTGTCACCGATGCCCTCGGCCAGCAGCGCGCCGAACGCGACAGCGCTCTTGATGGTGCCCTGGAAAGCCGGACCGGCCTCGGTGACGCCCAGGTGCAACGGGTAGTCGCACTGCTCGGCGAGCTGCCGGTAGGCCCGGATCATCACGACCGGGTCGTTGTGCTTGACCGAGATCTTGATGTCGCGGAAACCGTGCTCCTCGAACAGTGAGCACTCCCACAGCGCCGACTCCACGAGCGCCTCGGCGGTGGCCTTGCCGTACTTCTCCAGCAGCCGCTTGTCCAGCGACCCGGCGTTCACCCCGATCCGGATCGGCACCCCCGCGCCGGAGGCCGCCTTGGCGATCTCCTTCACCTTGTCGTCGAACTGCCGGATGTTGCCCGGGTTGACACGCACCGCGGCACAGCCCGCGTCGATCGCGGCGAACACGTACTTCGGCTGGAAGTGAATGTCGGCGATCACCGGGATCTGCGACTTCTTGGCGATCGCCGGCAGCGCCTCCACATCGTCCTGCGACGGCACGGCGACCCGGACGATCTGACAACCCGACGCCGTGAGCTCAGCGATCTGCTGCAGCGTGGCGTTGACATCAGCGGTGAGCGTGGTCGTCATCGACTGGACACTGACCGGCGCACCGCCACCGACCAGCACCCCACCGACGTTGATCTGGCGGCTGTGGCGGCGCGGAGCGAGCGGCGGGGGAGGTACGGCCGGCATTCCCAAACTGACAGCAGTCATCGAGTTCCACTCACTTGAAGATCGTAATGGGGTTGATGATGTCGGCGGTCGCGGTCAGGAGGGTGAACGCGCCACCGATCAGAATGACCGCGTAGGTGAGCGGCATCAGCTTGTAGTAGTCGACGCGCCCCGGATCGGGCCGGCGCAGCCGCTGGTAGATCCAGGAGCGGACCCGTTCGTACCACGCGATGGCGATGTGGCCGCCGTCCAGCGGGAGCAGCGGTAGCAGGTTGAAGATGCCGATGAAGATGTTCAGCGAGATGAAGACCTGCCAGAAGACCTCGGGCACGCCCCTCTCGATCGCCTCGCCGCCGATCCGGCTGGCTCCGATCACACTGATCGGGGTCTCCGGGTCGCGCTCGTCGCCGGTGATCGAGTTCCACAGCGCGGGGATCTTCTCCGGGATCCGGGCCATCGCCCGGAACGAGTTCTCCACCAGGTACCAGTTGAAGTCGGCGGATGCGGGGATCGCACCCAGTGCACTGTAGGTGAGGACGGCCGGCTGGTCGGTGGTCCAGCTCACGCCGGCGACCGCGACAGTGGAAACCGCGCCGTTCGGGTCGTCGAGCGGTGGCCGTTCGGCGGTGACCAGGTTGACCGTGGCGGTGCCGGTCTGGCCGTCCCGCTCGTAGCCGAACGCGGTCGGACCGGCCGCCGAGCGGCGGATCGCATCGGTCAGCTCGCCGTAGTTGGCGACCGGCGTGCCGCCCACGCTGGTGATGCGGTCACCGGTGCGCAGGCCGGCGGCCTTGGCCGGTGCCTCGAGAGCCCCGCCGACGCCCGGCACGCACTCGGTGCTGGTGTCGGTCAGCGAGGTGCGGATGCAGTCGCCCACGTAGACCTCGGCGGGCGCGGCGCGCTGCGCGGCGGCGGTCTGCGGGATGTCCGTGTTCGGCAGGCCCACGGTGAGCGCCATGAAGTAGGCGCCGACCAGGGCCAGCAGGAAGTGGGTGATCGAACCGGCGGACATCACCACGGTCCGCTTCCAGACCGGGAACCGCCACATCGCGCGGTGCTGGTCCTCCGGGCGGACGTCCTCGTCCTGCGGCGTCATCCCGACGATCTTGCAGAAGCCACCGAGCGGGATGGCCTTCAGGCCGTACTCCGTCTCGCCCCGCTTGAACGAGAAGATGGTCGGGCCGAAGCCGACGAAGTACTGCGTCACCTTCATGCCGAAGCGCTTGCCAGTGATCATGTGGCCCAGCTCGTGCAGGCTCACCGAGATCAAGATGGTCAGCGCGAAGGCCGCCGCACCCAGCCAGAAAAGCATCAGGCTCCTTCAGCCAAATCAGCCGCGCTCGCGATGGTCCGCTGTGCCTGGGCACGCGCCCATGCCTCGGCGGCAAGCACGTCATCGACGGTACCCGGCTCTGCGAAATCCGGGGCTGCGGCGAGCACCCGCTCCAGGGTGTCGACGATGCCCAGAAACGGTAGCCGACCGGAGACGAACGCGGCCACACACTCCTCGTTCGCGGCGTTGTAGACCGCCGGCAGGCAGCGCCCGGCCCGGCCCGCCTCCTTGGCCAGCCGCACCGCCGGGAAGGCCTCCTCGTCGAGCGGGCGCAGCTCCCAGTTGTGCGCCTGCGTCCAGTCCACCGCCGCGGCGGCCGCCGGCACCCGCTCCGGCCAGGCCAGCGCCAGCGCGATCGGCAGCCGCATGTCCGGCGGACTGGCCTGGGCCAGGGTGGAGCCGTCGGTGAACTCGACCATCGAGTGCAGCACCGACTGCGGGTGCACCATCACCTCGATGTCGTCGTACGGCACGCCGAACAGCTCGTGCGCCTCGATCACCTCGAGCGCCTTGTTCACCATGGTGGCCGAGTTGATCGTGACGACCGGGCCCATGTCCCAGGTGGGGTGCTTGAGCGCCTCCTCCGGCGTGACGTTCGTCAGCTCGGCACGCCGCCGGCCGCGGAACGCTCCCCCGCTCGCGGTGAGCACCAGCCGGCGCACCTCGGCCGCGGTGCCGCCGCGCAGGCACTGGGCGAGTGCCGAGTGCTCCGAGTCGACCGGGACGATCTGCCCCTCCTTGGCGATCCGGCGCACCAGCGGGCCGCCGGCGACGAGCGACTCCTTGTTCGCCAGCGCCAGGATGCGGCCCTCCTCCAGCGCGGCCAGGGTGGGCGCCAGGCCCAGGCTGCCGACCACGCCGTTGAGCACGACGTCGCAGGTGACCCGGGCCAGCTCGGTCATCGCGTCCGGGCCGGCCACGATCTTCGGGATCTTGAAGTCGCCGGTGGCGTACCCGCGTTTCTGGGCCTCGGCGTAGAAGGCGAGCTGGAGGTCCTGCACGGCCGAGGCGCGGGCCACGCCGACCACCTCGACGCTCAGCTCCAGCGCCTGGGCGGCGAGCAGCCCGACGTTGCCGCCACCGGCGCCGAGGGCCACCACGCGGAATCGGTCGGGGTTGCGGCGGACGATGTCGATGGCCTGGGTGCCGATGGAACCCGTGGACCCGAGCAGAACGAGGTCACGCATGTGGCCCATCTTCCCGCAGGGGGTAAGAGCCCCCCATGCGGGTCAGCCTGAAGGCACTTCTCCAGCCGTTGCGTGGGCGTGACGTGTCGCTGCACGCGGCGGCGATCACGTTCTACGCCGGGATCGCGGTGGTGCCTGTCGCACTTCTGGCGGTCTGGCTCACCGGTCTGGTGATCGGCGCGGAACGCGTACGCGAACTGACCGGCCGCACCATCGAGGCCCTGCCCGACCGGATCGGGGCGCCGCAGGCGCTCGCCGCCCTGATCGACGCAGGGCTGGCGCTGACCCCGCTGCTGGCGCTCGCCAGCCTGCTGCCGGCCACCCTCTACGGCGAAGGTCTGCGCCGGGCCTTCGTCTCGTTGCGCCGGCCCGGCGAGCCGCTGGTCGGCTGGCGGGGCCGGCTGCTCTGGCTGCCGCTGCTGGCCGCCGCCCCGGCGCTGCTGCTCGCGCTCTTCCTGGCCCTGCCGACCACCAGCGCGCTGTGGCTGCGGGGCGGCTGGTGGTCGGTGCTCGGCGTGGTGCTCTCGTTCCTGGCCACCTGGCTGGTGCTGACCCCGGTGGTGATCTGGGTGTACCGCTATGTCGGACCGGGCCGGCCGTCCTGGCTGCCGACCATCCTGATCGGCTCGTTCACCGCGGCGAACCTCTCCGGTTTTCTGCACGGCGCGGTGCTCTTCTGCTCGCTGCCGCTGGACCTGGGCGTCCCGTTCGGCGGGTTCACCGAGATCGGTGCGATGGTCGCGGTCGGTCTCTGGCTCTACCTGTTCCACGTCGTGCTGCTGACCGGCTTCGCGGTGACGCACACCGTGAAGCCGCTTCTGACCGACGACGCGCCGAAGGTGCCGGGCCTGTTCGCGGGGTAGCCTCGGACGCCATGACCTCCATTCCCGATCGCGCCGACGTGGTGATCATCGGGGCCGGGCACAACGGCCTGGTCTCCGCGATCCTGCTCGCCCGCGCCGGGCTCGACGTCGTCGTGCTCGAGGCCGCCGGCGTGCTGGGCGGCGCGACCCGCACCGAACACCCGTTCGCCAAGGTTCCCGGTCTGGGCCAGTCCACCGGGTCCTACCTGCTCGGCCTGATGCCGCCGGAGCTGCTGCGCACCCTCGACCTGGAGATCCCGGTGCTGCGCCGGGACCCGCACTACTTCCTGCCGACGCCCGGGCCGGCCGGTTCGCCCTACCTGCTGTTCGGCCGGGACCGGGCGGACAGCCGGGCCCAGCTGGAGCGGTTCTTCTCGGCCCGGGACGCGGCGGCCGACGAGGCCCTCGCCGTGGAGATCGGCGCGCTGCGCGCCGACCTGGCCCCGGCCTGGCTCGAGGAGCCGGCGAGCGTCGAGGAGATCGCCGACCGGCACATCCGGCCGCAACTGCAGAGCACCTTCCTCGATCTGGTACGCGGCTCGGTGGCCGACTACCTGGCCCGGTTCGGGTTCGCCAGCGAGCTGCTGGTCAGCATGTACGCGGTGACCGACGGCCTCTCCGGCCTCAACGCCGGACCGGACGACCCCGGCACCGGCCACAACTTCCTGGTGCACAACATGTGCCGGCTGCCCGGGGCCGACGGGACGTGGATGATCGCCCAGGGTGGGATGGGCACCGTCTCCCGGGTCTTCGCCGACGCTGCCCGGGCCGCCGGGGCACGGCTGTTCACCGACGCCCGGGTCAGCGAGGTCGTCGTTGACGCCGGCGCGGCCACCGGGGTGGTGCTCGCCGACGGGCGGTCCGTGGCCGCTCGCGTCGTGCTCGGGAGCTGTGACCCGTACACGTTGATGGGTCTCGTCCCGGACGGCGCCCTGCCCGCCGCGCTCACCGAGCGGATGGCCGCCGTCCGGCGGACCGGCACCACGCTCAAGGTCAACATGGCGCTGCGTGACCTGCCGGAGTTCTCCTGCCTGCCGGCGGGCGCGCCGTCACCGTTCGGCGCCACCATCCACCTGCTGCCGCACTCCGGCTCGCCGATGGCCGCGCTGCGCGGCATGTGGGCGGACGTGCAGGCCGGGCGGCTGCCCGCGGAACCCACGATCGAGTGGTACGTGCACACCACTGTCGACGAGTCGCTGCGCGACCCGGACGGGCACCATTCGTCGGCGCTGTTCGTGCAGTCGGTGCCGTTCCAGCCGGCCGGCTCGTCCTGGGACGCCGAGCTGCCGGGTTACGTGGAACGACTGCTGGCGATCTGCGACAGGTACGCGCCCGGGACCAGTGACCTGGTCGCGGACGTCATGCCGCTCACCCCGGCCGGCATCGAGGAGCACTTCGGGATCACCGGCGGGCACATCCACCACGTCGACAACACGGTTGCCTTCGACCGGCGGATGCCGTATTCCACCGGCCTCGACGGGCTGTACGCCGGATCCGCCGGCACCCACCCGGCCGGCAGCGTGATCGGCGCGGCGGGCCACAACGTGGCCCGCCGCATCCTGCGCGATCTCGCCTCCTGAGACCTCACCTCCGGAGGCCTGCCTCCGGGGACCTCAGGGGCGCGGGCTTCAGGAGGTCTTCGACGCCCGGATCTTGTGGCCGACGCTGGTGAGGCATCGGCCACTGGGCAGATCGAACTTCCAGCCGTGCAGCTGGCAGGTGAGCACGTTGCCCTCGACGACGCCGAACCGGGACAGGTCGGCCTTCAGGTGCGGGCAGCGGCGCTGCACCGTCCAGTCGCCGAACTGGGTGTCCTCGGCGTCGACGGCCTTCTCGTGCTCGTCGTACCAGCCCTCGGCGTACTGCAGACGCTCCTCGGAGAGGCACTTGAAGAACGCGTAGACGAACTCGTTGTACTGCCCGATCCGGGCCGCCGAGAAGCGGCAGGAGAGGAACAGCGAGTTCACCCAGTCACCCTCGTCGATGAAGATGAGGTGCTCGATCAGCTCACGCTGGGTCTTGAAGCGGTAGCGGACCTTCTCGTCCGCGTACGGCCGGACCTGCTTGCCGGGGAAGTCCACGACGATCGACTCGATCTCGTCGCCGTCGTAGGAGACCAGGTCGAAGCGGACCGGGCCGCCGACGCCCTTGGCCAGGTAGATCGACTCCTCGAGAAGCGGCTCGATCCGCTTCTTCAGCTCACCCAGGACGTCGATCTCCGGGTGCCGCCAGGACGCCTTCTCCGCCTCGATGATCGGGCGCTTGCGCTCCCGCATCTCCTCGAGGTGCGCGGTCTTGTTGGCGAAGAACTCGTCGACCGGCATCGGGTGCGTCGTGGTCTGCTTCGTGCCGCCCTCGGACAGCTCGGTGACGCTGCCCGGCAGCTGGACGACCGCGTTCGTGCCGCCGACCTTCGCGTACTCCGTGAGGAACACCGACTGGTCGGGGAAGATGTTGCCCTCGTCACCGTGGATGTCGTTGAACTGCCACAGCTCGTCGTCGAGGAAGCACGGCGGGCCGGCGATCGGGAAGACGAAGTCGGCCTTCAAGTCGTCGATGTAACGCCAGGTGCGGTCGAACTGCCGCTCCCGCTTCTGCTTGCCGAACGCGGTCTTCGCGTTCTCCGGCAGCTCGTAGACCATCGGGTACCAGATCGCGCCGGAGAACTGCAGCATGTGCGCGTGCACGTGGCCCAGCTCGTTGAACCGGCTCAGGTCGGACGGGCGGGCGTCGTTCTGGTTGAGCACGCGGATGCCGTCGTACTCCACCCAGAGCGACGAGTCGCCGATCGGGCCGTCGGTCGGGCTGATCAGCGCCTGGATCATCACCTTGAGCCCGCCGTCCAGCTCGTGCACCTGATCGGACTTCGTCCGCAGGAAGCTGCTGAAGCCGAGCGCGCGCAGCTCGTCCTCGAGCTGGCTGGTCGGGTACTCCGGCAGCAGCACCGTCGCCTTCTTGTTGATGAAGCGCTTGAGGTGCTCGGCGTCGAAGTGGTCCCGGTGCAGGTGAGAGACGTACAGGTAATCGACGTCGCCAAGGGTCTCCCAGTCGAGCTGGGAGTTGTCCGGGAACGGGAACCACGAGGCGAAGTACGCCGGATTCACCCACGGATCGCACAGAATGCTGCCCGCGGCCGTGTCGATCCGCATGCTCGCATGGCCGGTGCCCGTGATCCGCACTTGTCGCTCCTTCGCTCGGCGGGTTGGTGACCGCATCGAAAGTACAGCCGGGTTGCCGGGTTCCGCCCAGCGACCCCGTGACAGACTGAGATCCTTCTTATGGCTCGGGTAGAGGAGGACGCCGCCGTGGCTGCGGAGGAACACCACGAAGAGGTTTACGCGCCGGATCAGCTCAAGCCGGGCAACCGCAAGCGGGCCCAGCGCGGTGCCATCGTCTCGGCCGTGATCCTGCTGCTCTTCTTCTGGGGCAACCAGCAGGGCAACACCGAGAAGGTGTGGCTCGTGCTGCTGGCTGTCGGCCTGATCGCCGTCATCATCGGTGACGCCGTGCTGCGCCGGATCGGGCTGCGCCCCAACGACCAGTAGGTCCCCGCTCGACAAGTCGTCGGACGACAGAAGAGGGGGCCTCGGCCCCCTCTTTCCGTCGGTCTCTTCTCGTCGGTCCGTCAGCGCCGGCGCAGCAGGATGTCCTTCACCTCGCGCAGCGCGGCGTCGACCTCGGCCTCGAAGTAGCCGTTCGGCACCAGGCCGAACTGCAGCATGTCGAGGTCGTTCTCGTTCACCGGCATCGGGCCGCGACCGGTCATCGCCTGCAGGATGCCCTCGAACAGCCGGTCCACCTGCATCGGGTCGTAACCGCTGCCGAATCGCCGCGGCTGGAACGTGCGGCGCAGCTGGTCCACCCGGTGCAGCTCGCCACCGGGCTCACCCATCGGCGGGCCGAACTGCTGCGGCGGCGGGCCGTAGCCACCGGGAGCGCCACTCATCGGCGCACCGGGCATCGGCGAACCGGGCATCGCGGACGGCATCCCCTGGCCGGGCATCCCCTGGCCGCCGTAGCCACCACGCGGGTCGCGGTCGGGCATCCGGATCTCGGCGGTCATGTCGGCCTTGCCGTGCCGGCCCGGCTCGAAACCGTCGTAGCCGCCAGCCTGGTCGTAACCACCCTGGTCGTAACCGCCGCCCTGGTCGTACCGCGGCTGGTCGTAGCCACCCTGGTCGTAACCGGGGGGCGGGCCGGGACGCTGCGGGGGCTGCTGCTGGCCGTAACCGGGCTCGTCGTAACGCCCGTACGGGTCGGGCTGGGGCATCTGCTGCTGACGCTGCGGCATCTGCGGGGGCATCTGGGGCGGCATCATCCGGTCGTCACGCACCGGAGCGGGCAGGCGCTCGGTCGGCGGCGCCATCCGGGCCGCGGCCGGGTTCATCCCCGGGCCACCACCGGGCATGCCCTGGCCCGGCGGCATGCCACGGTCCGGCATCCCCTGACCCGGCATGCCACGATCGGGCATCCCCTGGCCCGGCATGCCCTGACCCGGCATCCCGCGATCCGGCATCCCGCGATCCGGCATGCCACGGTCGGGCATCCCGCGGTCGGGCATGCCACGGTCCGGCATTCCCTGACCCGGCATGCCACGGTCCGGCATCCCGCCTCCCGGCGGCAGCTGAGCCATGCCCTGCGGACCGCCCATGCCCTGCGGAGCGCCCATGCCCTGGGGGCCGCCCATGCCCTGCGGGGCACCCATCATCCCCGGCGGCGGGCCCTGCGGAGCCTGGGGGACCGCTGAGAGGCCGCCACGCATCGAGTCGCGCAGCGGGTCGGGGGCCGGCCGGCCACCGCGCTCCTCGAACTCGGCGAGCTGGCGCTCCACGCGGTCCAGGTGCAGGTCGACCTGCCACTCGTCGTAGCCGCCGAAGCGCACCCGGAAGACGACGTCGTGCACCTCCTGCGCACCGACCGGCGGGCCCACCTGCTCACCGGCCAGGGTCGCCTCCACCCGGTCCAGGAACGCGTCGACCTCGTCGACCTTGTAGCCACGCCGTAACGCACGCCGCCGGAAACGCTGCCCCTGACTCGTCACAACGTCTCCCACTCCGTCTGCTGGGACCTGCGCCCAGTCACTGTGCCACCTCCGCCTCGGCTGCGGCGCCCCCTGCGCTCGCTTGCGTCAGCTCGCCCGCGGCCAGCTGGCCGCATGCGCCGTCGATCTCCTGCCCCCGGGTGTCGCGGACCGTCGTCGAGACACCGGCCTCCCGCAGCCGGCGGACGAACTCGCGCTCGACCGGTTTGGGGCTGGCATCCCACTTGCTGCCCGGCGTCGGGTTCAGCGGGATGAGATTCACATGGGCCAGCTTGCCGCTCAGAAGACGGCCGAGCATGTCGGCACGCCAGGGCTGATCGTTTACATCCCTGATCAGGGCGTATTCGATGGAGACCCGACGGCCGGTCTGAGCCGCGTAATCAAACGCGGCATCGAGCACCTCGGCCACCTTCCAACGCTGGTTGACGGGCACAAGCTCATCGCGCAGATCATCATCGGGGGCATGCAGGGACAGCGCAAGAGTCACCGAGAGCTGTTCGGCGATCAACCGGCGCATTGCCGGCACCAATCCCACCGTGGACACCGTGATGTGCCGTTGTGACAGGCCCAGGCCCTCCGGCGCGGGTGAGGTGAGCCGGCGCACCGCCTCGATCACCCGGGGGTAGTTGGCGAGCGGCTCGCCCATCCCCATGAACACCACGCGGGACAGCCGGGGCGGCGAACCGGTGACCGCACCGGACGCGGCGACACCGGCGAGGTAGACCACCTGGTCGACGATCTCGGCCACCGACAGGTTGCGCGTCAGGCCCTGCTGGCCGGTCGCGCAGAACGGGCACGCCATACCGCAGCCGGCCTGGCTGGAGACACAGGCCGTCACCCGGTCGGGGTAACCCATCAGAACGCTCTCCACCAGGGCGCCGTCGTGCAGGCGCCAGAGCGTCTTGCGGGTCGCGCCGTCGTCGC
Source organism: Actinoplanes sp. DH11 (assembly GCF_020873875.1). Classification (GTDB taxonomy): domain Bacteria; phylum Actinomycetota; class Actinomycetes; order Mycobacteriales; family Micromonosporaceae; genus Actinoplanes. The sequence continues at coordinate 306,541 of NZ_JAHWGU010000004.1, forward strand.
AGGCCTGCTCCCGCAACGGGGTCAGCAGTTGCGGGAAGAGCTCGGCGGTGAGCCGCTCACGGCTCTTCGCCGGCAGGTCGGTCATCGCCGAGGAGTCACGCACCAGGCGGCCGAAGTAGTGGGTGGAGAGCTGCTTGGCGCGGAAGGCGGGCTCACCGAGGCTCGCGACGGCGCTGGCGCGGGCGGCAAGATCCATGTCCGCGAGGTGCTTCGGCGGCATGCTGGGGCGACGCCGGGTGCTCACCGCGTCGGGCTGGTCTGGGCTGATCGGGATGACCGGAAGAATCGTCATGGCGTATCCAGTCTCCCACGCTCACGAAGTAGGTCACCCATAGCTAGCTCGGCATGATGATCGCGAACAGCAGGTACGCCGTGGGGACCGCGAACAGGATCGAGTCCAGCCGGTCCATCAGGCCGCCGTGCCCGGGCAGCAGGTTGCTCATGTCCTTGATCCCCAGGTCGCGCTTGAGCATCGACTCGGCCAGGTCGCCGAGCACCGCCACCACCGCCATCACCGCGCCGAACAGCAGGCCCCAGTAGACCGGCACCTCGAGCAGGAAGAACAGCAGCGCGCTGCTGCCGATCGCGGCGGCCGTCACCGAGCCGGCGAAGCCCTCCCAGGACTTCTTCGGACTGATCCGTGGCGCCATCGGGTGCTTGCCGAGGAACACGCCGGCCGCATAGCCGCCTGTGTCGGAGAGCACCACGGCGACCAGGGTGCAGATCACCATCAGGGCGCCGTCCTCCGGGAAGACGAGCATCGCCGCGAAACTCAGCAGGAACGGTACGTACACCGTGGTCAGCACAGTCGCGGTGAAGTCACGGCGGACCGCGGCGACGCCGTCGGCGAGACTCCACAGCACGGACGCGCCGATCGTCACGAGCAGGCCGACGAGCAGGGCGTCGGCTCCGCCGTACCACGCCAGGCCGGTCATCAGCGCCGACCCGGCGACAAGCGGGACCAGCGGAACCTTGGCACCCGAACCGGCCAGCGCCTTGGACATCTCCCAGACGCCGATGCCGGACGCGACGACGAGCACCGCCAGCAGGGCGCGCCGCTCGATCAGCAGCGAGGCGAGGACCACCACACCCAGGCCGAGACCGACCCCGATGGCCGCCGGCAGGTTGCGCCCGGCACGCCCGCCGCCCGACTTCTGACCGCGGCCCGCGCGGCGGCGGCCCTTGGTGCCCTTCATCACGATGGGCTGGTCGGTGGTGGGCAGGTCGAGCACCGCGGGATCCTCGGCCGGGTCGGCCGGCGGGTCGTTCTGCTGGTCCCCGGCCGGATCGCTCGGCTGCTGCCAGGCGGGATTGCTCTGTTGCTGCCAGGCGGGATCGCTCTGCTGCTGCCAGGCGGGATCGTCCGGCCAGGGCGGGCCGTTCTGCTGCTGCGCCTGCCAGCCGTTCTGCTGCTGCTGTGCCTGCCAGGCGGGGGCGCTCTGCTGCGGCGGCCAGGACTGTGGCGCCTGCGGGGTGCGGAAGTCCGCATACGGGTTGTCCGGCCCGTTCGGCGGGTCGTAGGGGGGCGGCGCCGACGAGTTCGCGTCGCCGCCGGGAGCTCGGCCGGCCCGGGGATCGAGGTAGGACATCAGTGCTCGAACGACCTCGTGGACCGCGCCGTCATCTTGCGCAAGATCAAAGCCATCCCCTACGTGCCGTCGCCTGTTGTTCTCCCCCCGGACAGGAGTCGGACCCGAGCCTACTGCACAGCAACAGCCTTAACAGTGGTCGAGGTGGGCCGGTTCGGGCCCCCGGATCGGTGGTTTGTTCGGTACATACGAAAGCCCGGCCTCAGCACAAAGGCACAAGACCGGGCAGACGTACGGCTGGAAGTCAGACCTCGAGAAGTTCGGCTTCCTTGTGCTTGAGGAGCTCGTCGACAACCCCGACGTACTTGTGCGTCAGGTCGTCCAGCTCCTTCTCCGCGCGACGGCCCTCGTCCTCGCCGGTGTCGCCGTCCTTGACCAGCTTGTCCAGCTGGTCCTTGGCCTTGCGGCGGACGTTGCGGATCGAGACCCGGCCGTCCTCGGCCTTCCCGCGGGCCACCTTGATCATCTCGCGGCGCCGCTCCTCCGTCATCTGCGGGAGGTGGATGCGCAGCTGGGTGCCCTCGTTGTTGGGGTTGACACCGAGGTCGGAGTCGCGGATGGCCCGCTCGATCGGGCCCAGCTGGGACGCGTCGTACGGCTTGACGATCACCATGCGCGGCTCCGGCACACCGACCGACGCCATCTGGGTGACCGGCGTGGGCGCGCCGTAGTAGTCGACCACGATCTTGGAGAACATCGCCGGGGTCGCCCGGCCGGTCCGGATCGCGGCGAACTCCTCCTTGGCGTGCTCGACCGCGCTGTCCATCTTCTCCTCGGCCTCGAAGAGGATTTCCTCGATCACCGGCTCTTCTCGCCTCCTCGCTGTCTTCGGTGGTGCGGGATGTGGGGACGTGGGCACACGCTCACGCGGTGATGAGGGTGCCGATCCGCTCGCCCGCGCACGCGCGCACGATCGTGTCGTCGCCCTCCGCGCCGAAGACCAGCATCGGCAGCTTGTTCTCCTCGCAGAGGCTGAAGGCCGCCTGGTCGGCGACCCGCAGACCCCGCTGCAGCAGCTCCTGGAACGTGATGTTCTCGAGCTTCTGGGCGGTGGGGTCGATGCGCGGGTCGGCGGTGTAGACGCCGTCCACGCCGTTCTTGCTCATCAGCACCATGTCGGCGTGGATCTCCAGCGCACGCTGCGCGGTGACCGTGTCGGTGGAGAAGTACGGCATGCCGGCGCCGGCGCCGAAGATCACGACGCGGCCCTTCTCGAGGTGCCGGATGGCACGCAGCGGAATGTACGGCTCGGCGACCTGGGCCATCGTGATCGCGGTCTGCACCCGCGTCTCGATGCCCTCCTTCTCCAGGAAGTCCTGGAGCGCCAGGCAGTTCATCACCGTGCCCAGCATGCCCATGTAGTCGGCCCGGTTCCGGTCCATGCCCCGCTTCTGCAGCTCGGCGCCGCGGAAGAAGTTGCCACCACCGACCACCACGGCCACCTGGATGCCGCGCCGGTTCACCGTCGCGATCTGCCGCGCCAGCGACTGCACGACGTCGGGGTCGACGCCGACCGCGCCACCGCCGAACACCTCGCCGGAGAGCTTGAGGACGACCCGCCGTGGCCGCATGGCCGGCGGGTTCTCGTCGACCGTGGCGGACTGCTCGGTCACCAATGTCATGAGACCCGCCTTTCCCTTCAGTTTCTGCAGGAGACCTTATGCGACGGGGAGGCCGGTCGCGTTATCGCGTACCCGACCTCCCGTGCCATTGCTGTGGTGCCTTACTCCTGGCCGACCTCGTACCGGACGAACCGGGTGACCTGGATGCCCGCCTCGTCGAGGATCTTCTTGACGGTCTTCTTGTTGTCGACGACCGACGCCTGCTCGAGCAGGACGAAGTCCTTGAAGAAGGAGTTCACCCGGCCTTCGATGATCTTCGGCAGGGCCTGCTCCGGCTTGCCCTCCTCGCGAGCGGTCTGCTCGGCCACGCGACGCTCGGTCTCGACCGTCTCGGCCGGGACCTCCTCGCGGGAGAGGAACTTCGGCCGCATGGCGGCGATCTGCATGCCGACGCCACGGGCGTCCGCGTCACCGGCCTCGTCGGTCTTGCCGGTGTACTCCACCAGCACGCCGACCTGCGGCGGGAGGTCCTGCGCCTTGCGGTGCAGGTAGACCGCGACGTTGCCGTCGAGGATCGTGAAGCGGTTCACGACGATCTTCTCGCCGATCTTGGCGGAGTACTCCTGGACGGTGTCGGCGACGGTCTTGCCGTCCTCCAGGGTCGCGGCGAGCAGCGCGGCGGCGTCGGCCGCCTTGTTCGCCTCGCCGAGCTTCACCAGACGGTCGCCGAGAGCGACGAAGTCCGGGGTCTTGGCGACGAAGTCGGTCTCACAGTTCAGCTCGAGCAGAGCCTTGCCGGAGTGCGCGACGATGCCGTTGGCGGCGGTGCGGCCGGCACGCTTGCCGACGTCCTTGGCGCCCTTGATGCGCAGGAACTCGACGGCCTTGTCGAAGTCGCCCTCGGCCTCGTCGAGCGCCTTCTTGCAGTCCATCATGCCGGCACCGGTGAGGTCGCGGAGCTTCTTGACGTCCGCGGCGGTGAAGTTAGCCATGACTCTTCTCTCGATGTCAGTTCGGGACTCGGCCGCCGCCGCGCGGAGCAGCGGCGGCCGAAACGCACCTGGGACTTCGCCGAATTACTCGGCGGGAACGGCCGCGACCGTCTCGGGCTTCTTCTCCTCGGCCGGAGCCTCGGCGGCGGGGGCGTCAGCAGCCGGAGCCTCGGCGGCCGGCGCGTCGACGGCCGGCGCGTCGACGGCGGCAGCCTCGGCGGCGGGAGCCTCGACGGCCTTCTTCTCGGCGCCCTCGTAGAGGTCGCGCTCCCACTCGGGGAGCGGCTCGCCGGCGGCGACGGTGCCCGGCTCGGGCTTCTCGTCGGCGTTGCCACGGCCCCGGCCGGACCGGGCGATCAGGCCGTCGGCCACGGCGGCGGCGATGACCTTGGTCAGCAGCTCGGCGGACCGGATGGCGTCGTCGTTGCCCGGGATCGGGAAGTCGACCTCGTCCGGGTCACAGTTGGTGTCCAGCACCGCGATGACCGGGATGCCCAGCTTGCGGGCCTCGTCGACCGCGATGTGCTCCTTCTTCGTGTCCACGACCCAGATCGCCGACGGCGTCTTGGTCATGTCACGCAGACCACCGAGGGTCTTGGTGAGCTTGGTCTTCTCACGGAACAGCTGAAGGGTTTCCTTCTTGGTGTAACCCGCGGCGGTGCCGGTCAGGTCGCCGAGACCCTCCAGCTCCTTCATGCGCTGCAGGCGCTTGTACACCGTCTGGAAGTTGGTCAGCATGCCGCCGAGCCAGCGGTGGTTCACGTACGGCTGGCCGACCCGGGTCGCCTGCTCGGCGATGGCCTCCTGAGCCTGCTTCTTGGTGCCGACGAAGAGGATGGTGCCACCCTCGGCGACGGTCGAGCGGACGTACGCGTACGCCTTCTCGATGTAGTCGAGCGTCTGGCGCAGGTCGATGATGTAGATACCGTTGCGCTCGGTGAAGATGAAGCGCTTCATCTTCGGGTTCCAGCGCCGGGTCTGGTGCCCGAAGTGGACACCGCTTTCCAGCAGCTGGCGCATGGTCACGACGGCCATGGTGGGTCACTCCCCTGGTTCCCTGGTTGACACGCTCACCGGCGGTGAGCGTCCTGGCGCCCGGTCGGCGGCCACAGTTGGACCCGGGATTCCGGGACCAGGGAGGGCCGTCGCCGGCGACGGGCCATCACCGGGGTGAATCGGCGAACGGCACGTGCGGAGGGCGCGCGAGGTCGACCGCCGAGGCGGTCGCCGTCGTCAAGCATACGCCAAGCGCCGCGGCCAGCCGGTCCGCCCTCGGCCGCCCCTCGTCCGGCTTGCGGTGCGGCTCCGGTCCGGCCCCTCTCCCGGGGCGCGCCCAGGCGCGCTCCACCCCGCTCAGGCGCCCTCCACCCCGCCCAGGCGCGCTCAACCCCGCTCAGGCCACCGCGAGACCGGCGGCGATCAGAAGGATCAAGCCCGCGGGGAGGTACGCCAATGGCGCTCGCAGCCAGGCGTCCCGGCTCGGCGCACCGCCCCCGACGGCGAACAGCCCGACGCCGGTCAGCGCCAGGCCGAGCGTGAGCAGCGCCGCCGGGACAATGCCCCGGGCCGTCGCGTCTGCGGCGAAGGTCACGCTCAGTAGCAGCCGCAGGGCCGGCACGAGCAGGACGCCCGCCACGGCGGCCAGGACGATCGACGTGACCGGGCGGCGGGTCCGGTAGACGCCCTCGGCCGGACGGCCGGGAGCGACCGCCGGAACCATGGTGGTCGGCTCCCCGAGCGGCGCCATCGGGTCGGCCGGGTCGGGAGCCGCCGGAACCGCCGGGGTGGCCGGGGTGGCCGCGGGGCCGAACGGCGTAGCCGCGGAGGTGAACGGCGTCGCCGCGGGCGTGGCCGCGGAGGTGAACGGCGAGGCCGAGGCGGGCGGGGCCGACGTGGGCGGGGTTCCCGCCGGGCGTACCGGTGGGTACTCCGGGCCCCGGATCGGGATGCGGACCGCCTCGTGCGCGGTGCGCGCCTCCGGCTCGGGCATCACCGGCTCACGCTGCTCCGGCAGGCGGAAGACCTCGCCGGTGCGGTGCCGGACCCCCGAGTCGTACGGGCTGTCGGCGACCGGGTGCGACCCCGACGTCTCCGGATCCGTGGCATAACGGCGCCCGGTGTACCAACCGGGCTCTGACTCGTCGGAATAACGGTGCTCCACGAACTCGCACGGTAGGTGACCTCCCGGCCGGTCGCCATCCCGGGCGCGCTTATCACACCGGAAGGGGTGCCGGCGGTTTTCCACAAATCCGCGCTGTCCACAGGGTCCGGCGCGACGGCCTGCGATCCGTGCCAGCGTGCCGCCTCATGACGACACAGCGACGAGCGGTCGGGGCGTACGGCGAACGGCTTGCCGCCCGGCACCTCCAGGAGAGCGGCCTCGTGCTGCTGGACCGCAACTGGCGCTGCGCGGACGGCGAGGTCGACCTGATCCTGCGCGACGGCGACGACCTGGTGTTCTGCGAGGTGAAGACGAGGCGTACCGGCACGTACGGCCCGCCGGCCGCCGCGATCGGCCGGCGCAAGGTGCGCAAGCTGCGGCAACTGGCCCGGCGATGGCTGGCCGAGACAGGGGTACGCCCTCGCGAGGTCCGCTTCGACGTGGTGGAGGTCCTGCCGCAACCCCGGGGCGCCACCCGTCTCGTGCACATCCGGTCGGCCTTCTGATGAGTTACGCCCGCGTGCTCTGCGCCGGTCTCGTCGGCGTCACCGGCCACCTTGTCGAGGTGGAGGCCGACCTCTCCTTCGGCCTGCCCGCCCTGGTGCTGACCGGCCTGCCGGACGCCGCCCTGCACGAGGCCCGCGACCGGGTACGAGCCGCCGTGGTCAACTCCGGCCGGCAGTGGCCGAACCGGCGGATCACGGTGAACCTGCTGCCGGCCGCCCTGCCCAAGCACGGCAGCGGCTTCGATCTCGCGATCGCGGCAGCACTCCTGGCCGGCACCGGTGAACTGTCGCCGGCCCGGCTGGCGGGGGTGGCGCTCATCGGCGAGCTCGGTCTCGACGGCACGGTCCGGCCGGTGCGCGGGGTGCTGCCGATGGTCGCGGCGGCCGTCCGAGCCGGTGTCACCCGGGTGGTGGTGCCGGTGGAGAACGCGCACGAGGCGACGGTGGTGCCCGGCGTGACCGTCCGGGCCGTCGACTCGTTGCGCCGGCTCACCGGGTTCGCGCAGGGCGACGTACCCCTGCTGGACCCGCCGCCGGCGCACCCCGCCGCGCCGGTCCCCTGGCCCGACCTGGCCGACGTGGCAGGTCTGGAGACCGCGCGGTACGCGTTGGAGATCGCCGCGGCCGGCGGGCACCACCTGGCCCTGCTCGGCCCGCCCGGCGCCGGCAAGACGATGCTCGCCGAGCGCCTGCCGTCGATCCTGCCGGAGCTGGACGACAGCGCGGCCCTGGAGGTCACGTCGCTCCAGTCGATCGCCGGCGTGCTGCCGCCCGGCGGCGGCCTGATCCGCCGGCCCCCGTTCCAGGCCCCGCACTTCTCGGCCAGCACGGCGGCGATCATCGGTGGCGGCTCCGGCCTGGCCCGCCCGGGCGCGATCTCGCTGGCGCACCGGGGTGTGCTGTTCCTGGACGAGGTGCCGGAGATGACCCGCGGCACCCTGCAGGCGCTGCGCCAGCCGCTGGAGAGCGGCCGGGTGGTGCTGGCCCGGGCGCAGGGCACCACCGAGTACCCGGCCCGCGTGCAGCTGATCGCGGCGGCGAACCCGTGCCCGTGCGCGGCGGCGGCCGGCGACCAGTTCTGCGTCTGCCCGCCGGTGGTGCGGCGCCGTTACCTGAGCAAACTGTCCGGCCCGCTGCTCGACCGGATCGACATCCGGGTCACCGTGCTGCCGCTGCGCGCGGCGCAACTGACCGACGTCACCCGGCCCGCCGAGTCGTCGGCCCAGGTGGGTGCCCGGGTGGCGCGGGCCCGGGTGGCCGCCCGGGACCGCTGGTCGGCCGACGGATGGCAGCACAACGGCGAGGTGCCGGGACCGGCCCTGCGTCGCCCGCCGTGGCAGCTCCCGGCGGCGGACACGGAGCTGCTGCGGGCCGCCCTGGACCGGGGCGCGCTCTCCGCCCGCGGGTACGACCGGGCGTTGCGGATCGCCTGGACCATCGCCGACCTGGACGGCCGCGCGCGGCCAGGCGGTGACGACGTGGCCGAGGCCTACCAGCTGCGGATGGGCGAGGCCACCCGCCGGGAGCCTTCGGGAGGCGTCGATGCCGGAACCCGCTGAGCGATCCGGGACGTCCGGTGCTTCTCCTTCCCCGGCCGCGGGAGGTCCCGCCGCGGCGGGCGGGTACGACGACCGGGTGGCGCGGGTGGCGCTGACCTGGCTGGCCGAGCCGGGCAACCGGGCGGTCTGGGCGCTTGTCCAGCGGTACGGCGCGGCTCCGGCACTGGACCGGCTGATCGAGGCCGAGCCCGCGGACCGGCGGCTGCGTGCCTCGGTGACCGCGCGGAGCACGCTCGCCGACGCCCGGCGGTTCGCCGAGACCGCCCTGCGCCGGGGCGAACAGCTCGGCGCCCGGGTGGTGGTGCCGGGCGACGCCGAGTGGCCGCACCGGGTGGACGACCTGGCCACGCTGGAGCTGAACGTTTCCGGACAGGTCAACCGGGACGTGCGGCCGCCGCTCTGCTTCTGGGTGCGCGGCGGGCGGCCGCTCGGCGAGACGCTGGACCGGTCGGTGGCGATCGTCGGTGCCCGGGCGTCCACCGAGTACGGCGTGCATGTGGCCACCGACCTGGCGAGCGCGCTGGCCGGTGCGGGGTGGACGGTGGTCTCGGGCGGCGCCTTCGGCATCGACGCGGCGGCTCATCGGGGGGCGATCGCGGCCGATGGCCGTACCGTCGCTGTCCTCGCCTGCGGCGTGGAACGTCCCTACCCGGCGGGGAACGCGGCGATGTTCGAGCGGATCGCCGAGCAGGGACTGATTGTCAGCGAGTGGCCGATCGGCGCGGAACCGCTGCGGCACCGCTTCCTGATCCGGAACCGGGTGATCGCCGCCGCCACCGCCGGCGCCGTCATGGTCGAGGCGGCCGCGCGCAGCGGCGCGACTCAGACGATGAGCCGGGTGCTGTCACTGGGACGACCGGCCATGGTGGTGCCGGGGCCGGTCACCTCGGCGATGTCGGTGGGCTGCCACGCCGTGCTGCGCGGGAACCCGTACGCCCGGCTGGTCACGTCCGCCGACGACGTGCTCGAGGAGGTGGGGCGGATCGGCGAGTACCTGGCGGAGTGGCCGCGCGGACCGGAACATCGGCGCGACTCGCTGGACGAGGAGGCGGCGCTCGTCCTGGAGGCCGTGCCCCGGCGCGGATCGTCCACTCCGGAGAAGCTGGCGGCGGTTGCCGGGCTCGACGTGCGGACCGTGCTGCGGCGGCTGTCGCTGCTCGAACTGAGCGGCCTCGTGATCCGTGCCGACGACGGTGTCAGGCTCCCCCCGAAGCGCCGTTAGCTGTCGCGTGCCATCCCCCGTGAGGCTGGTTTCCGCCGGCGGCGCACGACAGCGGCCGGCCTGTCCGGGGCCTTCGGTCACTGCGGACCGGGTGCGGCACCGGCGGCCGGTCGGTCCTCACGCCGGGGGTCGCGGCGTGAGGACGATCAGTCCTCGGAGTCGTCGAGATCGCGGCGGTGGACCTTCATCCATGCCTCGACGTCTTCGGTCAGCCAGACTTTGCCCTGCGCAAGGTCGGCGGCGGGCTTCGGAAAGTCGGCGCGACTCGTGATCTGGTACGCCCGCTGCCGGCTGACTCCGCCCAGCCGGATACGGATCTCGTGTGCGCCCATGAGGCGGATCGGCTTCACTCCCACATGATCGACCGTAGGCGTGAGACTATTAGTCGATAATCAAGTTGTCAGACGACGGGTAGCCATAGAGCAAGTAAGCTCGTCCCATGCCTAGACGTCGAACGCCTATCCCGCCGGTTCCGGATTCCCCCAGGCACCGCCGCGATTGGCGAACCCTGTGGCGGCGATGCATCTGCGGCCTGTCCGCGCCCTGCGTCGACAGCCGGGTGCCGGCACGGCAACCCGGGCTCCGGCAGCGCCCTCCCGACGACCCGCCGACCGACCCGCTCCCACCGTCCGGTTCGTACCTGACATCCGGTTCACCCGCTTTCTCCCCACCGCCGGTCAGGCCGGCCGTCCCACCGCCCGTCCCACCGTCCGGCGCCGCTCCACATCGGCCATCCCCGGACCGGCCACCCCCGCACCGGGTACCTCGACAGCGGCAACCTCAGCAGGAGCCCTCACCGCACCCACCCGCAGCGCCACTCACGACACCGTTCCGCACGCCACCCGGCACACCCTTCTTCACGCCACCCGCCAGACCGTTCCCCGCACCACCCACCGGACCGTCCCCGACACCCACCGCTCCAACCTCAGCACCGCCCGCGCCACTCACCGGGCCGCTCCCCTCGCCGCCGGCTGAACCGCCCGCCGCGCCGCCGGCCGAGCCGCCCGCCGCACCGCCCGCCGCACCGCCTTCCGGGATCGATCCGCCGGGTTCTCGCCGCGGGCTCTACCGCTCCCGCCACGCCGAACCGGACGACGAGTCCCGGTCCGCGGGCCGGCCGCCGGATCCGCCTCCCCGCTCCCCCCGCCCCGAGCTGAACGCCGGGCGCGCCGGCAATCTGACGCCGGCGCAGCGACATCGCGCCAACGAGGGCTCCCCGTCGCGGTACCACCACCGGCCGCCGGGCCAATGACCGCGGACCGATCACGCCTGCGGAGGCTTCCATGACCAGCGAACACATCACCGAGCGACCACAGTGGGACTGCCGGGTCTGCGGCCTGTCCTGGCCGTGCCCGGCCGCACGCGGCGCCCTGCTCACCGAATACCGGGACTTTCCCTCACTGCTGCGGATCTACCTGACCGCGCAGATGTACGAGGCCCTCGGCGACCTGACCGCACTCGGCCGCCCGCCGTCGGATCTGCACGACCGTTTCCTCACCTGGACCCGGGACGGCCCACCGCCCCGGTGACGACGGCCCACCGCCCCGGTGACACCCGCTGCCTTGCCGACGGGCGGCGGCCGGGCCTCGCCTCCCGGTGAGACCCGCCGCTTTGCCGGCGGACGGCGGCCACGCCTTGCTGGTGGGCGACGACCGCACCGGGCACGATGGGCGGTGATGCGCACCCGTGAACTGCACGAAGCCTTGCCCCCGGCGCTGCGGGAGGCGGTGGACGACTTCGGCCACCACCTCGCCGCCGTCGAGAACCGGTCCGAGCACACCGTGCGCGCCTATCTCGGCGACGTGGTCTCGCTGCTCGACCACGCCGTCCGGGAGGGCCGGACCGGCCTCGCCGACCTGGACATCGCGGTGCTGCGGGGCTGGCTCGCGGCCCGGCTCGGTGGCGGCGCAGCGCGTACCTCTCAGGCACGCCGCGCGGCCGCCGCCCGCGCCTTCACCGGCTGGGCGCACCGCACCGGCCGCGTCCCCGACGACTCGGGCGCCGCGCTGGCCAGCCCGCGTGCCCACCGCGACCTGCCCACGGTCCTGCGCGCCGACCAGGCCGAGGCCTTGCTGAGCCCACCCGCCCCCGCGACAGCGGACCAGGCGGCCGCGCTGGCGCTCCGGGATCAGGCCGTCCTGGAGATGCTCTACGCCACCGGCGTACGGGTCTCCGAGCTCTGCGGCCTCAACCGGGCCGACGTGGACCACGCCAGGCAGGTCGTCCGGGTGCTCGGCAAGGGTGCCAAGGAACGCGCCGTGCCCTACGGTCACCCGGCCCGCGACGCCCTCGACGCGTGGTTGCGTCACGGCCGGCCGGAACTGGCCGCCCGGCCCTCCCGGGACGCGCTGTTCCTCGGCGTCAAAGGCGGCCGGCTGCAACCCACGGTGGTGCGCCGCATCGTCGCCGCCGCCGCCCGGGCCGCCGGTCTGCCGCACACCAAACCGCACGACCTGCGGCACTCGGCCGCCACCCATCTGCTGGACGGCGGTGCCGACCTGCGGGCCGTGCAGGAACTGCTCGGGCACAGCTCGCTGTCCAGCACACAGATCTACACCCATGTGTCGACCGAGCGTCTCCGGGCGGCCTTCAAACAGGCGCACCCGCGCGCCTGAGGACGTACGATCCGAGCATGCGCGCCGATGTCCCGCCCCGGTCCATTCCCGGCGCCCGCCTGATGTTCTCGCTGGACCCGGCGGTGTCCTATCTGAACCACGGCTCGTTCGGCGCTGTCCCGATCACCGTGCAGCGCGCCCAGCAGCGGCTGCGCGACGAGATGGAGGCGAACCCGCTCCGCTTCTTCGGTACCGGGCTCGTCGACCGGGTGGTGCACACCCGGCGGCACCTGGCCACGTTCCTCGGCGCCGACCCGGACGGCAGCGCGCTCGTCCCGAACACCACCGCAGCCGTCTCGCTCATCCTGCAGTCGGTGGGCCTGACCACGTCCGACGAGGTGCTGCTGACCGATCACGCCTATGGCGCGGTCGCGCTGGCGGTGCGGCGGCAGTGCCGGCGTACCGGTGCCAGCGCGCGTACCGTCGCGGTACCCCTCGGCGCCACCGAGGCCGAGGCGGTGGCCCGGATCCGGGCCGCGCTGCGACCCGGCCGGACCCGGTTACTGGTGGTCGATCAGATCGCTTCGGCCACGGCCACCCTGTTCCCGGTACGGGCGATCGCCGCGGCCGCACGCGAACTCGACATCCCGGTCCTGGTCGACGCCGCCCACGTCCCGGGCATGCTCCCGGTGGACGTTTCCGCGATCGGCGCCGACTTCTGGGTCGGCAACCTGCACAAGTGGGCCTGGGCCCCGCGCGGCACGGCCCTGCTGAACGTGGCACCGCCCTGGCGCCGGCGCATCGACCCGCTTGTCGTCTCCTGGGAGCAGGAACAGGGTTACCCGCTCTCGGTCGAGTTCCAGGGCACCCTCGACTACACCTCGTGGCTCGCCGCCCCGGCCGGCATCTTCGCGCTGCGCACCCTCGGCCCGGACGCGGTCCGGGAACACAACGCCGCCCTCGCCGCCTACGGCCAGCGGGTCGTCGGCGCCGCCCTCGGCCTGGCGCCGGAGGAGTTGCCGCGCCCCGGCAGCCCGGACATCGCGATGCGCGTAGTGCCGCTGCCGGCCGGCCTGGCGACGACCGCGCCGGAGGCGTTCGCCTTGCGCCAGCAGATCTCCGACAAGCTGGGCGCGGAGACCGCGGTCAACGCCTGGGGCGGCCGGGGCCTGCTGCGGCTGAGCGCGCAGGTCTACAACCGGCCCGAGGAGTACGACCACCTGGCCGAACACCTGCCGCCCCTGCTGGCCGAGTTTCAGCGCTGAACCGCCCGCCCGGAGGCGGCGAAGGCGGCGGCGCCGAGCGGGTGCGGCGGCGTGCGGCGCGGCGGCGTGGTGTTTTGCTTGCCCTCGGCTCTGGTGCGATCCCTGGACAGTGGCCGCGGTCGGCTGCGGCGGGTCCACGGGCGGTGTTGATCTGCTAGCGGTGCGAAATCGCGGTTTTAACCCCTTGATCACAGCGATTTCGTAGCGCTAGCAGATCAACATCTCGCCATGGACGGGTCGTTCGGCGCCACCGGGCCCGGTGACAACATTGCCGGATCAAGCGTACGACAGGGGCCGGTAAGTCATGCCGGGCCAGGCGGCCGGGCAGTTCCCGGCTGGGGCACGATCAGAAGGTAGCGGGCGGTGAGGGGTAGCGGGCGGTGAGGGGCAGCAGCCGGACGCGGCCCAGGCCGAGCAGAGCGAGCGGGTCGAGGTAGTCGGTTCCGCGTCTCAGGCCCCAGTGCAGGCAGGTCGGCTTAGGACAGCGGGGATGACCGATTTCGATCGTGCCCAGCGGGTCGCCTGCGGCCACCCGGTCGCCGCGGGCGACGGTGGTGGTCACCGGCTCGTAGGTGGTGCGCAGCCCGCCCGCGTGCGCCACGCTCAGCACTCCCCGGCCCGCGACGACGCCGGCGAAGACCACAGTGCCGGCACCGGCGGCGCGGACCACGGTGGCCGGGGGCACGGCGAGGTCGACACCTCGATGGCCGGGGAGCCAGCGCTCCCGCGGCGGATCGAAGCGTCGCACCACAATCGGCGGCGTCACCGGCCACCGGTAATGCGCCAGGCGCTCGCCGGGTGCGGCGGAGGCAGCCAGCCACGCCGAGCGGTCACCCGGTGCGACCAGAACAGCCGGCCACGGCGGGCGGTCACCCGGCACGGCACGGACAACCCGCCACGGCGGGCGGTCACCCGGCACGGCACGGACAACCCGCCACGGCGGGCGGTCACCCGGCACGGTATGGGTATGCGGCCAGGCCGGATGGTCACCGGCAGATGCCGGAGCGCCGGGACCGGCCGAGGCGGAGACAACCGTGACGGAGACAACCGAGACGGGAACGGCCGGAACGCCGGAAACGGCGGCGCCCGGCAGCGTGGACAGTGCCAGCAGGAGACTCACGGGGAGGGACATGCCGGCCAGCGTGCCCGGCGGGTGCCCCGCTCGCGACCGGCCCTGTGGACAACCGCGAGCTGTGGAAAACCGCTACCCGCCGAAACCGGGCTCGTCGGGGAGGGAGATGTCCGGCTTCTCCAACTCCTCGACGTTCACGTCCTTGAACGTCATCACCCGCACGTTCTTCACGAAGCGGGCCGGACGATACATGTCCCAAACCCAGGCGTCGTGCATCTCGACCTCGAAATACACCTCGCCGTCGGAGTTTCGCACGTGCAGGTCGACCTGGTTGGCCAGGTAGAACCGGCGCTCCGTCTCCACCACGTAGGAGAACTGGCGGACGATGTCGCGGTACTCCCGGTAGAGCTGCAGCTCCATCTCGGTCTCGTACTTCTCGAGATCCTCTGCGCTCATCGTGTCTCGCCCTCCATGGCCTTATCTTCCCCCACCGACGCCGGTGGCTGAGGCTGCTCGCCCGACGCCACGCCGACGGTACCCTCAGCCGCCGCCGGAAGCAGCAGCGGCTCGGTAACGGATCCGTCGAACAGCGTCGCGGCCGGCCCGGCGGCAGCGGCCGGCTCGGCGGGCCGGCGCGCGCGGGGCGGCCGGTTGCCGCGCCCGGAGACCGCTGCGACGTTGACGTACGAGAAGCGGTGCTCGACGCACGGCCCGTGCTCGCGCAGGGCGGCGGTGTGGTCGTCGGTGATGTAGCCCTTGTGCACGGCGAAGCCGTAGTGCGGGTACTGCTCGTGCAGGTCGACCATCAGCCTGTCCCGGGTGACCTTGGCGAGCACGCTGGCGGCAGCGACGCAGGCGGCGACGCGGTCGCCTTTCCACACCGCGAGACCGGGCACGCCCAGGCCGTCCACCGGGAAACCGTCGGTCAGCACGTACTCCGGGCGGACGGTGAGCGACGCCAGCGCGCGGCGCATCGCCGTGAGGTTGCACACGTGCAGGCCGCGCGCGTCGACCTCGGCCGGCGGGATGATCATCACGGTCCAGGCGAGGGCTTTCGCGACGACCTGGTCGTAGACACGCTCGCGGGCGGCCGCGGTGAGCAGTTTCGAGTCGGCCAGGCCGGGGATCTCGCCGCGCTTGCCCTCGGGCAGGATCGCGGCGGCCGCCACCAGCGGGCCGGCACAGGCGCCCCGGCCGGCCTCGTCGGCGCCTGCCACGTGCCGGAAGCCCCGGCGTTGCAGGGCCTGCTCCAGTGCGTAGAGCCCGGCTTCCCGGCGGACCACGGTGCGCGGTGGGGCGAGCATCAGATCTCCTCCGCGGCGGCCGAACGCACCAGGCCGGCCAGCCCGGCCGGGAAGATCTGCTCGTCGCTCGCCTCGATCTCGGCAGCCGACCACCAGCGGTGCTCGGTGATGGTGAGGCGCTCGGTCGCGTCCATCCCGGCGGTGTCGACCTGCCACTCCGCGACGCGGAACACGAAGAAGTCCTGATCCTGCCGGTACTGACCGCCGTCGAACTCGAACTCGGTGAGCTCGTGCCAGACCGGGGTGCCGAGATCGCCCGGCCGCACCCGCAGGCCGGTCTCCTCGAACAGCTCGCGGGCCGCCGCCTCGGCGGTCGTCTCGCCCGGCTCAAGCCCGCCGCCCGGCGTGAACCACCAGTGCAGGCCCGGCCGGGCCGGGTCGCCGCCGTGCAGCAACAGGACCCGCCCCGCCCGGTCGAGGAGCAGGACGCGGCCGGCGCGGCGGTCAATCACGGTCACGGAACAAGCCTATTGCGCGAACGGGCGACCCGGCGAACCGGTCATTGGCCCGCGGCGTCCGGGATCGCGTCGTACTCGGACGGGACCGAGAGCCACGTGGCCCGGCCGGCCGGCCAGAAGATGGTGAACGCGCGCCCGACCACGGAGTCGACCGGAACCGTCGCGTCGGCGATCTTGCCGGCCTCGTCGGTCGCGGTGCTCTGCTCGTAGTGCTCGAGCGAGTCGCCGGAGGCCTCCCGGTGGTCGCCCATCACCCAGAGCCGGCCCGCCGGGACGGTGATGTTGAAGTTCTGGTCGGCCACCTGGTTCCGGGTGCCGTCGGAGTCGGTGTAGATGTACGGCTCGTCGAGCGAAACACCGTTGATCATGAGACGCTGCTCGTCGTCGCAGCAGATCACGTTGTCCCCGGGCGTGCCGATGACGCGCTTGATGAAGTCTTCGCCCTCGGTGCCGGACTGCCACTCGGCGGGCGCCTTGAAGACGACGATCTCACCGCGGCGCGGGTCACGGAAGTCATAGACGAGCTTGTTGACCAGAACCCGGTCCCACACGTTGAGCGTGTGCTCCATCGAGGGGGACGGGATGTAGAACGTCTGCAGGACGAAGGCGCGGACCAGGACCGCGACCAGGATCGCCACACCCAGCAGAATGGGCAGTTCGCGCCAGAACGAACCTTTGCGCTTCTCGGTGTGCTCGTCAATCACGCTCGGAGCCTACGTCGTCGAGTCACGAACGACATGCCGGAACGCGCGGATAAAACAACACCGAGCACGAGCGGCAGAACCTCCGTGGCGACCATCGGCGCCGGTTCGCGGTGCCGGACCGGATGCTCCGCGGCGGCGGTCGGATGATCGACCTCGAACTGCTTCCACACGTCGGGGATGCTCAGGCTGGTGAAACGGTCACTCGGCCAGACCACCACGAAGGCGCGGCCGATCACGTTCTCGATCGGCACCGGACCCTGGCAGCGGGCGTCCTGGGAGACCGAGCGGTGATCGCCCATCACGAACATCTGGCCCGCCGGCACGATCACCTCGCCGAACCGGCGGCTCGTGCACTGCCCGGGGATCGGCGGCTGGTTGAGATCCGAGTTGAAGCCCTCGGCGATGTATGGCTCGTCGATGCCGACCCCGTTGACCGTGATCCGGCCCTGCTCGTCGCAGCACGCCACCTTGTCACCCGGAAGGCCGATCACCCGTTTGATGAAGTCGCGTTCACCGGGCCGGCTGATCCCGACGAGGTCACCGATGGTCCGGCCGAGTTTCGCGAGGAACGTGTTGCTGACCGCCTCGGTCACCTCGGGGGCCCAGTCGTCGGTGCCCCGGAAGACCACGATCTCGCCGCGCAACGGGTCGCGCATGTCGTAGACGACCTTGTTGACCAGGACCCGGTCCTGGATCGCCAGGGTGTTCTCCATCGAGCCGGACGGGATGTAGAACGCCTGGACCAGGAAGGTACGGATCAGCACGGCCAGGCAGAACGCCACCACGAGCAGGAGTGGCAACTCCTGCCAGAGCGGCATCTCCTTGCGCCGGATCATGGACCGGCGTCGTCGGGACGGCCGGTAGCCTTCCATCGGTTCCACGCTTCGCATCTCCTGCCGTCGACCCGGCCGAACCGCCCCCGGATACAGCACTACCGCCCGAGTTTCCCGGCTAGGGAAAGTTACGGGCGGTAGGACTGGAAAGGTTCACCAGGACCGTCCGGCACGCTTGGCAAGCGTAGTTCGCCCGCGCCCGTGTGTGCCGGACCGCGTCACCGGTCAGACGGTCTGCTTCTCCCGCAGCTCCTTGATCTTGGCCTTCTTGCCGCGGAGCTCACGCAGGTAGTAGAGCTTGGCGCGACGCACGTCACCGCGGGTGACGACCTCGATCCGGTCGATTGCCGGGCTGTTGAGCGGGTAGGTCCGCTCGACGCCGACACCGAAGCTGATCTTGCGGACCTTGAAGGTCTCCCGGAGGCCGGCCCCCTGGCGGGCGATCACGACGCCCTGGAAGACCTGGACACGGGAACGGTTACCTTCGACAACGCGCGCGTGCACCTTGACCGTGTCACCGGCACGGAAGTCGGGAAGGTCGGTGCGCTGCGACTGGGCGTCGAGAGCGTCCAGCGTGTTCATCGCTGCATCCTCGTCGTACTAGAGGCGCACCGGGTGTTCGGTGCGCGATGGGTGATCCTGATCCCCCACGATTCCAGGGGATCCTCGTCTCGGCCTCGCGGCGCGGGCAGAGACGGCAACCTCACTACTCTGCCACACCGGTGCCGGGGATCTGAAATCCGGCCTCCACCAGCGCCTTCCGATCCTTCTTATCCAATTTTTCCGCGGGATAGGCGGCCCACATGTCGGGCCGCCTATCCGCGGTCCGCACCAGGCTCTGCTCGCGCCGCCACCGGGCGATCCGGCCGTGGTCACCGGACCGCAGCACCTCCGGCACCTCGCGGTCGCGCCACGACGCCGGCTTGGTGTAGACCGGGGCCTCCAGCAGGCCGGCCGCGTGCGACTCCTCGGTGAGCGAGTCGGCGTTGCCCAGCACACCGGGCAGCAGCCGGGTGACCGCCTCCAGGATCACGATGACCGCGACCTCGCCGCCGAAGAGCACGTAGTCACCGAGCGAGACTTCACGCACCGGCATCCGCTGCGCCGCGTCGTCGATCACGCGCTGGTCGATGCCCTCGTAACGCCCGCAGGCGAAGATCAAGTGGTCCAGCCCGGCCAGGTCGTGCGCGGCCGCCTGGGTGAACGGACGGCCGACCGGGGACGGGACGACGAGCGTGGCGGCCGGCGACGACACCGCGTCGAGGGCCTCGCCCCACGGCTCCGGGCGCATGACCATGCCGGGACCACCGCCGTACGGGCTGTCGTCCACCGTGCGGTGCACATCGTAGGTCCAGGTCCGCAGGTCGTGCACGGTGAGGTCGAGCGTCCCGGTCGTCCGCGCCTTGCCGACGAGCGACAGGTCCAGCGGGGCGAAGTAATCCGGGAAGATCGAGACGATGTCGACCCTCACAGGTCCAGCAGGCCTTCCGGGAGGTCGACGATCACGCGGCCGCCGGCCAGGTCGACGGTCGGGACGATCGCGGTGACGAACGGGATGAGAGCCGTCCCGCCGCCCTTTTTCGCCAGCACGATCAGGTCGGAGGCCGGGGCGTGCTCGATCCGCTGCACGGTCCCGTGCTCGGTGCCGTCACGCGACTCGACCCGCAGCCCGATCAGCTGGTGGTCGTGGAACTCCTCGGGGTCCTCCGGCGGCGTCAAGCCGGCGCTGTCCACCTGCAGGTAGACACCCCGCAGCGCCTCGGCGACGTTGCGGTCGGAGATGCCCTCGAAGACGGCGATGCCGCGGCCCTGATGCCAGCGGATCGACTCGAGGGTGAGCTCTTTCGGAACTTCGAAACGAACACCGGGAGCGGCCGCCGGCCCGGCGCCCACCCGGCGGTCCCGGGGGACCTCCGTGATGAACACCGAACCGGCGGTGAAGCGTTCCTCGGGCTCGTCGGTCCGCACGACAACCGAGACCTCGCCCCGGATGCCGTGCGGTTTGCCGATCTGGCCGACGACTAGCAGCATCGATATCAATCAGTACGCGTCGACGATGTCGACCCGGATGCCACGTCCGCCGATCGACCCGATCACCTGACGCAGGGCCTTGGCCGTCCGGCCGCCGCGCCCGATGACCGTTCCCAGGTCCTCCGGGTGCACGCGAACCTCGAGCCGCTTGCCGCGGCGCGAGTCGACCAGCCGGACCCGGACGTCGTCCGGGTTGTCGACGATGCCCTTGACGAGGTGCTCCAGCGCGGGCCGGAGCGCCCCGTCAGCTCGCGTCGGCGCCGGCACCGGCCGGGTCCTGTGCAGTCTCGGCGACAGCCTCGCGGTTCGGCTCGGCCGGGTCGACAGGCTTGGTGTCGGTCGGGCGGGCCTCGGCAACCTCCGGAGCGGCAGCCTTCTTGCTCGACTTCGGCGTGGTGGCCGGCTTGGTGTCGGCGACACCGGCGGCAGCCTTCGCCTCTTCCTGGTAGATCTCGGTGCGGCTCTGCTTGCTCGGCGCGACGAGCAGCGGCGGCGGCGCCGGCAGGCCCTTGAACTGCTGCCAGTCACCGGTCTTCTCGAGGATCCGCTGCACGGCCTCGCTCGGCTGCGCGCCGACGCTCAGCCAGTACTGGACGCGCTCGGACTTGACCTCGATGACCGAGGGGTGTTCCTTCGGCTGGTAGATGCCGACGTACTCGATGGCGCGACCGTCACGCTTGGTGCGCGAGTCGGCGACGACGATGCGGTACTGCGGGTTGCGGATCTTGCCCATCCGCAGGAGCCGGATCTTAACGGCCACGGTGTTTTCGCTCCTGATGAATACGTGGGTGAGCCGACCGGAACCCACGTGGGGACATGGGGCCGATGCCTCGTGGACTGGCGTCGCGATCAGGGGTTAGAGGGCGCCTGACGCGTGCCGGATACCAACAAGCCATTCTGCCAGATGACGAGCCCGGAAGACCAACCGGGTCTCACCGTGCCGCGGGACGATCCCAGCCCGGCGGCACCTCGGCCGGGACGGGCCACGACGGGTCCGGCCGGAAGTCCGTCCAGGTGCCGTCGAAGGGGAACTCGCCGGCCTCGATCATCTTGATCACCCGGCGGCCCTCGGCGCGGACCGCGTCCGGATCCGGCACCCAGTAGTGCTCGGGCAGAGCCAGCCGCTCGGCGAACTCGTCCTCGTCCTTCCACCGCCAGGTCCGGTCCGGCGCGGCCACCACGTCGAGGTCCTGGTCGACCACGTCGACACCGGCCACGTCGCCGTCGTCCCAGCGGACCCCGCGCTCCTCGAGGTTGACGTACCACTCGCGGAAGTCGCCCTGCTCGGTCCGGAAGAACCAGACCGAGTGCTCGCCCACCGCCGGCAGGAACATCAGGATGCCCGGACCGGCCCAGGCGACCTGAGCCAGCCGGCGCTCGGCGACCGACCACTCGGCGAACGTCATCTCCCGGACGCCGCGGCCGTCCACGGTCATGTCGTTGAGCACGGCCGAGCCGCGGGCCAGCCACAGGAGCAGCCCGCGGTCGTCGTCGGAGATCACCCGGCAGGGCCGGACGTGCACCAGCCGGCCCGCCGAGAAGTTGCGGTAGAGGACCGGCCGGCCCGTTGCGAAACGCATGCTCAGTACGAACGGCCCAGGTAGGCGATGAGGTCGGGCTCCTCGTCGGACTCCGGCATCGAGCCGTCCTCGCGGGTGAGGCAGCGGACGGTCACGGCCTTGCCGTTGGCCTCCTTCTCGCCGGCCTCGCCGACTGCGGACCACGGCACCCGGGCGAACCCGGTCTGCGAGGCCTCGATCGCCTCACCGAGCGTCTTCACGTCGACCGTGCGCTCCACCCGGAACGCCAGCGCGTCGTCGTAGAGCCGCTGCTGGTCGGCCTTGAGCGCGCTGGTGACCGCGCCCACCACGTCGGCCAGCGCCACCGGCGACTTGGAACCGTCGATCCGGCGGGCCACCGTGACGTTGCCGGTCGCCAGGTCGCGGGGACCCACCTCGATCCGGATCGGGATGCCCTGGAGCTCGGCGTCGACCGCGCGACGGCCGAACGGGATGTCGGCCCGGTCGTCGAGCTTCACCCGTACGCCCGCGGTCTTCAGCTCGTCGCGGAGCCGGGCCGCCGCCTCGGCGACACCCTCGCCCGCCTTGACCACCATGACCTGCACCTGGATCGGCGCGAGGCGCGGCGGAAGCCGCAGGCCGTTGTCGTCGCCGTGCACCATGATCAGGCCACCCAGCATCCGGGTGGAGGTGCCCCACGAGGTCGTCCACGCGTGCTCGACGGTGCGCTCCGCCGAGGAGTAGGTGATGTCGAAGGCCTTCGCGAAGTTCTGGCCCAGCTCGTGCGACGTACCCATCTGGAGGGCCTTGCCGTCGCCCATCATGGCCTCGACGGTCATCGTGTTCGTGGCGCCGGCGAACCGCTCGCCCCGGGTCTTGCGGCCCGGGATGACCGGGATGGCGAGCATCTCCTCCATGAACGCCTGGTACACGTTCTTGTGGATGTCCCGGGCGTGCTCGCGCGCGTCCTGCTCGGTCGCGTGGGCGGTGTGCCCCTCCTGCCAGAGGAACTCGGTCGTCCGCAGGAACGTCCGCGGCCGCAGCTCCCAGCGCACCACGTTGGCCCACTGGTTGAGGAGCAGGGGCAGATCACGGTACGAGTCGACCCACTTCGCCATGAACTCGCCGATGACCGTCTCACTCGTCGGACGGACCACCAGCGGCTCGGCGAGCTCCTTGCCACCGGCGTGGGTGACCACGGCCAGCTCCGGCGAGAAGCCCTCCACGTGGTCGGCCTCGCGGCGCAGGTAGTTCTCCGGGATGAAGAGCGGGAAGTACGCGTTCTGGACGCCGGCCTCCTTGATGCGGGCGTCCATGTCGGCCTGCATCCGCTCCCAGACCGCATAACCCACCGGCCGGATCACCATCGTCCCGCGCACCGGGCCGTTGTCCGCGAGTTGCGCCTTGGCGATCAGGTCCTGGTACCAGCGGGGGAAGTCCTCCGCACGGGGAGTGAGCACGCGAGCCATGAGCAAGCATCCTAGTCTCGCGCCCGTTGCAACCTGCCGGGTGGGCATGCCGTGTCCCCGGGTGAGGAAGACGGGGGCACGGATGGACTTCGAGATGTTCTACCGGGACACATCCCGGCGCCTGCTGCGGTACGCGTACGGCCTGACCGGCGACCCCGGGGAGGCGCAGGACCTGGTCCAGGAGGCGTACGCGCGCGCCTGGCAGCGCTGGCGGCAGGTCTCCGCCTACGAGGATCCGGAGGCGTGGCTGCGCCTGGTGGTGAACCGGCTCTCGACCGACCGGTGGCGGCGGCTGTTCGTGCGCCGCAACCACGCCGCGGCCCAGCCGCCGCCCCCGGCCGCACCACCGCCGTCCGAGGACCTCGTGGTGCTGGTCCGCGCCATGCGCGCCCTGCCGGCCCGGCACCGGCAGGCCCTCGCCCTGCACTACCTGCTGGACCGCTCGATCGCCGAGATCGCCGCCGAGACCGGCGTCTCCATCGGCACGGTCAAGTCCTGGCTGTCCCGCGGCCGGGCCGGCCTGGCCGCCACCCTCGACCCCGACCCGTCGGAAGGAGCCCGCCGTGCCCGCTGACCTGGACGATTTCTATGCCGCTCTGGCCCGGCAGGCGGACACGACGCCGCTCGCCGGTGTCGCGGACGCGCGCCGCCGCGGCCAGGTGCGCAAGCGGAACCGGGCCCTCGCCACGGCCGCCGCGGTGCTGCTGGTGATCGCCGGCGCCGGGGTGGTGACCTGGCAGCGCCGGCACGCGGAGCCGATCCTGCCGGCCACGGACCCGGCCCGGATCCGCGGGATGGAGCCGGTCGGCGAGCCACTGCGCCTTCCGGACGGGCAGAGCTGGAGCACCGCGCGGATCTCCGGGACCACCGTGTACGGGCTGTCCGAGGCCGGTGTGCGGATCGTGGACGCGAACACCGGCGAACAGACCGGAACCGTGAACCCCGCGCGGTCGGCGTCAGGCTCGGGCGTGGATCTGTACGCGGGTCCCCACGCTCTCTTCGTCCACGGGGGCGAGGGCGCGGTCTTCCACGATCCGGTCACCGGCGCGCGGCTGGGGAAGCCGGACCACACGTCGGGCGACCGGTTGCTGCTGCACGACGAAGTGATCGTCGAACGGGACATCGACGGAGGCCTCACCGCGTTCGACATCACCGACGCCCGGCAACTCTGGTCGGCCCCGGCCGGCGCGGACCCGCTGGTGGCGTTCGGCACGATGCGGACCGGTCCGGGGTCGCCCTCGCAGCACGCCCTGCCCACCGGCGACCGGCTCGTCGTGGTCACCGGGAAGGGCGACGTGGTGATCCGGGACATCCGGACCGGAGCGGTCCGCACGACCGTGCCCGCCGCCCGGCCGGACTCCATGTACATGGAGGCACACGACGGCGTCGTCTACACCGCGGAGCGTGTCGACGGCGGCCGGTGGGGCATCCGCGCCACCGACACGGACGCCGGCTCGTCGGTGGTGGTGCGCAAGGTGGCGGACGGCAACCTGTCGTACTTCCCCTGCGGCTCACGCCGCCTCTGTATCTACGAGAAGCGGGCGGCCGGGTACGTGCTCGTGACCGTCGACGCGACCGACGGACGGGTCCTGCGGGAGGTTCCGGCACCACGGGGCGCCGGGGACGCCACCGAACGGGCCGGCCGGATCATGACGTCGGTCCTGGCCGACTCCGAGAACTGGATCGTGGTGCTCGGCGAGGACGGCCGGCAGCTCGCCGATGTGCCGGGCACCGGTGGGTTCATCGACGACGGCAACGTGCTGGCGCTGGTCCGGGACGGCGGGACGGGACAGCTGACCGCGCGGGCGATCTCCGCTGTCGACGGCCGGCAGATCGACCTCGGCACCGTGCCGGCGCTGTCCGGTGACTGCGCCTGGACCGCCGGGCACCTGGTCTGCCCGACCGGCACCGAGCTGCGGATCTGGCGGTTCGTGCGCTGAACGGACGGTGAACAACGGTGGTGGGTTGCAACCGACCACCGGCGGCCGTCGTGTCTCCTGCCGCGAAAGGGCGGTGAGATGGCGGCGATCGACGACTTCGACGAGTTCTACCGGGACACGTCCCGGCGGCTGACGCGGTACGCGTACGGCCTGACCGGCGACCCCGGGGAGGCACAGGACCTGGTCCAGGAGGCGTACACGCGGGCGTGGCAGCGCTGGCGGCGCGTGACGGCGTACGAGGACCCGGAGGCCTGGCTGCGCCTGGTGGTGAACCGGCTCTCCACCGACCGGTGGCGGCGGGTGTTCCGCCGCCGGGACCACGCCGCCGCCCAGGCGCCCGAGCCACCCGTGGCGCCGCCGTCGGAGGACACCGTGCTGCTGGTCCGGGCGATGCGCACCCTGCCCGCCGCGCACCGGCGCGCGCTCGTCCTGCACTACCTGCTGGACCGTTCGATCACCGAGATCGCGGTGGAGACCGGCGCGTCGCCCGGCACCGTCAAGTCGTGGCTGTCGCGCGGCCGGGCCGGCCTGGCCACCGCCCTCGGCGACACCTACCGGGAAGGAGTTCGCAATGCCCGCTGACCTGGACGAGATGTTCGCGGGCCTGGCCCGCACGGCCGACGTGGTGCCGGTGACCGGTCCCGCGGTGGCGCGCCGCAACGGCGATCGCCGGCGGCGCGGCAGGTACGCGGTGGGCGCCGCGGCCGCGGCGGTGCTGCTGGTCCTGGCGGGCGCCGGTGTCGCGACCCGGCGGCACGACCCGCCCCGGCCGGTGCTGCCGGCGACGACGGTCCGCGGCCTCACCCCGATCGGGACGCCGCTGCGCGTGCACGGCCCGGCGGGCGAGAACATGTTCAGCGCGATCGCGGTCCGCGGTGACCGCGTCACGCTGGCCTCCGGCGACCTGAACGGGGGTGGCCTGAAGGTGATCGGGGTGGACGGCCGGACCGGCGCCCAGGTCTGGGACGCCGGCACGACCGCCTCGTTCGAGACCAACGGCCCGATCGCGGTGCCCGGCGCGGTGCTGGTCGCCGACGGACCGCGGCTGCGCGTTCTCGACCCGGGCACCGGGGCGGAGCTGTGGGAGACCACGGACCCGGCCAACGGCGACGTGGTGGTCGGCGACGGGGTGCTCGCCCGGGTCACGGTGGACGGCCTGACCGAGGCTTTCGCACTGTCCACCGGCCGGAAACTCTGGTCGGCGCCGGCCTCCGGCAACGACCGGCCGCGCCACTCGACCGGCTTCCTCGACGAGGGCAACGTCCGCAACGTGCACGTCAGCGACGACCGGCTCGCACAGATCACGCTCGGCGGCCGGGTGCTGGTCCGGGACCTCCGCACCGGGAAGATCCGCACGTCGGTGGCGACCACGGTCCGGCCGCGGATGATGACCGATTTCAGCGCCTCCGGCGACTTGGCGCTGATCGGCGACAGGTCCGGCTACACCGACAAGCCGTCCCGGCTCGTCGGTGCCGACCTCACCGCCGGTACGACGAAGGTCCTGCACGCCATCGAGACCGGCACGCTGGGCGTCTCCGCGCCGTGCGGGCCGCAGCGTGTCTGTCTGGCCTCCAACGACGGGACCACCGCCGACGGGAACCTGAACCCGGCAACCCTGAAGATGATCGACACGGCGACCGGCCGGGTGCTGTGGACCGTCACGCCGGCGGACGCCGTGTTCGACATCTCCACCCGCGCCGGACGGGTCTTCGCCGGCCGCGGGCTCGGCTCCGGCGTTCTCTACAGCGCCGACGGCCGGGATCTCGCCCGGGTCGACGGTGCCTTCTTGGGTAGGACGCAAGGCTGGATCGACGACGAGAACGTGCTGGCCATGGCCCAGACCGGGACCGGCCGGAGCCTCATCGCCATCTCGGCGGCAGACGGACGGCAGACCACTCTGGGCACGCTGTCGGACGTCGTCGGCGGCTGCGCGTGGACCAGCGAGATCCTGGCGTGCCGCGACGGCGTCGAGCTCAAACTGTGGCGGTTCGAGCGCTGACCACCCGAGAGACGCTCTCCACCCGAGAGAAGCCGGTCACTTGATGACGGCGCCGCGCAGCACGATTCGGCGCGGCGCCTTCACCACGCGCAGGTCGGCGCGCGGGTCGGCGTCGTAGACGACCAGGTCGGCGAGGCCGCCCTCGACCAGGCCCGGGAAGCCCAGCCACTCCCGGGCCTTCCAGGATGCGGCGGCGAGCACGGCCTCCGCCGGGATGCCGGCCTCGTGCAGGTAGAGCATCTCGTCGGCGGCCAGGCCGTGCCGGATGCCGCCACCCGCGTCGGTGCCCACGTAGATCGGGACGCCGGCCTCGTGCGCGGCAAGCACCACAGACGGGAAGTGGTCCCGTAGGTGGATCATGTGGTCCGCGTACCCGGCGAATTTCTCCCTGGCCTGATCCGCGATCTTGCCGAAGGTCCGAATGTTGATCATCGTGGGCACCAGGGCGGTGCCGCGCCGGGCCATCTCGTCGATCAGGTCGAGCGAGAGACCGGTGCCGTGCTCCACCGAGTCCACCCCGGCCCGCACCATGATCTCCACGCCTTCCTCGGAGAACGTGTGCACCGCGGCGCGGGCGCCGGCCGCGTGCGCCGCCTCCACCGCGGCGGCCATGGTCGCCGCGTCCCAGCTCGGCGCCAGGTCACCCACCTCGCGGTCGATCCAGTCGCCGACCAGCTTCACCCAGCCGGTGCCGGCTTTCGCCTGCGCGGTGACCGCGGCGGCGACCTCGGCACCGGCCACCTCGACGCCGATGTCCCGCAGGTAGCGACGCGGCGCGGCCACGTGCCGCCCGGCGCGGGCGAGGCGCGGCACGCCGGGTTCGTCGTCCAGCTCGGGGTACGGGTACGGCGAACCGGCGTCCCGCAGAGCCAGCACACCCGCGTCCCGGTCGATGGCCGCCAGCTCCCGTGCCTCGTCGAGGCTGCTGATCGGTTTCGCACCGTAGGCGATGCCGAGGTGGCAGTGCGCGTCCACCAGCCCCGGCACCACGAACCCGCCGTCGCTTATCGTCTCCGCGCCCGCGACCGGTTCGAACGTGACCCGATCGCCGACCAGCCACAGGTCCCGGACCTCGCCGTCCGGCAGAACTGTCCCGCGCACATGCAACGCCATAGGACAGTCCTACCTGATCAACCGTTCAGCTGTCCGGCCGGGCCACCGCACGGATCCGGTCGCGTCGCCGCGTCCAGGCCGGCAGGTCCAGCGTGATCGCCCAGGGACGGTCGACGGTGACCAGCTCGTCGGTCTCGAGCAGCTGCTGGTAGTCGCCGCCGGGACCGAGCGCGAACTGGGTGAGCGTGACCCGCTCGGCCAGCGGGTCGACGATCCAGTAGTTACGGATGCCGACGTAGGCGTACTTCTTCAGCTTCCCGTCGCGGTCGAATTTCTTCGACGACTCCGAGATCACCTCGACGACCAGCGGGACGTCACCCGGCCGGACCGGCGACTTGCCCGCGCCCTCCTCGTGGATGAGCACCACGTCGGGGCGCAGCTCGTTGCGCCGGTCCAGCAGGACCGCCTGCTCGCCGTTGATCAGCACATCCTCCGGACAGTGCTGCATGGCGGCATGGGTGATCGCGACTGCGATGAATTGGTGGATGGGCAGGGCAAGGGGCGACAAGACCAACCTTCCGTCGATCAACTCGTATCGAAGATCCTCGGGAAGGTCCGCGATGTCGTCGACGGTCAGGTCTCGGCGGTGGAGCAACTCGGCGACGTCGACATGAAGACCGTCAACCCGAAAAAGGTCAACACGAGAGAGGTCAACATGCGCGGCGTCCACATGGGGTGCGGTGCTCATCGATTCCTCCTCGATGGGATTCACCCCACTGTACTAGTCGCTGGACAAGGTGCCGTATGCCAATTTCAGCGCTTGTCGTCCTTCGGGGGCTTGTTCAGCTTGTTGAAGTCGAGTTTCGGCAGCTTGAAGCCGGGCGGCATGCCGCCGCCGCCGGGCAGCGCGTTCGGGTCGAGGCCCGGGGGCAGCTGCGGCATCCCACCCGGGAAGCCCGCCGGCATCCCGCCGCCGGCGCCGCCGACCCGGGGCCGGTTGCCGCCCTTGGTGCCCTTGCGCTTGTTCTTCGGGCTCTTGGTCGCCTTGCGCCGGCCGCCGGGCAGACCCATCATGCCGCTCATCTGCTTCATCATCTTCTGCGCGTCGGCGAAGCGGTTGAGCAGCTGGTTGACGTCCATCACGGTGACGCCGGAACCGTTGGCGATGCGGACCCGGCGGGACGCGTTGATGATCTTCGGAGTGGTGCGCTCCTGCGGCGTCATCGAGCGGATGATCGCGGTGACCCGGTCGAAGTGGCTGTCGTCGAGCTCGGCCAGCTGGTCCTTCATCTGACCCATGCCCGGCATCATGCCGAGGATGTTGGCGATCGGGCCCATCCGCCGGACCGCGATCAGCTGGTCCAGGAAGTCCTCCAGCGTGAACTGCTCGCCACCGAGCAGCTTGCTGGTCATCTTCTCTTTCTGGTCCTCGTCGAAGGCCTGCTCGGCCTGCTCGATGAGGGTCAGCACGTCGCCCATGCCGAGGATCCGGCTGGCCATCCGGTCCGGGTGGAAGACGTCGAAGTCCTCGAGCTTCTCACCGGTGGAGGCGAAGAGGATCGGCTGGCCGGTGACCTGCCGGACGGAGAGCGCGGCACCACCGCGGGCGTCACCGTCGAGCTTGGAGAGGACCACACCGGTGATGCCGACGCCGTCCCGGAAGGCCTCTGCGGTCTGCACCGCGTCCTGACCGACCATGGCGTCGATGACGAAGATGACCTCGTCCGGGTCGACCGCGGCACGGATGTCGGCGGCCTGCCGCATCATCTCCGTGTCGATGCCGAGACGACCGGCGGTGTCGACGATGACGATGTCCTTCGCCGTGCGCCGCGCGTGCTCGATCGAGTCCTTGGCGACCTGCACCGGGTCGCCCACGCCGTTGCCGGGCTGCGGCGCGTAGATGTCGACGCCGGCCCGGCCGGCCAGCACCTGGAGCTGGTTGACCGCGTTCGGCCGCTGCAGGTCGGCGGCGACGAGCAGCGGCTGGTGGCCCTGCGACTTGAGCCAGCGGGAGAGCTTGCCGGCGAGCGTCGTCTTACCCGAGCCCTGGAGGCCGGCGAGCATGATCACGGTGGGCGGCTGCTTGGCGAACTGCAGGCGCCGGCCCTCGCCACCGAGGACGTTGATCAGCTCTTCGTGGACGATCTTGATGATCTGCTGTGCGGGGTTGAGCGCCTGGGAGACGTCGACACCGCGCGCCCGCTCCTTGAGGGCGGCGATGAAGGCCTTGACCACCGGCAGCGCGACGTCGGCCTCCAGCAGCGCGAGACGGATCTCGCGCGCGGTGGCGTCGATGTCGGCATCGGTGAGCCGCCCCTTGCCGCGGAGCTTGGTGAAGATCCCGGACAGGCGGTCACTCAAGGTGTCAAACACGGTGCGCTGTTCCTTAGGTCGCTCGGCCCGTTGGTCGTTTTGCCGTCACCCAAGCCTAGCCGTACCGCTCGAGGGTCACCGGTTCCGCATGCGGTACGTCTTGGCCGCCGCCTCGATCCGCCGCTGCGTCCGGGTGCCGGGCGCGAGCGAGCGCTTCATCCGGCCGTAGAGCCAGGCGCCACCACCGACCACCAGAGCGCCCACGATCAGGTAGTAGAGGAACCCGCCGAGGAGTGAACTGGCCACCCAGCCCACCACGATCACCCCGGCGATCAGTGCTGCCAGAAACGCCACTGCCTTGCCCATCTCGGCCTCCCGCCGTCGTCGCGTTGCCGCTTTCCACCATGCAGTGCGCACGCAACACCCGCATCGGCCGTGACCCCGATCCGTTCCCCTAAGGGTGGGTCTCCCGGCATCAGCCGCACAAAGCGCGTCAAGGTCGTATACCGCTGTTAAAGGGTGCAACTCCTGATATAGACCGCAACTTCCGTCTCGCTCGGCACGTTAAAGCGCTCGTCGGACGTGCGGCGAAAGGACGACGGCGTGACCCTGCGGCAGATCCTGCGGCTGACCCCCTGGGCGGTGCGGCGACGGATCTTCGAGTCGGCCGAGCGACATCTCCTGCCCCGGATCGCCCCCGAACGGCGGCTGCGGGTGGCCCGTACCCTCATGCCCCTCGCACCGGCCCGCCAGGGGCGCGCCCGGGTGACCTCCACCGGGTTCCTGCGGACCCGCGAGGGCAAGGCCCGGGTGGCGTACGCGGCCGCCCCCGCCGACGTACGCCGGCAGAACCTGGACCGGGTCGCCAAGGCGCTCGACGCGGCCGGCGTCGACTGGTTCCGCCTGCCCGGGGCCACCCCGCTCAGCACGGCCGTCGCGGTCCGCGAGACCGACCGGGGCCGGGTACTCGCCCTGCTGCGGGAACTCGCCCGGCGCGACCACGGACAACTCCGTACCGTGTTCCCCGCCCGCCGCCGCCGCGCCGACCCCCGCGTCGTCTCGGTCTGCTGGCCGGTCGTCGACCCGGCCGGCAGCATGCCGCTCGGAGCCCGGTACGCCTGCGAGATCGAATTCTGGCGCGAGTCGGCCGGCCGGCTCACCGCGCCCCGGCGCAACGCGGTCGCCGACTCCGTCCCCGCCGATGAACCCGCGGTGATCGCCCCCGAGCCGGTGTTCGGCCCGTTCAGCTCCCCCGACGACGTGACCGGCTACCGCACCCGGGCCGTTTTCACCGCGGTCGACCCGGACCGGATCGGCTTCCCGATCGACGTGGTCTACACCTGGGTGGACGGCGGCGACCCGGCCTGGCAGCGGCGCAAGGCGCGGGCGCTGGCCGACAACCCCTGGGTCACCGGCACCAACGCGCAGGCCGCCAACGACTCCCGGTACGCCAGCCGCGACGAACTGCGCTACTCGCTGCGCGCCCTGCACTGCTTCGCACCGTGGGTCCGCCGGATCTTCCTGGTCACCGACGACCAGGTGCCGGCCTGGCTGGACCTCACCGACCCGCGGATCACCCTGGTCAGCCACGCGGAGATCTTCGGCGACACCGGCACCCTGCCGACCTTCAACTCGCAGGCCATCGAGTCGAGGCTGCACCGGATCCCGGGGCTGGCCGAGCACTTCCTCTACCTCAACGACGACGTGATCCTGGGCCGCCCGGTCACCCCGGACCTCTTCTTCACCGCGGGCGGGCTGACCAAGTTCTTCCCGTCCACGCACCGGGTCGACACCACGCCGCGCGGCCCCGGTGACCGGCCCGCCGACTCCGCCGCCAAGAACAACCGGCGGCTCATCGAACAGGCCTTCGGCCGGGTGCTGACCCGCAAGATGAAACACACCCCGCACCCGTCGCGGCGCAGCGTCATCGCCGAGATCGAGGAACGGTTCGCCGAGCACGTCACGGCGACCGCGGGACACCAGTTCCGGCACCCGGACGACATCTCGCTGCTGTCGTCGCTGCAGCAGTACTACGCGTACCTCACCGGCCACGCCGCCCCCGGCAAGATCCGCTACCTGTACACCGACCTGGCCCAGCCGGTCACGCCGCTGCGCCTGGCGAAGCTGCTGCGCGGCCGCGCGGTCGACGCGTTCTGCCTCAACGACGTCGACGTGCACAGCGCCGCCGTGGCCGACCAGGAAGCGCTGCTCGCCGAGTTCCTGCCGCTCTACCTGCCGTACGCCTCGCCCTTCGAACTCGCCCGGCCGCGCCCCGCGACCACCTCGCTCACCACCGCCACCCGGGCCGTCACCGCCCCCCGGCAGCCGCTCGCCGGCAGCGACGACCGGCCCGCCCCACCCACCGACGTGGCGCTCCCGCCCGTCGCCTGAACGTGCCTTCGCGAAGGAGACCTTTCATGAGCTACGACGTCGTCATCCTCGGACTCGGGTACGTCGGTCTGCCACTGGCGCAGCAGGCGACCCGGGCCGGTCTCACCGTCCTCGGCTTCGACGTCGACGAGACCGTGGTGGGCGCGCTCGCCGACGGCCGGTCGCACGTTGACGACCTGACCGACAAGGACGTCGCCGAGATGGTGGCCGCCGGGTTCCTGCCGACCACCGACGAGACGCTCATCGCGCAGGCACGCACCGCGGTGATCTGCGTGCCCACCCCGCTCTCCGAGGGCGACGGGCCGGACCTGCGTGCCGTCCTCGGCGCCACCTCCGCGGTCGGGCGCAACCTGCGGCCCGGGATGCTCGTCGTGCTGGAGTCCACCACCTACCCCGGCACCACCGACGACGAGGTGCGCCCGCGCCTCGAACAGCTCTCCGGCCTGACCGCCGGAATCGACTTCCACCTGGCGTTCTCCCCGGAACGGATCGATCCCGGTAACGAGGTCTTCGGCGCGCACAACACCCCGAAGGTGGTCGGCGGCTACACCCCGGCGTGCACCACCGCGGCGGCCGCCTTCTACGGCCGGTTCATCCAGACCGTCGTCGAGACCCGGGGCACCCGCGAGGCGGAGACGGCGAAGCTGCTGGAGAACACGTACCGCCACGTCAACATCGCGCTCGTCAACGAGATGGCCCGGTTCTGCCACGAACTCGACATCGACCTCTGGGACGTGATCCACGCGGCGTCCACGAAGCCCTTCGGCTTCCAGGCGTTCTACCCCGGGCCCGGCGTCGGCGGGCACTGCATCCCGATCGACCCGAACTACCTCTCGCACAACGTCCGCAGCAAGCTCGGCTACCCGTTCCGCTTCGTCGAGCTCGCCCAGGAGATCAACACCACGATGCCGGCGTACGTGGCCCGCCGCGCCCAGAACCTCCTCAACGCGGACGGCCAGGCCGTGCGCGGCGCCACCGTGCTGCTGCTCGGCATCACCTACAAGGCCAACATCGCCGACCAGCGCGAGTCCCCGGCGGCCCCGCTCGCCCGCCAGCTGGCCGCCCTCGGCGCCACGGTCGCCTACCACGACCCGCACGTGCGGACCTGGGACATCGCCGGGGTCCCGGTCTGGCGCACCGACGACCTGGAGGGCGCGACCGCCTCCGCCGACCTGGTCATCCTGGTCCAGAACCACCGCGAGTACGACCCCGACCACCTGGCACGCATCGCGAAGCGCTTCTTCGACACCCGGGGCGTCACCACGGTCCGCGAAGCCCACCGCCTCTGAGCCCCGCCACTGCCCGGCCTCGTCCGCAAGTGCGTGCCAGCTCCCGGCAAGGTCGAACTCCTCTCCTCGGACCGGCGCAGGGGGTCGCCGGGCCGAGTCGGCGACCGCGCGACAGCCACCACCCACCCGCTCCCAGCTGTCACCCACGGCTGCCCGGCGTCCCAAAACCCAGCCGCGCGTGATCAGCCACCCGCCTTCGGCTGTCACGCACGGCTGTCGGACGGCCCCAAAACCAGCCCTGCGTGACAGCCGGGCGGCCCTGGCTGTCACGCACGGCTGCCGGACGGCCCCAAAACCAGCCCTGCGTGACAGCCGGGCGGCCCTGGCTGTCACCCACGGCTGTCAGACGACCCCCAAACCAGCCATGCGTGACAGCCGGACGGCCCCGGCTGTCGGGCACGGCTGCTGGGGGGCCGGGAAACAGCCGTGGGTGGCAAGCCCGCGTGCGGGTGGCGGCTTGGCGGCGCGGTCAGGCCGGAGTGAACGTCCAGCGGGAGTTGATCGTGTAGTTCAGGATCGGGATCAGGACGATCGCGACGGCCTGGACCAGCGCATACGGGCCGTCAAGCAGCTCGGCGCCGACGAACAGCACGGCCGTGTTCAGCGCGAACGCCGCCACCGTGACCGCCAGGAACCGGGGTGCGGCGACACCGTGCACGGCCGCCGAGCGGAACACCCAGGCGTGCTGGAGCGCGTACGACACCAGGATGCTCAGCGCAAACCCCAGACCCGACGCGACGACCGGATCGAACCGCCAGACCGAGACGGCGACCAGTCCCGTCCCGAAATGTGTGAACGCGCTCAACCCGCCACTCACCGCATACCGGATAAGGCGGCGCACACCGGCGCGCCGGTCGTTCACCGGGTCGCCCGGCTGCCGGCGCTCACCCGGCCGCCCGCGCTGGCCCAGCCCCCGGCGTTCGTCCAGCCCCCGGCGCTCGTCCGGCCCCCGGCGTTCGTCCGGCCCCCGGCGTTCGTCCGGTCCCCGGCGTTCGTCCGGCCCCCGGCGCTCGCCCGCACGCCGGCGTGAACGGGCACGGACGACCCCGTCAGCGCTCGGCATGTTGCTCGGCGACCCACTGTTCCGGGACGGCGGGCGGACCGGCGGCGGATCGTTCCTGCACCAGGTAGCGCGGCCGGCCGCGGACCTCCTCGTGGATCCGGGCCAGGTACTCGCCGATCACGCCGAGGCCGAGCAGCACGAACGTGCCGGTCACGAGCAGCAGCAGGATGACCGTGGTGAAGCCGGCCACCGAGCCGCCGCTGAGCCAGCGCACCACCGTCTGCACCCCGAGCACCAGTGAGAACGCCGCGAAGCCGACCCCGGCCATGGTGACCAGGTGCAGCGGCGCCGACGTGAACGACGTGAGCCCGTTGACGGCCAGCCGGCACAGGCCGCGCAGCGTCCAGCGGGAGGCGCCGCCCTCGCGGCGGTCGATGTCGATCTCGACGGTGGCCCGGGTGAAACCGATCCAGCTGCTGGTGCCGCGGAAGAACGACGAGTGCTCGGGCATCCGCCGCAGCGCTTCCAGGGCGGGCCGGCCGAGCAGCCGGAAGTCGGTGGCGTCGACCAGGTCCACCTTGGTCATCCCGGTGAACGCCTTGTTGAACACCTTGGAGCTCAGCCGGTTGCCGAACGACTGCCCGGTCCGGTTGCGTTTCACCGCCTCGACCACGTGCGCGCCGGCCTGCCAGCGCCGCACCATGGCCGGGATGGCGCCGGGCGGGTGCTGCAGATCGGAGTCGATCACCACTACGGCGTCGCCGACCGCCTCCTCCAGGCCGGCGAGCAGGGCGGCCTCCTTGCCGAAGTTGCGGGACAGGCGCACGCCGCGTACCCGGGGGTCGAGGTGCGAGCGGTGCGCGATGCGGGACCAGGAGTCGTCCGTCGAACCGTCGTCGACGAGCACGAACTCGTGGCGCAGCCCGGCGCCGGCGAGGACCTCGGTGAGCCGGTCGAGGAACCGGTCGACGCCGTCGCCCTCGTTGTAGATCGGCGCCACCACGGAGATCAGCGGATCATTCATGAGGCTCCTGGCAGAACGGGACGCCGGCCAGCGCCTGCGCGGCGGCGTCGAGCGAATCGGTGTACCGCTTCTGGTGGAGCGGCCGGTCCTCGGTGCTGCGCAGCGCCTCGGCGAGCAGGCCGCAGCGGCGTACGTTGCCGGCCTCCCCGGGCTCGAAGGCACCGATCGCGAGCGCGATCCGGTTGTCCAGTTGCGCCGACTGCCACCCGGCCGCGACGTCGGCGTAGGCCCGGTTGGCCGCCGCCGAGCCGGTGGCGCAGAGCACCAGCACGCCCAGGATCAGGCCGGTCGCGTGCCGCCCCCCGCCGCTCGACAGCCCCGGCCGGGCATCACCCGACGGCACCGGCCGGACCCGGCTCGACGGCACCGGCCGGGCACGGCTCAGCAGCACCAGCAGGACGACGGCGAGCAGCATCCCGGCCGGCGCGGTCGTGGCCGAGTCGCGCCAGCCCTGTTCGAGCAGCGCACGCCCGGTGTAGTAGGTGTGCACCTCGACGCTGAGCGCCGCCGGCATCGCGCCGAAGACGAGCAGGATCGCGGCGGCGGCGGCCAGTCCGGCGAGCGGTCCGGTGCCGGGCCGTGCCGCCCAGGCCGAGAGCTTGCGGGTACGGGCGGCGAGCACCACCAGCACGACCAGCGTGACGACCGGCAGCACCCCCCACGCCCAGGTCCCGCCGGTGCGCTCGGTGGCGGCCTGCCACTGCGCGGGCGGCAGCCAGGCCAGCATCCGGGCCGGCAGCACGACGAGCGCGCGGGCGTCCACCGCGATGTCGGACCCGTGGTAGCAGCCGCCGTCCGCGCAGTACCCCTGGATGATCCGGCGGATGCCAGCGAAGACCGGCAGGAACCCGGCCCAGAGCAGTGCGGCGAACCGTGCGCCGGCCGACGTGAGCGTTTCCCGGAAGCTCTGGCCGAGCACGAACCGGCCGCGCAGCAGGACGGCGGCGGTGGCCAGTGGCACGGCGAAGTAGGCCGGCTCGTTGAAGATGGCGAGCGCGCCGCCGGCGGTGACCGCGAGGACCCCGTGCCACCAGCGCATCCGCTCCAGCCGGCAGGCCGCCGCCGCGACGGACAGCACCAGGGCCGCGGTGCTCAGGTAGAGCCCGCCGAACAGGGTGGTGGTGCTGTTGCGCCCGGCCGCCACGAACCCGGCCGCGACCGCGTACGGCAGCAGCAGCGCCACCACCGACGGCGGGCTCGCGAAGAGCCGCCCCCGGGTCAGCACGCTTTCCGCGAAGAGCACCACCGCCAGCGTCAGCACCATCGCCGCGCCGAGCGAGACCAGCCGCAACGTGATCGCCGGGGAGAGGTGCAGCTGTTCCGCGCCGAGCAGCACCAGTGTGTCCAGCGCCTTCTCCAGCATCCGGCCGAGCGGCCGGAAGTTGCCGAGCCGCAGGTACGTCTCGCCGGTGGCGACGGTGTGCGAGATGATCCGCAGCGGGTCGTCGCGGAACATCCCGCCGTGCCAGTAGATGTTGAACCGGTGGTCGCCGCGGGGTGCGGCCGCGAGCAGCGGCACGAAGACGACGAGCGGCACCAGCAGGCACCGGCGCAGCACGTGCCCCCACAACCGGCGGCCCGGAGGCTGGGCCCCGTCCGGGAGCGGGGGTGCCGTGTCCTGCCGCGCCGCGGAAGCCATGTCCGGTTGCTGAGGCACTGTCACGGTTTCAGCGGTCACGACTGCTGCAACGACGGCTCGGTGGAGTCGGTTGTGTCGTCCGGGCCGAGCAGATCGGGCAGGGCCGGCGGGTGATCCGGATCGACGAAGATCACCTGCGCGGCGGCGTGCTCCCGGGAGAGGTGGGCGAGCCGCTCGGCCAGCACACCGTCCCACGGCCGGTCCGGCCGGTGCTGCTGCCAGGTCTGCCGGTCCGGCAGGTACTCCAGGACCAGGCCGACCTTGCGCAGCAGCGAGAACCGCGGCTCGTCGGTCAGCACGACCGCCCGGTGGTCGGCCGCCACGAGTAGCCGCCGCTGCACGGCGAGCACGAAGTCACGCAGCGCCGGCAGGTCCAGGCCGATGGCCACGTACAGGTGGGTGGGCAGGGGTTGCGGCACGACGCGCTTGCGGCGCGGTGCCGGCGCGGGCCGCCCGCTCACCTTGCGGACGATGCGGCGGAGCAGGCGCGGCGAGGCCTGCAACGGGCTGCGGGCGAGTTTCACGAGGGTACGGCCCAGCCGGTACGACCCACTGGCCCGCAGCCGCCGGACCGTCTCGCGTTCGCTGTCCCGTTCACCGGCCAGGCCGGCGCAGCGGGCACGCCACGCGTCGCGCTGCTGCTCGATGGTGCGCAGCCGCACGACGAGGGCTTCCACCCGCGCCGGGTCGGTCAGTTCGGCGGTGGTGTCGGGCATGGTCACACTCCGGGGGTTCGTCGGTCGGCCAGCTCGACCAGCCAGCGGGCGGCCGCCGGCGCGCCGTTGCGCGGCCCCACCTCGGCGCAGCGCCGGCTGAGCTGTTCACGGACGTCGTCGCGCACCGCGCGGGCCAGCACCTCGTCCAGTTCGTCGGTGTCCGGGTCCTCGACGATCAGCGCCGCACCGGTGGCCGCGGCGAACCGG
Source organism: Actinoplanes sp. DH11 (assembly GCF_020873875.1). Taxonomy (GTDB): domain Bacteria; phylum Actinomycetota; class Actinomycetes; order Mycobacteriales; family Micromonosporaceae; genus Actinoplanes. Next base: position 344,917 of record NZ_JAHWGU010000004.1, read on the forward strand.
GCCCGGCTCACCTGGTCGTCCAGGGAGGTCTGCCGGTTCGGCACGAAGACCGCCGGTACGCCGAACGCCAGCAGCTCATGGAACGAGTTGTAGCCGGACGCGCTGATCACCAGGTCCAGTCCGCGCAGATAACGACTGATCGGGTAGAGCTTCACCAGATGGGCACCGGGCACCGGCGGCATCGGCTCCGTCGCGATCGCCGACTCGGCGAGCACCACCTGGAAGCCCGCGGACCGCAGGTGCCCGGCGATCCGGGCCACCGGCGACGAGATGTCGTTGATGTTGCCGGCGCCGAGCTGGAGCAGCGCGGCCGGCCGGCCCGGTTCCAGGCCGAGCGCCGCACGGGCGGCGGCCGGCTCGGCCAGCTCGGCCGCGTCCAGGTAGGTGATCGGGTCGACGGTGTGAACCCCGCCCCGGTCCAGGACTGTCGGGCCCTCGTCGGCGGCGGCCGCGAACTCGCCGGGCTCCAGGATCGCGTCGAAGTACCCGCCCCGCTCGATCCACTCGGTGCCGGTGTCGCGCCGCCACATCGGCCGGCGCACCCAGACCCAGGTGATGTCCGGCCGGGCACGGACCGCCGCCACGATGCCGTCGTGCGGGACGCTGTCCACCGCGACCACGGCCGGGTTGTGCAGGTCGATCAGGTGCTGCAGCCGGTTGGTGAGCATCGTGGTCCAGCGCTGCCGCGGTGGGCCGAGCACGCTGCGGGACGGGATGTACTCGGTCAGGAAGCCTTCCCGGTGCGCCACCGAGGCGCCGTGCGACTGCGTGGCGATCACCGTGGGAGTGCCCTCGGGCAGCCGGCGGCCGATCGCCATGAGCCGGGACAGGTGGCCCAGGCCGACGCCGTTGTCGCTGACCAGCAGCACCCCGCGGGGCGCACGGGCGGCCGGCAGACCGGCCGGCCGGCGCAGCTCCAGGTCGGTGCCGGGGCCCGCCGGGCGTACCCCGCGTCCGGCGAGCCGGGCCAGGTGTGAGCCGTACCCGAAGCGGGTCTCGACGAGGTCCCGGGCCCGCACCGCCAGTTCCCGGTAGCGCGCCCGGTCGGCGTGCAGCTCGCGGACCAGCGGCAGCACGCCGGCCGGGGTGGTGTAGAGCGCCGCGTCGCCGAAGACCGGCCGGAAGTGCTCGCCGATCAGCACCGGCACCCCGGCGGCCATCGCCTCCAGGATCGTCCGGCCGAACGCCTCGACCAGGTCGGGGTCGTGGAAGTAGACGAAGAAGTCGATGCCGCGCAGGAACTCCCGGGGCGGCACCGACCCGAACTCGACGATCTCCCACCCGGCCGGGGTGCGGCCCAGCTTCTCGACGGCCAGCTCACCACCGCCGAGCACCCGGACCCGGACGCCCGCGTCGTCGGGGTAGGCCTGCAACAACTCCTCGGTGGTGCGCGGCCACTTCACCGGGTCGGGCCGCCCGTGCCGCCCGACCACCGGCACCTCGCCGACCGGGCCGGGCCGGTCGGCCCACCACTCGGCCACGTCGATGATCTCGTGCCAGTCGGTCTCCGCCAGCGGCGCGTCCGGCGCGGCGCGCAGCACCTCGGCCCGCACCTGCGGGCTGATCGGCGCCCATTCGATGCCGCTGCCGCTGCCGAAATATCCCTCGACCCGTTCCCGGACCGCCGCGAAGTCGTAGTAGCGAGCCGGATCGGCGGCGTCGCCCGGCGCCTGGTTGAGCACCATCACGGTACGGTCCGCGGCCACCCGGGGCACCGACGCGAGATCGGCCGTGAAGATCCGCGGCTGACGCAGGACGAAGAGTTTCGCGGCGACCGGCTCCCCCTCGGCGGCGAGCTGGGCCGAACCGTCCTTCAGCAGCTCCACGATCAGCGGGTTGAAGGGCCGGTCCCGCTTCAGGTGCGGCGACCGGACCTGGACCAGCACCGTGGAAAGCCCGGCCCGGGCCTGTGCGCGTACCTCGGCGGCGATGCTGGCCGAGGTGCCGCCCGGATAGCGGAAATCCGAGAGGATCGCCACGTCGTGGACGTTCCCGGTCATTGGACGTTCTCCGATGCTTGGCGTGGCATGCCTGTCGACGCCACAACGAACGGCGCTCGCCCGGCGTCACGCACCCCGCCACCCAGCCGTTGATCCCCCAGGTACTGCCACACCCACCCGGCGGGAGCTCATGCGCAGGCTGCACACGACATCGGACGCGTACGGAACCGAGCTGCTGGAACGGCAGTGGCGGGAGTTGACCGGCGGCTCGCCGGCCGGCCCGGCCACCGCCGCGCTGCACACCCGGTCCGCCTCGGCACGCGCGGTCCTCGCGTACGCCGCGGCCCGCCGTTCGGTCGACGACCTGATCCTCGGCGCCTACGACGGCCGGCTCTTCCCGGACGCCGACCCCTGGGCCTTCGGCGAACTGGCGCGCGTCATCGCGCTGCAGGACCTCTGGCCCGAGGACCGGCCCGACGCGATGGTCCTGCTCGACTCGCTGCTGCGCACCTTCGGCACGGCCGGTGTGGCGCCCGCGCACCAGGGGCTGCACGCCCAGCTGGCGTACGCGACAGGCGACCGGACCCGCACCGAGAAGCTGCTCGCCGACTACCCGGAGATCCCGGACCCGGTACGCACCGCGCTGGTGGTCGACCTGACCGGCGGCGAGGAGTGGATCGGCCGGTTCCTCGGGCTGCTGCCGGCACCCGGCCTCACCCTGGACGGGCAGATCGGCCCCCGGTTCGACCGGATCAGGTCCAACCGGGCACACCGCACCGGCTCGCCGCACCGGATCAGCACGATCGTCACCACGTACCAGCCGGGACTGGCCCTGCTCACCACGGTCCGCTCGCTCGTCGCGCAGAGCTGGACCAACCACGAGATCCTGGTCGTCGACGACGGCTCCGGTCCCGGCCACGACGCCGTCCTGGCCCGGGCGGCCGCGCTCGACCCGCGGGTGCGGATCCTGCGGATGCCCGCGAACGGTGGCACCTACCGGGCCCGCAACGCCGGCCTGGACGCGGCCACCGGCGAGTTCGTGGCGTTCCAGGACTCCGACGACTGGTCGCACCCGCTGCGGCTGGAACGGCAGGCGGCGCCCCTGATCGACGACCCGGCGCTGTTCGCCACCACGTCCGTGGGCATCCGGGTCACCGAGAACCTCGGCGTCACCCGGCCCGGGATCGCGGAGTTCCGGTCGTACAACCTCTCCTCGCTGATGATCCGCCGCACCGCCGCGCTCAGCCGGCTCGGCTATCTCGACACCGTCCGCAAGGGCGCCGACGCGGAGTACGTGGAACGGGCGCGCGCGGTCTTCGGCCGGCCTGCGGTACGGCACCTGGGCGGTGAGCCGCTCGCCCTGATCCGGCTCTCCCCCGGATCGCTGTCCAGCGCGGACATCTCCCCCGGGTGGATGCATCCGGCGCGGTACGCGTACCTCTCCGCCTTCCAGGCCTGGCACAAACGGGTGGCCGCCGGCCGCGCCACCGCCGTGCGCCCCCGCGAGCCGGGCACCCGCGCCTTCGCCGCACCGCGCCGCCTGGCCGGCCACGACCCGGCCCGGCGCACCTCCTACGACCTGATCCTGGCCGCCGACTGGAGCGCGCACGGCGACGTGGCGTGGCCGGCCGGCGAACGGCTGCGGGCCCTCGCCGTGCCCGGCCGCACCGTGGCCGTGCTTCACCTGGACCTGCTCGGCAACGTCACCGGCAAACCCGGCGCCCTCGACCCGGACGTCCAAGACCTGATCAATTCCGGTCGGGTGGACCAGGTGGTGCTCTCCGACGACGTCCACGCCCGCCTGGCGCTGGTGCAGGACCCCGCACTCGTCGGATTCGCCCCCGGCATCGCCTCCGCCATCCGGGCCGACCGGGTGGTGATCGAAGCCGACCAGGCGTGGGGGGAGGCCGCCTTCCACTGCGAGGCCGAGGCACGCCGCCTGTTCGGGGTGGAACCGTGGTGGGCGCCCGCCGGCCCCGCCGCCCGGCACCGGCTCGCCGGCGGTCCCTTCGGCATCCGGCTCGCCCCCGCCGACGTCCCCGGCACCCTGGACCCGGAACGCTGGCGCCTGCACCGCACCGGCCCCCGCGCCGACCGCCCGGTGATCGGCCGGATGCTCTTCGACCGCCCCGGCGACAGCGTCGCCACCGAATGGCTGCGCCTGCGCGAGGCCGTGCCCGCACCCGCCGGCCTGGACGTGCGCGTCCTCGCACCGGCCGCACCGGCCAAACCGCCCAAAGGCTGGCTGATCTACCAGCCGTCCGACGTCGACACCCGCGGCTTCCTGCACCAACTCGACTTCTACCTGCACATGCCGGCCGACGAACGAGCTGTCACCGTCGGACCCGAACTGCTGATCGCCCTCGCCGCCGGCTGCGTACCGGTCCTGCCGCACAGCTTCGAGCCGCTCCTCGGCCCGGCCGCGATCTACTGCGTGCCCGAGGAGGTCACGTCCGCGGTCACCCGCCTGCACGGGCGCCCGGACGCGCTGGCCCGGCAGAGCCGGCTCGGCGCCGACTTCGTGCGGCGCCATCATCACCACGGCCGGTACGCCGACGCGGTCGAAGCCCTCCTGAAACCGCCCGGCCGGCAGCTGGAGCTCGGCTGCTAGTCGGCGGTCAGGCCGCGCCGGGCGGTCCAGCCGGCAGGTCCGGCTGTCACCCACGGCTGCCGAAACGGCCCTGAACCAACCGTGGGTGACAGCCAGACCCGACCAGCTGTCACCCACGGCTGCCGAAACGGCCTCGAACCAACCGTGGGTGACAGCCGAGCCGCCGCCACGCGCGCCCCAACGCGACCAGCTGTCACCCACGGCTGCCCGAACGGCCCCAAACCAACCCTGCGCGACAGCCAGACCGACCAGCTGTCACCCACGGCTGCCGAAACGGCCTCGAACCAACCGTGAGTGACAGCCGAGCCGGCGACGCGGTCGGTGCCGCATCCGCGCGCGCTCGCTAGCGGGGCTTGCGGCCCCACGGCAGTTTGGGCTCCAGCAGCGGTGCCACCAAACGGGCGTAAGCCCCCGTCATGTGGTTGCTGTCCCGGTAGACCAGCCGGTTGCCGACCACCAGCGGGCACCGCTCGGCGCACAGCCACGGCAGCGGGTCCACCGTGGTCACCCGCATCGCGTTCGCGGTGGCTCGCATCATCGCGCGCCATCCCGGTTCCAGGACCACCATGTCGGCCGGCGGGGCGCACGTGCCGATCGCGGCGGGGCGGGTGGCCAGGCAGTCGGCGGGGTCGCCGGCGAGGAACGGGGTGTCGCCGATCATCGCGACCGCGCCCGCGGCCCGCTTCAGTTTGATCAGGGTGCGGGTCCAGCCGGCCTTCCAGACGGCGTCCGGGTCGGGCGGGTCACCGGCGAGCAGTGCCCGGTAGTTCACGCTCGACGAGACGACCACCAGGTCGGGTTCGAGTTTGGCGATCCGCTTGAGGACCTGGCCGCGCCACGTGTCGCATTCGGCGTAGCGGCGCTGCGCCCGGCGTTCCTGCAGTTCGAGGTCGGCGGGGCTGCAGGCGCTGCGGGTGAGTACGACAAGCCGCCAGTTCCGTTTCTTCGCCAGGTCCTCCATCGCGGGGAACCATTGCAGGGCGTGCGAGTCGCCGAAGAGCACCACGGTGTGTTCGGCGTCGGTGTTCGCGAAGGCGCAGTCGGTTTTCGGCTGGAAGGGGCCGGTCAGGCCGACGTGGCAGCCTTCCTCCTGCGGCGCGGAGCGTTCACTGGCGGCCGTCTCGAACTCGGGTGTGAGGTTCGCCGGCACCTTGGTGGCCGCCGGCGCCGCCGCGATCATCTGTTTGAGTTCGGCCGCCGGGTCGGCGGCGCCGGCCATCCGGCCGCGGGCGTCGGGCACCGCGTTGCCGGTCGGCACCAGCGGCGGGAAGATCATGCCGAGGGCGGCGAGCCCGGCCGCCACGGCGGAGCAGGCGAAGCCGAAGGCCAGGCCGCGACGCGGGTACGGCTGCCAGAACCGGTGGTGGCGTACCGGGTTCTCCAGCAGGTGGTGGCTGATCGCGGCGAGGCCGAGCGCAGCGGCCGCCGCCCCGGCACGCGCCCACAGCCCACCGGGGAAGAGGAACAGCAGCGGCCAGTGCCACAGGTACCAGCCGTACGACATCCGGCCGACCCAGCGCATCGGCCAGGTCTCGAGGAGCCCGTTCCCGCCGGCCGCGATCACCGCGACCGTGCCGAGGACGGGGAGCAGCGCGGCCGGGCCGGGGAACGGGGTCGCCTCGTCGTACATGACCGCACCGGCCACCACGGCGATCAGGCCGAGCCGGCCGAGCCAGGGGCGGCGGCGTTCCGTACCCGTCAGGAGGAGGGCGAGAAGCGCGCCCGCCCCGAGTTCCCAGGCGCGGCTCAGCGAGCCGAAGTAGGCCCACGGCGCGGCCCGGCCGAGTTCGTGCGCGCTCCATGCGAAGGAGGCGAGGGTGCCGATCGTCAGTACCGCGCCGGGCAGCCACCGCCGGCGCCGGCCCCAGATCGCCAGCGCACCGATCAGTACCGGCCAGATCAGGTAGAACTGTTCCTCCACCGCCAGCGACCAGAAGTGCTGGAACGGCGAGGGCGCCTGGTCGGCGAAGTAGTCGGTGCCGGCGTCGGCCAGTCGCAGGTTCATCGTGTACGTGGCCGCGCCGACGGCGTCCGCCGCGTACCCGCCGAACCGGGTCGGCGGTGCCAGGAACCAGGCGCCGGCCAGGGTCGCGGCGATCACCAGGGTGGCCAGCGGCAGGAGCCGCACCGCCCGGCGGGCGTAGAACCGCGGCAGGTCGAGGCGGCCGGTCCGGAGCAGCTCGGAGCGGAGCAGCGAGGTGATCAGGAAGCCGGAGATGACGAAGAAGACGTCGACGCCGACGAAGCCGCCGGCGAGTCCGGGCACGCCCACGTGGGCGAGGACCACGAGCAGCACCGCGACGGCCCGGAGGCCTTCGATGTCCGCCCGGTGCCGGTGCCGGGCCGGTGCCGCGGCGGGCGCCGGACGGACGTCGGGTCGCGAGAGCGTCGAGGTCATGGGTCAGCCGTGCGCGGCGGCCAGCGCGGGGGGACGGGCGAACGCGAGGACCGCGTGCCGGCCGAGGATCTCACCCTCGCGGGTCAGGCCTTCGAACCGTTCGGTCCAGGCGGTCATCGCGGCCTGTTCGTCCTTGCGCCCGGCGTCGTCGAAGATCAGCGTGGCGCGGTCCGCGAGCCGCTTCTCGATCATGTGCAGGGCCGGGTACCGGGCGCCCTCCCCGACGGCCGCGGGCGGGCCGTCGATCAGCACGAAGTCGATGTCGTGCAGGTCGGCGAGGGTTTCCGGGTCGTACCACGGGTAGTCCCGGCCGTCGATGGTGGCCGGGGTCAGCGGGGCGTCCCGCACCTCGGCGATCCCGGTGAGTCCGTGCGCGGCGAGCACGGCACGGGTACGCCGCGCGAACTCGGCGTCGTGGTCCAGCGAGATCAGCCGGCCGCCGAACTGCTCGAGGGCGTACGCGATCCACACCGTGGAGGTGCCGCTGCCCAGTTCCAGCACCAGGCGCGGCTGCCGGACCCGGATCAGGTGCAGCAGCTCCAGCAGGTCGGTCGGGTTGAGCGCCCATTCGCCGGAGGACGGCATCGGGGCGCGCGGCACGAAGCCCTGGAAGAGCTGGACGGTCGCCTCGAACTCACGCGGCAGGCTGAGCACCTGGGCCGAGCTCGCCTTGCGGTCGGCGACCTGCTTGACCCGGGCGATCGCCTCGGCCAGTTCGAGGTGCCGGTCGCCGGCGGTGAGGCGTTCCCGCTCCACGGCGGCGACCAGCCGGCGCTGCATCTCCTCGACGGTGGTGCGCAGGTCGCGCTGTGCGGCCAGGCCGGCCTTCTGCACGCCGGCCAGCCGGCGCAGGACCACCAGCAGGATCGCCAGCGTCACACCGGCGAGCAGCGCGAGGAGCGCGGTCGCCACCTCGGCGTACCCGGTGAGCGCGGCGGCCGCGGCCCCGGCGCAGAGGACTGCGGCGCCGCACAGGGCGGCCGCCTGCCGGGCGGACAGGCTGGGCAGCCGGCGGACCACCCGACGGCCGATTCGGGTCACGTGACTCATGTGCGGGCACTCCTCATCGCTGCGTTCACCCTCGGTAACGCCGGGGAGCACGCCACCGTTACGCCCCTGCGGCGGGCACCCGCTGGGTCGGCGCCGCCACGCCGTGGACCAGGGCGGTGATCCGGGCGGCCAGGTCCGCCGGCCGGTGGTCGCGGGCGATCGCGGCGCGGGCCCGGCGGCTCTGCTCGGCGTAGCGGCGGGGTTCGCGCTGGAACCGGCGGATCACCGCGGGCACGTCCGCCGGGCGGCAGGCCACGGCGGCGTCGCCGTACGCCGTGCCCAGATGCGGCGGCACCAGCACCACGCAGCCGGTCGCGGCCGCCTCCAGCGGCGGGCGGGACAGCAGTTCCGCCGCCTGTTCCGGCGGGAAGTGCAGGTAGAAGTCGAGTTGCGCGGCGAAGGTCCGCGGATCCACCTCGGCCGGCTCGTAGACCAGCCAGCCGACCGGCAGCGGGCCGGGCCGCAGCGGGCTCTCCGGCAGCCGCAGCCGCACGTCGGCGTCCCGGCAGCGGCGCGGCACGGCGAGCGCGGTGGCCAGGTCGCCGGGCCGTTCGCCGGCGTCGCACAGGTCGGTGCCGACCACCGGCGGACCGGCCCGGTCGGGCAGCGGCCGGCGGACGTCCTGGGGTTCGGTGGCGGCGGGCAGGTCGTACGCGGTCAGCTCGGCGCCCGCCTCTTCCAGGGCGGCCCGGATCCCGGCGTCCTGCGGGCACCAGAGCGGCTCGGTCCCGTAGAGCCGGCGCACCGCCTCGGTCGCCGCGGCCACCGTGTAGCGGCGGTCGCTGCCGTCGCGCCGGGCCGGTGCCCGGTCGGCGACCACCAGGACCCGCCGCGGCCGCAGGCCGCAGCCGTTCTCTGGAGCGAACTGGAGGATCTCCGGCTGCCGGACCACGAGCAGGGCCGCGTCGATCCGGTCGCTCTCCAGCACCTGCGCCACCTGACCGGTGTTGATCAGTTCCTGGATGCCCGGGCTGAGCAACCGGCGCTGCCGGTGCACCGAGCGCAGCGACTCCAGGTGCAGGATCGCCACCGACAGGCCGGCCCGGGTCAGCGCGCGCACTTCGGCGAGCGCGGCCCGCTGGGTGCCACCCAGGAACCGCCAGTCGGCGGCGACGACCACGTCCTGCCCGGGCGGCGCGGAACCGCCGGTGAGGTGCGGCGGTGCCACGAACGGCCGGGGCCGGGCGGCGGGCTCCCGGTGCAACGGCCCGCCGGAGGCGTGCCAGCAGCGGTACGCCGACATGTACGCGGTCCGCGCCGGGTGCATCCAGTAGGCCCGGATCTCGGCCCGCGACAGCGAACCCTCGGAGAGCCGGATCAGGGCCAGGGTCCGCGCGACCCGCCGTACCGAGCCGGGACCGAAGCCGGCCTCGATGCGTTCCAGGAACTCCGAGTCGGCGGCCTTGCGCACCGTGTCGAACCAGCCGATCCGCCGGGTCACCGCGTCCCGCCGGAACAGCAGCGAGGAGACGTTGACCCGGCCGCGCCGGATGCCCGGGCGGGTCATCACCAGCTGGTCGGTGACGCTTATCCCCTCCGAGGTGGTGGCGACCGCCTCGGGGCGCGTCAGCAACGGACCCACCTGCAGTTCGACCCGGCGCGGGTGGGACCAGTCGTCGGAGTCCTGGAACGTCACGAACTCGCCGCGGGCCGCCTGGACACCGGCGTTGCGGGCCGCGTAGGTGCCGCCGTTCTCGGCCAGCCGCAGCACCCGGACCCGGTCGTCGAGCGACTCCGCCTCGGCCAGCACCGCGTCGTACTCCGGTGGTGACGCGTCGTCCACCACCAGGATCTCCAGGTTCCGCCAGCTCTGCGCCGCGATCGAGCGGACCGCGGTGATCAGGCCGACGCCGGGCCGGTACGCCGTGACGACGACGGTCACCCGCTGCTCGGCCGGTTCCACCGGGGCGCACTCCGCCGCCGTGAGCCGGTCGAACGGCAACCGTTCCGGCGCCGCCATCAGTACCGGCGCCGGTGCCGGGAAGAGCCGGCCGAAGCGGGACAGCCAGGTCTCCTCGTCGGCGGTGCCGCCCGCGTACGGGTTCGCGAGATCGATCTCCAGCGTCTCGCGGGCCGGCTGCGGCATCCGCCGGTACGCCGCCAGCAGGTCCCGGGCGTGCTGGGGACCCTGCCAGGCGTACGCCAGCTGGGTGTGCAGTGCCTGGTGTGCCGGTGGCAGGGCCCGGGCCCCGAGACCGGTGCGGATCAGCGCGTAGAGCGCCAGCGCGTCCTCCCGGTCGGACGGCAGCTCGTCCTGCAGGGCGATGGTCTGTGCCAGCCCGGCGAGCAGTGCCGGGTCGGCCCGCCGCCGGATCCGGCGCAACCGGCGGGTGTCCCCGGCCCGGGCCGCCTCCAGCAGTTCCTCGAGTGTCCCGTTGCCGCCGGCGGCCGCGCGGGCGAGAACCCGCCGGGCCGCGACCGAGCGGTTACGCATCGCGGTGTGCGGCAGCGACAGTTCCGCTCCGTCACCGGCCAGAGTTACGTGATCGTCCAGCAACGCGACCGGCTGCGCCTCGGCCATCGACTCTCCGTCCGTGTACCCCGCGATGTCGATCAGCTCAACGCGGGGCGGCGGCCCGGGGTGACGAGTCTCCTCAGACGGCGGCCAGGACGGCGGCCGCCACCCGGTCCCGGACGGCGGCGTCCGCCCACGTCCCGACCAGGTAGAACGCGTCCACCACGTCACCGCCGAGGGTGGAGATGCGGGCCGCCCGGATCTCCGCGCCGGCCTCGTCGAGTGCGGTGGTCACCCGGTACAGCAGGCCCGGCGAGTCCGCCGCGCGCAACTCCAGCACCACGGCGTCGGTCGCCGCGGCACGCTGCCAGACCACCCGTGGTGAGGCGGTGCCGCCCCGGGCGCTCATCGCGCGGGCGCGCACCCGCTGGGTCACCGAGACGTCGCCGGCGGCGACCCGGCGCAGGTCGGCGGTGAGGGCGACCGGATCGTACGGCGACCCGTAGCGCGGCGACGTGTAGAACTCGACGATGGCCCGGCCGTCCACGGTGATCGTGTTGGCGGCGACCACGTCCAGCCGGTGCATCGCGAGGCAGGCCGCCACCCCGGCGAGCAGGCCCCGCCGGTCGGCCGCGGCCACCGCCACCCGGTCGCCGTCCAGGTGCACCACCGGCAGGCCGCCCTCGAGCAACTCCGGGTCGGGCCGGGGCGGTTCGGGCAGTTCCCCGGTGTCCAGCGCGGTGTGCACCCGGCGGACCAGTTCGGCCATCAGCCGGCCCTTCCAGTCCGACCAGGCGGCCGGGCCGGTGGCCTGCGAGTCGGCGCGGGCCAGGGCGTGCAGCAGGTCGAGGGTGGCCGGGTCACCGACCGCCTCGGCCACGGTGGAGATGGTCTTCGGGTCGCTCAAGTCGCGGCGGGTCGCCACGTCCGGCAGCAGCAGGTGCAGCCGGACCATCCGTTCGATGGTCGCCACGTCGGCCGGCGGCAACCCGATCCGGGCCGCGATGCCGGCGGCGATCGGCGCGCCGACCACGCTGTGGTCGCCGGGCAGACCCTTGCCGACGTCGTGCAGGAACGCGCCGAGCAGCAGCAGGTCGGGCCGGTCCACCTCCCGGGTGAACGCGGTCGCCTCGTAGGCGGCCTGCACCAGGTGCCGGTCCAGGGTGTAACGGTGGATCGGGTGGTGCTGCGGCAGGCTGCGCATCCGGGCCCACTCGGGCAGCCAGGCGTCGATCAGCCCGTACCTGTCGCAGGTCTCCCAGGCCGGCAGCAACCCGGCGCCGGAGCCGAGCAGTGAGATCAGCGCGGCGCGGGCCGCCGGGGGCCACGGTGTGGGCAGCGGCGGGCAGAACGCGGCAAGCCATTCGCAGGTGGCGCGGGCGATGGGCAGCCGCACGACGGCGGCCGCGGCGGCCACCCGCAGCGACAGACTGGGGTCCGGGACCGGGCCGATCGCGGTGCGGGCGAGGACCAGCTCGCCGTCCTGTTCCACGACGTCCCGGGCGACCGGGCGGCGGGTGGGCACGGCCGGTGTGCCGCCGCGGCGGCGGCCGGAGCGCAGGCGGTCCACCGCGCGCCAGGCGTCGTCGACGGCGTGCGCGACGGTCCGGGCGTCGCCCGACACCCGCCGCAGCAGCGCGTCGGCGTCCTCCAGGTCGAGCAGTTCGGCAACGGCGGCGCGTTCCTGCGCGACCAGCCGGTCGACGCGGCGCCCGACCGCGAGGTGCAGCGCGTCCCGGGTGTCGAGCAGCCGCAGCCCGGCGGCGCGGACCGCGGGGCGCATGGTGTCGGCGATGCCGGCCCGCCCGATCCCGCGCAGCAGCGTCAGGTCGCGCAGCCCACCGGCGGCCTCCTTGAGGTCGCCCTCGAGCAGGAAGGCCAGCTCGCCGTGCTGGGTCCAGCGGGCCGTGGTGAGTTCGCGCAGCTGCGGGAGCAGGCGGGTCGCGGTGCGCCGCCACTGGTCACCGGTGGCCGCGATCAACTCGGCGGAGAGACGGGCGTCGCCGGCCACGTGCCGGGCGTCGAGCAGTCCGAGGGACACCTTGACGTCGTCGTGTGCCACCGAGAGGGCTTCCGGCAGCGTACGCACGGAGTGGTCCAGCCCGAGCCGGGCGTCCCAGATCGGGTACCACAGGCCGGAGGCGATCCGGTCGATCCCGGCGGTGCCGTTGTGCACCAGCACCAGGTCGAGGTCGCTGTAGGGGGCGCAGTCGCGCCGGCCCAGCCCGCCCACCGCGATCAGGCTGACGCCCGGCACGTGGGAGGGGAAGAGTTCGCGCAGCCACACATCGAGCGCCGCCGCCCGATCGTTCCGGGCGGCGGCGCCGATGTGCTCGCGCAGTTTGTCGAGCGAGCCACCGGCTGCCGGGCGGGCCGGCGGGGCCGGGGGCTCACTCAACGGGTTGGTCATGTCGTCTACAGGGCGTCGAGGCCGCGCTCGCCGGTGCGGACCCGGACCACGTCGTCGACCGACGTGACCCAGACCTTGCCGTCACCGATCTTGCCAGTGCGGGAAGCCGCGATGACGGCGTCGACGATCTTCTCGACGTCGATCTCGTCGGTCAGCACCTCGACCTTGATCTTGGGCAGGAACTCGACGGTGTACTCGGCGCCCCGGTACACCTCGGTGTGCCCCTTCTGCCGGCCGTAACCCTGCACCTCGCTCACGGTGAGCCCGGCGACGCCAAGGGCGTGCAGAGCCTCCTTCACCGCGTCGAGCTGGTACGGCTTGATGACCGCGGTCACCAGCTTCATGCTCAGTCCTCCGATCGGATCAGCCATTGGAATTTAACCGGAAACCTTCTCGCTGACCGGGGAAGACTCCGCAGCCGGGGTGCCCTGCTTCAGGCCCGCCATCGCGAAGGCGCCGCCGCCACCGCTGCCACCGGACGCCGACAGGTCGTACGCGCTCTCGGCGTGCTCGGCGAGGTCGATGCCGTCGATCTCGGCCTCCTGGGAGACCCGGAAACCGATCGTCTTGTTGATCACGAAGCCGAGGACGAAGGCCACGGCGAACGAGTAGACCGTGACGATCAGGGCGCTCAGCGCCTGGACGCCCAGGCCGGCCACGCCACCGCCGACGAACAGGCCCTCCCGCTCGACCAGCGCGTTGACCTCGCTGCTGCCGAAGAGACCGATCCAGAGGCAGCCGATCCAGCCACCGACGAAGTGCACGCCAACGACGTCGAGCGAGTCGTCGTAGCCGAGCCGGTACTTCAGGCCGACCGCCAGGGCGCAGACCGCACCGGCGACGACACCGAGCAGCGTCGCGGCCCAGGGGGCGACGAACGCGCAGGCCGGGGTGATGGCGACCAGACCGGCGATGGCACCGGAGGACGCGCCGACCAGGGTCGGACGGCCGTCGCGGATCTTCTCGACGAGCAGCCAGCCGAGGACCGCGGTCGCGGTCGCGAGCTGGGTGTTGATGAACGCGAGGCCGGTGATGGCGTCGGCGGTCAGCTCGGAGCCGGCGTTGAAGCCGAACCAGCCGAACCAGAGCAGACCGGTGCCGAGCGCGACGAGCGGGATGTTGTGCGGCTTCATCGTGTCGCGCGGCCAGCCGGCGCGCTTGCCGAGGACCAGGACCAGGGCCAGAGCCGCGGCGCCCGCGTTGATGTGGACCGCGGTGCCACCGGCGAAGTCCAGCGCCTCCAGGCCGCCGGCGCCGATGAAGCCACCGCCCCAGACCCAGTGGGCGACCGGGAAGTAGACCAGGGTGGCCCAGGCGCCGGCGAAGATCAGCCAGCCGCTGAACTTGGCCCGGTCACTGATGGCACCGCTGATCAGGGCGACCGTGATGATCGCGAACATCATCTGGAACGCCATGAAGACGTAGAGCGGGATACCGGTACCGCTCGGGTTCTCCGCGGTGGCGCCCCACAGGTCGCCCTCGCCGAGGAAGGTCTTGGTGCCGAGGTAGTCACCGACGTTGCCGATGACCGTGCCCTGGTCGGTCCCGAAGACCAGGGAGAAACCGTAGAAGAACCAAAGTACAGAGACGAGCCCCATGGCACTGAAGCTCATCATCATCATGTTCAGTACGCCCTTGGAGCGGTTCAGGCCACCGTAGAACAGGGCCAGCCCAGGGGTCATGAGCAACACGATCGCGCTGGAGATCAGAAGCCAGGCGGTGTTGCCGGTGTCAATCGTGGGTGCTTCAGGCACGCTGGCCTCCTAAGTAGGATTCCCTCCCGCACGGCTCAGCATGGCTACATCGCCCCTGGCCGGATGCGGCGAAGCATTCCCGGCCGCTGTTTCGCACACGGTCTTCAGGCGATTACCGGCGAGTGACGGCGTGTTTCCGGCGTGTGAAGAAACTCTCACAACCGGTACGCGACGCCGGGCAGCGTGTCGCAGCCCGCGATCAGCGGAGCGCGTACTCCAGGGTGTGCCGCTCGTAGTCGAGCAGCCGCAGGTCACGCATCGGGCGGCGCAGGTGGCCCTTGTGCACGATGCGGACGAACGCCGGGTCGCCGGCCGCGGCCATCCGCCGGATGCCCTCGACGTGGTCGACGATGCGTTTCCTTATGGTCCGGACCAGCCGGTGGCGGTCACGCGGGATCAACCCGTAGGCGTCGGCGAACAGACGCAGCCGGCGCGGGCGGTTCGGGCGCTTCCACCCCAGGGTGTACGAGTCCCGGTCGCTGAAGAGCGGCACCCAGGTCCACGCCGCGTACGCCACGTCGTAAAGCCGTGAGCCCGGCGACGCGAGATCGAAATCGATCAGGGCGAGGGTGCCGTCCGGCCGCCAGACCACGTTGTGCGGCGCGGCGTCGTGGTGACAGATCACCTCGGTGTCCGGCGGGGGCGGGCCGAACGAGCGCCAGACCGCACCCGGCGGCGGGACGAAACCGTACTGCGCGTCGTGGAACATCCGCAGCATGGTGCCGACGGTGACCAGGGCCTCCTCGGTGACCCAGTGCGGGGCCAGCGGGTACTCCCCGCACTCGCCGTCCAGGTAGGAGAGGACCTCGCGGCCCTTCTCGTCCATGCCCAGCGCGTGCGGGGACCCGGTGAAACCGACCCGCTCCAGGTGGTTGAGCAGGGCGTGCACGGCCGGGGTCCAGGGACCCGCGTTACGCCGGACCGTGTCGCCGATCCGGGACACCGTGCTGACGTTTCCACCGTGCAGCGGAATCTCGCGCACCGGCTCCTGCGTCACCCACGTCCTCCCGAAATCCGTCAGATCCTGCTTCCCGCCGGCAAGTAGCCTACGCGTCCCCGCCAAGCAGAGCCTCGACGAAGGCCGCCGGCTCGAACGGCGCCAGGTCGTCCGGCCCCTCGCCGAGCCCCACCAGTTTGACCGGGATGCCCAGCTTGCGCTGCACCGCGATGACGATGCCGCCCTTCGCCGTGCCGTCCAGCTTGGTAAGCACCACACCCGTGACGTCCACCACCTCGGTGAAGACGCGGGCCTGCTCCAGACCGTTCTGCCCGGTCGTGGCGTCGAGCACGAGCAGGGTCTCGTCGACCGCGCCGTGCTTCTCCACGACCCGCTTCACCTTGCCGAGCTCGTCCATCAGGCCGACCTTGTTCTGCAGGCGGCCCGCGGTGTCGATCAGCACGGTGTCCACGCCGACGTCGATACCCCGTTTCACCGCGTCGAACGCCACACTGGCCGGGTCGCCGCCCTCGGGGCCGCGGACGGTCTCCGCGCCGACCCGCTCGCCCCAGGTGGAGAGCTGCTCGGCGGCGGCGGCCCGGAACGTGTCGGCCGCGCCGAAGAGCACGGTACGGCCGTCGGCGATCAGCACCCGGCCGATCTTGCCGCAGGTCGTGGTCTTGCCGGCGCCGTTCACGCCGACGACCATCACGACGGCCGGGCGGCCCTCGTGCGGGGCGGTCCGCAGGCTGCGGTCCATCTCCGGCTCCAGCGCGGCCACCAGTTCCTCGGCGAGCTGCTCCCGGACCTCGCTGACGGTCCGGGTGCCGAGGATCCGGACCCGCTCCCGCAGCCGCTCGACGATCACCTGTGTCGCCTCGATGCCGACGTCGGCACTGATCAGGCTGTCCTCGATCTCCTCCCAGTCGTCCTCTTCCAGGTGATCCCGGGAAAGAACGGTGAGCAGGCCGCGGCCCAGGGAGTTCTGCGAGCGCGCGAGGCGGGCCCGCAGGCGGACCAGGCGACCGGCGGTCGGCGCCGGTTTCTCGATCTCCGGTGCGGCCGGCTCCTCGACGACCGGGGGCTCCACGACGACCGGCGGCGCGGCCTCCGTGACCGGCGCGGACGGCACCGGGCGCTCGATGAGCGGCGGCAACTCCTCGTCGGCCGGGAGGGTCGGCGGGCGCTCGAGCGTGGTGGTCGAGCCCGCGGACGGCGGCGGCGGGAGTTCCCGGCGGCGCATCCTCGGCACCACCAGCCCGACCGCGCCCGCGACCAGGACGACGAGCAGGATCACTGAGGCGACCACGTATTCCATGCTCGAATCCTGACAGATGAGCCGTAGCGACGTGCCGCAGGCCGCGCACTGGCGATCCCGGGCCGCCGTGACGCAGGATGGGGCACCCCCTTGACACAGCGTGGAGGCATCCGCATGCGGCAACACCCCGGCGCACTCCGGTGAGCGCCCAGATACTCATCGGGCCGGTGCTGCGACGCGTGACCGGCGATCGCGCGACCATCTGGCTGGAGACGAGCGAACCCGCCGAGGTGCGCATCGACGTCTCCGGCGGGGCCACCGGCTCGGCGTCGACCTTCTCGGCGTACGGCCACCACTACGCCCTCGTCGTGGTGACCGGCCTGGCCCCGGACGCGGCCCAGTCCTACACGGTCATGCTCGACGACCGGGCCGTCTGGCCGGCGGCGGGTTCGCCGTACCCCCCGTCGGTGATCCGCACCAGGGCCGCCGACGACAGTGACCAGCCCGTCAGCCTGCTCTTCGGCTCGTGCCGGGAGGCGACGCCGCAGGCGAGCCGGAAACGGCTGCCCCCGGACGCGCTCGACGCCTACGCCCGGCGGCTGATGGCCGACTCGCGGGAGCGGCCCGACCTGCTGGTGCTCCTCGGCGACCAGGTCTACGCGGACGAGACCTCGGCCAAGGTGCGCCGGTTCATCCGGCACCGGCGCCGCAACGGGCACCAGGGGCCGGACAACCAGGTGGTCGGCTTCGAGGAGTACACCAAGCTCTACCTGGAGTCCTGGCGCGACCCGGAGGTGCGCTGGCTGCTCTCCACCGTGCCCAGTGTGATGATCTTCGACGACCACGAGCTGATCGACGACTGGAACACCTCGGCGTCCTGGCGTGCCGACATGGCGCGGCAGCCGTGGTGGCGGGAACGGATCGCCGCCGGGCTCGCGTCGTACTGGATCTACCAGCACGTCGGGAACCTGAGCCCGGACGAACTCGCCGCCGACCCGCTCTTCGGGAAGGTGTCGACGGCCGGCGACGCCACCGACCTGATGCGCGATTTCGGGCGCCGGGTCGACGAGCCGGAGTCGGCCGAGAACACCGACCAGCCCTACCAGTGGAGTTTCGCCCTCGACCTGGGCCGGACCCGGCTCGTCGTGCTGGACAACCGGTGCAACCGGGTGCTCACCCCGGGTGCGCGGGCGATGCTGCCGCCGGTCGAGTGGGACTGGTTCCTGGACCGGGCGCACGGCGACTACGACCACCTGGTCGTCGGTTCCTCGCTGCCGTGGCTGATGCCGCCCGCCATCCACCACCTGGAGGCGTGGAACGAGCGGATCGCCGAGTCACGGCACGCCCGGACGGCGGCGTTCGGCGAGAAGGTCCGCCGGGCCTTCGACCTGGAGCACTGGGCGGCGTTCGGCAAGTCGTTCGAGGCGCTCGGCGAGCTGTTCCGGCGGCTCGGCGAGGGCGGCCCGGACGCGCCCGGTCATCGGGTCGGGGCCGGCGGGGCGTACGCGGCACCCGCCTCGATAAGCGTCCTCTCGGGTGACGTTCACCACTCATACGTGGCGCGTGCCGACTTCGGGCAGCCGCTCGCCACCCCGGTGATGCAGCTGACCTGCTCGCCGATCCACAATCAGGTGCCGGCACCGATGCGGCCGCTGATGCGGATCAGCTGGTCCCGGGCGGTGGCCCGGCTGGCACGGGGGCTGTCCAAGGCGGCCGGGGTGCGCAAACCGGCGCTGCGGTGGAAACGGCTGGCCGGGCCGTACTTCGGCAACGCGGTCGCCACCCTGCGGCTGGACGGCCGGACCGCGACCGCCCGGATCGAGGGCACCCACAAGGACGGCGACCTCTACGACGTCGCCGCCGTCCGGTACGCGCCGGACGGCAACCGCTGAACAGCACGCGCGGACGAGCGGCACCTGCCGGTCACTCCGGCAGGTCGAGGACCTTCCGGAGGTACGGCAGGTGCTCCGGCCCGGTCCAGCGGTAGGCGGACAGGTTCGCCGCCCGCGCGCCGCGGATCACCCGGTCGTCGTCGTCCACCATGAGCACGTGCTTCGGCAGGTGACCGACCCGCAGACAGGCCTGCTGGAAGAACTCGGGGGCCGGCTTGTGCACCTTGAGCTCCCAGGAACTGATCACCAGGTCCACCTCTCCGGTGAGGCCGAGCGCGTCCAGGTCGCCGCGGAGCCGGTCGGTCGCGTTGGTGGCGATCGCCACCGGGCGGCCGGCGGCCCGCACCTCCCGGACGAACGCGAGCGCCTCCGGGTCGACCTCGCCCCGGTACGCCTGCCACTCGGCCACCGCCGCCGCCGACTCCTCGTCGCCGAGCGGCAGCCGGGTCGCCACCAGGCTCATCCACTCCGCGTCGGTGATCTCACCGGCGATCGCCGGCCGGTAGATGTCCCACGACATCGACGTCTCGAGCAGGGCCGCGGGCTTCAGCCCGTACTTCACCTCGACGGCGATCATCGGGGCCGGGTCCCAGCGGCGCAGTACGCCGTCCAGGTCGATGAGCAGGGCCTGGGCGCGATCGCGCATGCTTCTCAGTCCTCCGATTCGCGGCTGAGCCGCTGGCTGATCACCTGGGTGACGCCGGCTCTCATGGTGACGCCGTAGAGGGCGTCCGCGACCTCCATCGTGCGCTTCTGGTGCGTGATGATGAGCAGCTGGCTCTTCTCCCGCAACTGCTGGAAGAGGGTAATCAACCGGCCCAGGTTCACGTCGTCCAGGGCCGCCTCCACCTCGTCCATGATGTAGAAGGGCGAGGGCCGGGCCCGGAAGATCGCACAGAGCATGGCGACCGCGGTCAGCGACCGCTCACCGCCGGAGAGCAGCGACAACCGCTTGATCTTCTTGCCCGGCGGGCGGGCCTCGACCTCGACGCCGGTGGTGAGCATGTCCTCCGGGTCGGTGAGCACCAGCCGGCCCTCGCCGCCCGGGAAGAGCACCTGGAAGACGGCCTGGAACTCGCGTGCCGTGTCCTCGAAGGCCGAGGTGAAGACCTCCAGGATCCGGTCGTCGACGTCCTTGACCACGGTGAGCAGGTCCCGGCGGGTGGCCTTGAGGTCCTCGAGCTGGTCGGAGAGGAACTTGTAACGCTCCTCCAGCGCGGCGAACTCCTCCAGCGCCAGCGGGTTCACCTTGCCGAGCAGGGTGAGGTCGCGCTCGGCCTTGTTGGCCCGCTTCTCCTGGGTGGCCCGGTGGAACGGCACCGGGTCGGGCGCCGGCTTGCCGTCCTTGTCGGCCTGGGCCACCTCCGCCTGGGTGGGCGGCACCAGCTGCTTCGGACCGTACTCACTGATCAGTGTGTCGACGTCGAGCGAGAAGTCCTCGGCAGCCTTCGCCTCCAGCTGCTCGATGCGCATCCGCTGCTCGGCGCGGGCCATCTCGTCGCGGTGCACCTCGCTGGTGAGCCGCTCCAGCTCGGCGGCGAGGCGTTTCGCGGTGGCGCGTACCTCCTGCAGCTCCGCCTCGCGGCTGGTGCGCGCCTGGGCCAGCTCGTCGCGGTGGGTGGCGGCGGCGGCCAGTGACACCGCGAGGCGTTCCAGCGCGCCGGCGGCCCCGAGCGCGACCGCCTGCGCGATCTTCGCGCCGCGGGCGCGAGCTGCCCGCCGGGCCGCGGCCCGTTCCCGGGCCTGCCGTTCGGCGGTGGCCTGGCGCAGCAGCGAGTCGGCACGCCCGGCGATCGAGGAGACCCGTTCCTCGGCGGTACGCACCGCGAGCCGGACCTCCATCTCGTTCTGCCGGGCCTGCGGCACCAGGGCCGCGAGCCGGTCCCGCTCCTCGGTGGAGGGTTCCTCGTCGAGCGGGGTGTCCTCGGCCAGCCGCAGCCGTTCCTCCAGCTCGGCCAGGCGCATCAGATCGGTCTCCCGGGCCGCCTCCGCCTTCTGCCGGGACGCGCCGAGCCGTTCGCTCTCCGCCTTCGCCGACCGCGCCGCCGCACCCAGCTCGGCGAGCCGCCGGGCGGCCGCGTTGCGCTCGCCCTCGGCGGCCCGCTTGGCCTGGGCGGCCACGGTCACCGCCTGCTTCAGCTCGGCCACCTCGGCCCGCGCCGCGCCGAGCTGATCCTTCAGCTCGGCGATGGCCTCCTCGGCGGCGGCCCGCTTGGCCTTCGCCTCGTCGACCGCGGCCTGCACCTCGATGTAACTCGTCGCCTTCGCCGAGCCACCGGCCGCCGCCCAGGCGCCGAGCACGTCGCCCTCCGGCGTCACCGCGCGCATCTCGGCGTTCGCGGCGACGAGGGCTGCCGCGGCGGCCAGGTCGGGAACGATCGCCACGTCGCGCAGCACCCGGTTGAGTGCCGGGCGGATCTGCTCCGGGCAGTCGACCACCTCGGGCGCCCAGATCGCGTCCGCCGGCAGCTCCGGGCGCAGGCTCGGCAGCGAGCCGCGCATCCCGGGACCGGCGGACCCGGCGACCACGAGATCGGCGCGGCCGGCGTCAGCGATCTTGAGCGTACGCATCGCCTCGATCGCCTCGTCGACACCGGAGAGGGCCACCGCGTCGGCGAGCCCGCCCAGGGCCGCCGCCAGCGCCACCTCGTGACCCGGCCGGACGGTCAGCAACGAGGCCAGGCTGCCGAGCAGGCCGGGCACCTGGCCGGCCCGGGCGAGCAGGGCGCCGGCGCCGTCCTTGCGCCGCAGGCCCAGGGCGAGCGCCTCCTCCCGGGCCTTCCAGCCGGCCGCGTCCTTCTCCGCGGCCCGCTCGGCGTCGGTCAGCTCCCGGACCACCGCGGCGGCCCGGTCGTGTGCCGCGACCGCCTCGTCGTGCCGGGCGTCCAGGTCGGCGTTGTCCCGGTCCGCCTCCGACGACTCCGCCGCGACCAGGTCCACCTCGGCCTGCGCCGCCTCGGCCCGCATCAACGCGTCGGTGTGCGCGGTCGCGAGCCGCTCGATCTCCTCGTCGGCGCTGCTGGTGCGCGCCCGTGCGGCGTTGACGTTGCCGGCCAGCTTGGCCAGGCCCTCGCGGCGATCGGCGATCGCCTTCGCGGCCGCGCGCAGCGCGCCCTCGGCCGCGGCCAGCTCGCGTTCCAGCTCCTGGCGGTGCTCGACCGCCTCGGCCAGGCGCATCTGGTCCTCGGTGAGCGCCTCGCGCAGTTCCTCCTCCTGCTCACGGACCCGCTCGGCCTCGGCCTCCAGCATCTCCGGGTCGCGGCCGGGACGCTCCTCGTCGGGCGTGGCGGCGAGGTGGCGCAGCCGTTCGGTGGCGAGTTGCTCGGTGGAGCGGAAACGTTCCTGGAGAGTGGACAGCTTGTACCAGGCGTCCTGCGCGGCAGCCAGCAGCGGTGCGTCCTCGGCGTGCTGTGCCTCCAGGTCGGCCAGCCAGCGCTGGATCTCCCGGTTCTCCTCCTCGACCTGCCCGCGACGCTCCCGCATCGCCGACTCGTCCGCGATCTCCTTGTCCAGAGTGGTGCGCAGCGTGTGGAGGTCGTCGGCGAGCAGCCGCAGGCGCGCGTCGCGCAGGTCGGCCTGGATGCCGGCGGCACGGCGGGCCACCTCGGCCTGCTTGCCGAGCGGCTTGAGCTGCCGCCGCAGCTCGGTGGTCAGGTCACCCAGGCGGTTCAGGTTGACCTGCATGGCGTCCAGCTTCCGGATCGCCTTTTCCTTGCGCTTGCGGTGCTTGAGGACACCGGCCGCCTCCTCGATGAACGAGCGGCGGTCCTCCGGCTTGGCGTGCAGCATCGCGTCCAGCCGGCCCTGGCCGACGATGATGTGCATCTCCCGGCCGATACCCGAGTCGCTGAGCAGCTCCTGGATGTCGAGCAGCCGGCAGGAGTTGCCGTTGATCTCGTACTCGCTGGCGCCGTCGCGGAACATCCGGCGGGTGATCGAGACCTCGGTGTAGTCGATCGGCAGGGCGCCGTCGTTGTTGTCGATCGTCAGCGTCACCTCGGCGCGGCCCAGCGGCGCCCGGCCGGCGGTGCCGGCGAAGATGACGTCCTCCATCTTGCCGCCGCGCAGTGCCTTGGCACCCTGCTCGCCCAGCACCCAGGCGATGGCGTCGACGACGTTCGACTTGCCGGATCCGTTCGGGCCCACGACACAGGTGATGCCCGGCTCCAGCCGCAACGTGGTAGCGGAGGCAAAGGACTTGAAGCCCTTCACCGTCAGGCTCTTGAGGTGCACGGATCTCCGAGGGTCGGCGGTGGTCTGCTGGTGGCAGGCTACCCGCAGGAGATCGGCGGAACGGTGACACGCCGCGCCCGCAGGGCCCGCGCGAACCGGAAAACCGGGCAAAAAGCTGCGCGCCGCCACAATAGTGGAGGCGCGCTTTTCTTTACTGCTCTTGCTGTCCTGCCGTGGTGCTCGCGTTTCCTGGGTGCGTGATGCGAGGGGACGGACGCCGGGAGATCACCCCGCGGAACTCACCGGCGACGGTGGAGCTCAGGTCAGTGCGGGCTCGGTCAGCCGCGCGAAATCGTCTGCCTCCGCGGCGGCGGCCGCGAGACGATCGTTTTCCGCCCGGAGGCGGGTGACCTCGAACTCCAGGGACTGCACCCTGGAACGCAGTCGGGTGACCTCGTCGAGGAGGCGCCGGTCGGGCGCCGCACCTACGTGGCCGTAGAGGGCCTTCGCCATCGTGACTCCTTGTGACGCGCTGCGTCTCGTTGTGATGCGTTGCCGGAAAGGCGGCCAACGTGCGCCCAGATCGGTGCAGCACCGGACTCACGGGCACGCGTGAGCACAGAATCCTGCCCGCTGAGCAACAGAATTCATCAAGGTGCAGAAGCTCAAGCCACGAATGAACCGGGGCATGAGTGGGCGCGACTGGCGACAACTCCATAGTCCGCCGATACCCATCCGCCGTCAAGCCGAGGCGTTCGCGGTGGCGCGCTTCTTCTCAGTGAATCACACCACCAATGCTATTGAGCTGCGGTTATACGCCATCTGCCACTTTGCCGATGGTCCACATGCCGAACAGATCCCTCCCGCCTGCCGAACGTCGACACCACCCATCGGCCGCGCCTGGCGGCACCTGAGGGTCCGGGCCGGCCGCTTTTCCCGTCGCGCCGGGGGTACATCAATGACCCTTCCGGGCAAAATCGGGCAAAGACGGCAGACATATAGGTGTAAAACGGACGAAAATCTGTCGCCTAGCTGACTCACTCCGCCGACTCCGGCAGACTCCGTCGTTGCCTCCACCGTGAATCCGACCCCGTCCCGCGAGCGCATCTGCTTGCTCACCGGCGGCGGGTACCCATACCGGCGGGATGCCCTCGGTGGTTGGTGCCGGACCCTCGTCGAGGGCCTGCGCCGTTTCCGCTTCGAGTTGCTGACCGTCACGGACCGTGAACTACCGTCCGCGCCTGCGTACCCGCTCCCCTTCAATGTCGGCTCGGCGCGTGCCGTCGCGCTGGGCCGCGACCCGGCCCGGTCCGAACGCCGCCGGGCCGCCGCCCCCGACGGCGCCGCCGAAGCTGCCGCCCTGCTCTGCCGGGGGCTGCTCGGCGACGACGACCCGGTCACCGCGGAGTTCGCCGACGGGCTGCGGCGAATCGCCGGACTTGCCGGCACCCCGGACCCGCTCACCGGCGTGCCGCTCGCCGACGCGCTGCTCGACGCGTGGCGCGGGCGGCAGACAGCGCCGGAGACCGGCAGCGCACCACTGCCCCGGCTCAGCGTCCGCGACGCGCGCACCGCGGCGACCCTGCTGCGGCACGCCATGCGCGCCCTGAACGTGCCGCTGCCCGAGGTGGAACTGGTGCACTGCGTCGGCGGCACGACACCGCTGCTCGCCGCGCTCGCCGGTCGCTGGCGCAGCGGCACACCACTGCTGCTCACCGAGGCGCGCGCACCCGTGCCCCGGCAGCGGCCCGCCGAGGACCGGCTGTCGATCGCGGTACGGACCGTGCTGCGGCGGTTCCGCACGGCGGTGGCCCGCACCGGGTATGCGGAGGCCGAGCTCATCGCACCACTGAGCACGTACCACCACGGGTGGGCGCTGGAGCACGGCGCCCGGCCCACCCGGCTCGTGCAGGTACCGGCGGGCGTCGACCCGCGGGACTACCCCGGCGCGGCCGAACTCAGCGAGGCCCCGGCCGTGGTCTGGGCGGGCAGCGGCGGACCGGACAGCGGGCTCGGTCTCGTGCTGGAGGCGTTCATCGAGATCTCCGCCGCCGTGCCCGGGACCGTGCTGCACCTGGTCGGCGTCACCGCGGCCCACGAGGAGCACTGCGCCCAGCAGATCGAACGGACCGGTCTGGGCCGGGCCGTCCGGTTGCACCCGCTGCCTGCCGACCCGCGCGACAGGTACACGGTCGGACAGGTCGTGGCGCACGTGCCCGGCCCGGCGGACCCGCCGTACCGCCTCGTCGAAGCGATGATGTCCGGCCGGCCGGTGGTCGGCGTGGACGTCGGGCCGGCGGCCGAGACACTCGGCGACACCGGGCTGCTGGTGCAGCCGGACGACCCGTCCGAACTGGCCATCGCCGTCGTCGCCCTGCTGCGCGACCCCGGCCGCCGGCGTGCCTTCGGGGACGCCGCCCGGCAGCGGGCGCTCAGCCACTTCACCGTCGACCGGGTGGTACGCGTCTACGGCGCCCTCTACACCGACCTGGCCGCGCCACCACCGGCGGCGGCCTTCGAACTGGCGCTCAGCCGCACCGCGCCACGGACCACCACGCCGGCCACCGTGCGCTGGCTGACCGGGGAGAACTCCGCATGACGAGCACAGGACCGCGAGGGGCGGGCGGGACCGGGCGGGCGATTCCGGTCCGCAGCACCGGCGGATCGACGATCTCGGCGCGGAACCGGAACCGGCGGCGCGCGGCCGCGTCGTCGGCCGAACCGCGGCGGGCGGCGATCGAGGCACGGCAGCGCAACGCCGGGCAGTACCCGGCCGAACTGCCACGACCGCGCACGCTCGCCGGCCGGGAACACCTCGCGCCGGCGGTGCCGCCGGTGGCGCCCGCGCGGGCAGTCTCAGCGATGCCCTTGCAGGCGGTGCTCGACGACGCCTCTTTCGACGGGCTGGAGGAGGGTGACTCGTACGCCGGAAAGCGCCGCCGGGCGCACGACCGCGGCTTTCTCGCCACCGCGGTGATCCGTTGTTGTCTCTATCTGGGGCCGCTGAGCGCGGCGCTTGTCGCCGAGCCCGCGTTGAGTCGCGTCGGCTGGCCGGTCCCGGTGGCGGTGCTGCTGCTCGGCTGGGGCGCGGCGCAGGCCCTGACCAGCATGGGCGTGACCGTGGCGCGACGGACCGGGCCGGCCGCCGCGGCCCGGCTCGTCGGCACCGGCTTCCTCGCCGTGATCGGGCTGTGGTGCGCGCTCGTGTGGATCGCGCCGGCCGCGCTGCTCGGGCCGGACCGGGCGCTCGCCGCGAGCGTCGGCGTCTTCGGGCTCCTCGCGCTCGGCAGCGTGACGGCGGCCCTGGTCAGCCGATCCGAGGGGGCGGTCGCCGCATGGTACGTGCCGTGCTGGCTGCTCGCCCTGCTCGCCACCGCCCCCGACCTCGGGATCACCTGGGCCGCCGCGGTGCCCGCCGGGACACTGCTACCGGCGGCGATCGTGGCCGTCGCGGTGCGCGCGCTGCGCCCTGCCGTGCTGCTCAGCCGGACCGCCCGCCGCCGGCTGACCGGAACCGATCGCCGGCGCGCCATGTCCTACCTGATCGTCGGTGCGGCGCAGGCGATCTGCGTGTCGATGCTCTGGCACGCCGGGCCGGCCGTCTGCACCCTGCCGGTGCTGCTCGCCGTGCCGCTCCTGGAAGCAATCATCGGCTGGCACACCGAACGCGTCGACGCCGGCCTCGACTCCGCGCAGAGCAACGCCGAACTCGACCGGCACATCCGCAACATCACCGTGATCACGCTGGCCGGCCTGCTGCCGCCGTTCGCCCTCGGCGGCGGACTCGCCCTCGCCGCACACCAGCTGCCGGCCGCGCGCGGCACCCTGCTGGCCCTCGCCGCCGGCACCCTGCTCGGCGGGGTGTTCGCGGTCACCTTCCTGCTCGCGGCCCGGTCCCGCACCGGCATCGCCGCGACCCTGGCCGCCGTGCCACCCCTGGCCGCGGCCGTCATCGTCCTGTTCCCCCCACCGACCGGGCCGATGCCCGCCGCCGTCGCCGTGCTGGGCGCGGCACATCTGGCCGGCCTGTTCCTCGTCGCCCTGACCGCCGCTGACCTACGGAGGACGCCGTGAAGACCCTGTTCCCCTCGTACGCCCACCCGTCTCCCTCGCTCGAACTCGACGCCGACACCTGGATCGTCCGCGAACAGCCCGGCGACCGCCGCACCCTGCACCAGGCCCTGGGCCGCATCGACCTCGACTGGGGCAGCCGCTCCCTCGCCGACGTCCTGGCCGACGTGGACGCCTGGCGCGCCGACGGCGTCGAAGGACTGTTCCTGGACCGGGCGCCGGCCGGTTCCGGCGGGGTCGGCCCGGTCGCGCTGACCGTCCGGCTGGCGGCCCGGCGCGGGCTGCACCGGGTGGTGCTGAACCCCGGGGTGCCGCCGCATCCGCTCTACCGCGACCTGGGCGTGCGGACCTGCTCGTTCGAAGGCCCGTGGTCCGCCTACCGGGACTGGGACGGCGACGGGGTGCGCCCCGGTGACGGGCACATCGTCCACGGCGTGCCGCCGGAGCTCCTGACCGCGGCCCGCCGCCTGATGGGCCGGCGCGGTGCCGGGTTCGGGCTGGCTACGGACCTCAGCCCGAACATGAGCGTGGTCGTCTCCGGACGAGGCGCCCATGCCGCCGACTAGGCGAGGCGCCCGCCGGGGCGGTGATCGGTGATCGGTCAGCGGAGCCGGGGGCGGGGCTGGCAGCGCGGGCAGCTGAACGACGACCGGTTCATGAACTGCTCACGCCGGATCGGGGCCCCGCACCGGGAACAGGGTTCGTTCTCACGGCCGTAGGCGTGCAGCGACCGGTCGAAGTAGCCGCTCTCGCCGTTCACGTTCACGTAGAGCTCGTCGAAGCTGGTGCCGCCGGCCCTGATCGCCTCACCGAGGATGTCCCGGACGTGGGCCAGCAGGCGCCGCACGGCCGGGCGGGTGAGCTGGTCGGTGGGCCGGGCGCCGTGCAGTTTGGCCCGCCACAGTGCCTCGTCGGCGTAGATGTTGCCGATGCCGGAGATCAGGGACTGGTCCAGGAGAGCCCGTTTGATCTCGGTGTGCCGGCCGCGGAGCCGGGCCGCGAAGGCCTCGTCGTCGAAGAGCGGGTCCATCGGGTCGCGGGCGATGTGCGAGATCTCGCCGGGCAGTTCGGCGCCACCCTCGGAGACCGAGAGGCCACCGAACGTGCGCTGGTCGACGAAGCGCAGCTGCGGGCCGCCGTCGGTGAACGTGAAGCGGATGCGCAGGTGTTTCTCGTCGGGGGCATCGGCGGGTTGCATCAGCAGCTGACCGCTCATCCCCAGGTGCCCGATGATCGCGTCGCCGGAGTCGAGCGGGAACCAGAGGTACTTCCCGCGGCGGGAGATGTCCAGGATGGTCCGGCCGGCGAGGACCGCGGCGAAGTGCGCGTCACCGGGCAGGTGCCGGCGGATGGCGCGCGGGTGGTGGACCTCGGCCGTGTCGATGGTGCGGCCGGCCACCCATTTCGCCAGGCCCATGCGGACGGTCTCGACCTCGGGAAGCTCGGGCACTGCGGGTCCTTTACAGCGTGTAGGGCCAGACGGTTACCAGGTAGGCGCCGTACCAGAGGCCGAACAGCGCCCACGCCGTGATCGACAGGACAGCGACGCGGGGACGTGCGCGGGCGGCAGCGACCACGGCGGGCAACAGCGTCAACAGTACGGGCAGGAGCAGCCGTGGCTTGGAGTGGTAGAACCCGGCCTGCCCGTAGACGAGGATCATCGCCACCACCCCGTAGACGGCCAGTGGCAGCCACGGTCTCCCGGTCAGCGCGACGACCGCGGCGGCGAGGGCGACGAGCAGGATCAGCGCCACGCTCATCGGGATCCAGCCGTCGCCGGAGCGCAGCGTGGTGGTCAGGAACGCGGCAGTGCTCGCGCCGTAGTCGAACGACGTGCCCCAGCCCGCAGTCTGAATCTTGAACCAGGCGTCCAGTTCGCCGACCCGCCACGCCACCCAGCCCAGGTAGAGCGGCACACCGGCCAGGGCTGCCGCGGCGGCGACAAGCGGCTCCCAGGCGATCCGGCCCTCCGCCCTGCGGATCTCCCGGACGGCGAGCACGGCGGCCACCGCGAGGGCCAGCGCGGCCGCGGCACCGGTGGGCCGGCTCAGCGCGGTGAGCAGCCCGAGCATGCCGGCGGCCCACCAGACACGGCGGTGCGCGGCCACGAACATGCCGGCGACCAGGGCCAGGAAGATGCTCTCCGAGTACGCCATCGACAGCACCACGGACGCCGGCGCGGAGCAACAGATCGCCACCAGGGCCCAGCCGGCCCGTTTGCCGTAGAGGCTGGTGCCGAGCAGGTGCAGGGCGATCGCGGCCCCGATCGACGCCAGCCAGGCCACCAGGATCGCGGCGGTGGCGGGCTCCAGGCCGATCGCGGCGCCGAACCGGATCAGCATCGGGTAGACCGGGAAGAAGGCCAGCTCGTTGCCCTGCAGGACACCGGCGGCGTCGTACGTGTAGCCGCGCGGGTACCCGTCCATCGCCACCCGCAGGAACCAGCCGCCGTCCCAGATCAGCAGCCGGTCCCAGACGCTGCGTGGCTCCGCGGTCGCGCCCCCCAGCCACCAGATCATCACGAGCTGGCCGACCCGGGTCAGCGCGAGGATGCCGAGGGCGGTCCCGACACCCGCGCCGCCGCCCGCTTTGTCCCAGAGACGGTCTTTTTCCGTGACCGGAGTCATCGTCTGGCTCTCCACGCCCGGGATCATGGCACGTCCGGGGCCGGTTCCTCTGCCTCCGCGCGGTCGGTCAGGGTGCGCCAGGCCGCCGCGGCCGCCCGCTGCTCGGCCTGTTTCTTGCTCCGGCCCTCGGAACCGCCGTAGCGCTCACCGGCCACGACGACCCACGCGGTGAACGTCTTGGCGTGGTCCGGGCCGGAGTCCTCGATCTCGTAGTCCGGCACGCCGAGCCCGAGCGCCGCGGTCAGTTCCTGGAGGCTGGTCTTCCAGTCCAGGGCCGCGCCCCGGCTCGCCGACTCCAGCATCAGCGGGTCGAACAGCCGGTGGATCACCTCGCTGGCGATCTCCAGCCCGTGCTCCAGGTAGATCGCGCCGAGCAGGGCCTCCAGGGTGTCGGCCAGGATGCTCGCCTTGTCACGCCCGCCGGTGGTCTCCTCGCCCTTGCCGAGCAGCAGGTGCGGCCCCAGGCCCAGCGGGCCCAGACCCCGCGCCACCTCGGCGAGCGCGTGCATGTTGACCACGCTGGCCCGGAGCTTCGCCAGCTGCCCCTCGGGCAGGTCCGGGTGGTTGTGGAAGAGCGCCGACGTGATCACGACGCCGAGTACCGAGTCGCCGAGGAACTCGAGCCGTTCGTTGGTGGGCAGGCCACCGTTCTCGTAGGCGTACGAGCGGTGGGTAAGCGCGCGTTCCAGCAGCTCCGGCTTGAAGGGGACGCCGAACGCCTCCTCCAGCGGCTCGGTGGACGGGCGGCGACGCTTGTCAATCATGCGATACCTCGCTGTATCTGAGCAGATCGGCGATGGCCGCGACAGAGTCGCGGCGATGCAGGCCGGCCGCGAAGGCGATGCCCGCGGCCAGGTCGGGACCGGTGGCCGCGCCGTGGCAGACCACGACCGTGCCGCCGACCCCGAGCAGGACGGCGGCACGTGGCGGCAGGGACGCACCGGGCGAAGGCGGCCCGGTGCGGGCGAAGGCTGTTTCCAGGCCTTTGAGCAGGACGTTCCCGGTGAACCCGTCGGTCACCACGACGTCGGCGGCGGTGCCGAGCACGACGTCGCTGCCCTCGACCAGGCCGGCGTACCGGGCGCCGGCGGGCAGCGGGCGGGCGGCGAGCAGCGACGGGAGGGCACGGCGCAGGCGATCACCCTTGCCGGGTTCGGTGCCGATGGTGAGCAGACCGACGCGGGGCGCGGTCAGATCATGGGCGATGGACGCGTACGCGGCACCGAGGCGCGCGTGCACGGCGAGGGTTTCCGCGTCCGGGTCCAGTGACGAACCCACGTCGAGCAGGACGAGCCGGCCGGCGGCGGTGGGCAGGACCGCGGCCAGGGCCGGGCGCCGGATGCCCGGCCAGCGGCCGAGCTCACGTGCCGCGGCGATGACCGTGGCACCGGTGTCCCCCGCCGAGACGAGGGCGTCGGCACGGCCCTCGGCGAGCACCCGGGCCGCGTCGCGGACGGTGCCGTCGCCGGCCGTGGTGATGCGCTGCCGGTCCGCCGGGTCCAGGGCGGCGAGAACCGCGTCGGCGGCTTCGGCCGGGCCGACGAGAGTCAGGTGCAGGGACGGATCGGCCTGAGCGGCGCGCAGAGCGCCGTCAACCACGACGGCGGGAGCATGGTCCCCGCCGAGGAGGTCGACGGCGATCCGCGCGGTGCCCGGCTCCCCGACAGTCCGCTGTCCGGGAGCCGCTGCACCGTTTGTTCGCCATCGCTCCGGTGCGACCCGCCCGATGATCGGGCGCGTCAACGGGGAACGTCAGACCTCGAGGACCTGGCGGCCGTTGTAGGTGCCGCAGACCGAGCAGGCGGTGTGCGGCAGCTTGGGCGACTTGCACTGGGGGCAGGCCGCGGTGATCACCGCGGTCGCCTTCCAGTTCGCCCGGCGCGAGCGGGTGTTGCTGCGCGACATCTTGCGCTTGGGGACGGCCACGGTACTACTCCTCAGATTTCGTCAGGTTGCGCAAAGCGGCCCAGCGGGGATCGGCGTCCTCGTGGCTGTGACCAGCCGGAAGGTCGTCGAAATGCACCCCGCACTCGGGGCACAACCCTGGGCAGTCCGGCCGGCAGAGAGGGTTGGTCGGCAAGGTCAGCACGATGGCGTCCCGAACCGCCGGCTCCAGGTCGAGCAGGTCGCCCTGCATCCGACCCACCTCATCGTCGTCCGTGGTCTCCTCGGTGGTGCTGTCCTCGTATGCGAACAGCTCCGCCAGGGAGAACTCGATCGACTTGTCGATCTCGTTGAGACATCGGCCGCACTCGCCGGAGAGCGAGCCACGAACGGTGCCCGTGATGTAGACCCCTTCGGAGACCGACGTCATGCTCAGATCGAGCTCTAGGTCGGAGCCTTCGGGGACCGAGATCAGTTCAAGACCGAGGTCTGCCGGCGCCGGCACCACCCGCTTGAGGGCACGCGTCGCACCAGGCTGCCGCGGGAGCTTCGTCGTGTCGACGACCAGCGGTTGCCTGGGGTCCAGGTGGCTCTGTGGTGACTTGGGCATCATGATTCCTCAGCCATAGGTAGGCCGACCGAAAACATTACCTGAGCTTGCCGGACGCCGTCGAATCGGGCCGGGGTCGGATGCGTCTCAGAACGGCAGCGGGCGCTCCGCGTCCTCGCCCTGGAAGGTGCCGATCTCGCGCAGCGCGTGCATCTTGTCGCGGCCGCGCTCTATCGACGCCAGGGCTCGGGTCAGGAACTGCTCGAAGTTCTGCAGGGCGGTGTCGACGTAGTCGTCGACCTCCTCGCGCAGCCGCTGCGCCTCGGTCCGCGCCTCGGCGATGATCCGGGCGCCCTCGTGCTCGGCCGAGACGGTGATCTCGTTGACCGAGACGAGACGGGCGTGCTCGGCCTCGCCCTCGCTCACGATCCGGTCGGCCTCGCGGCGGCCGGCCTCGATGATCCGGTCGCGCTCCTCGAGCACGGCGGCGGCCTTGCGGAGTTCCGACGGGAGCTCGGCACGGATGACCTCGAGCCGGTCGATCATCTCCGCGCGGTCGAACATGAAATTCGTCCGGGACATCGGAACGGAGCGCGCGTCCTGCACGAAATCAATGATCTCGTCGATGCGGTCGAGAGGATCCACCGCCACCTCACTCCTGTCGTGTCCGCTGCGCGTTCCACCACCACGCCCGCCACCCTGGTCGGACCGGTGGCGAATCACGGCGTGGACCGATCACGTTACTGCGTCACCGGCGCACCCGTTTTCGGCGCGCCGAGACGGTCAGTTCTGCTTGAGACGGCCGATCAGACGTTCGAGAACCGGGTCCGGCAGGTACGACGACGCGTCGCCGCCCCACTTGACCACGTCCTTGACCAGGCTCGACGACAGGAACGAATACGTCGGGTTGGTCGGCATGAACAACGTCTCCACACCGGACAGGCCGATGTTCATCTGCGCCATCTGCAACTCGTAGTCGAAGTCGCTCACCGCGCGCAGCCCCTTGACCACCACGGCGGCGCCCTGGGCGCGGCAGAAATCGACCAGCAGGCCGTGGAACGCCGCGACGCGGACGTTGCCGTACTCCGCTGTCGACTCGCGCAGCATCTCGAGTCGTTCCTCGATGGTGAAGAGTCCCACCTTCGACTGGTTGATGAGGACTCCGATGATGACCTCGTCGAAGAGCCGGCTGGCCCGTCCGATGATGTCGAGATGCCCGTTGGTGACCGGATCGAAGGAGCCTGGACACACCGCTCGTCTCATGATCGGCGACCGTACCAAAGAGTGGTCTCCCCGTAACGCCGGGTGCGTTCGCCGACGATGCCGTCCACCCAGCTCAGTGGGCCACTTCGACGAGATCTCTCGAAGACCACGACGGCGTCCGGCGCGAGCCAGCCCTGTGCCACCAGGGATTCCTGCACGGCGTCGACCTCGTCGGCGTCGAGCGCGTAGGGCGGGTCGGCGAAGACCACGTCGTACGGTCCGCCGTCCGGTGGGCTCGCGAGCACCTGGAGCACCTTGCCGGTGACCACGCGGGCCGCCGGTCCGACACGCAGGGCCACGACGTTGTCACGGATGACCCGGGACGCCCGGGCGTCCGCCTCGACGAGCAGCGCGTGTGCGGCGCCCCGGGACAGGGCCTCCAGGGCTACCGCGCCAGATCCGGCATAAAGGTCAGCGACCCTCGCATCGGATATGTCCGTCATGGTGTCGAGGGAACTGAAAAGTGCTTCGCGTACGCGGTCCGATGTGGGCCTTGTCTGCGCACCGGCCGGAGCGGACAGCCGGCGACCACCCAGAGTGCCCGCGATAATCCTCGTCATCACAGGCGACGCTACTTCACCACCGTGGACAAGCCACCCCGGCATGAATATTTCCCTCGTCGCGGGCACTGCACGCGACGGCACCGTTCCGTTCGGTAGATGGAAGATCTCGGATTGATATCAAGCGGCTTAGCGGCCGCTGGGGGATTTCTTTGATCTCGGGAAGTGACTATGGTCGGGCGACGTTGCGGGTCCGTTCTATCGTCCCCGCCGATGACGCGGGGAGGCGTCGTCGCAAGTGTCGCGTTCAGTCCACCGGCGACATCTGCAAGCTCCTCGCGCTCCGACTTCCTGACCCCTTACACAGGAGCTAGGCGTGAACCTGTCCCAGTCCCCGCTTCGCCGGACGGCCACTCTGGCCGCTGGCGCCCTTCTCGGCCTGACCGGCATCACCCTCGTCGGTTCGCCGGCCCACGCCCACGACGCGCAGCTCAAGGGCTCCGCCGAGTGCGACGTGGCGACCGGTGACTGGGTGGTGACCTGGAAGGTTCTCGGCCACGCCCCGGCGGGCGTCGACAAGTTCCGGTTCACCAACGTCACCAACACTCTGGGTACGCCGGACGAAGCCGGCTCGGTTCCCGAGTACAAGGTGGCCGAGGAGTTCGGCTACGAGACGAACAAGTACATCGAGGCGATTCAGCGCGTCCCGGGCGCCTCGGGCAAGACCTTCTCCGAACTCTCGGTGAGCATCGAGTTCGACACCAAGAAGGACGAGAAGTACCCGCGCACGGGTAAGGAGAAGGTCGTCTTCGTCGGCGACTGCAAGGCCCCCGTCGAGGAGCCGTCGACGCCCGTCGAGGAGCCGTCGACCCCGGTCGAGGAGCCGTCTGCGCCGGTCGAGGAGCCGTCTGCGCCGGTCTCCGAGGAGCCCTCGACCCCGCCGTCGGAGGAGCCGCAGATCCCGGTCGACGAGATCCCGGGTGAGCCGCAGCCGATCTTCGAGGCGACCTGCGACACCATGACGATCGGTCTCGACAACCCGGAGAACGGGTTCCCGATCGACCTCAAGTACGAGACCAGCAAGGGTGAGGTGCGCAACGTCACCATCAACCCGGGCGAGGCCAAGAGCGAGAAGTTCAGCGCCACCGAGGGCTTCTCGGTCAACCTGACCATCTCCGTCACCGCCGAGGGCGAGACCTTCTCGGAGACCGTCACCATCCCGTTCGAGCAGGCCGAGGACTGTGAGGGTGGCACCGGCGGCGGTCTGCCGGTCACCGGTGCGGCCGCGGGTGGCATCGCCGGTGGCGCCGCCGCTCTGCTCGCCGTGGGCGCCTTCCTCTTCGTCATGGCGCGTCGCCGCAAGGTGAAGTTCACCGCCTGATCCCCGCACCACCGCACCACGTAGGCACAGCAACAACCGGGGGGCGCGCCGACATCTCGATGTC
>NZ_JAHWGU010000050.1 GCF_020873875.1 Actinoplanes sp. DH11
GGCCTGACGGCCTGACGGCCTGACGGCCTGACGGCCTGACGGCCTGACGGCCTGACGGCCTGACGGCCTGACGGCCTGACGGCCTGACGGCCTGACGGCCTGACGGCCTGACGGCCTGACGGCCTGAGCCGCCGGGAAAGCGGCGCGACGCCTGCGGGGACGCCCGCCGGGGCCCGGCCGCGCGCAGCCTGCCGAGGCCGTGCGTCGGGCGGCTTGCGCAGGCGGTGACTCGTGGGTTCAGCGCGCGGCCGCTCCTGGGCTGGGCGTGCCGGGCGGCGTCTGGGTCCGGGGGCCGGCGGCGCCGGCGCCGAGGGTGGCGCGCTGGTCGGGGTGGTTCAGCTGATGCTGGATCGCCGCGGCCACGAACGGGACCGGCACGCCGTCGAACTCGAGGGTGCGCCGGCTGGTCGTCCAGCCGGTCACCTCGACGACGTCGGGCCGGGTGAGCGTGAGGCGCAGCCGCAGCGGGGTGCTGTCCGTGGGGTGCGGTGCGGACACCGCGGGCCAGGGGATGGTGACCGTGCCGGCATACTTCTCGTTGCGCAGGCCGTCCGGGGTGAGCGTGAGCCGTACGCCGTACCAGAGGGCTCGCCAGTAGAGGGCGAACCCGGCGAACAGCACCGCGGTCGCCGGCGTGAACGGGACGCCCATCGGGGTGGTCTCGTCCGGGAAGAGGGCTGTCAGGCCGAGCGCGGCCAGGTGCGCCACGCCGCCGAGCACGACCGTGCCGGTGCGCGGGGTGTGCACGGCCTCGTGGTCCACTTCGAACGCCGCCGGGCGCCGTCGCACGGACGGGGCCGCCAGCGTCACGAGGTGCAGGAGTCCGGTGCCCAGCAGGATCAGGAACAGCCAGGGAGCGAGCAGATCCGGGTCGGCCCCGAGCGCCCGCGCGGCCACCACCGCCGTGACCACCAGCGCTGCGGTGATCAGGATCGGTCGCCGGTGCCGCGCGATTGTTGCGGACAGCCGCAGCGTCATGCCCGCATCCTAGGTGCGGCGACGTGCCGGGTGCGGTCCCGGAAGAAGGGGCGCGGGCGCTTTGTGATCAAGATGTGGATCCGCTTTGCGCGCAGTTCGCCGCGTCGGCCGGAAGTCCGTGCCACGATGGGCGAGTTGTGGTAGCTAACGGTCCGGAGTGGGAGAGATGAGCGAACACGTTTCCGACAGCGCCGAGTGGCAGGGTCTGCAGGGGCTCGCGGAGAAGTTCTCGGCCGTGCACCTTCGCGACCTGTTCGGCAGCGACCCGCAGCGTGGCGAGCGCTACGCCGCCGAGGTGGCCGACCTGTACGTGGACTACAGCAAGAACCTGGTCACCGACGAGGTGCTGGCCGGCCTGTTCGCGCTCGCGCGGCGTGCCCAGCTCAGCGAGAAGATCACCGCGATGTTCTCCGGCGAGCACATCAACGTGACCGAGGACCGGGCTGTCCTGCACACCGCGCTGCGCCTGCCCCGGTCGGCGAAGCTGGTCGTGGACGGGCAGGACGTGGTCGCCGACGTGCACGAGGTCCTGGACCGGATGGGCGCCTTCGCCGACAAGGTGCGTTCGGGGGAGTGGACCGGGCACACCGGGCAGCGGATCAAGACGATCGTGAACATCGGCATCGGCGGGTCGGACCTGGGCCCGGTGATGGCGTACGAGGCGCTCAAGGACTTCTCGCAGCGCGACATCGAGGCGCGGTTCGTCTCGAA
Organism: Actinoplanes sp. DH11; assembly: GCF_020873875.1. Lineage (GTDB taxonomy): Bacteria > Actinomycetota > Actinomycetes > Mycobacteriales > Micromonosporaceae > Actinoplanes. The sequence goes on from NZ_JAHWGU010000050.1 coordinate 1,690, forward strand.
CATCGATCCCACCGATCTGTACGAGAAGACCCACGACCTGGATCCGGCGTCGACGCTGTTCATCATCGTGTCGAAGACGTTCACCACCCAGGAGACGCTCACCAACGCCCGTGAGGCGCGGACGTGGCTGCTCAAGGGCCTCGGTAACGACGACGCGGCGGTGGCCAAGCACTTCGTGGCCGTCTCGACCAACGCCGAGAAGGTCGCGGCGTTCGGCATCAACACCGACAACATGTTCGGGTTCTGGGACTGGGTGGGTGGCCGTTACTCGCTGCCCTCCGCCGTCGGCCTCAGCGTGCTGATCGCGATCGGCAAGGAGCGGTTCGCCGAGATGCTCGCCGGTTACCACGCCGTGGACGAGCACTTCCGCACCACGCCGATCGAGCGGAACGTGCCGGCGCTGCTGGGTCTGCTCAACGTCTGGTACGACACGTTCCTCGGCGCCCAGTCGCACGCCGTCCTGCCGTACGCGCAGTACCTGCACCGCTTCGCCGCCTATCTCCAGCAGCTGACCATGGAGTCGAACGGCAAGTCGGTGCGCCTCAACGGTGACCCGGTCGGATATCAGACCGGCGAGGTGTTCTGGGGTGAGCCCGGCACCAACGGCCAGCACGCGTTCTACCAGCTGATCCACCAGGGCACCAAGCTGATCCCGGCGGACTTCATCGGCTTCAGCGTGCCGAACCACGACATCGGCGAGATGCACGACCTGTTCATGTCCAACTTCCTGGCGCAGACCGGGGCGCTGGCGTTCGGCCGTACGCTGGAGCAGGTTGAAGCCGAGGGCACCGACCCCAAGGTGGCGCCGCACCGCGTCATGCAGGGCAACCACCCGACCACCACGATTCTCGCGGAGCGGCTCACGCCGGCGACGTTCGGGCAGCTGGTGGCGCTCTACGAGCACATCACGTTCACCCAGGGCGTGATCTGGGAGATCAACTCGTTCGACCAGTGGGGTGTCGAGCTCGGCAAGGTGATGGCGAGCCAGCTGGCGCCGAAGCTGACCTCCGACGCCGCGCCCGCCGACGACGCGGATTCGTCGACCAACGCCCTGATCAAGCGGTACCGGGCAGCGCGCGGGCGGTGATGTTCTCCTAGGCTCGGTGCCGTGGACTCCTCTGCGGCACTGAGCCTTCGCCTCACCAGCCTTTTACTGGGCCCCACGCCGGCGGGCGCCGGCGCGTCCGGCCCTCATCCGACCGGCGATGTCCCGGGCGTCGTCGCCTGGTTCGGCGCCATGCAGGCGCAGGACCTGAACAGCGTGCTCTGGTCGCTCGGCGCCCGCCTGCCGCATCTGCGCCTGCCGGACGTCGTCGCGGCCACCGAGGACCGGTCCGTGGTGCGGACCTGGCCGATGCGGGGCACGGTCCACCTCGTACCGTCGGCTGACGCGCACTGGATGCTCGACCTCACCGGCGTACGGCAGCTCACCGGGGTGGCCCGCCGCTGGGCGCACCTCGGCCTGGACGAGAAGATCGCCGGCCGGTCGATGGAGTTGCTCGCCGCCGCCCTGACCGGCGCCGGCGGCCGCCTGACGCGATCCGCCTGCCTGGCCGCGCTCCGCGAGGGCGGCATCGACGTGAGCGGTCAGCGCGGTTACCACCTGTTGTGGTACGCCGCCCAGCGCTCGTTGACGGCCATCGCCCCGAACGACGGCGCGGAACAGACCTTCGTCCTGCTCGACGACTGGGTGCCGGAGCGGTTCACGCCGTCGTCGCGGGAGGAGGCGCTGGCGATCCTGGCCGGCCGGTACTTCCGGTCGCACGGCCCGGCGACGGTCAAGGATTTCGCCGGGTGGACGGGTCTGGGCCTGCGGGAGTCGCGGGCCGGCATCGCCGCGGCCGGGCTCGTCGCCGTGGACGTCCAGGGTGACGAGATGTGGGCCGACCCGGCGGTGCTGGACGCCGGCCCGGTCACCGGGTGGTGGGCGCTGCCGGGCTTCGACGAGTTCATGCTCGGTTACAAGGACCGGTCGATGATGGCCACCACCGAGCAGCTGTCCCGGATCGTGCCGGGCGGCAACGGGGTGTTCCAGTCCACGATCGTCCGGGACGGGCGGGTGGTCGGCGCGTGGAAGCGGACGATCGGCGCTAAGGCGGTCACGGTGACGGTGACGCCGTTCGCGACGCTGCCGGACGCCGATGTCGAGGCGGCGCTGGCCGGGTACGCCGCCTACTTAGACCTCCCGTTAATAGTTAAGAACCCTTGATATTCATGGTGGTGAATGTCACTATGTGCGCATGAGAGTGCGACGCGTGATGCTGGCCCTGACGGCCGGGCTGGTGGTGGCGGCCGGGTCCGTGACGATGTTCTCGCCGAGCGGTGCGGCAGCCGTCGCGTGCTCGCCGACCGTCTGGGCCGAGGGGGTGGCGTACACGGCGGGGCAGCAGGCGACCTACCAGGCCCGGCTCTACCAGGCCCTCGTCACGCACACCGCGTGGACCGGGACCGGCTGGAACCCGGCCGCGACGCCTACCCTGTGGCGCGACCTCGGTGCCTGCTCCGGCGGCACCACGTCGCCGTCGCCGTCCGTACCCTCCTCGCCGTCGACCTCACCCTCCACCCCGCCCTCGTCGTCCCCGCCCGTCTCGCCGTCGGCCTCGCCGTCCGTCTCGCCCTCGGCGAGTCAGGCCGCTTGCGCGGTCAAGGGCCGTCCCGCCGGCAAGGTCCTGCAGGGTTACTGGGAGAACTGGGACGGCGCGGCGAACGGCGTGCACCCCGGCATGGGCTGGATCCCGATCAACGACAGCAGGATCCCCTCGCACGGGTACAACGTGCTGATGGCGGCGTTCCCGGTGATCCGGTCCGACGGCACCGTGCTCTGGGAGAACGGCATGGACGCCGGCGTCAAGGTGCCGACCGCCGCCGAGATCTGCGCGGCGAAAGCGGCAGGCGCGACAGTGCTGATGTCGATCGGCGGGGCGGCCGCCGGCATCGACCTGAGCTCCAGCGCGGTCGCCGACCGGTTCGTGGCCACGATCGTGCCGATCCTGAAGGCGTACCACTTCGACGGCATCGACGTCGACATCGAGACCGGGCTCACCGGCAGCGGCAGCATCACCACGCTGTCGGCCTCGCAGGCCAACCTGATCCGCATCATCGACGGGGTGCTCGCCGCGATGCCGCCGAACTTCGGGCTCACCATGGCGCCGGAGACGGCGTACGTCACCGGCGGCAGCGTCGTCTACGGCTCGATCTGGGGCTCCTACCTGCCGATCATCAAGAAGTACCTGGACAACGGGCGCCTCTGGTGGTTGAACATGCAGTACTACAACGGCTCGATGTACGGGTGCTCCGGTGACTCGTACCCCGCCGGCGCCGCGCAGGGCTTCACCGTCCAGACCCAGTGCCTGGCGAACGGTCTCACCATCCAGGGCACCACGATCCGGATCCCGTACGACAAGCAGGTCCCCGGCCTGCCCGCCCAGCCCGGCGCCGGTGGCGGGTACATGAGTCCCGCCCTGGTCGGCCAGGCCTGGAACAGCGTGCCCGGCCTCAAGGGCCTGATGACCTGGTCGATCAACTGGGACGGCTCGAAGGGCTGGACCTTCGGCGACACCGTGAAAGCCCTCCAGGGCCGCTGATCGGCACCGGCTCGTCCCGGGTCCTCCTCAATGGACCCGGGACGGCGCCGGAGGTGGTTGACTCGGATGATGTTCAGTGAACTCGCCGGAACTCTGCACCAGGAGACCATCGACTCGGTCCTGCTGCGGGACAACCCGCTCGGCGACCCGCACATCCGTCCGCTCTGGGTCTACACCCCACCGGGGTACGCGGACTCGGCCGCACGCTACCCCACGATCTACGTGATCCAGGGCTACTCCGGCCAGGTCGCGATGTGGGGCAACCGCCAGGCGTTCCGCGACCCGTTCGTGGTGACCGCCGACCGGGTGTTCGCGACGGATCAGGCGCCCGGTTGCATCCTGGTCTACGTGGACGCCTGGACGGCGTACGGCGGATCCCAGTTCGTCGACTCACCGGGGACCGGCGCCTACCACTCGTACCTCTGCGACGAGGTGGTCCCCTGGGTGGACGATCATTTCCGGACGATCACCGACCGCGAGTCGCGCGCCATCACTGGCAAGTCCTCCGGCGGCTTCGGCGCGATGATCACCCCGATGCTGCGGCCCGACCTGTTCGGCGCGCTCGCCACCCACGCCGGGGACGCCCTCTACGAATACTGCTACCTCAACGAGTTCGCGAAAGCCGCCCGGGCGCTGCGCGAGTACGACCACGACATCTACAAGTGGTGGGCCGACTTCAACTCCCGGGTTGCCTTCACCAAGGAGAGCGACATGTCGCTCACCCTGCTCCTGGGCTGCACGGCCGCGTTCTCCGCCGACACCGACGGCGCGCCGCTGCTGCCGTTCGACCCGCGCTCCGGCCGGTTGATCCCCGAACTCTGGGACCGCTGGCTGGCCTGGGACCCGATCCGCATGATCGACGACCACGCCGAGGCGCTGCGCTCCCTGCGCGCGGTCTGGATCGACGCCGGCACCCGCGACGAATGGTTCCTCGACCTGGGCGCCGAAGCCTTCAAGGACGGCCTGATGAGAATCGGTCTCCCCGAGGATCGGATCGCCTTCGAGCTGTTCCCGGCCGCACACGGCGGCATCGATTACCGGTACCCCCTGGCCGTCGCCTGGCTCGCCGACCGGCTCAAGCGGACCTGACCGCGCCGCCCGGCTTCCACCGGTCCTCACCCGCGGTCGGTCGCAGGGTGGCGGGTACTTGGCACACTGAGCGCGTCGGAGCGAGCACTCTGCGTGCCAGTGTGGAGGAATGGCCATGCCGATCCCGCTGCCCGGACCGCGGCCGCCGGCTCCCGCCACCCCACCGGCCCGCCGGCACCTGATCGCCCTGCCCCGGGGCCGCCCACCCCATCCCGGGTCCGAGCCCCACCCGGGGTCCGGACTCGCGCTCGCTCCTGCGCCGTCCGGGCCTGCGCTCGAGCCGGTTCATCGCCACCTGGTCGTCTTCTCGCGGAGCCGCCCGTCACGACTGACCGTCCCGCTCCCTGCCCCGCAGGTCACCCGACTCCCGGTCGCCGCTCCCGCCCTTACGATCGCCGCCCCCGAGGCCGCCGCTTTCGTTCCCGCCGCCGTCGCTCCCGCATCGACTTTCATGCCGGTTGCTGACGAGGATCCGCAGGCAGGCGCGGACCCCGGGGCTGCTGATCATCGGCAGGTGATCGCCGTGGTCGGTGCGCTCGTCGCGATCCTCGCCCTCTGCGGCGGGGTATTGATAGCTTTCGCTACCGCCCTAGGCTGACCTGATGGGGGACGAACAACTTTTCCGTGAACGAATCCTGATCGGTCTCCGGGTGGCGGCGCTCGGACTCGGACTGACCTACCTCGTCGCCGCCGGATGCCTCACCGCAACGTCTGCGGACGGCGGCACCACCCTGCCGGTCAACCTGGTCATGGCGTTCGTCTTCACCGTGGCAGCCGCTCCGGCAACGTTGGCGCTCGGCCTGGTCGGCGGCCTGTTCTGGGCATGGCCGACCGCGCGCGACGACAGCTGACGCCACCGGGCGAGGTGGCGCAGGGCCGGAAGCGGCACGGCAGCGTGGCTCGCCTTCCCGCGGTCACGAGACAGGGTGGGCGGCCCCCGGCGCCGCCCACCGGCTCCTGCGTCACAGCCCGGAGAACCCACCGACACGTACCTGGCTGTCAGATGGTGAACCGCGCGGCATTGTTGATCTGCTAGCGATGCGAAATCGCGGTTTCAAGCCCATGATCACACCGATTTCGTAGCGCTAGCTGATCAACATCTCGGCAAGGCGGCGCGGCCGGCGCCACCGCATGCCCGGCAACGGCCACGGTGGGCGGGCCGCGCTGGTCTGGCATGGGGCGGGCTCGGTGGGTGGGCTGCGGTGGGCGGGCCACGCGGGCCGGCCGACGTTCGGGGACGCCGGGACGGCACGAACGTCCGCCTTCAGATCAGCAGCAGGGTCTTCCCTACGGCGGTGCGGTTCTCCATCGCGGCGTGCGCGTCGGCGGCGCGCTCCAGCGAGAAGGTCTGCCCGATGACCGGCCGGACGAGTCCCGCCGCCGCCTGCGACATCATCTGCTCCGCCCACCGCACCACATGCGGCCCGAAACCGAAGAGCTGTTCGATGTCGAGCACTCGCACGCCCCGGCGGCCGGCCTCCGCAGGGTCGATGAGCGTGGCTTCCCCGCTGGCGGCTCCGTGCACCGAGAAACGCCCGCCGCGCGCCGTCACCTCGAACGCGGCACGCCCGATCCGGCCGCCGACTCCGTCGAACACCACGGTCGGCCCTGCGCCCCCGGTCGCTTCGAGCACCCGATCGGTCCAGCCTGGCTCGGAGTAGTCGACCACCGCGTGGGCGCCCAGGTCCCGGGCCACATCCAGCTTCCGGGCTCCGCGAGCGGCTCCGACGACCTGCGCGCCCGCCACCCGGGCGAGTTGGACCAGCAGGCTACCCACCCCACCCGCCGCCGCCTCGACCAGGACCCGATCACCTGGGCCGATCCCGGCGTGCTCGGCCAATCCTTGTGCCGTGCTGCCGTCGCTGTACAGGGCGGTGGCTTCCGGCAGGCCGAGGCCGTCCGGTACCGGGAACAGCTCCCCGGCCGACGCCACCGCCCGTTCGGCGAAACCGCCGGTCCCGCCGGTGCCCGCCACGACACGCCGGCCCCGCCACGCCGGATCGACCTGGTCGCCGACGTCGCTCACCTGGCCGGCGACGAGCGTGCCCGGCACGTACGGCAGCCGCGGACCGGCATGCCATCTGTCGGTGCCGCGCCGGATCTGCGTCTCGACGAAGGTCATGCCCGCCACCGCCACATCGACCACGACCTGGCCGGGCCCGGCCACCGGCTCCGGTGCCTCGCCGAGCACCAGTACCTCGGGACCACCGAAGCGGATCGCCTGAATCACTCGCATACCGCCTGCTCCACTCCCACTCACCGACGTGACGGCCGAAGCGCCACTCACCGACGTGACGGCCGAATCGCCGCGCGCCGACATGACGGCCGAAGCATGCGACCTCAAGTTCGGATGAGGTCAAGCCGCACAGCGATCCGGATCGGCGCCGGGATTGACCTCAACCTACCTTGAGGTACGACAGTCGTGTCCTCGACGACGGGACGGGGACTTCCGATGACACAGCCCAGGATTCTGGTGAGCGGCGCGACCGGACATGTCGGCGGCGCGGTCGTGACGCGGCTGCACGCGGCGGGAATGCCGGTGCGGGCGCTGGTACGACGACCGGCGGACTTCCCGGAGGGTGTGCGGGCGGTACGCGGCGATCTCGGTGATCCCGCGTCGCTGGACATGGCTCTGGACGGCGTCGACGCGGTGTTCCTGATGTGGCCGTTCCTGAGCGCCGACGGCGCGGCGGAGGTGATCGACGCGATCGGGAAGCGCGCCCGGCGGGTGGTGTACCTGTCCTCCGCCGGGGTCGGGGGCACGGAGCGGCCCGGCGAGGCGATCACCATGTTCCACGCCGAGCTGGAGCGGCTGATCGAGGCTTCCGGCCTGGAGTGGACGGCGCTGCGGCCCACCGGGTTCGCGAGCAACACGCTGGGCTGGGCGGAGGAGATCCGCACCACCGCCGCGGTCCGGGCGCCGCTGGCGGGGCTGGCTCGCCCGCTGATCCATGAGGCGGACATCGCCGCGGTCGCCGTTGAGGCACTGACGACCGGCACCCTGCTCGGCGCCCGCCCCCTGATCACCGGTGTCGAACTGGTGACTCAGGAACGGCAGGTGGCGCTGATCGGCGAGGCGATCGGGCGGCCGGTGCGGTTCGAGGAGATCGCCCTGGAGGAGGCCGTGGAGCGTATGAAGGCCGCCGGGTACCCGGCGGAACTGGTGGAGGCCGTGTTGCCGGCCCAGGTGGGGATGCTCACCGATCCGGAGCCGGTCAACGACGAGGTGGAGCGCATCACGGGCACCCCGGCCCGATCCTTCCGGGAATGGGCGGTGGATCACGCGGCCGATTTCCGCTGAGACGGGTGCCCTCAGACGGGCTGGGCGACCTGGACGATGTCCCACTCGCCGTTGTGGACCAGGTAGCCGCGGCCCACGCCCAGCCGCACCGGTGACCGCCGCGGCAGCGTCACGCCGAGCAGGTCGCCGTCGAGGTCGATGTTGGGGCGCAGCAGCAGCCCGGCCTTCGAGCGCCGCACCGTCTGCGTCCAGTGGCCGTACAGCGTGCGCACCGCATCCGAGCGCCCCGCCACCACGACGTGCAGGTCGGGACGCGCGGCGCCGAGGAGGCCGGCGATCGCCCCGTCGGCGTCGTCCAGCTGCTCGGCGTCGTCGATCAGCAGGACCGCCGGGCCGTCGACCCCGCGCAGGTCGGCGAGGAGCGCGGCCGCCTCGCCCCCGGCGGCGGCGAACCGGTCCAGGTCGGTGCTCGTGCGCAGCGGGGAGCGGCGCCCGCCGACCCCGGCCACGTACGCCCGCCCGCGCAGCACGGCGGCGAGGGCGAGCAGTGCCGTGCTCTTCCCGCACCGGGCCGGTCCGGCGATCAGTGCGTGGTCGCCCTCGTAGAGGGTGAGCGAGGCCGCGTCCAGGTCGGATTCCTGCACGCCGAGCGGCAGCCGCCACGGTTCGCCGTCGAGGACCGGGACGGGCAGGTCGGTGACGGCCACCGACGACGGCAGCACACCGATCCGGGCGGCCACGACCGGCGCGTCCGGGTATTTCGCGGACACCAGGGCGACCACCGCTGCGGCGCTCGGTGTCGGCCGGCCCACCTGGGCCTGGTGGCCGGCGGGGAGGGCGACCATCCGGCCGGGCACCCGGGCGGGCACGTCCTTGCGGGTCAGCCCCGCCTGCACGTAGTCGTAGGGGTCGGGCAGACGGAACAGCCAGCGCTGCGTGGTGACCGAGGTCCACGCCGCCGGCACGGTGCTGAACCGGTCAGCGGTGACGGCGAACCAGATGCCCGCGGCGGTGCCGTCGGCGTAGAGCCGGGTCAGCGTGTCGAACACGGCGAGCCCTTCCACGTCGTCGAACTCGGCGCGCATCGCGGACAGGTTGTCGATCAGCACGACGATCGGCCGGCGCGGCGGCCCGCCGGAGCGGCGCCTGTCCAGTTCGGCGCGCAGGTGCCGGATCAGGCGTACCTGGCGTTCCCGGTCGTCCGCGGCGATCACCGCGCCGGTGTGCGGCAGGGTGTCAAGAACGGACAGGTCGCCGGTGCCGTAGTCGACCGCGTACAGCTCCAGCTCGTCCGGCGCCCGGGCCACCGCGAGGCTCAGCGCCAGCGAGATCAGCGTGGTGGTGGTGCCGCTGCCGGTGATGCCGAAGAGCAGCAGGTTCCCCTCGGCCGGGTCCCAGCCGACCGGGTGCTGGCGTTGCTGGTCCGGGTCGTCGGCGAGCGCGGCGACGGCCCGGCCGGCGGCCGGCGGCAGGGTGGACAGGTCGATGTCGGCGCTGAGCGGTTCCGGCCACGGGCGGTGCGGTGCCGGCAGGCCGGCGGCGGCTTCGGCGACGGCGTCGACGAGACGCGCCAGGTCGGTGCGGCCGGAGTCGGCAGCGGGCGGGGTGCGGCCGGCGTCGCCGTCGGTGACCTCGCCGAAGGTGAACGGCGTCACCGACACCGGCGAGTCGTCCCCGCCGCCGGACGTCGTGGTGACAAGTGCCGTCTGGATCCCGACGACCTCGCCGGGCCCGAGCCGCACGTACGCCCGCCCCGGCAGCAACCGGCTCAGCTCGGCCGCGTCCCGCACCCCGATCACGTCGATCGAGTCGGCGGTGTCCTGCACCCGCAGCGCGACCCGCAGGTTGGTGTTGGTGCGGATGTTGTCGTTGACGGCGCCGGACGGCCGCTGCGTGGCGAGGATCAGGTGCACCCCGAGGGTCCGTCCCCGCTGCGCGATCCCGACGAGCGCGGTCAGGAAGTCCGGCAGCTCCTTGGCCATGGTGGCGAACTCGTCGATCACCACGACGAGCCGGGGCATCGGCTCGGCTTCGGCGGCGCCGCTCCGGACGTACTCGATGAGGTTGTCGGCCCGCACCTCCCGCAGCCGCCGCTCGCGTCGCCGCAGTTCCGCCTCCAGGGCGCGCAGGGCGCGTTCGCCGAGCTGTTCGTCGAGGTCGGTGACGAGGCCGACGGTGTGCGGCAGCCGGGCGCACTCGTCGAACGCGGCGCCGCCCTTGTAGTCCATCAGCACGAACGTGAGCTGCTGCGGCCCGGCGTTCGCGGCGAGGGCGGCGACCAGGCTGCGCAGCAGTTCGCTCTTGCCGGAGCCGGTGGTCCCGCCGACCAGGCCGTGCGGGCCGTCCCGGATCAGGTCGAGGGTGAACACGCCGCGATCGGTCATGCCGAGGGGCGCGGACAGGGCGACCGGGTCGGCGCGGCGCCAGCGTTCCCGGATCGCCTCGGCGTCGATGCGGGCCAGGCCGAGCATGGGGAGCAGGCGTACGCCGTCCGGCAGTCCCGCACCGGTGCGCCGCAGTTCCGGGTCGTCGAAGCGGGCCAGGTTCCGGGCGCAGGTCAGCGCGTCCGCGGTGGACAGCCCGGCGAGCAGCACCCCGGTGACGGACGTGCCGTCGGCGGGCCGCCGCACGGTGGCGTCACCGTCCGGCCCGGTGATCTCGATGACCGTGTCGCAGGCCGCCGGCAACCGGTCCGGGGTGGCGGCGAGGACGATCCCGGCGATCCGGACCGCCGGCTCGGACCGGCCGAACGCCGCCGGCGCCGGGTTGCGGGCGGCGTTGAGCAGGTCCCGGGCCGGCGAGTGCACGCCGTCGGTCAGCACCTCCGAGTCGAGCACCACGAGCGCGGTGCCGGCGGCGCCCCCGGCGGCCAGCTGCCGCAGCATGCCGTCGCTGCGGTCACGCCGGTGCGACAGCCACTGCCCGGAGCCGTCGCCGAGCCGGGTGTGCGGCAGCCACTTGCACCACTCCCAGGCGGGTTCGCGGCCGTCGTCGACGAAGACCCCGGCGGTCAGGTCCGCCGGGCCGTGGTGCACGGCGGCCTGGCAGAGCAGGCTGCGAGCGACGGCGAGCGCGGCGGCCCGGTCCCCGGCGATCCCGACGATGCCGCCGCCGCCCAGGTCCACCTCGATCGGGGCGGCCGGGAGGCGTACCGCGTCGATCAGCTCGGTGACCGCGTCCGGCAGCCGGCCGGAGTCGGTGCGCACCGGCGGCTTCCAGGGCCGTTCGGCGAGCCCGGCGTGCAGCAGCAGGAAGTCGTCGTGGTGCGGCCGCCGTTCCCACAGCCGGGTGCTGGGCAGCGCCGCCCGGCGCAGCGCCTCGGCAGGGTCGGCGACGATGTGCCGCAGCCGGTTGCGCTCCACCGTCCCGGACTCCGCCACCCGTTCGCCGAGCTCGGCCAGCTCCGTCCGGAACTTCTCCTCGCCCTCGGCCGCCTCCTTGCGGCTGCGCCGCCGCGACTCCACGTAGGTCCCGATCCCGATCAGCGGCGAGAGCAGCGCGAACAAGCCGAACCGCAGGTCCCTGGTGATCGCCACCATGAGCACCGCGATCACCAGGGGGCCGAGGGTGGACGCCACGCTGAAGTGCGGTTTCGACGGTTCCCGGGGTTCGGCGGGCGCGGTCGTGCCGTCCGGTTCCGGCGGCGGGGCGGTCCGGGGCGGCCGGTTGAACGACACCGTGCCGCCACGCCCCAGGTGCCGCCGCAGGTCGAGGCCGGCGGGCCGGTCCGCCTCGCTGACGCGGCGCACCGCGAACGCTGTCGCGCCCACCCCGAGCACGTCGTCGGCGGCGATCGGGGCGGGGCCGCGCACGCTCACCCCGTTGAGTTGTACGCCGTTCGCCGCACCCAGATCCGTCACGGCCACGCCGTCCGCGGTCACGGTCAGCAGGCAGTGCTCCCGGGACACGGTGTCGTCGGCGAGCCGGATCCCGGCCTGCGGCCCGCGGCCGACCAACCACTGACCGGGCGCCAGCGGGAACACCTGACCGGCCCGCAGCCCACCGACCGTCACCGCCTCGTAGAGCACCTGCCCGGCCCGCCCGGGCGGCGGCGGCCCGGCGGCCAGCACGGCGCCCTCGTGCAGCCCCGACTCGTCGATCCGCGTCGCCGTCCCGACGGACCGCCCGTCGATCGAGGCGACGCCGGGATCGGGCGCGCCGAGCGTCCGGAAGAGGTCTGCCAGCGTCGCGTCCCGGCTGCGCGGGCGCACCTCGACCTCGAACCCGCCGGGCCCCGGCGGCCCCGTGCCGCCCGGCGCATAGATGATGTGCACGACCACCTCGCCTCAGTCCCTCGCCCAGGCTAGCCGCTCGATCCATCCCCGTGGATGTTGATCTCGTCGTCAGCGCGCCCCCGAGGGACAGGTTCAGGCGTGATCTATGCCAAGGCTCCCGGGACGATGCCGGGCGTGTGGGACGAGGTCAGAGACGCGGTGTGGAAACCCGGGCACTTGGCGCTCTTCTGGCATGTTCCGTACCGGTCTTCGTGCCTCATCCACAGCACGACATCCAGTGCTCTCAGGTCGCTGGTCAGGTCTGCCACGCCGGCCGCGACCCGGGCGTCGGTCAGTGCCGCGCTCAGTGCGCCGCCGTCGCCGGCGAAACGCTGGTGCAGCGGCAGCCAGAATTCGGCCGGCCGGCCGAGCTGGCACTTCACCCGGGAGTCGTAGACCGGAATGAGCTCGGGGCGTTTCCGGGCAAGCAACTTGCCTGCGATGACGTGACCGAGTGTGAGGTCGCGTCGGCGGTGGACGTAGCGAGCCGCCTTGAGTTCCTTGTGTGCCTCGTCCGCGTCGCCGCCCGGGCGCAGCAGAAGGGCCGCTCGAGGATCAGTGATGGGCACGGCCGTAGGTATCTCGGCGAGACGTGAGCCGATGCTCGCGCCGAGCGGGCCGTCGATCAGGTCCCGGCGTGCCTCGGCCGGTATTTCGACGCTGAGACCTTCGACCGCGATCAGATCATCCCCCGTGATCCTGTTCCGGACGGCGTCATGAGCACCGCCGCCGCCCAGCGTCTCGAACCAGCGTCCGGTGTATGTCGTCGCCGGCGGCTCGGCGAAGTACCGCACGAGGTAGTGGGTGCCGACGGCGCGGACGATGTCGGTCAGGTCTTCGGGCATGGACGCATTCTAGAAATTCTCGTGCGGCGGATCTCTCCGGCAGCCGTGGTCGTCGTGGGCACCGCTTCCGCCGGGGCAACAGGGGTGTGACCCCCGCCGCAGCGCAAGTTGTTTGAATCTGAAATAGTTTCTGCGTCAAGGAAGTTGTGCAGGGCAGACCGGGACGTCAGAAGCCCCGGCCGGGAGCACCAGGAGCGGGTCATGCAGTTCGGAATCTTCTCAGTTTCAGACATCACCACCGACCCCACCACCGGCCGGACCCCGACCGAGGCGGAGCGGATCAAGGACATCGTCACGATCGCGAAGCACGCGGAGGAGGTGGGCCTGGACGTGTTCGCGCTCGGTGAGCACCACAACGAGCCGTTCTTCTCGTCCTCGCCGACGACCACGCTGGCCTACATCGCGGCGCAGACCACGACGCTGCAGCTGAGCACGGCGACCACGCTGATCACCACGAACGACCCGGTGAAGATCGCCGAGGACTTCGCGATGCTGCAGCATCTCGCGGACGGCCGCGTCGACCTGACGCTGGGCCGCGGCAACACCGGGCCGGTCTACCCCTGGTTCGGCAAGGACATCCGCGCCGGCATCCCGCTCGCCATCGAGAACTACGCCTTGCTGCACCGGCTGTGGCGCGAGCACGTCGTCGACTGGTCCGGCAAGTTCCGTACCCCGCTGCAGAGCTTCACCTCGACGCCGCGCCCGCTCGACGAGGTGCCGCCGTTCGTCTGGCACGGTTCGATCCGCAGCCCGGAGATCGCCGAGCAGGCCGCCTACTACGGTGACGGCTTCTTCGCGAACCACATCTTCTGGCCGGCCTCGCACACCCAGCGCATGGTGCAGCTGTACCGTCAGCGCTTCGAGCACTACGGCCACGGCTCCGCCGACCAGGCCATCGTCGGCCTCGGCGGCCAGGTGTTCCTCAACAAGAACAGCCAGGACGCGGTCAAGCAGTTCCGGCCCTACTTCGACAACGCCCCCGTCTACGGCCACGGGCCGTCGCTGGAGGACTTCAGCCGGGAGACGCCGCTGACCGTCGGCAGCCCGCAGCAGGTCATCGACCGTACCCTCGGTTTCCGCGAGTACGTCGGCGACTACCAGCGCCAGCTGTTCCTGATGGACCACGCCGGCCTGCCCGTGAAGACCGTCCTCGAGCAGCTCGACCTGCTCGGCGCCGAGGTCGTACCGGTGCTGCGCAAGGAGTTCGCCGCCCGCAAGCCGGCGCACGTGCCGGACGCGCCGACCCACCGGTCGCTGCTGGCCGCGAAGCTGGCGAAGGACGCGAAGGACGCGACCAAGGAAGAGGTCCAGGCATGAAGCAGCGCAAACTCGTTGTCGTCAGCTCCGGCCTGAGCCAGCCCTCGTCGACCCGCCTGCTCGCGGACCAGTTGTCCGCGAGCGCGGTCGGCGCCGCCGCCCGGCTCGGTGTCACCCTCGACGTCCAGGTGATCGAGCTCCGCGACCTGGCCCACGAGATCACCGACAACATGCTGACCGGTTTCGCCCCCACCGCGCTGCGGCAGGCGCAGGAAGAGGTGACCGCCGCGGACGCGCTGATCGTGGTGACACCGGTGTTCAGCGCCAGCTACAGCGGCCTGTTCAAGTCCTTCGTCGACGTGCTCGACAAGGACGCCCTGGTCGACAAGCCGGTCCTGCTGGCCGCCACGGCCGGAACCGCCCGCCACTCCCTGGTCCTGGACCACGCCCTGCGGCCGCTCTTCGCCTACCTGCGCGCCACGATCCTGCCGACCGCCGTCTTCGCCGCCAGCGACGACTGGGGCGCCAACTCGGTCGAGGGCCCGCTGCGCGGCCGCATCGAGCGCGCCGCCACCGAACTGGCCCGTGAGGTCGAACGCCGCGAGCCCGCGGTGGTCACCGACCCGTTCGCGCTGACCAGCAACTTCGAGGACATGCTGAAGAACCTCTAGGAGTACGGGCAACGGAGGGCTCCCGCACGTCGCAGCGGCCCAGGTGCGTGCACCGGGCCGCTGCGCCCGTTTCGCTATCGGTGCGTGGTGGCGCTGCGACCCCCTTTCCGGATCCTCCCCGAACGGGGTGTCCGGCGACTTGGCGTCGCCCGCTGTCCCCGCTGAGCGGCGCGGTGCGGCACGGTGCTTTCATGGTGGCGTGCGTCGATGGCTGCTGATTCCGCTGCTCCTGCTCGTCACCGCCTGCAGCGCCCAGCCGGTGCCCGCCCCCGAGGCCGGGGAGACGTCCGCGCCGGCGCCCTCGCCGAGCCCGGCGCCGGAGGTGACGCTGCCCGCCGGGTACATCGGCGCGAGCGAGGCGTCGGAGCCGCCACCGGCGGGGGAGGCCGCGCTGCGGGGCGCCGGATGGTCGCTGCGGCCGGGTCCGGTGCAGGTCGGTCCGCTGGTGCGGACCCTGCACCCGGTCGTCGACCTGCGCACCGGGGAGCAGACGATCGGCAACTACTTGATCGGATACGCCATGATGCGCGCCCCCGAAGGCCAGGAGATGGTCGTCGTGCCGCTCGGCGACCCGGCCGACCTGCCCGCGGTGCCGGTCACGATCCGCGCCGGCGACCGCAGCGAGCGGATCACGAAGCTGACCGCGCCGATTGTCGTGCTCACCGTGCTGGCGGGCGCCCCGGTGAGCCTCACCGTCGAGGACGGCCGGCCGCAGACGCTCGACCTGCGCACCGGGAAGCGCGCCGGTCGCCCGGACACCGACCTGCTCTACGACACGCCGCGGCTGGCGAAGACGGACGGCCCGTCGTTCGGTGTCCCGGGGTCGACCGGGCTGTTCCTCAGTGTCGAGGCTGAGCTGGTGCCCGGTGTCGACGGTGCCGGGTACGCCCGGAAGGGCTTCGCGTGGCTGGCCCTGACCGTGGAGGTCGGCGGCGCGGAGTGCGACATGCGGCTGGCGCGTTCGTCGTTCCGGTTCGAGACCGGCGGCCGGTCGTACCGGCCCGCCGGCGGCCACCGGGTGGACATGTCGGTCGCCGCCGGCGCCCTGGCGCTCGGCACGATCCTGGTGGCGATCGAGGTGCCGGAGAAGACCCGGCGCGGCACGCTGGTGATCGAGCCGGCGGGATCCCGGGAGGGCGGCTCGTGCGGCACGGGCCGGCTGACCACGGTCCCGGCCCGGGACAGCATGCCGGTGGCCCTGTCCTGACCGGACCCCGCCGGTCCGCAGGTCGCGCACCGGCCGGGTGTGTCACCGATGGCGGAACGTCGTCCGGTACGCGGTGGGAGTGACGCCGAGAGCGCGCTGGAAGTGCCGGCGCAGGGTTGCGGCGGTCCCCATGCCGCAAGCGGCCGCGATCTGGTCGATCGAGGCGTCGGTACGTTCCAGGAGCTCCTGTGCCCGGGCGATCCGCTGCTGGTGGAGCCAGCCGAGCGGCCCGGTCCGGAGTTCCGCCTGCATGCGGCGGGCCAGCTGGCGAGGGCTGAGGTTGGCGTGCCCGGCGAGGTCGCGCACGCTCAGCGGCCGGTCCAGGCGGGCACGTGCCCAGGCGAGAGTGGGCGCGAGACCGTCCGGGTTCCGCGGCTCGGCGGGCGGGGTGATGAACTGCGCCTGCCCGCCGCTGCGGTGTGCGGGCACGACGAGCCGCCTCGCGATCCCGTTCGCGGCCGCGGTGCCGAGGTCGCGGCGCACCAGGTGCAGGCAGAGGTCGAGCGCCGCCGTCTTGCCGGCCGAGGTGAGCACGTCGCCCTCGTCGACGTAGAGCACGTCGGGCCGGACATCCACCTTCGGGTAACGGCGGGCGAGATCCTCGGCGTGCATCCAGTGCGTGGTCGCGGCCCGGCCGTCGAGCAAACCGGCAGCCGCCAGGACGAAGGCGCCGGTGCACAGCGCGGCGACGCGGGTGCCACGGTGGCGGGCCGCACGCAGCGCGTCGAGGAGAGCCGGGTCGGGGTTGCTGTCGAGGTCGTCGGAGGACGGAACGACGACGGTGCCGGCCCGGGCGATCCCGGCGTACGACGTGGTGGGGAGTCGTGGCAACCAGGGGTGCGGGGCACCGTCCGCGGTACAGACGACGAAGTCGTACCACCTGCCGGTGGCGGACAGCTCCGATCGGTCGACACCGAAGATCTCGGCGGCGATCGCGACCTCGTAGAGCATCGCGGAGCCGTGCATGACGAGGGCGATCCGTCCCATGTCCGAAACTGTACGGCCGACGTCGTTTCGGACGCTCGTCCCGTACCGGCGTACGCCCCAGGATGTGTTCATGAACGTTCTTGTCTATGGCGCCACCGGTCACACGGGACGCTTCGTTGTCGACGAGTTGTTGCGTCGCGGGCTCGTTCCCGTGCTGGCCGGCCGCAGTGCCGACCGCCTGGCCGCCGTACCGTCCCGGCACGCGGGCCTCGACCGCCGGGCGGTGGGCGTCGAGGATGCCGGCCTGCTCCGCCGGGCGGTGGCCGGGGCCGGCGCTGTCATCAACTGTGCCGGGCCGTTCCTCGACACCGCGCTCCCGCTCGCCCGCGCGGCCGTCGAGTCCGGCGCGCACTACCTCGACGTCACCGCCGAGCAGCCGGTCGTGCAGGCGCTCTACCGCGACCTCGATGCCCCGGCCCGTGCCGCGGGCGTCGCCGTGGTCCCGGCGATGGCCTTCTACGGCGGTCTCGCCGACCTGCTGGTCACGGCCCTGCTCGACGGCGGTTCGCGGGCCGACGAGGTCGACGTCGCCATCGGCCTGGATCGCTGGTGGCCGACCGCGGGCACCCGGGCCACGGGCGAGCGCAACACCGCGACGCGGCTGGTGATCCGCGGCGGCGCCCTGGTCCCGCTGGAGACTCCGGCGCGGCCGGCCACCTGGTCCTACCCGGCACCGCTGGGCGGCCAGCCGGTCGTGCGGATGCCGTTCTCCGAGGTCATCACGATCGCCAGGCACCTCGACGTGGGCGAACTTCGCTCCTACCTCAACACCGCCGCCCTCGAGGATCTGCGGGACGCCGCCACGCCGGCGCCGGCCGCGACCGACGAGCACGGACGATCGGCACAGCGGTTCGTCGTGGACGTGGTCGCGCGCGTGGGCACGCGGACCCGGCGGGTCAGTGCGAGCGGGCGTGACATCTACGCCGTGACCGCGCCTGTTGTTGTCGAAGGCGCCGCCCGGCTGCTCGACGGGCGCCACCGAGGTGGCGGCGCCGCAGCACCCGGCCAGGCGTTCGACGCCGCCGACGTCCTCGCCGCACTGCAGCGGGACACCGGCGCGATCGTGGTGCGGTCCGACCGGGAACCGGCTGTCGGCTGATCCGGAACGCCGGGCGCCGCCCGCGAACCGGGCTTCGGCCGGTCGGCGTCAGGTGCCGACCGTGGTGAAGAACCAGAGGGAGGACGTCAGCCACAGGCCGGCGATCGCCGTCAGCAGCAACCCGCCGGCCAGCGGCAGCACCCAGGCGCGGCTGTCGCCGGGGCGGCTGATCAGGAGCATCTTGGCGACGAACGCGCCGTAGCACAGGCAGCCCAGCACCGAGTGGGCGAGCGTGCGCAGGCTGCCGGTGCTGAAGCCCAGCGCGTAGAGGCAGTGCACCGCGATCGGCAGGGAGAGCAGCAGGGCGATCCGGCCGCTCCATCGGTGCAGGGCCGGGATCCAGGGTGCGGACGGCAACCGGCCGTAGAGGGCGAGCGCCGACACCAGCTGCACCACCGCGAACAGCAGCACCGCGGTGGCCAGCCAGACCTTGCCCGACTGCAGGCGCAGGGCGTCACCGATGCCGGAGGTGCCGGCCGGGTCGTGCAACCGGCCGTAGACGCCGAGCGCGACGGCCACGCCGACGCCGGCCACCGCGGGCAGCCACACCCGGGGCTGCCGCAGCGTGCCGGCCTCCACGGTCAGAATCCCTCCCCGCTGTCCACGTCGACCGACGTGGTGTCCAGGGTGAAGCCGTCCACGGTGACCTGCCGGTTCGTGACGTCCAGGGAGGGCGCCGGAGCCGGTACGCCGTCGCGGGTCAGCACGCCGACCTGACGACCGTCGCCGAGCACGATCCACGACCCGTTCAGCTGGGCGCCGCGGACCCGGGCGGCGGTGCGGTAGAGCCCGGACGGCTTCTTCACCACGCCCAGCTCGAAGCCGTGGGTGTCGCCCTCGATCGTGATCTCACCTTGGGCGGAGCGCGCGTCGAACGTACCGCTGATGGCGCTTCCGTCTTCGCCCTCGAGCGAGAGCTCGCCCGCCTTGGCCGTGCCCTGCAGCCAGGCCTCGACCCGGTTGCCGTCGCAGACGTACGCGATCGCCTTGCCGTCCCGGATCGAGATGGCGAGCGTCCCGGCGTCGTCCTCGACCTGACCGGCCAGGGTGACCCGCAGCTTCTCCGCGGCGGGGCTGGTGGTCGCCGGAGCGGCCAGGCCGGTGGTGGGCAGGGTGGTCGCCGGCGTCTGGCCGGTGACCCGGGGCGGCACGCTCACCTGCTGGATGGCCTGGCCGCCCCGCTCGCCGGCGGCGGCGGCCGCGTTGATCCCGGCGAGCCCCGCGGCGACCAGCACGGCGACGCCGAGCGTGACGAGCGGGCCGCGCCGCCAGCGTGACGGCGGCGCGGCGGGCTCGGTGGGCGGGGGAGGGGCCGCGGGCACGATGCCGGGGCGCAGCCGGGTGTCGTACGGGCCGGGCGCGGACGCGGCCGCCGCCTGTGCCGGCGGCATGTCGGCGGGTGCCGCCGGGAAGGCGGCGGCCGCCGGCGAGAGGTCGGCGTTGCGCAGGTACGCGGCCACCCGCCGGGCCGGTGGCCGCTGGCGCGGGTCGGCGGCCAGGCAGTCCCGGGCCAGCGGCGCCAGGGCCGGTGGCAGCACGCCCGGATCCATCGACGTGTTGCCGGTGGAGAGTTCCGCGATCAGCAGCCCGAGCGACCACACGTCGGCCGCCGCGGTGGGCGGCCCGCCACCGAAGATCTCCGGGGCGGTGTAGCCGGGGGTGCCGCCCGGCGCGCCACGCTCGGCGTCGTGCAGCAGCACCGCCACACCGAAGTCGGTGATACGCACCTGCGGCATGCCGGCACCGGGCATGACCAGGATGTTCTCCGGTTTCAGGTCGAGGTGCACGACGCCGTGCGCGTGCGCCGCCGCCAGCGCGGCGGAGGTCTGCCCGGCGATCGCGGCGACCTCGGCGACCGGCAGGCGGCCGCCCCGGAACCGCAGGTAGTCGCGCAGGTTCGGGCCGTCGACGTACTCCATCACCAGGGCCAGGGTGTCGCCCTCGACGACGAGGTCGCGCAGGCCCACGATGCCGGGGTGGTCGAGGTCGCGCAGGGTGGCCTCCTCGCGGAGGAACAGCTCGCGGACCCGGCGGTCGCTCGCGTACTCCGGGCGCAGCAGTTTGGCGGCCAGCGGTGGACCGCCTGCCCGGCTCGTCGCCCGGCGGACCACCGCCACGGCGCCCCGGCCGATCTCCTCGTGCAGCAGGTATCCCCGGCCGAGGGGTTCCTGATCGGCCATGCCCCGTGCCTCCTTCAAAAATGATCTAGTAGCCGCCGCCGGCGGTCATGATGTTCTGCGAGATCTTCTGGAGCTGGTCCCGCAATTGATCCAATTCCTGTTTCGCCTTGTCGAGGGCTGCTTTTGTCTCCGGCCAGGTCTGGTCCCGGAATTGCTGGGGGAGCGGGCCGTCCCACACGTCGGGGTTGGACAACATCTTGCCCTGCGCGTCGAGCTGGGCGATCTGGTCGGTGAGGCCGCCGTTGATGATCGACTGGACCTGCTGGATGGATGTCTTCGCCTGATCCGTCGAGAGTACGCGTGCCGCCATCTGTCCACTCCCTTTCTCGGGACCGCCATTGTCCGCGCCGACGGCCTATCATCGCAATCACTTGCCAATTGCAGGGGATGGCGATGGTCGATCTGCGGGGGATTTCCGAGGACGTTCCGTTCAACTGGGAGGCGGCCACCCGGCTCGCCGCGCAGTTGCGCGGCAGTGCCGACGCCTGCGAGGGCGCGATCCCGCGGCGCACCGCGGTCGCGACGGTCGCGACCGAGGAGTGGCGGGGCGTCTACGCGCGCCAGTTCGCCACCCGGATGGGCATCTGTGTGACCGACGCGCAGCGTCTGGCGGCCGCGATGCGCCAGGCCGCGAACCAGGTCGACGAGCTGGCCCGCCTAGCCCGCGAGGAACAGGCCCGGCGGGAGAAGGCCCGCGAGTGGCAGCGCCAGCAGGAGGAGGAAGGCGTCCTCGACAAGATCGGCGACTTCCTGTTCGGCGAGGACGAGCTGCCACCGGTGCCGGACCCGATCACCCCACCGGTCTACACGTCGCCGGCCCCGGCCGCCGCGGCCCGGGAGTGACATGGCGACGAGTTCGGCACGCCCCGACGACCTGGACGCGTTCGTCCGCGGCAACCGGGCCGCCGACGACGACCTGCGCGGCCGGTTGGCACAGCTGCGCGCGGCCTACGCCGAGTTCCAGAGCGGTAATCGCTGGGGTCAGCTTGATGCGGCGTCGTTGATCAGTGCGTTCGGGCAGTATCTGGATCTCAACGAGGTGGATGCCCGGTGGGTGGCGCAGATCGCTGAGGCGTTCCGGGCGGCGGGTGGTGACGGTGATCTGGCGCGGTTGCCGGATGCGGCGATCGCGGCGTCGTTGCGGGCTGCGGGTTTGGGTGGTGGGCGTGGTGCCGTGACGTTTGATGATCCGATCGCGTACGGGTTTCCGGCCACCAGTGGTTTCGCTGATGATCCGGTGAACACGGCGAGCGGCAATTTTCTGGTGGCGGTGACTGATGTCCGGCTGTGGCGGCGGGTGTACAACAGCCGGTCGGTGGTGGTGGGGGCGTTCGGGGCGGGGTGGTCGTCGTGGGCTGACTGCCGGTTGCGGGCGACCGAGGCGGGTGCTGCGTATGTGGGTCCGGACGGGCAGCGGGCGGTGTTCCCGCGCCAGGGTGCGAGCTATGGGCGGGTGGCCGGGGTGGCCGCCGAGGTGGTGCCGGTCGGTGACGCCTTGGAGTTGCGGTGGTTCGACGGGCGGGTGTGGGTGTTCGACGCGGCCGGGCGGCTGACGACGGCGGACAGGGCGACGTTCGGTTACACCGAGGGGCGGCTGTCGAGTGTCACGGGGCGTGGTGGGCGCCGTGTCGAGGTGCGGTGGGCGGGCGAGCGGATCGTGGCTGTCGGGGAGGTTCTCTTCGCGTACGCGGACGGTGTTCTGATCTCGGCCGGTGATCAACGCTACGAACTGGACTCGCAGTCCCGGGTGGCCGCGGTGGTCGACGCGGACGGTGTGGCGGAGGCCCGGAACAGCTACGACGCCGACGGGCGGGTCGTCGAGCAGGTGTCACGGTTCGGGCGGCGCACCCGGTACGCGTACCTGCCGGGCCGGGTGACGGTTGTCGGCGACGTCGACGGGGTCACCAACACCTACGTGCATGACCAGCACGGCCGGCTGCTGTCGGTCACCGACGGTCACGGCAAACGGCTGAGCCGGACCTATGACGAGTGGGGAAACCCGGTCACGGTCACCGACCGCAAGGGCGCGGTCAGCACCGCACGCTGGGACGACCACGGCCGGCAGCTGCGCCGGGTGCTGCCCGGCGGCGAGACGTTCGAGTACGGCCACGACGACGCCGGCCGGCTGCTCCAGGTCACGGCCGGTGACGCGTCCGTCCGCTACCGGTACCCCGGCGACGAACGCATCCCGGACCGGATCGTCGACCCCGAGGGCGGTGTCACGGAACTCGAGGTGCGCGACGGCCTGGTGCACCGGGTGACCGATCCGGACGGGGTCAGCCTCACGTTCGGCTTCGACCCGGCCGGCGATCTCGTCGCGGTCACCGACGGCCTCGGCAACACCGCGCGCCTGCGCCGCGACACCGAGGGCAGGCTCGTCGCGACCGTCACCCCGCTCGGCCGGGAGACCCTGTTCCGGTACGACGCCGCCGGCCGCCTCGTCGAGCGGCACGACCCGGGCGGCGCCGTGTGGCGGTACGAGTACTCACCCGCCGGCCGCCTGCTGTCCGCGACCGATCCCACCGGTGCTCGCCGCGAGACCCGGTACGGCGCGCACGGCGAGCCCGAGACCAGGATCGACCCGCTCGGCACCGTCGCCGGTCTGCATTGGGACGACGTCGGCAACCTGACCCGGCTGACCGTTTCCGGCGAGGCGAAGTGGGACCTCGCCTACGACGCGCTGTCCCGGCTGACCAGCACGACCGACCCGGCCGGCGCCACCTGGCTGCGCGAGTACGACGCCGAAGGCAACCTGACCGCCGCGATCGACCCGGTCGGCACCCGGCACACCGCCACGATCGACCCGCAGGGCCGGGTCAGCGGGATCGGCGACGGCGTCACCGGCAGCGCGTTCGCCTACGACCGTCTCGGCCGCACCCTCGCCCACCTGCGCCCGGACGGCACCGCCGCCCGCGCCGGGTACGACCGCTGCGGGCGCCGGACGGTGATCGAGAACCCGGAGGGCGGGCAGTCCCGGATCGAGTACACGCCGGCCGGCCGGGTCCGCCGGGTCGTGACGCCAGGCGGCCACGCGACCGTCTTCGAGCACGACGCCGCCGGCCGGACCGTCGCCCGCACCGACGGCGCGGGCCGGCGCACCGAGTTCTACTACGACGCCGACGGCGCCCTGCTCACCGCCGGAGCCGTCACCTTCAGCTACGACGACGCCGGTCGGCTCGCCGGCCGTGACGGCGTGCGTTACACCCGGGACGCCGCCGGCCGCGTCGTCGCGATCACCGACCCGGCGGGCGGGACCCGCCGGTTCGAACGCGACGCCGCCGGTCGCGTCGTGGCCGCCACGGACCCGCTCGGGCACCGCAGCACGTACGAGTACCACCCGCGCGGCTGGCTCACCCGGACGACAGATCCGCTCGGCGCGGCCACCACCTACCGGCACGACGAGGTCGGGCGGGTCGTCGCGGTGACCGATCCGCTGGGCCGCGTCACCCGGTTCACCTACGACCCGGCGGGCCGGATGACCGGCCGGGTCGACGCGGCCGGGCGGGCCGTGCGCTGGGCGTTCGACGCGTCCGGGCGGGTCGTCTCGATCGAGGGCGGCGACGGCTCCGCGATCACGTTCCGCCGGGACACCCTCGGGCGGCCGGTCGCCGTCCGGGAAGGCGACCTCGAGGTGACACTTACCTGGGACCGGGCCGGCCGGTTGCTCGAACGGCGCCGCGGCGGGCGCACGATGCGACGCCGGTACGGGCCGGACGGCGAACGCACCGCCCTGGTCCTGCCGGACGGCTCGGAACGGACCTACACCTACGACGGCGGCGGCCTGCTGTCCGGTATGACGACGCCGCTCACCGGTCATCTCGCTGTCACACGGGATGCGCTGGGACGTATCACCACGATCCAGGGGGCGGACGGCCGCCGGGCGAGCTGGACGTACGCGGACGACGGTCACCTGGCCGGCTTCGCGTCCGGTGGCCGGGTGGCCCGGCTGGTCCGCGACCCGGCCGGGCGGATCATCGGGGACGGGACACGAACCTACGGTTACGACGCGGCCGGACAGCTCGTCACGGCAGGTGACCGGACCCTGGAGTACGACGCCGCCGGCCGCCTGATCCGCGACGGCGGGCGGGCGTTCACCTACGACGCCGCCGGCCAGCTGACCGGTTCCGGCTATGAGTACGACGGGTCCGGGCGGCGGCTGCGGGACTCCGCGCGATCGTACGCCTGGGATGGTCTCGGACGGCTGACCACCGTCACCGCCGGCGGCCGCTCGATGAGCGTGCGCACCGATCCGCTCGGTGAACTGGCCGAGGTGGACGGCCAGGACGTGCTCTGGGACGGCCGGCCCTGTCTGATCGGGGACACCGAGGTCGTCGCGCACGGCATGCCGTGGCAGGCCGGGTCGTCGCCGCTCACGCCGGACTGGCAGGGCACGCCCGGCGAGGGGCGCGACGAGTGGGGTGCGCCGGCCCTGACCGATCCGGGTCCCGGCTTCCAGGGCGAGCTGGAGTTCGCCGGGCTGACGTGGCTGCGCAACCGCGTCTACGACCCGTCGTCCCGCGCGTTCCTGAGCCCCGACCCGCTGCCGGCAGTTCCCGGGACGGCCTGGTCGGGGAATCCGTACCACTACGCCGGCAACGATCCGCTCGGTCACGCCGACCCGCTCGGGCTGCGACCGATAACGGACACCGAACTGGCCGCCTACCGCGACGAGATGGGCAGCGGCGCCTTCGAGGACGCCGCCGACTGGGTGGGTGAGAACGGGGAGTACCTGGCCGCCGGCGCGATGATCGTGGGCGGGGTGGCGCTGATGTTCACCGGCGCGGGCGGGCCGGCCGGGATCGCGTTGATGGCGGCGTCCGGCGGCCTGATCGCGGGCGGCGCCAGCGCGGGCATCCAGAAGTTCACCACCGGCGAGGTCGACTGGGCTCAGGTCGGGCAGGACGCGCTTGTCGGCGCGGTCACCGGGGCCGCCGGCGCGGGCACGGTAGCCATGCTCGGCAGCACCGCCCGGCTCGCCGCGACCAACCCGTTCGCCCGGGAACTCGCGCTCAACGGGGCCGAAGCCCTGGTCAGCGGCGGCATCGAACGGGGGATGACAGGTGGGGACGTCTTCAACCCGCGGGCCGTGGCCACCGACCTGCTCACCGGTGGCGCGGCACCGGCACCCGCCGGCGGCCTCGGCGCGACCACCCGGCACGGCGACCCGCTGGGCGAGATCCGCGTGTACTCGAGCGGCAACTCGCCCTCACTCCCCGAGCTGAACCGGCGGGAACCGCTGATCAGCGTGGAGGAGGCCCGGGCCGCCGCGGAACGGCAGAACCTCGACACCCGCAGCATCGACATCCGCCTGCGCCGCGAGGGCGAAATCGGCTACTACGAATATGGATGGGGGAGTACGGCGTTCCGGCCCAGTTTCAGTCCGCCCTACCGGGACACACCGATCCGCGCGGATGACGGTAGGTTCATCGTGGACCTGCAACCCTCCGCGCTCCAGGACGAGATGACGGCGGTGAAGACGATTTCCCACGAGCTCTTCCACCTGCGGGCATGGGCCCGAGGAGACGACATCCACGACCATGCGTCCGCGGAGACCGCGGCCGAGCTGACCGAGATGTATTACCGGCAATGAGCGGCGACAACTGGGAACGGGTGGCCTTGGCCCGGACGCGTGAGGACGCGTTCCGGCAGTTCGAGGCGTGGAAGGAACGGACCGGCCTGACGCCCGCCGAGAACGACATCCGGCTGAACTGGGGCCGCCACGCCGACGGCGGCGACTACTGGGAGATCATTTATATCCGGCCGCGGTGAGATGGCCGAGGCTTCTTGCCGGCTCCTCAGTAACCGCCACCGGCGGTCATGATGTTCTGTGCGATCTTCTGCAACTGATCGCGCAATTGATCCAATTCCTGCTTCGCCTTGTCGAGGGCCGCTTTCGTCTCCGGCCACGTCTGATCGCGGAATTGCTGCGCCAGCGGACCGTCCCACACGTCCGGGTTGGACAGCATCTTGCCCTGCGCGTCGAGCTGGGCGATCTGGTCGGTGAGGCCGCCGTTGATGATCGCCTGAACCTGCTGGATCGACGTCTTCGCCTGGTCCGTCGAGAGTACCCGTGCCGCCATGATGACCATTCCCCCGCATTCGTTGATCCACATTGACGGTGCTGTTTCCGGACTGACATTGTCCGCACATCAGGCCTATCATCGCAATCACTTGCCAGATTCGGGGGATGGCGATGATCGATATGCTCGGCCGAGGCTGACGTGGCGACCAGCTCGGCCCGCCCCGACGACCTGGACGGATTCGTCCGTGGCAACCGCGCGGCCGACGACGATCTGCGGGGCGACGCGGCCCGGCTCCGAGCGGCCTACGCCGAATTCCAGAGCGGTAACCGCTGGGGTCAGCTTGATGCGGCGTCGTTGA
Source organism: Actinoplanes sp. DH11 (assembly GCF_020873875.1). GTDB lineage: Bacteria > Actinomycetota > Actinomycetes > Mycobacteriales > Micromonosporaceae > Actinoplanes. Next base: position 28,505 of record NZ_JAHWGU010000050.1, read on the forward strand.
TCAGTGCGTTCGGGCAGTATCTGGATCTCAACGAGGTGGATGCGCGGTGGGTGGCGCAGATCGCTGACGCCTTTCGGGCGGCCGGTGGCGATGGCGGCCTGGCGCGGTTGCCGGATGCGGCGATCGCGGCGTCGTTGCGGGCTGCGGGTTTGGGTGGTGGGCGTGGTGCCGTGACGTTTGATGATCCGATCGCGTACGGGTTTCCGGCCACCAGTGGTTTCGCTGATGATCCGGTGAACACGGCGAGCGGCAATTTTCTGGTGGCGGTGACTGATGTCCGGCTGTGGCGGCGGGTGTACAACAGCCGGTCGGTGGTGGTGGGGGCGTTCGGGGCGGGGTGGTCGTCGTGGGCTGACTGCCGGTTACGGGCCACCGAGGCGGGTGCGGCGTATGTGGGGCCGGACGGGCAGCGGGCGGTGTTCCCGCGGCAGGGAGCGGGTTACGGGCGGGTGGCGGGAGTCGCCGCCGAGGTGGTGCCGGTCGATGACGGCAGTCTTTCGTCCGACGGCGGCCTTTCGCCCAGCGGCGGTGTTTCGTCCGACGGCAGTCTTTCCCCCGACCGCAGTCTTTCGCCCGACGGCGGCCTGGGGCTGGGTGGCGGGCTGGAGTTGCGGTGGTTCGACGGGCGGGTGTGGGGGTTCGACGCGGCCGGGCGGCTGATCCGGGCGGACACGGTGACGTTCGGTTACACCGAGGGGCGGTTGTCGAGTGTCACGGGGCGTGGTGGGCGCAGTGTCGAGGTGCGGTGGGCGGGCGAGCGGATCGTGGCCGTCGGGGAGGTTCTCTTCGCGTACGCGGACGGTGTTCTGATCTCGGCGGGCGATCAGCGCTACGAGCTGGACGAGCACGCGCGCATCACCGCGGTGGCCGACGCCGACGGGGTGGCCGAGGCCCGGAACAGCTACGACGCCGACGGTCGGGTCGTCGAGCAGGTGTCACGGTTCGGGCTCCGGACCCGATACGCGTACCTGCCGGGCCGGGTGACGGTCGTCGGCGATCTTGAGGGCGGGGTCACCAACACCTACGTCCACGACCAGCACGGCCGGCTGCTGTCGGTCACCGACGGTCATGGGGAGTCGCTGAGCCGGACCTATGACGAGTGGGGAAATCCGGTCACGGTCACCGACCGCAAGGGCGCGGTAAGTACCGCTCGCTGGGACGACCACGGGCGCCTGCTGCGCCGGACGATGCCCGGTGAGGCCGCCTTCGACTACCGCTACGACGACGCCGGCCGCCTGCTCGAGGTGGTCACCGGTGACGCCGTTGTCCGTTATCGATATGTCGGTGAGGAGCGGATCCCGGCCGCGATCGAGGACCCGGAAGGCGGGGTGACGCGCTTCGAGGTGCGTGCCGGGCTGGTGCACCGGGTGATCGATCCGGACGGGGTCAGCCTCACGTTCGGCTTCGACCCGGCCGGCGAGCTGATCTCCACGACGGACGGGCTGGGCAACACCGCGCGTCTGCGGCGCGACGCCGAGGGCAGGCTCGTCGCGACGGTCACCCCACTGGGCCGGGAGACCCTGTTCCGGTACGACGCCCGTGGTCGCCTGGTCGAGCGGGAGGACCCGGCCGGCGGGGTCTGGCGCTACGCGCACTCGCCGGCCGGCCGCATCGTGGCCGTGACCGATCCGGCCGGTGCCCGCCGCGAGACCCGGTACGGCCCGCACGGTTCGATCGAGGCCACCGTCGACCCGCTCGGCCAGGTCACCGGCCGCGCCTACGACGACGTCGGCAACCTGAGCCGGCTGACCGCTCCGGACGGCGCGAAATGGGACTTCACCTACGACGCGCTGTCCCGGCTGACCGCGACCACCGACCCGGCCGGCGCGACGTGGCTGCGCGAGTACGACGCCGAGGGCAACCCGATCGGCGCCGTCGACCCGTCCGGTGTGCACCGCACCGCCGACGTCGACGGCAACGGCCGGATCACCGGGCTCGGCGACGGCCTGACCGGCAGCGCCTTCGAGTACGACGACCTCGGCCGCACCACCGCCCACGTGCGGCCGGACGGCACCGAGGCACGCGCCGGGTACGACAGGTGCGGCCGGCGGACCACGATCACCGCTCCGCTCGGCGGGGTCACCCGGATCGAGTACACAGCCGCCGGCCGGGTGCGCCGGGTGCTGTCACCGGGCGGCCGCGCGACCGTTTTCGACTATGACGCAGCCGGTCGCCGGGTGGCCCGCACCGACGGGGCCGGGCGGCGTACCGAGTTCCGCTACGACGCCGACGGCGCGTTGCTCACCGCCGGCCCGGTCACGTTCGGCTATGACGACGCCGGCCGGCTCGCCCGCCGCGACGGCACCCGTTTCACCTACGACGCGGTGGGCCGGGTCGTCGCGGTGACCGACCCGACCGGCGGGACCCGCCGGTTCGAGCACGACGCCGCCGGCCGCCTGGTGGCCGCGATCGATCAGCTCGGGAACCGGACCGTCTACGACCGTCACCCCCGTGGCTGGGTCACTCGGGTTACCGATCCGCTCGGCGCCGTCACCGCCTACCGGCACGACGAGCGGGGACGTGTCGTCCGGATGACGGACCCGCTGGGCCGTCACACCACGTTCACCTGGGACAATTCGGGCAGGCTGACCGGGCGCACCGACGGCGCCGGGCGCACGGTCGCCTGGCGGTACGACGCGTTCGGCCGGGTCGTGACGATGACGGCCGGGGACGGCACGGCCGTGACGTTCCGGCGGGACACGCTCGGCCGCCCGGTCGCCGTCGACGAGGGAGAACACCGGCAGCGGCTGGTCTGGGACCGGGCCGGGCGGCTGATCGAAAACGACCGGGACGGCCTGGTGCTCCGGCGCCGCTACGGGGCCGACGGCGAACGCACGGCACTGGTACAGCCGGACGGTTCCGCGACGACGTACACCTACGACGACGGCGGCCTGCTGTCCGGCCTGTCGAACGGGCTCACCGGCCCGCTCGCCGTCACCCGGGACGCGCTGGGGCGGGTCGTCGCCGTCACCGCGGCCGACGGGCGGCAGGCCACCTGGGAGTACGCGGGCCCGGACCTGGCCGGGTACGCGTCCGGCGGGCGCACGACACGGCTCACCCGGGACGCGGCCGGACGGATCGTCTCGGACGGGGTGCGCGACTACCGGTACGACGCGGCCGGCCAGCTGATCGGCGCCGGTGGGCGGGTGCTGGCCTACGACGCGGCCGGGCGGCTGGTGCGGGACGGTGACCGGCGGTTCGACTACGACGCCGCCGGCCAGCTGACCGGTTCGGGCTATGAGTACGACGGGTCGGGGCGGCGGGTGCGGGAACCGTCCGGTCGAGCGTACGAATGGGATGGTTTCGGTCGCCTCACCGGCGTCGACGCCGGAGGCCGCCGGATGCCGGTGCGGGTGGACAGCACCGGCGAACTCGCCGAGGTCGACGGACAGGCGGTGCTGTGGGACGGCGCGCCGTGCCGCCTGGGGGACACCCCGATCGCCGGGCCCGGGATCCCGTGGGTGGCCGGTGCGGAACCGCTCGACCCGGACTGGCAGGGTGCCCCCGGCGGCGACCGCGACGAATGGGGCGCGCCGGCACTCACCGAACCCGGCATCGGATACCGGGGCGAACTCGAATTCGCCGGACTGACGTGGCTGCGCAACCGCGTCTACGACCCGTCGTCCCGCGCGTTCCTGAGCCCCGACCCGCTGGCGGCGGTGCCGGGGACGGCCTGGTCGGGGAATCCGTACCACTACGCCGGCAACGATCCGCTCGGTCACGCCGACCCGCTCGGGCTGCGACCGATAACGGACACCGAGCTGGCCGCCTACCGGGACTCGCTCGGCAGTGGCTTCTTCGAGGACGCCGCCGACTGGGTGGGTGAGAACGGGGAGTACCTGGCCGCGGGCGCGATGGTCGTGGGCGGGGTGGCGCTGATGTTCACCGGCGTGGGCGGGCCGGCCGGGATCGCGTTGATGGCGGCGTCCGGCGGGCTGATCGCGGGCGGCGCCAGCGCGGGCATCCAGAAGTTCACCACCGGCGACGTGAACTGGGGGCAGGTCGGCCGGGACGCGCTGCTCGGCGCCGCCGCCGGTGGCGTCGGGGCGGGGACGGTGGCGGCGCTGGGCAGTTCGGCGCGGCTCGCGGCGACGAACCCGTTCGTCCGCGAAATGGTCGTCAACGGGGCCGAGTCGGTGGTCACGGGTGGCCTCGACCGCGGCCTCACCGGCGGCGACATCTTCAGCCCGAAGGCACTGACCCAGGACCTGCTGGCGGGCGGCGTGATCCGCGCCCCGGGCGCGCGGGTGGGCGCGAGCCCACCGGTCGACGACGGCTTGGTCGACGTGTGGCGTTTCCACACCGCCGCCGACCCGGAAAGTCTCAGGTCCATCCTTTCGCGAGAGCCTCCAGAAGTTCAGGAGAGGGTTCTCAAAACCTTCGCGACCGACCCGGAAGCCTTCCGGGAAATGATCGAGAACCACGCCAACGGCATCAAGGCCAACAGCCCGTTCCTCAGTGTCACCACCGACCCGGCAGCTGCAGCGCGGACGACCGACCCGGATCTGCGTGGGATCATTGTGGGAGACGCCTATGGTTCCCAGCGTCGCGCGCCTGACCTAAGCCATTTCCAAGTGCCACGTGACCGGCTGTATCAGCCGAACTTCGAGTTGTCACACCTTGAAGGGGAATTGCTCTACTACGGCGATGATCTCGCCGACCTCAAGCTGAGCACGAGACCCAATCCCTACGGGACGCCACCGAGCGGAGGACCATGATCGAATCCTCTCAGTTCAAAGATGTGCTGGTGACGATCAGCCATCCGTGGACCGATATCGAAATGCCGTTGGCCGAGTGGGCACAGCGGGGCCCCAGTAAGGAGCGCCCGCTGATGCGGATAGTGTCCGCGAAGTGGGCCTCGACCGGTGAAGCGATCGCGCTTGAAGATCTCCCGCAGGAATACCTCAACACCAGAAGAACGCGGCGGATGCAGCGGGAAGGATTGTTGCCGGCGCCGTGGGGAATGCCGCCTGAGGACCGGCCGCTGCCCAAGCTGGAAGGGGCGCCACCGGATGTCAGGGAGAGATTGATCCGTGGTTGGGAGGGCTGACCTCTAGGCGTTGGATTGTAGGGCGGTCAGCAACGCGAAGGCGGGGGTGTCCACTGAGCGTTGCGTGTCGCTCAAGGCGATGACGCCCACGCGTTTCGCCGGGTCGAAGCCGACGAACGACGTGAATCCGCCTGTGCCGCCATTGTGGAAGATCTGCACCTGGCCGCCCTGCAACCGCCGCGACATCCACCCGAGCCGGGCGGTCAGGAACGGGTTGACCCGGTGCTCGACATCGAGGGCCATCGCTACGGCGGGTGCCAGCAGGCCGGTCGGATCCCAGTGGGCGCGGACGAAACGGATCAGGTCGGTGGCGGTCGATCGGAGACCGCCCGCGCCGGCCAGGGCTGCCAGGTGCCACGGTCCGGCCGGCTTGCCGGGCTTGCGGTAGCCCTGCGTGGTGGTGCCGCCGATGCTCGTACCGCTGAGTTGCAAGGGTGTGATGACCTCGTCGGCGACCAGCGTCTCGTAGTTCACGCCGGCCCGGCGTGCGAGGGCGAGGCCGAGCAGGCCCGCCCCGAAGTTGGAGTAGCGGAACCGGCGGCCCGGTGTCGCGCCCAGCCGGGTCCGGGACAGGGCGCTGAGCAGGTAGGACTCGGTGCACTGGGCGTACGGGTCGGTGCGGTTGGGCCGCAGCAGCGCGCCGAGCAGCATCCCGGTGGGCAGGCGCGGCAGCCCCGACGTGTGAGTGGCCAGGTGACGCAGGGTGATCGCGGTGCCGTCGCGTGTCGGGACCGGCGCGGACAGGAGGTCACTCAGCGGCTCGTCGAGCGAGACGCGGCCGTCGAGGGTCAGCCGAGCCAGCGTGAGCGCCGTGAAGACCTTGGTCACCGAGCCGATCTCGAACCGGGTGGACGCGTCGTGGCCGGCGGTGCCGCGAACCTCCGCGGAGTCCCCGGTGATCGCGGCGACGACCACACCGTGCCGCTGGCGGGCGAGCTTTGCGACGGCCTGGTCGAGATCGGTCATGGGCACCATGATGGCGGGTTGGCACAAACCAGCCGGCCCGGCCGCGCAGGACTTCCCCGCCACGCGTCGGCCGCCGCCGGGGCGTCGGCGCCGGGTTCGCCGAACTCTACGATTGCCGGGTGCCCCGCGTCTCCGAAGCTCACCTCGCCGCTCGCCGCCAGCAGATCCTCGACGCCGCCGTGCGGTGCTTCGTCCGCAAGGGCTTCCACCAGTCGTCGATGCAGGACGTGATCAAGGAAGCCGGGCTGTCGGTCGGCGCGTTCTACCGCTATTTCAAGAGCAAGAACGAGCTGATCACCGCGATCGCCGGCGCCAAGATCAGCGAGGTGACGTCGGTGCTCGACGACCTGCTCGCCGCCGACCCGATGCCACCGGTCACGGAGATCGTCGACCGCGTCCTGGAGCTTGTCGACCGGTCGGTGGCCGAGGACGGGCCGGTGCGCATCGCCGTGCAGGTCTGGGGCGAGGCGGTGCACGACCCGGAGGTCGGTGCGCTCGTCGCCGAGATCTACGGCCGGGTGCGCTCCCGGGCGGTGCAGGTCGCCGAGCACGCGCAGGTCGCTGGCCAGCTCGACCCGCGAGCGGATCCCGAGGGGGTTGGCGCGGCGTTGTTCGGGTTGATCCAGGGTTACATTCTGCAACGCATCTTGCTGGGAAACGTCGACCGCAAACAGTACGTGAGCGGCGTACGCGCGCTGGTCGCCGGTTAGCCCCCGGTCAGCCGGCGGATCGCCGCCGTCAGGCCCGGCTCGTCCAGATCGGTTCCGGTCGTCAGGGTGAGCAGGATGAGGCCGTCAAGCAGGGCGCAGATGTCCCGGCCGGCGGCGGCGCCGACGTACGGTTCCAGGACGTCCGTGAAGCCACGCATCCAGACCTCGGCAAGTGGGCGCAGCCGGGCGTCACGGGCGGCGGCGAGGCACAGCTCGTACTCCAGGCGCACCTGCTGCCGGTCGGTGAGGTATTCCCTGGTCAGCTCGGTCAGCGTGGCGGCCAGGTCGGGTGCGCCGCGCAGCCGCTCCGCCCACTCGTCCAGGCAGCTCCGCAGCATCGCGGTGGCATGGGCCAGGCCGGCCGCGATGAGGTCGTCCAGGGTCGGGAAGTAGTAGGTCGTGGCGCCCAGCGGCAAGCCGGCCCTGGCGGCGACCGCGCGGTGCGTGGTCCGGCCCACGCCGTTCTCCGCGATCACTTCCATGGTCGCGGTCGCCAGCGCGGCGCGGCGTGCCTCCGGATCCCGGGTGCGGCGGCCGGTCAATGCGCCGCGCCGTTGTTCAGGTTCAACACGACCACCCCGGCGATGATGAGGGAGATCCCGGCTATCTTGACCGTCGTGATCGGCTCGCCGAGGATTGTCGCGCCGATCGCCACGATCGCCGCCGTGCCCACCCCCGACCAGATCGCATAGGCGATCCCGACCTGGATGCCCTTCACTGCCTGTGACAGCAGGGTGAACGACGCCGCGTAGGCAGCCAGGCAGGCGAGCGTCGGCCAGAGGCGGGTGAACCCCTCGGTGGCCTTCATCAGGCTGGTGCCGACGAGTTCGGCCGCGATGGCGCCGAACAGGAAGACGTATGCCACGGCAGGCCTCTCGGATCATTCTGGTACGTTTGTACAAGTACGATCGTACAGAATGGTCCGGGGTCTGGGTCCTTGGCCGCACGCAGGTGTCAGTGGTCGAAGGCGGCGGCGGCCCGATCGTCCGGGGTGGCTGTCTTCCGAGCGTCCACGGCGGTGTCGGCTTTGTCGTTCCTGGCAGTGGCAGTGATGGTGGTGGTGATGGCCAGGCTGGGGCCGACGGCCTCGAACGCCGCCCTGGTGTCCGCCGTGAGCAGGGCGCGGTCGGCGATCCCGTCGCGGGCGGCCCATCGGGCGATGCTCCGCTGATGCGCCGCGACAACGATGTCCATGGCCAGCAGCACCCGGACGTCGTGCGGCGCGGCCAGGCCGTGACGCCGTTCCAGAACGGCGAGCGCGGCCTGGGTGGTGCGGTGGCAGAAGTACAGGCAGTGGGCCTCGACGGCGGGTGACGCGGTGGACAGGTGGATGCTGCGCCGCAGCCGGTCCGCCCAGCCCTCGGAGGTCATCGCGCCGATCCCGGCGAGCAGGCTGTCGCGCATCACGTCGATGAGCGGGCGCTCGACCGTCGGGGCCGTCTCGAGGGACTGCAGCGCCGCCGCCCACAGATCCTCGTAGGTGGACATCGCGACCTGCTCCTTGCTGGCGAACGTCCGGAAGAACGTCCGCTTGGAGACCTCGGCCGTGTCGCAGAGCTCGTCGAGTGTCACGTTGTCGAAGCCGCGCCGGCCGAACAGATCCAGCGCGCTCTCCACCAGGACCTCGCGAGTGCGCTGCTTGCGGCGTTCGCGCAGGGGCGGTCGGGCACTCATGTGATCAGCCTACCTGGATGCCACCTGTCGCCAATTGCCACTGAGTGGCACACTCGGTGACTCCACTGTCGAAAGGTGCTGGCATGCGTGCTCTGCTCGTCGACCACTCCGCTCCCGCCGGGCTCCGGCTGGGCGTGGCGCCCGACCCCGAACCGGCGCCCCATCAGGCACTGATCCGGGTCGGGGCGACGTCCCTCAACCCCGGCGACCTCGGCTACGACCAGACTCCCGAGGGCAGCGTCCCCGGTTACGAGGCAGCCGGGGTGATCGAACGCGCGGCGGCGGACGGCTCCGGCCCGCCGGTCGGCACACCCGTCGTGACGATCGACGCCGGCGGGGGCTGGGCCGAACTGCGTGCCGTCGCCACGGCACAACTCGGCACCGCGCCGCGCGACGCCGACCCGGGCCCGCTCAGCACCGTCGCGGTCGCCGGGGCGAGCGCACTGCGGGCGCTGCGCAGGATCGGGCCGATCCTGGCGCGGCGGGTGCTGATCACGGGGGCGGCGGGCGGTGTGGGACGGTACGCCGTCCAGCTCGCGCGGCTGGGCGGCGCCGACGTGGTGGCGGTGACGAGTGACCCGGCCGGGCGTGGCCCGCAGCTGCGAACGCTCGGCGCAGGCCAGGTCGTGGCCGATCCTGCCGAGGTGGACGGACTCGTGCACGGCGTCGTCGACACGGCCGGTGGGATCGGGCTGGTACACGCCTACGACCGGCTGGCCCCGCACGGGATTTTGGTCTCGGTCGGGCCCGGCACCGGCGAGACGTTCCCGCCGATGTCCTTCGCCGGCCACCAGGGGCGGCACGAACGCACCATCGTCACCTTCTTCAACACCGAGGGCGCGCCGATGCCGCCCGACCTGACCTGGCTCGCGGAACGGGTCGCCGGCGGCACCCTGGACCCGGGCATCGCCCTGCGCACCGGCTGGGACGACGTGGCCGACGCGATCGGCGCGCTCCGCGAGCGCCGGGTCTCCGGCAAGGTCGTCCTCGACATCACCTGACGCGGCTCCGCCCGCTGCCCTGCCTTGTCCGACACCTGCGCCGTCGCTTGGTGTTCAGCGCGCGTGGAACCCGGCCACCTGCCAGCGCCCTCGCTTTGTTCACCGTGGATCGAACCCGGCCACCCGCTTGCCGAGGTAGGTGAGCGGCCCAGCGACGGCGACCGGCAGAACCTCGAAGCCGAGCCGGTCGTAGAACGCCCGTGCCTGAACGTTCGCGGTCAGCATCCCGACGTGGACGCCGGGCGCGGGAACCGTGGCCAGGAACCGGTCGATCAGGCGCCGGCCGTGGCCGCGACGCTGGTACGCCGGCAACAGGTCGATGTGCAGGTGCGCGGGATGGTCGTCGAGGCCAGTGACGAGCAGCCGCTCCGGATGGTGGTGCAGGGCGTGCATGTCCTGCTCGGGGGTGCGCGGCGGCGGAGGCGGAACCGGGTAGCGGTCCCCGAGACGCGGGATCCACTCGGCCCGGTAGCGACTGGCGAACGTGGCAGTGTCGGCCGTGCCGACCAGGTAGCCGACTGCCGTGCCGCCGTCGTCCACGACGAAGGCGAGCTCCGGTTCCAGATAGGCGTAGGGGGCGGCGAACAGGTCGCCCATCAGCTGGTCGGTGGAGTAGTGACCGCGGGCGTCGTTGCCGGCGTCGGCCGTGCGCACGCAGATGTCGTAGAGGGCGGGCAGGTCACCGGGGCGGTAGGGGCGGATCTCGGGCACCGGCGGACCTTAAGTCGTGGAAGCGGTTCCACCGCAAGAGGGCGATCACGCCGCACCGCACGAACCGCGGATCACGGGATGGCTGGGGAACAGCCGGCCCGGCGCCGGCTCGCCCAGGGCGGCGCGGACCGCGGCCACCGCGATCAGCTCGACCGGATGAGTGGCGGTGGAGAGGCCGGGGTGGACCGCCTCGGCCAGCGGGCTGTCGTCGAAACCGGTCACCGCGATGTCGGCCGGAACTCGGACGCCATCTGCCGCGAGAGCGCGCAGCACGCCGACGGCCGTGGCGTCGCTGACGGTGGCGATCGCGTCGGTGTCGGGCCAGCGTCTCCGGATCTCGCGGGCGGCGTCCCGGCCCCGGGCCGCGGTGAAGTCGCCGTGCACGACGCGCGCCGGCAGGCCTGCCGCCCGCATCAGCCGGTTGTAGGTGGTCAGCGGGGCCCACGAGGCGCCCAGCCAGGACGGGCCGGCGACCAGCGCGATCCGCCGGCGACCGGTCGCACAGAGGTGCTGGATCAGCGCGCCGATGCCCGCGGCGCTGTCGACGTCACTGCCGCCGACACCGATCATCGCGGTCCGGCCGCGCAGCCCACCGGGCAGCCTTGCCGGGAGGTCGCGGTCGTGGCCGGCCACCACCAGCGCGGCGACACTGCGGTCGGCCGCCAGCCGCTCCAGCTCGGCGGCCGCGTTCAGCGGCAGGCGGATCAGGGCCGTGCCCAGGCCCGCCGGCTCGGTGGCGGCGGCCATCGCCGCGGCGGCCCTGGTGACGAAGGGGTCGCGCAGGATGTCGGCGCGCTCGTCCCGGACCGCGAGGACGATGCGGGTGCCGGACCTCTCGGCCAGCCGCCGGGCGACCGGGTGCGGCACGTAGCCCAGCTCGCCGGCGGCCCGGCGGACCGCGTCGCGGCTGGCCGGGGAGGCGGGGCCCCGGCCGGAGAGCACGCGCGACGCGGTGGCGACGGAGACGCCGGCGCGGCGCGCCACGTCGGCGAGACCCGGGTTGGCTGTCATGCCGACATCCTGCCTGCCGGGTGCGACAGAAACCGCCCCGCCCGGTCACGGGGCAAAAATGTCGGTGGGCCCGTCTACTGTCCCCGGCATGACGACGCTGACCGATCGGCCGAACACGGCGCTGCTGATCATCGATGTGCAGAACGGGGTCGTCGCCGGCGCCCCGCGGCGGGACGAGGTGATCGCGAACATCAACACGCTGCTCGACAAGGCGCGTCTGCGGAACGTGCCGGTGATCTGGGTGCAGCACTCCGACGACGGGCTCGCGCGCGGCAGCGACGACTGGCAGTTCGTCCCGGAGCTGGCCCGGGCCGACACCGAGCCGCTCGTCCACAAGACCTACGGCGACTCGTTCGAGGCCACCGAGCTGGAGGAGTTGCTGGCCGAGCGTCAGGTCGGCCGGCTCGTGGTCACCGGCGCACAGAGTGACGCGTGCATCCGGTCGACGATCCACGGCGGGTTCGTCCGGGGTTACGACGTCCTTCTGGTGTCCGACGCACACACCACCGAAGACCTTTCGGCGTACGGTGCTCCGGCTCCCGAGCAGGTCATCGCGCACACCAACCTCTACTGGCAGAGCCAGCGCGCGCCCGGCCGGACCGGCGGCACGGCCGAAACGGCGAAGGTCTCGTTCGAGGGGTGACTACCGTAGATGCGTGATCGAACAGTCGGACAACCTGTGGCTTCGCAAAATCGCCGAGAATCCCGGCCACTCCCGGTGGTACATCGACCGCTTCCGGGAGATGGCCGCCCGCGGGGATGACCTGGGTGGTGAGGCCCGCATGATCGATGCCATGGTGCCGCGCGGCGCGCGCATCCTCGACGCCGGCTGCGGGACCGGACGAGTCGGCGGCCGGGTCGCCGCGAGCGGGCACACCGTCGTCGGCGTCGACCTCGACCCGGAACTGATCGCGGAGGCACGGGCCGAGTTCCCCGGCGTCCGCTGGGAGGTGGGTGACCTCGCGGAGCTGTCGCTGGGTGAACGCTTCGACGTGGTGGTGTGCGCGGGAAACGTGATGACGTTCGCCGCGCCGAGCAGCCGAGAGGTGATCCTGCGGCGCTTCCGTGAGCATCTCGCGGAGGGCGGGCGTGCGGTGGTCGGTTTCGGCGAGGGGCGGGGGTACGAGTTCGACCAGTTCCTGAAGGACGCGGCGGTGGCCGGACTGGAACCGGACCTGCTGCTGGGCACGTGGGATCTGCGCCCGTTCACGCCCGGCGCCGACTTCCTGGTGGCGGTGCTGCGGGCAGCCTGAGCCCGGGGCACGGCGTCCGGGCGCCAGCGCACAGCCGGTGCACGGGACCGCTTGCCGGTAGGCAGGCAGCCGGCGTGCGACGTCGGCGCCAAGCGGTCAGCCGGCGTACGTCGGCTGACCGCCAGGCGGAGATCGGCGCACCGGCCGGCTTCTGCGGTGCGCCGGTCCCCGCAGTGTGCGGTCTGCGGTGCGCCGGTCCCCACAGTGTGCGGTGATGTGCCCGGT
>NZ_JAHWGU010000051.1 GCF_020873875.1 Actinoplanes sp. DH11
GCGGGGTGCGGGGTGCGGGGTGCGGGGTGCGGGGTGCGGGGTGACGCAAGTCACTCTCGCGTTTCACGTGAAACGGCCTGTGGGCGAGCGACGCTCGCGCGAGCGAGGCATGGCGAGTTCGGAACAGCAGGCGTCTATGCCCCTCCCCGTTTCACGTGAAACGGGCGACCACCAACGAGCGACCACCGATCGGTGGAAGAGCTTGACCCGAGATCCACTCAGCTAACACGCTCCGTAGCCGATGCTGGCAACGACGACAATCCCTACCCGTACATGTGCCTGCGCCACTATCCACAACCTGTGCGCACAGCCTGTTGAAAAACTTCCGAGCCCCGTTTCACGTGAAACATCGCCGATGCGCTGGGCTTCGTCCACCGCTCTATCCACAGGGGCTACAAGCGTTCTACGTCGCGTTTCACGTGAAACACGGCTGCCTGTGGATAACTTCTGTGGATAACTTTGGGGCTGGTGTGGACAACGTGACAGCTTCACGGGCGTCTACGTGGCGAGCCCGCTCGGGTGGGTGGAAAGGCGTACCTCGGTCGTGCGAAATTGACCCAGGACAGCCCCTCCTGAGCTGGGCTAAGGTCACGTCGTGTCCGAGAACACCGCCCCCCTGCCCGACTTCACGCGTTGGCCTTCGTTCCCCTTTGAGGGGGACATGCGGGTCAAGAAACTTGCGCCGCCTGTCGAAGTGGAGCCGCCCCGAAGCGGCGAGGACGCATCCGACTGTGTGGCCTGCGGCACGCCCGACGACGCGTACATCTGGGTCAGTGAGCGTTGGCGGGTCCGCTCGATGGACCGTCCCACGGGCCTTCCGATGGTCCTGATCCTCGAATGCCGGTCCCATCTCGACCTCGGCGATCTCCCGAACCTGCTCGCTGCCGAGCTCGGCGTCATGACGGTTCGGCTGGAGCGGGCGGTACGTTCCCTCGATGGCGTGGCGCGCGTGCACGTCAACCGATGGGGTGATGGTTCTGCGCATCTGCACATGTGGTTCCTCGCGAGGCCCTATGGGCGCCTCCAACTGCGCGGTACCTTCCTGACGCTCTGGGACGACATCCTCCCTGTCATCCCCGAGCATCAATGGAGCGAGAACCTGGCCCACGTCGCCGCTTGGCTGGCCGATTTCGGCGGCCGCGCCATCGCCGAGCCCGCCCACATCCAGTGGGAGTCGCCGGCGACGTTCACGGTGCCGACGTTCGCCACCACCACCCCGGAGGCCGACGACAGTCAGCGGCCGAAAACCCTGGACGACGTGCAGGCCGCTTCGGCGGCGGCTGATTCAGATGTACGGGTGACCGGCCCCCACGACATCGCCGAGCCCGGCCGCCCGCTGAATTTTCCGGAGTCCGGCCCGGAGGCGGGTCCCGGGTCGGCAGCGACGACTACGGCGGCGGCGGTCGATCCGGCACACAACCAGTCCGCTTGATCGCAGCTCGTCCAAGCGGACCGTGGGCGGCGCGGCTGCCGGGTCGTGATGGTGTGCCCTGGTGCGGTGGCCGATTCGATGGCCGGCCAGCCCGGCGTTGGATGCGGTTCGACCGGGGAGCGGTGGAGCGGCGGCTCGGTGGAGCGGCGGCTAGGCGGCTAGGTGGAGCGGCGGATCGGTGTCGGGACTTGGGTGTGCGCAATCCGTGAGGGGTGCTCCGGGGCGCGGCGTGCGGAACACGGGGCGCCGGAGTGGGCTGGACATCGCGACGGACGGCGGCCTGGATGGGGCGCACAGTACGGCGCCACAGGGCTGGAACAAGGCGCGCGGTGCGGCATGGACCTAGCTGCGATAAGCATGGGATGCGGCCGAGCGCACACTGTGGACCGTCGACCGGTGCGGATCGGGACGCGGCCGGCACCAGGGCAAGGGAAGGCGTCACTGATCACCGCAGAGCAAGCCCGGCCGGGGTGGGGCGGGCCACAGGCGAATGCCACAGCCAGGACGGCGGCGTGGGCAAAGGCGAAGCGTTCTGCTGGGAAAAGCAAGGATGAGGGCACACCAGGTGCGCCCTCATCCAGAGAAGAACCTCAGGCCGCCCGGGCCACAGCCCTCTCCACCAACGACCTCAGCATCTCGCCCAGATCGACCCCGGCCGCCTGCACCGCGAGCGGCAGCAGCGACGTCTCCGTCAGGCCGGGCGACACGTTGCAGCCCAGGACCGACGGCTCGCCGGCCGGGTCGACGATCACGTCGATGCGGGAGAGGTCGCGGAGGCCGAGGGCCTTGTACGCCGCCAAGGCCACCTCGGTGACCCGGCCGGCGACGTCCGGGGACAGGCGGGCCGGGACGTGCCAGGTGGTCAGGCCGGCGGTGTAGCGGGCGGCGTAGTCGTACACCCCGTCGCGCGGGACTATCTCGACGATGGGGAGGGCGGTCGGGCCGTCGCCCCGGTCGATGATGGAGACGGTGACGTTGGTGCCGGCGACGAATTGTTCGACCAGGGCCGTCGAGTCGTACGCGAAGCAGCCCACCATCGCCGCCGGCAGGTCGGCGGCGTCACGCACCACCGCGGCGCCCAGGCCGGAGCCGCCCTGTGCGGGCTTCACCATCAGGGGGAGGCCGAGCCGGGCGACGATCCGGTCGAGAACGGCGACCGCGCCCAACTCGGAGAAACGGTCGTGGGGCAGGGCCACCCAGTCCGGGGTGGGGATGCCGGCTTCGCGCAGCATCGACTTCGCGGACGGCTTGTCCCAGGCGAGCCGGGCCGCCCGGGCGTCGGCGCCCACGTAGGGAATGCCGCACAGGTCGAGGACGCCGCGCAGGGAGCCGTCCTCGCCGGTGGCGCCGTGCAGCGCGATGACGACCGCGTCCGGCGGGTCGGCCTGCAACGTCGGCAGCAGGGAGACGTCGGCGTCGTGCAGTTCGGCGGTCAGGCCGGCGGAACGCAGCGCGTCCAGCACCCGGCGGCCGGACCGCAGGGACACGTCCCGTTCGTAGGAGAGCCCACCGGCCAGCACCAAAATCCGCAACTCGTCACGCGTACCCATGGGGGTGATCATGCCAACTCGTGGCCGGGGGTGTCGGCAGTGGCCGGACCCCGACGGTGCTGGGACGGACCCAGGGCGGCCGAGCCACCGAAGACGGCGCGCATCTCCAGTTCCCGCTCCATCACCCCGGACAGGCGCCGCACGCCCTCACGAAGCCGTTCCGGCGACGAGAACGAGAAGTTCAGGCGCATGTTGCCCCGCCCGGTCCCGTCGGCGTAGAAGCCCGTACCGGGGACGTACGCGACGCGGGCGGCGATCGCCCGCGGCATCATCGCCTTCGAGTCGAGGCCGTCGGGCAGGGTGGTCCAGACGAAGAGGCCGCCGGACGGGCGGGTCCAGGTGGTGCCCTCCGGCATCAGGTCGTCGAGGGCGTCGAGCAGGGCGTCGCGGCGTTCGCGGTAGATCTCCCGGTACACCTTGATCTGTTCCTGCCAGGGCATGGCCGTCAGGTATTGCGTGACGGCGCCCTGCGCGAAAGCGCTCGGGCAGAGCACGTTCGCCTCGCTCATCATGACCAGCTTCTCCCGGACGGCGTGCGGCGCCAGGATCCAGCCGACGCGCAGGCCCGGCGCGAACGTCTTGGAGAACGTGCTGACGTAGAAGACGCCGTCCCGGCGGCGGGACCGCAACGGCAGCGGGGCCTCACCCTCGAAGGAGAGCAGGCCGTACGGGTCGTCCTCGATCACCAGGAGACCGGCCCGTTCGCAGATGTCGAGCACCTGTTCGCGCCGCTCCTCGGAGAGGGTGACGCCGGCCGGGTTCTGGAAGGTCGGGATCGTGTAGAGGAACTTGGCCCGCCGGCCGGCTCTCGCGGTCGCCTCGATGGCTTCCTCGAGGGCTGCCGGGATCAGGCCGTCGGCGTCCATTGCCACGTGCTGCACCTGTGCCTGGGCGGCCTGGAAGACGCCGAGTGCGCCGACGTAGGTCGGCCCCTCGGCGAGCACCACGTCGCCCGGGTCCAGGAAGAGTCGGGCCAGGAGGTCGAGGGCCTGCTGCCCGCCGACGGTGACCACCACGTCGTCGGGGGAGGCGTTGGTGATGCCGGACAGGGTCATCACGTCACAGATGCGCTCGCGCAGGTCGATCGTGCCCTGGCCGATGCCGTACTGAAGGCTGGTGGCGCCCTGCTCGGATCCGAGACGGTTCAGCATCTCGCCGACCGCGTCCAGGGGGAGGGCCGCGATGTACGGCGAGCCGCCGGCCAGCGACACCACCTCGGGTCGGCTGGTGACGGCGAAGAGGGCGCGGATCTCGGATGTGGTCATCCCGCGCACCCGTCGCGCGTACCGATCGGTGTAATCGTCCTGAGTTGTGCCGGTCATTCGGCTCTCACCTCGTTGATTCGGTGGTCGAGACGTCCTCGATACTAAACGGGGAAACCCGTACTGAGCCCGGTCGTCCCATTCGGCCTCTGCCCGACCTGCTCCCGTTCATGGTGATTCCGGCGTAGGATTCGCCGGGGGGCGCGGACGAGGCACGTGACTTGACGACCGTGCTTCATTTCCGGTCCGTCCCGTGTCTGCGCAGGGAGTTCGCCATGTCGCGACGCCTGGTCAACCTCACCCTCGACACTCTTGAGGATCTCCCCCGGCCGTGCCGGCAGTGTGTCTACTGGGAACTCGACCCGGTTTCCGCCGAACGGGCCTGCGCCAGCGGCGACACCGGGCTGGAGAAGGAGGCCTGGGTCTCGCAGACGCTGCTCGAGTGGGGGTCCTGCGGCAAGCTGGCCTACGTCGACGGCATGCCGGCCGGCTTCGTGATGTATGCGCCACCCGCCTACGTGCCGCGGTCGATGGCGTTCCCCACGTCACCGGTCAGCGCCGACGCCGCCCTGCTCACCACGGCCAAGGTGGTGCCCGCGTTCGCCGGCGGCGGCCTGGGCCGGATGCTGGTGCAGGGTGTCGCCCGGGATCTCACCAAGCGCGGCATCAAGGCGATCGAGGCGTTCGGTGACGCGAAAGCCGGCGAGGCCGACGACGAGGAGGAGCGCGACGGCGCCTGCGTGGCGCCCGTCGACTTCTTCCTGTCCGTCGGCTTCAAGACGGTCCGCCCGCACCCCCGTTACCCGCGGTTGCGGCTGGAGCTGCGGACGGCCCTGTCATGGAAGTCCGACGTGGAGTACGCGCTGGAGAAACTGCTCGGCTCGATGAGCCCGGAGAAGCTGCTGCGGCCGATGCCGGCCACCAGCAGCCTGGAGAACTAGGGCTTGGCTCAGCCGCGGTCGGCGAGAGCGAGACGCAACTGGCGTACGTCGATCGAGCCGGTCGGCACGTCCCGTTCCACCGGGAAGTACATCCGCTGCACGGCGGCGAGCAGCGCCTCCACGATCTGCTCCCGGAACGACGGGTCGATCAGGCGCTCCCGGTCCCGCGGCGACGTGAGGTAACCGAGGTCGACCCGGACCGTCGGCATGCGGGTCAGGCGCAGCAGGTCCCAGCTCTTCGCGTGGGTGCGGCAGTCGTGCAGCCCGGTGCGCACGACGATTTCGCGCTGCACCAGGTTGGCCAGCCGCTCGCCGACCGTGGAGCTGAGCCCGTTGCCGGTGCCGTAGTGGTAGGTCGCGACACCCTCGGCACTCTCCGCGGAGACGCCGTCCAGGTGCAGCGAGATCAGCAGGTCGGCGCCGAGGCTGTTGGCCAGGGCGGCCCGATCGGCGCCACTCATCGGCGCGGTCGGCGCCGGCCCGCGGGTCAGGTGCACCCGCATGCCGGCCGCGGCGAGCCGGCCCTCGAGCCGGGTCGCGAGGTCGAACACCAGGTCGGCCTCGGTCCAGCGCAGCGGCCCGTCGGGCACCACCACGCCGGTGTCGTCACCGCCGCCGTGGCCGGGGTCGATCACGATCGTCTTGCCGACCAGGTTGGGACCGGACTGGCGGAACGCCTCGGCCTCGCGCAGCCACTGCGGGCGGCCACCCACCACCTTGCGGCCGAGCCGGCGCAGCGCCTTCATGGTCTGCGGGCCGCAGGAGCCGTCCGGGGCGAGGCCGACCTCACGCTGGAACTGGGCCACCGCGCGGGCGGTGCGGGCACCGTAGATGGCGTCGGGGCGACCGGTGTCGTACCCCATCTCCAGCAGGCGCTCCTGGAGGGTGCGCACATCCTCGCCGACGAGCGCGTCGGGCACGGAGTGGAAGAGGGTCCGAGAACCGAGCCGCCAGCGCGCCGCGTCGAGCGCTCGCCACGTCTCGTCACCGACCATGCCGTCGATGCCGAGCCCGCGACTCTGCTGGAACGCGCGGACCGCGTCCACCAGCGCCTCGTCGAAGGTGTCCGGCTCGGCGTTGTCGAGCAACTCCAGGCCGACCAGGATCGACCGGATCTCGGACACGGCGGGGCCGGTGTCCCCGCGTCGGATGGACCGCACTCAGAACTCCCTAGGGGCGAGGAAGGACGACCTTGACGAGCGTACGCCCCGCGTCCCAGAACGGACGCGGGGCGTAGAAGAGGACGTCAGAGCGCCGACTCGATGAAGTTGACCAGGAAGCTCTTCGGCTTCGCACCGGCGACCGAGTTGACCCGCTCGCCACCCTTGAAGATCGTCAGGGTCGGTACCGACATCACCTGGTAGGCCATGGCGGTCTGCGGGTTCTCGTCGATGTTCACCTTGACGATCTCCACCTTGTCGCCCATCTCCGCGGCGATCTCGGCCAGCAGCGGGTCGACCTTCTTGCACGGGACGCACCACTCAGCCCAGAAATCGACAAGCACCGGCTTGTCGGACTGCAGCACGTCGCTGGCGAAGGTGGCGTCGGTGACCACCTTGGTTGCTCCCACGAGGACCTCCCGGTCTTACAGCTCTACGAATGAAGCGATGAAGCGCTCGGCGTCCAGCGCCGCGGCACAGCCGGTGCCGGACGCGGTGATGGCCTGCCGGTACGTGTGGTCGACCAGGTCACCGGCGGCGAACACGCCGGGGACGTTGGTCCGGGTGCTGGGTGCGTCGACCTTGACGTAGCCCTCGTCGTCCAGCTCGACCTGACCCTTGAACAGCTCGCTGCGCGGGTCGTGGCCGATCGCCACGAAGACGCCGGTGACGTCGAGAACCTTCGTCTCGCCCGAGTTGACGTCGCGGAGCCGGACGCCGACGACCTTGCCGTCGGTGCCGAGGATCTCCTCGACGACCGTGTTCCACTCGACCTTGATCTTCGGGTTGTCCAGCGCACGCTTCTGCATGACCTTGCTGGCCCGGAAGGAGTCGCGCCGGTGCACGATCGTCACCGTCTCGGCGAAGCGGGTGAGGAACGTCGCCTCCTCCATCGCCGAGTCGCCGCCGCCGACCACCACGATGTGCTGGTTGCGGAAGAAGAAGCCGTCACAGGTGGCACACGACGAGACGCCGTGACCGAGCAGCTCCTGCTCGCCGGGCACGCCGATCGGGCGCCACGCCGAACCGGTCGCCAGGATCACCGCGCGGGCGAAGAACTGCTGCTCACCCACCCAGACGGTCTTGAGGCCCTCGGTGCCCGGCTCGGTCGGCTTGTCGCCGAGCTCGACCCGGGTGACGTCGTCGGTGATGAACTCGGCGCCGAACTTCTCGGCCTGCGCCCGCATGTTGTCCATCAGCTCGGGGCCCATGATGCCGTCCCGGTGACCGGGGAAGTTCTCCACCTCGGTGGTGGTCATCAGAGCGCCGCCGGACTGCACGCCCTCGATCACCAGCGGGTTCAGGTTCGCCCGGGCCGCATAGAGCGCCGCGGTGTAGCCGGACGGCCCCGAACCGATGATGATCAGATTGCGGACCTCGTCCACTGCCGACTCCTCAGTCTGTTTTCGCCGCACGCATCGGGCGGCGACTCTGCACGCTAGAACGTCATGCTAGGCATCCGCCATTCCCTCACCGGGGCCCGTGTCGGACCTCACGCAAGGAGTGCGGTCAGCGTACCGGCACTTTCTCCAGCGCGGCGGCGTCACTGCCGGGCGTGCCACAACCCTCGCCGACCGCCCAGGCCCACCCGCCGTTGGCCGCCGTGAAGTGCACGATCAGTGCCGGTGTGCCGGTGAAGAACGCGTAATCCACCGAGCCCACCGAGATCGGCCCGCCGGCGTTCTCCCGGGCGATCGCGTCCAGGCAGTCCAGCAGCGCCTGCGGTGCGAGCAGCCGGCCCAGGGGCGACTTGACGGCGGTGGTCGCGTCCGGCTGGGAGTCGGCGGCGGTGGGCCCGTCGGTCGCGCCGAACGGCTCGGTGCCACCGGCTGAGATCGGCGCCTGGGCCAGTGTCTCGGGGGCGTAGTCGGTGCCGGTGCGCAGGACCTCACCCACCTGGGGTGCGTCCGCGATCATCGGCGCGGCGCCGGCGGCGCTCTCCGACGAACCCGCGTCGGAGGCGTCGTCACCGGAGAGCTGGCTCAGGCCGAAACCGGCGAAGGCGAGGACTCCGGCGGCGATCGAGATCGGCGCGGCCCAGCGCACCCTGCGTCGGGGGCGCGCACCGGCGGCGCGCTTCCGCTGCGCTTCGGCAAGGTCCAGGACCTTCGCGGGTACGGGCTCGGCGGACTCCCCGTCCGCACCTGCTGATATCCCGGCAGCACCGGCCGCACTGGGGGAACCGGCGGCACTGGGGGAACCGGCGGCACTGGGGGAACCGGCGGCACTGGGGGAACCGGCGGCACCGGGGCCGGCTGGTGGGTGAAGTCGGTCGCCGCGGTGCGTGCCCGATTCGCCGGCCGCCTCGGTCGCCGTCACCCGTGCGGGCAGCGTCACCGCGGCCGGCGCGTCGACGGGTGCGTCGGCCGGCGTGCTGAACAGCGCGTCCAGCCGGTCGGCGAGGTCGGCCGGCATCCGCTCGGCGGGCAGGTCACGCAGCATCGCGCCGACGGTGGCCATGCCCGGGGCCAGCCGTTCGTAGGCCTCCCGCCACACCGGATCCTCGGCGACCAGGGCACCGACCCGTTCGTCGTCGGGCGTGCCGATGAGGGCGCCGCCGATGTAGTCGGCAAGCAGATCGAGGTCGACCCCGTCGAACTCGGCGCCCGTCACCGCTGATCCCTCCGATCGTGTCCCGCCGGCAGGGAAGTCGCCGGCGCCGACTCGGATGGGACGTCGCCGACGCCCGTCCGGTTCCCGCCTTGGACGGCCCCACCGGGCCCACCACGCGCTGCCCCACCTGCCTCGCCACGCAGGAATCCCAGCGTGACAGCCATGCGGGCCCGGCCGCGAGCGCACCGGCTCTTGACCGTGCCCTCCGCGACACCGAGCATCTCGGCCGCCTCGGTGACCGGGTATCCCTGCACGTCGACCAGGATGATCGCGGACCGCTGCTCGACCGGCAATGCGGCCAGCGCATCCCGGACCACGAGCACGGTGTCCTGGTCCGGCGCCGGCGCGACGGGTTCCGGCGCGGACGGGCGGTCGTCGTCACGGTTGCCGTCGGGCAGCGGGACGGTCGGGTGGGCCTGGCGGCGGCGCAGCCGGTCCAGGCAGGCGTTCACCACGATCCGGTGCAGCCACGTCGTCACAGCCGAGTCGCCACGGAAGCGGGCCGCGTTGCGGTGCGCGTTCAGCAGGGCGTCCTGGAGGGCGTCGGCGGCCTCCTCACGGTCGCCGACGGTGCGCAGCGCGACTGCCCAGAGCCGGTCCCGATGGCGGCGGACCAGCTCGGCGAAAGCATCGGGCTCGCCGGCGACGTGCGCACGGATCAGCTCGGCGTCACTCGGTGCGGATTCGCCCGCACCGGGCGAACCGGCGGATACGTCCCGGGAACTCACGCCAGCAATGTAGTCCACCGCGGCTCCCGGGAGGGCCTGTCAGTACCCGTACAGCTGGATCTCGTTGACGTTGACCTTGTAGCCGGGGCCGTCCTCGTTGGTCGGCAGCTCGGTCAGGAAGACCAGCACGTACTGGTATTTCTGGTCGGGCTCGAAGCCGGAGAACGCCCAGTTGGTGCCGGTGCTCTTCTCCGCGTCGCCGTCGCCGAGCTTCTTGTACTCCTTGAGCAGCTTCTCGTCGCCGTTCGAGGTGTCGCCGGGATCGTTCGCTCCGTAGCGCACGTCCATCGCCACGCCGGGGGCCGACGTCGCGACCTGGATCTCGGCGAGGGCCCGTGGGCTGCCCAGGTTGATCAGGACGCCCATGCCGTCCTTCAGGTTGCCGAACTTGGGCGACTTGTACCAGGCGAGGCTCCACGAGGTCTCGGAGTCGCCGTCGACGACGAACTTCGCCTCGTCGCTGTCGTCGCGGTCGCCCGGCGGCGGGTCGACGATGCGGACCTGGTCGGCGGTGAGCGCGATCTTCTTCGGGTCGGGGGCCGGTGCCGCGGCGTCGCCGGTCCCGGTGCCCTCCTGACCGGTGCCCGCCGTGACGGGCGGGTTGGCGCCGGTCTCGGTCTTGCTGGTGTCGTTGATCGCGCGGATGCCGAAGATCAGGCCGATGATCGCGATCACGACAAGCGCGCCGACGCCGAGCAGGATCTTCGGCGTCGTCTTGATCGGCTCGGCGGACGACGAGGTGCCCTGCACGAAGCGCAGCGGGCCGACGTCCTCGAACTCCTCGTCCTCGGAAGCGGCGTCCAGCCGGCCGAGCTCCGCGGTGAGCGCGTCGGCGGCCGGTGGGGCGACCCGCCGGTCGAGCAGGTCCATGGTGAGGTCGTCGAGGTAGGCCGGAACGCCGGCCCGCACCTGCCGCGGCGCCGCCGGGTTGCCGGCGCTGTCCCGGTTGGCGTCGCTCAGTGCCGAACGACCGACCTCGTCGTGGGGCCAGTGCGCGGTGAGCGCGAAGTAGAGCAGGCCGCCGACCGCGCGGATGTCCGACTCCACGCTGTCCGCCGAGTCGGCCCGGGCGTCGGCGAGCACGACCCGGCCGTCGTCGGCGATCAGGGTGGTGCCGGGGTGCACGTTGCCGTGCACCATGCCGGTGGCGTGCACCGCGGTCAGCGCGTCGGCGACCGCGTGCGCGATGGCGATGGCGCGCGCCGGGTCCAGCGGACCCTCGGCGGCGATCAGGTCGCGCAACGACTCGCCGTCGACCCACTCGCGGACCACGTAGGCCCGTTCCTGCTCGTCGATCGCGTCGTAGACGCCGACCAGATTGGGGTGGATCACCCGGCTCGCAGCGACCGCGGCCTGGAGCATCTCGGTGGCGGAGTCGCCACCGGGGTGCCGCAGAACGACGGCGACCGGGCGCCGCAGGATCACATCGATGCCGCGCCACACCTGCCGGCCGGCACTGTCGTTGTTGACGTGCTGTTCCAGCTGGTAACGCTCGGCCAGAATCTCACCGGCGGTGGGCGCACCGAAGGTCAAGACCGGTCCGGCCTCGTCGGCCGCGGTCTCGTGGCCTTCGCCGACCTGGGTCACCAGTCCTCCCTCGGTGGTGCATGCCTGGGTGCTAAGGACCAAACGTGCTCCCGCGCACATGCCGACACCGACCATACCCGTACAGGGCCACTGTCGGGCAGGTCGTCCCCCCGGCGCGGCACCGCCGGTCGCGGCGGGCGATCGGCGGAATCGGGACGGACTCGCCGTGGAAAGCCCTGATCAGGACGTCCGTGCCGAGATCAACGACCGATCTTGCGGCGCACCATCCCGACCACCTGGCTGATCTCCTGAACCCGGAGCAGCAGGGCTACCCCCAGGTAGGCGACGAGGATCACCGCACCGCCGGTGAACAGCTGCACCACGGCCTCGATCCGGCCGGACGGCTCGCTCCCGCCGGGCAGCAGGCGCACCACCAGCACGCCGATGGCGGCGGCCACCGCGGCCGCGAACGCCACTTTGGCCAGTGACACCGCGACCGAACCGAGGTTGAGCCGGCCGATCCGGCGGCGCAGCACGGCCAGCGAGACGACCGCGGACACCACGTAGGAGACGGCGTTGGCCGCGGTCATGCCGGCCGCCGACAGCGACTCGCTGAGCACGGCGGCGAGCAGGAAGTAGGCCCCGATCCGGACCGCCACCACGGGCAGGTTGATGAGCGCGACCGTCTTGTTGGCCTGCAGGGAGTAGAAGGCGTACGTGCAGAGGTAGCTGATCGAGAGCGGCAGCACCGCGAACGCCGAGACGGTCAGCACCGTACCGGTATCGAGAGCCGCGTCGTTGCCGAAGTTGCCGCCCTGGAAGAGGAAGACCGACAGCGGGGTGCCGAGCACGCCGTAGACCACCGCGATCGGGGCGAGCGCCGCACTGACCAGCTTGATACCGCGGGTCAGATCGGCGCTGACCTCCTCGTAGCGCCCGTCGGCGGCGGCCGCGCTCATCTTCGGCAGCAGCGCCGTCATCACCGACACGCCGATGATGCCGTGCGCCATCATGGTCAGCAGGAAGACGTTGTTGAAGGCGAGCACGCTGGCGTTGCCGTCGCCGGCCACCTCGTTGAGGATGCGCACCACGACGAAGACCGCGACCTGGTTCGCCGCGACGTAGCAGAGCATCCAGCCGGCCAGGTTGCCGATCTCGCGCAGGCCCAGCGACCGCGGGTCCCAGCGCCACCGCCAGCGGAAACCGACCTTGCGCAGGGCCGGCAGCAGACCGGCCGCCTGCACCACGATGCCGAGCAGGGTGCCGCCGCCGATCAGCGCGATCTGACCGGCGGTGATGGTTTCCGGGCTGAGGCCGTCGTCGGTGCCGAAGACGAACAGGAACACACCGCAGGTCGCGATCACGACGATGTTGTTCAGGATCGGCGCCCACATCGGCGCCGCGAAGTGGCCGCGCACGTTGAGCACCGCGGCGATCATCGCGGAGAGACCGGTGAAGAAGATGACCGGCAGGATCAGGTACGCGAAGCTGGTGACCAGATCCCGGTACGCCTTGGTGTTGCCGTCACTGGCCTGCAGATAGGTGATCAGCGGCGCGGCGAACACCACCAGCACCGTCGCGATGCCCAGCGACGTGACCGCGAAGGTGAGCAGTTTCTGGGTGAACTCCTGGCCGCCGTCCGGGTCGGCCTTGCGCCGCCGGACCAGCAGCGGGATCAGCACGCTGGAGAGAATGCCGCCGAGCAGCAGCTCGTAGATCTGGCCGGGCAGGAACTGGGCGCTGGTGTACGCGTCACCGACACCGTAACCGAGCGTCATGCCGATCAACGCGTTCCGGACGAACCCGATGATCCGGCTGACCAGGCTGCCGATCGCCATGATCGCGCTCTGCCCGGTGGTGCCGCCGTCCCCCGCGGGTGCGGCCGGAGCCTCGGCATCCACCGAGACCACGGTGACGCCCTCCTCCGCCAAGGGCTGCCGGTCCGGCGTCGCGTGCGTGCTGCGGTACAGGCCGCCGTTCACCCGGGCCTCCTTCTCAAGGGTGCCGATGTCGAAGCCACCATAAGCGCAAAGGTCACACGTGGTGACGCAGGAGGGTGCCGGGCTCCGCGCCGGCCAGCGTCTCCACCATCCAGCACGCCTCAAGCGGCACCAGAGGCTCACTCAGCGCATCCAGAACTGTCGGATGGTCGCAGCCGGCCTCGGTCAGCGCACCGAGCAGAGCGGGCACCAGCGCCAGGTCACCCGAGTCGGTGATCCGGCGGGCCAGCGGGCGGGTCTCCGCGTACCACTCCTGGCCGGGCAGGCGGCTCAGGCGTGCGCCCGTCCGGCGTACCAGATCGAGAAGGTCTTCGTGGGGAAAGCGGCTCCCGGCACGCACCTGGAGGGTCGCCGGGGCCGGTGCGCTGAGTGCCGCGACAGCCGCCTCGTCGAGCACCTGCGGTGAGGGCGAGGGCGGGGCCGGCCACCAGTGCTCATCGGTGAAGAGCGGCAGGGGCGCCTGCTCCGGACCGGACGGCGCGGCGGCGGGAACCTCGCGGCGCAGTGATCGGTACGCTGCCTCGCGCACCGCCGCGATCGCCGTGGCGTCGTCGTCCGCGGTGGCCGGCGCGAACGGGGACAGCAGCGCCACCACCAGACCGGGGTGCGGCAGCAGCGGGTCGTCCAGGGCGATCACCCGGGCGAAGGACTCCAGCTCCCACCAGTGCAGCGCCGCCGGGAACGGCCCGTCGGCCGGCGCCCAGCCCAGCTGGACCGGCTCGCTCGACGCCGGCCGGCGCAGGCCGAGGGTCCGCTCGCCGGACGGCAGCTCGATCTCGAGGACCAGGGCGTAGCCGTCCACCACGGGGAACGACACGCGCAGCTGCGGCGGGAGGTGTTCGGTGTCGCTGATCTGGCCCGTCCAGAAACCGGGGTCCTGGGTGAGGGGTAGCAGCGCCTCGGAAAGGGGCACCCCGCCATCCTGCCCGGCAATCTTCGCGCCTGCCACGCGGCCGCCCCGCCGACCGCACCCAGGAGGCGGAAAAGATAGGCTGGTCATCCCATGTCTGTTCTGAATTCCGCCCAGCAGAAAGCGGTAGCCGAGCTGCTCCGCGTGTCCCCCCTCGCCGACGAGCTCGGCCGCCGCTTCACCGCCGCGGGCCATGAGCTGCACCTGGTCGGCGGGTCGGTCCGTGATGCGCTGCTCGGCAGCCTCAACGACGACCTCGACTTCTGCACCGACGCGCGACCGGAGCAGACCCTCGACGTGGTCAAGGGCTGGGCGGACGCGATCTGGGAGACCGGCCGCGAGTTCGGCACGATCGGGATCCAGAAGGACGGCGTGCGGATCGAGATCACCACGTTCCGGGCCGAGGCGTACGACGGGGTGACCCGCAATCCGGTGGTCTCCTACGGCGATTCGCTGCTGGCGGACCTGTCCCGGCGCGACTTCACGATCAACGCGATGGCCGTGTCCTTGCCGGGTCACGAGTTCACCGACCCGTTCGGCGGGCTCCAGGACCTCGCGCGCAAACTGATCCGGACGCCCGGCGCGCCGGAGAGCTCCTTCGGTGACGATCCACTTCGGATGCTCCGGGCCGCCCGGTTCGCCGCGAAGCTGCGGTTCACTGTGGACGAGCCGGTCGTCGCGGCGATGCGGGACATGGCGGCCGACCTCGACCGGATCACCGCGGAACGGGTCCGGGACGAGTTCACCAAGCTGATGACGGCCGCCGACCCGATCGCCGGCCTGCGCCTGCTCGTCGACACCGGGCTGGCCGACCGCTTCATCCCGGAGGTGTCCGGCCTCAAGCTCGAGATCGACGAGCACGCGCAGCACAAGGACGTCTACGAGCACACGCTCATCGTCGTGATGAACGCGATGCGGCTCGAAGGCGACGGCGGGCCGGACTTCGTGCTGCGGATGGCCTCGCTCATGCACGACGTCGGCAAGCCGGCCACCAAGGCCGTCGGCCGCGACGGCCGGGTCAGCTTCCACCACCACGAGGTGGTCGGCGCCCGGCTCACCAAGCAGCGCATGAAGGCCATGAAATACCCCAAGGACACGATCTCCGACGTGGTCGGCCTGGTCGGCCTGCATCTGCGCTTCTACGGGTACGGGCGAGGCGAGTGGACGGACTCGGCGGTGCGCCGCTACGTCACCGACGCCGGTCCGCTGCTGTCCCGCCTGCACAAGCTGACCCGTTCGGACGTCACCACCCGTAACCGCCGCAAGGCCGCCCAACTGGCCGCCGACTACGACGCGCTCGAGGAACGGATCGCCCGGATCGCCGCCGAGGAGGACCTGGCCAAGGTCCGCCCCGACCTGGACGGCAACGCGATCATGGAGCTGCTCGGCGTGCCGCCCGGCCCGGTCGTCGGCCAGGCGTGGCGTTTCCTCAAGGAGCTCCGCCTCGACCGGGGGCCGCTGGATCGCGACGAGGCCGAGGCGGAGCTCTTCAAGTGGGCCCGCGAGCAGGGCCACATCTCCTGATCAGGAGCCGGCCGACACGAAAAGTGTCAGGCCGCGGAACTCGGTCGGCAGACCGGCCTTCTCGATCGGGCGGCCCAGGGCGTCGTGGAGCGTGACCGTCGTGTCGTCGTAGGTGAGTATCCGGCCGTCCGCCAGGTAGACGGCGTCCGAGCCGCTCAGCTCGGCGACCGATGAGCCGTTCGACGTGTCGGTGAGGGTGATCGTCCCGGTGGAACCGCCGGTCCTGGTCAGGACGTGCCGGCCGTCGGGTGCCCAGCCCCGGGTGCCGATCGGCCGCCCGGTCATCTCCTGACTGCGGACCAGCTTGCCGGTGGTCGCCGAGTAGATGTCGAGCCACCTCGCCATGTCCGGTTGCGCCTCGGAACGCGTCCAGGCCGGGTCACGCCGTGGCACCGCGATCTCCGTGCCGTCCGGCAGCCACGAGTAGGAGCAGTAGTCCGGGCACTCGCCCTCCGGCTGGAAGGTGCGGTCACCGGACCGATCCGGGTCGGCGACGAGGAAACCGTCGGAGACCGGCACGAGCAGCCGGCTGCCGTCCGGGGACCACTGCGGTGCGTCGCCGACCGCCTGGCGCGGGATCCGCCGGCGCACCTCGCCGCCGGCGGTGACCACGTGCACCGAGGTCTCCGCATCCGGGCCCTCGTGGACCGCGAACAGCTCTCCCGGTCCCGGCACCACCTCGCGGTAGTTCCCGGCCAGTTCCCGGTAGCGCCCGGTGGCCCGGTCGAGCAGCACGTGGTGGGTGTCGCCCTCGGTGACCTCGTTCTGCTCGGTGCGGCTCATCGCGACGACCACGGCACCACCGAGCAGCCGGTACGGCCGGTCGGCGTCGAAAGTGGACAGCATCCGGATCCGCGGCGACGGTTCCGGGGACCGCGACGGCGACGGCGACGGTGACGGCGCCGGGGTCACGTCGGTGACCGGCGGCGGGGTGGCCCTCTCGCGGAGCACCGCGTAGGGGGTCACGGTGACGCCGATCAGGGCGGCCGCGACGGCGGCGAGGGTGGCCTGGCGACGGCGGCGGATCCGGCGCCCACGGGTGCGCGCGGCGGCCGCCAGGTCGAGTGGTGGGGGCGCCTCGCCGGCGAGGTCGTGAACCGCGTCGCGCAGGTTGTCCTCCAGGTTCCTCATCGGGATGCCTCCAGCGGCGTCACTCGGCCGACCAGTTCGCGGAGCTTGGCCAGGGCGCGGGAGGACTGGCTCGCCACCGTCCCGGGCCGGCAGCCGAGCGCCTCGGCGGTCTCCTCGACGGAACGGTCCTCGAGGTAGCGCATCACCAGCACCGCACGCTGCCGTGCGGGCAGCGACAGCAGTGCCTCGCGCAGCGCGAGACGCTCGGCGACGTCGTCGTCGTGCCGGTCCTGCCCGGCCCGCTCCGGCACGTCGGCCATCGAGACCTCGTTGCGGCTGCCCGGCCTGCGCCAGGCCGAGATGCGGTCGTTGTACAAGATCTTGCGGACGTACGCCTCCGCGTCGCCGTGTATGCGCGGCCAGCGTGAGTACGCCTTCGCCAGCGCACCCTGCACCAGGTCCTGCGCGGCTTCCCGATCCCCCGTCATAGCGTGCGCGATCCGGAGCAACGACTGCCCTCGTTCCGCGACGAACGCGGTGAACTCGTCCTCGAGCGACTGCTTCACCGGTCACCTCCACCGGGTCAGACGCGGCGCCGGTCGGAAAGCTTGCATGCCGTCCGGGGCTTGCCGTCGGGGCTTTGCCCTCCGGAGCTTGCCGTCCGGGGCTTTGCCGTCCGGACGAGCCTCGGGTCAGAAACCGAACGTCAGGAGCCGGCCGGTCAGCTCGGCCGGCAGTTCCGCCTTGTCGAGCACTGTCGCGTCGCCGTCGTACCTGGTCAGGATGCCAGCGTTCTGGGCAAGAACGGTGCTGTCGCCGAGAAAGCGGGACCAGACCGCGGTGAAGTGCCCGACTGCCCGGCCCGACTCGGCCTCGACGATCGTCACCTGGTCCGCGGACTGCGGCATCAGCCGGACGAGGACCAGGCGCCCGTCCGGTGACCAGGCGTTCGGCCCGGCGGGGATGCCTTTGATCGGCACGTTCCGCAGGAATTCCCCGCTCGCCGCGTCGAAGACGGCCAGGCCGCTGATCCGCTGCTCCTCGTCGTTACGTGCCCAGGCCTGCGGCAACGCCACCCGGGTGTTCCCGGCGTGCCAGGTGAACCGGCAGTGGTCGAGGCACGGCAACCGCCCGAGATCGACCTGGTGGGTGCGTGAGCGGCGAGCGGCCGGGTCGAGGACCGTGAAACCGTCGTTGTGCGAGAGCAACAGCCGGCTGCCGTCGTCGGACCAGGTCAGGTACGCCGGCGTGGACACCGGCGGCCGCCAGTGGTCGCCGGTCTTGAGGTCCAGGATCCGGACGCCCTCCTCGCCGGCCCGGTGCACGGCGACGTGCCGTTCGTCGGGAGACATCACCGGAGCGAGGTCCCGGTCCGGCAGGTCCCGGTACCGGCCGGTGTGCGGATCCAGGACGCGAGTCGTGCGGCGCTCCTCGATGCTGAGCAGCCGGGCACCGCCGGGCGCGACGAACACCTCCGCCGGATCGAAGCTCGGGCGGACGACCGTGGGGGTGGCGGCCGGCAGCGGCTCCGGGCGGACGTCGCGGTCGTGGCGCGCGACGAACGGCACGGTCACGGCCAGCACCGCGGCCAGGGCGGCGGCCGCCGTCGCGGCACGCCGGTTGCGGCGGATCCGGCGGCCCCGGGCCAGGGCGCCGGCGGCCAGGCCGGACGGGGTGCCGGATTCGTCCGCCAGGTCGCGGACGGCGGCACGGAGCAGGTCGTCGATCATCACAGCACCTCCGCGGCGGTCACGTCGTTCAACTCGGGCACCAGCACGCGCAGTTTGGCCAGCGCGCGGGCGGCCTGACTCGCCACGGTCCCGGGACGGCAGCCGAGCACCGCGGCCGTTTCCTCGACCGAGCGGTCCTCCAGGTAACGCAGGACCAGCACGGCCCGCTGCCGGGGCGGCAGAGTGAGCAGGGCCTGCCGCAGTGCCAGGCGCAGTGCCGTGTCGTGGTCGTGCCCGCCGTGGCCGCCGTGGTCCGGCAGGTCGGCCATCAGCAGTTCACGGCGGCGGCTCTGGCGGCGCCAGAAGGAGACACGGTCGTTGTAGAGGATCCGGCGCACATACGGCTCGGGGTCGCCGCTGATCCGCGACCACCGGGCGTACGCCTTCGCCAGCGCGACCTGCACCAGGTCTTCCGCGGTCTGCTGGTCACCGGTCAGCGCGTACGCGACACGGACCAGCGCCGGCCCGCGATCGACGACGAACGCGGTGAACTCGGCCTCGATCGACTGGGTCACGGTCACCTCCGCGAAGGAGTACGCCTCCCGGCCCGCGCGGCGTTGCACGAGGCGGCGGGTGACGTTGCCGTCCCTGCGGCTTCGCGCGACGCGGCCGGTGACGTTGTCGTCCCTGCGGCGTTGCACGACGCGGCGGGTGACGTTGTCGTCCCTGCGGCGTTGCACGACGCGGCCGGTGACGTTGTCGCACCCGCGGAGGAGAATCGGGTCATGTTCGTCGTGGACTCACCGATCGGGCCGCTCGGCGTCGTCGCCGAGGACGGCGTCGTGGTGGGCGTGCGCTTCGGCGCGCGTCCCGGCCCGGCGGACACCGGGCACCCCGCCGTGGCGGAGCTGCGGGCCTACTTCGCGGGGGAGCTGACCGAGTTCACGGTGCCGGTGGAGATGCGTGGTGGCTCGGCGTTCGAGCGGGCGGTCTGGGCCGAGATCGCCAGGATCCCCTACGGCGAAATGATCACTTATGGGGCGATCGCCACCGCGCTGGGTGATCCGGGTGCCGCGCGGGCGGTCGGGACGGCCTGCAACCACAACCCGGTCCCGGTGATCGTGCCGTGTCACCGGGTGGTCGGTGCCGGCGGCAAGATGGTCGGCTTCGGCGGCGGGCTCGACCGCAAGAGACGACTCCTGGAACTGGAGGCCCGGGTGGCCCTGACCCGGGCGTGGAGCTGACCCGGCGGGGCTTGTCCCGATGGTCCGGCTTCCGCGCGGTCGCTGCGTGCGGGCCGCGTGGCGGTGTTGATCTGCTGGCGGTGCGAAATCGCTGTGATCATGGGGTTTTGACCGCGATTTCGCATCGCCAGCAGATCAACATTTCGCCATGGACGGCGCTTCCGGGTTGGTGCGGCACTCCGGTCGTCCACCGCGGCAGGACTGGTGCCGTGCTCCGGTCGTACACCGCTCCGGGTTGGAAAAAGGCCGGTCCACGTCGTGGACCGGCCTTTCAGCTCAGCTTGCGCCTCGCTCGGATCGGGCGTTTCAGCGCTCGATGTCGCCCTTGATGAAGGCCTCGACGGCCGCGTGGGCGTCGTGGTCGCTGTACTGCACCGGCGGCGACTTCATGAAGTACGACGAGGCGGAGAGGATCGGGCCGCCCACGCCGCGGTCCTTGGCGATCTTCGCGGCGCGGACCGCGTCGATGATCACGCCGGCCGAGTTCGGCGAGTCCCACACCTCGAGCTTGAGCTCGGCGTTGAGCGGGGTGTCACCGAAGGAGCGGCCTTCGAGGCGGATGTACGCCCACTTGCGGTCGTCCAGCCACGGCACGTGGTCCGACGGGCCGATGTGCACGTCGCTCTTGACCATCTCGTGCGGGATCTGCGAGGTGACCGACTGGGTCTTCGAGATCTTCTTCGAGACCAGGCGGTTGCGCTCCAGCATGTTCATGAAGTCCATGTTGCCGCCGAAGTTGAGCTGGTAGGTGCGCAGCAGCTCGACACCGCGGTCCTCGAACAGCTTCGCCAGCGCGCGGTGCACGATGGTCGCGCCGACCTGGCTCTTGATGTCGTCGCCGACGATCGGGAGACCGGCGTCGGTGAACTTCTGCGCCCAGACCGGGTCGGAGGCGATGAAGACCGGCAGGGCGTTGACGAACGCGCAACCGGCGTCGATCGCGGCCTGCGCGTAGAACTTGTCGGCCTCCTCGGAACCCACCGGGAGGTAGGAGACGACCACGTCGACCTCGGCGTCACGCAGGGCCTGCGCCACGTCGACGACCTCGGCCGAGGACTCCTCGATGATCTCGCGGTAGTACGTGCCCAGACCGTCGAAGGTCGGGCCGCGCTGCACGGTCACGCCGGCCGGCGGGACGTCGGTCAGCTTGATGGTGTTGTTCTCGCTGGCGACGATCGCCTCGCTCAGGTCCATGCCGACCTTCTTGGCGTCCACATCGAACGCCGCGACGAACTTCACGTCGGAGACGTGGTAGTCGCCGAAGGTCACGTGCATGAGACCCGGGACGCGGTCGTTGGGGTCGGCGTTCTTGTAGTACTCCACGCCCTGCACGAGGGACGAGGCGCAGTTACCCACACCGACGATGGCGACGCGGACGGAGCCCATCGCGTTTGCCTCCTTGTTGTTCATCACGGCCGGTCCGGGTGCGGACGCGGTAGTTCCGGGGGTGTTGCGGTTTCCGGGCCGCTCGCCGTCACGGCGGGCGCCTCGCTTGACAACGTCCGGCCTCGGCTGGGTGCGCGGCCCGAACGTTCGTTGGTGATCAGTTCCTCCAGCCAGCGGACCTCGCGCTCGCACGCGTCGAGCCCGTGCCGCTGAAGTTCCAGCGTGTAGGCGTCGAGGCGGTCGGCAGCACGGGCGAGAACCTCACGCAGCCCCTCGCGGCGCTCCTCGACGCGACGCCGGCGACCCTCCAGGATCCGCAGGCGGGTCGCCTGGTCGGTACGCGAGAAGAACGTGAAGTGCACGCCGAAGCCGGTGTCGTCGTAGGTCTCCGGGCCGGTCTGGGTCAGCAGGTCCGCGAAGCGTTCCTTGCCCTCGGCCGTGATCTTGTAGACAACTCGGCCCCGTTTGCTGGTCATCGGGGGAATGATGTCGCTGTTCGTCTCGGCTTCGCTGATCCATCCGGCCAGCTTCAGCCGCTTGAGCGTCGGGTACAGCGTGCCGTAACTGATGGCGGCGCGAAGCATGCCGAGTTTGGTGGCGAGCTCCTTGCGGAGCTCGTAACCGTGCATCGGGGTCTCCTGGAGGAGCCCGAGGATCGCCAGTTCCAGCACCCGGTCCCTCCCTGAGGTCTGTGCCCGATGTATCGGTCCGATACATCGCAACCGTAGATCGGCGCAGACACCCGCGCAACTCGGACATGCTCCGGAGTCGCCACGCCACGCTGAGTGATGACGGTCGCCGGGCTCGCGACGACCGCGTACTCTCTTCGCCATGCGCACGCAGCGGCAGGTCATCGACTACTCGCTACAGAGGCGAGCAGTCCTGCGTGACGTCCGGTACGGCCGGGTACCCACGCTTGAGGTGTGTGACGCGTCTCCTTACTTGAGAAACGCGGCGACATATCACGGCGAGCCGACCGACGAACGATGCCCGATCTGCCGCCGGGACAACCTGACACTTGTGCACTACGTCTATGGCGAAGAGCTCAAGCAATCCGCCGGCCAGGCCCGGAAACTCGCCGAGTTGCCCGTGCTGGCGATGACACTGCGTGAGTTCCAGGTCTTCGTGGTCGAGGTGTGCAGGTCCTGCGCCTGGAACCACCTGATCGAGCGGTACGTGCTCGGCCGGGACGGTCTCTCCGAATCGGACGCCGACACGCCGCTCGCAGCAGGCTCGTCGTCACATGGCGGGGAGGGTCGTCGGTGAACCGGTTCGATCTCGTTACCGTGTACAGGTTTGGGACCGAAGTTCTGTTACTTCCAGGATTCGACTCGACGGCTGCCCGCGGGGCAGTCGGCAACGTCCGCTCGAGGCGCACTGTCAGGACGGCCCCGCCGGGCCGGCCGGCCGCGCCCCCGCGACCGGTAGGTGTGAAGAAATGAACGCGTACGGCGATCCGCAGTCCGCACGAGCCCGGGCCCGAGTGCCCGGGCCGTCCGCTGCTTCCACGCCTGACGACGAGCCAGCGGGCCGCCCCTCGGGGGCGGCCTCGGTGGGCGGTCCGGCCGGGCGTGCGTCGGTGGGCGGCGCTTCAGCAGGCCGGGCGTCGGTGGGGTCGGCCTCGGTCGGCTCGGCTTCCGTCGGTTCCGCCTCGGTCGGTGGCCCGGCCGGGCGTGCCTCGGTGGGCTCCGCGGCCGTCGGTGGCGCCCCGGTGGGTTCGGCGCGGGTCGGCGCGGCCTCGGTCCCGCCGGTCGGTGGCCGGGCCTCGGTGGCGCGGGCCGCGGTGCGGCCGGTCCCACCGGGTGGTCCCGGTGGCCCTGGCGGTCCCGGTGGGCCGGGCGGCCCCGGCGGTCCGGGTGGCAGCGGCCCCGGGCGTGGTGGCGGCCGCAGCAAGGCCGACAAGAAGCACCGTCGCGCCAACATCCTCACCGCCATGGCCGCCGTTCTGGTGATCATGCTCGGTGTCGGCATCGTCGGCGGCACCTACTTCTTCGACGACGTCGAGCTCCCCACGCCACAGGCGGAGGAGCAGATGAACGTCATCCGCGATGTCAAGGGGAACGTGCTGGCGAAGGAAGGCTCGCCGCGCATCAACGTCCCCTACCAGAACATCAGCGACGTGATGAAGAACGCCGTCGCGGCCGCCGAGGACAAGAACTTCTACGACCACAACGGCATCGACATGAAGGGCATCGCCCGCGCCGCGTGGAACAACTTCACCGGCGGCAGCAAGCAGGGCGCCTCGACGATCACCCAGCAGTACGCACGGCACGTCGCCGATCTCAAGGAGATCAGCTACAGCCGGAAGCTGCGTGAGGCCGTCATCGCCCGCAAGCTCGAGTCGAAGTACGACAAAGACCAGATCATGGGCATGTACCTGAACTACATCGACCTCGGTGAGGGCCGTTACGGCGCCGAGGCCGCTGCGAACGGGTACTTCAACGCCTCGGTCGTCAAGGGCGCGAAGAACGAGATCAACGTCTACCAGGCCGCGGTTCTCGCCTCGATCATCAAGCAGCCCTACCCGAACGACGCGCACCAGGGCTACGACCCGAACTACAACCTCGAAGAGGCCAAGGGTCGCTGGGAGTACACGCTCGACAACATGCTCAAGATGGGCTGGATGACCCAGGAGCAGTACGACAAGCGGGCGTACCCCAAGGTCAACAAGCCCAGCAAGGGCGCCACCTGCAAGACCTGTGCGGACGGCAAGCCGGTCGGCATGATTATGCGGCACGTGAAGTTCGAGCTTCGCGAGCTCGGCATCTCCGAGGAGGAGTTGCAGAAGGGCGGCTACACGATCACGACGACGATCAACCCGAAGGTGCAGAAGGCGGCCGAGCAGGCCGGATCGCGCCTGAGCAAGTCGTCGCCGTTGTACAAGCGCCCGAAGGGCTACCAGTCCGCGGTGATCGGCATCGACCCGGACACCGGTCAGGTCCTCGGCTACTACGCCGGCGACGACCCCAACGGCACCGACTACGGCAGCTACATGGCCGGTGACGGCAGCGGCATCGTCGACTACGGCGGCCAGTCCCCGGGCTCGACGTTCAAGATCTACACCCTGGCGGCGGGCCTGAAGGAGAACATCTCCTTCAAGACCACGTGGGACGGCTCGAAGCTGCGCCCGAACGGCACCAAGATCAGTAACGCCGGTGCCGAGGACAGCAACGTCTGTCAGGGCAAGATCAAGTACTGCGACCTCGAGACGTCGACCGTCAAGTCGTACAACTTCCCGTTCTACTGGATCGCCAACAACATCGGCCGGGACAAGGTCATCGCGGCGGCCCGTGACGCCGGTATCCGTTACATGTGGACCGACGGCAAGGACAGCCACCCGGGCGGCGAGATGGTCGACCTGACCAAGACCAACGCCGCCAAGTGGAAGAGCGGCGGCTACTTCGACAACGAGGTCGCCTTCGGTCAGTACCGCGTGGTTCCGCTCGAGCACGCCCAGGGTGTCGCCACCATCGTCAACGGCGGTGTCCGGCACGACGCGCACTTCATCAAGACGGTGAAGAAGCGCGACTCGAACACCGGCAAAGAGGCGACCGTCAAGACCGAGAACCTGAAGGGCAAGAAGGTCTTCGACGCCGCGCAGATGTCCAACCTGCTCGGTGTCATGTCGGAGATCCCGAAGTCGCAGGACCACCGGATCTCGGACGGTCGCCAGTCGGTCGCCAAGTCGGGTACCTGGGAGTTCAAGAAGGGCAACGGCGACACCTGGTACGTCGGCGGCATCCCGCAGATGGCGGTGACCGTCTGGGTCGGCGGCGCCGGTAACAAGGTGCAGCTCAAGGAAGCCGACGGCGGCAAGATGTTCGGTTCCGGCACGCCGGCCGCGATCTGGGAAGAGTTCATCGAGACAGTCGTCGACGAACTCAAGTGGGACAAGGAAGAGTTCCCGGACCGGATCGAGACGGGTGACCCGGACAGCGAGTACGCGAACGGCCAGGAGCCGCCGCCGCCCCCGCCGGTCCAGACCGAGGACCCGAACCAGAACCAGGTCTGCGAGCAGTTCCCGGTTCTCTGCCAGGGCCAGGGCGGCCAGCAGCCGGACCAGGGTCAGCAGCCGGGTCAGGGTCAGCAACCCGGCCAGGGCCAGCAGCCGGGTCAGGGTCAGCAACCCGGCCAGGGCCAAGGCCAAGGCCAAGGCCAAGGCCAGGGCAACGCGGAGGCTCCGGCCACCCAGGAAAGCGACTGACGTACGGCTTCACCGCAAGCGCCCCATCTCCTCGTGAGGTGGGGCGCTTCGCCGTTGGAGATCGGTGTGACACAGCGGCCCGTCACCGCTTCGGGCGCCAGATGCGGCATGATGCCAAGTCATGAGCACGAAACCGTCTGACGAACAGCCTGGCGTCTCGAAAGCGACCTCGGACGGTTTCGTACGGGGACTCTCCCAGATGATCGGTGGCCCGCTCGGCTCGCACGCGGTGCGACCCGAGTCGCGGCCCGGCCGGTTCTGGACCGCGCCACGGATCGTCCTGGCGCTGACCTGCCTGGTCCTCGCGCTCTCCTGGGTGCAGAAGTCACCCTGCATGGACGGGAACTGGCAGAAGAACATGCAGTACACCCGGTACTGCTACACCGACGTGCTGGCGCTCTACTACGCCGAGGGCATCAACGAGGGCAAAGTGCCCTACGTGGACCACCCGGTGGAATACCCGGTCGTCACCGGTTACTTCATGGGTGCGCTGGGGCTGCCGGTGCACTCGTACGGTGAAAGCCACCCCGACATCAACCAGGGCAGCTGGTTCTACAACGCGAACGCCCTGGTGCTCTCCCTCTTCGCGGTCGCCACCGTGGCGATCATCCTGGCGCTGCGCCGGCGCCGCCCCTGGGACGCGGCCATCTTCGCGCTCTCGCCGATCCTGCTGCTCACCGCCACGATCAACTGGGACTTCCTGGCGATCGGGCTCGCCGTCTACGGCCTCTACCTGTGGGTGCAGCGCAAACCGGTCTGGGCCGGCATCTTCTTCGGGCTGGGCGCCGCGGCAAAACTCTGGCCACTGTTCCTGCTCGGGCCGATCCTCATCCTGGCGCTGCGGACCGGGCGGCTGCGGCCGTTCTGGAGCGCGTTCCTCGCGACCGGCGTCACCTGGGCACTGGCGAACTTCCCGGTCTTCTACTGGTACCACGAGAGCTGGCTGCGCTTCTTCCGGCTCAACTCGGAACGGCCGATCGACTGGGGCACGTTCTGGTATGTCGGGCGGTACCTGGACGGAAAATGGGCCAGCGGCGGCGCCGGCGATCAGGGCCCGTTCCAGTGGCTGAGCAACAACATCCCGACGCTCAACTACGTGTCGTACGCCCTCTTCGGTCTCGCCTGCCTCGGCATCCTGGTCCTCGGCCTGCTCGCGCCGCGCCGGCCACGGCTGGCACAGACCGCGTTCCTGGTCGTCGCCGCGTTCCTGCTCTTCAGCAAGGTGTGGTCGCAGCAGTACGTGCTCTGGCTCCTGCCTCTCATCGTCCTGGCCCGGCCGAAGTGGGGCGCGATCATCGCGTGGACCATCGCCGAGGTGGGCTACCTGGCGGCCTTCTACGCCGAACTGATCGGCGCCGGCGGCAAGACGGTCATCCCGGAGGGCTTGTTCGTGCTCGCCTCGACCGCGCGGCTGGTCACCGTGGCCCTCCTCTTCGGACTCGTGGCGCGGGAGATCTGGCGGCCGGAGCTGGACGTGGTCCGGCAGTCCTACGACGGGCTCGACCCGGAGGCGGGGCCGCTGGACGGTCCGGAGGCGCCGTGGGTCACCGGGTTCCGGCGCTTGTTCGGGCTGGGGCCGTCCAAGGAGGCGGTGGCGGCGGGGGACGATGCCCATGCCGATACCGATACCGACGCCACACCACCGCCGCCGCTCGCTCTGAAGAGCTGATCCCCGAGGTCAGCTCAGCGTCTCCTGCGGGACTGCGGCAAGTGCCGGCGGTTGCTGCGGAACCGTCGTCAGGCCCGGCTGTTGCTGCGGGACTGTGGCGAGCCCGGGCTGCTGTTGCGGTGCCGTGGTCAGGCCGGGCTGTTGCTGCGGTGCCGTGGTCAAGCCGGGCTGCTGCTGGGGTGCCGTGGTCAGGCCGGGCTGTTGCTGCGGGATCGGGGTCTGCCCGGGCTGCTGCGGGACGGTGGTCTGGCCCGGCGGTGGTTGCTGCGGGGCTGCGGCTGGGTCCAGGTGGAAGACGACCGCGTCGGGCAGGTCCTCACGCCGGATGTTGAGGGCGTCCACCGGGATGTCGCCGGCCCGCTCCCACGGCGTACCCACCACCTGCTCACGCAGCAGCACCACCTTCGTCACGCCGATCGAGCGCAGGTACTGGATGCTGCCCTCGTCCGGGAACGACGCGACCCGGCTGCGCAACTCGCTCTGCCGGACCGCCGCGAACGTGCCGCCGCCGTTGGCGAGCGGCTCGAACCGCGACGTCGACCAGAGCTGCACCGTCTGATCGCCGAGATCGGTGGTCGGCAGCACCAGCATCGAGCCGGTGACCGTGCGCATCGCCGCCGGCTGGTCCGGGACGGCCGGGTGGGGTGTGCTGTTCCAGCCTTCCAGGGCGACCAGGATCAGCGGGGTCAGCATGGCCAGACGCAGCCACGGCCCCGGCCACGGCGGGACGCGCTGGGCGGCCAGGTGCAGGGCCCGGCGGACGAAGTCGTCGACGGCGCCGGCCGCCAGGATCACCAGCAGCAGCGTCACCCAGAGCATCAGCCGGCCGGGGATGCGCTGGTCGAACGACGCCGGGTAGTGGCCGAACAACGGCAGGTAGGTGTAGTGCCCGCCGAGGTAGTTGGTGCCGAGTGTCAGGACCACGGCCACCGTGACGGCGACCATGAGAGCCATCCGGTGCCTCAGGTGCCAGACCGAGAACGCCAGCCCGGCCAGGGCCAGCGCGTAGAGCACGACGCCGGGCAGCAGCGACATCTCCGCGGCCCAGCCGAGCGACGAGCGGGTGGTTTCGTGGGCGGCGCCCCAGACACGCGACTCGGCGGGCCCGATCAGGAGGCTGTGCAGCGGTGGTGAGAAGAAATCGATCTCTTGGGTACGGGTGGAACTGTCCGGAACGCGCGTATAGGGCACCGCGATCAGCAGCGCCACCCCGGCGAAGATCAGCGCACCCAGGGTGTCGGTGACCGCCAGCCGCCAGCCGAGCAGCGGAACCGCCGGCCGGTGCAGGAGTCGGACCAGGGGCCGATGACCGGATTGCCGGAGCCGGCGGACAATCGAGCCGACGAGCAGGGTCAGCAGGATGAGGCCGAGCACGTACGCGAAGGGGATGCCCAGGGAGAAACCGAGCGTGACCTGCCAGGCCGCGACCACCCAGCCGGCGGCCGCCCAGCCGGCGCTGCGGCGGTCCGGGCGCAGGCCGTACCGCAGGGACCAGCCGTGCCCGCGTGCCAGCATTGCCAGGGCCAGCGGGATGCCGCCCGCCGAGATGATGTCGAGGTGGCCCTCCTGGGCGAGGCGCCACGGCGCGTAGGCGAACGCGATCGCGGCAACCGCCGCACCGGTGGGCCGGGCGCCGAGCTGCCGCACCAGGGCGTAGGCGCCGAACGCGAGCAGCGCGTGCGCGACGACGAAGAGCACGTTGTAGCGGAGGACCGCCGCTTCCGGGCCGGCGCCGATCATCGCGAGCGGCGCGTAGCCGAGCAGGCTGTCACCGAAGGCGAAGCTGTCGGCGAGCGGGAAGTAGGCGTTGGCCTGCCACAGCCGCACCGGATCGGTGATCAGGATGTGTCCGGCCCAGGCGAGTTGCCACGCCTGCCGCGCCGGATCGCCCAGGTCCTGCGGAAGGGTGCCCAGCGGGTGGCGCAGGACCGGCCACGTCATGAGGACGGCGAGGAGCACGCTCGCGTACAGCGCCAGGGCCCACTCGTGGCTCAGCACCCGGACGACGGGCGCCAGCGCGCGGCGGACCCGGCTGGGCGGCTGCTCGGGGATGGTGGCGAAGACGGTCCAGGGATCCGGCGGGGCACCGGGCGGCCGGCTGGTGGGAAGCTGCGCCCGCTGCTTGGGAACCTTCTTCTTCGTCGCCGTGCCCGCCGCGGCGCGCTCCTTGCCCGGCTCCGACGCGGCCGAGGACGGCTTGCCTGGTTCCGGTGCGGCCGGAGATGGCTTGCCCGGGTCCGGCGCCGCTGGGGCCGATGTTCCCGAGCCCGCCGGCTTGCCGCCAGAAGTGCCCTCCACCTGCCCCGCGACCGCATCACCGCTGGACGCGGCCGTCCGCTGCGCCGGAATACGCGGCGCCTCCTCAGTCCCGGGCTTCACCTCAACATCAGGCTTCGCTTCGAGGGCTGGTTTTGCCTCTGTCGGTGGTTTGGCCTTCTTGGCGCGGAAGAAGCCGAAGCGTCGCCGCGGCCGAGCCGGCGCGCTTGCCTCCGGCCGGCTCGGTGCGGTGGAGGGCAACCCGTTCTCTCCGGCGGGTGCCGGTGAGATCGGGTGCTGCTGCTCGGTCATGACCCTCCCGTGCCGGTGACTCAGCCGCCCGCGCGCTCGCGCAGAAGGGCGATGTCGGCGGACTGGCCCTCCGTGCCACCCGGGGTCTCCACGATGGCGGGCGCCCCGGCGGCGCGGATCGCGGCCACCACCAACTCGGGGTCGATCTTCCCACTCCCCAGGTTGTCGTGGCGGTCCTGGCCCGAGTCGAATCCGCCCTTCGAATCGTTGGCGTGGATCAGGTCGATCCGGCCCGTGATGGACTTGACCCGATCGACGATGCCGACCAGGTCCTCCCCGCCGGCGAACGCGTGACAGGTGTCGAGGCAGAAGCCGGCACCGAACGCGCCGACCTCGTCCCAGAGGCGGGCCAGGTCGTCGAAGCGGCGGGCGCAGGCGTTGTCGCCACCGGCCGTGTTCTCGATCAGGACCGGGAGCGGCAGGCCGCCGTCCTTCTCCGCATACTCGAAGGCCTTCCGCCAGTTCGCGAAGCCGGCCGCGAGGTCGGCGCCCGCGCCCACGTGCCCGCCGTGCACGATCAGGCCTTTCGCGCCGAGCTCGGCGGCGGCCCGGGCGTGTGCCATGAGCAGCTTGCGGCTGGGGATCCGGATCCGGTTGTTGGGCGAGGCGACGTTCACGATGTAGGGCGCGTGGATGTAGACGTCGACCTCGGCCGCCCGCAGCTGCTCGGCGTCCGCCCGCGGCTGGGGCGATTTGTAGCCCTGTGGGTCGGTCAGGAAGAACTGCACCGCGTCGGCACCGCGAGCAGCGGCCTCGACCAGGGGTTCGGCGGAATCGACGTGGGCTCCGATGCGCATGGGACGAGCCTACGACGCCGGTACGACGCTTTCCGCACGCGTCACGTGCCCGCTCTGTCCTCGTTGTGTCCATTGATTACGTTTTGACGGATACCGGCGTGTCCGTTGGCGATCTCGGGAGATGGTGCATGGCGCGGCAGGTCCGATACCGGGTGGCGGCAGTGGTCCTGAGCGGGCTGATCTTCGGCGCACCATTGCTCGCCAACGGGACCGCGAGTGCCGAGCAGCTCGATCCGGGCGACCGGCGGGTCAGCTTCACCGGGACCGGCGTCCTCGGTCTGACGTGCGAGTCCAGGCCGACCGTCGAGTCGATGACGGTCCCGGCCGACAGCGTCATCCAGG
Source organism: Actinoplanes sp. DH11 (assembly GCF_020873875.1). Lineage (GTDB taxonomy): Bacteria > Actinomycetota > Actinomycetes > Mycobacteriales > Micromonosporaceae > Actinoplanes. The sequence continues at coordinate 30,599 of NZ_JAHWGU010000051.1, forward strand.
TGCGCAACCGCACCGGACACGACGCACAGCTGAAGCTCGGCGGCGCGCCGAAAGGCGTGATCCCGGAGAACGGCTCGGCCGATCTGGTGTTCCGGCGCGGTACGACGTCGGTGGTGCTCACCCCGGATTGCGACAACGGCCAGGGCGTGGTTCCGATGATCGTGACGGCGTCGCCGTCGGCCGCCGCGGGCCGGCCCGATCCGGCGCCCGCGACACCCGGGGGCAACGCCGCCACGCTGTCCAAGCCGGCCAGGCCCGGCGCGCCGGCCCGTACCACTGCCAAATCGACCAGGGCCGGCGCCGCCTCCGACGCCTCGCGCACGACGCGGACCGGCCCGAAATCCGTGCGACCCGGCAACCGGGAGCCGTCCGGGGCGCGGCCCGCCGTCGCCGCGAGCCGCGCGGCCACAGCGGGGCAGAGCGGCACCGATCAGCGTGTCAAGGCGAAGGCTCCGGCGCAGGGTACGGGCGGAGTCGGCGCGCCCACCTTCGCCGGCATGCCGCTCGGCGACCGGCAGCGGCTGGTGCCCAGCTCGGCGGCTGCCGGTGCGCCGGTGACCGCCGCGGCCTCGGCACCCGCCGCCGGGCCGGCCGAGACGCCACTCGGCGACGAGGACGCCGGCGTGCCGGTGCAGGGGGTCGAGGAGCCGTCGAACTCGCCCGGTACCGAGCCGGTCGCCGCCGTCGGCCCGATCCGCGAGGGCCGGCCGATCGGGCTGCTCGGCCTCACCGCGCTCACTTGCGTTCTCGGCGTCTCAATCGCCGCGATTCGGGCAATCGTGTCACAACGTGCATCTCGCGCGAATATGTCGTAAGCTCCCTCTTGAAAGCTCCGCGGGGCGTACGCGTCCAACCTCATCGGTGTGGTCGTTCCTCCCCAGGTCCCACCCAACGAATCGGACCGGACGCCCCGCGGCTCTTCGCAGACGACCCCGTCCTCGGACGGGGTCGTCCGTTTTTGGGCCGGACGCCTTCGGTGGGTATGCTGGCTCGGTTCGCAGTGTGTTCGCCGTGGGCGCTCAAGTCACCCACGGCTTTCTTCTGCGTACGACACAAGACCTCCTGCCACGGAGAGACCGTGGCCGTTCAGCCCACAGGAGGTGAATGTCTTGCGTCATTACGAACTCATGGTGATCCTCGACCCTTCGCTCGAGGAGCGCACCGTCGCCCCGTCGCTCGACCAGTACCTGAACGTCATCAGGACCGCGGGTGGCTCGGTGGAGAAGCTCGACGTCTGGGGCCGTCGCCGGCTCTCGTTTGAGATCAACAAGAAGGCCGAGGGCATCTACGCCGTCGTCGACCTTCAGGCGACCCCCGAGGCCGTGGCCGAGCTGGACCGTCAGCTCCGGCTCAACGAGTCCATCCTGCGTACCAAGGTCATCCGTCCCGAGACCCGCTGAGGCGTTTTTGTCAGAGGGTCCTGAGACCCTTTGCGGCAACGACTGAAAGCGGCGAGGAGAAGTCATGGCAGGAGAAACCACCATCACGGTCATCGGGAACCTCACCGATGACCCTGAGCTGCGCTTCACCCCGTCGGGTGCGGCGGTCGCCAAGTTCCGCATCGCTTCGACGCCGCGGACCTTGGACCGGCAATCGGGCGAATGGAAAGACGGCGAGCCACTCTTCCTCGCGTGCAACATCTGGCGTGACGCTGCCGAGCACGTCGCCGAGTCGCTGCAGCGCGGCGCTCGGGTGATCGTGCAGGGTCGCCTGCGCCAGAGGTCGTACGAGACGCGTGAGGGCGAGAAGCGCACCGTCTACGAGCTCGAGGTCGACGAGATCGGCCCGTCTCTGCGCTACGCCACGGCGAAGGTGCAGAAGGCAAGCCGGTCCGGCGGCGGCGGGGGCGGCGGCTTCGGCGCCTCCGGTGGTGGCAACCGGCAGCCCAGTGGGAACACCGGCGGGGGCGGCGGCGGAAACCGCGACTTCGACGACCCCTGGGCCACGGCTGCGCCCGCCTCCAGTGGTGGCGGCCGCTCCGGCGGCGGCAACTCCTCGTTCGACGATGAGCCTCCCTTCTAAGCCCTCGGGCTTTCTTGAGTTCAGGAGTTAAGAGCAATGGCCAAGGCTGCTGCGCTTCGCAAGCCGAAGAAGAAGGTGAACCCGCTCGACAAGGACGGGATCACCTACATCGACTACAAGGACACCGCGCTTCTGCGGAAGTTCATCTCCGACCGCGGCAAGATTCGTGCCCGCCGCGTCACCGGTGTGACCTCCCAGCAGCAGCGGCAGATTGCCCGCGCGGTCAAGAACGCCCGTGAGATGGCGCTCCTGCCGTACACGGCTACGGCGCGCTGAGAGGGGGCACCGAGATGAAGATCATCCTCACTCAGGAAGTTTCCGGCCTCGGCACCCCCGGCGACATCGTCGAGGTGAAGAACGGTTACGGCCGCAACTACCTGCTGCCTCAGGGTTTCGCGATCCAGTGGACCAAGGGCGCTGAGAAGCAGGTTGTGGTCATCAAGCGGGCTCGTGAGGCCCGTGAGATCCGTGACCTGGGCCAGGCCAACGAGGTCAAGGGCCAGCTGGCCGGCCTCAAGGTCACGCTGAGCGCGCGTTCCGGCAACGGCGGGCGTCTGTTCGGCTCGATCACCCCGGCCGAGATCGTCGACGCGGTCAAGGCCGCCGGCGGTCCGGCTCTCGACCGTCGCCGTCTCGAGCTCCCGGGTCACATCAAGACCACGGGTGCTTACAACGTGTCGGTCAAGCTGCACCCCGAGGTGACCGCGACGTTCCCGGTGAACGTCGTCGCCGCCAAGTAACACACCGCACTGCGAGAGCGCGCCGGGCTGTGGCCCGGCGCGCTTTTTGCTGCCCTCGTCCCGGGCGGCTAGCTCAGGCTGTTGCCGGTGATGGCGGAACTCAGGACGGTGGCCAGGCCGCCACCCACGACTGCCGCGGCCAGGCCCACGCTTGCGGCCTTCCAGGCGCTGGTGGCCCAGCGCAGGCCGATCGCGACCACGATGCTCAGCGCCAGCGAGATGGCGAACTCCGGTGCGGCGTCGGCGAGCGTCTCCAGGGCATGGTTCCGCTGACCGCTGTTGAGCAGGAACATGCCGACGACGAAGAGGACGACGGGTACGCCGTACCACACCACCGTGTAACCGACAGCCGCAAGTGGCCCACCGGCAGCCTGCTCGTCCTCCTCGTCGTCGTCCGGGTCGAGCAGGTCGGTGCCGCCGCTCGCGACGAGGCCCGTGGTGACCGGCCGCCGTTCGTAGGAGCCGGTGCCCTGGAACGCGCCGGTGCTGCGCCGGGGCGGCCACGAGGTGTCGACGTCGGCTTCCGGGCCTGCCGATGCCCAGGACGGCGTGTCCGGGCCGGGCCGGGCGGCGGTGCCAGTTCGTGCTTCGGTACCGATTCGTGTGCCGGTACCGGTTTGCGTGGCCGGGCCGGGCCGGCCGGATGTGCCGGCGTCGTCCGGGGCTGTCGAGATGACCGAGGTGGCGCTCAGGGCCAGATTCGACGATCCGGTGACCGTTGCGGACCCGCTGGGCCGAAAGGGGGGAAAGTCCGACGTGTCGTAGCGGCGGGACTCGCCCTCCGCGAGGTCACTCTGCTGCGCGAGTGACTGGCGCCAGTCGGTCTCACCACCCTGCCCGGCGCCGTCGCGGTACCCAGGTCCACCCCGGCGACCGGCACGCTCCGTGGCGAGCCAGTCGGCGGGGTCGGTGCTCACGCCGTACGCGCCACCGGCCGGCGGCTCGTCACGACTGTCGCTGCCGGCGTCCGAACCGTATCCGGGAGCGCCCGGCCGGCGCGGCGTTCCGCCCAGCGGGTCCGGCCAGGCCGCACCACCCGCGGTCAGCTCGCCGGATCCGTACGCCGGTTTGCGCTGTTCCCCGCCCCGATAGGCATCAGGCACCCCGGATGCCGGTCGCGCGGCACCTTGCCAGGGTGCGGCCGGATCGAGGTCGGCCGTGCCGTAGCCCGGGTTCCGTCCGTCATCCCAGGTCCCCTGAGCGGATCGGCTCGCCGCATCACGCGCGCCGCCGTCCCACGAGCCGGCGGGCAGTTCGCGGGCACCGCCGTAGCCGGGCCGGCGGCCCTCGTCGCCCATCGGGTCCGGCCAGGCCGGCCCGCTGACCGGGCGGGCACCCGGACCGGCGGGCAGTTCGCGGGCAGCGCCGTAGGTGGGCCGGCGCTCGTCCCCCCGGGAAGGCCCACGAGAGCCGTCGCGCCAGGACGGGCCGCTCGAACCCTCCTGCCAGGACGGCGTGCTTGGGCTCTCCTGCCGGGCGGGGCCACGCTGGTCGTCAGGACGAGCGCCGGCGCCACCGGGCTCGTCGCGCCAGGCCGCGGTGCTGCGTGAGGAGTCCTGCCAGGCCGGGGTGCTGCGCGAGGAGTCCTGCCAGGCCGGGGTGCTGCGCGAGGAGTCCTGCCAGGCCGGGGTGCTGCGCGAGGAGTCCTGCCAGGCCGGGCCGCTCGCGGGGCGGGTCGATCCGCCGCGAGAGGTGTCGGCCCAGGACGGGCTGTCGGCAGCGCTGCGGCGACCGCCGCGGGAGGCCTCGTCGGGGCGGTCGCCGGCGTCGCGCGAGGACGGCATGCCGCCGGTGGTGTCCCGCCAGGACGGGCCGCTCACCGGTCGGCTGGGATTCCCCCGGGAGGCGTCCTGCCAGGATGTGCCGCCGTCCGGGTCGCGCCGGGCGGCACGGGAGGCGTCCTGCCACGGAGCGCCGCCCGGTGCCGTGCGCGAGTCGTCCTGCCAGGCGGGGCCGCGCGAGCCCGTACGCGAGTCGTCCCAGGACTGGCCGCGCCGATCGTCGCGGGGGGTGTTTCCCTCAGCGGGGGCCTCGCGGGACCGCTCGTCCCAGGAGTTGCCGGCGGGAAGTGCCCGGGCGGCGCCGTACCCCCGTGCGGAGTCCCGTGCGTCCGGACGTGTCGTGCCCGGCCAGGCCCGGTCCGGAGCGGGCAGATCGCGGGGGCCCGGGTCGGGGCGGCGATCGGTGCCGGTGCCACGCGGATCGGATCCGAAAGCGCCGGGACCGGCCCCGAAAGCGCCGTCGTCAGAGTTGCCATGACCAAGACCGGAGCCGGTACCGCCGTAACCGCTACCGCTGTAACCGCGGCCGAAGTCAGAGCTGCCGTAGGAAGCGCCCGAAGCGGGCATCCCGGACGCCGGTGAGGGCGACGTGGCTCGTGGGGAGCCGCCGGCGGGCAGGGCGCGTGGCGATCCGTAAGGGGACTCGCGGCGCGGTTCCGGAATCTCCGGTTCGGGTCGCTGCGGACCGCCGGCCGGCAACTCGCGGCGCGGTGGCATCGGGCCCTGACGCCAACCTTCGGCGGAGGTGTCGGCAGGGTCGGCGCCACGGCGGCGGGCCTGGCGGGAGCCGGGCGGGGCATCGCGAATGTCCGGGTACGACGGCTCGGCGGCGCCCGGGTACGCGTCGGGGTACGGCTGGCGGGCATCGGGATAGGGCCGACCGGCACCCGGATAGGGCTGAGCAGCGTCGCGACCGGTCTGATCAGGTTCGGACGCGCGGCGGCGACCGCCGGTGGGTGGTGCGGCGGCGTACCCCTCCTGGCGTGCCCGGCGGCCCGGCGGATCGTCGGATGCCGCCGGTGAGCCGCCGGAGCGGAACCGGCCGGGGTCGCCCTCCGGTGCCGGGGCGCCGCTCCACGGGACGTCGCCCGGCATTGCGCTGCGCGGGCGACTGCTCGGGACGCTGCTGCTGGTGCGGTCGCTGGGCATGCTGCTGCGCGGGGCCGGCAGCATGGCCATCCCCCGCGAGCCGCTCTGCGCCGGTTCGTCCGGAACCGCACTTGTCGGCCACGCTGGGCCGGGTGCGTCACTGCTCGGGAGCGGACCGCCCGGTACGCCGCCCGCCGGACCGTCCGGAGCAGTGCCACGACCGCGCCGGGACCGGCGGCCGGCCCGGGTGGGTGCGGCGTCGTCGGTGTCCGGTTCCGGATCATCGCCTTTCATGGCTTCGCGGCGGGCTGCCTCGGCGCGCCAGGCGAGGACGCGCGGATCGTCCTCGGCGCGGCTCCACTGGCCGGTGTCCGGGTCGCGCGTCCAGTTGCTGGTGTCCGGCTCGGCGGTCCAGGAAGCGGTGTCCTCGCGCCAGTCGGTGGTGCCCTGGTTGTACCGCCGCGGACGTCCGCCCCGGGCCTGCGTGTCCGAGCGGGGCGCACCGGCCCGGGTGTCCGAGCGCGGTGTACCGGCCTGTGTGTCGGAGCGGGTCGGCTCGGGGCGGTCGTACCCGGCGGGACCTGCCGCGTCGGCACGACCCGCGTCGTCCAGGTAGCCGGTGTCGGAGGGCGTCTGCGCGTACTCCACCGGGGTTGTCGCCCGGCGCCCGCGCCGCGACCCGGACCCTGAAGCGTCGTCCCAGGCTGCGGAAGGTGCGGGCGCACCGAAGGGGGAAATACTTCCGGTGTCGGTGTGGCGGGCCCAGTTGTCCGATTCTGATCCTGTTGACCAGCCGGTTCCACCGGCGGGTGCGGCGTCCGGCTCGGGGGCGCGGCGGCGGCCGCGGCGAGGACCTTCCTGGTACGCCGCATCGCGGCGCCAGGCCGCACGATCGTCCTCCCGGACCAGGTGGCGTGCGTCCTCGGCGGGCGAGGTCTGCCAGCCGGGCGCGTCGGTGCGTTCCCAGCGCGCCAGGCCGGTGGTGTTCTCACCCGGCGGATCGTCGGCGGCGCGACCGCGCCGGGACGAACCCGGGTCGCCGGCCTGCCAGGCCGGGGTGGAGCCGGACTGCTGCCACGACGGCGTCGAACCGGACTGCTGCCAGGACGGTGTTGCGGACGATTGCTGCCAGGAGGGAGTGGAGGCGGACGGCTGCTGCCAGGAGGGAGTGGACGTCGAGGGCTGCTGCCACGAGGGAGTGGACGTGGACGGCTGCTGCCAGGACGGGGTCTGTGTGGAAGGGCGCTGCCAGGACGGGGTCTGCTCGACCGGCGTGGTGGCCCGGCGCTGCCAGGAGGCGGGCGCGTCGCCGGTCTCCTCCGCCTCGGGGGTGGGCCAGGCGGTACCCGGGATGGCGGCCCGCTCGTCGGCGAGTTCCTGCTCGGCTTGCCACGCCTCGGTGGTGGATCGCCACACGTGTGAACCGGTCGACGAACGCCACTCGGTGGTCTGCCGCCAGCGCGCGCCGGTGGCTCGCCACTCGGCGGTCTCGGTGCGCCAGCCGGTGCCTTCCGCCGGTAGGGCGGTGCGGCCGGTGGCGGCGACGTCCGACCAGTGGTTCCCGGTCTGCTCGACGGCGTGCCCGCCACCGCCGTAGACCTCGAGTTCGGCCTTCTCCGCCCAGTCGTCGGCGCGGCGCTGCCAGGTGAGCGCCTCGTCGCTGGGGGCCATGCTGCCGGTGTCGGTGAGTGAGGCCCAGCGGGGTTCAGGCTCGGGTTCGGGCTCACGGGTGGGCCAAGCCTCCGCAGCGCGCCGATCGCGCGACATGCGGGCGCCGTAGTCCCACTCCCGTTGGTCCACGTGGAAAGGGTGACGTGCTCAGGGCCGAACCGCAACGCCTCAGCGCGACGGTTTGCTCACCCCGCACGATATTTCCCCTGATCCGGAACCTTTTCTGCCCTCCACAGGTGGGGACGACAAAACCCCTGCTGAGGTACGGGTACCCGCGCTGTCCCCAGGAGTTGTCCACATGCTGTGCACAGGGCTACCCACAGGGAGAGGGGGTGCTGTCCACAGGTTGTCCCAAGGCTCGCCCGTCCGCTTGTTGGGCAGGTGGCGGCCGGGTTCGTACAGTGGTCCAGCCCCGGGTCCCGAAATTGATCGGAAAGTTCTTCTGAACTGGGCCCGAGGTTCAACCGAAAGTGTCGTACCCAGGTTGTTCGATCAGGGGCAGCGGGCATGACCGGCGGAAGGAGTCTCCCGGTGTCGATCACCGACGACGCAAGGCCGGAGTCTCGTCCGCCGTCTCAGCCGGCCGGCGGCAACTTCAAGAGCGGTGGCAGCTCCAGCGGTGGCGGTGGCGGCGGTGGCGCCGGCTTCGACAAGGCCCCGCCGCAGGACGTGGCGGCCGAGCAGGGCGTGCTCGGCGGCATGCTGCTCTCCAAGGACGCCATCGCCGACGTGGTCGAGATCCTCAAGGTCGGCGACTTCTACCGGCCGGTGCACGCGACGATCTACGACGTCATCCTCGATCTGTACGGGCGAGGTGAGCCGGCCGACGCCCTGACCGTGGCGGCGGCGCTCGCCGACTCCGGCGAGCTGCAGCGGATCGGCGGCGTGCCCTACCTGCACACCCTCATCGAGAGCGTGCCGACCGCGGCCAACGCCTCCTACTACGCCCGCATCGTCTCGGAGCGCGCCATCCTGCGCCGCCTGGTCGAGGCCGGGACGAAGATCGTGCAATTGGGGTACGGCACCGGTGGCAACGGTGGCCGCGACGTCGACGACATCGTCGATCTTGCGCAGCAGGCCATCTACGACGTGACCGAGAAGCGGGTCAGCGAGGACTTCGCAGCCCTCGGCGACATGCTCCAGCCCACCCTCGACGAGATCGAGGCGGTCGGCGCCGCCGGTGGCGTGATGACAGGTGTGCCGACCGGCTTCCAAGATCTCGACCGCCTGCTCAACGGGCTGCACGCCGGCCAGCTGATCATCGTGGCCGGCCGTCCCGGTCTCGGTAAGTCGACGGTCAGCATGGACTTCGCCCGCAACGCGGCCATCCAGAGCGGCCACGCGAGTGCCATCTTCTCGCTGGAAATGAGCAAGATCGAGATGGTGATGCGGTTGCTCTCCGCCGAGGCGCGGGTGCCACTGCACACCCTCCGGTCGGGGCAGCTCTCCGACGACGACTGGACCAAGCTCGCCCGGCGGATGGGCGAGATCAGCCAGGCGCCGATCTTCGTGGACGACACCCCCAACATGAACCTGATGGAGATCCGGGCCAAGGCGCGACGGCTCAAGCAGCGGCACAACCTGCGGCTGCTTGTGATCGACTACCTCCAGCTGATGAGTTCGCCGAAGAAGACCGAGAGCCGTCAGCAGGAGGTCTCCGAGCTCTCCCGTGGTCTCAAACTGCTGGCGAAGGAGATCGAATGCCCGGTGATCGCGGTGAGCCAGCTGAACCGTGGTCCCGAGCAGCGGACCGACAAACGCCCCCAGCTGTCCGACCTGCGTGAGTCCGGCTCCATCGAGCAGGACGCCGACGTGGTGATCCTGCTGCACCGCGACGACTACTACGACAAGGAGTCCCCGCGCGCCGGCGAGGCCGACTTCATCGTCGCAAAACACCGTAACGGCCCCACCGACACCGTCACCGTGGCCGCGCAGCTGCACCTGTCGCGTTTCGTGGACATGGCCATCTAGCCGCTCCCGGCCCAGCGGCGGCGGCAATCCCCCTCAACGGGCGTGGGCGGCCGGTATCGTCCGCGATCCGGCCGGTGCTCCCCGATGGCGGGCGGGCAGTTGCCACGATCACCAGCTGGTTGGATTCGGCTCGTGTGTGCGGTTGCTGCGAAGCGTTTCGCGCAGCTGGCCGTACTAGCGGGGTCGGGCCTGGCACGGCGGCGCGGTGACGGCTGCGGCGCCCTGGGCCGCCTTTGGCCGCCCCGGCCGGTCGCGCTGGCCGGTCGCGCTGGCCGGTCGCCCTGGCCGGTGGCGCTGGCCCGTGGCGCTGGCGATTTGATCACATTCTGTGGGCGTCCTGATTGTCTTTGTCAAGTAGGCGGTACGGGCCTTTCCGCTGGTTTGTGCTGGTACGCAGGGCGGGACGGTGTGGACCCTGGTGCCCGGGATGTTGAAGCGGCCGGCGAGGCAGGAAACGCAGCGTGGTGGTTGCTTACCCCCCGGTCTGTTGCGGTCCCTGGACAAGTAGTCGCGGTCGGCCGCGTTGGGTCCGCGCGGCGATGTTGATCTGCTAGCGATGCGAAATCGCGGTTTCGACCCCTTGATCACAGCGATTTCGTAGCGCTAGCGACTCTGTTGCCCATTGTGGTTAGGGGGTGGGTTGTAGGCGTGCGAGGTGGCTGGTGTGTGGGGTTTGGAGGTGGTGGCCGGTCCAGTAGGCGTAGAGGC
>NZ_JAHWGU010000052.1 GCF_020873875.1 Actinoplanes sp. DH11
GCGGGCCCCGCCCCTCGCCTCATTTCTCGTTCCCCCGGGAGATCAACTTGCGAAACACCCCTCTTCGCCGTGCCGCGCTCGTCGCGTCCGGTGCCCTCCTCGGCCTGACCGGCCTGGTCGGGATCGCGTCCCCGGCCGCCGCGACCGGCGACGCCTGCACCACGGCGGCGGACGCCAAGTACCAGCACGAGTTCAGCGGCCCCGACGGGACCGCCGCGATCACCCTGCTGAACGGCCCGCTCTGCGCGGGCGAGGAGCAGAAGCTCGCCCTGGTGTCGTACACCGCACCGTCGGCGACGTTCGCGACCCCGCAGTACGTGCTGGACAAGTCGGTGCAGAGCTTCACCGCCCCGGACGGCAAGCGCGAGCTCACCGGGAACCGGCTCGAGTTCAAGGTCGCCGTCCCGGAGTGTTTCACCCAGGTCGACTTCGTCTTCGGTGACAAGATCATCGACCCGCTGACCGACTCCAGCGACCGCTACAACGACCGCAAGGTCGGCAGCCCGGGCAAGCCCGGCAGCCAGTCCAAGCCGGCACCGGGTCAGCCGCAGAACGCCTGGTACAACGGCGGTTCCGGCACCTGCAAGCCGGAGCCGGCCGTCGAGGCGCTGCCCGAGTGCAACGGCGACGTCCTGCTCTCGCTGATCAACCGCAGCAACTTCACCACGCCGTTCGAGATCACCGCCGACGGCGGCTTCGCGAAGACCGAGAAGGTCGCCGCCAACGCCGAGCCGGTTCCGGTGAAGGTCCCCGCCGCCAACGCCAAGAACATCGTGGTCACCGCGCAGGGCAAGGAGCTCTACCGGGGCGACTGGACCAAGCCGGAGGACTGCCAGGTCCCCGAGGTCGGCACCCCCGACGCGAAGTACACCAGCGACTGCGAGGGCCTGACCTTCACGGTGAGCAACCCGGAGGACGGCAAGGAACTGACCGCCACCTTCACCCCGAACACCGGTGCGGCGCAGACCCTCACCGTCGCACCCGGCGAGAAGGACAAGAAGGCGTTCTTCGCGGGCACCGAGGGCCTCAAGGTCACGGTCACCGGTGACCTGGACGTCCTGAAGGGCGAGGTCGTCTGGACCAAGCCGAAGGACTGCGACACCCCGCCGCCGGGCGAGGGCACCCCGAGCGAGAGCCCGAGCGCCGAGCCCAGCGACAGCCCGAGCCCGACCCCGTCGGAGACCGCGTCGGCCACGCCGTCGCAGACCGTCAGCACCTCGCCCGTCGCCACCACCCCGGTGAGCGACGACGAGCAGCTGCCGATCACCGGTTCGGCCGCCGGCACCATCGCGGGCGGCGCGGCCGTGCTGCTCCTCGTCGGCGCCGGCCTGTTCTTCCTGAGCCGCCGCCGGAAGCTCGACTTCAAGGCCTGATCAGTTCCGGCCCTGAAGAACCAAGGCTGAAGCCTGAAAGACGGCGCGCCGATCGCTCAGCGGTCGGCGCGCCGCTCCATTTCCGCACGCTCCTCATCCGCACGCTCCTCATCCGCACGCTCCTCATCCGCACGCTCCTCATCCGCACGCTCCACCTCCGCATAGGTGGGGAACGACCCGTCGGCGAGCGGCGGGTACGGCCGCACCCCGGTCACCGCGGAGACCGGCAGCCGGCCGTAGAGGTGCGGGAACTGCCGGCCGTCCGGCGCCGGCGGCACACCGTCCTCCCACACCACGGCCTCGCCCAGCGGCGCCGGATCGATCTCCAGCAGCAGCAGGTCGGTCCGGCCGCGGAACCGCGCCGTCGCCGGCACGTGCGCCCAGTCCGGCGGCGAACAGTGGATGAAGCCCTCGGTGGCGAGCGTGTCACCGTCGTACCAGCCGGTCTCGGCCGCCGTCTCCCACGCCGCGCGTGGGCAGATGTGCAGGATCAACCCTTCTCCAGGTACTCGGCGCGTTCCTCGTCGACCAGGGCGGTCACCGAGGCGGCGAGCGCGGGGTAACGGGACAGGTCGGGGTCGTCCCCGATCAACTCCCCCGCCTCCGCGCGGGCCTCTTTGATCAGTTTCTCGTCACGCAGCAGCGACAGCAGCCGCAGATGCGAGTTCTTGCCGGACTGCGAGGCACCGAGCACGTCACCCTCCCGGCGCTGCTCCAGGTCGATCTCGGAGAGCTTGAAGCCGTCCGTCGTGGAGGCCACCGCGTCCAGCCGCTCCCGGGCCGCCGAACCCTCGGCCGACTCGGTGTGCAGCAGGCAGATGCCGGGCGCCGAACCACGACCCACCCGGCCGCGCAGCTGATGCAGCTGGGAGACGCCGAACCGGTCGGCGTCCAGGATCAGCATCACCGTCGAGTTGGGCACGTCCACGCCGACCTCGATCACCGTGGTCGCGACGAGCACGTCCAGGTTGCCGGCCGAGAACGACCGCATCACCGCGTCCTTCTCGTCCGGCGGCATCTTGCCGTGCAGCATGCCGATCCGCAGACCCTTGAGGTAGTCGTTCTGCAGCAGCGGCAGCACCTCCGTCACGGCGAGCGGCGGGCGGCGGGCCGGTTCGTCGTCCTTCGGCGGGGTCTCCTCGTCGTCACCGATCCGCGGGCACACCACGTACGCCTGGTGGCCGGCCCGCACCTCCTCGCGGATCCGCACCCAGGCCCGGTCCAGATAGGCCGGTTTGTCCAAAGCCGGCACCACGTGCGACGCGATCGGCGAACGGCCGCGCGGCAACTGCGACAGAATCGACGTCTCCAGGTCGCCGTAGACGGTCATCGCCACCGTGCGCGGGATCGGCGTCGCCGTCATCACCAGCACATGCGGCGGCCGGGCCGCCTTGGCGCGCAACGCGTCACGCTGCTCCACCCCGAACCGGTGCTGCTCGTCGACCACCACCAGGCCGAGATCCTTGAACTCGACACCCTCGTACAGCAGGGCGTGTGTGCCGACGACGATGCCGGCGCTCCCGTCGGCGAGCTTGGCCAGCGCAGCACGCCGGGCCGCCGCACCGAGCGAACCGGTGACCAGGGTCAGCTGCGTGCCCGCCGGGTCGCCGTCCAGCTCACCGGCCCGGCCCAGCGCACCCAGCTGGGCGCTGATCCCCCGGTAGTGCTGGGTGGCGAGCACCTCGGTCGGCGCCAGCAGGGCGGCCTGCCCACCGGCGTCCACGACCTGGAGCATCGCGCGCACCGAGACGAGCGTCTTGCCGGAACCGACCTCGCCCTGCAGCAGCCGGTGCATCGGGTGCGGGCGCGACAGGTCCGCCGCGATCTCCTCACCCACCTGCCGCTGCCCGTCGGTCAGCTCATAGGGCAACCCGGCGTCGAACTTGGCGAGCAACCCGCCCTCGGTGCGCGGCCGGGCGGTGCCGGGCGCCGCGGCCGCGCGGGCCCGGCGTTGCACGAGCGTCAGCTGTACGGCCAACGCCTCGTCCCACTTGAGCCGGTGCTTCGCGCGGTAGAGCGCCTCCTCCGAGCTCGGCCGGTGGATCTCCCGCAGGGCCGTCCCGATGCCGACCAGCCCGCGCTTGCCCCGGACGTCGCCGGGCAGCGGGTCGGCCGGCGGCTCGAACGTGTCCAGCAGGGTCCGCACACATTTCGCGATCACCCAGGTCGGCACGGCCTGCGCCGCCGGGTAGACCGGGATCAGCGCGCCGGCGAACTCCTCGATCTCGGCGGCTGCGTCGTCCTGCGTGGCGTCCACACCGAACAGCTGATAGGCCGGGCCGTTCAGCTGGCGCTTGCCCCGGAAATCGGTGACCTTGCCGGCGAACAGGCCCCAGACGCCCTTGCGCAACTCCCGCTCACGCCACGCCTGGTTGAAGAACGTGCAGGTGAGCGTCGCCCCCGAGCCGTCACCGATGGTCACCTCCAGCATGTTGCCGCGGCGTGCCCGCATCGGCTTCACGGTGATGCCCTGCACCTGGGCCAGCACGGTGACCTGCTCGTCCACCTCCAGGCGGCGCAGGTCGGTGTGCTCGCCGCGCTGGTCGTACCGCCGGGGGAAGTGATAGATCAGATCCCCCGCGGTGTGCAGATCCAGGTGGGTGGCGAGGGCCTTGGCGGTCTTCGCACCGAGCACCTTGGTGAGCGGGGTGTCGGTCGTGGTCATTCGACTCCTGCCAGGAGGTGGTAACGCGGTTGCCCGCCGGCGTAACACTGCAACTCGATGAAAGGCCAGGTCCGGCGCACGTGCTCGTGCAGGGTCGCCTCCAGGTCCGGCGGGGCGTCCGCGCCGAGCACACAGGTGACGAGTTCACCGCCGCCGCCGAGCATCCGGTCCAGCAGCAGCCGGCTCACCTCGGCCAGGTCGGAGCCGATCACGTGCACCTCGCCGTCGACGAGCCCGAGCAGGTCACCCGCGCGGCAGGCGCCGGCGACCGTGAGTGCGTCGCGCTGGGCGGTGCAGACCTCGCCGTACCGGCAGGCGCCGGCCGCCTCCGCCATCGCGATCACGTCGTCGGCGAACGGCCGCTGCGGATCCCGCACCGCCAGCGCGGCGAGCGCCTGCACCGGCGACCGGGTCGGCACCACGCTCACCTGGATCCCCTCGGCGGCCGCCTCCCGTGCCGCCGACGTGGCCACCGCGTGCGTGTTCGCGTCGTTCGGCAACAGCACCACGTGGTCGGCACCGGGCCGGCGGATCGCGGCGAGCAGCTCGGCGATCGACGGATTGCGGTCCACCACCGTCGCGCCCTCCCCCTCGAACAGCGCGGTGAGCCCGTCGCCCGCGGCGACGACCACCGCGGCCCGGAGATCACGCCCGGGCCGTCGCTCCTCCAGCGGGGTGACCCTGATCTGGTACGGCCGACCGGCCACGATCCCCGCCTCGACGGCCGGGCCGATCTCGGTGACGTGCACGTGCACGTTCCAGGTGCCGTCGCCGGTGCCCACCACCACGAGCGAGTCACCGAGGGCGTCCAGGGTGTGCCGCAACCGCGTGACGGCGTCGGGTTCGGCATCGAGCAGGTATTGCACCTCGTAGCCGTAACCGGAACATCCGTCCTCCGCCGCCTCGCTCCGATGCGGCGGATGCCCGTGCCCCCAGCCGTCCGGCCCCGGCTGCGCGCCGGCCTCACCCTCCAGCTGCGCGCCCGCCTCACCTTCCGGCTGCGCACCCGCCTCAGCCCCCAGCTGCACGCCCGCAGCGGGACCAGCTCCTGGGCGCACTCTTCCTGCCCGGACATTTCCGTCATTTCTGATGTGCCCGGATGACTGGAGCTGAGGACTTTCGCGCGTGCCGACCGGCGTGCCCTGCCGATCCCCCGCGCCCGGCGCGCTCTGCCGGCCCTCCGCGTCGCTGCTCGCCTCATCCTCGGCGAGCGCGTCGACCAGGGCGTCCAGCAGCAGGCACAACCCGCGCCCGCCTGCGTCGACCACGCCCGCTCGGGCCAGGACCGGCAGCTGCTGCGGCGTGCGGGCCAGCGCCTCCGCTGCCGCGCGCGCGGCGGCCGTCGCCACGGCCAGCAGGTTGTCCGACTTGATCCGGCCGGCGCCCTCGGCGGCCGCGGCCACCACCGACAGGACCGTGCCCTCGACGGGGCGGGCGACAGCCCCGTACGCCGCGTCGGTCGCCATCCGCAACGCCCGCGCCAGCTCCCGGCCCCGCACCGCCACCGCGCTCGCGAAGGTGTCCGCCATGCCGCGCAGGATCTGCGAGACGATCACGCCGGAGTTGCCGCGCGCACCGAGCAGCGCACCCCGGGCCATCCGGCGCATCAGCCGGTCGACCGGCCGGCCCGGACCGGGCGTCCCCCCAGGACCGGGGGTCTCCTCGTCGAGCGCCTCATAGGCAGCGGTCAGGGTCAGGACCAGGTTGGTCCCGGTGTCACCGTCGGGAACCGGGTAGACGTTCAGGTCGTCGATCTCACGCTGGTGTGCCCGAAGCGCCTCGAGCCCACCACCGCACCAGCGGCGTACCGCAGCGGCATCGAGGGTCTCCAGCACGCGAAAATCGTACTGTCGGCCTCCGACAATCGCTGGGTACGCACCCTGACCGGGGGCGATTGGTTCTTCACCCCGAGGATCGGGTAAGCTCGCCGGGTTGCCTGGCTGAGCTACTTCGTCGGGCCCGTCAGTTTCGTTTCAAACCCAGGAGTATCCCGTGGCTAGCGTGTGCGACGTCTGTGGCAAGGGACCGGGCTTCGGCCACAACGTGTCCCACTCGCACCGGCGGACCAACCGCCGCTGGAACCCGAACATCCAGTCGGTGCGCACCCCGGCCGGTGGCGGGACCACCAAGAAGGTCAAGGCCTGCACCTCGTGCATCAAGGCCGGCAAGGTCGCCCGCGCCTGACCCTCAGATCCATCACGGAAAGCCGCTGAGCCCCCGGGCTCGGCGGCTTTCTCTGTCCCCGACCCTGCCGTGGCGGACCGGCCCGCCCCCGATCGACGCCCAGCCCCCGTGTGTGCCCAGCCCCCCGTCGGTGCCCGGCCCGCCCGCGTCGGCGCCCGGCCCGTCCCCGATCGGCGCCCAGCCCGTCCCCGATCGGCGCCCGGCCGCCCCCGATCGGCGCCCAGCCCGTCGCGGTCGCGCCGCCCCTGGCGAGATGTTGATCTGCTAGCGCTACGAAATCGCTGTGATCATGGGGTTGAAACCGCGATTTCGCACCGCTAGCAGATCCACACCGCTTCGCGCGCTCGCAGGCCAACACCGCCGCGCACTGCCCCGGCCGGGGCGACGGCCCGGTGAGCGACGGGCCGGTGAGCGACAGGCCCGGTGAGCGACAGGCCCGGTGGCCCGCTACAGCGGCTTGCCGTAGGAGAGGACGCCCTCGTGGCCGGCGTAGAAGCCGAAGTCCTCGATCCGCACGTACCCCGCCGACTCGTACAGCGCGATCGCCTCCGGCTGCTTGTCGCCGGTCTCCAGGATGAGCCGGGTGCAGCCGGCGGACCGGGCCGAGTCCTCGATCGCGGCGAGCATCCGCCGGGCCACGCCGCGGCCCCGGGCGGCGGGGAGGGTGAACATCCGCTTCAGTTCGGCGTCGGCGGTGCCGTGCCGCCGCCAGCCGGCGCTGCCGATGATGCTGCCGTCGAGCTCGGCCACGAGGAACGCGCCGTCCGGCGGGGTGAAGTGCTTGCCCGTGATGGGCGTGTCGTCGCCGGTGCCGCCGTACCGCTCGGAGAGGTCGCGCAGGTTCTCCGCGACAATCAGCTGCACGTCCGGGTCGTCGAAGTCCGCCAACCTGATCTTGATCTCTGACACGCCCTCAGGGTAATCAGCGGAAGTGGTCCCAGCCCAACCCCCCGGTCCAGGGTTTGCGGTCGACGGTGACGCCGGATCCGTCGTGCACGGAACCGATGACCCGCCAGTCGGGCGGCAGGGTCACGCCGGGCGGGAACGTCGCGGCGAGCGGGTGGTCGTCGCCACCGGCGAGCACCCACTGGTACGGGTCGACGCCGAGCGCCTTGGCCGCGTCACGCATCTGGTCCGGGACGTCGAACGCGTCCTGGTGCACGTCGATGGCGACCAGGCTGGCCGCCGCGATGTGACCGAGGTCCTGCAGCAGCCCGTCCGAGACGTCGATCATCGAGGTGGCGCCGAGACGTGCCGCCTCCGGGCCGGAGGCGTAGCGCACGGCGGGCCGGCGGTACGCCTCCACCAGCTTCTTCGGCGTCCGGAATCCCCGGGAGAGCACGGTGAGGCCGGCGGCCGCGTACCCGATCCGGCCGGAAAGGGCGAGAACGTCGCCCGGCTGAGCCCCGTCGCGCCGGACCGGTTCCGCCCCGCCCAGGTCCCCGAGCGCGGTGACCGCGATGGTGAGTGTCGGACTGGCCGCGGTGTCGCCGCCGACGACGCTGGCACCGACCAGCCCGGCCTCCTCGGTGAGCCCGTCGGCCAGGCCCTCGACCCATTCGTTCGTCACGCCGGGCGGCACGCAGAGCGCCACCAGCAGGGCGGTCGGCACGGCGCCCATCGCGGCGATGTCGGCGAGGTTGGCGGCGGCGGCGCGGTGCCCGATGTCCTCGGGGCCGCACCAGTCCCGGCGGAAGTGCCGGCCGTCGACGAGGACGTCGGTGGAGGCCACTACCCGGCCGTCGGCGGCGCGGACGACTGCCGCGTCGTCGCCGGGACCGAGCAGGGTGGCCGGGCTGGAACCGAGCCGGGAGACGATTCGGCCAATAAGTCCGAATTCGCCGCCTTCTGGGATACTCACGTCAAAGTCCTTCGATGGTGGCGTCCCGCTCAGGGGTCGCTTCGTACGGTAGTTTCACGATCAGGGATCACCGGGTGGCGGATGAGCGATGGCTGACGCAACGGTGGCTGATTCAGCGGTGGCGGATTGGAGTCGATCGTGGTCCAGGCATACATCCTGATCCAGACGGAGGTCGGCAAGGCGCGTGACGTGGCCGCCGCGATCGAGAAGATACCGGGGGTGGTCCGGGTCGACGCGGTGACCGGGCCGTACGACGTGGTGGTGCTTACCGAGGCGCACACGGTCGACGAGCTCGGCGGTCTGATTGTGAGCAAAGTCCAGTACGTACCGGGCATCACGCGGACACTCACCTGCTCCGTGGTAAACCTCTGAGCATGGTGGACGTCGAGACCCACGAGAAGACCCCGAAAAAGGACCCGGTCACCCGGGCGGCCGCCCTGTGGGCGACCGTGGTGGCCGTTCCGGTCGCAGTCATCGTGGGAATCGTAGCGTTCATTGCCATCAAACCGGATAATTCCGACAAAAACGATGAAGTGGCGGCGTTGCCGGTTCCGAGCACGGCCGTCCAGGTGGACGCCCCGCAACTCGGCGAACGCGCCACCCAGGTCTGCCTCGCGGTGACCTCGCAGCTCCCGGTGAAGATCCGTGAGCTGTCGGCCCGGCCCGTCTCGGCCGGCCCGGAACAGAACGCGGCCTACGGCGAGCCGCCGATCACCGTCGCCTGCGGCGTGCCCGCGCCCGTCATGTGCGAATCCCTCGACGACGAGACGCCGGGCTGCGTGCCGCTGGACACCGAACTTCTGATCATGAATCGGGTCTGCTGGTACGCGAAGCCCGGCGCGGACGCGGCGACCATCACCACGATGGACCGCGAGGTGCCGGTGGCGGTCACCGTGCCGAACCGGTACGAGAACCCCGCCCAGTGGGCCAACGAGTTCTCCGACACGATCGTGAAGACCGTGAAGTCGCAGCCCCTCGACCGGATGCCGAGCGGCTGCGAGATCAGCTGACGGCCGGGCCGCCGGGCCGCCGGGCGGCCGAAGCCAGGCGGCCGAAGCCAGGCGGCCGGGAAAGGCTAGTGGAGGCCGGTTCCGCGCCGCAGCGCGGTCCTGATCAGCCGGTCCACGACCTTCGGGTATTCCAGGCCGGTGGCCGCCCACATCATCGGGAACATCGACGTCGGCGTCATCCCCGGCATCGTGTTGATCTCGTTGAGGAAGACCTCACCGGTCGCCGTCACGAAGAAGTCGACGCGCGCGAGACCGGCGCAGTCCAGCGCGGTGAAGGTGCGCAGCGCGTACTCCTGGACCTGCCGGACGACGTCGGCCGGAAGCTCGGCCGGGATCGTGTAGCGGCTGCCGACCAGGTACTTCGTCTCGAAGTCGTACCAGTCCGCATCGTCCACGTGGATCTCGGCGAGCAGGGACGCCTCGGGTGACCCGCCGGCCTCCCCCTCCAGGACGCCGCACTCGATCTCCCGGCCCACGATCGCGGCCTCGACGAGCACCTTCGGGTCGATCTGCCGGGCCGTGGCGACGGCCGCGTCCAGGTCCGCCCAGTCAGTGATCTTGGTGATGCCGGTGGACGAGCCGGCCCGGGACGGCTTCACGAAGACCGGCAGGCCGAGCCGCTCCTTGTCCGCCTCCGACAGCGAGACACCGGCACGGAGAACCGCGTACGGCCCGACGGGGATCCCCTCGGCGGCCGCCAGCTTCTTGGTGAACTCCTTGTCCATGGCGGCTGCCGACGCGAAGACGTTGGCGCCCACGTAGGGGATGCCGGCCATCTCCAGCATGCCCTGGATGGTGCCGTCCTCACCGTAGGCGCCGTGCAGCACCGGGAAGACCACATCCACACCGGCCAGCGACGAGACGCCGTCGGCCGGGTCGCGGACGATCAGCTCGGTGGCGGTCGGGTCGGCGGCGAGCACGACGGCGTCACCGGACGCGGCGGTGATCTCCGGCAGTGTCTGGTCCTTGATCGCCAGCTGGGCCGGGTCGCCCGCGGCGAGAACCCAGCGGCCCTCCCGAGTGATTCCGACCGGGACCGCCTCGTACTGATCGGGGTCCAGCGCACCGAGGATGGCGCCCGCACTCACGCAGGAAATGGCGTGCTCAGTGCTGCGGCCGCCGAAAACGATCGCAACGCGGGTCTTCCGGGGGGTCGTCACTCTTCTCCGTGCCTCTCGCTAGCGGTCATGCCGGGGGTGACCCTACTCTGCGTAAGCCGAATATGGGATCTGGCGAGGCAGGGGGAACGAACAGTTCATGGCTCCAGCACTCCACGTGATCGCCGGGCCCGGTCCGGGTCAGCTGGCGACGATGGCGCACCCCTCCGGCGAGCCCTGGACCGCCGGTGAGCTGGGCGCCCTCGCCCGGGCCGGCGTGCAGGTCCTGGTCTGCGCCGCCGAACCGCCCGCGGACAGCGCCGGCATCGAACTGATCTCCTTCCCGGACGCGGCCGACCCGGTCCGGCGCGAGGAGGCCACCGAGGTGGTCGCGCTCGCCGCCCGCCTCGCCCAGGAGGTCCGCGCGGGCCGGTTCGTGGTCACCGAATCCACGTCCGGCCCCGGCCGGTCCACCCTGCTCGCCGTGATGACGCTGGTGCTGCTCGGCATCCGCCCCGGCGAGGCCCTGCGGCGGACCGGCGGCCGCACGAGCACCGAGGTCCCGCGCGACTGGCTCCACGACTTCGTCGCCACCCACGGCTGAGAGCCACTTCCCAGGACGATCCTGGCGTACGGGGTCAGGCGGTGAAAGTCTGCGGCAGGGCGCCGGCGTCCCACAGCGCGTCGAGATGGGCCAGGAAGCCGCTCAGGCTGCGCTCCAGATCACGCCGCTCGGTGGTGGTGAGCGTCGCCAGCGGGTCCGAGAAGATCAGCCCTTCCGGGTGTTTCGAGCGGGTGCCGACGAACTTGTCGCACGCGCCGCACCACACGTAGCTGACCAGCGTGGGCCGCCGCGCGTTCTCCGGCGCGGTGAAGTAGGCCCGCAGCCGCCGCACCCCGCACGCCGGGCACTCACGCTCCCCCGGGTCGGCGAAGAAGCTCGCGCCCTGGGTGAGCGCGGCCACCTCGTCCCCGCTGAAACTGCTCCACGCCGTCACGACTGGCACGCCGTCACGACAGGGCGGCGTCGAGGGCCGCCGTCACGTCCGCCAGCAGGTCGTCGGTGTCCTCGATGCCGCAGGAGAACCGGACGAACCCGGGCGCGGTGTCGTCACCCCACTGTGCGCGCCGGTCGGCCGAGGTGTGCACCCCGCCGAACGACGTGGCCGCGAAGACGAGCCGGGCCGCGGCCAGGAACCGGGCCACGCGTTCGGCGCTGCCCAGGTCGAAGGAGACCACGCCGGGGATGCGCCGCATCTGGGCGGAGGCCACCGGGTACGACGGGTCGGACGGCAGGCCCGGCCAGCGCACCCCGGTCACGTCGGACCGGCCGGTCAGGAGCTCGGCGAGGGCCGCCGCGTTCTGGCTCTGCCGGGCCAGGCGCAGGTCGAGCGTGGCGATCGAGCGGTGTGCCAGCCAGCAGTCGAAGGCGCCGGGCACCGCGCCGGTCTGCTTGCGCCACGTCTCCACCTTGGCGAGCAGCTCCGGGCCGGTGGCCGCGACGTAGCCGAGCAGCACGTCGGAGTGCCCGGTCAGCGCCTTGGTGCCGGATGCGACGACCAGGTCGGCACCGAGGGCCAGCGGGTTCTGCCCGAGCGGGGTGGCGGTGGTGTTGTCGACGGCGACGAGGGCGCCGGCAGCGTGTGCCGCCGCCGCGAACGCGCGCACGTCGACGACGTCGAGCCCGGGGTTGGCCGGCGTCTCCAGCAGGACGAGCCGGATCCCGGTGAGGTCCGGGTACGGCTGGGCGGCGGTCGGGATCAGGACCACCCGTACGCCCAGTTCGCGCAGCGTGGTCTCGGCGAAGGCCCGTACGGTGAAATAGCCGTCCGCGGGAAGCGCCACCGTGTCGCCGGTGCGCAGCACCGCCAGGAGCAGGGCGGTGATCGCCGCCTGACCGCTCGCGAAGGCGAGCGCCGGCGCGCCCTCCAGCTCGCCGATCGCCGCTTCCAGCAGCTCGCGCGTGGGGTGTTCGGTGCGGGCGTAACCGTTCTTCCCCGGACCGGTCGCCGGGTCGAGGTGGTAGGGCGCGGCGAAGACCGGGCCCGGCAGGAAGGGCTCCCCCACCTCGGGTACGGGGATTCCGGCGTGCACGGAACGGGTTCCGTCGGAGTAACTCACTCTGGTTTCATCTCTCGTGTCATGAGCAGTTTCACCGCGACGCGCGGGTCGGCGCCCTCGTGGCAGACCCGTTCCACCTGTTCGACGATCGGCATCTCGACGCCGTTGGCACGGGCCAGGTCGCGGATGGAGAGGCAGCTCTTGACGCCCTCGGCGGTCTGCCGGGTGGCGATCTGCGCCTGTTCCAGGGTCTCGCCGCGGCCCAGGTGCTCGCCGAAGGTGCGGTTGCGGGCAAGCGGCGACGAGCAGGAGGCCACCAGGTCACCGAGCCCGGCCAACCCGGCGAAGGTGAGCGGGTCGGCGCCGAGCGCGACACCGAGCCGGGCGGTCTCGGCCAGCCCTCGGGTGATCAGCGAGGCCCGGGTGTTGTCGCCGAGACCGATCGCGACGGCCATCCCGTAGGCGAGCGCGATCACGTTCTTGGTGGCGCCACCGAGCTCGCAGCCGATCACGTCGTCGCTGGTGTAGGGCCGGAAGTAGGGCGTCGCCAGGGCGTGCTGCACCTGCCGGGCACGACTCTCGTCGGAGCAGGCCACCACGGTCGCGGTGGGCTGCCGCGCGGCGATCTCGGGCGCCAGGTTGGGACCGGAGACGACCACCACCCGGTCCGGGTCGACGCCGGCCGTCTCGACGATCACCTCGCTCATCCGCTTCAGGGTGCCGAGCTCGATGCCCTTCATCAGCGAGACGACGGTGGCGTCCGCCGGGAAGGAGCCGGCCCAGTCCGCGAGGTTGCCGCGCAGGGTCTGCGACGGCACCGCGATCGCGATCAGTTCGGCGCCGGACACGGCCTCGGCCAGGTCGGTGGTGCCGGTCACGCTGTCCGCGAGCCGGACGCCCGGCAGCGAGCCCTCGTTGCCGCGCCGTTCCCGGATCTCCGCGGCGACCGCCTCCCGCCGCGCCCACATGGTCACCTCCGACCCGGCGTCGCCGAGCACCTTCGCGAACGCGGTGCCCCAGGCTCCGGATCCGATGACGGCGGCCCTCATGGTGCGTCCTCCGAGGTCGAGGCCCGTCGTGCGGGCCGGTCGTAGAGCGCCGGCGGTTCGCCGTCGCGGATCTCAGCGAGCAGATCCCGGACACCAAGCATGATCGTCTCGGTCATCTCGGTCAGCACCGCCCGGCTCGGGGCGGCGCCGGCCCAGCGACTGAGGTCGATCGGCCGGCCGGCGGTGACGGTGACGTGCGTACGCCGCAGTTTCAGCCGGTTGGTACGCGGATCGAAGATCGCCTGTGGGCCCCAGGCGGCGATCGGCACCACCGGGGCACCGGTGAGCAGCGCCAGCCGGGCCGCACCGGTCTTGCCCCGCATCGGCCACAGATCGGGGTGCCGGGTGGTCGTGCCCTCCGGGTAGATGACCACGGCGCCGCCCTCGGTCACGGCGTTGATCAGCGCTTGCAGGGACTTGACCGCCTCGGCGCTGCCCCGCTCGACGGGGATCTGCCGGGTCTTGCGCAGCAGGTAGCCGATGATCGGCACTCGCCACAGGCTGGCCTTGCCGAGGAACCGCGGCCAGCGGTTCGACCGGTAGATGTAGTGCGCCACCACCAGGGGGTCGAAGTGCGAGACGTGGTTGGGGACGAGGATCACCGGCCCGGTCGCCGGGATGTTCTCCCGGCCTGCCCAGGTCGTGGTCGTCAGCGCCTTCATGACGGGCAGCACCAGCATCACCGCGACACGCTGCCAGAAGCCCAGCCTGAGCTGCGTCACGGCATCTCCCGTCCGTCAGTCGGCGACGTCTCGCACCGTCACCACGTTTCACCTGCGACGAAATCATGCCCGCTGAGAACCCGGGTGACCAGGCAGGGGTCCGGATATCCGGCTTCGTGCATGGCTTGGCGGCCCGCGGCGATCATGGCGATGACGTGCGGGTGGGCGCGTCGTGCAGACTGGTTCGGTGCGGAAGTGGACTGCGGTGATCCCGGTCAAGCGGCTGGGCCTGGCGAAGACACGGTTGCGTGGCGCCGTGCCCGCCGACCGCCATCCGGAGCTGGCGCTCGCCATGGTGCGCGACACCGCTGCCGCGGTGCTGGCCGCGCCGGCGGTGGCCGAACTGATCGTGGTGACCGACGACCCGGTGGTGGCCTCGGCGGTCCGCACGCTCGGTGCCCGGGTGACACCGGACCCGGGCGGCGGGCTCAACGCGGCCCTGCGCTCCGGTGCCGACGACGTCGCCGGGCTCGGGGCGTACCGGGCGGTGCTCGCCGGCGACCTGCCCGCGCTACGCCCGGACCACCTGGACGAGGCGCTGGGGCGGGTCACCGGGCGCAGCTTCGTGCCGGACGCCGACGGCACCGGCACAGTGCTGCTGGCCGTGCCGCCCGGCGACCGGCTCCGGCCGCTGTTCGGGCCCGGTTCCGCACAGGCCCACGCCACGTCCGGGGCGGCGCCGCTGACCGGCGACTGGCCGGGTCTGCGGCAGGACGTGGACACCGCCGCCGACCTGGACACGGTGCTCGCCCTCGGCGCCGGCCGGCGGACCTGCGCGTTGCTGCGTGATCTCGGACTCACGACGCAGTGCGCCCCGGCCGCCTGAAACCGGTAACGTGCATGGTCATGCAGGGCACGATCGCGACCTTCGACCCGGACACCCGCAGCGGCACGCTGCTCCTCGACGACGGCTCTGAACTGGGCTTCGGACCGGAGGCGTTCGGCCGCTCCGGCTTGCGCCTGCTGCGTCTCGGTCAACGGGTGAGTGTCGAGGCCGGCGCGGACGGGGCGGTCCTGCGGGTCGGGATTCCCGGGATCGTCTGAATCCATCGTCCGGTAGTTCGTTTCACGTTTCGCCGGGAGCGGCAAGAATAAGGTCATGCAGACCCCGCCCCGGCCCCCCGAGCACCGTAGGCGTGGCCCGAACGGCCGCTTCCTCCGCATCGCGGAGAGCGGAGAGACGCAATCGGCTGTCGCCGTCGAGCCCGCCGCCGAAAACGTCAGTGAAGCGGAGGTCCTGGTGATACCGGAGGCAGCGGCTGTGGAGATCGACTCGTTGGTGACCGACGAGGCCGTGGAGGCGTTCGACGAGGACGGCGACGACGATGCCGCCGAGACCGTTCCGGACGACCGCTACCACCTGCCCGACGACCGCTTCCTGAACCGGGAGCTGTCCTGGCTCGACTTCAACGCCCGGGTGCTCGCACTGGCCGAGGACCCCGGCACCCCGCTGCTGGAGCGGGCCAAGTTCCTGGCGATCTTCGCGAGCAACCTGGACGAGTTCTTCATGGTCCGGGTCGCCGGCCTGAAGCGGCGGCTCAGCGCCGGCCTGCCGGTCCGCGGCGGTGACCGCTCCCCGCTGCGCCACCAGATCGAGATGATCAGCGAGCGCACCGCCGACCTGGTCACCCGGCACGCCGCCTGCTTCGCCGACGAGGTCCGGCCGAAACTGGCCGCGGAGAGCATCGAGGTGGTCAGCTGGAAGGAGCTGGACGCGCCCGAGCAGGGCCGGCTGCGCACCTTCTTCCGCGAGCAGGTCTTCCCGGTGCTCACGCCCCTCGCGGTCGACCCGGCGCACCCGTTCCCGTACATCTCCAGCCGCTCGCTCAACCTCGCGGTGGCCCTGCGCTACCCGGACGGCGACGCGCCGGAACTGTTCGCCCGGATCAAGGTGCCGAACAACGTGTCGCGCTTCGTGACCGTGCAGAACGACAGCCGGGGCGTCCGGTTCCTGCCGATCGAGGAGCTCATCGCCAACCACCTCGACCAGCTCTTCCCGGGCATGCAGATCCTGGAGGTGCACGCGTTCCGGGTGACCCGCAACGCCGAGCTGGAGGTTGACGAGGACCGTGACGAGGACCTGCTGCAGGCCCTGGAGCGGGAGATCGCGCAGCGCCGGTTCGGCCCGCCGGTCCGGCTCGAGGTGGCCGCCTCCATCAGCGATCACGTGCTCGACCTGATCGTCCGCGAGCTCGACATGGACAGTCACGACGTGCTGCGGGTGCCCGGCCTGCTCGACCTGTCGGCACTCTGGCAGGTCTTCGGCGAATGCGACCGGGATGACCTCAAGGACCGCCCTTTTGTACCGGCGACCCATCCGCACCTGGCGGACGGGGAGGTGCCGCGCAGCGTCTTCAACCGCCTTCGTGAGTCGGACATCCTGGTCCACCACCCGTACCACTCGTTCTCCACGAGCGTGCAGCGGTTCATCGAGCAGGCCGCGGCCGACCCCAACGTGCTGGCCATCAAGCAGACGCTCTACCGGACGTCCGGCGACTCACCGATCGTGGACGCCCTGGTCGACGCGGCCGCGGCGGGCAAGCAGGTGGTGGTCCTGGTCGAAGTGAAGGCCCGCTTCGACGAGGTGGCGAACATCGCCTGGGCGCGCACCCTGGAACGCGCCGGCTGCCACGTGGTCTACGGCCTGGTCGGCCTCAAGACGCACTGCAAGACGGCGCTCGTCGTCCGGCAGGAGGGCAACCAGATCCGCCGCTACTGCCACATCGGCACCGGCAACTACCACCCGAAGACCGCCCGGCTCTACGAGGACTTCGGCATGCTGACCGCCGACCCCGAGGTGGGGGCGGACGTCACCGACCTGTTCAACGTCCTGACCGGGTACAGCCGGCAGACCACGTTCCGGCGGCTGCTCGTCGCGCCGCACGGCGTCCGCAAGGGCCTCGTCGAGCGGATCGAGGAGCAGGCCCGGATCGCCCGTGCCGGTGGCGAGGCCCTGGTGCAGATCAAGGTGAACTCGCTGGTGGACGAGGAGACCATCGACGCCCTCTACCGGGCCTCTCAGGACGGTGTGAAGGTCGACCTGGTGATCCGCGGGATGTGCGCGCTGCGGCCTGGTGTGCCGGGCATGTCGGAGAACATCCGGGTGCGCTCGATCGTCGGCCGGTTCCTGGAGCACAGCCGGATCTTCCGGTTCGGCCCCGGCCCGGACGCGGAGTACTGGATGGGCTCGGCCGACCTGATGCACCGCAACCTGGACCGCCGGGTGGAGGCACTGGTCCGGGTCACCCTCACGTCGGCCCGCGAGGAGATGCGCAACGTCCTCGAGCTGTCGATGCGGGACCAGACCGAGGGCTGGGACCTGGACGGCGACGGCAACTGGCACCGCAACGCCGGCACGCCCGGCCGCCCGCAGGTCCACCTCCAGGAGGCCCTGCTCCGTCGCGTCACCAAGAAGAGCTGATGACGGGTACGGAGCTTGCCGCCGGCGGGGTGCTGCACCGCCCCGCCGCGGACGGCGTCGAGGTGTGCCTGGTGCACCGCCCGCGCTACGACGACTGGAGCCTGCCCAAGGGCAAGCTGACCCCGGGCGAGAACCCGCTGCTCGGCGCGCTGCGCGAGGTCGAGGAGGAGACCGGCATCCCCGGGATCCCGCAGCTGCGGCTGCCCGACGTGGACTACGTGCTGCCCGACGGCCGGGCCAAGAACGTGGCGTACTGGCTGATGCTGGCCGGCAACGGCGGTCCGGTGCAGGACGTCGACGAGGTCGACGAGGTCGTCTGGCTGCCGCTCGCCGAGGCCCGGGAGCGGCTCACCTACGCCGACGAGCGGGACTTGCTGGACCATGTGGCCGGCCTGCCGCCGGTGACCGCGGTGGTGGCGCTGGTCCGGCACGCACACGCCGGCGAGCGGAAGAAGTGGCACGGGCCGGACGCGCTGCGCCCGATCGACCCGGAGGGCGCCAAACAGGCCGACCGGATCGCCGCGCAACTGACCTCGTTCCGGCCGCGCCGGCTGATCGCCGCGCCGCCGCTGCGCTGCTCGCAGACGCTGGAGCCGCTGGCGGCCGCGCTCGGCGCCCAGCCGATCATCCTGGACGGCGCGTTCGCCGAGCCGTCCGAGTCGACGGGACTGCAGGCCCGGCTGACGGCTGCCCAGTCGCGGCTCGCGCAGTTGCGGCGGGACGGCCGGGTCGTGGTGTGCAGTCAAGGCAAGGTCATGCCGCAGTTGCTGGCCGCGTTGCACGGCGAGGAGGACCACGAGCGGTTCAAGACGCGCAAGGGCGACGGCTGGCTGCTCACCTGGTCCGGCGAACGGCTGCTGGGCGCTTCCCGGCTGTGACCCGGCGCCCGCTCACCAGGTCCGGCGAACGGCTGCTCGGCGCTTCCCGGCTGTGACCCCGCGGCCGCTCACCTGGTCCGGCGAACGACTGCCGGGCGCCGCCCGGCCGTGAGGCGGCGGGCCGCCGGTGGGTCCGCGCGCCAGTAACCGAGCAGGTCGCCGGTAAGCCAGCGGGCCTGCCACAGCTCGTCGCGGCGCGGTTCCCAGTCCCGGTACGGCAGCAGGGCGAGCCGCCAGCTGAGGATGCCGAGCAGATACCAGCCGTAGAGCGGGACGGCGCCGAGCCAGCCGTCCCGCCGCCGGTGCGAGCACCAGGGCGCGAGCACGGACACGGCGAGGCCGGACCAGCCGCAGGTGATCAGCCAGTCCAGCACCGGCTGGCCGGTCCAGCTCTCGGCCAGGTCGCCGAGTGTCCACCCGGGCAGGACGGCGACCACGAACAGGGCCGCGGCGAGCGTCGAGCGCGCGACCACGCCGCGCGGCGCCGATAGGCGTTCCATGCCCGGACCGTAGGGCTCCGCGGGCGGGCGCGTGCCGGAACGCGAAAGGCGTCCACCCAGCGGTGGACGCCTTCGGCGGAACGTGGAACGTCAGCGCACCTTGCGCGTCGACGCGGAACGGGCCCGGGCCGGCGCCGCTGCCGGAGTGGCCGTCTTGCGTGCGGTCTTCTTGGCCGGCGCAGCCGAGGTGGTCTTCTTGGCCGCCGAGGCCGTCGTCTTCTTCGCGGCAGCGCCGGTGGCAGCACCGGACGCGGTCGACTTGGTGGCAGCCGTCTTCTTGGCCGCCGTGGACTTCGCCGCCGTGGACTTGGTGGCCGCCGTGGACTTCGCCGCCGTGGACTTGGCAGCCGCCGACTTCGCCGCCGCCGACTTGGCGGCAGTGGACTTGGCGGCAGTGGACTTGGCCGCGGTCGTCTGTGCCGGCGCGGCCTTGGCGGCGGTCGTCTTCTTCGCCGCCGACTTGGTCGCGGTCGCCTTGGTGGCAGTCGCCTTGGTAGCGGCCGTCTTGGTGGCAGTCGCCTTCGTAGCAGTCGCCGTCGCCTTGGTCGCCGCCGCGCTCTTCGCCGGCGTCGCCTTGGCAGTTGTCGTCTTCTTCGCCGCGGTGCTCTTGGACGCGGTGGCGGCCTTCGCCGGCTTGCCGCTCGCCACCAACTCCCGGAACGTGCTTCCCGGTTTGAACGCTGCGACCGACGTCTTCTTGACCTTTACCGGCTCACCGGTTCGGGGATTCCGCGCGGTACGCGCATTGCGCGCTCGCTTCTCGAAAGAGCCGAAGCCGGTGAGGGCCACCTTGTCGCCCTTGGCGACCGCGTTCTGCACCTCGTTGATGAACGCTTCCAACGCCTGGGTCGCGACCTTCTTGTCACCCAGCCGAACGGCGAGCGCCTCGATGAGCTCGGCCTTGTTCACGGTTTTCCTCCCGGACGTGAGAACTGGCCCGTCACGGGCCATTCTGCGCGCACGGTATGCCCTGTGACCTGGAGACACAAACATTCGCCGCAAAAAAGCCGTTGTGTCCCAACGAATTCGCCCCGGCGGGGAGACCCGGCCGGGGCGAATTCGTTGCGGGGACTAAAGGACGACGACCGGCTTGAAAGCGGGGCGGTCCTTCTCGTACGCGGTAATCGCCTCTTCGTGTCGCAGAGTCAGTCCGATGTCGTCGAGACCCTCCATCAGGCGCCACCGGCTGAAATCGTCGATCGGGAAGCCGTAGGCGGCATCGTCGACGCGTACCACACGGCCGTCCAGGTCGACGGTGATCTGCTTTTCCGGCTCGCTCTCCGCGAGGTCCCAGAGGCTCTCGACGATTTTCTGGTCGAGCTGGATGGGCAGCAGGCCCTCCTTGAGGGCGTTGCCCCGGAAGATGTCGCCGAACCGGGAGGCGATGACGGCCTTGAAACCCCAGTCACGCAGCGCCCAGACGGCGTGCTGCCGGGACGAGCCGGTGCCGAAGTTGGGGCCGGCCACCAGGATGGTGGCGCCGGCGTGTGCCGGGTTGTGCAGGACGAACCCCGGGTCCTCGCGCCAGGCGCTGAAGAGGCCGTCCTCGAAGCCGGTCCGGGTGACCCGCTTCAGGTAGACCGCCGGGATGATCTGGTCGGTGTCCACATCGGAGCGGCGCAGCGGCATGATTTTGCCGCTATGTGCGACGAACTTGTCCATGGTCAGTCTTCCCTGCTCAGAGGTCGGCGGGGGCGGCCAGCCTGCCCACCACGGCGGTGGCGGCGGCGACCTGCGGCGAGACCAGGTGGGTACGCCCGCCCTTGCCCTGCCGGCCCTCGAAGTTGCGGTTGGAGGTGGAGGCGGCCCGCTGGCCGGGGCTGAGCGTGTCCGGGTTCATGCCCAGGCACATCGAGCAGCCGGCGAACCGCCACTCGGCACCGGCCTCCTTGAAGATCTTGTCGAGGCCCTCGGCCTCGGCCTGCTCGCGGACCTGGTAGGAGCCCGGCACGATCATCATCCGGACGCCGTCGTGCACCTTGTGCCCCTGGATCACCTCGGCCGCGGCGCGCAGGTCCTCCAGCCGGCCGTTGGTGCACGAGCCGACGAAGACCACGTCCACCGGGACGTCGCGGAACGGGGTGCCGGGCGTCAGGTCCATGTACTCCAGGGCCCGCCGGGCGGCGCCGCGCTCCACCTCGTCCAGGAAGTCCTCGGGGCTGGGCACCACACTGTCCAGGGCGGCGCCCTGACCCGGGTTGGTGCCCCAGGTGATGAACGGGCTGATCTGCGACGCGTCGAGGATGATCTCGGTGTCGTACTCGGCGCCGGAGTCGGTGGCGAGGGTGTTCCAGTACGCCACGGCGGCGTCCCAGTCGGCACCCTTGGGCGCGTGCTCGCGGCCCTTCAGGTACGCGAACGTGGTCTCGTCCGGCGCGATCATGCCGGCCTTGGCGCCCCACTCGATCGACATGTTGCAGATGGTCATCCGGCCCTCCATGGAGAGCTTGCGGATGGCCTCACCGCGGTACTCCACGATGTGGCCGTTGCCGCCGCCGGTGCCGGTCTGCGTGATCAGGGCGAGGATCAGGTCCTTGGCCGAGACGCCGGGGCGCAGCTCGCCGACGACTGTGACAGCCATCGTCTTCGGCTTCGCCTGCGGCAGCGTCTGGGTGGCGAGCACGTGCTCGACCTCGCTGGTGCCGATGCCGAACGCCAGCGCGCCGAACGCGCCGTGGGTGGCGGTGTGCGAGTCACCACAGACGATCGTCATGCCCGGCTGGGTGAGACCGAGCTGCGGGCCGATGACGTGCACGATGCCCTGGTTGACGTCGCCCAGGGGACGGATCTCGACGCCGAACTCGGCGCAGTTCTTCCGCAGCGTCTCGATCTGGGTGCGAGAGACGGTGTCGGCGATCGTGAGAAGCTCGCCGCGGCGGGTGTTGAACGACGGGTCCGCGTACCCGGTCGGGGTGTTGTGGTCCTCCGTCGCGAGCGTGAGGTCGGTCCGGCGGACCGGGCGACCGGCCATCCGGAGACCGTCGAACGCCTGCGGGCTGGTGACCTCGTGCAGCAGGTGCAGGTCGATGAAGAGCAGGTCCGGCTCACCCTCGGCCGTGCGCACCACGTGGTCATCCCAGACCTTCTCGGCCAGGGTCCTGGGTTTCCCGCTCTGGGGAGTGACTCCCACCATCTGGACATCCTAAATTCTGGAATGTATGTTTCGGCTTGTGGGACACAGTATGAGCGGTGTCGGCGTTCTCGACAAGGCGGTGGTCATTCTTGCCGCCTGTGTCGACGGCGCCAGCCTGGCCGAACTCGTCGAGCGCACCAAACTGCCTCGCGCGACAGCACATCGCCTGGCACAGGCGTTGGAGATCCACCGGATGCTGGTCCGCGACACCCAGGGCCGGTGGCGCCCGGGACCGCGTCTGGGCGAGCTGGCGAACGCCGCCCCGGACGTTCTGCTGACCGCCGCGGAACCGCTGCTGTCCGCATTGCGGGACGCGACCGGGGAGAGCGCGCAACTCTACTTGCGCCGCGCCGACGAACGGATCTGTGTGGCCGCGGCCGAACGCGCCAGCGGCCTGCGTGACACCGTGCCGGTCGGTTCGGTGCTGCCGATGGTGGCCGGGTCCGCCGCGCAGATCCTGCTCGCCTGGGAACCGCCCGAGGCGGTGATGCCGCTGCTGCCGCGCTGCAAGTTCACCGGCCGCACCCTGGCCGAGGTCCGCCGCCGCGGCTGGGCCCAGAGCGTCGCCGAGCGCGAACCGGGCGTGGCGAGCGTCTCCGCCCCGATCCGCGACCGCACCGGCCGGGTGATCGCCTCCATCTCGATAAGCGGTCCGATCGAACGCCTCGGCCGCCGCCCCGGCGAGCGGCACGCGATGGCCGTCGTCCGGGCCGGCCAGCGCCTTTCCGGTCTGTAATACATCGATCACCGCCCGATAGGCTGCGCGCCATGCGGCTCATCGGGCGGGACGATCGGCTCTTCGGGCGCGATCCCGAGTGTTCGGCGCTGGACGAGCTGCTCGCGGGGGCGCGAGCCGGACGCAGCGCGGCCCTGGTGCTGCGGGGCGAGGCGGGCGTCGGCAAGATCGCCCTCCTGCGGTACGCGCAGAGCCGTGTCCCCGAGTCCCTCACCATCAGCGGTGTCGAGTCCGAGGCCGGCTTCCCGTACGCCTGCCTGCACCGCCTGCTGGTCCCCCTGCTGCCCGAGCGCCACCGCTTGCCCGGGCCACCTTCCTGAACCGAGCCGCCGAGCTGAGCCCGGATCCGGCGGCCCGCACCGGCCGGCAGGTCGAGGCCGCCGGAGCCGCGATGGCCGCCGGCGCGCCGGCCCGCGCTCTGTCGCTGCTGGACACCGTGGAGCCCGCACACCTGGCCGGCCCGGTGCTGGGCTCCGCCGCCCTGCTCACCCGGCTCTCGCCACTGTCAACACGGGCGCCCCCACCGGGCTACGCGACGCACCGGCCCTCTGCCTGGAAGCGGCCGCCGCCTTCGCCGACGACCACGTCCAGGCACGACGGGCCGCCGTGCAGGTCGTGGACCACGCCATCGGCGCCGAACACCTCTCCGCCGTCGCGGAGACCTGGGTCGCCGCCGAGGCCGCGCGGCTGGTCCGCACCGACCCGGACAGCCTGGACGGCCGGCTGCTCGCCGGATACGCCGCGTTCGTACTGGACGGCTACGAGACGGGCGCACCCGCCCTGCGCCGGGCGATCACGGCGATCGCAGACCCGGCCCTGCCGGACGAGGTCCTGCTCCGGCGGTTCGTCGTCGGCATCAACTACAGCAACGTGCTCTGCGACGACGCCACCCGGCTGACCCTGCTCGACCGGGCCGAGGCCGCGGCGCGGCGCACCGGTGTCCTGCACGCGCTCGACCTGGTCCACTTCGTCGGCGCGATGAGCGAGGCCACGCTGGGCCGCCTCGACCATGCCGACCGGCACGACGCCGCGGGTCAGCGGGTCCGCCGCTCGATCGGCGTCACCGTCGAGCAGGAACAGGTGGCTGGGAGCAGATCGCCGACGAGGTGCTCGACTGGGCGCTGACAGGCCGGCCCGTCGACTGACAGGCCGGTTGCTCAGGGCTCCCAGACGGCGTTGTCGTGCGCGAAGACGATCCGCCGGGGGTCGAGGTCCAGCAGCCGGCCCAGCCACGGCGGCACGGTGCCCACGCCGGCCCGCGCGCCCAGCACGTCACCGGTGAAGGCGGTCGCGTGATCGTGGCTCTGACCGGCCACGATCACCGTTCCGTCGCCGGTGGCCACCACCACCGACTGATGGCCCGCCGTGTGACCCGGCGTCGGCACGACGAGGACGCCCGGCAGGATCTCGGCCTCACCGTCCAGCTCCTCGTAGCGTCCGTTCTCGATCAGCTCCGGCAGTGTGTGGTCGGTCACCGTGCGGGCGGTGTGGAGCTCCGTCCGCTGAGTGAAGACCGGGACCGGTGCCAGCTCCGGGTTGCCGCCGCAGTGGTCGAAGTGGAGATGACAGTTCACCACGTACCGGATCTCGCTCCGGCTGCTGCCCGCCTCCACGAGCGCCGCACTCAGGGGGATCCGGTGCGGCCGGTAGTGGGCGTCGACGTCGGGATGGCTCCCCATGCCGGTGTCGATCAGCAGGTGACCCTCCGGGTGGTCGACGAGGTAGCCGAGGGTGGGCTCCACCCGGGGCCGCCCGGTGCCGGTCTCCTCCGCCGGCCGGACGAACCATCCGTGATTCACCCGCCGCACTGTGATGTCACTCATCCCCGCCATCCTGCCGTGCTCCGGCCGTGCCTGGTCGCTTGGCCGGGCCTGATCGCTTCGCCGGAATGCGAAACGGCCCGCATCATCACGATGCGGGCCGTTCTCGCTGGTAGTCCCGAAGGGATTCGAACCCTCGCTACCGCCTTGAGAGGGCGGCGTCCTAGGCCGCTAGACGACGGGACCCCTGCCGCCGGGTTTTCGTTCTCCCCGAGCGGCGCGCTGAACTCTATCAGGGCCACTCCCCGACCAGAAATCGGCCGCCCAGCCCTTCCCGGCCCGCCCAGCACGACCGCCCGACTCCCGCGGACGCCGGCTCGGGCATGAAAAAACGGCCCGCATCTTCATGATGCGGGCCGTTTTCGCTGTAGTCCCGAAGGGATTCGAACCCTCGCTACCGCCTTGAGAGGGCGGCGTCCTAGGCCGCTAGACGACGGGACCAGAACTTCCAGTACTGCCGCTACACGCCCGGGCGTGTGCGCCGAACCTTCTCAGATCCAGCGCCACCTTCCCGGACGGGAAGCGGTAGCGCTGGGGTACCAGGACTCGAACCTAGACTAACTGAACCAGAATCAGTCGGGCTGCCAATTACCCCATACCCCATTTGGCCCGGCTTGCCGAGCCGTGGAGAACTTTACCTGAGCCCACCCGGCGCGCCAAATCGGGTTACCGAAACAGGTCCGAGTGACGGCGTGCCCACTCTTCGTAGGCCATCGCCGGGCGGCCCAGAAGATCGGCGACGGTGGATACCGCGGCCTGCGGGTGCTGCGCGAGCTGGGCCTGTCCTTCGAGGTACCAGTCCCCGTACTCCCCCATGATCGAAGTGAAGTGCTCGCTCGCCTCGTCGCCGGTCAGCTCGACGTAGGTCAGCGGGCGGCCCAGCGCCCGCCCGATCGCCTCGACGCGCTGCCGCCGGGTGAGCGCCTCAGGTCCGGTCAGCTCGTAGGACCGGCCGGCATGCCCGTCGGCCAGCAACACGTGGGCGGCCACCGCGGCGATGTCCTCCAGGGCGATCGGCGCGTTCACCGAATCCGGGTACGCGTCCTTCACCACGTCACCGGCCCGGATCTGGGACGCCCAGATGTCCGCGTTGGTCATGAACTCGCCGGGCTCCAGGTGCACGTACGGCACCCCGGACGCCTCCACCCCGTCCTCGACGGCCTGCCAGTGGTCCCCTTTCGTGCCCGCCATGTCGACGATCAGCCGTACGCCCGCCTCGGCAGCAAGCCGGCACGCCTGATGGGCGGTGGCGGGGTGCGGCGCCAAATACATCCGGTCGACGCCCGCGAGGGCGGCGGGCAGGGTCGCGGGACGCCCGACGAAACCGCGCACCACCTCGACACCGTCGGGCAGGGCGGCTCTCGCCGGGTCCACGGTGAGTGCGCGGATGTCGGTGGCGCCGCGAGCGAGGAGTTCGTCGACGACCATGCGGCCCACGCTGCCGGTGGCCCCCGTCACCAAGATCTTCATTCTCGTACCCCCTACGGAAACTGTTCCCGTAGGGTATACGGAATCATGGCGAATTTCAGCGGCCGCATCCTTCCGTTGCTCTGGCGGCACACCCAGCCGGCGCGCCGGACCACCGGACGGCCGCCGCGGCTCAGCGTCGACGCGGTGGTGACGGCCGGGATCCGGATCGCGGACGCGGACGGGCTGGAAGCGGCATCGATGGCCCGGGTGGCGGCGGATCTCGGGGTCGCGACGATGACGCTCTACACGTACGTGCCGTCCCGCGCCGACCTGATCGATCTGATGGTGGACGAGGTGCTCGCGGCGCGCGGCCTGACCCACGACCCGGAGGCGGATTTTCGGGCGAAAGTGGCGGACTTCGCCGGGCGTACGCGCGCCATGCATGTCGCCCATCCCTGGCTTACGGACGTCTCGCTGGTCCGGCCGCCGCTCGGGCCGGGCATGCTCGCCGAGCGGGAATTCATGATCGCCGCCGTCGCCGCCCTGGGGCTGCCGGTCGAGCGGGTCAACCGGGCGGCACTGGCGATCACCGCTTTCGTCTACGCCTTCGCGCGCGAGGATGCCGAGGACGCCCGGCTGCGCTCGACGAGCGGGCAGTCCACCGAGTCCTGGTGGCTGGAGCGCAACGAGCTGTGGGAGCGCTGGTTCGACGTGGAGGCGCACCCGGCGATGACCACGCTGTGGAACGCGGGCGGCTTCCACAGCGCGGAGGAGCAGACCCAGGGCGCTTTCGAGTACGGCCTGAATCTGCTCCTGGACGGGATCGAACGATCAGTCCAGCCCGGCCGGCAGGCCGAACCGGGCCGGCAGGCCGAACCGGGCCGGCAGGCCGGGCCTGGATGATCAGTCGAGGGCGACGACCGGGTTCCGCAGTTCGCCGATGCCCTGGACGCTCACCGACACGGTGTCACCGGGCACGATCTGGCTGACGCCGGCCGGGGTCCCGGTGAGGATGATGTCGCCCGGCAGCAGGGTCATGACGTGGGACACGTACGAGATCAGGCTCGGGATGTCGAAGACCATGTCCTTGGTACGCCCGATCTGCCGCACCTCCATGTTCTCCGGGTCGCGGCCGACCTCGCAGCGGACCTCGATGTCGCTGACGTCCAGGCCGGTCACGATCCACGGGCCGATCGGGCAGAACGAGTCGAAGCCCTTGGCCCGCGTCCACTGCGGGTCCTTACGCTGCAGGTCACGGGCGGTGACGTCGTTGCCACACGTGTACCCGAAGATCGCCTTCTCGGCGCCGGCCCGGTCGACCCGGCGGGCACCTGTCGCACCGATCACGACGGCGAGCTCGGCCTCCTCCTCGACCTGCTGGGTGACGCTGGGGATCCGGATGGCGTCGTTCGGCCCGATCACCGAGGTCGACGGCTTGATGAAGATCAGCGGCTCCTTGGGCACCTCGTTGCCCAGCTCGGCCGCGTGGTCGGCGTAGTTGCGACCGATACCGATCACCTTGCTGGAGAAGATCGGCGCGAGCAGGCGCACATCGGCGAGCGCCCAGCGCTGCCCGGTGAGACGCACCTCCTCGAACGGCAGGCTGTTGATCTCGGCCACCGTAAGGCCTGAGGAGCCGTCGCCCTCGACGACGCCGAACGAAACTCCACCGGCATGAACAAAGCGGGCGAAACGCACGGTAACCCCATCTCTAGGAACGCAGATTCCCTCGAAATCTACGCCGCACCCGCCGACCCCGCGCCCACTGCCGCCGCCCGCCCCCGAGCGACCGGGCAAGGGGGTGCCGCAACTCACGCCGCGCACCATCCCCGGCCGGCACCCACCGCCGTTCCGGCCCACCCGCGCAGCGCACGGCACTGTTCCGGCCCACCCGCGCAGCGCACGCCGCTGTTCCGGCCCACCCGCGCAGCGCACGGCACTGTTCCGGCCCACCGCCCAGCGCACGCCGCTGCTCCGGCCCACCCCCACGAACGCCGGCCACCCCCGCGCATGTCGCTGTTCCGACCCACCCCCCAGCGCACGCCCCGACCCGCTCCACCCCGCAGTGCGCGTCGCCGGGTGGTGTCCGAATGGTTTGTCGCGGGGAGCGTGTTTTATGACGGTTTGTGGGGTTAAGGAGTTCAGGAGGGAGCATGGCGTGCAGGATGTCGATGCGGCGGCGGGGCCAGGCCGGATGAGTGCGGGGTTGTGGGTTCGCTTGGGTCGGCGAATAAGTCCGGATAGTCCCTTCTGAGGTCGCCGCCGGCAGCCGGAGATCCGCTGCATTGCGTCCGCGCGGCGTTGTTGATCTGCTAGCGCTACGAAATCGCTGTGATCATGGGCCTGAAACCGCGATTTCGCATCGCTAGCAGATCAACATCCCGCCATGCATGGCCCGGCCGACACCACCGCTGCCAGAGGGGAACAGGGCCCGTGCGCGGACGGTACCGGCTGGACGACGATCGCGGGCAACGGGTGAAGTGCCGCGGAAACGGCGGCGCGGCGAAGCGCCACCCAGGCGAGCCGGCCCGATAAAGCCCAGCACACACGGGCCGGCGCGGCGCAGCCCAGCGCAGGCGGGCCTGCGCGGCGGGGGTGCGGAGGCGGTCAGGCTGAGCGGGAGTTCTCGCCGGACTCCGCGCCGAGCCGGGGGAACGGGTGCAGGGAGAAGACGACCTCGATCGGCACGCCGAAGTGCTCGGAGATGCGCAGGGCCAGGTGCAGGCTGGGGCTGAACTCGCCGCGCTCCAGGTAGCCGACCGTCTGGTAGTGCACGCCGAGGGCGTCGGCGAGCTGGCGCCGCGTGATTCCCCGCTCGGCGCGCAGCATCGCGATGCGGTTGAACGTGACCTCGCTGCCCATCGCTCCCTCAAACGGCCATGCCTGTCATCGCCCGCTCACGACGGGCCGCGACCGCGGAACCGGACTCCCGCCGCGCCATCCGCCGCAGGAAGCCGGGGCGAGCGCCAGTCCGGCCGCCGACCAGACGCCCAGCACCACGAACGCCTGAAATTGCCGCCCGGAGCCGCCGAATTCGGCGACCACCAGCGCATCCGGCAGGAAGACGGATCGCAGCCCAACCCTAGCCAATACATTGTGAAGGCCTGCGCCACGCCCTGAAGCCGGCCGGGCAGGGCCGTGATCGGGTAGCTGACCAGGTGGCCGGTCATGCCGTCGGCCCGGCCTTGGCACGCACCTCCTCGGGCCCGCAACTCATCCTCAGGTCGCGAACCTCGACGACCGGGCTGCCGCTCGGCATGTCGCGTCCGGAATCGAGTCTTTCACCAGCACCACCTCCGTGATGTCCAGAACCCTATAAGAGGTGCAGCACAGGTGCTACATACTCGAGCAACAATACGGCGACAGGCGTCGATGACGACGGAGGTTCCGTGGTGGCGGAACTCATTCGCGCCAAACGGTGATCGTGTTGATCGCCTTGGCTATATACATTGGTGCGATGGGGATCAAGCAGGTGAGGGCACTCACCACCACGCTGCCCTCGGTCACCTGGATACCCCTCGCCCGGGCGCACGCCGAGCGCGCCGACCAGATGACCGCGGCCCACCGTGACCGACGCGCGCAGGGCGAGAAGCACGCGATAGAGGATTTCCTCTACGACTACTACGGGACCCGCCCGTCGGTGCTGCGCCGCTGGCACCCCGGTGTGGGCGCGGGCCTGTCCCCGGCGCCGGACGGCGTGGCCGAGCATGCGGGGTGGAAGTTCTACGTCACCCAGCCGGACGGCGTCGTCACGCTCGACCAGGACGCGTTCCTGCACGCCCGCGGCGAGAGCGTGCGATACATCCACGGCCTGCTCACCGCGACCGCCTCCCGCCCGGTCTTCTCCGGCTGCTTCGGGCTGCACGAGTGGGCGATGGTCTACCGCGATCCGGAGCACCGGCACGACCTGCCGCTGCGGCTCGGCCAGGAGGAGACCGACCGGGTGGTGGAGCAGCACACGATCCGCTGCACGCACTTCGACGCGTTCCGCTTCTTCACGCCCGAGGCGGTCGGCCTCAACCGGCTCCAGCCGACCCGCGCCACCCAGGTCGACCTCGACCAGCCCGGCTGCCTGCACGCCGCGATGGACGTGCACAAGTGGGCGCAGAAACTGGGTCCCGCGGTCCCCGGCGCGCTCGCGCTTGACTGTTTCGCCCTGGCCGGCGAGATCCGGCTGCTGGACATGCAGGCCAGCCCCTACGACCTGGCCTCCTATGGTCACCCGCCGGTGAAGATCGAGACCGCGGAGGGCAAGGCGGAGTACGTGGCACGCCAGCGCGAGCTGGCCCGCCGGGCTGCCGGCCTGCGCAGCCGCCTGATCCGGGTCTGCGAGGAGCTGCTCGGCCCGGACACGGCCGCCCAGAACCGCGAGGCGGTGGCCCCGTTCAACCAGCGCTGACCAGCACCAGCGCCAGCGCCAGCACCGGCACCGGCACCGGCACCGATCAGCGCAGCACCAACTGAGCCCGGCCGGACGGCCGGGCTCAGTCCATGTCGGGGCGGCGGTTGCGTTTGATCTGGGCGCGCCGTTTCTTCTCGCCGATCCGGCGTTCCACCGAGCCCCGCGACGGCTTGGTCGGGCGGCGCTGACGGGGCGGGGGTGCGACGGCCTCGCCGACCCGCATGGCGAGCCGGGCCTCGGCGGCCTCCCGGTTGCGGAGCTGGGAGCGGTGCTCGGACGCGGTGACGGTAAGCACGCCGTCGACGAGCCGGTTGCCGAGCCGCTCCACCGCGCGTTCCTTCAGCGCGGGCGGCAGGACGTCGGAGGCGAGCAGGTTCCAGGACAGCTCGACGCGCGAGTCGGTGGTGTTGACGCCCTGGCCACCGGGGCCGCTGGAGCGGGAGAAGCGCCACGCGAGCTCGGCCGCGGGGATGGTCAGGCGGTCGTTCACGCGTAGGTCGTCCGGCACGGGTAAAGCATCGCACCGACCACGATCATGCGCCACGCGGTTATCGATGGGTCCGGGACGGTGCAAGATTGGTGGGGTGACGTCACCAACCGCACCGGTCGACACGACCGGGTACCCGTGGCCCATCGAGACAACGCGGCTCGCGAACGGCCTCCGCGTCGTCGTCAGCGAGGACCGGACGGCTCCGGTCGTCTGCGTCAACCTCTGGTACGACGTGGGTTCACGCCACGAACCTCCGGGCCAGACCGGGTTCGCGCACCTCTTCGAGCACCTGATGTTCGAGGGTTCGCAGCATGTGAAGAAGACCGAGCACATGAAGCTCGTGCAGGGCAACGGTGGCTCACTCAACGCCACCACCAACCCGGACCGGACGAACTACTTCGAGACGATGCCGTCCGAGCACCTGGAGCTGGCGCTCTGGCTGGAGGCGGACCGGATGGGCGGTCTGGTCCCGGCGCTCACCCAGGAGACGCTCGACAACCAGCGCGAGGTGGTCAAGAACGAGAGGCGCCAGCGGTACGAGAACGTGCCGTACGGCGACGCCTGGCTGCGCCTGCTGCCTCTGCTCTACCCGGCCGGGCACCCGTACCATCACGCCACGATCGGGTCGATGGAGGACCTGAACGCTGCTTCCCTGGAGACCTTCCAGGCGTTCCACCAGCAGTACTACGCGCCGAACAACTGCGTGCTCACGGTTGTCGGCGACACCACACCGGCCGAGGTGTTCGCGCTGGCCGAGAAGTACTTCGGCGGGATCGCGGCGGTGCCGGACATCCCGCCGGCACCGGACGGCAACCTGCCCGGCCCGGCCACCGAGCCGGCCGTGGAGACGGTGACCGCCGACGTACCGGCGCCGCGGATCTACCTGTCCCACCGGACGTACCCGTTCGGCACTCCCGGGTACGACGCCGTCACCGTGCTGGCGACGGTTCTCGGCAGCGGCCGGGGCAGCCGGCTGTACCAGCGGCTCGCCGACGGTGCCCGGATCGCCCAGCCCGACTACATCGGGTCGTACGGTGTCGATCTCGCGCACGCCCCCGCCCCGCTGATCATCACCGCCACCGCGAAGGACGGCGTCGCCCTGGAGACCCTTCAGGAGGGCCTCGCCGACGTGGTGCGGAGCCTGATCGACGAGCCGGTCACCGACGAGGAGCTGAACCGGGCGAAGGCGCTGCTCACCAC
Organism: Actinoplanes sp. DH11; assembly: GCF_020873875.1. GTDB lineage: Bacteria > Actinomycetota > Actinomycetes > Mycobacteriales > Micromonosporaceae > Actinoplanes. Next base: position 32,013 of record NZ_JAHWGU010000052.1, read on the forward strand.
CGCGTGGTGGCGGCAGGTGTCCACGGCCGGCGGCCGCGCCGACACTCTCGGGCGGTACGCGACCCAGTTCGGTGACCCGGCCGCCGCTGCGGACCGGCTGTCCCGCTGGCTCGCCGTCACCGCACAGGACATCGCGAAGGCAGCGGCGGAGACGCTGCGACCGGAGTCCCGCGTCACCCTGACCTACATCCCGGGAGAACAGGCATGACCCTCATCACCGAACGGCCCGGCACCGGCGCGGCCCGGCCTTACGCGTTCCCGGCCGTCCGCCGCCTGTCGAAGCACGGCGGCACCGTGATCGCTGCCCACCTGCCCGGCCAGATTCTGGCCAGCGCGGTGCTGCTGCTCGACGCGAGCGCCGCCCGGGAGGCCGAGGGCCGCGAAGGCACCGCCACGGTGCTGGCGAAGTCTTTGGAGGAGGGCACCCGCAAGCGCGATTCGGCGGCGTACGCCCTGGCTCTGGAGGGTTTGGGCGCCGAACTCGCGCCGTCGGTCGACTGGGACGCGTTCCGGGTGGGTGTCTCGGCGGCGGCGCCGATGCTGACCGACGCCGTGCGCCTGGCCGCCGAGGCCGCGCGCACGCCCCGGCTCGACCCGGCGGATGTGGCGCGAGTGCGCGACGACGAGGTGACCGCCCTGCGGATGGATTGGGCGCAGCCCGGGCCGCGTGCCGACGCGGCACTGCGGGAGGCCCTGTTCGGCGCGGACGGCCGGTACCGCCGGCCACTGCACGGCGACCCGGCGTCGGTGGCCGCCGTGACCGTCGACGACGTGCTCGCCTTCCACGAGGCGTGGATGCTGCGGCCCGGCGTGCTGCTGGTCGCCGGAGACCTGAACGCGCTGGACCTGGACGCGCTGGCCGAGGCGGCGTTCGCCGGCACCTCGGGTAAGCCGCTCACGCCGGAGGGCCCCCTCGGCGTGCCGGTGCCGGGGAGCCGGCGCACGGTCCTGGTGGACCGGCCCGGTTCGGTGCAGTCGACGCTGCGCATCGGGCACCGCGCACCGGAGCGGGCGGCACCCGATTACGTGGCGATGACCCTGGCGGCGACGGTGCTGGGTGGCGCGTTCACGTCCCGGCTCAATCACCTGATCCGCGAGGTGAAGGGGTACACCTACGGCATCCGCGGGTCGTACGCGATGACCCGCCGGGCCGGCCGGTTCGAGGTGGCCGCCGGGGTGCAAACCGCGGTGACCGGCCCGGCCGTCGCGGACACGCTCGGCGAGATCGCCCGGACCCAGCGGGAGGGTGTGACCGAGGCGGAGCTGGAGGTGGCGCGGTCCTGGCGCGCCGGTCAGCTCTCGGTCGAGATGCAGACGCCCGGTGCGATCGCCGGCGCGCTGGCCGGTCTGGTGGTGCACGGGCTGCCGGACGACTACTACGAGACGCTGCGCCGCGAATACCTGGAGGCGACCGTGGAGCAGGTTTCCGAGGCGGCCGCCCGGCACCTGGCGGTGGACGGTCTCACCCTGGTCGTGGAGGGTGACGCCGCGGTCATCCGCGAGGATCTGGCCGAGTTCGGCGAGCTGGTCGACAGCGAGATCTGAGGCGGTGTCCGCCAGGGGTCCACGGCCCCTGGCGGACGCCGGTTAACGTCGCGCCATGACGATCACCGACGCGCCGGCCGAGACGCGCCCGGCACATCACCGCCGCCGCATCCCGCGGACCGTGCTGACCTGGCTGCTGGTGACGCCGGCCGCGATCTGGTTCCTGGTCCGGGCGTTCGGGTTCGAGCAAGGCCGTGGGGTGCAACTGATCGCGTTCACCCCGTACGTTGCCGCCTGGGCCCTGATTCCCGCCCTGCTCGCGCTGATCGTCCGGCGCTGGGCCGCCGCTGCCGTCGCTGTCCTGACCGCTTTCGGTCTCGCGATGTGCGTGCTGCCGCGTGCCCTCCCGGATGTCGGCCGGGGTCCGGCGCAGGGCGTCGAGGTACGGGTGATGACGGCGAACCTGCTCTTCGGCGGCGCCGACCCGGACGCGGTGGTGCGCCTGGTCCGGGACAACGACGTGGCGATCCTGGCGTTCCAGGAGCTGACCGAGCCGGCGCAGGCCGCGCTGACCGCCGCCGGCCTCGATCGGCTCCTGCCGCACCGCGAGGTGGGCGCGGAGCCCGGCGCCAGCGGTTCCGGGCTGTACTCCCGGTACCCGATCACCGACGCGGGCACCGAGCGGACCGGCGCCGGCTTCCTGCAATCCCATGCGACGGTACGGGTACCGGGCGCGACGCCGGTGCTCGTGGAGTCGGCGCACCCGCTGGCACCGGCGGTGCCGGCCTCGATCCCGGGCTGGAGTTCGGACCTGCGGCAGGAACCGCCCGCCGACCCGGACGGGCTGCCGCGGATCCTGCTCGGCGACTTCAACGCGACGCTCGACCACAAGCTGCTGCGCAACCTGATCAAGACGGGTTACCGGGATGCGGCGGCGACCCTCGGCAGCGGGTTGATCGGCACCTGGGGACCGTACGACGGCGATCTGATCCCACCGGTGACGATCGATCACGTGCTGGCCGACGAGCGGATCGGGATCCAGGACCTGAGCGTGCACGACGTGACCGGTTCCGACCATCGTGCCGTGATCGCGGCCCTCACCCTTCCGGAGCAGTCATGACCGCGATCCCTTCCGGAGCACTCAGGACCGCGATCCGGCCGGTCCGGGCGGACGACGCCGCCGACCTCGCGGCCCTGCTCACCGCCAACCGGGACTATCTCGCGCCGTGGGACCCGATCCGGGAGGACAGCTACTGGACCGAGGCCGGCCAGCGGAAGATCATCACCGACCTGCTGCGGCAGCCCACCGCGCTGCCGTACGTCATCGTCGTGGACGGCCGCATCGCCGGCCGGGTGAACCTCTCCAACGTGGTCCGCGGCCCGTTCCTCTCGGCCAGCCTCGGTTACTGGGTGGCCGAGGAGATGTCGGGCCGCGGGGTGGCGACCGCGGCGGTGGCCGCGGTCCTGCGGTCCGCCTTCACCGAGCACGGCCTGCACCGGGTGGAAGCCGGCACGCTCACCCACAACGTACGGTCGCAGCGGGTCCTCGAACGCAACGGCTTCACCCGGTTCGGTCTGGCCCCTCGCTACCTGAAGATCGCCGGCGAGTGGCGTGACCACGTGCTCTTCCAGGTCCTCAACGAGCCGGACCGATTGATCAACGAGCCAGACCGTAGGTGAGCGCGTCCACCAGGGCCGTCCAGCTGGCGTCGACGATGTTCTCGTGCACGCCGACGGTCGTCCACTCGCCACGGCTGTCGCTGGTCTCCAGCAGCACCCGGGTGATCGCGTTCGTACCGTGGCTGCCCTCCAGGATGCGAACCTTGAAGTCGGTCAGCTCGAACGTCTTCAGCTGCGGGTAGTGGTTCGACAGCGCGCCACGCAGCGCCTCGTCGAGCGCGTTCACCGGGCCGTTCCCCTCGGCCGTCGCGATGATCCGCTCCCCCTCGACGCGTACCTTCACGGTCGCCTCGGAGATCACCGTGCCGTCCTCCCGGTGCTCCACCAGCACCCGGTAACTCTCCAGCTGGAACGGCCGGGGCACCCCCGCACCCGGCAGCTCGTTGCGCACCAGCAGCTCGAACGACGCGTCGGCGGCCTCGAACGACCAGCCGCCCGCCTCCAGCTCCTTCACCTTGCGGGTGACGCCGGTCAGTGTCTCCGGGTGGCCGGCCAGGTCCAGTCCGAGCTCACGGCTCTTGAGCTCGATGCTGGCCCGGCCGGCCATCTCCGTCACCAGGATCCGCATGTCGTTGCCGACCACCGACGGGTCGACGTGGTTGTAGAGCAGCGGATCCACCTTGATCGCGCTCGCGTGCAGCCCCGCCTTGTGAGCGAATGCGGCAGCCCCGACGTAGGCCTGGTGGGTGTCGGGGGCGATGTTCGCGATCTCGGCGAGCGCGGCCGAGACCCGCGTCGCCTTCTCCAGGCATCCGTCCGGTAGGACCTTCAGCCCGAGCTTCAGTTGCAGGTTGCTGACCGTGGCGAACAGGTCGGCGTTGCCGGGCCGCTCGCCGTACCCGTTGGCCGTGCACTGGAAGTGCTTGACGCCGGCCTCGACGGCGGCGACGGTGTTCGCGACCGCGCAGGCGGTGTCGTTCTGGCAGTGGATGCCGAGCTGATCGGCGCTCACCCCGGCCCGCTCGGCCACCTCGTTGATCGCCTTGGTGATCATCGAGGGGAGCATGCCGCCGTTCGTGTCGCACATGACCACGCGCTCGGCGCCGGCCTCGAACGCCGCCGTGACCACGCTCGCCGTGTATTCCGGGTCGTACCGGAACCCGTCGAAGAAGTGCTCGCAGTCCACGAACGCCCGGCGGCCGTTCGCGACCAGGTGCCGCACGGTGTCCCGGACCATCGCCAGGTTCTCGTCGCCGGTGGTGCGCAGCGCCCGCTCCACATGCCGGATGTCGGACTTCGCGACCACGCAGACCACCGGCGTCTCCGCGTCCAGCAGCGCCTTCACCTGCGGGTCCTCGGCCACGTTGACGCCCGCCTTGCGGGTCGAGCCGAACGCGACGAGCACCGCGTGCTTCAGGTCCAGTTCCGTCTTCGCCCGCTCGAAGAACTCGGTGTCCTTGGGCATCGCGCCCGGCCAGCCGCCCTCGATGAACCCCACACCGAATTCGTCGAGCAGCCGCGCGACCGCGAGCTTGTCGGCCACGGAGTAGCTGATTCCCTCGCGCTGCCCGCCGTCGCGCAGCGTCGTGTCGAACACCTGGTAGTCCATCGGGGAAAGTCCTCTCGGTTGGTCACCCACCACAACAAAAAGACCCCCCGCGGATGCGGGAGGTCTGCGCGTCGGCGTTTACTTCAGCCGGCGCGCCAGGTGCGAATAATCAGCACGGAGTGGGTCACGAGATGAAGCATGCCACTAACCGGGTTCGTGGGAAGCGCCGTTCCACTTTTCGAGACTAAGTTGGTCCTGTGGTGGCTGAATCGTATTCACGGAACCTGCCCTTCGCGAAGGCCTACAACTTCCGGGACGTCGGCGGTTACACCGGCCTCGATGGACGGACCGTCCGCTGGCGGCGACTCTTCCGGGCCGACTCCCTGCACCGGCTGAACGACGAGGACGCGAAGGCGTTCGCGGAACTCGGTGTCAAGACCGTGATCGATCTGCGCCGGCCCTTCGAGGTGGAGAAGTTCGGGCGGGTCGCCGAGGAGCACGGTGCCGACTACCGCAACCTGGTCCTGCGGCACATCGACTGGGAACAGGTCGAGCACGACGAGGACGTGGTCCACGAACGCTGGCTCGCCGACCGTTACCTGAATTTCGCCGAGGACGGCCACGAGGCCATCGCCGAGTCCCTCCGGGTGATCGCCGACCCCGGCGCGGGCCCCGTCGTCGTCCATTGCATGGCCGGGAAGGACCGCACGGGTACGGTCTGCGCGCTCACCCTCTCGCTGCTCGGTGTCGGTGACGAGGAGATCGCCGCCGACTACGCCCTGACCACCGAGGCGATGCGGCCGCTCACCGAGTACCTGCTGCGCACCAACCCGGAAGCGGTGCTCGGCAACGAGCACATGTTCGACTCGCCGCCCGAGGCGATGATGATGTTCCTGCGCGACCTGCGCGCCATCCACGGGTCCGTCGAGGCCTACGCCAAAGAGATCGGCCTGACCGATTCAGATCTCTCGAGCCTGCGCGCCCACATGCTGGAGCCCTGAGCCGGCCCCCCAGTCAGCAGAACGGCCCGGAACCCCCCTTGGGTTCTAGGAGTCGTCGCAACACCCCAGTTCAGGGGATGCGATGGACTTCGAGGTCCGGGACCGGTCGGTCAATCAGGGCCGTCGACGTCTGACCCGCGAGCGTGAGGCATATCTTGCGCTCG
>NZ_JAHWGU010000053.1 GCF_020873875.1 Actinoplanes sp. DH11
TGCTGGCGGTGGCGGCCGGGTTCGACAAGACGCGGCGGTTGCGGGTCAGTCATGCGTTCCATTCGGCGCGTATGGAGCCGATGCTGCGGGACTTCGCCGCTGTCCTTGACGAGGTGGTCTTCGCGGCACCGTCGTTGGGTTGGGTTTCGAATGTGACCGGTGAGCCGATCGGTGTTGAGGTGATGGATCCGGAGTACTGGGTGCGGCAGGTCCGCCAGCCGGTCCGGTTCGCTGATGGTGTTGCCGCGATGCGTGCCGCCGGTGTCACCCGGTTCGTGGAGGTGGGCCCGTCGGGTGCGCTGACCGCCCACGTCGACGGGGTGTGTCTGCCGACGATCCGTAAGGGCCGTGACGCGCCGGACTCGTTGGTCAAGGCGCTGGCGGTGGCCGGCCCGGACTGGGTGAAGGTGTTCCCCGGTGCCCGGCGTATCGAACTGCCCACCTACGCCTTCCAACACCAGCGCTACTGGCTCGCGGCCGCATCGAACAGTCCCGCGGACGTCGACAGCCGCTTCTGGGCGGCGATCGAACGCGATGACCCCGCCGCCCTCGGCCTCGATCCCGGCGCATCGCTTGGCGACGCTCTGCCACGACTGATCTCCTGGCGTCGTGCGCAGACGGAACGGAGCGCCGTCGACGGCCTCCGCTACCGGGTCGTATGGGAGCCCCGCGGCGACCATCCCGGCGTCCCGTCCGGCGCCTGGCTGCTGATCGGCGCGCCGCCCGGCCTCGCCGGCACCCTGCGCGCGGCCGGTCTGGACGTGACTGAGACTGCCGCACCCGGCGACCACCCGGCTGCGGCCGGTGTTCTCGCCTTCCCGCGCGACCTTGCCGCCGCCCTCGAACTGATTCACACCACGGGTGAGCGGCCGCTCTGGTTCGGCACCAGCGGAGCGGTGGCCGCGACAGCCGCTGATCCGGCGCCGGATGCGGGACAGGCGCAGCTCTGGGGGTTCGGCCGGGTTGCCGCCATGGAATTGCCACAGCACTGGGGCGGCCTGATCGATCTCCCCCCGGAGATCGACGAGTCGATCGGGGCCGCCGTCGCCGCCGCCCTGTCCGGTGGTGAGGACCAGATCGCGGTACGCCCGTCCGGGACATACGTGCGGCGGCTCGACCGGGCCGCGCCCGCTCCGGCCCGCCGCGCCGTCGCCCCCACCGGCACCACCCTGATCACCGGCGGCACCGGAGCGCTCGGCGCGCACACCGCCCGCCGTCTGGCCGCCGCGGGCGCTCCGCACCTCGTACTGGTCAGCCGCCGGGGCGACGACGCCCCGGGTGCCGCCGAGCTCCGTGCCGAGCTCGCTGAGCTGGGCACGCGGGTGACGTTGACAGCCTGTGACGTGGGGGACCGGGCTGCGCTGGCCGCCCTGATCGCCGGCCTGGACGACCTGCGCGTGGTGGTGCATGCGGCCGGAGCCGCCCAGCACACACCGCTGACCGCGATGACCACCGGCGAACTGGCCGAGGTTCTGGATGCGAAGGTGCGCGGGGCGGAGAACCTGGACGCCGTGCTGGCCGGCCATGATTTGGCGGCCTTCGTGCTGTTCTCGTCGATCGCCGGGGTGTGGGGCAGCGGGGGGCAGGCGGCATACGCCGCCGCGAACGCCCACCTCGACGCCCTCGCCGCACGTCGCCGCGCCGCGGGTCGTCCGGCCACCGCGGTGGCCTGGGGCCCGTGGGCGGGTGACGGCATGGCCGGCGGCGTGGCCGCCGAACAACACCTGAACAGGCGCGGGTTGTCCATGCTGACACCGGAGCGCGCCCTCGCCGCGTTGGACGGCATTCTGGCCGGCACGGACACCGACATCGTGATCGCCGATCTGAGCTGGGAACGGTTCGTACCGGCCGTCACGGCCCGGCGTCCGGCGCCGTTCTTCCACCGCATCCGTGACTTCCGCGAGCACCTGGCGCCGCCGGCCGACCCGGCGGCGGATTCCGGCGACCTGCTTCGCCGGCTCGGCGGCGTCACTACCGACGCCGACCGGGATCGCATTCTGCTCGACCTGGTGCGCACCGCGGTGGCCGATGTGCTCGGGCACCGTGGTGCTGAGGCGATCACCCTGCGGCGTGGCTTCACCGAGCTGGGGTTCGACTCCCTCACCGCGGTGGAACTGGGTCGCCGGCTCGGCCGGGCAACCGGTCTGACGGTGCCCGCCACCGCGGTGTTCGACCATCCGAACGCCGTGGCGCTCGCCCGGCACCTGCGCGAGCTGCTGGTACCGGCGACGGTGTCGCCGCTGACCGCCGGGGTGGACCAGATCGAGCGAGCGCTTGCCGAACTCGCGCCCGAGTCGGTGGAGCCTGCCCTGATATCCCGCCTGGAGGGCCTCGTGGCGAAGTGGACCTCGGTACTGCGCCCGGAACCGGCGGCGACCGTGGACCAGGACCTGGCCGCGGCCGGCACCGACGATCTCCTGGCTCTGATCCAGCGCGAATTCGGCAAGTCCTGAAGGGGAGTGCGTCCGGTGGCGAATGAGGAGCAGCTCCTCGAGAACCTCAAGTGGATGACCGCCGAGTTGCGGCAGGCTCGCCAGCGGCTCAAGGAACTCGAGTCGGCGGTCGGTGAGCCGCTCGCCATCGTCGCGATGGCCTGCCGCTACCCCGGCGGGGTCCGGTCGCCCGGTGACCTGTGGCGCCTGGTCCGCGACGGTGTGGACGCGACGACGGAGTTCCCCGGTGACCGTGGCTGGGACCTGGACGCGCTGTCCGACCCGGATCCGGATCGGAGCGGTACGTCGTACACCGGTCGCGGTGCCTTTTTGTCGGGGGTCGGAGATTTCGATGCCGGCTTCTTCGGCATCAGCCCACGCGAAGCCCTGGCGATGGACCCGCAGCAGCGCCTCCTGCTGGAGATTGCTTGGGAGACCTTCGAGAACGCCCGGATCGACCCGGACTCGGTACAGGGCAGCCGGACCGGGGTGTTCGTGGGCAGCAACGCGCAGGACTACCCGGCGTTGCTCGGCGGGAGCGCCGACGACCTCGGCGGCTACCTCGCCACAGGCAGCGCGGCAAGTGTCATGTCCGGCCGGATCGCCTACACCCTCGGCCTTGAAGGGCCGACCGCCACCGTCGACACCGCCTGCTCGTCCTCCCTCGTCGCCCTGCACCTGGCCGCGCAGGCGCTGCGCCGCGGCGAATGCGACGCGGCTCTGGCCGGCGGCATCGCGGTGATGTGCACACCGGCGTCGTTCCAGGAGTTCAGCCGGCAGCGCGGCCTCGCCGCCGACGGCCGCTGCAAACCGTTCTCGGCCGGCGCGGACGGTACCGGCTGGGGCGAGGGCGCCGGTCTGCTCTTGCTGCGCCGCCTCGCCGACGCCCGCCGTGCCGGTCAGCGGGTGCTCGCCGTGATCCGCGGCAGCGCGATGAACCAGGACGGCGCGAGCAGCGGGCTGACCGTGCCGAACGGCCCAGCCCAGGAACGGGTCATCGAGCAGGCACTGGCCGACGCCGGCCTGACGACTCAGGACGTCGACGCCGTCGAGGCGCACGGCACGGGTACCCGGCTCGGCGATCCGATCGAGGCGCGAGCGCTGCTGGCCACGTATGGGCGGAACCGGACCCGGCCGGTGCTGCTCGGCTCGCTGAAGTCGAACATCGGGCACACCGCGGCGGCTGCCGGCGTCGGCGGGGTGATCAAGATGGTGGAGGCGATGCGGCACGGGATGCTGCCGCGGAGCCTGCACGCCGAAACACCGACGGAACAAGTCGACTGGTCGGCCGGTGCGGTGGAGCTGCTCACCGCTACGACAGCATGGCCGAGCACCGGACGGCCACGCCGGGCCGGAGTCTCGTCCTTCGGGATGAGCGGCACCAACGCGCACGTCGTGCTGGAGCAGGCTCCCGAGGAGGACATCGCTCCCGATCCGGTACACCCGCCGGTCAGCGTCTGGCTGCTCTCCGGCGCCACCCCGGAAGCCGTGACCGCACAGGCGGCCCGGCTGCGGGAGTACGTGCAAGCGGATACGGAAGCCGCCGACGTGGGCCTCTCGCTGGCGACCACGCGGGCGTTCCGCCCGTTCCGGGCGGTGGTCGTCGGCGCCGACGTCGACGAACTGGCCGCCGGCCTCGCCGACCTGACCGTAGTTCCGGTCCGGGACGAGATCCGGGTGGGTGTGTTGTTCCCGGGTCAGGGTGCGCAGTTCGCCGGCATGGGTGAGGGCCTGTATCGGGCGTATCCGGTTTTCGCGGCCGTGTATGACGAGGTGGTCGCGGCGTTCGGGTTCGATATCGATGCCGCGAGGCTGGACGAGACGCGGTTCACTCAGGCGGCGTTGTTCGCGGTTGAGGTGGCGACGTTCCGGTTGTTGCAGTCGTGGGGGGTGCGCCCGGATCTGTTGCTGGGGCATTCGATCGGTGAGCTGGCCGCCGCGCACGTGGCGGGTTTGTGGTCGTTGGCGGATGCGGTGAAGGTGGTCGCGGCTCGGGGTGCGTTGATGCAGGCGCTGCCGTCGGGTGGGGCGATGGTGGCTGTCGCCGCGACCGAGGACGAGGTGGTGGCGCGGCTTGTTGATGGGGTGTCGATCGCGGCGGTCAATGGCCCGCAGGCGGTGGTGATCTCCGGTGATGAGGATGCGGTGCTGGCGGTGGCGGCTGGGTTCGACAAGACGCGGCGGTTGCGGGTGAGTCATGCGTTCCATTCGGCGCGTATGGAGCCGATGCTGCGGGAGTTCGCCGCTGTCTTGCAGGACATCGATTTCGAGATGCCGTCGTTGGGCTGGGTTTCGAATGTGACCGGTGAGCCGGTCGGTGTCGAGGTGATGGACCCGGAGTATTGGGTGCGGCAGGTCCGCCAGCCCGTCCGGTTCGCTGATGGTGTCGCCGCGATGCGCTCTGCTGGGGTGACCCGTTTCGTGGAGGTGGGCCCGTCGGGTGCGCTGACCGCCCACGTCGACGGGGTGTGTCTGCCCACGATCCGCAAGAACCGCGACGAGGCTTCATCGCTGGTCGCCACCCTCGGCGCTCTGGGTGAGGCGGTCGACTGGGCCGCGTTCTACCGCGGCGCGCGGGTCGTCGACCTGCCCACCTACGCCTTCCAGCGGGAGCGTTACTGGCCCGCCGTCATGCCCGCCACCGGCGACCCGGCAGCCCTGGGCCTCTCCACCGGAGAACATCCCCTGCTCGGCGCCGCTGTCGGCCTGGCCCGGACCGGTGAGCACCTGTTCACCGGGCGGCTGAGCACGCAGGCACAGCCATGGCTCGCCGACCACGCGGTCCTCGGTGCGGTGTTGCTGCCCGGCACGGCCTACGTCGACCTGGCCCTGCACGCCGGCCAGATGGTCGGCGCGCCACAGGTGGAGGAGCTGACCGTCAGCGCCCCGCTGGTCGTCCCGGACGACGGGGCCGCCGTGCAGCTTGCGGTCGGTGCCGCGGACGAGCGCGGTCGCCGTCCGTTCAGCCTGCACGCCCGCACCGCGGACGGCTGGCAGGAACACGCCACCGGTGTGCTCGGACCGGCAGAGACCGACCCGGCCGCCGATCCCGGATTCCTGACCGCGCCCGAACCGCCCGCCGGGGCCGGGGAACTCGACGTCGCCGGTCTTTACGACAGCCTGGCCGAGCGGGGTTTCGTCTACGGCCCCGCGTTCCGGGCCGTCACCCGGGCCTGGCGTGACGGCACCACGATCCACGCCGAACTCGACGCCGATCGGCTGGACCTTGCGGGCTTCGGCCTGCACCCCGCGTTGCTCGACGCGGGCCTGCACGCGCTGGGCGTCAGTGGCCTGCTCGGCGACGGTGGCCGGCTGCCGTTCAGCTGGACCGCGGTGCGGCTGCACGGCGGCGTCCCGGCCCGCGTGCGGATCACACAGACCGGCCCGGACACCGTGACGATGATCCTGGCCGACAACGGCGGGCGCGTGGTCGCCACGGTTGGGTCGCTGACCCTGCGCCCGGCTGCGGCTGCCCGGCTGCCGATGCCGGACACCCTGTTCAGCACCGAGTGGATGCCGCTGCCCGGGAACCCGGCGGCGCCAGGGAGCATCGCCGTGCTGGGCAGCCGGCGCTACGGCCTGGACGCTGCCTTCCACGCCGGTCCGGACGCTCGGGGCCATGCCGGCCCGGAGGTACTGGACGAGGTACCGGACGTCGTACTCGCGGAGATCGTCACGTCTGCCGTACCGGTGACCGGCACCCGGGAGGCCCTGCACCGGGCCCTCGAGTTGACCCGGACCTGGCTCGCCGACGAGCGGTATGCCGGAGCCCGGCTCGTCCTGCTCACCAGGGGGGCCATCGACGGCGACCGGACGGACGGGCTGGCCGCCGCCGCCGTGTGGGGCCTCGTCCGAAGCGCCCAGTCCGAGCACCCTGGCCGGCTCACCCTGCTGGACCTGGGCACCGGCGACACGATCCCCGCCGCGGTGCTGGGCAGCGACGAGCCGCAAATCGCACTGCGTGACGGTGTCCCGTACGTCCCGCGCCTGGCCCGTTACGCCGGGGCAGGCACGCTCACCCCGCCGACCGGCAGCCGAGCCTGGCGGCTGGACACGGCCGGCGGCGGCACTCTCGACGGCCTCGGCCTGCACCCGGAACCGGACGCCGACCGGCCGCTGCGCCCCGGTGAGGTCCGGGTCGCCGTGCGCGCGGCCGGGCTCAACTTCCGCGACGTTCTCATCGCCCTGGACATGTATCCGGGCGAGGCCACGATGGGCATCGAAGGCGCCGGCGTTGTCACCGCGGTCGGCGCCGGCGTGACCGCCTGGACGCCCGGTGACCGGGTCATGGGGCTGCTCACCGGAGGGTTCGGCCCGTACGCGGTGACCGACCACCGGATGTTGCACCGCGTCCCGGACCATTGGAGCTGGGCTGAGGCCGCGTCCGTGCCGATCGTCTTCCTCACCGCCTACTACGCCCTGGTCGAACTGGCGGGCCTGCGGAGCGGCGAGTCCGTCCTGGTGCACGCGGCAGCGGGCGGTGTCGGGATGGCCGCCGTGCAGCTCGCGCAACATCTCGGTGCCACCGTCTACGCCACCGCCAGCCCCACCAAGCAGGACACCGTCCGCCGGCTGGGCGTGGCCGCCGAACGGATCGCCTCGTCACGCACCCTGGAGTTCGAGGACCGGTTCCGAGCCGCGGCCGCCGGCCCGCTCGACGTCGTGCTGGACTCGCTGGCCGGTCCGTTCGTCGACGCCTCACTGCGCCTGCTCGGCCCCGGGAGCCGCTTCGTCGAGATGGGCAAGACCGACATCCGCTCGCCGGAGGCGGTCGCCGACGGCCATCCGGGCGTCACCTACCGGTCCTTCGACGTGATCGAGGCGGGCCCGGAGCGCATCGGCGCCATGCTGCGCGAGCTGATGCGGCTCTTCGACAGCGATGCCTTACGACCGCTGCCGCTCACCACCTGGGACGTGCGGCGCGCCCCCGAGGCGTTCCGGTACCTGAGCCAGGCCCGGCACGTCGGCAAGGTGGTGCTGACGGTGCCCGCCCAGCCGGACCCGGACGGCACCGTTCTCATCACCGGCGGCACCGGCACGCTCGGCGCTCTGCTGGCTCGTCATCTGGTCGAGCAGCACGGCGCCCGGCACCTGCTGCTCACCAGCCGGCGAGGCCCGGACGCCCCCGGCGCGGCCGACCTCGCCGCCGGCCTGGACGCGACCGTCACCGTGGTCGCGGCCGACATGGCCGACCCGGCCGACGTGCGCAGGGTACTGGCCGACATCCCGGCCGAGCACCCGCTGACCGCGGTCGTGCACGCGGCGGGTGTGGTCGCGGACGCCACCGTCACCGGTCTCACCGAGGCACAGGTCGACGCCGTCCTGCGGCCCAAGGCGGATGCCGCCTGGCACCTCCACGAGGCCACCCGGCACCTGGACCTGACCTCGTTCGTGCTGTTCTCGTCCACCGCCGCCCTGCTGGGTGCGCCCGGGCAGGGTAACTATGCCGCTGCCAACGCGGTCCTCGACCGTCTCGCCGGGCTGCGCCGTACCGCCGGTCTGCCGGCGACCTCGCTGGCATGGGGCCCGTGGCAGGCCGGCGGCGGGCTTGCCGCCGGACTCGACCCGGCCGAGGGGGACCGGTTGCGCCGCCGCGGCTTCCGTGGGCTGAGCGCCGCCGACGGGCTCGCCCTCTACGACCGTGCCGTCCTGGCGGACCTGCCGAACGTCGCGCCCGTCTCGCTCGACACCGCCGCCCTGGGCCGGCACGGTGAGGTGCCGGCCATCCTCCGCGGTCTGGTACGCACGCCGCACCGGGCCACCCGCGCGCCGGTCGGCCCGGCCGACACCGCCACCCTCGCCCGGCAGCTGGCGGCCCTCGACGAGGCGGACCGTGAACAGGCCGTCCTGGACCTGCTCAAGACACATGTGGCTGCCGTCCTGGGGCACACCGGAACCGCCGCGATCGCCGCGGACCGGCCGTTCAAGGACCTCGGGTTCGACTCACTGACCGCGGTGGAACTGCGCAATCGCATCGCCGCCGCCGTCGGCCTGCGGCTGCCCGCCTCGCTGATCTTCGACCATCCGACGCCTGGCGCGCTCGCCGACCGGCTGCGTGCCGACCTGCTCGGCGCCGTGCCGGCGGCGACACCGGTGGCTGCCGCGTCGGCCGCCGGCGAGCCGATCGCCGTGGTGGCGATGAGCTGCCGGTATCCCGGCCGGGTCAGCAGCCCGGAAGACCTGTGGCGACTGCTCGCCGATGACGGTGACGCGATCGGCGACTTCCCCGACGACCGCGGCTGGCAGGACGCGCCGTCGGTCACCGCACGGGGCGGCTTCCTCTACGACGTCGGCGAGTTCGACCCTGAGTTCTTCGACATCAGCCCGCGCGAGGCGCTCGCCATGGACCCGCAGCAGCGACTGCTGCTCGAAATCTCCTGGGAGGCGTTCGAGCGGGCCGGCATCGTGCCGCGCAGTCTGCGCGGCGCCGACGTGGGAGTCTTCGTCGGTACCTCCACCTCCGGGTACGCCGACGTGCTGCGCCGCCTCGCCGACGGACCGGCGGGTTACGTGCTCACCGGCACCGCGGGCAGCGTCGCCTCCGGCCGGCTGGCCTACACCTTCGGTCTCGAGGGCCCCGCCGTGTCTGTCGACACGGCGTGTTCGTCCTCCCTCGTGGCGCTGCACCTCGCGGTTCAGGCGCTGCGTCGGGGCGAATGCTCGATGGCGTTGGCCGGTGGTGTCACCGTGATGGCCGACCCCGGCATCTTCACCGAGTTCAGCACTCAGGGCGGCCTGTCGGCGGGCGGCCGCTGCAAGCCGTTCGGGGCGGATGCCGACGGCACCGGCTGGTCCGAGGGCGCCGGCATCCTGCTGCTGGAACGGCTGTCCGACGCCCGGCGCCAGGGACACCGGGTACTCGCCGTGGTCCGCGGCACCGCGGTCAACTCCGACGGCGCGTCGAACGGTCTCACCGCACCCAACGGGCCCTCCCAGCAGCGGGTCATCACGCAGGCGCTGCGCGACGCCGGGGTCACCGCCGACCAGGTGGACGCGGTGGAGGCGCACGGCACCGGTACCGTGCTGGGCGACCCGATCGAGGCGCAGGCGTTGCTCGCGACCTACGGGCAGAACCGGGACCGGCCGCTGCTTCTCGGCTCGGTCAAGTCGAACCTCGGGCACACCCAAGCGGCCGCAGGCGTCGCGGGCGTCATCAAGATGGTCCTCGCGCTGGAGGCCGAGACTCTTCCGCGCACCCTGTATGCCGACCCGCCGTCCACACACATCGACTGGTCGGCCGGTGCGGTAGCACTTCTCACCGAACCTCAGCCGTGGGTGCGCGGGGAACGGTCCCGGCTGGCGGCGGTCTCCTCGTTCGGTATCAGCGGCACCAACGCGCACGTGGTCCTCGAGCAGGCCCCCGACGACACCGGCGCCTCGGCGGAGCCCGCCGGCACCGAACCGGCGGCCGGCCCGGTGCCGTGGCTGCTGTCCGGCCGCACCCCGGGTGCGGTGCGAACGCAGGCCGACCGGATGCGCGCGGTGACTGCTGACCCGGCCGCGGTGGCGCGGTCCCTGGCCGAGCACCGGACCGGATTCGCGCACCGGGCCGTGGTCCTGCACCCGGACGGACTGGCCGCGTTGGTCGAGGACCTCCCGTCGCCGTACGTGGTCACCGGCCGGGCCCGCCCCACCGGCCGAACTGTCTTCGTCTTCCCCGGCCAGGGCTCCCAGTGGACCGGCATGGCCGCCGACCTGGCCGCCACCCGGCCGGTCTTCGGCGACCGGCTGGCCGCCTGCGCCGCGGCGCTGCGGCCGCACACCGGCTGGGATTTGATGGCCGTCCTGCGCGGCGAACCGGGCGCGCCGCCGCTCGACCGTGTCGACGTGGTGCAGCCGGCGCTCTTCGCCGTGATGGTGTCGCTGGCGGCTCTCTGGGAGTCCTACGGCGTACGGCCGGACGCGGTGGCCGGGCACTCCCAGGGCGAGATCGCCGCCGCCTGCGTGGCCGGCGCACTGTCGCTGGAGGACGCGGCGGCCGTGGTGGCTCTGCGCAGCCGGGCGCTGAGCCGGCTGGCCGGCCGCGGCGGCATGGTGTCCGTGCCGCTGGCCGCCGAGCGGGTCACCGAGGAGATCCGCAGGTGGGACGGCATTGAGATCGCCGCGGTCAACGGCGCGGCGTCGGTCGTCGTCTCTGGTGACGTGGCCGCTCTGGACGAGCTGATCGAACACCTCAGCGCCACCGGAGTCCGGGCCCGCAAGGTCAGCGTCGACTACGCCTCGCACTCGGCGCACGTGGCGGAGATCCGCGCTCAGGTGGAGTCCGACCTGGCTGCGGTCCGGCCCCGCGCGGCCGCGATACCGTTCTTCTCCACCGTCGACGCCGGCTGGGCCGATGGCACCGGCCTCGACGCCGGGTATTGGTACCGCAACCTCCGGCAACCAGTCCGGTTCGCCGAGGCGGCCGAGCGGCTCGCCGAGGCGGGACACACCGTCTTCGTCGAGGTCAGCCCGCACCCCGTGCTGACCGTGGGGCTTGCTGAGACGGTCGAGGACGCGGTGGTGACCGGCACCCTGCGCCGCGACGAGGACGGCGCCACCGCCTTCCTCATGTCGGCGGCGACGCTGTACGTGGCCGGCGTACCGGTGGACTGGCGGCCGTCGCTCGGCGCGGGCCGGACCGCCGACCTGCCCACCTACCCCTTCCAGCGCCGCCGGTACTGGCCGGACGCGGCCCGGCCGGCCGGTGACGTCACCGCAGCCGGCCTCACCGTGGCCGGGCACCCACTGCTGACCGCGGTGCTGTCCCGCGCGGACGACGAGGAGAGCACCTACACCGCCCGGCTGACCCGGCACACCCGGCCGTGGCTGGCCGACCACCGGATTCTCGGCGACGTTCTGGTCCCCGGCACCGCCCTGGTCGACCTCGCCGCCAAAGTGGCCGAGGACGTGGGTTCGGGCGGCGTCGGTGAGCTGGTGCTCGAGCAGCCGCTCCTGCTGCCCGAGCGCGGCGGCGTCGCGATGCACGTGGTCGTCCGGCCGGCCGGTGACGGCAGCTGGACGGTGGCCGTGCACGGACGCCACGGCGACGATGGTCCCTGGACCCGGCACGCCACAGCCACCCTGCTGCCGGCCGCGGACGCCGTGCCGCCCGCTGAGCCGGTGCCGTGGCCACCGGCCGGCGCGGATCCGGTGGACCTGTCCGGCCACTACCAGCGGCTGGCGGAGCGAGGTTACGAGTACGGGCCGGCCTTCCAGGGCCTGCGCGCGGTCTGGCGGCAAGGCCCCGACGTGTACGGCGAGGTAGCACTGCCACCCGAGCGACTGGACGAGGCCGCCGAACACCTGCTGCACCCGGCCCTGTTGGACGCCGCGCTGCAGGCCGCCGGCACCCTGTTCACCGATGACGGCGTGGCCCGGTTGCCGTTCGCCTGGCACGGGATGACCGTGCACGCGGCCGGGGCCACCGCGGTCCGGGTACGCCTGCGTCAGGCCGGCACCGACGCTGTCGCGCTGGACCTCTGGAGCGACGGCGGTGAACCGGTCGCCACCGTCGACTCGGTGACGCTGCGGCAGTTCACCGGTGCCCGGCCGGGCGGCGACGGGCTGCCCGGCGAGCTGTTCCACCTGGAGTGGACGCCGGTGACCGCCCGCCCGTCCGGCGCTGTCCCGGCCGCCCGGCTGCTCGGCGCCGACCACCACGGCCTGCGTGGACTGCTGCCGGACGGCGGCGACCTGGAAGTTCTGCAGGTGCACGACGACCCGCTGCCCGGTGTGCTGGCCGCGCTCCAACAGTGGGGCGGCGCCGGGCCGCTGCTGGTCGTCACGCGAGGGGCGACCGGCGCCGATCCCGACCTCGTCGCCGCCGCGGCGAGCGGCCTGGTCAGGTCGGTGCAGGCCGAGCACCCGGGCCTGATCACCCTGCTCGACCTCGACGCCGGTCCGCTCACCGCGGAACTTCTGGCGGCCGCGCCGTTCCTCGGCGAACCCCAGCTCGCGGTCCGCTCCGGCGCGTTGTTCGCGCCGCGGCTGGCCCGCGGCGCCGCTGCGGGTGTCCTGGTTCCCCCGGCCGGGACACCCGCGTGGCGGCTCACCGGCGCGCGCCGGGGCACCCTCGACGCATTGGCTCTCGTGCCATGTCCGGAGGTGCTGGAACCCCTGGCGCCGGGGCACGTCCGGGTCGCCGTGCGCGCGGCCGGGCTCAACTTCCGGGATGTGCTGAACGCCCTGGACATGTACCCGGGCGACGCCGGGCCGCTCGGGTTCGAGGGCGCCGGCGTGGTCACGGAGGTCGGTGCCGGGGTGACGGACCTGGCGCCGGGTGACCGGGTGTTCGGCATCCTGCGAGGCGCGTTCGGGCCGTTCGCCACGGCGGAACGGCGGATGCTGGCACCGGTCCCGGCCCGCCTCACCGACATCGAGGCGGCCACCGTGCCGATCGCCTTCCTCACCGCGTACCACGCCTTCACCGACCTGGCCGGGCTGCGCGCGGGTGAGAAGGTGCTGGTGCACGCGGCGGCTGGCGGGGTCGGCATGGCGGCCGTGCAACTGGCCCGCCACCTCGGCGCCGACGTGTACGGTACGGCCGGCCGGACCAAACAGGACACGCTGCGTGCCGGCGGTTTCGCCGACGACCATCTGGCAGACTCGCGCACCCTCGACTACGCCACCCGGTTCGGCGGCGGGTTCGACGTGGTGCTCAACTCGCTCACCGGCGACCACGTGGACGCCTCACTCGCGTCACTGGCCGGTGGCGGACGGTTCGTGGAGATGGGTAAGACCGACGTCCGGGACCCGGCCACCGTGCGCCCGGACGTCGCATACCTGCCGTTCGAGCTGATGGACGCGGGCTTGGACAGGTTGCAGGAGATGCTCGCCGACATCGTCGGGCTGCTGTCCGGCGGAGCGCTGCGGCCGCTGCCCGTGCGCACCTGGGACGTGCGCCGGGCCCCGGAGGCGTTCCGGCACGTCAGCCAGGCCCGGCACATCGGCAAGGTGGTACTCACCGTGCCACCGGCCCTCGATCCGGACGGCACCGTCCTGATCACCGGCGGCACCGGAACGCTGGGCGGGCTTGTCGCCCGGCATCTGGTCGCCGCTCACGGCGTACGGCATCTGCTGCTGCTGAGCCGCAGTGGACCTGCCGCCGGCGGCAGCGCCGACCTGATCGACGAGTTGCGCGCCGGCGGGGCGGACGCCACCGTGCGTGCCTGCGACATCGCCGACCGGGAGGCGCTCGCCGCCGCCCTGGCCGCCATCCCGGGCGAGTACCCGCTGACCGCGGTGGTGCACGCGGCCGGCGATCTGGACGACGGCGGTCTGGCCGAGTTGACGCCACAGCGCCTGGACCGGGTGTGGCGCCCCAAGGCCCGGGCGGCCTGGCATCTGCACGAGCTGACCCGGGACCTGCCACTTGCGGCGTTCGTGCTGTTCTCCTCGAGCGCCGCCACGTTCGGCGGCGCAGGACAGGCCAACTACGCCGCCGCGAACGCCTACCTGGACGCGCTGGCGCGGCACCGGGCTGCCCGCAGACTACCCGCCCTCTCGATCGGGTGGGGTTTGTGGGAGCAGCGAAGTGCGCTCACCGGCGGCCTGGACGATCGGGACCTGGCCCGGATCGCCCGCGCCGGTATGGTGCCGTTGCCCGCGCCCGCCGGTCTGCGCCTGCTGGACGCGGCGTGGGACCGGGCCGAGGCACACCTGGTCGCGGCCGCCCTGACGCCCGGCAAGGACACCGGCACCGAGGTTCCGGCCCTGTTCCGCGGCCTGACCCGGACGCGTACGCGGCGGGTCACGGCCGGTGCGGGCGCCGATTCCGACCTGGCCCGGCGGGTGACCGCGGGCAGCGATGTCGACGCCGAGCGGATCCTCACCGACCTGATCCGCGGTCATGCCGCCGCGGTCCTCGGCCACGCCGGCGGCGGCACCGTCGATGCCGGGCGGGCCTTCCGTGAACTCGGTTTCGACTCGCTCACCGCGGTCGAGCTGCGCAACCGGCTGGCCGTGGCGACCGGGCTGCGGCTGCCCGCAACACTGATTTTCGACTACGCCACCCCGGCGACGCTCGCCCGCCACCTGACCGGCCTGCTGCGCGGCACGGGACCGGCCGCCGCCGCGGTCACCGCCGTGTCCCACAGCGACGAGCCGATCGCCATCGTGGCGATGGCCTGCCGATTCCCCGGCGGGGTGAGCAGCCCCGAGGAGCTGTGGCGGCTGCTTGTCGAGGAGGGGGACGCGATCACCGGCCTGCCCGGGGACCGCGGCTGGACGGTACCGGCGCACACCCCGGCCGCCGGCGGGTTCGTCGCCTCTGCCGCCGCGTTCGACCCGGACCTGTTCGGGATCTCGCCACGCGAGGCGCTGTCGATGGACCCGCAGCAACGCCTGCTGCTCGAGACGGCGTGGGAGGCTCTCGAACGGGCCGGTCTGGATCCGCTGTCGATGCGGGGCAGCCGTACCGGGGTCTACGCCGGTGCGGCCTCATCCGGCTACGCCGCGCTGCTCCAGGCGTCCGGTGACGCCTCGGAGGGCCACCTGGTGACCGGTACCGCCGGCAGCGTCGTGTCGGGCCGGGTCGCCTACGCGCTCGGGCTGGAGGGCCCGGCCGTCACGGTGGACACCGCGTGCTCGTCGTCGCTGGTCGCCCTGCACCTGGCCGTGCAGGCGCTGCGGTCCGGCGAGTGCGACCTCGCGCTGGCCGGCGGCGTCACGGTGATGGCGACGCCCGGGCCGTTCGTCGAGTTCAGCCACCAGCGTGGCCTGGCCGCGGACGGACGTTCCAAGCCGTTCGCCGAGGCCGCCGACGGTTTCGGGATGGCCGAGGGTGCCGGCATGCTGCTGGTGCGGCGACTGGCCGACGCCCGGCGCCTCGGTATGCCGGTCCTGGCGGTGGTGAAGGGCTCGGCGGTCAACTCCGACGGCGCGTCCAACGGCCTCACCGCACCGAACGGCCCGTCGCAGCAGCGC
This sequence comes from Actinoplanes sp. DH11, assembly GCF_020873875.1. Taxonomy (GTDB): domain Bacteria; phylum Actinomycetota; class Actinomycetes; order Mycobacteriales; family Micromonosporaceae; genus Actinoplanes. Next base: position 15,339 of record NZ_JAHWGU010000053.1, read on the forward strand.
GTGATCCGGCAGGCGCTCGTCAATGCCGGGCTCACCGCGGCGGACGTCGACGTGGTCGAGGCGCATGGCACCGGGACCGTGCTGGGCGATCCGATCGAGGCGCAGGCGGTGCTCGCCACCTACGGACAGGACCGTACCGCCGACCGTCCGGTCCGGATGGGCTCGATCAAGTCGAACATCGGGCACACCCAGTCCGCGGCGGGCGTCGCCGGGGTGATCAAGACGGTGCTGGCGATGCGGCACGGCCTGCTGCCGCGGTCGCTGCACATCGACCGGCCGTCGTCGAAGGTGGACTGGACCGCCGGCGCGGTGCGACTGCTCACCGAGGCGCTGCCCTGGCCGGCCGGTGCCGGTCCGCGCCGGGCGGCGGTGTCGTCCTTCGGGATCAGCGGCACCAACGCGCATGTGGTCCTGGAGGACGTACCGGAGACGCCCGCATCCGGCAGTGGGCGTACCCGCCCGGCGGTCATCGGCTGGCCGCTGTCGGCGCGGACCGCCGACGGCCTGGCCGCCCAGGCCGAACGTCTCCTGGCCTTCGTGGCGGACAACCCCGGCCTCGACCCGGCCGACGTGGCGCACACGCTGGCCACCGGCCGGGCGGCCCTGGAACACCGTGCCGTCGTGGTCGGGACCGACCTGGGGCAACTGCGCGACGGGCTGCGCGCGCCGACGATCACCGGGGTGGCGACCGGCGGTGCCCGGCTGGGCCTGCTGCTGCCCGGTCAGGGCGCGCAGCACCCCGGCATGGGCCGCAGTCTCTACCGGGACCATCCGGTGTTCGCGGCCGCGTTCGACGAGGTCTGCGCCCACTTCGACTTCCCGCTCAAGGACATCGTCTTCGACGGCGGCCCCCAGCTCGACGAGACGCGGTACACCCAGGCCGGTCTCTTCGCGGTCGAGGTGGCCCTGTACCGGTTGCTCGAAGACTGGGGTGTACGACCGGATCTTCTCTTGGGACATTCGATCGGTGAGTTGGCCGCCGCGCACATCGCGGGGCTGTGGTCCCTCGACGACGCGACCACAGTGGTCGCAGCCAGGGGGAGCCTGATGCAGGCATTGCCGACAGGTGGGGTGATGATCGCCGTGCGGACGTCCGAGACCGAGGTGACACCCCTATTGTCGCCAGGGGTGTCGATCGCCGCGGTCAACGGCCCCGACGCAGTGGTGCTCTCCGGCGACGAGGACGCGGTGACGGCGGTGGCCGCCCGGTTCGACAGATCCCGGCGTCTGCGCGTCAGCCATGCCTTCCACTCGGCCCGGATGGAGCCGATGCTCGCCGCGTTCCGGGAGGTGCTGGAATCGGTCCGGTTCGGCACCCCCACCCTGCCCTGGATCTCCAACGTCAGCGGCCGGGTGGCCGCGGACGAGGTCCGGCAACCCGCCTACTGGGTCGCCCAGGCGCGCGGCGCGGTGCGCTTCGCCGACGGGCTGGACACCATGCGCGAAGCCGGAGTCACCGTGTTCCTGGAGGCGGGACCGTCCGGGAGCCTCGCCGCGGCCGCCGCCGACACCGGCGGGACGTTCCTGCCGCTGCTGCGCCGAGACCGGGACGAAACGCGTACGGTCGTGACCGGCCTCGCCGGCGCGTACGTGCACGGCGCCGAAGTGGACCTCGCCGGGCTGGTGCCCGGCGCCGTCCGTACCGACCTGCCCACCTACGCGTTCCGGCACCGCAAGTTCTGGCCGACGCCCGCTCCCGCTCCCGCTCCCGCTCCCGTGGTGCCGGGCGTCGGTGCGGACGCGGAGTTCTGGGATCTGGTGGACCGGGCCGACGCCGACTCGCTGGCAGGTGTCCTGGACGTCGCCGACACCGGATCGGTGCAGGCGGTGCTGCCGGCGCTGTCGGCGTGGCGGCGCACCCGCCGGGACACCGCGGTGGCGGACGGCTGGCGTTACCGGATCGAATGGGTCCGCTTGCCCGACCTGCCGGCTGCGGCGCTGACCGGGGTCTGGGCGGTCGTCGCGGCCGACGGCGACCCCCTGGCGATGGACGTCGCCGGGGAGGTCGAACGCCTCGGCGGCGCGCCGGTGCTGGTCTGGGACGCGGCCACGCTGGGCGCCCTGCGGCCGGCCGGGGTCATCTCGCTGCTCGGCACCCGCCACGATCCGCACCCCGACCACCCCTACCTCGTCTCGGCCCTGCCCGCCACCGCGGACCTGCTCCGAGTCGACGCGGGCCCGATCTGGGCGGTGACTGCGGGTGCCGTGCAGGTCGACGGTGAACCGGTGGACCCGCTGCGGGCGCAGTTGTGGGGTCTGGGCCGGTCGGCTGCGCTGGAGAACCCGCGCGCCTGGGGCGGCCTGATCGACATCGGCGACGACGTCGCCGACCCGGCCGCGGCGATCTGCCGCATCGTCGCGGCAGCCACGAACGAGCGTACGGCGGCGGCTGCGGGCGAGGACCAGATCGCGGTCCGGTCCGGCGGGGTGTACGGGCGCCGCCTGGTGCGCGCCGCGCCGCCCGGCTCCGGCAGGTACCAGGCTCCGGACGGCACTGTCCTGATCACCGGCGGTACGGGTGCCCTCGGCGGGCACGTCGCCCGGTGGCTGGCTGGGCGTGGTGCCCGCGACCTGGTCCTGGTCAGTCGCGCCGGCGCCGGTGCGCCAGGTGCCACCGAGCTGGTGGACGAGCTGCGCGGCCTGGGCGTGGACACCGCCGTCCGGGCCTGCGACCTGGCCGACCGGGAGCAGGTGGCGGCGATGCTCGCCGGCCTCGCCGCCGACGGGCACGACGTCCGTGGGGTGGTCCACGCGGCCGGCGTCAACGTGACCGGCGCGGTCACCGATCTGGACCCGGCGACGCTGGCCGCGGCCATGGCCGGCAAGGTTGCCGGCGCCTTGCACCTGGACGAGTTGCTCGGTGACGCGCTCGACCTGTTCGTGGTCTTCTCCTCCATCGCCGGGGTATGGGGCAGCGCGCGGCAGGGCGCTTACGCCGCCGCGAACGCCGCCCTGGACGCGCTGGCTCTGAGCCGCCGCGCCCGTGGTCGTGCCGCGACCGCCGTTGCCTGGGGCTGGTGGGACGGGCGCAGCATGGCCGGTGGCGGCGACGGGCTGGCCCGTCTCGGCATGACCGCCATGCCTCCGCAACTGGCGGTCACCGCTCTGCAGCGGGCCGTCAGCAGCGGTGACGGCGCCGTGGTCGTGGCCGACGTCGACTGGACGGTTTTCGGGTCGGCGTTCACCACATTGCGGCCCAGTCCACTGCTGACCGGGCTGCCGGAGCTGCGGCTGGCGGCGGACGAACCGGCGCCGGAAACCGGCACGGTGGACGACGCCTTGCTGAGCCGGCTCGCCGAGCTGACCGAGGCGGAGCGCGACCGGGCGTTGCTCGATCTGGTGCGCACCGGCGCGGCGCAGGTGCTGGAACTCGGGGGAGCGGCGGCGATCCGCCCCGATCGGGCATTCCGGAGCCTGGGCTTCGACTCGCTGATGGCGGTGGAGCTGCGCAACCGCATCACTACGGCCACCGGGCTGCGGCTGCCGGCCACCCTGGTCTTCGATCATCCGACCCCGGCCGAGCTGGCCCGGCATCTGCGCGAGCGGCTGCGGCCCGGACCGGTCGGCGCCGGTGGCGACGAGACGGCCGTCCGCGCCGCCATCGCCGGCGTTCCGCTGGACCGCCTGCGCGCGGCAGGTGTGCTGGACCTGCTGCTCGAACTGGCCGGGATGGACGACACCGCGAACGGCGGCAACGGCAGCGGCGTTGCCGGCACGGACCCCGGGGTGGCCCCGCCCGGTGACGGCGACATGCACCCGATCGACGAACTGGACGCCGAGGACCTCATCCAGATGGCTCTCGGTGACACCGACTCATGACGACCGACAAGGTACGAGGTTGAGCATGGCCAAGGCTGCGGACAGGACCCTCGAAGCTCTGCGAGCGTCGCTCAAGGAGGTGGAGCGGCTCCGGCGAGAGACGCACCAGCTTTCCGCGGCCGCCCGGGAACCGATCGCGGTCATCGGCATGAGCTGCCGTTACCCGGGCATCGGTGGACCCGACGACCTGTGGGAGCTGGTGGCCGGCGGCGGCGACGCGGTGGGTGGCTTCCCGGCCGACCGCGGCTGGGACCTCACCGAATTGTACGGGTCGAGCGATGACGCCACCCGGGTCTTCGAGGGGGGCTTCCTCGACGGCGCGGCCAACTTCGACGCCGGGTTCTTCGGTATCTCGCCGCGCGAGGCGCTGGCCATGGACCCGCAGCAACGCCTGCTTCTGGAGGCGTGCTGGCACGCCGTGGAGAGCGCCGGCCTGGACCCCGGGTCGCTGCGCGGCAGCAGGACCGGTGTCTTCGCGGGCGCCTCGCCCTCCGGGTACGAGGCCACCCTGCGCACCGCGGCCGAGGCGCTCGGCGGCTACTACCTGACGGGTACGGCCAGCAGCGTGGTGTCCGGGCGCGTCGCCTACACCATGGGTTTGCAGGGGCCGGCCGTCACGATCGACACCGCCTGTTCGTCGTCACTCGTCGCGCTACATTTGGCGGCGCAGTCGCTGCGTCAGGGCGAGTGCTCGTTCGCCCTGGCGGGCGGTGTCGCGGTGCTCGCCGATCCGACGGTGTTCTCAGAGTTCAGCACGCAGGGCGGGCTGGCCGGTGACGGGCGCTGCAAGTCGTACGCCGAGGCCGCTGACGGCACCGGGTGGGCCGAGGGCGTCGGCGTACTGGTGCTGGCGAAGCTTTCCGACGCGATCCGGGACGGCCGTCGCATCCTCGCGGTGGTCCGGGGTTCGGCGGTGAACCAGGACGGTGCCAGCAACGGGCTGACCGCCCCGAACGGTCCCGCCCAGCAGCGGGTGATCCGGCAGGCGCTGGCGAACGCCGACCTGACGCCCGCGCAGGTCGACGTCGTCGAGGGCCACGGCACCGGTACCGTGCTCGGTGACCCGATCGAGGCGCAGGCTCTGGTCGACACGTACGGTCAGAACCGCGAGCCAGGCCGTCCGCTCTGGCTCGGCTCCATGAAGTCGAACATCGGCCATGCTCAGGCCGCTTCGGGCGTGGCCGGCGTCATCAAAATGATCATGGCGATCCGGCATCGCCGGTTGCCCGCCACCCTGCACGTCGACCGGCCCAGCCGGCACGTCGACTGGTCCGCAGGCGAGGTCGCCCTGCTCACCGAGAGCCGAGAGTGGCCGGCCACGGACCGGCCGCTGCGGGCCGGCGTCTCGTCGTTCGGCGTCTCCGGCACCAACGCGCACGTGGTGATCGAGGAGCCACCCGCGACCGTCGAACCGGTCGCCGACGAACGGTCCCCCATCCACGTCTCGGCGGCCGTGCCGTGGCTGCTTTCCGCCCGCTCAGCGGCGGCCCTGCGCGGCCAGGCGGAGCGCCTGCTGGCGCCGGCCGCTGACGCCGACCCGCTTGACCTCGGCCGGTCGCTGGCGATCACCCGGGCAGCGCTCGACCACCGCGCCGTGGTGCTGGCCGCCGACCGGACCGCGGCGCTCACCGATCTGCGCGCCCTCGCCGCCGGCGAACCGGGCTCCGGTGTGGTCCAGGGCATGGCGGCCGAGGGCACCCGACCGGTCTTCGTCTTCCCCGGTGCCGGCAACCACTGGGCCGGGACCGCCCGTCAGCTCTGGGCCACCTCGCCGGTCTTCGCCGCGGCCATGGAGGAGTGCGAGCGGCTGCTCACCCCGTACGTCGACTGGTCCCTGCGCGAGGTCGTCGCCGACCCGGACTGTGACCGGGTGGACGTTCAGCAGCCCACCTCGTGGGCTGTCATGGTGTCCCTCGCCGAGCTGTGGCGCGCCTGCGGCGTGGAACCGGCGGCCGTCATCGGCCACTCGCAGGGCGAGATCGCGGCGGCCACCGTGGCCGGCGTGGTCAGCCGCGCGGAGGGCGCCCGCCTGGCCGCGCTGCGCGCCCAGGCGGTGACCGAACTGGTGGGCACCGGCAACGTGTACTCGGTGCGCGCCGCCGCCGACGCCGTTCGTGACTGGCTGCCGGAGTCGCTGTCCATCGGGGCGATCAACGGCCCGCACGCCACCGCCGTCTCCGGTTCGTTCGCCGGCCTGGACGAGTTCGCCGCCGAGTGCGCACGGCGCGGCCTGGAAGCCCGGCCGGTGCCGGTCGGTTACGCCTCCCACTCGGCCCAGGTCGAGATCCTGCGGGAGCGCCTCGTAGCCGACCTGGCGGGGGCGCCGCCGCAAGCCGGCGAGGTCCCGCTCTACTCGACGGTCACCGCGCGGATCCTACCCGGCGGGGAATTCGACGGCACCTACCTCTACCGCAACCTGCGTTCCACCGTGCGGTTCGCCGATGCGGTGCGGGCCGCGGCCGACGACGGTCACACCGTCTTCCTCGAGGTCAGCCCGCACCCGGTACTGGCCATGAACGTGCAGGACGTACTCGACGACGCCGACATCGACGGCCGGGCGCTGAGCACGCTGCGCCGCGACCGGGACGACGCGGGCGGCTTCACCACGGCCCTGGCCACCGCCTGGGCGCACGGCGTCACCGTCGACTGGGCAGCCTGGTTCGCGGGCCGCGGCGGGCAGCGGATCGATCTGCCCGGGTACGCCTTCGAGCCCACCCGTTACTGGCCCACCCGGGCCGTCGCATCGCCGCCGACGGGTGGCGCGACGGCGGAGGAGGGCCGGTTCTGGGAGGCCGTCGAACAAGCCGACGTCAGCGCGCTCGCCAGCACGGTCGGCACCACCGACGTGGCCGCCCTCGCCGCCGCGCTGCCCGCCTTGACCGCGTGGCGCCGGCAGAGCCGGCAACTCTCGACCGTCGACGAATGGCGTTACCGGATCACCTGGAAGCCCGGCCTGGAGACCCGGTCGGCGCTGCACGGGACCTGGTTGCTGGTGGCGTCGCCCGGCAGCGCGCCGGCGGCCGTGACCGACGCGCTTGCCGCGCACGGCGCCCGGGTCGCCGTCATCGAGGCTGACGCGGCCACCACCGACCGGGCCTCCTTGTCCGCTGCCGTGCTGGCCGCCGCCTCGGGCGGCGTGACCGGTGTGCTGTCCCTGCTGGCTCTCGACGAACGACCCCACCCCGGGCATCCCGCGACGCCGAGCGGACTGGCCGCCACCCTCGCGCTCGTGCAGGCCCTCGGTGACGCCGGCTGCGCCGCCCCGCTGTGGATCGGCACCCGTGGCGCGGTGTCGATCGGTCGGTCCGACCCGCTCACCAGTCCGGCGCAGGCAGCGACCTGGGGCTTCGGCCGGATCGTCGGCCTGGAGCACCCGGACCGGTGGGGTGGTCTCGTCGACCTGCCGGAGACCCTCGACGAGCGGGCCGCTGCCCGCCTTTGCGCGCTCCTTGCCGACGGCGGCGAGGACCAGGTCGCGGTCCGGGCGTCCGGCTGGTTCGCCCGTCGGCTGGTACGCGACAGCCGCAGTGACGCACCGGTGCCGCGGGCCTGGCGGCCGACCGGCACCACCTTGATCACCGGTGGCACCGGCGCTATCGGGGCGCACGTGGCGCGCTGGCTGGCCATCGCCGGCGCCGAGCGCATCGTGCTCACCAGCCGCCGGGGCGCGGCCGCCCCCGGCGCCGGCGACCTGGTCGCCGAGTTGGCCACGCTCGGCGCCCGGGCCGAGGTGCACGCCTGCGATGTCACCGACCGCGCCGCCCTGGCCGCCCTCATCGCCACGGTGGACGGCAGCGGGCCGGCGATCCGCTCGGTGCTGCACGCCGCCGGTCTGGGTGGCGCCGCCATGCTGACCGACCTGGATCCGGACAGCCTCGACGGCGAGCTGTCCGCGAAGGTCACCGGCGCCGTGCACCTCGACGAGCTGCTCGGCGGTCGCGAGATGGACGCGTTCGTCGTCTTCTCGTCCATCTCGGCGACCTGGGGCAGTGGGGGCCTCGCCGGATACGCCGGTGCCAACGCTTTCCTGGACGCTCTGATCGAGCGACGCCGCGCCCAAGGCGCCACCGGTACCGCGGTGTCCTGGGGCGCCTGGGCCGGCGGCGGCATGGTCGACGACACCGAAAGCCGGGCGCTCGGCAGCCGCGGCATCCGTTCGATGGATCCGGAACTGGCCATCGCGGCCCTCGGCAGTGCACTTGACCACGACGACGCCACGCTGACCGTCGCCGACGTGGACTGGGCCCGCTTCCTGCCGGTCTTCGCCGCGGCCCGCCGGCGTCCGCTTTTCGACGACCTGCCCGAGGCGGCCGACGCCGGCACCGAACCGGCACTGGCGTCGGCCGGCGGCGCCCTCGACGACCTGGCCGCGCTCGCCCGGCCGGTGCGGTTGAGCCGGCTCACCGAGCTGGTCACCACGGAGGCCGCGGCGGTTCTCGGCCATGCCGGCACCGACGTGGTCGCCGCCGACCGGCAGTTCAAGGACCTCGGGTTCGACTCGCTGACCGCTGTCGAGCTGCGGAACCGGTTGACCGCGCAGACCGGCCGGCGGATGCCGACCACCTTGGTCTTCGACCATCCCACCCCGGCCGCTGTGGCGCGGTTCGTGGACCGTACCGTCTTCGGCGACGCCGAGGACGCACCAGGCCGGCCGGTGACCGGGCCGGACATCGACGAGCCGATCGCCATCGTCGGCATGGCCTGCCGTTACCCGGGCGGCGTCACGGGGCCGGAAACCCTGTGGCAGCTGGTCGCTGACGGCCGCGATGCCATCGGTGCCTTCCCGCGTGATCGCGGCTGGGACCTGGGCAACATCTTTGACTCCGACCCGGACCGGCCGGGCACCTCGTACGTCACCGAGGGTGGCTTCCTGCACGACGCCGCTCAGTTCGACGCCGGGTTCTTCGGTATCAGCCCGCGCGAGGCCCTCGCCATGGACCCGCAGCAGCGCCTGCTGCTGGAGACGTCCTGGGAGACGCTGGAACGGGCCGGGATCGACCCGGAAAGCCTGCGTACGGCACGGGTCGGTGTTTTCGCGGGCGCCTCCGCCTCCGGCTACGGTGCCGGGCTGGCACAGAACCCGGAGGGCACCGAGGGCTACCTGATGACGGGTACGGCGAGCAGCGTGCTCTCCGGCCGGATCGCCTACGCCCTCGGGCTTCAAGGCCCGGCGCTCACGGTCGACACCGCCTGCTCGTCCTCGCTGGTGGCCCTGCACCTGGCCGTCCAAGCGCTTCGCAACGGCGACTGCACGATGGCGCTGGCCGGTGGTGTCGCGGTGATGGCCACCCCAGGGGCGTTCACGGAGTTCAGCAAACAGCAGGGCCTCGCCGCGGACGGCAGGTGCAAGTCGTTCGCCGCGGCGGCCGACGGCACCGGCTGGTCGGAAGGTGTCGGCATGCTGCTCGTCGAGCGTCTCTCCGACGCCCGGCGCAACGGGCACACCGTTCACGCGCTGGTCCGGGGCTCGGCGATCAACTCGGACGGCGCGTCAAACGGTCTCACCGCGCCGAACGGCCCGGCACAGCAGCAGGTCATCCGGGACGCGCTGGCCGGTGGCGGGTTGCGGCCCGACGAGGTGGACGTGGTCGAGGCGCACGGCACCGGCACCACCCTGGGCGATCCCATCGAGGCGCAGGCGGTGCTCGCCACTTACGGCCAGCATCGCGCCGAGCCGCTGCACCTGGGCTCGATCAAGTCCAACCTGGGCCACCCGGCTGCCGCGGCGGGCGTCGCCGGGATCATCAAGATGGTCATGGCGATGCGGCACGACCTGCTCCCCGCCACCCTGCACGTGGACGAACCGACCCCGCACGTGGACTGGTCCGCGGGCGCGGTGTCGCTGCTCACCACCGCGACGTCCTGGCCCGACACCGGCCGGCCGCGCCGGGCCGGCATCTCCTCCTTCGGCATCAGCGGCACCAACGCACACGTGATCATCGAGCAGGCGCCGCCGGTGACCGAGGAAGCGGTTTCCCGCGTCGCGCCGCCGGTCATCCCCTGGGTGCTCTCGGCGCGAACCCCGGACGGGGTACGCGATCAGGCGGCCCGCCTCGTCGAGACCGGCGACGATCCACTCGACGTCGCATTCTCACTGGGGACGACGCGCGCGGCTCTGCCGTACCGCACGGTGGTCCTGGACCGGGACCGGCTCGCCGAGGGCGAGTTCGACGTGGTGCACGCCGCGGGCAAGCTGGGTCTGCTGCTGCCCGGGCAGGGTGCGCAGTTCGACGGCATGGGCCGCGGTCTGTACGCGTCCTACCCGGCTTTCGCGGATGCGTACGACGCGGTCTGTGCCGAATTGGACCGGCACCTGCCGCGTCGGGTCCGCGAGGTGACCGGCGCCGACCTGAACGAGACCCGGTACGCCCAGGCGGCCCTGTTCGCGGTGGAGGTCGCCACCTACCGCCTGCTGGAGTCCTGGGGTGTCCGGCCGGACCTGCTGCTCGGCCACTCGATCGGTGAGCTGGCCGTGGCGCACGTCGCCGGCCTGTGGTCGCTGCCCGACGCGGCACGCATCGTGGCCGCCCGGGGCAGCCTCATGCAAGCGCTGCCCCCGGGCGGCGCGATGGTCGCCGTGCAGGCCGCCGAGGAGGAGGTCGTGCCGCTGCTCGGTGACGCGGTCTCGGTCGCGGCGGTCAACGGGCCCCGCTCCGTGGTGCTCTCCGGTGACGAGGACGCGGTGTTCGCCGTCGCGGCCCGTTTCGAACGGACCAGGCGACTCCGCGTCAGCCATGCGTTCCACTCCGCCCGGATGGAGCCGATGCTCGCCGGCTTCGCCGCGGAGCTGTCCCGCGTCCGGTTCGACGTGCCGTTGCTCGGCTGGATCTCCAACCTGACCGGCGAGCCTGTCGGCGCCGAGGTGTTGGAACCGGACTACTGGGTGCGGCAGGTCCGTGGCACGGTCCGGTTCGCCGACGGCGTGGCGGCGATGCGTCGGGCCGGCGTCTCCGTCTTCCTCGAGGTCGGCCCCTCGGGCGCCCTCGCGGCGCACGTGGACGGCTGTGTGCCGACCCTGCGCCACGACCGCGACGAACCCCGGTCGGTGGTCGCCGCGCTCGCGCACGTGCCGCGGGTCGACTGGGCGGCATTCTTCGCCGGCACCGGGGCCCGGCGCGTCGACCTGCCGACCTACCCGTTCCAGCGGCAGCGTTACTGGCCGGCCGCCGCCGGACTCGGCACCGGCGACCTGACCCGGCTCGGTCTGCAGGCCCTCGACCACCCGATGCTGGACGCCGCCCTGTCGCTTGCCGACTCCGACGGCACGGTGCTCACCGGCCGTCTCTCGGTGGCTTCCCAGCGCTGGCTGGCCGACCACCGCGTGCTCGACCAGATCATGATGCCCGGCACGGCCTGGGTCGAGCTCGTCATGCACGCCGGTCACCACCTCGGTTGCGACAGGCTGGACGAACTGACCATCGAGACGCCGCTGGTGCTGACCGCGGACGACGCCGTGCTCGTGCAGGTGGCGGTCGCCGCGGAGGACGACGCCGGTTGCCGCACGGTGAGCGTGCACACCAGTCCGGCCGGCGGGACGGAGGAAATTTGGACCCGCCACGCCACCGGCGTGCTGTCCTCGGCGACCACCGGTGCCGCCACCGTCCTGGACGGCACCTGGCCGCCGGAAGGCGCGGAGCCCATCCCGGTGGACGACTGGTACGAGCGGCTCGCCGCCGCCGGGTACGCCTACGGTCCCGCCTTCCGCGGCCTCTCCGCGCTGTGGCGCCACGGTGACGAGCTGTACGCGGAGGTCGCCGTCGACACCGACGTGGACGGTTTCGGGGCGCACCCGGCATTGCTCGACGCCGCCCTGCACCCGATCGGCGCGCTGCTGCCGGCGGACGGGCCGATGCTGCCGTTCGCGTGGAGCGGTGTCCGCTTCCCGGCCACCGGCGCGCGCACCGCCCGGGTGCGGCTGACCCGCACCGGCAACAGCATCCGCATCCTCGTCGCCGACAGCCTCGGTGAACCGGTGGCGACCGTGGAGTCCCTGGTGCTGCGCCCGGCCGAGGTCGGCGCCGCACCGGATCGCGCGCCGCTGTACGCCCCGGAACTGGTGCCTGTCCCCGCCGTGGCAGTGACCGGTGACGTCCTCGAGGTCACCGGGGACGACCCGGTCGACGTCGCCGTGCAGGTGCTCGGCTGCCTCCAGCGCGCGATCACCGACGACACCCGGCTGGTCGTTGTCATCCGCGACGAGCTGGCCCATGCGCCGGTGCGCGGCCTCGTACGGTCGGCGCAGTCCGAGCACCCCGGTCGATTCGTGCTGGTCGACACCGACGGCGAGATCCTGGCCGCCGAGGACGAACCGGAGACGGTGGTCCGCGCGGGAAGCACGTACGCCCGGCGCCTGGTGCCGGCGACCGGCGGCGACACCCCCGAGATCGACGGCACGGTGCTCATCACCGGTGGCAACGGGGCGCTGGGCGCCGCCGTGGCGCACTGGCTGACGGGACAGGGTGTGACGGTCGTCCAGGCCGGCCGCAGTGGCCCCACCGTCTGCGACGTCACCGACCGGGCACAGGTGGAGGAGCTCGTCGCCAGCATCCCGGATCTTACCGGAGTGATCCACTGCGCCGGAGTGCTCGACGACGGCGTGCTGGACACTCTCACCCCGGAGCGGCTCGCCACCGTGCTGCGGGTCAAGGCCGACGGCGCCCGGCACCTGCACGAGGCCACGGCCCATTTGGACCTGCGCCTCTTCGTCATGTTCTCCTCATTCTCCGGTCTGCTCGGTGCGCCCGGGCAGGCCAACTACGCGGCGGCGAACACCTACCTCGACGCGCTCGCCGCCCATCGCCGTACCCTCGGGCTGCCCGGCCTCTCGCTGGCCTGGGGAGCCTGGGCCGGTGGTGGCATGGCCGGGCAGCTCACCGAGACCGACCGGGCTCGCATGGCGCGGGCCGGTTTCCCGCCGTTCACCACCGAGCAGGGCGTCGCCGCGTTCGCCGCCGCGCTAGGTGCGGACGCCGCCGTCCTCGCTCCCGTCACCCTCGACCTGGGTGTCCTCCGGAGTCGTGCCCGGCGCGAACCGGTCGTCCCGCTGCTGCGCTCGCTGGTCCGGGTCTCCACCCGCCGTACCGCGCACACCGCCGACAGTTCGTCGCTCGCCGCTCGCCTGGCCGGGATGGACCGCAAGCAAGGCGTGGACGTGGTGCTGCCGCTGGTGCGCGACCAGGTCGCGGCCGTTCTCGGGCACACCGGAGCGGACGCCGTCGGGGTGCAGCAGCCCTTCACCGAGCTGGGCTTCGACTCGTTGACCGCGGTGGAGCTGCGCAACCGGCTGGCGGCCGTCACCGGTCTGCGACTGCCGGCCACGCTCGTGTTCGACTACCCGACACCGGCCGCCCTGGCCGGGCACCTGCTCGCCGAGCTCATCGGCACACACCCGGCGGCGGCCACCCGGCTCGCCGCCCACCGGGGCACCGGCGCCGACCCCATCGTCATCGTCGGCATGTCGTGCCGTTATCCCGGTGGCGTCGATTCCCCGGGCGAACTTTGGGAGCTGGTCCGCCGCGGTGGCGACGGCATCACCGCGTTCCCCGCGGACCGCGGATGGAACCTCGACGACCTGTACGACGACGAGGGCATCACCGACGGGCGCTCGGACACCGTCGAGGGTGGTTTCCTGCACGACGCCGGGAACTTCGATCCGGCGTTCTTCGGGATCAGTCCGCGTGAGGCTTTGGCGATGGATCCGCAGCAGCGGTTGCTGTTGGAGGCGTCGTGGGAGGCGTTCGAGTCGGCCGGTATTGATCCGGCCGTCCTCCGCGGTTCGTCGACGGGTGTGTTCGCCGGACTGATGTACCACGACTACGCGACCGGCATGGCGGACGTACCGGCCGGTGTCGAGGCATTCCTCGGCACCGGTAACACCGGCAGCATCGCGTCGGGTCGGGTGGCGTACACGTTCGGGCTGGAGGGTCCGGCGGTCACTGTGGATACGGCGTGTTCGTCGTCGCTTGTCGCCCTGCATTGGGCGGTGCAGGCGTTGCGGTCCGGCGAGTGTGACATGGCGTTGGCCGGTGGTGTCACCGTCATGTCGACACCCGTCACCTTCGCCGACATGAGCGGCAAGCGGGGTCTGTCGTTCGATGGGCGGTGCAAGTCGTTCAGTGCGTCGGCGGATGGTACGGGCTGGTCCGAGGGTGTGGGCATGCTGCTGGTGGAGCGGCTCTCGGATGCGCAGCGCAACGGTCATCCGGTGCTGGCGGTGGTTCGCGGTAGTGCGGTGAATCAGGATGGTGCTTCCAACGGTTTGACCGCGCCGAATGGTCCGTCGCAGCAGCGAGTGATCCGGCAGGCTTTGGCGAACGCCGGGTTGCGGGCTGCCGAGGTTGATGTGGTGGAGGCGCACGGCACGGGGACGACGTTGGGTGATCCGATCGAGGCGCAGGCGTTGCTGGCCACCTATGGGCAGGACCGTGAGCGGCCGTTGCGGCTCGGCTCGGTCAAGTCGAATATCGGGCACACGCAGGCGGCGGCGGGTGTCGCGGGGATTATCAAGATGGTGCAGGCGATGCGGCATGGTGTGATGCCGCGCACGTTGCATGTGGATGAGCCGACTCCGCAGGTGGATTGGGAGTCGGGTGCGGTGGAGTTGTTGACTGAGCCGGTCGAGTGGCAGGTGCAGGACAGACCTCGTCGGGCGGCGGTGTCGTCGTTCGGGATCAGTGGCACGAACGCGCACGTGATCTTGGAGCAGGGCCTGGGTGTGGAGGCACCGGAGCTCCCGTCCGGGGTGCCGCATCAGGGTCCGGTGCCGTGGTTGGTTTCTGCGAAGTCGCCGGAGGCGTTGGCGGCGCAGGTGCAGCGGTTGGCCGTGTTGGATGCTGATGCTGTTGATGTCGGGTTCTCGTTGGCTACGACGCGGGCGTTGTTGCCGTATCGGGCTGTGGTGACTGATGTGTCGGCGCCGTTGGATGTCGTGCGGGTGGCTGACGGCAAGCTGGGTGTGTTGTTCCCGGGTCAGGGTGCGCAGTTCGCCGGCATGGGTGAGGGCTTGTATCGGGCGTATCCGGTTTTCGCGGCCGTGTATGACGAGGTGGTCGCGGCGTTCGGGTTCCCGCTGGATCAGGATTTGGACGAGACGCGGTTCACTCAGGCGGCGTTGTTCGCGGTTGAGGTGGCGACGTTCCGGTTGTTGCAGTCGTGGGGGGTGCGCCCGGATCTGTTGCTGGGGCATTCGATCGGTGAGCTGGCCGCCGCGCATGTGGCGGGTTTGTGGTCGTTGGCGGATGCGGTGAAGGTGGTCGCGGCTCGGGGTGCGTTGATGCAGGCGCTGCCGTCGGGTGGGGCGATGGTGGCTGTCGCCGCGACCGAGGACGAGGTGGTGGCGCGGCTTGTTGATGGGGTGTCGATCGCGGCGGTCAACGGTCCTCAGGCGGTGGTGATCTCCGGTGATGAGGATGCGGTGCTGGCGGTGGCGGCCGGGTTCGACAAGACGCGGCGGTTGCGGGTCAGTCATGCGTTCCATTCGGCGCGTATGGAGCCGATGCTGCGGGAGTTCGCCGCTGTCTTGCAGGACATCGATTTCGAGATGCCGTCGTTGGGCTGGATCTCGAATGTGACCGGTGAGCCGGTCGGTGTCGAGGTGATGGACCCGGAGTATTGGGTGCGGCAGGTCCGCCAGCCCGTCCGGTTCGCCGACGGCCTGGCCGCGATGCGTGCCGCCGGCGTTACCCGGTTCATCGAGGTTGGCCCGTCCGGTGCGCTCGCGACGCACGTCGACGGGGTGTGTCTGCCCACGATCCGTAAGGGCCGTGACGAGCCGGACTCGTTGGTCAAGGCGCTGGCGGTGGCCGGCCCGGACTGGGTGAAGGTGTTCCCCGGTGCCCGGCGTATCGAACTGCCCACCTACGCCTTCCAACACCAGCGCTACTGGCTGAACGCCGTCTTCGGCAGCCGGGACAGCAGCCTCGCCTCGGCGGGTCTGCGGCCCACCGGCCATCCCCTGCTGTCGACAATGGTGGCACTCGCTGGCAGTGACGGCGTCATCCTGAACGGCCGGATCGGCCTGGACTCGCACCCGTGGCTGGCAGACCACGCCGTCCAGGGGTCCGTGGTCCTGCCCGGCGCGGCACTGATCGACCTGGTACTGCACGCCGGCCAGCGGGTCGGCGCGGACCTGCTGGACGAACTGACCATCGAGACCCCGCTGGTGATCCCGGACGATGCAGTGATCGTTCAGGTGACCGTCTCCGGGGCGGACACGTCTGGCCGCCGTACTGCCGAAATTCATTCCAGCCCGGCCGGCGAACTCGAGGACCAGTGGACCCGGCATGCCTCGGGTGTGTTGGGCGTGGCTGGTGCGGTGGTGGAGGACACGTCGCTGGCTGTGTGGCCGCCGGTGGGTGCTGAGGAGTTGCCGGTGGCCGGCTGGTACGACGCATTGGCGTCGGCGGGGCTGGGTTATGGGCCGGTGTTCCAGGGCTTGCGTGGCCTATGGCGTCGCGATGGTGAGGTGTTCGCGGACGTCAATGTTGATGTTGATGTTGAGGGTTTTGGTATTCATCCGGTGTTGTTGGATGCGGTGTTGCATGCGATTCCGGCTTTGGGGCTTGGTGGTGGTGATGGTGCGGGGCCGTTGTTGCCGTTTGTGTGGGGTGGGGTGCGGTTGGTGGCGACGGGTGCGCGGTCGTTGCGGGTGCGTTTGACCCGGGTGGGTGATGCGGTGTCGTTGTTGTTGGCTGATGGTGCGGGTGTGCCGGTGGCGGCGGTGGAGTCGTTGGTGTTGCGGCCGGTGGTGGTGGAGCCGGGGCCGGTGGTGGCGCCGTTGTTTGGTGTGGATTTGGTGCCGGTGGTGGGTTCGGTGTTTGAGGGCGAGGTGTATCGGGCTGGTGGTGTTCATGAGGTGTTGGCGCGGTTGCAGGGGGCGGTGGTGGCGGATGAGCGGTTGGTGGTGGTGATTGGTGGTGGTTTGGAGGATGCGCCGGTGCGGGGTTTGGTGCGGTCGGCGCAGTCGGAGCATCCGGGTCGGTTTGTGTTGGTGGATACCGATGGTGAGGTGTTGGTGGCCGATGGTGAGCCGGAGGTGGTGGTTCGTGGTGGTGAGGTGCGGGTGCCGCGGTTGGTGCCGGTGGTGGCTGGTGGTGGTGGGGTGCCGGTGTTGGAGGGCACGGTGTTGGTGACTGGTGGTGGGGGTGCGTTGGGGTCGGTGGTGTGTGAGTGGTTGGTGGGTCGTGGTGTGAATGTGGTGGCGGTGGGTCGTGGTGGTCCGACGGTGTGTGATGTGACGGATCGGGTGCAGGTGGATGCGTTGGTGGCGGGGATTCCGGATTTGGTGGGGGTGGTGCATTGTGCGGGTGTTTTGGATGATGGTGTGTTGGAGGCGTTGACGCCGGAGCGGTTGGATGCGGTGTTGGCGGTGAAGGCGGATGCTGCGTGGTTTTTGCATGAGGCGACGGCGCATTTGGATTTGAAGTTGTTTGTTTTGTTTTCGTCGGTGGCTGGGTTGTTCGGTACTGCGGGGCAGGCGAATTATGCGGCGGGTAACACGTATTTGGATGCGTTGGCTGAGTTTCGGCGGGCGCGGGGTTTGGTGGGGTTGTCGTTGGCGTGGGGTGCGTGGGACGTCGGCATGGCCGGCGAGCTTTCCGCCACCGACCGGCGCCGGATGGCCCGCGCCGGCCTGCCGCCACTGACCACCGAACAGGGCGTCGCCGCCCTGGAAGCCGCACTCGGCTCCACCGCCGCCCTGCTCGCACCCATGCGGCTCGACCTTGCCGCGCTACGGTCCCGCGCGGTACGCGAGCCGGTGGCACCCCTACTCCGGTCACTGGTCCGGGTTACCACTCGCCGGACCGCCCTCACCACCACGGGCGGCTCGGCCCTGGCAGACCGGCTGGCCGGACTCGACCGGGACAGGGCCGTCGAGGCAGTGTTGCCGGTGGTGCGGGCGCAGGTTGCGGAGGTTTTGGGGCATGCGGGTGTGGATGCGGTGGGGGTGGGGCAGCCGTTCACCGAGTTGGGGTTTGATTCGTTGACGGCGGTGGAGTTGCGTAATCGGTTGGCGGTGGTGACGGGGTTGAAGTTGCCGGCGACGCTGGTGTTCGACTATCCGACGCCGACCGCTCTGGCCGGATACCTCGTCCAGCAGATCACCGGGGTTGTTCCGTCGTTGGCGGCGGTGAGTGCGGTGCGGCCTGGTATCGACGAGCCGATCGCGATCGTGGGGATGTCGTGTCGGTATCCGGGTGGGGTGAGTTCGCCGCAAGGTTTGTGGGATCTGGTGGTTCGGGGTGGGGACGGGATCACACCGTTCCCCGTCGATCGGGGCTGGGATCTTCAGGGTCTCTATGGGGTTGAAGCAGGAGCCGACGGTCGTTCGGACACGATGGAGGGTGGTTTCCTGCACGATGCGGCGCAGTTCGATGCGGCGTTTTTCGGGATCAGTCCGCGTGAGGCTTTGGCGATGGATCCGCAGCAGCGGTTGTTGTTGGAGGCGTCGTGGGAGGCGTTCGAGTCGGCCGGTATTGACCCGGCTGTTCTGCGGGGTTCGTCGACGGGTGTGTTCGCCGGCCTGATGTACCACGACTATGCGGCTCGTCCGGTGGATGTTCCGGCTGGGGTGGAGGCGTTCATCGGGCTGGGCAACAACGGCAGTATCGCGTCGGGTCGGGTGGCGTACACGTTCGGGCTGGAGGGTCCGGCGGTCACTGTGGATACGGCGTGTTCGTCGTCGCTTGTCGCCTTGCATTGGGCGGTGCAGGCGTTGCGGTCCGGCGAGTGTGACATGGCGCTTGCTGGTGGTGTGACGGTGATGGCGACGCCGGGGACGTTCGCTGAGTTCAGTCGTCAGCGGGGTCTGTCGTTCGATGGCCGGTGCAAGTCGTTCAGTGCGTCGGCGGATGGTACGGGCTGGTCCGAGGGTGTGGGCATGCTGCTGGTGGAGCGGCTCTCGGATGCTCGTAAGAACGGTCACCCCGTGCTCGCGGTGGTTCGCGGTTCGGCGGTGAACCAGGACGGTGCTTCCAACGGTTTGACCGCGCCGAATGGTCCGTCGCAGCAGCGAGTGATCCGGCAGGCCCTCGCCAACGCCGGTTTGGCTCCGGCCGAGGTTGATGTGGTGGAGGCGCACGGCACGGGGACGACGCTGGGTGACCCGATCGAGGCGCAGGCGCTGCTGGCCACCTATGGGCAGGACCGTGAGCAGCCGTTGCGGCTGGGGTCGGTGAAGTCGAATATCGGGCACACGCAGGCCGCGGCGGGTGTCGCCGGGATCATCAAGATGGTGCAGGCGATGCGGCACGGTGTGATGCCGCGCACCTTGCATGTGGATGAGCCGACCCCGCACGTGGATTGGGAGTCCGGTGCGGTGGAGCTGCTCACTGAGCCGGTCGAGTGGCGGGTGCAGGACCGGCCGCGTCGGGCGGCGGTGTCGTCGTTCGGGATCAGTGGCACGAACGCGCACGTGATCTTGGAGCAGGGTCCGGGCGTTGAGGTGCCGGGGGAGTCGGTGCGGGTGCCGGGTCCGGTGCCGTGGCTGGTTTCTGCGAAGTCGCCGGAGGCGTTGGCGGCGCAGGTGCAGCGTTTGGCCGTGTTGGATGCTGATGCTGTTGATGTCGGGTTCTCGTTGGCTACGACGCGGGCGTTGTTGCCGTATCGGGCTGTGGTGACTGATGTGTCGGCGCCGTTGGATGTCGTGCGGGTGGCTGACGGCAAGCTGGGTGTGTTGTTCCCGGGTCAGGGTGCGCAGTTCGCCGGCATGGGTGAGGGCCTGTATCGGGCGTATCCGGTTTTCGCGGCTGTGTATGACGAGGTGGTCGCGGCGTTCGGGTTCGACATCGATGCCGCGAGGCTGGACGAGACGCGGTTCACTCAGGCGGCGTTGTTCGCGGTTGAGGTGGCCACGTTCCGGTTGTTGCAGTCGTGGGGGGTGCGCCCGGATCTGTTGCTGGGGCATTCGATCGGTGAGCTGGCCGCCGCGCACGTGGCGGGACTGTGGTCGTTGGCGGATGCGGTGAAGGTGGTCGCGGCTCGGGGTGCGTTGATGCAGGCGCTGCCGTCGGGTGGGGCGATGGTGGCTGTCGCCGCGACCGAGGACGAGGTGGTGGCGCGGCTTGTTGATGGGGTGTCGATCGCGGCGGTCAATGGCCCGCAGGCGGTGGTGATCTCTGGTGATGAGGATGCGGTGCTGGCGGTGGCGGCCGGGTTCGACAAGACGCGGCGGTTGCGGGTGAGTCATGCGTTCCATTCGGTGTTGATGGAGCCGATGCTGCGGGACTTCGCCGCTGTTCTTGACGAGGTGGTCTTCGCGGCGCCGTCGTTGGGTTGGGTTTCGAATGTGACCGGTGAGCCGGTCGGTGTTGAGGTGATGGACCCGGAGTACTGGGTGCGGCAGGTCCGCCAGCCGGTCCGGTTCGCCGACGGCCTGGCCGCGATGCGTGCCGCCGGGGTGACCCGGTTCATCGAGGTGGGCCCGTCGGGTGCGCTGACCGCCCACGTCGACGGGGTGTGTCTGCCCACGATCCGTAAGGGCCGTGACGAGCCGGACTCGTTGGTCAAGGCGCTGGCGGTGGCCGGCCCGGACTGGGTGAAGGTGTTCCCCGGTGCCCGGCGTATCGAGCTGCCCACCTACGCCTTCCAGCGGCAGGAATTCTGGCTGCGCACCACCACTGCCGTTACCGGTTCGGCGGCCGGTCTCGGCCTCGAACCGGGCGAACATCCGATGCTGGGCGCGATCCTGCGTTCGGCCGGCGCCGGCGAGACGCTGTTCACCATTCAGCTGTCCACCGAGAGTCACCCGTGGCTGGCAGACCACACGGTGTTCGGCCAGGTGGTGGTGCCGGGGGCGGCGATGGTGGAGCTGGTGCTGCACGTGGGCCAGCGGCTTGACTGCGGTGTGCTGGAGGAGCTGACGGTCGAGGTACCACTGGTGCTGCCCGAGCGGGGTGCCCGGCAGGTGCAGATCGTGGTGGGCGACCCGGTGGACGGGCGGCGCGCGGTGAGCATCCACTCTCGGGCAGCTGACGAACCGGATGCCGGATGGCAGCGGCATGCGACAGGCGAGGTGGTCGCCGGCGACTTCACCGGTGACGGCTTGCCGGAGTGGCCGCCGGTGGGTGCTGAGGAGTTGCCGGTGGCGGGTTGGTATGAGGGGTTGGCGGCGGCTGGTTTGGGTTATGGGCCGGTGTTCCAGGGGCTTCGTGGGTTGTGGCGTCGCGATGGTGAGGTGTTCGCGGACGTCAATGTTGATGTTGATGTTGAGGGTTTTGGTATTCATCCGGTGTTGTTGGATGCGGTGTTGCATGCGATTCCGGCTTTGGGGGTTGGTGGTGGTGATGGTGCGGGGCCGTTGTTGCCGTTTGTGTGGGGTGGGGTGCGGTTGGTGGCGACGGGTGCGCGGTCGTTGCGGGTGCGTTTGACGCGGGTGGGTGATGCGGTGTCGTTGTTGTTGGCTGATGGTGCGGGTGTGCCGGTGGCGGTGGTGGAGTCGTTGGTGTTGCGGCCGGTTGTTGCTGGTCAGTTGGGTGGCGGGCATGCGCCGTTGTTTGGTGTGGATTTGGTGCCCGTGGTGGCTTCGGGGTCGGTGTTTGAGGGTGAGGTGTATCGGGCTGGTGGTGTTCATGAGGTGTTGGCGCGGTTGCAGGGGGCGGTGGTGGCGGATGAGCGGTTGGTGGTGGTGATTGGTGGTGGTTTGGAGGATGCGCCGGTGCGGGGTTTGGTGCGGTCGGCGCAGTCGGAGCATCCGGGTCGGTTTGTGTTGGTGGATACCGATGGTGAGGTGTTGGTGGCCGATGGTGAGCCGGAGGTGGTGGTTCGTGGTGGTGAGGTGCGGGTGCCGCGGTTGGTGCCGGTGGCGGCGGTGGCTGGTGGTGGTGGGGTGCCGGTGTTGGAGGGCACGGTGTTGGTGACTGGTGGTGGGGGTGCGTTGGGGTCGGTGGTGGCGCGGTATTTGGTGGGTTCGGGTGTGCGGGTTGTGTTGGTGGGGCGTCGGGCTGTGGAGGCTGTGGAGTTGTTGGCTGAGTTGGGTGATGCGGCGTGGGCGGTGAATTGTGATGTGTCTGATCGGGTGCAGGTGGATGCGTTGGTGGCGGGGATTCCGGATTTGGTGGGGGTGGTGCATTGTGCGGGTGTTTTGGATGATGGTGTGTTGGAGGCGTTGACGCCGGAGCGGTTGGATGCGGTGTTGGCGGTGAAGGCGGATGCTGCGTGGTTTTTGCATGAGGCGACGGCGCATTTGGATTTGAAGTTGTTTGTTTTGTTTTCGTCGGTGGCTGGGGTTATGGGTGCGCCGGGGCAGGCGAATTATGCGGCGGGTAATGCGTATTTGGATGGGTTGGCTGAGTTTCGGCGGGCGCGGGGTTTGGTGGGGTTGTCGTTGGCGTGGGGTGCGTGGGATGTCGGTATGGCGGGTGTGGTGGAGCGGCGTCGGATGGCGCGGGCTGGTTTTCCGGCGTTGTCG
>NZ_JAHWGU010000054.1 GCF_020873875.1 Actinoplanes sp. DH11
TCGCGGTCGAACTCAACGGCCGCCCACGCAAAACGCTCGGCTGGGACACCCCAGCCGAGCGCTTCGCTAAACTCCTGGCCGAAACCAGTTAATCAACCTGTGTTGCAACGACCCCTGGAATCCGCCGTCAGCAGACCCGGGCCGTTGTCAGATCAGGTAGATCAGGAGTACGCCGGGGGCGGCGGCGGGGGGACGTCGTCGCGACGAACCTCGCGGTATTCGCTGTAGCCCGCGCCGGCGGCCGGTGCCGCCTGCGTGCGGCTGACCACCGTACGGCGGCGGGTGTTCCAGAACCACAGTGTGATGATCAGACCTGCCAGACCGGCCGCCATCAGGATCCAGCCGATCACACCGATGTCCAGGCCACTGATGTCCGCCTCCACGGCGAACGCCAGGATCGCTCCCAGTGCGAGCAGGAAAATGCTTGCGCCGATGCCCATCCGACCCTCCTCGGGTGGTGTCCGCCCGGCCGGGCACAGCGCTCGACCGTGGTGAATGCGTCGATCAACCGTTTACCCGCCCGCCCGAAATTCCAATCAGGCAAGCTGTCCTCATGATTTCGCGAACGCTGATCGTGCTGCGCCACGCCAAGGCCGAGACACCCGGCGACCTCGTCGACTTCGACCGTGCGCTCACCGAGCGGGGCGAGTCCGACGCGGACGCCGCGGGCGCCTGGCTCGCGGATGAGCGGCTGCACCCGGAGCTCGTGCTGTGTTCACCCGCGCGGCGTACCCGGCAGACCTGGCAGACCGCGGCGATCGCACTGGCACAGGGGGAGAACGGCCGGCCATCGCCCGAGGTCCGATACGAGGAGAGCCTCTACCTGGCCGGCCGCACCGAGGTGTTCGACCTGCTCCGCCTCGTCCCGGACACGATCCGCACGGTCCTGCTGGTCGGCCACAACCCGACGGTGTCCGAAGTGTCGGCACTGCTGCTGCCGGACGACCAGTTCAGCGGCACCGTGATCGAGATGAAGACCGCCGGCCTCGCCGTGCACACCAGCGAGGAACCCTGGTCCGCTACCCAGCCCGGGGCGATGCGCCTGACCCGCCGGCACACCGCCCGGGGCTGAGACCTTCCCTCGTTGCCCAGGGCGTCGAGCAATGAACAAGACGAAGGCCGGCGGACACCGTTGTCCGCCGGCCTTCGTCTTTTCAGGAGAGTGGGAAAAGCTTGTGGATCAGAACGCTTCCTCGGGCAGGTCCATCACGTCGAGGTTGGTGTTCTCGATGATGCGGCGGTCCGCGCCGATCCGGGGCAGGATCTCGCGGACGAAGAAGCGGGCCGCCGCGATCTTGCCGGTGTAGAAGGCCTTGTCCGCCTCCGACACCTCGCCGTTCAGGGCGTTGAGCGCCACCTCGGCCTGGCGCAGCAGCAGCCAGCCGAGCACGACGTCACCGAGGGCCAGCAGGACCCGGCGGGAGCTCAGGCCGACCTTGTAGAGCTCGCGGGCCTCGCCGCCCTGCACGGCCTGCAGCCAGCCCATCGTGACGCCGAGGATCTGCTGCATCTCGCCGAGCGCCTTGCCCAGGCCCAGGCGCTCCTCCTTGAGCTGACCGTTGCCGGCCTCGCTCTCCACGAAGCCCTGGATCTCGGCGGCGACGATGCCGAGCGCCCGGCCGTTGTCCTTGACGATCTTGCGGAAGATCAGGTCGAGGCTCTGGATCGCGGTCGTGCCCTCGTACAGGGTGTCGATCTTCGCGTCCCGCACGTACTGCTCGAGCGGGTAGTCCTGCAGGAAGCCGGAACCACCGAAGGTCTGCAGCGACTCGGCACCGAGGAGTTCGTAGGCCCGCTCCGAGCCAACGCCCTTGACCAGCGGAAGCAGCAGGTCGTTGACCCGGCTCGCGGTCTTCTCGGCCTTCTCGTCGCCGGCGGCCTGCGCGATGGCGACCTTGTCCTGCCAGGTGGCGGTGTAGATGACCAGGGCGCGCAGGGCCTCGGCGTACGACTTCTGCATCAGCAGCGAGCGGCGTACGTCCGGGTGGTGGGTGATGGTGACCCGCGGCGCGGCCTTGTCGGTGTTCTGCACCAGGTCCGCGCCCTGTACGCGGTTCTTCGCGTACTCCAGCGCGTTGAGGTAACCCGTCGACAGGGTCGCGATCGCCTTCGTGCCGACCATCATCCGGGCGTACTCAATGATCATGAACATCTGGCGGATGCCCTGGTGCACGTCGCCGAGCAGCCAGCCCTTGGCCGGGGTGCCGTGCTCGCCGAAGGTCATCTCGCAGGTGTTCGAGACTTTGAGGCCCATCTTGTGCTCGACGTTCGTGGCGTAGACGCCGTTGCGCTCGCCCAGCTCGCCGGTCGCCGGGTCGAAGTGGTACTTCGGCACGATGAACAGCGACAGGCCCTTGGTGCCGGGGCCACCCACGCCCTCGACGCCGACCGGGCGGGCGAGGACGTAGTGGATGATGTTGTCGGTGAGGTCGTGCTCACCCGAGGTGATGAAGCGCTTGACACCCTCGATGTGCCACGAGCCGTCGGGCTGCGGGATCGCCCGGGCGCGACCGGCGCCGACGTCCGAGCCGGCGTCCGGCTCGGTGAGCACCATGGTGGAGCCCCACTGCTTCTCGACGAAGAGCTTCGCCCACTCCTTCTGCTCCTCGGTGCCCTCGGTCCAGACCACGTGGGCGAAGGAGGGGCCGGAGGAGTACATCCAGACCGGGGCGTTGGCGCCCAGGATCTGCTCCGCGATGGCCCAGTAGAGGGTGCGCGGCGCGAAGGTGCCACCGAGCCCGCTGGGCAGGTCGAGCCGCCAGAACTCGGAGGCCATGAACGTCTCGTACGACTTCTTGAACGCCTCCGGCAGTGGCGCGGTGTGCGTCGCGGGGTCGAAGACCGGCGGGTTGCGGTCCGCGTCGGTGTAGCTGGACGCGAGATCCTCGCGGGCCAGGCGGTTCACCTCGGCGAGCACGTCGCGCGCGGACTCCACATCCATCTCGTCGAACGGCGCCTGGCCGTACGCGCTTGCGGTCCCGAACACCTCGAAGAGGTTGAACTGGAGGTCACGAAGGTTGCTCTTGTAGTGCGTCATGGTGCTTCCGCCCCGCTCTCCGGACGCGAGTTACCCGTCAGTAACCCCACTGTATTACCCATCGGTAGCAACCGACAAGCCGGTCAGGATTTTGTGTCGAACCCACCGGGCAGGCGACCCTGTCCGTCGGTTCGTGGGTCAAACGTCACCGATCAGGTGGATGGCCGGACAGCCGTTCGGCCATTTGCGTGCTTCAACCCGGGAACCACGTATCGCGGACCGGAGAACTTCGTTTCCTGGATAGACAGCGGAGAACGTTTCGCCGAAGACCACAGGGGGACGCCGTGTTCGCCACCATCAAGAACCTGATCCCGGAGCCGCGTCAGGCCAACCAGCCCCGCCACTACGTCGGACGGCATCGCCAGCCGGAGACTGTCCCACCGACGCCGGCCCCGACCTCCCCGGCCGCGCCGGGAGAGCCCGAGGAAAGCACCGTCTAACTGCCGGCGGCGCCGACTTCCCAACTCGGCACCGGGACGGCAGCGTCGCCGTCCGGGCCCACATATTCCAGCAGGACCAGGGCGATGTCGTCCTCGAGCCGGCCGTAGACCCAGTCGACGAGCGCGGACTCCAGCGACGCCAAGCCGTCACCGACCGTGCCATGACCGAGCAGACGCCACGCCCGGTCCGCGGTCGGGAAGAACTCGCCCTCCCGGCGGGCCTCGCCAAGCCCGTCGGTGAACAGCAGCAGCCGGTCGCCCGGCTCCAGCCGCTCCACGCGCGCCTTGACCTCAGGCATGAAGCCGAGCGGCGGAGCCGGCGCCGGCGGCTCCAGCGGGATGACCTGACCGCGGCGCAGCAGCAACGGGGCCGGGTGTCCACAGTTGACGATCGTCAGCGTGCCACCGCGCTCCTCGACCAGGGCCGCCGTCACGAAATCCTCGTCACCCACGCTGCGGGCCACCGCGCGGTCCAGGTCCGCGACGATCGAACGAAGATCAGCCCGCTCGTACGCGACATGCCGGTACGACCCGAGCACGATGCTGGCCAGCCGGACCGCGTCCAGGCCCTTCCCGCGCACGTCACCGATGATGATCCGGACACCGTACGGCGTGTTGAGCGCCTCGTAGAGGTCACCGCCGATGTCCGCCGCCGCGGTGGCCGAGATGTAGCGCCCGGCGACCGAGAGTGCTCCCACCTGCGGTCCGATCGGACGTAGCACCGCCTGCTGGGCGACGGCCGCGAGACGCAGCAGCTCCGCGATCCGCTCGGCCTGCCGCTGCCGGATGGTCGCACCTGCCGCGGCCACCCCGGTCGCCAGCAGGACGCCCATCAGATTGATCAGGCCGGACATGCCGTGCACCCCGGCCGAACCGACGAGGACGGCGCCGACCACCGTCGCGACCACGCCGACGCCGAGCACCACCTGCCAGACCGCGAAGACCGCGGCCACGAACGGGACAGCCGCGAGCAGGCCGACGAACTGGGCGGAACTGTCGTCACCGACCTCCACGGCGGACACGACAGCGAGCAGCACGAAGGCCGCGCCGAGGCCGGCGCGGTTCCCTGGGCTCATCGGGCGTGGACCCGGCAGCAACGTAGGCATAGTTCCGCCGAACAGCATGCCCGATCCGCGGGTCATCGGGCATCATCTTGACCCCTAGGCTGAGGCGGTTCTGACCGCCCGTCAGCATCGGCGTCATTCGGTCGGTCCAAGGAAAACCGGATCCCGGTGACAGGATGTCGGTGTGACATCCGATCTCCGTGACCTTCTGCGCGCCGAGTTCCGCTGGACCAACCCCGGCGGGAACAGCGAATATCTCGTCAGTGACCGGTCCGGCTGGTGGCGCGAGCCCCGGATCCTGGACGGTGTGGGCGCGGCACTCGGCGATCTCTTCCGGGACGGACGTCCCACCGTCGTGGTCTCGCCGGAAGTCACCGGATTCATGCTCGGCCCGCTCGTGGCGCGCGCGCTCGGTGTCGGCTTCGTCGAGGCGTACCGGGCCGGCGCCCGGCGACCCATCGCCGAACCGATGATCTGGGCCGAGGTTCCGGCGGACCACCGCGGCGACGTGCAGCACCTCGGTGTCCGGGAACGATTGGTCGGGCCGGCCGACCGGGTGCTCGTCGTGGACGACTGGGCGGTGACCGGCGCACAGGCCCGGGGGCTGCGTAACCTCTTCGGCGACCGGTACCTGGGCGCGGCGGTGATCGTGGACGAGTGCCCGCCCGAGGTCTCAGCCGAACTCAACGTTCGAGGTCTGCTGACCGGTTCTGATCTGGACCCCTGAAGGCGGGCGTCGCCGAAGTTTTCAGGCGTCGCGTCGGACCCGCTCGTATCCGGCGAGCGCGCCCCGGGTCGGGATCCAGCCAGTGGCGGTGTACTCGGCCAGGCCGCGCAGCACGTAAGGGTCCTCGGCCATCGCCGCGTGCGCCTCGGCCTCGGTGTCCACGTCCAGCAGGATGACGCCGCCGGCGGGCGGGTCCTGGCGGCCGGCGGTCACGGAGAGGCCACGCTCCTCCAGACCAGCGACGAAGGCGAGGTGGTCCTCGCGGGCGGCGTCCACCTCGGCGAGCGGCTTCAGGTACTTCGAAATCATCAGATACACGCTGCTGATCGTAGTTGCCCGAGCCGCCCGGCGGCGGCGGTCGTCCTGCCCGGCGGCGGCCGGGCGCGCTAGGTGGTCGGGCGCGCTAGGCGGTCGGCCAGGTGCGGAAGTTGAGCGCCGAACGGCTCGGCGTCGGGCCACGCTGCCCCTGGTAGCGGGATCCGTAGACGGACGAGCCGTACGGGTGCTCGGCCGGGCTGGACAACCGGAAGATGCACAGCTGGCCGATCTTCATGCCCGGCCACAGCTTGATCGGCAGGTTCGCCACATTGGAGAGTTCCAGCGTCACGTGCCCGGAGAAGCCCGGGTCGATGAAGCCCGCCGTCGAGTGAGTGAGCAGGCCGAGACGACCCAAGCTGCTCTTGCCCTCCAACCGAGCCGCCAGGGCCTGACCGAGACTGATCACCTCTAGGGTGGACGCCAGCACGAACTCGCCCGGGTGCAACACGAACGGCTGGCCGTCCACGACCTCCACCTCGGCGGTCAGCTCGTCCTGCTGCTCGGCCGGGTCGATGTGGGTGTACAGGTGATTGTTGAACACCCGGAAGAA
Source organism: Actinoplanes sp. DH11 (assembly GCF_020873875.1). Lineage (GTDB taxonomy): Bacteria > Actinomycetota > Actinomycetes > Mycobacteriales > Micromonosporaceae > Actinoplanes. The sequence goes on from NZ_JAHWGU010000054.1 coordinate 6,137, forward strand.
GCGGTCCAGCCGCACGTCGATGCTGGACGGCTGCATGAGCGACGGCTCGAACGGCTCCAGCGAGAGATCGCCTGATTTGATCTCGGAGACCAGGTCACGGTCGGAGAGCAGCATCGCAACACCATACCGACCAGCCCATATCGGCGTGTTCGGTGGCTGTGTCGAACGTATGTTCGATAGACTTCCCCCATGGCTTCCTGGTCCGACTTCGCCGCCGCCGAGCCGATGCTCGCCGCCGGCATCCGTGCGCTCCTGCAGCAATACGGTCCCGGCATGGGCTACCTCGCCACCGTCCGCGCCGACGGCGCCCCCCGCGTGCACCCGGTCTCCCCGGTCTTCGCCGACGGCGGGCTCTACTGCTTCATCGTGGACTCACCGAAACGCCGCGACCTCGAGCGCGACGGGCGATACGCCCTCCACGCCTACCCGCCGGAGGACAACGACGACGAGGCCGCCATCACAGGCCGCGCCATCACCGTCACCGACCCCCTCGTGACCACCCGCCTGGCCGGCGCCCTGCACGCCTCCCCCGACATCGACTGGCGCCTGTTCGAGCTCACCGTCGAGACCGCCATGCTCCGCCACCACGGCCCCGCCGGCGCCCTGCCCCTGGCCGCGTCGCCCTTCACCCCCGCCTACGCACAGACCTGGCGGGCCCCGCAGAACTTACGACGCACGCTCGCCATCGCAAGCTGACAGCGGGGCGGTGGCACCACCGGACCGGCCAATCAGGTACAGTGGGGCCGCTTGCGGGTGTAGTTCAATGGCAGAACATCAGCTTCCCAAGCTGACAGTGCGGGTTCGATTCCCGTCACCCGCTCGTCCCGGAGTCCCTGTGTCCGCAGAACGCGCGGACATGGGGACTTCGCCATTTCTGCTTAGGGGCCGAGCCCCCGGACCCCGCGGTGCGATGGGTCCGCTGCTTGGGTCTGTTGCGGTGGTTTTCGCTCGCAGCGCTCGCTTACCGGCTGCGTCGACGCGGTGAGGGCGACCTCGTCCTGACGACCGCACATCGGTACGAGCAGGAGCACGCAGTCGTCCGTCCCTCCGTCCGGGTGCTCACCGAACTGATTCGCCTGGGGCAGACGGATCTCGTCCGGCGCATGACGCATGACGTGATGATTGTGTCGTCCCGCCACGCCGTCGAGGGGCAGTGGATGTCCGCAACCAGCAGAAGGCAACTCAGGTGGCGCGCGGCCGGTATCGCCTGAGCGCCCGCCATCGGCCGGCCGCAGTAGTGCCTGGTCAGACAAACATCCGCCGGGCAGGCGGCATCGCCCGAGCAACGGGCATCGCCCGAGCAACGGGCATCGCCCGAGCAACCGGAGCAACCGGCATCGCCCGAGCAATCCGAGCAACTCGAGCAACCCGAGCAACGCCAGCAACGCCAGCAACCGGCATCGCCCGAGCAACCGGCACCGATTCGACGGGCGGTATCGACCCGTCGGGCGGTATCGACCCGGCGGGCGGCATCGACCCGGCGGGCGGTATCGACCCGTCGGGCGGCATTGGCCGACCGCGGTCCTGAAGCAATGAAACAAGCAGCCGAGATGTTGATCTGCTAGCGCTACGAAATCGCTGTGATCATGGACCTTAAACCGCGATTTCGCATCGCTAGCAGATCAACACCCCCACACGAGCCCTCCGCAGCGGCCCGCAGCCACGAACTCACTAACAACAAACCGGTAGAAAAGCCGCAATCGGTGCGGCAGGCCCGCTGGGCCAAACTAATAGGGACACCCTCCGGTACCGCCGGTGGGCCGACGGTACCGGGGCGCGCGCCTCAGCGTGTGGGTGCCGGTCAAGGGCTGGGGCGCGCGCCTCAGCGTGTGGGTGCCGGTCAAGGGCTGGGGCGCGCGCCTCAGCGTGTGGGTGCCGGTCAAGGGCTGGGGCGCGCGCCTCAGCGTGTGGGTGCCGGTCGAGGGCTGGGGCGTTCGCCGGCGATGCTGACGAAGACGTTGTCGATGGCTCCGGCGAACTGGTCGTTTCCGGGGGCCGCGCCCTTGCCGCCGACGCGCAGCGGCTCGGCGTTGGCGATGGACAGCATCGGGGGGACCGGTACCCAGGCGCGCAGGGCGCCGTCGACCAGCATGAACAGGCGGTTGGGGGTGCGGCGGCATTCGAGGGCGTGCCAGCGGCCGTCGGCGACGTCCATCGCGGGCTCGGCCCGGTAGATGGTGGCTCGCTGGCCGGCGATCACGCAGCTCGGGCGGCCCTGGCGGTGGTCGACCTGGAGTTTGAACTGGCTCACGCCGCCGACCGAGTATCCCTTCTGCAGGACGTTGGCGCCGTCGGCAAGGTCGGCGTGGGTCATCAGGACCGATGCGCCGTACCGGACGGGGCGCCGGCCCGGGTTCAGGGCGTCGTCGCGCGGCCCTTCCAGGATGGCCCGGGGGCAGTCGCGTTCGCGCGCCAGGTGGCAGCGCTCCGGGTAGGCGACGGCAAGACCACCGTTCTGGGGTACGAGCCGGAGTCTCCCGCCGTTCTGCCCGAGAGGCCGGAGTTGGTAGCGGCCGTTCGGGTCGATGATCGGCCGGCGGACGCCGCCGTCGAAGTTGTAGCGGAGGGTCAGTGGCCCGCCGGCGATCTGGACCCGGCCCGCCACCGTGGGCGGGGACGTGGTGCCGGCGTTGGCGAGGACGCCGCCCGAGGGTGGGGTTCCCACGCCTGAGCTTCCCGCCCGGGCCGGTAGGTGGTTGACCAGAAGGAGCACGCAGCCGAGAACGAGTGTGGCTGACAGGGCACCGATCGGTACGGCACGCCGTCTTTTGTGAAGCATGGGAGCTATTGTCCGGATTGCCAGTAGCACCGCCTACTGAAACTCCGGGGCGGAGCGAATGCACCCGTAAGCGTTCAGCCGATCATCCGAGGACTGAAACGGATTATTCCCTCGAAAGAGAGACCGATCCAGCGATCGGCCGGCGACCGACTCAGTGGATCTTCGCTGCCGCGCCCGCCGGTTCGCCGACGACCGCGTGCAGCACGTCGTCGAGGGTGATCACGCCGAGCGGCCGCCGGCCGTCGCTCACCAGCACGATGTGCAGCCGGTCCCGCCGCATGGTGAGCAGCAGGTCGGCGAGGCTCCGCTCGGGCGCCACCACGGCCAGCGGCCGGATCACCTCGGGCGAAATCGGCAGGCGGCGCTGGGTCGCCGCGTACCCCAGGACGTCCTTGACGTGCACGAAGCCCACCACCCGCCGGGTGTCGCGTTGCACCACCGGGAAGCGGGACCGGCCGCTGCGGGTCGCCACCGCCTCCAGGGTCGCCGGCGAGACGTCAGCCGCCACCGTGGTCACCCGCGACCAGGGCAGCAGCGTGTCCGCGGCGGTCCGGCTGTTCAGGCCGAGCGCGGCGTGGATCCGTGCGTACTGCTCCGAACCGAGCAGGCCCTCACTGCGCGCCTGGGTCACCATGCCGGCCAGTTCCTCGGCCGTGAAGACGGTCTTGACCGCGTCCGTGGTCTCGATCTTCCAGAGCTTGAGGATCAGCCGGGAGGCCCACCGCATCGCGTTGAGCAGTGGCTTCGTGGCGGTGCAGAAGGCAAGCATGAACGGGCCCAGCACGAGCGCCGAGCGTTCCGGTCCGGCCAGGGTGATGTTCTTCGGCACCATCTCGCCGATCACCGTGTGCAGGAACGTGACGATCACCAGGGCGACGACGAAGGCGACCGGGTGCACCGCGTTGTCCGGCAGACCCGTCGCGGCGAACGGACCCTCCAGCAGGTGCGCGATCGTCGGCTCGGCGAGCGCGCCGAGCACCAGCGTGCAGATGGTGATGCCGAGCTGCGCGCCGGCGATCATCAGCGGGATCTGGCTCATCGCGGAGAGCGCCCAGCGGGCCGCCTTGGAGTGCTCGGCGAGTGGCTCCAGCGCGGTGCGCCGGGAGGCGATGAGCGCGAACTCGCCGCCCACGAAGAGGCCGTTGCCGATCAGCAGCACGGCGACGAAGAGCAGCTCAGTCATCGGCCGGCTCCGGCGGGGCGACCACGCGCACCTGCTCGACGCGATGCCGGTCGACCTCCAGCACGGTGAACTCCCACCCGTTCTCGGCCAGGGACTCGCCGACCACCGGGATGTGGCCGAGACGGGCGAGGAGGAAACCGGCGAGCGTCTCGTACGGCCCCTCGGGCAGCCGGAACCCGGTCTGCTCCAGCACCTCGTCCTCCCGGAGCAGACCGTCCACCAGGAACGTCTTCTCGCCACCGGGGGCGGTCAGCTCCTGGCTGCCGATCTCGTCGAGGTCGGTGTCGTACTCGTCGGCGATCTCGCCGACCAGCTCCTCGACCAGGTCCTCGACGGTGACGACGCCGTCGGTGCCGCCGTACTCGTCCACCACGATCGCCAGGTCGGCGTCGGCGGCGCGCAGGGCGGCCAGGACCTTGTCGAGGCTGAGACTCTCCGGCACGAAGACCGGCTCCCGGGCGAGGGCGGAGACCTTGGTGGCGGCGCGGCGCTCGGGCGGGATGCCGATCGCCTCGTTGACCCCGGCCACTCCGGTCACCACGTCGAGCGTGTCCTCGTACACCGGGAAGCGGGTGTGGCCGGTCTCGCGGGCCACCGTGATCAGGTCGGCGGCGCTCGCCGTGGTCTTGAGACCGACCACGTCGACGCGCGGGGTCATCGCCTTGGCCGCGCGTTTCTCCCCGAACCGGATGGTTCGCCGCAGCAGGGTCGCGGTCTCGTCGGGCAGCGCGCCGGCCTGGGCACTGATCGCGGCGAGCAGCCCCAGTTCCTCCGGTGAGCGTGCGCTGGCCAGCTCTTCCTGCGGTTCGATGCCGAGGCGGCGCACCAGCCAGTTGGCGGTCCCGTTTAGGGCGGCGATCAGGTATTTGAAGAGCGTCGAGAAGCCGTGCAGCGGCGCGGCGGTGAGCAGCGCCAGCCGCATCGGGCGGGCCAGCGCCGCGTTCTTCGGGACCAGTTCGCCGAAAAGCATCGAGAACAGGGTCGCCACGACGAGGGCGCAGACGTGGGTGACGGTGCCGGTCGCCTCGCCGGCGAGCGGCTCGACCACCGGGGTGAAGATCTCGGAGAGCGCCGGCTCGGCCAGATAACCGGTGAGCAGCGCGGTGAGGGTGATGCCGAGTTGCGCCCCGGAGAGCTGGAAGGAGAGCCCTTGCAGGGCGTTGCGGACGGTACGCGCCCGGCGGTCCCCGGCCAGGGCACGTTGCTCGATCTCCACCCGGTCGACCGTGACGAGACCGAACTCGGCGGCCACGAAGAACGCGTTGCCACCCGTCAGCAGCAGGAAAGCCACCAGCGGGAGCACCGCGCTCAGGAGCAGGCCGTCCATGATCGCTTCACCTCGGCAATCATTCTGCCGGATCCCGGGCATCGAGGACCAACCGTGGCCGTGAGAAGGACCACTTGCTCCTGGCACCTGACCGTGCCGGCCCGGCCGCCACCGCCCGGGCGCGTCGGCGGCTCATGGAGCTCACCGGGCGCGGCCGGGCGGCGGCGGATCCGTCAGACGTCCTGCTTGAGCGAGCGCAGCAGCACGGTGGCGACGTCGACGACCTCGACCTCTTCCTGCTTGCCTTTGCCGGTGACGCCGTCGCCGATCATCGTGTAGCAGAACGGGCAGCCCACCGCGATCGTCTTCGCGCCGGTCGCCAGGGCTTCCTCGGTGCGCTCCACGTTGATCCGCTTGCCGATCCGCTCCTCCATCCACATCCGGGCGCCGCCGGCGCCGCAGCAGAAGGAACGCTCGGAGTTGCGCGGCATCTCGATCAGGTTGCCGGTCTCGCCGAGCACCTCGCGGGGCGCGTCGAAGACCCGGTTGTGCCGGCCGAGGTAGCAGGGGTCGTGGTAGGTCACGTCGCCGTCGATCGGCTGGACCGGCGTGAGCTTGCCCTCCTTGACCAGGTGGGCCAGCAGCTGGGTGTGGTGCACGACCTCGACCTTGAGGCCGAGCTGCTCGTACTCGTTGCCCAGGGTGTTGAAGCAGTGCGGGCAGGTCGCCACGATCTTCTTGGTCGTGTTCTCCCCGAGGGCCTCGGTGAGCGTCTCGACGTTCTGCTGGGCCAGCATCTGGAAGATGAACTCGTTGCCGATCCGCCGGGCGGGGTCACCGGAGCAGGTCTCGCCCTCGCCGAGGATGGCGTAGTTCACCCCGGCCTCGTGCAGCAGCGTGGCGACCGCGCGTGTGGTCTTCTTGGCCCGGTCCTCGAAGGCGCCGGCACAGCCGACCCAGAACAGGTAGTCGAAGTCCTCGACCTCGCCGACCCGCGGCACCTCGAAGTCGAGACCCTTGGTCCAGTCCTCACGGGTGTTCTGCGGCGCACCCCACGGGTTGCCCTTGTTCTCCAGGTTGCGCAGCATGACGCCGGCCTCGGAGGGGAAGCTCGACTCGATGAGCACCTGGTAACGGCGCATGTCGACGATGTGGTCGATGTGCTCGATGTCGACCGGGCACTGCTCGACGCAGGCGCCGCAGGTGGTGCAGGACCAGAGGACGTCCGGGTCGATGATGCCCTGCTCCTCGGCGGTGCCGATCAGTGGGCGGTTGCCTTCGGCGAGCGCGAGGACGTCCATGTGCGCGAGCTGGGCCTCGGTGGCCTTCTCCTCGCCCATCAGGTCCTTGCCGCCGCCGGCCAGCAGGTACGGCGCCTTCGCGTACGCGTTGTCACGCAGCGACAGGACGAGCAGTTTCGGCGACAGCGGCTTGGCCGTGTTCCAGGCCGGGCACTGCGACTGGCAGCGGCCGCACTCGGTGCAGGTGGAGAAGTCGAGCAGGCCCTTCCAGGTGAACTGCTCGACCTGGTTGACGCCGAAGAGGTCCTTCTCCGGGTCGGCCTCCTCGAAGTCGAGCGGCTTGCCCCCGCTCATCATCGGCTTCAGCGCACCGAGGCCGGACCCCGCCGGCTTCTCCGGGCTGCGCTTGAAGTAGATGTTGAAGAACGCCAGGAAGCGGTGCCAGGCGACACCCATCGTCGGGTTCAGCGAGATGGTGATCAGCCACGTCATCGAGATGCCGATCTTGATGAGCGCGGCCCACGTGGCGCCGTCCTCCCAGGCCGGCAGGACAGCGCCGACCGCGTGGCTGACCGGGGTCGCCCAGAGCGGGTACTCGAAGTGATCGGTGGCGACCTTGAAGCCGCGGATCAGGAAGCCGAAGACCAGCACGCCGACGATGACGGCCTCGACGAAGTACGCCTGCCACATCGTCGAGCCGAGGAACCGGCTGCGCTTCTTGGCGCCCGGCTTGTCCCGCTGCCGGCGGTAGACCAGGTACAGGATGCCGGCCATGCCGAGGATGCCGAACCACTCGGTGACCAGCCCGAAGATCGTCCAGTGGCCGATGATCGGCAGACCCAGGTCCGGGTTCACCACCTCGAAGTAGGCCTCGAGGACCAGCAGCGACAGGATGACGAACGAGAACATGACGAACCAGTGGGCGGCGCCGATCGCGCTCCACTTCAGCATCCTGGTGTGGCCGAGCGTCTCGACCAGCATGGTTTTCGTGCGCGTCTTCGGGTCCGTGAACCGCTCCGGAGCCGGCTGGCCCTGACGGATCACCGCGGTGATCGTCATGACGGCCCGCACCGCGAGGTAGACGGCCACCACCGTGACCGCCCCCGCCAGGACGGTGGCGACTATCTGTGGAATGCCCATCGGGTTGTGCCTCCTCGGTCGGCGGTACGCCAGCCCATGTTACCCACGAGTAATAGACGGGCGCGCACCTGTCCGTCAAGGTAAAGCGCACCCCACGCAAGGCGGGGGTGCGCTCACTTCGGCTGATTTTCACATATCCGCAGGACGCGGCCCACCGACGGAGGAACTCAGACCCACCGGCGAGGACTCAGCGCCAGCGCGACAGCAGGCCCAGGGAGGCCACCATGCAACCGAAACCAACCGCGAGGTTCCAGTAGCGCCAGCTCTCGACCGGCCACTGCTGGGACGACAGGTAGTAGATGACCAGCCAGGCGATGCCGATGACGATCAGGGCGACCGCGCTGAACGGGATCCAGACAGGGCTGGGCTTCTTGGACGCCCCGGCCACCGCCGGCCGGATGTCCGTCGGCGGGGTGTAAACCTTCTTCTTGCGAACCTGAGACTTCGGCACGGCGCTCTCCTGAAGGGCAACAAGTGGTGAACTACCCACCGCTGAGCGGCTCCGGAGGCCCGGAATGCTGCCCGTGGCGAATACTGTTCGACAGCTAGCGTAGTCAAGACGGCGCACAGACAGGCACCCGCCAGGCGAGGAAAATAACGCGGCGTCGGGTTCTGAGGGGGTCCGGGGTGGTTCTACCAGTTGGCGGCGACGTCGATGACGGCACCAGGGGGCCATCCTGGCGGCTGGTGCTCCGGCGGGCCGTCCGCGGCCTGCGGCCACGGCGGAACCAGCGCCGGACCATCTGGTCGGCGGGGGTCCCGCTGATCGCGCTGGCTGCGGGATTGCTCTTCACCACCTCCGCGACAACAGCCGACGGTACGGCCCTGCGCGACGACCGCCGCCCCCAGCTGGCCCAGCTGATCGCCGAGAAACGGGATCGCCTGGAAAGCCACGAGGAACGGGCCGCGAAGCTGTTCGCCGAGGTGGACCAGGAGACCGCCCGGCTGGCCGAGGTCGACCAGCCGGTGAAGTCGGCCCGGGAGAACGCGGACGCCATCCGGGAACCGGCCGGGCTCTCCGACCTGCACGGGCCGGGCCTCACCGTCTCGCTGAACGACTCACCGCGGCGCGGCACCGACTTCGGCGAGAACGCTCCCGACAACGACGATCTCGTGGTTCACCAGGGCGATGTCCAGGCGGTGGTGAACGCCATGTGGGCGGGCGGCGCGGAGGCGATGACGATCATGGATATCCGCGTCATCTCCACGAGCGCGGTACGCTGTGTCGGCAACACGCTGCTCCTTCACGGCCAGGTCTTCTCACCACCGTTCAAGATCACGGCGATTGGCGAACCCACAGCCATGAGTCGTGCGTTGGACTCGTCAGAGGGAGTCAGGCAGTTCCGCGAGGCCGTCGCCGACTTCGGGCTCGGTTACACGGAAAAGGTGGAGAAAAACGTGACAGTGCGGGCGTACGACGGATCGACCGACCTCCGATCGGCGCAGGCTGCCCGGTGATGGTCCCTCCTGACTACCCGGCGTCCTCGTCCGGTTCGGGCCGCCACCGGGCCCCCGACAGTGACGGGCACACCGCTTACATCCCTCGCCTCACCGACGCCTCCGACGACGGCGTCCCCGGCGGCCCGCTGGCGCCCCCGCTAGGCCTCGGCGGCAACGTCGGCGCCCGGCCGGCACGCACCCCGGCCCCCGCCGACGAAGACCCCGACCTGCCGAGCGCCGACGAGGTGAGCGCGGCGGTCGCCGCGGCGCGCCGGCGGGCCTCCTCAGCGGTACGGGCGGAGCCGTCCCTCGACGGCCCCACCGCCCCCCTCAGCCCACCGTCGCCCCCGTTTTCCGGCGCGCGCACGGAGTCCTTCCCCGGCGCCCGCCCGGAGCCCGTCCCCGACGCCCGCCCGGCTGCTGACGCGCAGCCGGTCGTCGGTGCCGGGCCCAGCGAGCAGCCTTCGTGGGTGCCGCGTGCGGCGCGCGCCGAGAGCCGATCCGAGCAGCCCGCAGTGGCCTCGTGGGCCGACCCCGGCGCCACCGCCCGCATCACCACCTCCCCCTCCGCCCCGTCGTCGCGCGCGGCCTCGTCGCCGCTCACCACCTCGTCGCCGCTTGCCGCTTCGTCACCGCTTGCTGCTTCCTCGCCGCATGCTGCTTCCTCGCCGCTCGCCGGCACGCCGCAGTCGCCGGCCGGGACGCCCCACGAACCAGCCGGGGTGCCTCAGTCGCCCGCAAGCGCGCCGCAGCCGCCCACTCAGGTCCGGCGGACCCGGGCGCAGCGGCGACGTGCAGAATCGGACAGTGCGGCAGGTTGGGCGCATGCCGCGGGCGCTAGCGGGTGGAGTCAGGCTCCGGCCTCGCACAGTCCGGCCCCGTTCTCGCACAGTCCCGCGCCGCAGGACCTGACCCCATCATCGGCGTCTCACGATCCGGCTCGGCCTTCCCACATTTCGAGCCCGGATTTCGCCAGCTCGCGCCGGGACTCCCGCCACTCCGGCCGAGGCCCGCACAGCTCAAGCTCCGACCTGAACGGCTCTGGCCTCGGTCCGCAAAGCTCAAGCTCCGGCCTCACCGGCTCGCGCAGTGCGGACGCCGACGCACGGGGTTCCGGCTCGCGCAGCGCTGAGCCCGGCTCACGCGGGTCCGGTCCCGGCTCGTACAGCCCGGCGCCGGCAAGTCCGGCACGCGCCGACGCCACCGCGACGTTCCGCGCTGCGGACGGCCACGACCAGCCCGCCTGGGCCACCCCGGCCTCCCGGAGCCCCGCACCCGCCGACGCGACCGCGACGTTCCGTGCCGTTGACGACCACGACGAGCCCGCTTGGGCCGCCTCGGCCTCCCGCAGTCCGGCGCCCGCCGACGCCACGGCGATGTTCGGGGCGGTCGACGGCCAGGAGACGTCCGCCTGGGCCGCTTCGGTCCCGGCGGCAGCGTCGCAGAGTCCGGCACCTGCCGATGCCACGGCGACGTTCCGCGCGGTCGACGGCCAGGACAGGGACGGCCAGGGCAAGGACGAGCCTGCCTGGGCGGCGAACGGCGCGGTCGGGCCGACGCGCGACTTCAGTCCGACCACTGTCATCCGTACGATCGACGCTCCCACCGGCATGCTCCCCACCCTGCCGGCGGGCAAGCCGCTCCCCGGCAAACTCACCGTTCTGCCGCCGGGCGCGGCGGCTGAGGCCGCCCGGCAGGCGGCCGGGCCCGATGTGACGCTCGGCGCCGCCGCGGTCCCGCCGGCACCTCTGGTCCGGCCCGGCAAACCGGCGGAGCCGGAGCCCGTCACGGAGGCCGAGGAGCAGCCGAAACGTGGCGAGCGGGTGGTCAAGCTCCGGCCGGAGCAGACCGAGGAGGGGTACAAGAGCGTCTACTCCGAGCTGACCCGGCCGACCGTGGGTTCGCGCATCCGGGCCGGCATCCGGACCTCCGGCGAAGTGATGATCACTTTCGGTCTCGTGGTGCTGCTTTTTGCGGGCTACCAGGTGTTCGGGAACTCGGCCGCGGTGCAGAACGAGCAGGACAACCTTGCCGAGGAGCTGGACGAGGCGTGGAGCGATCCGACGGTGGCGCCCACCGCCAGTGCGGCGCAGCAGGGTCCGGCCGCGCCCGGTGACAACCTCGTGGGCCGGCTCTACATCCCGAAGTTCGACAAGAAGTGGGTCGTCGTGGACGGCGTCCAGCCGGACGACATCCGCTATGCGCCCGGCCACTACCCGGAGAGCGCCATGCCCGGCGAGGTCGGCAACTTCTCGGTCGCCGGGCACCGCATCAAGAAGATCTTCTGGCGGCTCGACGAGCTGAACGACGGTGACGTGATCGGCGTCGAGACACGTGAGAACTGGTACGTCTACAAGGTGTACGAGCTCGACATCGTGAAGCCGCACCAGGTCGAGGTCGTCGCGGCCGTGCCCGGCAAGCCCAAGGCGAAGCCGTCGAAGGCCGTGCTCACGCTGACCACCTGCAACCCGAAGTTCAACAACTACGAGCGGCTCATCGTGCACGCCGAACTGGTCAGCACGGTCGCCCGCGACCAGGCCCTGCCGGACGCCGGGATGCCGGCCGAGATGAAAGCCTGACGGATGTACGCGTGGATCTGGCGCAGGCTGCCGGGTGCCGTCTGGAGCAAGGTGACCACGTCGCTGGTGCTGGTCGCCGCGATCGGCGCCCTGCTCTGGTACGTGGTGTTCCCCTGGGCGACGCCGCTGCTCCCGTTCGACGACGTGCAGGTGGAGTCCGGCACCGGGCAGGACGCCGACGCACCCATCCCCGGCGATGACGGCGCGGGCGTGGAAGACTCCGAGGAATTGCCCTACAGCACCGAGTCCAACGAACCGCACCCCGACTCCAGCAGGTGAGAAGTTGCGCGTCCTGGTCATCGACAACTACGACTCGTTCGTCTTCAACCTGGTCCAGTATTTGGGTCAGCTCGGCGCCGAGTGCGAAGTCCGGCGCAACGACGAGATCTCGGTCGCCGAGGTGGGCGAGTCAGGTGCGGCCGGCCTGCTGCTGAGCCCCGGCCCCGGCACACCGGAACGCGCCGGGATCATGATGGACGTCATCAAGGCGTACGCCGGAAAGATCCCGATGTTCGGCGTCTGTCTCGGTCACCAGGCGATCGGCGCGGCGTTCGGCGCGACCGTGACCCGGGCACCGGAGCTGTTGCACGGCAAGACTTCAGAGGTCCACCACGGCGGCGACGGTGTCCTCGCGGGGCTGCCCGACCCGTTCACCGCGACCCGCTACCACTCCCTCGCCGTCCTGCCGGAGACCTTGCCGGCGGAGATCGAGGTGACCGGGCGTACCGAATCGGGTGTGGTGATGGCGATGCGGCACCGCGAGTTGCCGATCGAGGGCGTGCAGTTCCACCCCGAGTCGGTGCTCACCGAGGGCGGTCACACCATGCTGGCGAACTGGCTGGCCTCGTGCGGCCTGGAATCGGCCCGCGAGAAGGCCCCGGCCCTGGCCGCCGAGGTGGAGACCCGCCGCCGCTCGGCCTTCGCCACCGCGTGATCCCGGTGACCGGCCCGCGCGTCAGCTGAGCCGGTGGCCGGGTGGACCGAACGGGGTGGCCGGGTTGTTCCCGACCACCCCGGCAAACTATTCCGGCTGCTCGCCGCCGCCGTTGCCGTTACCGTCGCCCTCGCCGTCACCCGGCGGCACGGATGCCGACTCGCTCGGCTCGGGACTGGGCGGCAGCTCCTGCTCGGCGACCACGCTGAGGGTGATGGTGGCGCCCTTGTCGACCTTCTTGTTGGGGCCCGGGCTCTGCTTGACGACGTCGCCGACGGTTCCTTCGGCCGCAACCGTCTCGATGTTGAAGTTCAGGCCGGCCTGTTCCAGGCGGTCCTTCGCGACCTCCTGGGAGAGGCCGACCACTTCGGGGACGATGACCTGGCTGTTGTTGGAGACCCGCACGGTGATCTCGGTGCCCGGGTCGACCTTCTTGCCGGCGCTCTCCACGGAGAGGACCTGGCCCTTCGGCTCGGCGCTGTCCGTGTTGCGGATCACCGGCTGCAGGCCCTTGGCGACCAGGGCGGCCTCGGCCGCGCTGGTCGTGCCGCCGACGAGCCCGGTCGGCACCTCGACCTCGTCGGGCGCGTTGCAGAGCTGGTAGGAGACCTGCGTCGTGGGCTCGATCTGCGTGTTGCCCTGCGGGTTCTGCTTCGCCACCTTGCCGTCGCAGTCCTTGTCCACGGTGGGGGTCTGCGCGAGCCGGTTGTTCAGGCCCTGCTGATCGAGTTCCTGCCGGGCCTGCGCCTCGGAGAGGCCCACCAGGTTCGGCATGGTCACCTTGGCGACCGTCTCCTGGCCCGCGTTGTCCTTGTCGCGGCTCATCGCGAGCGCGACACCGAGGACGATGACGACCAGGACGCTGAGCCCGGCCAGCACGGCCATCACCCAGGACGACTTGTTCTCCGGTTTGCCCTGCGGGCCGCCCGCGGCGGGGATCGGCCGCTGCATCGTGGTGGCGGCCTGCGGCTGCCACTGGTGCGGGCCACCGGTCATCGCGACGGTCTCGGCCTCGCTCATCACCGGGGTGGCCATGACCGGCCGGCCGGAGACGGCACGCAGCGCGTCGGCACGCATCTCCTGCGCGCTCTGGTAACGGTTGAGGGGGTTCTTGGCGAGCGCCTTCAGGACGATGGCGTCGATGTCCGGCGGGAGGTCGCGCACGATGGTGCTCGGCGGCTTCGGGTCCTCACGGACGTGCTGGTACGCCACGCTGACCGGGCTGTCACCGACGAACGGCGGGTGCCCGACGACGAGTTCGAAGAGAACACAGCCGGCCGCGTACACATCGGAGCGCGCGTCGACGGACTCGCCCCGCGCCTGCTCGGGCGAGAGGTACTGAGCCGTACCGATCACCGCACTGGTCTGTGTCATGGTCGTGGCACCGCTGGCCAGGGCCCGGGCGATACCGAAGTCCATCACCTTGACCTGGCCGTTCTGCGTGATCATCACGTTGCCGGGCTTGATGTCCCGGTGGATGATCCCGTGCCGGTGGCTGAACTCCAGCGCGGCACAGATGTCCGCGATGATCTCGAGTGCCCGGCGTGGTTGAAGGCGCTGCTCCTGGGCGAGCACCTCCTTGAGGGTCCGGCCGTTGACGAACTCCATCACGATGAACGGGAGCCGCTCGCCGGTGGCGGACGTCTCCTCGCCCGTGTCGTAGACGGCAACGATCGCTGGGTGGTTCAGGGCGGCCGAGTTCTGGGCTTCTCGCCGGAACCGCTCCTGGAACGTGGCGTCCCGAGCCAGGTCGGTGCGCAGCATCTTGATGGCCACATCGCGCCCGAGGCGCAGATCGCGACCGCGATGCACCTCTGCCATGCCGCCGTAGCCGAGCAGCTCGCCGACCTGGTACCTGCCACCGAGCAGGCGGGCCTGCGCCGTCATAACGTCTGTCGTCCTTCGGTCAGTCGGATCCGGCCGAGCTGGGCATCGGCCTTCATAAGACGGTACGACGCCGCCGACACAGGGTCAGCAACCACGCCCGAGCGGAGGATAGCCGCAGAGCTGCTGTGATAGCCCAGCGTGCTGCCTACGGCGCTGGTGCCGTTGCCATCTCGTAACAGGAAAGAGATGACCCCGGCGCAGAGGAGGACGAGAAGGGCGAGCACCACGGCCAGCACGACCAGAACTTGGCGCCCGAAGGTGTTCTCCGGCTTGGCTGCCGGAGAAACATGAGGTGAATAGGCGTTGACAGGTGCGCCGGACTGCGGCCGGTACGGCGGCGGCATCGGCTGCTGCATCTGCGGCGGCGGGGACGTCGGCACCGAGGCCGCGCCCCGGGCGCCGGAGACCGGGCGCGGGACCGAGGCACGGGCGGCCGCGCCCGACTGCGGGCGGTTCGCCGGCCCGTTGTTCCGCGGCGGCTGCGGGTGATGCGACGGACCCTGGTGCGGCGGGGTGGAGATCGGCGGCGACGAGACCGGCGGATGCACCGAGGTGGTCAGCGAGGCCGCGGCCTGCCGGGCCACCGAGGCCATCGCGGCGGCGCTCGGCCAGCGGCTCTTCGGGTCCTTGTCCATGGCGCGCTCCACAATGGCGCGCACCGCGGGCGGGATGTCACCGGGCAACGGCCGCGGCGACTCCCGGACGTGCTTCATGGCGATCTCGATCGGTGTGGCGCCGTCGAACGGCCGATGACCGGAGAGGCATTGGTACGCCACGACGCCCAGCGCGTACACGTCGGAGGCGGGCGTGGCGACGTCGCCGGCGGCCTGCTCCGGCGAGATGTAGGAGGCCGTGCCCAGCACCGCGCCGGCCACGGTCAGCTGGCCGACGAGCGCGGACCGGGCGATGCCGAAGTCCGTCAGGACCAGGGTGCCGTTCGGCCGTACCAGCAGGTTGCCGGGTTTGACGTCGCGGTGCACGATCCCGTTGCCGTGGGCGGCCTGGAGGGCGTCGGCAGCCTGCGCCACCAGCGCCATCGTCCGGGCCGGGGTCAACCGGCCCACCCGGCTCAGCGTCCGGGAGAGGGCGTCGCCCTCGACGTACTCCATGACGAGGAAGGCGAGCTGCTGGTCGCTGCCGTAGTCGTAGACGTCGACGACGCCCGGGTGATTGATCGTCGCCATGGTCCGCGCCTCACCGCGGAACCGCTCGGCGAAGCCCGGTTCGTCCAGCAGGGCGGGCAGCAGAATCTTGACGGCAACGGTCCGGCCCAGCACCTCGTCGATGCCGCGCCAGACATCGCCCATACCGCCGCCGGCGATCCGCTCCTCCAAGCGGTACCGCCCACCCAGCGTGACCCCCGGGCGGATCATCTCAGTCCCCTCCCCGGCCCGCCGCGGCCTTCATGATGAGCCCGGCGATCCGGGCAGCCTCGGCGCTGGCGTGTCCACCGGGCACGTTCTCCAGCATGACGCAGATCGCCGAGACCGCCTTACCGCTGTCGTCGAAGGCGAAGCCGATGAACCACCCGTGCGGGTTGGCCCCTTCCGCGTTCTGCGCGGTACCGGTCTTGCCGCCGACCGTGAAGCCGTCTATCTTGGCGCGCTTGCCGGTGCCGTTCTCGACGACGCTGACCATCATGTCGCGCAGGTCGTCGGCGACTCCCGAGGAGATCGGCTCGCGCAGTTCGTCCGGCTCGGCGGTGTAGATCGTCCGCCGGTCCGGGCCGAGCAGTTTCTGCACCAGGTACGGCCGCATCTGCCGGCCCCCGTTCGCCACCGTGGCCGCGATCATCGCGCCCTGCAGCGGGGTCATCCGCACGTCGCGCTGACCGAGCGAGGACTGGGCCAGGGCGGCGGTGTCGGTAGTGCCGTCCGGGTTCGCGATGGCACCGGTCCGGCTGGCCGCGACGGTGAGGCCGGTGCCGCTGTCCAGGTCGCCGACCTTGAGGGCCTCGTCCTCGAAGCCGAACGCCTTGGCGGACTCCTTGACCTTGTCCGCACCGAGGGCGACGCCGAGCCGCGAGAAGCCGGTGTTGCAGCTCTCGGTCAGCGCCTCTTTCAGGGTGACCTGCGAGCCGGGGCAGACCTCGTCCTCGGAGTTGCGGATCGTCGCGCCGCCCTCGCGGTAGACGCTGCCCGCCTCGATCTCGGTGGAGGTCTTGTAGCCGTTCTGCAGCGCGGACGCCGCGACGATCACCTTGAACACCGAGCCAGGCGGCAGGGTCGCACCCACCGCGCGGTTGATCAGCGGGTCGTCCTCGTCCGCGTCGAGCGCCTTGTACGCCTTCTGCGCCGCT
This sequence comes from Actinoplanes sp. DH11, assembly GCF_020873875.1. Classification (GTDB taxonomy): domain Bacteria; phylum Actinomycetota; class Actinomycetes; order Mycobacteriales; family Micromonosporaceae; genus Actinoplanes. Next base: position 22,886 of record NZ_JAHWGU010000054.1, read on the forward strand.
TCCATGTCGTGATCGACAAGCGGGTTGGGGTCGAAGCTCGGCATCGACACCATCGCCTGGATCGCGCCGGTGCTGGGGTCGATCGCGACCGCCGCGCCCCTGCTCACGTTCCGCTGGTTGTTGTTCATCTGCTTCCAGGCGGCCTCTTGCGCCTTGGGGTTCACCGACAGCACCACGTTGCCACCACCGGCGTTGTCACCGGTGAACATGTTGCTGAGCCGGTCCGCGAAGAGCTTGTCGCTGGCACCGGAGAGGAAGTCGTTCTCGCTCGCCTCGATGCCTGTAGCGCCGAGACCGACCGGCTTGTAGCCGAGCACCGGTGCGTACATCTTCCCTTCCGGGTAGACACGCAGGTACTTCAGCTCGTCGCCGGTCTCCTTGTTCTGGGCGAGGGCCTTACCACCGGCCTCGATGACGCCGCGGGGCGTTTCGTACTCGGCGACCATGACCCGGCGGTTGAACTCGTGGGTGCGGTAGTCGTCGGCGCGGTAGACCTGCACCCAGTTGAGGTTCGCGAAGATCAGGCCGAACAGGACCAGGACGACCACGCCGGCGCGGCGGAGAGGGGCGTTCATGGCTTGATCACCTCCGTCATGGCGCCGTGCAACTGGGTGGGAGCTTTCTTGGGTCCGGCGCGTTCCGGCCCGGCTCCGGTGGCCGGTTGCCGTGCGGCGTCCGAGATCCGCAGGAGCATGGCGATCAACAACCAGTTCGCCATCAGCGAGGAACCACCGGCGGAGAGGAACGGCGTGGTCTGGCCGGTCAGCGGGATCAGGCCGGTGATGCCGCCGAGGATGACGAAGACCTGGAGGCCGAGGGTGAATGCGAGGCCGCCGGCGACCAGCTTGCCGAACGAGTCACGCACCGCGAGGCCGGCCCGCATGCCACGCTCGACGATCAGCAGGTAGAGCACCAGGATCGCCGAGAGGCCGAAGAGCCCGATCTCCTCACCGAGACCGGCGAAGATGAAGTCGGTGCGCACCTCGGGCACGAGACCCGGCGAACCGGCGCCCGGCCCGCTGCCGAAGAGGCCGCCGGTGCCGAGCCCGAGCAGGCCCTGGACCAGCTGGTAACTGCCGCCGACACGTTCGTAGTTCTCCAACTCGAACGGGTCGAGCCAGACCTCGGCACGGTCGTAGAAGTTGGCGAACGGACCGCCGACCGAGGCACCGAGCAAGTAGGCCACGTAGACGCCGCCGAAGAACAGCACCAGACCGATGATCAGCCAGCTGGCGCGCTCGGTGGCGACGTAGAGCGTCACCACGAACAGGCCGAAGTACAGCAGGGCGGTGCCGAGGTCCTTCTCGAAGACGAGCACCAGGAGGCTCAGCAGCCACACCGTGACGACCGGACCGAGGTCGCGGCCGCGCGGGAAGTCGACGCCGAGGAACCGGCGGCTGGCCAGCGACAGCACTTCCCGTTTTCGCACCAGGTAGTAGGCGAAGAACGAGACCAGGGCGATCTTGGCGAACTCACCGGGCTGGATCGAGAACGAGCCGAACCGGATCCACAGTTTCGCGCCGTTGACCTCGGAGATGCTGCTCGGCAACACCGCCGGGATCATCACCAGCACGATCCCGACCAAGCCCAGGGTGTACGCGTACCGCGAGACGATCTTGTGGTCCCGGATCACCAGGAGCAGCACCGCCGCCAGGATCAGTGACGCGAGCGTCCAGGCGAGCTGCCGGCCACCGGTGCCGGCGAAGATCCCCGGCTCCGGCTGTTTCTGGGCGATCGCCCGGGCCAGGTCGAGACGGCGCAGGAAGCCCACCCCGATGCCGTTGATCAGCGCGACCGCGGGCAGCAGCACCGGGTCGGCGAAGGGCGCGGTGTAGCGGACCACGATGTGCAGCCCGAGGAAGAGGATGCCGACCAGCGCCGCCGGGATCCAGGAGGTCATCCGGATCTCGTCGAACTGGTTCGCCTCCACCGTCGCGCCGAACACGGCGACGATCAGCATGGCGAAAATCAGCAGCCCCAACTCGGCGTTGCGGCGTGTCTTCCATCCCGTCGGGATACGCGACATCTCGCCCGTGTTGGCGGGCGTCGGAGCCGGTACGGCGGGCGCGGTCAAAGAAGGATCCCCAGACGTGTAGGCCGTGCTCAGTTGACGGTCCGGCAATCGGTCGTGTCGACCGGGGCCGGAGCGCTTGCGGGCGGTTGCGAAGGGGCGGCCGGAGTCGTCGGGCTCGCCGGGGCGGTGGCCGTGGCGGTCGCCGCAACCGTCGCGCTGGCGCCGACGGCCGGGGCCACCGAGGCAGCTGTGGACGGCGCGGTCGTGGCGACGTTGCAGACCGGCTTCAGGTTCGAGTTGGTCGGCTCGTCCGTGGTGAGCTCGGTGAGCGTGGTCCGGGCCTCGACCTGGCTGTCCGCGTGGATGCCCTGCTTGACCCGATCCTGGGCGACAGCTGTCAGGTCGTCGAGGCGGACCGCGCTGGTCTCGCTCACCGTCGACAGGTCCAGGCCGGCGATCTGACCCGGCACACCCCGGAAGATGGCGAGTTGTCCCGCCTCGGTGGAGCCCACGTAGTACTGATCCTGGGTGTACTGCCAGCCGGCCCAGAGGCCGCCGCCGAGCACACCGAGCAGGAGCAGCACCAGGAGCGTGGTCCGCACCGGGTGACCGGCCGGCTCGGGCTCGAACCCGTTGTTCACCGTCGGCTCCGGCTGGGCCGGGCGCGGCGGTTTGAGGGCCGCGGCACGGGCCGCCGAGGTCGAGCTGTCCGCGACCGTGTTGTTGCCCCGGTCGATCGAGGCGGCGCCGCCCACGATCGGGGCCTGCTCCATGATGTCGCCGTCGGTCGCGTCCGCGATCACCACGGTGATGTTGTCCGGTCCGCCGCCGCGGAGCGCCAGCTGCACGAGCCGCTCGACACAGGCCTTCGGATCCTGGATCTCCCGCATGGTCTGGCCGATGGTCTCGGCACTGACCACACCGGAGAGGCCGTCGCTGCAGATCAGGTAACGGTCGCCCTTGAGCACCTGGCGGACGGAGTACTCCGGGTCGATGTCGCGGCCGTCCAGCGCCCGGGTGAGCAGTGAGCGCTGCGGGTGGCTGCTCGCCTCCTCAGGACTGACCCGGCCCTCGTCGACGAGCATCTGGACGTACGTGTCGTCCTTGGTGATCTGCGAGAACTCGTTGTTGCGCAGCAGGTAGGCACGGGAGTCACCGATGTGCACCATGCCGAACTTGCTGCCCGTGAAGAGGACAGCGGTGAGCGTGGTGCCCATGCCCTCGAGCTGAGGGTTGGCGTCCACGGTGTCCCGCAGCTGCTGGTTGGCGGTGCCGACGGCGTGCCGCAGCGCATCGACCATGGCGTCACCGGGGACGTCGTCGTCGAGGGGCGCCATCGCGGCGATGACGATGTTGGACGCCACGTCACCGGCGGCCATGCCGCCCATGCCGTCGGCGACAGCGAGAAGTCGCGGCCCGGCGTAGACGGAGTCCTGGTTCAGGTCTCGGATCAGACCGCGGTCGCTCTGAGCGGCATAGCGCAGGGTCAGGGTCATGGCCGTAACTCGAGTGAAGTGCGCCCGATGCGAATCGGAACGCCAAGGGGGACTGGAGTGGGTCCGGAGACCTTACCGCGATCTAGGTAGGTGCCGTTGGTGGAGCCGAGGTCCTCGACGAACCACTGGCCCTCGCGGGGAACCAGCCGGGCGTGCCGCGCGGATGCGAAGTCGTCGGTGATGACGAGCGTCGAATCCTCAGCCCGTCCGATCGTGATCGGAGCTTCACCGAGTGTGATCCTCGTGCCGGCCAACTGGCCGGCGGTCACGACGAGTTGCCGCGCCGCCTTACCGCGCTTCACTTTCGCCGGCCGGCCCGGAAGCACCGCACCACCCACCCCCCGAGGGCTGGCGACGATGCTCTTGGACCGGGCCCCGGAGAAGAGGTCCCGCCGGATCACCCCGACCACGGTGAACACGAAGATCCACAGCAGGGCGAGAAAGCCGAACCGGGCAACGGTGAGGACGAATTCGGGCAAGGCCGCTAGCCGTCCACTCGGAAGGTGAGTGTGGTCGTGCCCAACTGGATCATGTCGCCCGGGTTGAGCGCGACGGCCGAGACACGCTGGCCGTTGACCATCGTGCCGTTCGTCGAGCCGAGATCGGTGAGCACGACCTGGTTGCCGTCGTAGTCGAGCCGGGCGTGCCGGCGCGAGATGCCGACGTCCGGCAGACGCAGATTGGCCTGGTCGCCCCGGCCGATCACGGTCGAGCCCATCTGGAGCGGGTAGGTCCGCCCGTCACCGGAGACCAGACCCACACTGCGCGGGCCACCGTGACCGCCGTGCGGCGGGTAGCCGCCCTGCTGGTCGTACGGCGAGTACTGCGGGCCGGCGTCGTAGGCCGGCTGCTGCACCGGGGCGACCTCGCCACCGGTGTAGACCTCCGCGGTGACACGGAACATGCCCGTGTCCAGGCCGTCGCCCCGCTCGATCTCCACGATCACGTCGCCGTAGACAGTCCAGGCCTGCTCACCGATGAACTCGGCCTGCGACTGGGCGAGCTCCTGGGCGAGCGCGGCGGCATACGGCGCCAGCCGGCTGTGGTCGTAAGGCGACAGGTCGATCACATAGCGGTTGGGCACGAGGGTGCGGCCACCGGCAAGGATGGCCTTGTGTGCCTCGGCCTCCCGCTGCATGGCATTCAGGATCTCCACAGGGTGCACGACACCCTTGAACACCTTCGCGAAGGCCCCCTCGACAAGGCCTTCCAATCGCTTCTCAAAGCGCTGCAGCACGCTCACCGGCTCCTCCTCGGGTTCCGAGGACATGATGGTATCCGGCGGCCGCTTGCGCATCCGTAGCCCAAGAGCAGCCGGCACTTCTGACCCTCGTATGACGCCCTTCGACGCCGTGCTAATGTTTCCTGCGTCGCGGGGCGATATCAACTCGCTTGGTACTGCCCTCGATTAGTGACCTGCGACAGCGTAGTCTGTCGCAGCCAGTAACAAGAAGCAGGCTCGGCCGGGCCCAGGTCCGACCGGCGAGCTTCCGCCCCAGAGGTCATGTATATGATCTTCAAGGCAAGTCACATGGGGATGTGGCGGAATGGCAGACGCGCACGGTTCAGGTCCGTGTGTCCGAAAGGACGTGGGGGTTCAACTCCCCCCATCCCCACGAAACGCAGGCGCCCTGTGTTCGCAGAAACCGCGAACCGGGGCGCTTCGTCATGCTAGCCGGGGGTCCGAGCCCCCCGAGCCCCCACGGTGCGACGGGCGCTGCGGAAGGTGCCTGGTTGCGCTCTGCGGCCGTTCGGTTCGGTCCGGCTTCGGGGCTTGGTTCCTTCTGCTGCCGGGTCTGGGCTGATCATTTTTCTTGTACGGGTGCGGGCGTGTTGTGGGACACATGTGGGGGACGGCGGCCTGGGGTGGGGCGCGGTCGTTGTTTCTTTCGGGTGAAAGGCGGCTGGGCGCTATGCTCGCCGCCACTGTCTGTTCTTCAGGGCTGGAGTGTTGGGCGTGACCGTCACTGAGACTGCTCGGGGCAAGCGCAACGTCCTCGGGGTGCTTGTCGACGCAACCGACTATGCGACCGCGACCGCGCAGATCATCGAGGCGGCCCGGGAGCAGCGGCCGTTCGCGGTGACGGCCCTGGCCGTGCACGGTGTGATGACCGGCGTCGAGGACCGGGAACACAACGCCCGGCTGAACTCCTTCGATCTGGTGACGCCGGACGGGCAGCCGGTCCGGTGGGCTTTGAACCTGCTGCACTCGGCCGGCCTGACCGACCGCGTCTACGGCCCCACGCTCACGCTGAAGGTGGTGGAGCAGGCGGCAGCCGAGGGCCTGCCCATCTACCTGTACGGGTCCACCCAGCCCACCCTGGACCGGCTCGTCCCGGCACTGCAGGGGATGTTCCCGGCACTGAAGATCGCCGGGGTGGAGGCGTCGAAGTTCCGCAAGTCGCACCCCGGTGAAGAGGTGGAGATCGCCGAGCGGATCAAGGCGTCCGGCGCCCGGATCACCCTCGTCGGCCTCGGCTGCCCGCGACAGGAAGTCTTCACGTACGTGATGCGGCCCTTGCTCGACATGCCGCTGCTCGCCGTCGGCGCCGCCTTCGACTACCACGCCGGCCTGCTGAAGAACCCGCCCGCGTGGATGCAGAAGTACGCGCTGGAGTGGCTGTGGCGCCTCGGCCTCGAACCGAAGCGGCTGTGGAAGCGCTACATCATCCTGAACCCGCAGTACCTCGCCCGGCTCGCCGCGCAGAAGCTCGGCCTCTGGAAGGCCACGCCGCCGGCGCCGACCACGAAGCCGGTGCGCGAGTTCGCGGTCTGATCGTTCCGGCCAAGAGTCGGTGATCTAGAAGGTCCGACACCTGACACTGGGGCACGGATCACTCGCTGATCGCGGCAATGGTCCACATTGCCCGTCGGGCCAAGCACGCTGCGTGTCCGATCCGGCACGAGCCGTGGCCGGACACCCCCTACGGGTACCTGTTCCGGGCATATCCCGGTTTCGCCGGGGCGCCAATCGGTGAACGCTATCGATGTGGACACCGTTGTGGACGTCATCCTGATCGGCACCCTCGCCGCTGTCTGGCTCACCGCCGGACTGCTGGTCGACGGGCTACCCACCGCCGGCACCGCCAGCGAGCTGCGCCGCCGGGCCGGCCTGCTCACCGCCCTGGTCGTCGCCGGTGCGGCGGTCTTCGTCGCGGTGCCTCTGGTCACCGTTCTGGTGCCGGGCGTCTCGTCGGCTCACACGGCGGCCCTGCTCCCGGCCGTACCCGCGCTGATCGTGCTGACCGCCACCCTGCGCCGTCTCGCCTGGGTCCGGCGCGGCGCGGGCGCGTTCGCGACAGCGCCCCTCGCCCCCGTACCCCCCTCGCTGCGGGCCGCCGCCGCACACCCCCTGGTGGCAGCGCCGCTCCAGGTGACCGGCCTGGCCGCACTGGTCGGGGTCCCGCTCGCCGCGCGGCTCGTCGAACTGCCCGGCAACGGCGCGGACGCCGTCGCCGGGGTCGCCATCACCGCCGTCGCCGTCGCCGTCATGGCGATCGGCATCCGTGCCGGACTGCGGCACAGCCGCTTCGTACCGCTGGTGATGGCGCCGCTCAGCCGGGGCCGGAACCGGACCCCGGCCGGCGCCCGCTGACGTCCTACTGCTTCTTGTTCCTGGCCTCCTGCACGTAGAGAAGTTCCAAGATGGAGCGCGCCGCCTCGAACCAGCGATCCAGCCAGTCCGACGGCGGGAGCGTGCCGCGAGCCGGGAGCTCCAGGAGCAGACCGCGCAGCAACGGGTGGTCCGCCATCGACTCGCTCGTCGAGTCCGCCCAGCCGCTCGTGGAGAAGACGGGCTCGGTCAGGCCCTGAAGATCGAGCGACGGGAGCTTGGCCGCGCGGTCGAGTGCGCTTGTCGGCTCGAGGCTGTGCGAGGGCGTGTGTGATCGGCCGGGCATGCGGGTCGGCAGCCCTGAGCTGCTACGGGACAGCAGTTCGCCGTCACCGTCCCCGCCCAGCGACGCATCCCGCCGGTTCTGCCGGTACGCGCTCACACCACCACTGAAGCGGTCCTGCGCTGTCGACGAACCGTTGGTGAGGTTCTCGGAGCCAATAGTCATCTCTCTGCCTTGCCTCGTTCGATATGCCGCCCGTGAGCGCGGTCCGGTCCGCACTTAGAGCAATCAACGAGGCGAGTGCCGCCCAGCGACGGGAAAATCGGGCAAATGACTCCGGTCGGCTCGCGCCACGAGAAGGTCAGAGGTCGAACTCGCCATCCTTGGCACCACCCACGAAGGCGTCCCACTCAGCGGTCGTGAAGATCAATGCGGGACCGGCCGGGTTCTTGGAGTCGCGGACCGCGATCGCGTCGCCGACGAAAGCCACTTCGACGCAGTTGTCGCTGTCCGATCCGTTCCGGGTGCTCTTGGACCACTCCGCGCGGGTCAGGTCGACACGGAGGCCCTTCGTCATGAATTCCACAATGGCTCCTTCGCCAGCATCTCGATCATCGGCGGTGGGGGACGGCGGGCTCTCGGGCGACTCGGGCCGGCGGACCGCCGGCCCCGGGCATCCCTGGCTGACGAACTGCGCGCCCGGGACATCTCGCCCGCGCCCCGTCGCGCACGGCCCGGAGATCGATTGGATCGTCCTGAATCAGTAACGACCACCGACTCACGTGGACGTGGACCGATCAGGCGATTACAGATCTCCGTCATCCCATCGGACGTACCGAATGGGACCAATGACACCTCTCACCTTTTCGAATCGATCTTCCGAAGCATCAGTTGGCTGTTCACCGCCGGTTGTCAGTGATTTTCGCGGGGTCCGCACGATCTCGTCCGCATGCACGGAGAATGTCCGAAATAGGCCTTATTGCAGAATGGCGATCACGCCGAGTCGACCGCATTGTCGTGCGTCGGAGATCATCGGTCCGCGGGCGACAACCAATGATCACGGAGGATCACGGAAGGCGTACATGCAACTTGCATCGACGGAACCGGTGGTGCAATCTTTCCGTATGGCTGGCATCACTTAACGTTCTTGGTGGCGCGGCCAAGTGCGACGTAAAACCATCAAAACCGACGTCCGATACGGGGCGCCGAGCCACCGGTGATCCACCATGGATACCGGCCCTGAAGCGGGTGGCGAGTTCGGCGATAGTGACGTTCCGCAACAATGCTCGATGATTGGCACCATCGAAGGGTTGCAAAGGTGCATCAGACGGGCACACTGGTGCATCTGTCACAAGAGTCCACCCCACACGAGTCTCAGGGCAGGAGATGACGTGGTTCTTCCTCGGTCCGGTGATGTCATCCACGTGACAAAAGCGGCGAGCGTCCAATTCGCATCACCGATGCTGTTCCGGGTCATCCGGGTGCACGACTGGCCGACGTACGAGGGCTGGGTCTGGCTCGATGGCTACGAGCTCAACTCAGCCGGCGACGCGGTCGAACGTCGCTCGATATTCGTGCAGGTCAACGGCTTGCGCCCGGTCGGCAAGGCGCCGGATCCGCGCGCACGCAACGCCCGGCAGCCAGCCGCCCGTCCCGCCGCGATGCCGACGCGGACGGCGCGCACCCACCGCTGAGCTTCGCCCGGTTCGCCACGGACCACGGCTCAGTCCTGGTCCAGCTCAGTCCTCGTCGGCCTCAGTCCTCGCCGGGCTCGCCGGCCGGTGGCGTCGTCGTGGTCGTCGGGACCGGGTCGGGTGACGGTTCGGTGGCGACAACGAGGGTGATCCGCGCGTCCGACGGCACGAGCGAGCCCTCCGGCGGGTCGCTGTCGATCACCGTGCCGGGCTCCGCCTCACTCTCTCGCTGGATGACCCGGTAACTCAGGCCGGTCCGCTCCAGCGCCGCCTTCGCGTCGTCAACCGGCATGCCGCGCAACGCCGGCACGTTCACCTCGGTGTCCACCGGATCGGTTGTCGGCGGCGTCGTCTCCACGGTCGGTGGGGTGGTCGCGTCCGTGGTGGCCGCCGCGCTCGTCGTACCAGTGGTCGCCGCGGTGGTGGTTGCCGTCGTCGTGGTCGCCACCGGCGCCGGCGGGGTGGCGGGTTCCTCGCCGGTGTTCTGCACGATCACCGCGATGCCGAACCCGAGCAGGCCCAGCAAGACCAGGGCGGCACTGCCGACCGCGATCGGCGCCCACCAGCGGCTCTGCGTCTCGTCCCGGACGGGTTCCGCCCAGTCGCCGGGCGTCTCGTAGAACTCGGTTCCCGGCCGCGGCGGCCGCACCTCGGCGCGCCCGGTCCAGATCGCGTTGTCCCGGTCATCCGATCGGGGACCACCGGACGGTTGAATCCGGGTGGCGTCGGCGGCCGGTGCGGGACGGGTCCCCGTTACCGGATCCATCGGAGCCACCGGATCCATCGGATGCGTCTCGTCCGCGCCCGGCTCTCCGCCCGGCGCCGGCGGGATCGGGTCGACGGACTCCATCGGGCGGGTCTCGTCCCGCTCCGGGGGGCGCTCGTCGGACATCGCCGGTTCCCTTCGCTTCGCACATCCGTGCTCGTCGCAGCGTCAAGGTATCGAATCTTGAGGCTACTTGGGGTTTTCCGGCCAATCACCACCTTCCCAGGCGTTTCCCAGACATCGGCGAGTGCCAGTACAGTGCGCGGCATGGCCGAGAAGGGCTGGACATCACAGGCCGCCACGGCGGCCGGAATCGCGGCCGGAACCGGCGCCGCACAACTGGGCCTCGGGTACGGCCTGGGCGTCATCGCCTGGCCGGTGACGCCCGCGGAGGCGGAAAGTATCTGGCTGGGCAGCCTCGGCTGGGCCACCTGGATCACCGCGAGCGCCACGGTCCTCGGCGCCGTGATCGCCGGCCGGCTGCGCCCGGACCGACCCGGCCGGTGGCGGGTGCTCTGGCGGTTCGCGCTGGCCATGGCAGCCGCCCTGGGCGCCCTGGTGTCGGTCGCGCTCGTCGCTCTACCGGCCCGGGCGGCGGTCCGGGTCGACACCCTGTCACCGCAGGTGGTGGCGGGTGGGTACGCGCTGGCCGGGCTGCTGGCCGGCCTGGTCGTCGCGTTCTGGGCCGTCTCCTCCGGCCCGGTGGCGGCGAACCTCATCGGCACCGCCGCCTGGTTGTGGGCGCTGGCCATCGCCGGCGTGGCCGCCGAACTGTTGAGCGGCCGCGACTTCGCGACGTACCTGACCAGCTGGCAGTTCGCCGAGTCGGTGAGCCCGCTGCGGTACGGGGGCATCTACTGGCCGAGCGCACTGCTCACCCTCGTAGCCGCCTTCGTGATCGGCCTGTGCGCCTCCTGGGCCGCTGCCCGCCGCGGTGAGACAGGTCTGGGCACCGCCGTCTCCGGCGCGGTCGGTCCGCTGCTCGTCGCGTTCTCCTTCCTGATCCTGGCACCCCGGCTGACCGGGGCGACGGGTCCGCTGCAGTCGGCGTACCTGATCGCGCCGTACGCCGTCCTCGCCGGCCTGGCCGGTTCCGCCGTGACCGTGGCGATCACCCGATCGCGGCACGCCCGCGGCCGCTCGGCAGTCGGACCGGCGGAAGAGGCAAACTCGGCGGAAGAGGCAGGCTCGACAGGGCACGCCGGTGCGCCGCTGCCGAATCCGGCACCCACCGGCCCACCGCCGTCGGTGCCCACAGGTTCGGCCGCCAACCCGCCGGCTGCAGCCAGACCGGCTCCCGCCCCGACCGCCGGGCAGGCGACGTCCGCGTCGACGAAGGTCACGCCGCCCGCGGCAGCCGGACCCGCGGCAGCCGGACCCGGGGCAGCCGGACCCGGGGCAGCGGGCCGACCAGCCAGGGCGACCGGGCGGGTCGCGCCTGCACCGGCTCCCACTGACGAAGACACCACAGAGGACAAACCGCCCCTCTACCTCGACCCGGAGATCGCGGCGGCCGCACGACCGAGCCGCAATCCGGCGAAACGGACCACCGGCCGCAAGGGTGACAACGGCAAGCCCGAGAGCAGTGCCCCGCGCTCGACAATCACCCCGCCGCCGGCAAATCCGACAGTAGCGAAGATCAATCCCGCCATCTCGGACAAACCGTCCGCGAAAGAGCGTCCGCAGAAGTGACCACAGCCACCCTGCCCCGGCGACCCCGGCGGCCGGGGCGGAGCTGCCGCGGATGTCAGTCGGTGGGCCAGGTGTGCACGGGCTCGTTCAGGCGTTGCAGCTCGACGTACCGCTGCGTCATCTCGCGGATCGCCGCCGGGCGGCTCAGCCCGCGCCGCTCGGCAGCGCAGACCGCGGCCGTCTGCCACGTGGCGCCGTTGCGGCCGGTACGGCACCGGTCCTCGATCACGCCGAGCAGCCGGTCGCGCTGAGCCGGGGAGACGCCGAGACGGTTGAGCCCCGCGTGTGCCTGTGCCAGCAGTTCGGTGCGGACGAGATCGACGACGGGGGTACGGTCCCGGCCCGGCCACCGCAGCACGGCCGAGATGCCGTCCCGGGCGCCGATCCGGAAGTTCTCGGCGGCGTCGGCGAACGAAAGCCGTTCCCAGATCGGGTCTTCCGCCACGGAGAGTTCGCTGACCAGGCCGAAGTAGAGGGCCGCGTTGGCGAGAAGGTCGACGACGGTCGGACCGGACGGCAGGACCCGGTTCTCGACGCGCAGGTGGGGACGGCCGCCGGCCACGTCGTAGACCGGGCGGTTCCAGCGGTAGACGGTGCCGTTGTGCAGGCGCAGTTCGTACAGGCCGGGTATGTCGGCGGCGACCGGGTCCTCGGCGTGGATCTCGGGGAGCAGCGGCGGGAAGAACCGGACGTTTTCCTCGTAGAGGTCGAGCACCGAGTCGATCCAGCGTTCCCCGAACCACACCCGAGGGCGTACTCCCTGGGCTTTGAACTCGTCCGGCCTGGCGTCGGTGGCCTGCTCGAAGAAGGCGATGCGGGTCTCGGCCCAGAGGCGCCGACCGTACAGATAGGGGGAATTCGCCCCCAATGCCACCTGGACCGCGGCGATCGCCTGGGAAGCGTTCCAGATCGGCGCGAAACTCGCCGGCGCGACCTGGAGATGGAACTGGACACTTGTGCACGCGGCTTCCGGCGCGATCGAGTCGCTGCTGGTACGCAGCCGTTCGGCACCCTCGATGTCGATCCGGAAGTGGTCGCCGCGGGAGTTGACGATCTCGCTGTTCAGCGCGGTGAACCGATCACCGGAGGAGAGATTCCCCAGCACGAGATGCTCGGGTACGAGGGTCGGCAGCATCCCGATAAGCGCAAGGCGGCTCTCGCACTTGCGGGCACATTCGGCGGCGTCACGCAGCCCGTCCAGAATGTCCCGCTCGTAGTCGCCGAGCCCGTCACCAGCGAGAAGCCGGGGCGGCACGTTGAATTCGAGGTTGAACTTGCCGAGCTCCGGCTGGAACCGAGGGTCGCCCAGGTCAGCGAGGATCTCAAGGTTCCGCATGGTCGGCGCGGCGTCCGCGTCGACCAGGTTGATCTCGATTTCCAGGCCGGTCATCGGTGAGCCGGCGTCGAAGACTTCCGTCGTCAGCATCCCGCCGAGCACGTCGACGCAGCTGCGCACCCGTTGCCGGAACGCGACACGGTCTTGCGGCGAGAAGACGGCGTTCACCAGATCCTTGCCCATGTGCCCTCCCGGATGGCCGGCGGACTGAACGGACGTCGATCACCACTCTGTGAACGAACGCTTGCGCTCGGTACACATTGCCATCCCGTGCGGAGGTTCGCCAGACGAGGCGGACGGGCGCCGGAACGAAGCGACGCGCCACCCGGAGGCCGGGGGCGCGTCGCTTCGCGAAGCCGATGGAGCCGGAAGATCCGACGAGTGCGGGATCAGGCAGCGGGCTGCTGCAGGATGGCCTCGCCCTCGATCTCGATCTTCACCTTCTTGCCGATCATCACGCCGCCGGTCTCGAGCGCCATGTTGTAGGTCAGGCCCCAGTCCTCCCGGTCGATCTCGGTGTGCGCCGAGAAGCCGAAGAGGTGCTGACCGTAGGGGCTGGTGGTGGCGCCCTCGAACTCGACGACCAGCTCGACCGGACGGGTCACGTCCTTGATCGTGAGCTCGCCCTCGAGGACGAACTCCGCGCCGGCGTGCGACTTCACGCGGGTGCTGCGGAACTCCATCGTCGGGTACTTCTCGGCCTCGAAGAAGTCGCCGGTGCGCAGGTGGTTGTCCCGGTCGACCTGGCCGGTCTCGACGCTGGCGGTCACGATCGACGCGGTGACGGCGGAGTCGAGCGGGTTCTCCGCGACCGTGATGGTGGCGCTGGCCTGGGCGAACTGGCCGCGGACCTTGCTCACCATCAGATGCTTGACCACGAAACCGACCCGCTTGTGCGCGGCATCCAGCTCGTAGGTGCCGGCGGCCGGGATCTGCAGGCCCTCGAACGGACGAGTGCTGACGGTCATGGCTTGTTCCTTCTCTCGAAGCAGAGGCGGGATGTTTCCTTGTCTGACGGAGCAACTATATCCTCCGCAATATTCCCCCTGTCAAGTTGCCTGCTAAAGTCGATCGTGTGAACACGAACCTGGACGACCCCCGCCTCACCGCGATCGGCCTGCTCGCCGAGACGTACACGGGTTTGATGAACCGCCTGGCCGCACAGTTCGACGAGCACCGGCTCTCCGCAGTTGAGTTCGAGGTGCTGACGCGCCTCGCCCGCTCACCCGGCAACCGGCTGCGGATGACCGATCTCGCCGGTCAGACGACCCTCTCCACCAGCGGCGTCACGCGCGTCGTGGACCGCATGGAACGCGGCGGCCTGGTCGGCCGCGAGGCCTGTCCCAGCGACCGGCGCAGCTCCTACGCCGTGATCACCGAGGCCGGCATGAAACGCCTCGACGAGGTCCTGCCGGGGCACCTCGAACTGGTCCAGCAGTGGTATGTCGGCCTGCTCGCGCCGGATCAACTCGACCAGCTGCTGGGCTCCCTGCGCACCATCCGCGACGCGGTCAACCCGTGCGCGGTGGCCGGCAGCGAGGACCCGGCGGCCCGACCGGCGGCATGACGAACCAGCGCGACACAAGGACGGCAAACAGTGGTGGCCGGCGCACCAGCCGACCTTCGAGTACTGCGGCGCCACGGTGAACCCCGGCGTGCCCGACGGCACGATGATGGTGGACAACTCCTTGCTGCCGTCGGGGTTGCGCCCGGTCACCGCCATCACCGTGACC
>NZ_JAHWGU010000055.1 GCF_020873875.1 Actinoplanes sp. DH11
GGTCGGTGGGGGGAGGGTGGTGAGGGCTGGCGGCCGGAGCTGCCGCCAGAGCGCGGCCGGAGCTGCCGCCAGAGCGCGGCCGGGGCTTGTGGTTGAGCAGGTTGTCGCGGCGCCGGCGAGCGCGGAGGCCGTGGACCGCCCGGCAATAACATCGACAGATTTCGTTCGGGAGCGGTTACGGCGCGGTAAAATGCGGCGACTGGGAGCGCTCCCAAAGCGTCCCACAGACTCCGCGGGAGGACCTGTTGCGATACGGGCACTTCGATGACGATCAGCGCGAATACGTGATCGACCGGCCGGACACCCCGCTGCCGTGGATCAACTATCTCGGCACGGACGCGTACTTCGGCATCATCTCGAACACCGGCGGCGGGTATTCGTTCTATCGTGACGCCCGGCTGCGCCGGCTCACCCGGTACCGCTACAACAACGCACCCCTGGACGTCGGCGGCCGCTATGTCTACGTCCGCGACGACGAGACCGGCGACTACTGGTCGCCCACCTGGCAGCCCACGCCGGAACGGGAGCTCGACGGGTACGAGTGCCGCCACGGCCTGTCGTACACGAAGATCGCCTCGTCCCGGGGGGGCATCGCGGCCGAGACCCTCTACTTCGCGCCGCTAGGCGAGACCCTGGAGGTGTGGCGGGTCCGGGTCACCAACACCCGGGACACGCCCGCGGAGGTCTCGCTCTTCTCCTCGATCGAGTTCTGTCTCTGGGACGCGCAGGACGACGCCACGAACTACCAGCGCAACTACTCGATCGGTCAGGTCGAGGTGGACGGTGGCGTGATCTACCACAAGACCGAGTACCGGGAACGCCGCGACCACTTCGCGTACTTCGCCTGCTCGGAGCCGGTGACCGGGTTCGACACGTCACGGGACGCGTTCCTCGGGCCGTACCGGGGCTGGGACCGCCCGCTCGCGGTGGAACGCGGTGCCTCCGGCGACTCGGTGGCGCACGGCTGGCAGCCGATCGGCAGTCACCACGTGCGGCTGTCGCTGAGCCCGGGCGAAACCCGTGAGGTCAACTTCGTGCTGGGGTACGCGGAGAACCCGCGGGACGCCAAGTTCGACCCGCCGGGCTCGCAGACGCTCAACAAGACGTCGGTCCGGCCGGTGATCGAGCGGTGGCTGCGGCCGGAGACCGTCGAGCGGGGCCTGACGGATCTGCGCGCCTACTGGGACTCGCTGCTCGGGGTGCTGCAGGTGCGGACCTCGGACGCCGACACCGACCGGATGGTGAACATCTGGAACGCGTACCAGTGCCTTGTCACTTTCAACATGAGCCGGTCCGCCTCGCTCTACGAGTCAGGCATCGGCCGGGGCATGGGTTTCCGCGACTCCAACCAGGACCTGCTCGGTTTCGTGCACATGGTCCCGGAGCGCGCCCGGCAGCGGATCCTGGACATCGCCTCGACCCAGAAGGAGACCGGCGGGGCGTACCACCAGTACCAGCCGCTCACCAAGCGCGGCAACAACGACATCGGCGAGGGATTCAACGACGACCCGCTCTGGCTGATCCTCGGCGTCGGCGCGTACCTCAAGGAGACCGGCGACCTGTCGCTGCTCGACGAGCCGGTGCCGTTCGACAACGCGCCCGGCAGCGAGGTGCCGCTCCTCGAGCACCTGCGCCGCTCGTTGCGGTACACCCTGGACCGGCTGGGGCCGCACGGCCTGCCGCTGATCGGCCGCGCCGACTGGAACGACTGCCTCAACCTGAACTGTTTCTCCGACACACCGGGCGAGCCGTTCCAGACCACCGAGAACGCGCACGGCGGTGTCGCCGAGTCGGTTTTCATCGCCGGGTTGTTCGTGCTCGCCGCCAAGGAACTCGCCGGCATCGTGGCGCTGGTCGGCCGGGACGGCGAGCAGGTGGTGTACCGGGCCGCCGCGGAGAAGATGGCCGGCACCGTCGCCGAGCACGGCTGGGACGGCGCCTGGTTCCGCCGGGCGTACGACTTCCACGGCAACGTGATCGGCTCCGGGGAGAACGACGAGGGTCAGATCTTCATCGAACCGCAGGGGATCTGCGTGCTGGGCGGTGTCGGTCTCGACGACGGCCTGGCCGTCAAGGCGCTGGACAGCGTGGCGGAGCGGCTGGCCACCCCGCACGGCATCGTGCTGCAGCAGCCGGCGTACTCGGGGTACCGGATCGAGCTCGGGGAGATCTCCTCGTACCCGCCCGGCTACAAGGAGAACGCCGGCATCTTCTGTCACACCAACCCGTGGATCATGATCGCCGAGGCGATGACCGGCAACGGCGATCGGGCGTACGACTACTACCGCCGGCTCAACCCGTCGGCGCGCGAGGTGATCAGCGAGGTGCACCGCTGTGAGCCGTACGTCTACGCGCAGATGATCGCCGGCAAGGACGCGCCGACACACGGCGAGGCGAAGAACTCCTGGCTCTCCGGCACCGCCGCGTGGAACTACGTGGCGATCACGCAGTGGATCCTCGGCGTCCGGCCGGACTTCGAGGGGCTGCGGGTCGACCCGGTGCTGCCCGGCGACTGGACCGGTTTCGAGGTGACCCGCAGGTTCCGCGGCGCCACCTACGTCATCTCGGTGCGGGGTTCCGGCCGGCCGACCCGCCTCGTGGTGGACGGCGAGACCGTGCCCGGCAACCTGATCCCGGTCGCCGAGCCCGGCGCGGTGGTCCGGGTGGAAGCCTATTGATCACTTCACCGCGGGCAGCGTGAAGACCAGGCGGGCGCCATCGGTGCGGGACGTGTCCAGCTCGATGGCGCCGCCGTGGTGCTCGACCACCTTCTTGCACAGGGCCAGGCCGATACCCGTACCGCTGTAGCTCTCCCGGGGGTGCAGCCGCTGGAAGATCACGAAGATCTTGTCGGCGAACTCGGGCTCGATGCCGATCCCGTTGTCCTGCACCGCGAACGTCCAGACCCCGTCCGCCTCGTCAGCGGTGATCTCGATGAGGGGCGCCACGCCCGGCCGGCGGAACTTGATCGCGTTGTTGATCAGGTTTTGCCACAGCATGGTCAGCAGTGTGGTGTCGCCGGTGACGGCGGGCAGTTCCGGCCGGACGATCCGGGCGTCGCTCTCCTCGATCGTCATCGCCAGGCTCTGTTCCACCTGGTCGAGCACCCGGTTCAGGTCGACCTCCTGCGCGCTGTCGTAGACCCGGCCGATCCGGGAGAACGTCAGCAGGTCGTTGATCAGCCGCTGCATCCGGGTCGCGCCGTCCACGGCGAACTCGATGTACTTCTGCGCGCGGTCGTCCAGCTCGCCCGCGTACCGCCGCTGCAACATCTGGCAGAAGGACGCCACCTTGCGCAGCGGCTCCTGGAGGTCGTGCGAGGCGACGTAGGCGAACTGTTCCAGGTCGGCGTTGGACCGCCGCAGCTCGGCCTGGACCTGTTCGCTGGTGTTCAGCGCGTCCACCAGCCGGTGCCGCATCGCCTCGACGTCGCGGCCCAGCTGCGCCACGTCGGCCGGTCCCTGCGGGGTGAGCCGGTGCTCGAAGTCCCCGCCGGCGACCTGCCGCACCCCGTGACCGATCCGGGTCAGAGGCCCGAGCACCGCCACCCGCACCAGCACCGCCGTCCCGGCGACCAGCAGGAGCAGCAGGGCGATCAGGCCCAGGAAGATTCCGTCGCGGACGCTGCGGGACTCGCTGAGCGCGGTACGGGCGTCGTCGCGAGCCGTGACCAGACGCTGATCCAGCGCGTCCAGCCGGGCACCGACCGCGTCGAAGGCGGCCCGGTCCAGCTCGGCCGTGCCGGCCGGGTCCAGCTCGGCCGTGCCGGTCCCGCGCTCCACCAGCGGGTCGGCGACCGTGTCCCGCCAGCCGGCGGCCAGCCCCTCGACCTCGCCGAGTTCGGCGAGGATCGGCTGCTCCCCGGCGAGCAGGGTGCGCAGCTGCGCACCGGCCGCCTGCTCGGCGGCGACGCCCTGCCGGTAGGTGTCGAGGAACTCCGGGTCACCACTGAGCAGGTAGCCGCGGACGCCCGACTCCTGATCACGCAGGGCCACGTCGAACTGGACGACGGCGGTCCGGGCCGGCGAGATCCGGTCGGCGAGCCGGTTGGAGACGGAACTGGTCCGGTTCAGCGCCTGGGCGCCGACGACCGTGCCGACGAGGATCAGCGCGACCATCGTGAGCAGCACCGAGGCGAACCAGCGCCGGGTCGTCCAGCGCGCGGACAGCAAACCGATCCGTAGCACAGGAGCACCGTACGCGAGCATGATCGATGCTGCCGGGGACGGTCAGCCCTTCAGCACGCTGCGCTGCCGGCCGAGCCCGTCGATCTCCATCTCCACGACGTCGCCGGCCTTCAGGTAGGGGAACCGGCCGGAGAGCGCCACCCCCGCCGGCGTGCCCGTGTTGATCAGGTCGCCCGGCTCCAGCACGGTGAACTGGGAGAGGTGCCAGATCAGGTACCCGACGTCGAAGATCATGTCGGCGGTGCTGGAGTCCTGCCGCGGCTCGCCGTTCACCCAGGAGCGCAGGCGCAGCGGGAAGGTCAGCTCGTCCGGGGTGACGAGCCACGGGCCGAGCGGGTTGAACGTCTCGCACGACTTGCCCTTGGACCACTGGCCGCCGGAGCGGGTGAACTGGTAGTCCCGCTCGGAGATGTCGTCGGAGAGCACGAAACCGGCGATGTGCGCGGCCGCCTGCCCGGGAGACTCCAGGTAGCGGGCGGTCCGGCCGATCACCACGCCCAGCTCCACCTCCCAGTCGGTCCGGGTCGCGCCGGGCGGCACCAGCACGTCGTCCTCCGGGCCGATCACGGTGTTCGGCGCCTTGTGGAACAGGATCGGCTCGGCCGGCGGCTCCGCGCCGGACTCGGCGGCGTGCGCGGCGTAGTTCTGGCCGATGCAGATCACCGCGCCGGGCCGGGCGACGGGCGCGCCGATCCGGCTGCTGTCGACGCCGGCCGGCGGCAGTTGCGCGGGGTCGCCACGGAAGCCGCCGTCGGCCAGGAACTCGGCGTCGATGTCGGGGGTGACGGGGGAGAGGTCGAACAGTTCGCCGCCGGCGTAGAGCACCGGGCGTTCGTGGCCGGGCGGGCCGACACGGAGGTATCGCACAGCAGCTCCGTCCATCGGGATCAGCGGGGATTCGCGGGAAATGAGCGGGACATGAGGATCAGCTGGGATTCGCGGGAAATGAGCGGGACATGAGGATCAGCTGGGATTCGCGGGAAATGAGCGGGACATGAGCGGGACATGGGGATCAGCGGGGTTGGCGGGACATAGGCATCAGCGGGGGTACGCAGGGACAGGGGTCGCACGGTCCAGCAGCCAGGCGTCGGCCAGGTCACGCCAGAGCGCCCCGGGGATCGGCACCGCCGCCATCGCCGCCGCGTCCGCGGCCTCCTCCGGTGAACGCATCCCCACCAGCACCGACACCACCGCCGGATGCCCGAGCGGGAACTGCACGGCCGCCGCGCGCAGCGGCACGCCGTGCCGTTCGCAGAGCCGGGCCATCGCCTGTGCCCGGGCCACCACCGTGGGTGCGGCGGGCCGGTAGTCGAAGGTCGCCGCCCGCACCGGGTCGGCCAGGACACCGGAGTTGTAGACGCCGCCGACGATCACCGAGACGCCGCGGCGCTCGCACTCGGGCAGCAGGTCGGCGAGGGCGGACTGGTCGAGCAGCGTGTAGCGCCCGGCCAGCAGGACGCAGTCGAGAAGGCCGGTACGGACCAGGTCGGTGAGCATCGCGGACTGGTTCATGCCGGCCGAGACCGCCCGGATCGCGCCGTCCTTGCGCAGGCCGGCCAGGGCGGGCAGGGCGTGCCCCATCGCCTCGGTGAAGTGGTCGTCCGGATCGTGCAGGTGCAGGACGTCGATCCGGCCCAGCCGTTCCAGGCTGTCGCGGTAGGCGGCGTGGACGCCCGCGGCGGAGAAGTCGAAGACGGGCACCCGGCCGGTGGGTTCGGCCCAGACGCCTGGCTCGGCCGCGACGCCGGGCACCAGGCGCCGGCCCACCTTGGTGGAGAGCGTGAACCCGTCGCGCCCGCGCAGGGCGGCGCCGGCCCTGAGTTCGGAGAGGCCGGCGCCGTAGAACGGCGCGGTGTCGAAGAACCGCACCCCCGCGTTCCAGGCCGCGTCGATCGCCGCCGCCGCCGTCTCGTCACCGACCGGGGCGTAGAGGCCGCCGATCGGGGCCAGGCCCATGCCGAGCCGGGTGACCGCGACGCCGGTGCCGCCCAGCTCCACTTTCTCGAACGGGTTCACCCCAGTTGTTTAACGGTGATCGATGTCGCGGTCAACCGTTTCAGGGACACAGCGTGCACGCATCGTCGCTTTCGGTCGTCTTCAAGCAGGGGGAGCCGCAGCAGCATCGGGCCCGGGATCACCGGAGCCGCAGCAGCACCAGGCCCCGGATCACCGGAGCCGCGGCAGCACCTTGGCCCCGAACGTCTCGATGAACGGGCCCAGGTCCTGCCCGACGTGGTGCAGGTAGATCCGGTCGAACCCCAGGTCGGCGTAGCCCCGCAGCAGCTCGACGTGCTTCTCCAGGTCGGCGGAGACGTTGACGACCTCGCGGACCTGCTCGATCGTCACCTTCTCGGAGACCACGTCGAACTCCTCGGCGGTGGCCAGGTCCCAGCAGACCGGCGGCGGGAAGATGTTGCTGCGCCACTGCTCGTGGGCGATCGACTCGGCCGCCGCCTCGGTCGGCGCCCAGCTCAGGTGCACCTGGAGGTTGATCGGCCCGCGGCCGCCGGCATCCCGGTACGCGGCGATCACCTCGCGCAGCCGCTCCTCGGGGGCGTTGACCGTCACCAGTCCGTCCGCCCACTCGGCGCACCACCGCGCGGTCGCCACGCTCACCGCCGCGCCGATCAGCGGAGGCGGCGTCTCCGGGCGGGTCCAGACCCGGGCCCGGTCGACGGTGACCAGGCCGTCCCGGGAGACCACCTCGCCGCGCAGCAGGTCGCGCATCACGTCCACGCTCTCGCGCAGCCGGGCGTTGCGGACCTCCTTGCGCGGCCAGGCCTCGCCCGTGATGTGCTCGTTGCTGAACTCACCACTGCCCAGCGCGGCCCAGAACCGGCCCGGGAACATCGAGCCGAGGGTGCCGATCGCCTGCGCGATGATCGCCGGGTGGTAGCGCTGACCGGGTGCGTTCACCACGCCGAACGACAGGTTGGTCGCCTGGAGTGCGGCGCCGAGCCAGGACCAGGCGAAGCCTGACTGGCCCTGCCGGGCACTCCACGGCGAGAAGTGGTCGGAACACATCGCGGCCTGGAAGCCGGCGCGTTCGGCGGCGATCACCGCCCGGAGGAGGTCACCGGGCGGGATCTGCTCGTGCGAGGCGTGGATGCCGTACTCGGTCATGACCCCCTGTTACCCAGCCGGACGGTGTTGTCTAACTCGGCGCCACCACCAGGATGCCGAGACACATCTCGTCGCTGGTTCCCTCACCCCACACCACGTAGCGCGAGGGCAGCGTCGCGAGCTGCGGCAGCCGCTTGCGCAGCCCCGCGTCATGGGTGCAGGTCACCCGGACCACGTCGCCCTCGGCGACCGGGAGGGGCTTCTCCAGGGGTACGAGCGCCTGGTTGTCGAAGTCGTAGGCGGGGACGTCCAGGACCGTCCGTGCCCGCGGCGTGCCCGGATTCAGCTCGATCCGGATCGACCGGCCGAGCAGGTGCATGTGCCCCGCCGCCATGTGGATCGTGCCTGCCTCGCCGATCGGCTGGTCGCAGTGCTGGGTGTTGCCGGCCCGCGGTGCCGCGCCGCCGTTGCACCACTCGTTGAGCCGCTCGACGAGCTGCCCGGACCCGGGGCCGAACCGTTTCGCCACGTCGGCGACGGCGGCCTCCCGGTCGCAGAGCGGCCCGCTCCCGCCGGGCTCGCAGGGCAACTCGATCGGCGCCATCGCGAGCGCGGTCTCCAGCGGCTTCAGGCCGGCGTCCGCCGCGGCCAGCCGCATCCGCATGCCGGACCGGTCGCTGCCGGTGGTGTTCAGCAGGTTGTAGTGCACCTGCATGATCAGCTTGCTGCCGGGCGGCATCGCGAAACCGAACCCGTCCGGCATCAGGGTCTCGCCGGCGCCCGGTGCCCAGTGCGCCACCCACGCGGTCTCACCCTGCACGCCGGCGTCACCGAAGCAGGTCCAGCCCTCGCCGTCGGCTGCGGCGTCCACCCGCGCGGCCTCCTGCGCCTGCCCCGGGTCGACCCGGTAGAAGATCGCGTGGTGCACGATCGTCGCGTTCTGCGGCAGGAACCGGCTGCCGGTCAGGTAGGCGGTCTCGGTCAGGCCCGGGTCCACCAGGAAACACCGGTACTCGTCGGTGCCGCCGCTCGGTGCGGCGGGCGTGTAAGCCTCGGCCAGCCCGACGTCGACGAATCGCTCCCCGGCGCGCAGCGGTGCCGGCGGGGGCGCCGATCCGGCACTGTGGCCGGCGTGCGGCCCGGCGCTGTCGCCGGTCTGCGGCCCGGCACTGTCGCCGGTCTGCGGGCCGGCGGCGGAGGCGACCGGCGCGGCGGCGGGCTCGTCGCCGGTCGTGCCGGCGCATGCCGCCGTGACCAGCAGCAGCGCGGCCGCCGCGGCGGCGAGAACAGGACGGTTGGATCTCATGAACGGCCTCCCGGGGCCAGGTTACGAGACCCGACCATCGTCGCCGGTCGGGCAGCGGCGGCGGATCCGGGACAATCCCGGAGACAGGCCGCCGATCGATCTCCCGGCGGACGGGTTGTCCCCTACGGGCCGATCCAGGCCCTTGTCAACTGTCAAGTTCCCCACTTCCGTGGGAATGCGCCCGGACCGGCGACTATTTAGGATCGTTTCATGGGCGTCCGATCCCCGTTCCTCTTCGACGCCGAGCCGGCGCCGGTGACCGTGCGCAGCGAGTTCGACGCCCAGCTCACCGTGGTCGTCGTCCGCGGGCCCTGGACCGGTGAGACCTGGCAACGGACCGCCCGCACGCTGCGCAAGTGCTTCGCCGAGCATCCGGCCGGCCTGGTCCTGGACCTGTCCGGCCTCGAGGACGACGCGGCGCGCAGCGTGCCGACCTGGCTGCACGCGTACCGCACCGGAGCCGCCATGGAACCGCCGGTGCGGGTCGCCGTCTGCGCGCCGGCCGGACCGGGACTGGGTGGCCGGCTGGCACGCCTCAACCGCAGCCTGCCGATCTGCTCCTCGCTGGGTCAGGCCCGGGAGGCGCTCGGCACCGGCCGGTCGCTCACCGACCGTGTCACGGCCACCCTGGCCGCCGACCCACGATCGCCGGGTGAGGCCCGCCGGCTGGTCGCCGGCGCCTGCGCCGCCTGGGATCTGCCGGGCCTGGTGGAGCCGGCCCGGCTGCTCGTCTCCGAGCTGGTCTCCAACGTGGTCGAGCACGTCGGGTCGGAGTCCCGCCTGCTCGTCGCGCGACGCGGGCGGGGCCTGCACGTGGCGGTCGCCGACGGCAGCCGGACCATGCCGAGGCCGACCGGCCGGGCGCCGCGCCGCGCGCTGCCGCAGCTGACCGAGGGTGGCCGCGGCCTGAACCTGGTGCACGACCTCGCCGCGGCCTGGGGCGCCATGCCGATCGACGGCGGCAAGATGGTCTGGGCGGTTCTCCGGCCGGCCGGCGACCGGTGAACCGGCCATTTCTTTTGCTCTGAAGAATAGGTAAGGTCTGCGCCGTCGCGCATTTCCGGCGATTTCTTAAGTGCGTTTCAAGTCGCCCTGAACAGAAGATAAAAGCCGAGGAAGAACACATGCGAGCGTACGGTCGTGGCCGTCGTCTGGTCGCGGGAGCGATCGCCCTGCTGGCGTTGGGAGCGTGCTCGACCGCAGGGCCGCAGGCGGCGGGCCGGACCGATCCGGTCGCCGTGAACGCCACGGCCGGGCCGGGCACCACCGCTTCCACCAGCGCTTCCGGCAGTGCCGCCGCACGGGCTGCGGGTGGTGCTTCGGCCGGTACTCCGGCCGGTGCTTCCGGCTCGGCGAGCGGCAGCCCGTCGGCGAGTGCCGGCGCCGGTGCGGCAGCCGCGGCGAAAGGTGGCTGTGCCCGGCCGGCGAACAGTTCGCCGAAGGCTCGGGTCACCGCGGTGAAACTGCCGAAAGCGGTTGTCGGATACGGATCCGAGGGCGACACCGAAAAGCTTCCGATGGCGATCGCCGCCCGGCCCGACGGCACGTCCTGGCTGGCCTGGACGAGCACCAACGGCAAGATCTACCTCGGCCGGCTGGGCTGCGACGACCGGCTGACCGGCACGCCCGCCGCGTTCACCGGCATCGACCTGCAGGACGTGGCGGCCGATGCGACCGGCGGGGTGCTGCTGCTGACCCGCAAGGGCACCTGCGGCGACGGCCCGCTGTGCGGCGGGGAGTCGAGCCCGTGCAACACCATGCACATGGTCCGGTTCGACAACGACGGCGAACTGGTCTGGGAAAGGCAGGTCACCAACCTGACCGGCGGCCGGCAGGGCTACGACGACGGTGCCCGGTTCGTCTGGTGGTACCAGCACCACGGCCGGCTCGCGACCGACGGCAAGAACTGGGCCGCCTACTTCTGTGTCGCCATCACGGTCCGGAACGGCGCCTGCGTCGACGTGCACCAGGGTGACCGGCTCCAGGTGGTGAGCGCGAACGGCAAGCTGCTCGGCGGGCACGCCGACGCGGCCGAGGTGGGGTGCAGCCACGCCTGGACGTCACGGATCGTCTGGGACCCGCGGGCGAAGCGCTTCGTCGCGGTCTGCGCCACCGACAACCAGTGCCGGATCGCGCAACCGAACCCGTACCGCACGATCGCCACCGGGACCTGTGACGGCTCGCTCTTCGCCGGCGACGTGGTGCTCGCGGGCACCGGGCGGTGGGTGGCCTGGAGCCAGGGCGGCAAGGTCAACCTGGAGCGTTTCACCACCGGCAGGTCGAACCGCACCGTGGCGACCGGCGTCTCGGCGGCGCATCCGCACCTCGTCGGCTACGGCACCGGGCGCATGCTGCTGGCCTGGCAGTCCGGCTCGTCGATGGCGGCGCA
This sequence comes from Actinoplanes sp. DH11, assembly GCF_020873875.1. Lineage (GTDB taxonomy): Bacteria > Actinomycetota > Actinomycetes > Mycobacteriales > Micromonosporaceae > Actinoplanes. Next base: position 10,946 of record NZ_JAHWGU010000055.1, read on the forward strand.
GGCCTACGACTCCGGCACCGGCAAGGCGGTCGGCGCCCGGCTGACGATCGGCGCGAAGGATCACGCCTACCAGGCTTTCAAGGCGTACGCGGACGGCAGCGCCGCCTACCCGGCCGGCGGCAGCGGCGGCACGACCGTCAAGATCGCCCGGGTGCTGCCGCTCCGCTGACCGGAACCCGCCCGCCCGGCCGGAACCCGCCCGCCCGCCAGGCCGGAACCCGCCCGCCCGCCCGGCCGGAACCCGCCCGCCCGGCCGGGTCACGCGGGAAACGGCCGGGTCACGCGGGAAACGGCCGGGTCACGCGGGAAACGGCCGGGTCACGCGGGGATCGGTGTCCAGCTCACGTACTTGCCGGTCCGGTTGTCGCCCGACGACCGCCCGCGCAGCCGCCGGTTGATCCAGGGCAGCACGTGCTCCCGGTAGTACCGCGCCTCGGTCGCCAGGCTGCGCCGCCCGTCGGTCGGTGGCGCGACCACGTGCGCCTCGGTCGGGTAGCCGAGTGCGTCGAGCACCACGCTGGCGACCCGGCGGTGCCCGTTCGCGTTGAGGTGCAGCCGGTCCGTCGACCAGTAGTGCCGCTTCTGGATCTCGGCGTCGTGGAACATGTCCACGAACGTCAGGTCGTGCCGCGCGGCGAAGTCCGCCACCGCCGCGGTCAGCGCCTCACCCTTGGGACGCATCCGGTGCCCGAGCGGCAGATGCCCGGACGGGTCGGCGCCGCTGAGCAGCAGCACCCGGATGCCCGCGTCCAGGCACTTGTGCACCGCCTGCTCGGTCAGGCCCACCAGCCGCTTCAGGTCACCGCCCGGCCGCATCATGTCGTTGCCGCCGCCGTTGAGGGAGAGCAGCGTGGGTGGCGGCGACAGGGACAGCGCCGCCTCCAGCTGCTCGGTGACGATCGGCTCCAGGAGCCGGCCACGGATCGCCAGGTTCGCGTACTCGATCGGTGTGCCCTCACCGGCGGCGATCCCCGCCGCCACCAGGTCGGCCCAGCCCCGCTCGCTGCCGTCCGGCAGCGTGTCGCCCAGCCCCTCGGTGAAGCTGTCGCCGATGGCGACGTACCTCGTCATTGCCGTTCTCCCACCGTTGATGATCAGCCCTGACGCTACCCGGCGCGGGGACCCGGGGTGATCCGCCGGGAGGCCTCCTGGCAAGCTTGGCGGCCGTGGAAGCACTCCGGTTGATTCTCCTTTTCGTTCACCTGGTCGGATTCGCGCTGCTGCTCGGCGGCGGCGTCGCGCAGCTGCTCAGCGATCGGATCCGGATCAGCAAGCCAGTGCTGTGGGGCGCGATCATCCAGTTGGTCAGCGGCCTGGCGCTGGCGGCGCCGCTGCGGGGCGGCGGCGACGCCGAGCCCGACCCGATCAAGCTGGGCGTCAAGTTGCTCGTCGCGGCGATGATCTTCATCATGGTGTTCGTCCCGCGTAAGCGTGACGAGGTCAACCGTGGACATTTCATCGGCATCATCACGCTGACCGTGGTGAACGCCGCGGTCGCGGTCTTCTGGCGGTGAATGTGCACTGAGCGTGCACGGGGAGCCAACACTGGTCCCCGGCGCGTACGCTCGATCGCGCCACCGCCGGCACCACGTGATCATGCCCACGGCACGGGCACAGGGTCGTTGCGTACTATTTCGGGCCGCACGACCGCAACCGACAGGAGCCAGGGAGCACGATGCCGCTCACTCCAGCTGATATTCACAACGTCGCCTTCAAGAAGCCCCCGATCGGCAAGCGGGGCTACGACGAGGAGGAGGTCGACGCCTTCCTGGACGAGGTGGAGCAGGAGCTCATCCGTCTCCTGGAGGAGAACGGCGCACTTCGTGACCAGGCTCAGCGCGGCGGCGGTGGCTCCCCGAGCGCGGCCTCCACGATGGTGCTCAACAACGAGTTCGCCGAGCTGGCCGCCCAGCTGGAGCGGCTGCAGGAGGCGCGTGCCCGCGCCGAGCAGAACGCGCGCAGCATGCAGTCCCAGCTGGAGCGGGCCCGCGCCGAGGCGTCCAGCCAGAGCCAGGCGCTCGTCCCGGCCGGTGACGACGACCGCAACTCGCGGGTGCTGATGATGGCCCAGCGCACCGCCGACGAGCACATGCGCGACGCGCAGCGCGAGTCCGAGACGGTGATCACCGGCGCGCAGAACAAGGCCGAGCAGCTGATGAGCGACGCCCAGCTCAAGGCGAGCACGATCGAGAGTGACGCCCGGCGCAACCACGCCGAGGCGATGGACGGCATCGCCGAGAAGCGCGCCGCCCTGCTCGACGAGATCGACCGGCTCGCCCAGCTGGCGCAGGGTTACCAGGAAGCGCTCACCAACCACGTCACCCAGCAGCTGATGGACCTGACGAGCGCCCCCGACGGCCAGTGACCGCCGATGCCCGCTGCCATTTCCGGCGCAGCGGGCATCGACGTGATCAGGGACGCATCTCGTACGCGCCGACCAGGCCCACGACCTGCTCCCACACCCGTCCGGTCCGGTCCTCGTCGATCACCGGCCGCAGCACCTGGGACAGCGCCCACGCGGCCTGCCCGGGGGTGGTCGCCGACTTGCCGTGCAGCTCCGTGGCGTACCCGGAGAAGTCCCGCACCAGGATCGCGAAGATCTCGTCCAGGACGTCGGTGTCCAGACCGGTGAGCTCGGCCTGCTCCAGGATCAGCTGGCCGTAGACGACGAGCGCGAACAGCTGCCCCAGCGCGAGCAGGAAGTCCAGGTCGCCCTGCTGCGACTCGTCCGGCGCGTGCTCGCGCAGCAGGTCGCAGAGGCCGTCGGCCTGCTGCCGGAACCGGGCCACATCGGGCAGGTGCGCGTGCGCGTCGTAAGCGGCCCGCCAGTCGTGGAAGCGGATCTGCCCGAGACCCCGCGCCGGGCCCTGCCGGAACAGGAACTCGTCGTCGGCCGCGTCGTGCCGGGTCGGCACCGGCGCGTACCCGGCCGGCTGGAGCAGGTAGTTCGGCATGAACTTGAGGATCAGCGCGAGGTTCACGTGGACCGTGCCCTCCAGTTTCGGCAGGCCCCGGATGTCCTTGGCGGCCTTGTCGAAGTAGGTGTCCGCCTCGAAGCCCTTTGCCGCGATCACATCCCAGAGCAGGTCGATGACCTTCTCGCCCTCGGTGGTGACCTTCATCTTGGTCATCGGGTTGAAGAGCAGGTAGCGGCGGTCGTCGGGCCCGGCTGACCGGAAGTAGTCCACGGCCCGGTCGGCGAAGAGCTTCATCGCGACGAGCCGGGCGTACGCGTCCGTCAGCTCCCGCCGCACGTGCGGGAAGGCGGTGACCGGCTTGCCGTAGAGGACCCGGCGGTGCGCGTGCGTGACCGCCTCGTAGGTGGCGTGCTCGCAGATCCCGATCGCGGCCGTGCACAGGTTGAACTTGCCGACGTTCACCGTGTTCAGGGCGGCGTCGAACGCGGCCCGGCCGGTGTGCAGCACGTCCTGCTCGCGCACCGGGTAGTCCTCGAGGCGGAACTCGCTGACGTACATCTGCGAGTTCACCACGTTCTTGACCAGGTGATACCGCGGGTGGCGGCTGTCGGCGGCGAAGAACACGTACCCCTCGGGGCCGTCGATGTCGGCACGGCGGCCGAAGACCGAGACCAGGCCCGCGACGTTGCCGTTGCCGATGTAGTACTTGCCGCCGTTCGCCCGGAAACCACCGTCCTCGGCGGGCGTGAGCACCATGTCGGTGGCGTAGATGTCGGCGCCGTGGCCGCGCTCGGAGAGCCCGAACGCCATCACGTGCCCGTCGTCGAGCAGCTGGGCGGCGTGCGCGCGGGCCTGCGCGTTGCCGCTCTGCCACACCGGGCCCAGGCCCAGGACGGTGACCTGCCACGTGTACCAGTAGTTGAGGCCGTAGAACCCGAGGATCTCGCTGAGGGCCACGTTGCGGGCGGTGTCCCACCGTTTCGCCGGGTTCCCGGCACCGTCGGCCGCCGGCGTCAGGAACGTCGCGAACAGCCCCTCCTTCGCGGCGAACTCGAGGAAGTCGGCGTACCACTCCCGGTCGATGTACGTGTCGAGCAGCGCCTTCTTCCCGCGTTCCTCGAAGAAGTCGACCGTGGCGCGCAGCAGGCGCCGGGTCTCCGGGTCGAAGTGAGCCGGGTCGTAGGTGTGCGGGTTGAACAGCACTGTTCGGTCCTCTCTGAAGGGGTTCACAGATCGCGCAGGGTGCCGAGGACGTCGTCCAGCCAGTCGAGCAGCATCCGCTCGTAGGCGATGCCGCCGCGCAGCACCACGTGCTGGAGCCGCTGCCCGGGGTCGGTCCGGTCGGGGAAGTCGCGGTTCTCGCTGATCAGGTAGCGGTCCAGCGTCGCCACGTGGTCGGCCCGGTACCGCTCGACCTCGGCGATCAGCCGTTTCCGGCCGGCGTCGTCGTCGAACGCGGCACCCCGGATCTTCACGGCCAGCTCGTGCCGGACCGCCTCCGGCTGCACCGGCTCGCGCAACCAGCCGGTGAGGGCGTCCCGGCCGGCGGCGGTCACCGAGTAGGCCCGCTTGTCGGGTCGCCCGTCCTGGCCGATCTCCTCGGCCAGCACCCAGCCACCGGTCTCCATCCGCTTGAGGACGCGGTAGATCTGCTGGTGGGTGGCGGTCCAGAACCGGCCGATCGACCGCTCGAAGCGGCGGGCCAGCTCGTAGCCCGAGCCGGGCTGCTCCAGCAGGGAGACGAGGATCGCGTGCTCCAAGGCCATGCCGGTCATGATGCTATGCAACGAGTTGCATAGCAAGCGCCTCGGTTGGATAACGCCTCAGCCCGGAACATGTGAGCGTTTAGTCCGTTATGCCACGATATGATGATGTCGTTGTCCCGCCGCGCTGTCCTCGGTGCCGGTGCCGCCGCCCTCACCGGCGCCGCCATCCGGCCATCGGCGTCCCGGCCCGCCCCGGATTGGAAGGCGCTCGCCGCCTCGCTCGACGGGACGGTGGAACTACCCGGAACCGACGGCTACGAGGTGGCCCGGCGGGTGCGGGACCCGCGGTTCGACGGGGTGCGGCCACCCGCGGTGGTCGGGTGCGCACACGACGGCGATGTGGCCGAGGTGATCCGGTTCGCGGGCCGCTCGCGGGTGCCGGTGGTGACCAAGGGCGGCGGGCACTCGTACGTGGGTGCCTCCACCGGCTCCACCGGCATCGTGCTCGACCTGCGCCGGCTCGGGGAGGTCAGCTACGACTGGGGCAGCCGCACCGCCACGATCGGCGGGGGAGCGCGGCTGATCGACGTCTACCGCCGGCTCGGTGCGGCCGGCCGATCCATCCCGTCGGGATCGTGCGGGTCGGTCGGGATCAGCGGGATCACCATGGGCGGCGGGATCGGCATGGCGGCCTCGGCGTACGGGCTGACCTGCGACATGGTTCTCGCCGCGGAGATCGTGACCGCCGACGGGACACACCGGACCGTGGAACCGGGGCGGGACCGCGACCTGTTCTGGGCGCTGCGCGGTGGCGGCGGCGGGCAGTTCGGGGTCGTCACCGGCTGGCGGATGGGCACCTACCGGGCCGGCCGGGTCGGCACGTTCGTGCTTACCTGGCCGTGGACCGACGCGGCGCGGGTGGCCGCCGGCTGGCAGGCGCGACTGGACACGGCGCCGGACGAGACGTGGTCGTCCTGCCAGTTCATGTCGGACCTGCGGGGGCGGTTGAGCGTACGCGTCTCGGGGGTGGTCCTGGAGGGCGCGGCGGACGCCGAGGCCGCGGAGATCACCCGTGCCGTCGGGCGGGAACCCGCCGGTGCGACGCTCGACCAGCGCCCCCACCTGGACGTGATCCGGGACCGGGCCGGTGAGGCGACCCGGGCGACCGAACTCGCCGGCAGCGAGATCTTCCGGCAGGCCGTGCCGGACGCCGGGATCGCGGTGCTGCTGGAGGCCGTCGAACGGCGGTCCCGGCAGGGGCGGCCGGGCATCGCCAAGTTCAAACGGCTGACCGGTGCGGTCGGCCGGGTGGCGCCGGAGGCCACGGCGTTCCCGTGGCGGGGCGCGCACAGCATGCTCCAGTGGCTGGTGCTGCCCGGCACCACCGACGCGGCCGAGGTCCGGGCCGGTTACGACTGGATCGAGGCCGGTCACCGCGCGATGAGCCAGTGGTCGGCCGGCCGGTACGTCAACTACCTGGAGCCGAGCCCGGCGGTGCTGCCACGCTATTACGGCGCGAACTTCTCCCGGCTGCGCTGGATCCGGGCGGCGGCCGACCCGCAGGTGCTGTTCCGGTCACCGTACGCTCTCTGAGATGCAGCGTGTCCTGATCGCCGGCCCGGTCGCCTGGAACCACCTGATCCACGTCGCGGAGCTGCCGCCCGCCGAACCGCACACCCTGGTGGCCCGGTGGCATCACGAGACCGTCGGCGGCACCTCGGCCGGCAAGGCGCTCAACCTGGCCCGGCTGGGGGTGCCGGCGACCCTGACGACAGTGGTGGGCGACGACGAGCCGGGGCGGCAGATCCTCGCCGTGCTGGCGGCCGCCGGGATCGACGTGGTCGTGACGCCGAGCACGAACGGCTCCGAGCGGCACACCAACCTGATGGACGCGCACGGCGACCGGCTCTCCATCCACCTGGTCCGGCCGCAGCCCGCCGGGCCGATCACCGTGCCGCCGCTGGACGACGCCGCCGTGGTCGTCGCCGACCTGGCCGAGCAGAGCCGCACGGTGCTGCGCGCGGCCCGGGCCGCCGGCAAGGAGATCTGGACGGACCTGCACGACTACGACGGCGTGAGCGAGTTCCACCGGGAGTTCGCCGAGACCGCCGACGTGATCTTCGTGAGCGCCGACCGGCTGCCCGACCCGGTGGTCTTCATGCGCGACCAGATCGAGGCCGGTGCCCGCCTGGTGGTCTGCACCTTCGGGGCGCAGGGCGCGATGGCGCTGGCCCGCGGCGACGACCCGGTGCACGTGCCGGCGCAGCCGGTCGACGAGGTGGTCGACACCAACGGCGCCGGCGACGCGTTCTTCGCCGGCTTCCTCGCCGCGCACCTGGGCGGTGCGGCACTCGCCGAGTGCCTCACCGCCGGTGCGCGGGCCGGTGCCGCCGCGGTGCGCTCCCGTGAACTCGCCGGTCCGGCCTGAGGGGTGACCGTGCCGGTCAGGCGCGTTCCAGGACGACCACCGGGATCTCCCGGGAGGTCTTCTTCTGGTACTCGTCGTAGTCCGGCCACACCTCGGCCATCTTCGCCCACATCTCCGGCTTCTCCGCCGGCGTCGCCACCCGCGCGGTGGCCCGGAACCGGTCACCCTTGATCTGGACCTCGACGGCCGGGTCGGCCTGGAGGTTGACGAACCAGGCCGGCGGCGCGTCGGTGCCGCCCTTCGACGCCACCACCAGGTAGGCGCCGTTGTGCTCCCGGAAGATCAGCGCGTGGGAGCGTTCCTCACCGGTCTTGCGGCCCTTGGTGAACAGGATCAGGATCTCGGTGCCGTTGCGCCAGACGTAACCGTCCTCGCCGTTGGTCTCCAGGTAGCGCGCCACATGCGCGTCGCCGTGCAGATCGATTGCAGAAGTCATGCCGGAACCCTACCCAGAGTGGGACGCGACCCACACAAAACCGGATGACAAGCCCCCGGGGTCATGTAGCAGCATCAATGCCGTGGATGTGCGGGGACCGGGACGTTACCTGTGGTGGCTGGTGCGGCAGTGCCGGGGCTGGGTCGCCCTGGGCGCGTTCTTCGGGTCGCTCTGGTTCGCCAGTCTCGCGTTCACCCCGTACCTCATCGCCCAGGCCGTCGACCGCGGCCTCGCGCCGCGCGACCTCACCGCGTTGCTGCCCTGGGCCGCGGCCGTCCTGGCCCTCGGCGTCGCCACCGCCGCCCTCGGCATGATGCGGCACCGCAGCATGACCAAGCTGCGGACCCAGGCCGCCCTGCTCACCGCCGACCTGGTGATGACGCACGCCACCCGCCTCGGCGCCGCCCTGCCGCGCCGGGTCACCGCCGGCGAGGTCGTCACCATCGGCATCGCCGACGTGTGGACCATCGGCCGGGCGATGAACGTCGGCGGCGTCGGGGTGGCGTCCCTCCTGGCGATCGGGGTGGTGGCGACGCTGCTGTTCCGCACCTCGCCGATGCTCGCGGCGGTGGTGCTCGTCGGTGTCCCGGTGCTGGCGCTGCTCGTCGGCCCGCTGCTCGGCCGCACCCAGCGGGCCGGCGCCAGTTACCGGCACGCGCAGGGCGAGCTCACCGCACGGCTCGTCGACGTGCTCGGCGGCCTGCGGATCCTCAACGGGCTCGGCGGCAAGGACGCGCATTTCGACCGGTACCGGCGGGAGTCCGGGCTGGTGCGGGAACGCGGCTACGGGGTGGGCGGGCCGGCCAGCTGGGTCGGCGCGCTCGGCGACGGGCTGCCCCTGGTCTTCCTCGGCGTGGTGACCTGGCTGGCCGCGCGGCTCACGGCCGAGGGATCGCTCACCGTGGGTGATCTCATCGCGGTGTACGGGTACACGGCCATGCTCGTCATCCCGGTCAACGTCCTGATCTTCTGTGGTTTCGACATCACCCGCGGCCTGGTCGCCGCGCGCCGCGTCACCGAGTTCCTGCGGCTGCCCGTGCCGGACCAGGCGGGGTCCGGCGCCCCGGCCGGACCCGCCGACCTGCACGACCCCGCCTCCGGCGTGACCGTGCCGGCGGGCCGGTTCACCGCGCTCGCCGCGGACCGCCCGGCCGACGCGATCGCGGTGCTGGACCGGCTCGGCCGGTACGGACCGACCGACGCCACCTGGGGCGGCCGCCGCCTCGACGGGATCGCCCGGTCGGCGATCCGGTCCCGGGTCCTGGTCGCCGAGAACGACGCCGACCTGTTCGCCGGTCCGCTGCGCGAGGTCGTCGCCGGCCGGCACGAACCCGACGACGACCGGATCCGCGCCGCCATCGACGTCGCGGTCGCGCACGACGTCGCCGCAAGCCTCACCCGGCCCGTCGAACGGGACGGGCGCAACCTCTCCGGCGGGCAGCGGCAGCGGGTCCGGCTGGCCCGGGCCGTGCACACCGACCCGGAGATGCTTCTCGCCGTCGAACCCACCTCGGCGGTCGACGCGCACACCGAGGCGGCCGTCGCCGCCCGGCTCGCCGCCGCGCGGGCCGGGCGCGGCACCTGTGTCGCCACCACGTCGCCGGTGCTGCTCGACCGCGCCGACCTGGTGCACTACCTGGCCGGTGGGCGGGTCGCGGCGAGCGGCACCCATCAGGAGCTGCTGGCCTCGTCGGCGGGGTACCGGGCGCTCGTCACCCGGATCTTCGAGTGAGCCACGTGTTCCCGGGCCCGATTCCAGGGAGCCACGTGTTCCCGGGCCCGATTCGAGTGAGTCACGTTTTGCCGGGTCCGATTCGAGTGAGTCGCGTTTTGCCGGGTCCGAGGAGGGGCGCATGAGCATGGTGCTGCCGGTTGCCGGCAATCGGGCGGTCGGCCGGGCCGCGCTGCGGCTGCTCGCCGCCGACCGGCGGGCCGTCGTCCTGATGGTCACGATGAGCTCCCTGGCGGCGCTGGCCGGCCTCGGCGCGCCCTGGCTGCTCGGCCGGGTGATCGACACGGTCGCCGCCGGCGGTGGGCCCGGCTCGGTGGACGGGCTTGCCGTCGCGGTGCTGGTCTGCGCGCTCGTGCAGACGCTGCTGACCCGGCAGGCGCTCGCGGTGGGCTACCGGTTCGGCGAGCGCACCGCCGCACGCATCCGCGAACAGTTCCTGCGCCGCGCCCTGGACCTGCCGGCGTCGGTGGCCGAACGGGTGCCGGCGGGCGACCTGGTGGCCCGCGGCAGCACCGACGTCGACGCGGTCGCCACCGCGCTGCGCGACGTGCTGCCGAAAGTGTTCGTCTCCTTCGTCCAGGTGCTGTTCCTCCTGGCCGCGGTGATCGTGCTGCACCCGCTGCTCGGGCTGGCCGGCGTGCTCGGGCTCTCCGGCATCTGGTTCTGCGTGCGGTGGTACCTGCGGGTCGGCCGGGACGCGTACCTCACCGAGGGCGCCGCCAACTCCCGGCTCGCCGAGGAACTGTCGGCCACCACGGCGGGCGCGCGGACCGTCGAGGCGTACGGGCTGGCCGAGCGCCGCCTGGCCGCCGGGCACGCCGCGATCGCCGAGACGTACCGCACCCGGATGGCCACACTCGCCCTGCGCAACATCTTCTTCCCGCTGGTCGAGACGTCGTACGCGATCCCCGCCGTCCTCGCCCTGCTGCTCGGCGGTGTGTTCTGGATGGACGGCCGGGTCAGCCTCGGGACCGTCGCGGCCGCGGTGCTCTACCTGCGGCAACTCGTCGGCCCGCTGGACACCATCCTGATCTGGGTCGAACAGTTGCAGAGCAGCAGCGCGTCGTTCGCCCGCGTCGAAGGCCTCGGCACGGTCCCCGCCGCCCCGGCCGGCGCGGGCGCCGTGCCGCCCCGGGACGACCGGATCGAGGTGCGGGGGGTGCGGTACGCGTACGAGCCGGGCCGCGACGTGCTGCACGACGTCGACCTGACCGTGCGGCCCGGCGAACGGCTGGCCGTGGTCGGTCTCTCCGGCGCCGGCAAGTCCACCCTGGGCCGGCTGCTCGCCGGGGTGGACCGGCCCACCGCGGGTTCGGTGACCGTCGGCGGGGTGCCGGTCGCCGGCCTGGCCCCCGACCAGCTCCGCCGCCAGGTCGTCCTGGTCACCCAGGAACACCACGTCTTCCGGGAGTCGCTGCGGGACAACCTGATGGTCGACGCCCCGGACGCGGCCCTGCGCCGCGCCCTGGCCGCGGTCGGCGCCGACTGGGCCGACGACCTCGACCGTGACCTGGGCGAACACCCGCCGGACGGCGCGCAGGCACAGCAGCTGGCGCTGGCCCGGGTGCTGCTCGCCGACCCGCACACGGTGATCCTGGACGAGGCGACCGCGCTGCTGGACCCGACCGCCGCCCGGACCGCCGAACGCGCCCTGGCCGCCGTGCTGCACGAACGCACGGTCATCGCGATCGCGCACCGCCTGCAGACCGCCCACGACGCCGACCGGGTCGCCGTGATGGCGGACGGCCGCATCATCGAACTGGGCACGCACGACGAGCTGGTCCGGGCCGGCGGGTCGTACGCGGCGCTGTGGCGCTCCTGGCACGGCGAGACGTCCGTCCACGGATGACCGCCCCCGCGTCCGGTCCTGTCCGGCGCACCAGCGAGATCGGCTATCGTCGCTGCGTGGGGGAGGATCAATCGCTCGGTGACCCGATCCGCCTCGGGCGCCTTCTCCATCGGCGGGCCCTGGGCGAACCACTCACCGCCGAACAGCAGGAGACGCTGCGGCGGGGGAGTGCGGGCGCGGTCGCGGTCGCGGCCCGGCGCTACGCGGTGGTCGAGTTCGAGGGGTACGCCGTCGCCCGCCTGCTCCTGGGCGAACGCCCCGTCAGCACGCTGCTGCGGGACCGGCTGGCCGACGACCACCGGGCCGCCGAGCAGCGATTTCGTTCGGAGCTTTCCTCCGGCGCGGCCTTGACTGCCGCGTCCGGTGCGGCGTCCGGTGTGGCCTTCGGTGCCGCGTCCGATCCGGCCTTCGGTGCGGCGTCCGGCGTGGCCCTTGGTGCCGCCTTCGGTGCGGCCGGCGGTGCTGCAGATGTGCCGGACGCGTTCGAGGTGTTCGTGATGCGGCATGCCGCCGGCAAACGGTTCGACGACGTGCTGCGCGACGTGCTGCGGGCGCGGGCGCTGCGGCGGGACGCGCTCGACCGGCCGGCCCGTGACCACTACGCCTGGCTGGCCGCGCACCGGCAGGTCACCCCGGCCGGCCAACTCCCCGAGCACCTGCGCGCCTGGCTGGAGTTGTCACCGGTGGCCTTCGTCGAACGGGCCCTCGCCGACCTCGGCAGGACACCGCGAACCGGCCCGCCGATCCACGACGCCGTCGCCGAACGCTGGGCGGCAACGAACGGCGCCGTCACGAAACGGCTGCACGCCGCCCGGGACGCCACCACGGCCCAGATCCGGACGATCCCGCAGGCCCGGCGCACCGTGAAGCACTCGGTCAAGCTGACCGCCGCGGCCCGCGCGTGTGCGGGAGCGGCTGCCCTCGACGAATGGGCCACGCTGGTCACCGAGGAACTGCGCGTCCGGGCCGCCGAGGTCCACCGGAGCCCGGCCGTACGAAGGTTGCGCGCGGACTGCTTCGCCGCCGTGGCCACCGAGCTGGCGAGAACGGACCCGGACCTCGCCGCCGCCGTGACCCAGGCCTGCGCGGACCACCGGCAACACTGCGACCCGCACGCGCCGACCCGCACCGGCTGCATCCGCGAGGTCGCGTCGACGGTCCGAGCCGCCCGCGCCCGCGCGGCCGCGTCGACGGTCCGGGCAGCCCACGCCGCTGCGTCGACGGTCCGGGCAGCCCGCGAGGCTGCGTCGACGGTCCGGGCCGCCCGCGCTGATGTCGACGCTGACCAGGCGGGGCGTGGGCGCCGGCCGGGCGGCGCGCAGGGCGAGCGCGCGTAGGCGGCCCCGGGGTCCCCATGGTTTGCCGAAGAGCGAATTCGAGCTTTCAGCCGTTTTGTCCTGGTAGCGAGCAGCAGTGCGGACGATGCCTGTGCGAGATGATCTGCTAGCGATGCGAAATCGCTGTGATCAAGGGGCTGAAACCGCGATTTCGCATCGCTAGCAGATCAACAATGCCGGCGGAGCCGGCCTTCGTGGCGTCGCTGATCGACGTGCTGACCGGTAAACAATGCCCGCGGAGCCGGCGTTCGGTGGCGTCGCTGGTCGAGGTGCTGGCCGAGGACGCGACCGGCCGGAATGCCCGGTGACCGGCAAAGGGGACGGCGAAGCGCCCGCCGCGGGCAGCGGCGGGCGCATCAGGGTCAGGGCCGGAGGGGCAGGGCCGGGGCGTCAGATCGGGTTGGTGTATTCGGCGCCGGTGCCCGGCACCGGGGTGTGGACGCCGCGGCGGGCGCGTTCGGTCTTGACCGCGACGTCGATCACGTCGTAGAGGGCGCCGACGATCGCGGTGACCAGGACGATGCCGGTCAGCCAGCTCAGCGGGTCCGCGGTCGAGCCCCAGTCCTGGGTGGACACCCATGCCGGGTTGAAGAACTTCTCCTCGGCCAGCAGCCAGACCAGCGGGACGGTGGTGAGGACGGCCAGGGCCGCGTTGGCCGCGGTGACGGCGCGGGACCAGGAGCCGCGGCGGTACAGCCAGACCGTGTAGAGCGCTTCCAGCGTGAGGACCACGATCAGGTACGGCCACCAGAACGTCCAGTTGTCCGGGTTGAGGACCGGCACGTCGGTGAACGTGAACTGCTGCAGCACCAGTCCGGCGATCAGCAGCACCGGCCACAGCACGCCGGCGACCAGTTCGCTGAGCGCGATCGCGCGGGGTTCGTACCGCGGCAGGTCGTCGAGGCTCCACTCCCGCCGCGTCCCGCCGCGCAGCGCGGACCGGGTGACGCCGGTGCGTTCCAGGACGGCGACGACCAGGGTGGCCCAGAAGGCGAGGTGCGCGCCGACCGTGATCGCGCTGCTCACCGCGGCGCCGATGATCGGGCCGACGGCCGGGTCGTCGAGGACCTGGATGACCACGGCGATCACGACGACGATCGGCAGGACCACGGTGAGCAGCATGGTGAGCAGCCGCTGCCAGATCGGGAACAGGTCGGGGCCGATCAGGTACTGCTTGCGGTCCGCGTACCCGTCGGCGAGCCGGTCGGGGTCGCCCAGTTCGAGCAGGGTCTGCTGGAGCGCCGTGTCGGGCGGTGCGCCGCCGGAGACCCGGGCCTCCACCGCGTCCTCGATGGAGGTGCGCAGCTCGCGGTCGATGTCGGTGCGCTGCTGCTCGGGAACGCGGCGCAGGACGGTGTAGACGTATCGATCGATGAGGGTGGTCATGCGTCGCTCCCTGAGACGGTGCCGGCGGGGGTGTCGAGGTCGGTGACCGCTTTGTCGAGCCGCGTCCACTCGTCGCGCAGCGCGGCCGCGATGGCGTCGCCCTGCTCGGTGGTGCGGTAGAACTTGCGCGGCCGGGCCTCGTCGGTGTTCCACGAACTGGTGAGCAGGCCCTGTGCTTCCAGGCGCCGCAGCAGGGGGTAGAGCGTGTTCGCCTCCACCTCGAAACCGGCCGCGCTCAGCGTTTCGAGCAGCGAGTACCCGTACCCCGGTTCGCGCAGGACGGTGAGACTCGCGACGACGACCGTGCCGCGGCGCAACTCCTGCAGATGAGTGGAGAGCGTCGCATCCATTGTCATGCCAGCAACGATAGTGTGTGCCGCACACTATGGCAAGCCACGCGGCATTGTGAGTCTTGGATTATTGGCGCGACGGCACGCAACCGCCGCCGGTCCAGGGGGCGCGGACCGGCGGCGGTTGCCTTCTCGGGTACGGGTCTGAGCAGCTCAACGCCCCAGTTCGGCCTCGATCAGGTCGGCCGCGCGGTCGGCGCCACCGTTGGCCCGTACCTCTGCCCGGATCTCCTCGCTCCGGGCCGGCGCCGGTCCGGACATGAGCGCGAGCAGCGTCCCGCGCAACTCGGCGGCCGTGATCGTGGCCGTGTCGATCACCCGGCCGACGCCCAGCGCGACCAGTTGCTCCGCGTTCGCGAACTGGTCGGCGGCCTGCGGCGCGGCGATCATCGGGGTGCCGGCCCGGAGTCCCTCGCTGGTGCCGCCCATGCCGGCGTGGGTGAGGAACGCGTCGGCCTGGTCCAGGATCGCCAGCTGCGGCACCCAGTTGTGCACCTCGATGCGGTCCGGGACCTCGCCGAGCACCGCCCGGTCGACGTGCTTGCCGATCTGGAGCACGGTGTGCCAGCCGGGCAGCGAGCCGAACGCCTCCACGCAGCGGCGGTAGAACTCGGGGTGGTCGGTGAACGCCGAGCCGAGCGAGACCAGCAGGACCTTCTCCGCGTCCGCCGGCCGGGTCCAGGTGCCCTGGTGCGAGCGGTCACCGAAGATCGGGCCGACGAAGTCGTAGACGTCCCGGTCGACACGGTCGGCGTTCGGCTGGATGGCCTGCGGGATCAGTGCCAGGCCGCGGGCGGGCCGGCCCTGGAAGGCCGTGCTGTCGGTGGTCGAGGACCCGTGCGCGACCAGCCACCCGGAGAACCGGCGGTAGTAGTCGGCACCGCGCGGGTCGGCCCGCATCGCCTCGACCATGGGGGCCATCTCTTCCTCGTACCCCGTCCAGGCGACGAACGTGGGGGAGAGCTGGATCGCCGGGATCTTCCACTCCTCGGCGAGCAGCCGGGCCGGTGCGCCGGCGATGTCGTAGAGGAAGACGTCCGGACGGTCGTCGTCGTAGGCCGCCCGGAGCTGCGGGAGCATCGCGATCGCGTCGTCCAGGAAGATCGTCAACTGCTCGATCGGGTCACCGGACCAGGCCTCGTCGGTGGTGGGCAGGGTGGATGCGTAGGGCTTGAGCTCCGCGCCGGTGCCCTCGATGACCTCGGCGAACGAGGCGGCATTGGCGTACGTGACCCGATGGCCCCGATTCACCAGGGTGCGCACGATCTCGAGGCTCGGGTTGACGTGACCGTGTGCGGGGATGCTGACGACGGCGATGTGCGGCATGGTGGCGCCCTTTCAGCGTGCGGTGTGCGGCGTTCGGCGTTCGGCGTGCCGTGACGAGACGCAACGTATCGTCTCGCGTGCGGAGCTGTCAAGACGAGACGTTGCGTCTCGCGATAGGATTCCGGACGTGACCGCCGATCCCGCCCGCCGCAACGAACGCTCCCGCCGCGCGATCCTCACCGCCGCCCTCGACCTGCTCACCGAGACCGGCTGGGCCGAGCTGACCATCGAGGCCATCGCGGCCCGGGCCGGCGTCGGCAAACAGACCATCTACCGCTGGTGGCGCGGCAAGGGCGCGATAATCCTGGAGGCGCTCGTCGACAGCACCGCGACGACCGAGGCCGCCGCCCTGCCGGACACCGGTGACGTGCGGGCCGACCTGCGGGCGGTGATGCGGGCGACGGTGGCCGAGTTCGCCGACCCGAAGCTCTCCGCCACCACCCGGGCCATCACCATCGAGACCCTGGGTGACGAGACCCTCGGCGAGCAGGTCCGCGACCAGCTGCTGCGTCCCCAGCTCGACGCGGTCAAGGACCGGTTGCGCGCCGGGCAGCGGGCCGGCCAGGTCCGCGCCGGCGTCGACCTGGACCAGGCGGTGGAGTTGTTCTTCGGCCCGCTCTACCATCGCTGGCTGCTGCGCACCGGCCCGCTCACCGAGGACTACGCCGACACCCTGACCGACCTGGCGCTGGCCGCGATCGCACCGTGACCGGCGGCCGCGAGAAGCCCGTGCCCCGCGCCGGCCAGCAGGAGCCTGCGCCGGTTCCCGGCCAGCGGCAGCCCACGCCCGAAGCCGGTGGTGCGGGTGCCGGGCTCACGATGCGGCAGCTGGGGACAGCCGTCTACCTGCCGTCCGGCGTCTACTCCGTCGGCGTCGGCGCGGTCGCCCCGGTCGTGGCACTCTCCGCGACCGAGCTGGGCGCCTCCTTCGCGGTGGCCGCGGTCGTCGCCGGGATGGTGGGTGCCGGGCAGATCCTGGGCGCAGTGCCGGCCGGCATGCTCGTCGCCCGGATCGGCGAGCGGCGCACGATGCTGGCCGGCGTGGTCCTGTCGGTGCCGGCGTTGCTGGCCTGTGTGCTGGCGCCGCACGTGCTGGTGCTGGCGGCGGCGGTCGTCGTGGTCGGGATGACCGCCGCGGCCTGGGGTGTGGCCCGGCATGCCTGGATGACCGAGGCGGTGCGGCCGGAACTGCGGGCCCGCGCCATGTCCACCCTCGGCGGGGTGGGGCGGATCGGCACCTTCGCCGGGCCGTTCGTGAGTTCGGTGGCCGTACTCCTGATCGGTCTGGACGCGGCGTATCTCGTCGCCGCCGCCTGCGCGCTGCTGGCCGCCGCCCTGCTCCTGCTGCTTCCGGCGGTGCCGCAGGACCGGCCGCCGCGGACCGGGAGCGCCGCGCCACGGCTGACCGAGGTGATCCGCGACAACGCCCGGCCGTTGCGCACCCTGGGCCTCGGTGTGCTGCTGGTCGGCGCGCTGCGGGCCTCCCGGCAGACGATCCTGCCGCTCTGGGGCGCCTCGCTCGGGCTGGAACCGGCCACCATCAGCCTGATCTACGGCATCTCCGGCGGCGTCGACATGCTGCTCTTCTACCCGGCCGGCAAGCTGATGGACAGGTACGGGCGACGCGCCGGCGCGGTGCCCGCGATGATCCTGCTCGGACTGGCGTTCGCGCTGCTCCCGCTGGCCGGCGACGTGGCCGGGCTGACCGCGGCCGGGGTGCTGATGGGCATCGGCAACGGGCTCAGCGCCGGACTGATCCTGACCGTCGGCGCCGACGTCTCACCGGCCGCCGGGCGCGCCCAGTTCCTCGGCGTCTGGCGGGTCTTCGCCGACGTCGGCACCGGTGGTGGGCCGCTGCTGATCGGCGCGGTCACCGCGGTGGCGTCGCTGGCGGCGTCCGCGCTGGTGATGGGCGTGGCCGGGCTGGTGGCGGCAGGGTTGCTGGGCTACTTCCTGCGCCGCCCGGACCCGCCACCGGTCAGCGGGTGAGCACGGCCCGGGCGAACTCGCCCGGCGCGACCCCGGCCTGGGCGAGCACGTCGCCGTCGGCGGACCAGATGCCGGAACCACCGGAGGTACGGTCGAAGCCGCCCCCGGTCCCCCCGGCGAAGGCGGCCGTCACGACGGGCACCCGGTGATCAGCCGCGACCCGCCGGGCCCGCTCGCCGTGCACGTGCGCCTCGTGGTCGTGGTGCACCACCCCGGCCAGGTACGCGTCGATGCCCAGCTCCGCCGTCCGCCGCGCGTGCTCCGGGATGCCGGTGTCCCGGCAGACCGCGAGGCCGAGCCGCCAGCCGTCCACCTCGATCACCGCCGGCTCGCCCGGCCCGAACCGTTCCGCCTCGGTGCCGTGCAGGCAGACCTTGCCGTAGACCACCCGGGCGCCCGAGCCGTCGATCGCGAGCACCCCGATCCACGGTTCCCCCGTCGCCGTGCCGCCTGTCGCCGTGCTGCCTGTCGCCGTGCTGCCCGGCGTCGGTGCGCCGGCCAGGGCGATCGTCCCGGTCTCCGCGCACGCCGCGACGATCGGCGCCAGCCGGGGATCGTCCGGGCCGACCACCGGCGCGTCCAGGTGGTACCCGGTCAGCGACATCTCCGGGAAGACCACCACCCGGGCGTCCGCGGCCCGCACCGCGGCGGCGTGGGCGGCCGCGTTGGCGGCCACGTCGTAGGGCAGGCATTCCGGCTGGGCGGCAGCGATCACCAAGGAGGAGGGCATTCCGTGAAAATACCCGGGAACGGATGCGCCGGCTGGTGCGTGTATCGGTCATGAGGGCTTCGACGGGGGCGGCAATCGACGAGGACACGGCCATGCCCGGCAGCGGGCCGGTTGCCGAGGACTTCGAGGCGTTCTACCGCGCCCACGTGGACCGGGTCTACCGCGCGCTCGCGGTGACGCTGCGCCGCGACGACCTGGCCGCCGAGGCGGTGGCCGAGGCGATGGCGCGGCCCTGGACGAAGTGGGCCACGGTGGGCGCCCTGGAGAACCCGGCGGGCTGGGTCTTCCGGGTCGGCCTCAACTGGGCCACCTCGTGGTGGCGCAAGGCGCGCCGGGAACGGCCGCCGGGCGACCGGCCGGACCAGGCACACCGCGGCAGCACGGAGACCGAGGTGCTGGCCCGCGATGCGGTGGGCCGGCTGCCGCGGCCGCAGCGCGCGGTGGTGACCTGCCGCATCCTGCTGGACCTGAGCACTGCAGAGACCGCGGACGCGCTGCGGATCAGTGAGGGAACCGTGAAGAGCCGGCTGTCCCGCGCGCTCGCCGAACTGCGCCGCGACCTGACCGAGGAGGCATGACCGTGGAACGTATCCCGCAGGACGTCGAAGCCCTGGTCCGCCGGGCCGCGCAGGCCGCACCGGGTTACGGCGGCGACTTCGCCGACATCCCGCGGATCGCCCGGCGGCGCCGCAACCGGCAGGCGGCCGGCGTCGCGGCCGGCGTGGTGGCGGTGCTCGCCGCCGCGGGTGTCACGGCGACCCTGGATCGCGGACCGGACCGGACCCCGCTGAACCCGCCGGCCGCGACCACGTCCGCACCGCCCCCGGCGCCGGCGGCCGCGCAGCGGCTGATGCTGAACGGCGCCGACGGCAGCTACCGCACCTTCGACAACGGCACGCAGACCTGGACCGAGCTCGGTGACGCGCGGGCCGGCGAGTTCACCGTGGACGGCACCTGGCAGCTGCGCACGCACCAGGTGCGAGGCGCCGGGCGATGGGACCGGTTCGTCGGGCGCGCCGACGGCTCGATCGTCGCGATCGGCCCCGGCCGGGCAGGCGGGGTCACGCTGCTGGCGGCCGACCCGGACGGCCAGGTCCGGCGGACGCGGGAGGTGATGAAGCCGGGCGAGATGGTGGCGCTGATCGGCGCGACGATGGAGTACGCGTACCTGTGGCGCCCGGCCGGTCTGGTGGAGCACAGCCTGAACGGCGGTGGCGAAAGAGTGCTCCTGACACCGGAGCAGATCGACGTCACCGGGTTCTTCGACGGCCAGATCGTGGCCGCCGACGTGGTGGCCGGCCGGCTCGCGCTCACCCGGGCGGCAACGCCGTGCGTCGTCGAGTTCTACGACCTGTCCCGGCCGGCCGAGGCGGACAGGCGCTCCCTGGCGGCGAACGCCACCTGCACGCGGATCCTGACGGTACGCCTGTCGCCGGACGCCACCGAGGCGGCCGTGGCCTACGACGCGGACGGCCAGCTCACCACCACGGTGCTGGACGCCGCCACCGGTGCGCTGTCGGACAGCGTCGAGGTGGACGTCGAACCGTCCGAGAAGCCGCTGGTTGTGAACGTGAGCTGGGTGGACCCGAGGACCGTGCGCGGGGTCGCCCTGCATGCCGCCGGCGCCCGGGGCGACGTCACGCCGTTCACGCTGACGCGCTGATCCCGGGCACGGTGATGCCTCAGCCGGCTGACGCGCTGATCCCGGGCACGGCGATGCCCCAGCCGCAGGGGGATCGGCTGGGGCATCGCTTGCTCAGGGTGTCCCGATGGTGTGGTGAAGCGGCGGGCGTGACCTCGCTGCGGTGGGTCCGCGGGGCGTTGTTGATTTGCTAGCGATGCGAAATCGCGGTTTCAGGTCCATGATCACAGCGATTTCGTGGCGCCAGCAGATCAACATCCCGGCATCGAGCGAGCAGTCCCCTGGCTGGGGACCATCGGAGGGATAGCGGGCTCAGTAGCCGAAGTCCTGGGTGTAGTACGGGGCGCCGTTGGCGCTGAAGACGACGCCGACGCCGACGGTCTTGGACTTGCAGTTGAGGATGTTGGTGCGGTGGCCGGGGCTCTTCATCCAGCCGTTGACGACCTGCGCGGCGCTGCGGTAGCCCCAGGCGATGTTCTCCGCGGACGGCTTGGTGTAGCCGGCGGCCTTGGACCGGGCCACGAAGTTGGAGTTGGCGCGGCCGGTGTGGGAGAACTTCCCGGTCTGGGCCATCCACGCGGAGTGGCCGCGGGCGGCGGCGGTCAGCGCCGCGTTGACCTTCAGTGCCGAGCAGCCGCGCTGGGTGCGCTCGGTGTTGATGAGCTGGTTGATCTGGTTCTGCAGGGCGGTCTCGCTCGCCTTCGCGGGGGCGGCCTGGGCGGGCGTCGCGATCATGGTGGCCACACCGACGGCGGCCGGGGTGAGGACGACGGCCAGGGCGAAGCGGCGAAGAACGTTGCGCAAGAGCGGTCCCTTTCGTAGGTGTTTCGCGGTTGCACTGTTCTCTTCGGCGCCGCTCCGGGCGGTTGGATCACCGGCACGGTGCGCCTGCGTCGCCGTACGGTTGCCGGCTGCCCCGCGGCGGCAGAGTCGGTGGCCTGGTGTCCCCTGGTGGCCGGGATGGTCAGGAGGACCAGGGCAGGGACTGCCAGAGCGACGGCTCGTGGGTCAGCCGGATCAGGCGGTCCTCAAGCCGGCGGTACTCCGGGCCGGTCGTAGAGGCGCCCCACATCGGGGCGCTGCTCACCCCGTCGGCGGCCGACGTCACCAGGAGCATCACGTCGGTGGGGAGGCCGTCGGCGGCCAGTTCGGCGTTGAACCGCTCGGTGTCGGCGTCGACGAGCTCGGCGACGGCCGGGATCGTGGAGAGCTGGCTGAGCAGGGCGAGCGAGCGGCGGGCGGCGGCCGGGTCCTGTGCCGGGGCCAGCAGGGCACGGACGTAGGCGCGGGTGAACCGGCCGGGCGCGGTGTCGTCCGGGTCGAGATGGCTGTCGACCTCGGCACGGAAGGCGGCCAGAAGCGTACGGGCGACCTCGCGCAGCAGCTCGTCCTTGCTCGCGAAGTGGTAGATCAGGCCGCCCTTGGAGACTCCCGCGTGGCGGGCGATGTCATCGAGCGTGGCATTGATCCCTCGCGTCCGGATGACCTCGCCCGCCGCGTCCAGGAGCGCACGCCGGGTGTCCTCGGGTGACCGTCCGGCCGTCCGTCCCATCGCCTCGCCCTCCGAGAACCCCTGCGGATCGTCAGCCTATCGCCGGGGGATCAGCCGCCACGCGACCACGGCCGCGACCGCGGTGAACCCGGCCGCCACCAGCGACGTCGTCTGCATGGCGTGCAGGAACGCCTCCTTCGCCACGCCCGCGAGGCCGGCGTCGAGGACGTGCAGCGCCGAACCGAGCGAATCCGTCGCGGCCTCGCGGACCGGGTCGGGCAGCCCCGGCGGCAGCACCAGCTCGGACCGGTAGACCGACGTGAGCATCGACCCCAGCACCGCGATGCCGAGCACCACGCCCAGCTCGTTGGCGGTCTCGGTGACAGCCGAGACGGAACCGGCCTTGTGCGGCGGCGCGGCCGAGATGATGGCGTCGCCGGCGAGCGTCATGGCCAGGCCGACACCGAGGCCGACCGGGATGAGGCAGAGCGCGAGGTACGCGTACGACGTCTGGCTCGCCGCGGGCGCCACCAAGGCAAGGCCCGCGGCAGCGACAGCGAGGGAGACGGCGATCGCGGGTCCCCGGCCCAGCCTGGCGATCGCGACGCCGACCAGGCCGATCACGACGATCGACGCCAGGGTGGCGGGCAGTTCGGCGAGGCCGGCCTGCAGCGGGCTGAAGCCGCGGGCGAACTGGAGGTACTGCGAGAAGAAGAAGAGCAGGCCGACAAGCGCGAAAATGGAGATGACGTTGGCCGCGACCGCGCCGGAGAACGCCGGGCTGCGGAACAGTTCGACGTCGAGCATCGGGCTGTCGAGCCGGCGCTGGCGGCGCACGAAAAGCCAGCCCGCACCCAGGCCGACGAACAGGATCGGGCTGAGGTCGCCGGACGCCAGATGCTTGATCGAGTAGACGACGGGGACGATCGCCAGCATCGACAGCGCGGCCGACAGCCAGTCGAACCGGCCCGGAGCCGGGTCCTTCGACTCGGGCAGCAGCAGGAGCCCGGAGACCACGACGACGATCATGACCGGCACGTTGATCAGGAAGACCGAGCCCCACCAGAAGTGCTCCAGCAGGACGCCGCCGATCATCGGGCCGGCGGCGGAACCGGCGCCGAACGCGGCCGACCAGACCGCGACGGCCCGGGTCCGCTCGGCCGGGTCGGTGAAGATGTTGCGGATCAGCGAGAGCGTCGAGGGCATCAGCGTGGCGCCGGCGACACCGAGCAGCAGCCGGGCGACGATCAACTGTTCCGCGCTGGTGGCGAACGCCGCGAGCAGCGAGACCAGGCCGAACAGCACCGAGCCGACGAGCAGGATGCGCTTGCGGCCGACCCGGTCGGCGAGGTTGCCCATCAGCGCGAGCAGGCCGGCCAGGGCCAGCGAGTAGACGTCGCCGATCCAGAGGACCTGCTCGGCGGTGGGGGAGAGGCTTTCGGTCAGGGACGGCACCGCGAGGGCGAGCACCGTCCCGTCGATCGAGAGCAGCAGGACCGCCGCGGAGAGCACGCCCAGGGCGGCCCAGCGACGACCCTTGGACAGAGCCGGGGTGGCGGCGATCTGGGTCATGCCGAAACTGTACCGACTGGTCGGTCAAGTTTTCACGTCACTGTCGTGGCCATCACGGCCGGTCCTGTCCCGCTGTCGCGGCCTGTCGCGAGGGCGGTTGCCGCAGGAGCGGCGAGGCGGACGGACATGGGCGTCCGCTCAGTGCTGTTTACGTAAGCATCACACGGTGGAGAACCGTTCTTGCATACATAGCTGTCGATGTCAATCCATGCCCGGAGCTCCAGCCACCGCGCTCCGGCTCGGCGCGCTGTCGTTCACCGGGCCCGGCTCCGCGCACGCCGGTTCGTCGTTAGCCTATTTCCGGGCGGTCGTGGGTTGATCGGATCGGGCTGTCGCTCACGGCTGCCGGAGAGCGTCTCCGGCAACCATGGGTGACAGCCGGCTGGGGGTGGCTTGTGCTGGCGGTGGTTGGGGCCGTTTCCGGGCGGTCGTGAGTTGATCGGATCGGGCTGTCGCTCACGGCTGCCGGAGAGCGTCTCCGGCAACCATGGGTGACAGCCGGCTGGGGGTGGCTTGTGCTGGCGGTGGTTGGGGCCGTTTCCGGGCGGTCGTGAGTTGATCGGATCGGGCTGTCGCTCACGGCTGCCGGAGAGCGTCTCCGGCAACCATGGGTGACAGCCGGCTGGGGGTGGCTTGTGCTGGCGGTGGTTGGGGCCGTTTCCGGGCGGTCGTGAGTTGATCGGATCGGGCTGTCGCTCACGGCTGCCGGAGAGCGTCTCCGGCAACCATGGGTGACAGCCGGCTGGGGGTGGCTTGTGCTGGCGGTGGTTGGGGCCGTTTCCGGGCGGTCGTGAGTTGATC
>NZ_JAHWGU010000056.1 GCF_020873875.1 Actinoplanes sp. DH11
ACGCCCGCTACCACGGCATACGCAAAACCACCCTCGAACACGCCTTCAAAGCCACCGCCCTCAACCTCATCCGCCTCTACGCCTACTGGACCGGCCACCACCTCCAAACCCCACACACCAGCCACCTGGCACGCCTACAACCCACCCCCTAACCACAATGGGCAACAGAGTCGCTAGCAGATCGACATCTCGGTACGTGCATGTCTCCTGCGGTAGGTGCGCAGCCGACCTTGTGGGCAGGTCCGTGCGGACTTGTTGACCGACGCTCAGCGGCCGCGGTGAGTGGAAGGGCGGGCGAGTAGGTAGGCGGCGAGACGCGGGCTGAGCGCGGCACGCGGGCTCGGCGGGCCTAGCGGAGGCAACAGGCTAAGGGGGCCCGGCGGGGTCAGCGGGCCGCGCGGGGGTCAGGGCCGAGCGGGGTCAGGCGCCGCGGGGGTTCGGCGGGCCGCGCGGGGTCAGGCGCCGAGCGGGATCGGCGGGCCGCGCGGGTCCGGCGGGCTCGGGCGGGGCGGCCGGACGGGTGGGGGTTTGGTTGCTGGGGGTGGCGGCGTGGGCATGATCATGGGATGAGGATGACGGTGGGTGGCGTGGACGGGGTGCTGGAGCGCGCCCGGGCGGGGATGCGGCGGCTCGATCCGCATGAGGCGTGGGCGGCGGTCATGGGTGGGGCGCTGCTGGTGGATACGCGGACGGATCGGCAGCGGGCTCGGCAGGGGGAGTTGCCGGGGGCGATCGTCATCGACCGTACGGTGCTGGAGTGGCGGCTCGATCCGCGGTCGGAGAGCCGGATCCCGGAGGCTGTCGGGTACGACGTGCAGGTTGTGGTGGTGTGCCGGCAGGGGTACAGCTCCAGCTTGGCGGCGGCCAGCCTGCGCGCGGTCGGGTTGCACCGCGCCACCGACCTGGTGGGTGGGGTGGAGGCGTGGCTGGCGGCGGGGCTGCCCACCACGACCGACCCGGCCGACGTCCGCGAGTGAACGGGCCGGCCGGCGCCGGCGGCAGAGGGGTCAGCGGGTGGCGAACCGCAGCACCTTGTCGTCGCCGTCCCGGATGTCGCCTCGGCCGTCGGTGTTGGACGTGGTGACCCAGAGGGCGCCGTCGGGGGCGACCTGGACGGTACGCAACCGGCCGTACTCCCCCGCCAGCAGCGCCACGGGTTCGCCCGCGCCGGCACCGTTCAGCGGCAGCGCCCAGAGCCGTTCCCCGCGCAGCGCGGCGACGTAGGCGGTGTCGCCGGCGATCGCCATCCCGGACGGGGACGCCTCGCTCACCGGCCAGGTGAGCAGGGGGTTCGTGAACCGCCCGCCTGCCGTGTCGCCTTCGCCCTCGACCTGCGGCCAGCCGTAGTTGTTGCCGGCCTCGATCAGGTTCACCTCGTCGAGCTGGCTCTGGCCGAACTCGGTGGCGAACAGCCGCCCGTCGGCGTCCCAGGCCAGGCCCTGCACGTTGCGGTGCCCGGAGCTGTAGATCGGCGAATCCTTCACCGGGTTCCCGGGCGCCGGTTCGCCGTCGGGCGTCAGGCGCAGGATTTTGCCGTTCGGGCTGTCCTGGTTCTGCGAGCTCGCGGTGTCGCCGGCGTCGCCGGTGCCCACGTAGAGCAGTTTGTCCGGGCCGAACGCGATCCGCCCGCCGTTGTGCACACCGGACTTCTGGATCCCCTCGAAGATCACCTCGAAGTCCGACCCGGAGGCGGAGGAGCCCGCCGAGGACGCCGGGAGGGGGAACCGGCCGATCCGGTTGTCCTGTTCCGCGGTGAAGTAGACGTACACCATCTCGTCGGGGCCGACCGCCAGGCCCAGCAGCCCGCCCTCACCGGCGGCGGACACACCGGGCACCCGGTAGACCTCCGCCGGCGCGCCCGCACCGGGTGTCACCCGCAGCACCCGCCCGGTGTCCCGTTCCGCGATCAACGCGTCCCCGCCGGGCAGAAAACCCAACCCCCACGGCACGTCCAGGCCCCGCGCGACAACCTCGGCGTCACCCAGATCCGGTACGCCGCCGCCCGGCACGCGCGAAGACTCAGGCGCGGCAGAGGACTCGGGCGCGGCAGAGGAAGCAGACGCCGGCGCGCCGGAGGAAGCGACCGGCTCGTCCACCGACGAGCAGCCCGCGACAGCCGCGAGTGTCAGAAGGGTCCCCACAACCGTCCACCGGTGATGCGTCACGCCGTCCTCCTTCGAGCGACACCAGGCCGTACCACCCCATCATCGATGCCGGAACCTGACCGGAACCTGTGGGAGGGATATCGTCGGCAGCAAGATCACTTCATAGGAGGCACGCATGCGGATCGCTGTCACCGGAGGCACCGGGAAACTCGGCCGGGCCGTGGTCGCCGACCTACGGGAGCACGGCAACGAGGTGATCAACCTGGATGCCGCCGCGGAGCGCCCGGACATCCGGATCGACCTCACCGACTACGGGCAGACGATCGAGGCGCTGACCGCGATCGACGACCGTTATGACCGGATCGACGCGGTCGTGCACCTCGCCGCCATCCCGGCGCCCGGCGTGACCGCCAACGCCGCCACCTTCCACAACAACATCACGGCCACGTACAACGTGTTCGCCGCCGCGCGGGCCGCCCGGATCACCAACGTGGTCTGGGCGTCGAGCGAGACCCTGCTGGGCATCCCGTTCGACACCCCGCCGCCGTACATCCCGCTGGACGAGGAGTACCCGGCGCGCCCCGAGTCCCGGTACGCCCTGGTCAAGCACCTCGAGGAGACCATGGCGGAACAGTTCTGCCGGTGGGACCCGGCACTGAAGATGATCGGGCTGCGGTTCTCGAACGTGATGGACCCCGCGGACTACGCGGAGTTCCCGTCCTTCGACGACGATCCGCGGCTGCGCAAGTGGAACCTGTGGGGTTACATCGACGCCCGCGACGGCGCGCAGGCGGTTCGCAAGGCACTGGCCGCCGACATCACCGGCACCGAGATCTTCATCGTCGCCAACGCGGACACGGTGATGAGCCGAACGTCGGCGAGCCTCGCGGCCGAGGTCTACCCGGACGTCCCGGTCACGAAGGAACTGGGCGAGCACGAGACGCTGCTCTCCATCGACAAGGCGCGACGCCTGCTCGGTTACGAGCCGCAGCACAGCTGGCGAACCCGTACGCTGGCCGGGTGATCGATTTTCGCAGGGCGGTCGAGGCACGCGACCCGGACGCCATCGCGGCGACCCTCGCCGAGGACGTGGTGTTCCGCAGCCCGGTCGCCTTCAAGCCCTACCCCGGCAAGGCTCTCACCGCGGCCATCCTGCGCGGCGTGCTGCGGGTTTTCGAAGATTTCCGGTACGTCCGTGAGCTCTCCGGCGACGGCGGGCGCGAGCACGCGCTGCTGTTCGAGGCGCGGATCGGCGGTGTCGCCGTCGAGGGCTGCGACTTCGTGCACCTGGACGGCAAGGGCCTGATCGACGAGTTCACGGTCATGGTCCGGCCGCTGTCGGCGGCGCAGGCCCTGGCCGCCGCGATGGCCGAGGAGTTCGAGCGGATCCAGCGTGAGGCCGCCGCCGGCTGACGAGCCGGCGGCGGCACTCGAGGCCCGGTCGGGGGCGCGCTCAGGGCCGGCGTGACACCACGCGGCGGACCAGGACGTAGGCGAGGCCGGCGCCCGCGATCCACGGCGCGGCCACGATGATCGGGTCGAGCGGGTGGTGCACCACGTCGGCCCGGTTCTGCCCGAGGCGGGAGCGGAGCCCGTGGTGGGACAGCTCCGCCCGTACGCCGGTCTGGGTGATCGGGTTGTCGGGGTGCCGGCTCGCCAGGGAACGCAGCACGCTCTCCGCCACGTCCACCCGGTCGGCGGCGAGCAGCAGCAGCCAGTGCGCGGCCCGGCCCTCGCTGAACTTGGCGTAGGAGTACCGCCGGATCGCGCCGGACAGCCCTCGCGGCGGGCAGGCCGTGCCGAAGACCGGAGTGACGAATTTGTGCTCGATCGACCTCTCCCGCGGCCACCGCTCCGGCTGCCGTTCCGGGAACTCCCAGTGCGCGCCGCTGAAATCGGGGTCGAAGACCTCCTGCGGCACCGACGGGCGGTCCGCGGGATCCAGGTCGGCGCCCCAGCCGGGGATGCGGGCGCGCAGCTGCTCGGTGGACTCCGGAAGCTTCGGTTTGTCCGGGGTGTACGCCATCGGTCTGCCTCCCTTACGCGGCGTTCGGGATGATGAGCGGCTTGATGCAGCCGTCGAGCTTCGCCGAGAAGATGTGGTACGCCTCGGCGATGTGTTCCAGCGGGATCCGGTGCGTCACGATGTCGCTGGGCTTGAGGTAACCGTTGCGGATGTGCTCGAACAGCCGCGGCCACTGCCGTTTCACCGGGCACTGGTTCATCCGCAGGGTCAGGCCCTTGTTGACGGCGTCACCGAACTTGACCGCGCTGAACATCGGGCCGTAGGCGCCCATCACCGAGACTGTGCCGCCTTTGCGGACGCCGTCGATCGCCCAGTTCAGCGCGACCGGCGAGCCGCCCTGCAGCTTCAGCTTCGCGGCCGTCACGTGTTGCAGCAGGTTGCCGTCCGCCTCCGCGCCGACCGCGTCGATCGCCACGTCCGCGCCGAGGTGCTCAGTGATCTTCTTGAGGTGCACGATGATGTCGTCGTACTCGGTGAAGTTGTACGTCTCGGCGTGCGCGAACGTGCGCGCCTTGTCCAGCCGGTCGTTCAGGTGGTCGATCACGATCACCCGGCCGGCGCCCATCAGCCACGCCGACTTCGCCGCATACAGACCGACCGGTCCGGCACCGAAGACCACCACCACGTCGCCTTCGACGATGCCGCCGAGCTGCGCGCCGAAGTAGCCGGTGGCCAGGGCGTCGGTGAGCAGCACCGCGTCGTCGTCGTCGAGCCACTCCGGGATCAGGCTGGGCCCGACGTCGGCGAACGGCACCCGGACGTACTCGGCCTGGCCGCCGTCGTAACCGCCGGTGGTGTGGGAGTAGCCGTAGATGCCGCCGACCGCGGTGGCGTTGGGGTTGACGTTGTGACAGTTCGAGTAGAGACCACGGGCGCAGAAGAAGCAGGTGCCGCAGAAGATGTTGAACGGCACCATCACGCGGTCGCCGGGCTTCAACCGCCGCACCGACGATCCGACCTCGTCGACCACGCCGACGAACTCGTGGCCGAAGGTGGTGCCGACCCGGGTGTCCGGCATCATGCCGTGATAAAGGTGCAGGTCGGAACCGCAGATGGCGGCGCGCGTCACCCGTACGATCGCGTCGTTGGGGTGTTCGATCACCGGCCGATCCTTCTCCTCGACCCGCACGCGGTAGGGACCGCGGTAGACCATCGCTTGCATCAGCGCCTCCTGCACCGGCCGCACGTTTCTGCCGGATCAGCGGCTACCCGCTGGGTTGCACCGCAAACAGCGCGCCGGGACCACGGGTCCGGACCGTTGTAATGGGAGCGCTCCCATGCAACGATGATTGTCACTGTTTCTCTTGACCGCGGGACCGCCCATGATGAAGAAACTCGGTGCCACCCTGGCGGCCGCGGCCCTCGCCGCCGGCCTGCTCTGGGTGGCCTCCCCCTCCGACGCGGCCGCGGCGCCGGCCCACAGCTACGGCGAGGCGCTGCAGAAGTCGCTGCTCTTCTACGAAGCCCAGGTGTCGGGCAAGAAACCGGCCTGGAACCGGGTGTCCTGGCGCGGCGACTCGGCGATGACCGACGGCGCCGACGTGGGCCTCGACCTGACCGGCGGGTGGTACGACGCCGGCGACCACGTGAAGTTCGGCCTGCCGATGGCGTTCACGACCACGATGCTGGCCTGGGGGGCCGTGGAGAACCGGACCGCGTACGCCGGGTCGGGGCAGCTCACCCACCTGCTCAACAACCTGCGCGTGCCGAACGACTACTTCATCAAGGCGCACCCGTCGCCGGACGTGCTCTACGGTCAGGTCGGCAAGGGCGACGACGACCACAAGTGGTGGGGGCCGGCCGAGGTGATGCCGATGCCGCGGCCCGCGTACAAGATCGATGCCAGCTGTGGTGGCAGTGAGCTGGCGGCGGAGACGGCGGCCGCGATGGCAGCGAGCTCGCTGGTGTTCCGGCCCACCGACCCGCAGTACGCACAGACCCTGCTCACGCACGCCGAGCAGCTCTACGCGTTCGCAGACCGGGTGCGCAAGACCTACCACGAGTGCATCACCGACGTGACGTCGTTCTACCGGTCCTGGAGCGGCTACGCCGACGAGCTGGTGTGGGGCGCGATCTGGTTGCACCGGGCCACCGGCGACGCGGCCTACCTGGCCAAGGCGGAGGCGGGGTACGACGCGCAGGGCAACGAGGACCAGAGCGCCCTCAAGAAGTACAAGTGGACGATCAACTGGGACAACAAGGCGTTCGGCAACTACGTTCTGCTGTCCCAATTGACCGGGAAGCAGAAGTACCGCGACGACGCGAACCGGTTCCTCGACTGGTTCACCGTCGGCGTGAACGGCGAGAAGGTGCGCACCTCCCCCGGCGGCATGGTGGTGGTCGACTCGTGGGGCGCGCTGCGCTACGCGGCGAACACCGCCTTCCTCGCCCTGGTGCACAGCGATCACCTGGACGATCCGGTCCGCAAGCAGCGGTACCACGACTTCGCGGTCCGGCAGATCAACTATGCGCTCGGGGACAACCCGCGCAACGCCAGCTACGTGATCGGGTTCGGCGCCGGCTCCCCGAGAAACCCCCATCACCGTACGGCCCACGGCTCCTGGTGGGACAGCCAGCAGGTGCCGGTCGAGACGCGGCACGTGCTCTACGGCGCCCTCGTCGGCGGGCCGTCCGCGCCGGACGACAAGTACGCGGACAGCCGTGGCGACTACGTGATGAACGAGGTCGCCACCGACTACAACGCGGGCTTCACGTCGGCGGTCGCCCGGCTGCACGGCGAGTACGGCGGCGCGCCCCTGGCCGGCTTCCCGGTCGCGGAGACGCCCGACATCCCGGAACTGTCCGTCGAGACGACGATCATGCAGAACGAGACGCGCTCGACAGGCGTGAAAGTGGTCGTCTACAACAAGTCGGCGTTCCCGGCGCGGGCCCTGACGGCCGGCAAGTTCCGCTACTACTTCACCCGTGACGACGACGCGGCTTTGACGGTGAGTTCGCCGTACACGCAGGGCTGCCCCGGGCCGACCATGGCGAGACAGCACTCCGGCGCCGTCTGGTACGTCGAAGTGGACTGCTCCGGGCACACCATCGCGCCGGCCGGGCAGTCCGCGCACCGGATGGAGGTCCAGCTCAAGATCGGTGTGGCCGAGGGTGGCACGTGGAACCCGGCCAACGACCCGTCGTACCGGGCGGCGGCCGGCCCGAACCCGGGCGTGCCGCTGTGGGACGGTGCGGCGCTGGTGTGGGGCGCGGTGCCGGGCGGGGTGGACCCGTCACCGTCCACCTCGGTCTCGGCCTCGCCGTCGGCCTCCGTCTCGCCGTCGGTCTCCGTCTCGCCGTCGGCCTCCGTCTCGCCGTCGGTCTCGGTCTCACCGTCGGTTCCGGTGTCTCCGTCGCCGGCTACCGGGTGCCGGGTCGCCTACAGCACGAACGACTGGAGCACCGGGTTCACCGCCACGGTGACCATCACGAACGGCCCGGTCGCGGTGAACGGCTGGACGCTGACGTTCCCGTACGCCGCCGGCCAGAAGGTCACCCAGGCGTGGTCGGTATCGGTCACGCAGAGCGGGACGCAGGTCACCGCCACCAACAGCTCCTACAACGCGAGCCTGCCGGCGTCCGGGACGGTCAGTTTCGGCTTCAACGGCACACACACCGGCAGCAACCCGCGGCCGGCGTCGTTCGCCCTGAACGGGACCGCCTGCTCCTGACCTGGTGAGTGCGGGGCATCGGATCTCCGGTGCCCCGCACGTCAGAGGGCGCGGCGGGACAACTGGTCGGCCTGGCGGGTCGGCTCGGGGATCCGGTAGCGCGGGCTCGTCGCCAGGGTCAGCTCGGTGGCCTGGTCCAGGGTGATCCGGTGGCCGGCCGACACGAACACCGGTTTGACACCGGCCTGGGTGCGCACCGCCCGGCCGAGCGTCTCGTCGCCGTCGACGAGCGGCGACCACTGCCCGCGCCCGGGCCCGGGCGGGTCGAACCGGGTGGTGAACGCGGTCTTCGCCACCCCGAACGACGGGAGGCCGGTCACCACCCCGAGGTGGCAGGCCAATCCGAAGCGGCGGGGGTGCGCGATGCCGTACCCGTCGCACATCAGCACGTCCGGTGCGGTGGTCAGCCGGTCCAGCGCGGCCAGCAGGAACGGCACCTCGCGGAACCCGAGCAGGCCCGGGACGTACGGGAAGGTGACCTCACCGAACACCACCGCGGACTCCACGATCGCGGGCGCCGGGGACGGTGGTGCGCTCACGTCGATCAGCACGACCGCCGCGGCGACCCCGGCACTGTCCTGTCGGTAGGACACGTCCAGCCCGGCGACGAGCCGGGCCGGTGCGGGCAGTCCGGTGCTCAGGTCCACCCGGTTGCGCAGCGAGCGCTGCAGTTCCTCGGCCTCGGCGACGGTCGGCGTGTCCACGGCCGGTCAGCCTACGGCAGCGATCGCTACCCACTTTGGTGGCTATTCACGTTTCCGCAGCGTTTCTAAAATCAGTGTCCCGCTGCCGGAACACGTTGGAGTCTTCCGTTGGACATCTCCGTCATTCTCACCGGCGCGCCCGGTTCCGGGAAAGGCACCCAGGCCTCGACGTTGGCCCGGCGCCGGAACCTGGCTCACCTGTCCACCGGAGACCTGTTCCGGGAACACATCACCCGGGGCACCGACCTGGGCCGGGCCGCCCGGCGGCACCTCGACGCCGGCCGTTACGTGCCGGACGAGCTGACCAACGCGATGGTCCGCGACCACATCGAACGGGTGGCGCCGGACGGCGGGATCATCCTGGACGGCTATCCGCGTACCCGGGCCCAGGTCGACTTCCTCGACGGCCTGCTGAGCGGCCTGGTCGTGCTCAACCTGGTGGTCGAGCCGGCGGAGCTGCTGCGCCGGCTCGCCCACCGGGCCACGGTGGGCGGCCGCAGCGACGACGCCGCCGAGGTGGTCCGCGAACGGCTCGCCCTCTACGCCGTGGAGTGCGAGCCGGTGCTCGGGGCGTACCGGGAGCGTGGCCTGCTGTTCGACCTCGACGGCGCCGGGGAGCCGCACGCCGTGGCGGCACGCATCGACGAGGCCCTGGCCGCCCTGCCCGCCGCGCGGAGCTGACGGGCTCAGGCCTCGCGGCACCGCCGCTGAACCTACCGGCTCAGGCCTCGCGCAGCGCCCGGTACCGGTGCACGGCCTCCGCGCGGGACCGGGCGCCGAGCCGGGACATCAGCGACCGCATGTAGGTCTTGACGGTCTGCTCGCTCAAGCCCAGCCGCGCGCCGATCTCCGCGTTGCGCAGCCCCACCTCGGCCAGTTCGAGCACCTCACGCTGGCGTGGGGTGAGCGTGTCGTCGCCGGCGCCGGGCGGGCGGAAACCCGCCAGCACCTCCAGCAGTTCCCGCCGGGTCCGCGGGTCGGCGGTCGTCCGGGCGATCTCGCGCAGCCGCCCGGCGGCCCGGGTGCGGTGCGCGTCGGCGGCGTTCAGCCGGCGCTCGACCTCGTCCCGCACCGAGATCTCCAGGGAGGCCGCCTGCCCCTCCGCGGCCAGCGCGGAGACGACGTCCGGGGTGAGCGCCGCGTGCTCCCGGGTGCCGGCGTAGAGCAGGCCCCGCACCCGGTCGCCGCTCATCAGCGGGACGACCGCCAGGCCGACGACGCCCTCCCCCAGCACCAGATCGTCGTAGTCGTGCGTGATGCCGGGCGCCCGGTCGTACCGGGGCAGCGCCAGCAACCGTTTCTGCACCAGGGCCTTGCCGCCGAGCCCGCGGTCGGGCCGCACCACCAGCGAGCGCAGCGCCGTGGTCTGCGCACCGAAGCAGACGGTCACCGGCACGTCCGTCGTGCCGACCCCACCGAAGATCAGCGGGATGCCGGGACGGCGGGACAGGTTCCGGGCGGCCCGTTCGAGCAGCACGCTGTCGGCCTGGCTCAGCGACACGTTCAACAACGGGTACCTCCCGGACCTTCGATCGTCCCGGCTCCGGTCGCGACCGGCTGCCGTCGGCCTGATCCGCCGTCCGGCCCGATCGCAACATTGTGGTACGCGAAGACGGTCGATGGCACACGACCCGGGGCGGCATATTTCACCATCGTACGATCGCCGTGGCTCTTGACGCCGCTGAGCGGACGCCTGCGTTCCGGGCCCGGCCCCCCGCTCAGGCCGGGGTCAGCCGTTGGGTCGGGTGTCGATCGCCTGCAGGGACCAGCTGTTGCCGTCCGGGTCGCGGAAGTAGACGAACGTGCCCCACGGCTGCACGTCGATGTCGCTCGCCGAGACGCCGGCGTCGAGCAGCTGCTGCCGGGCCGCGTGGGCGTCCGGCACCACGACCTGGATCTCCTGGGTGCCCGGCTTCATCTCGGTGATGCCCTGGCCGAGCACGATGGAGCAGGCCGAGCCGGGCGGCGTGAGCTGCACGAACCGCAGCTTCTCGGACATGTCGTGGTCGTGGTCGGCGGCGAAGCCGATCTTCTCGTAGAAGGCTTTGGCCCGGTCGACGTCGGTGACCGGAACCGGAATGAGCTCGATCTTCCAGGTGGCTGTCATACCTCCATCCTCCCGGGGATTGCGGCCAGTTCCCGGCCGCTGTCCATCGTGGCACGAATGAGGACCAGGCGTTCCGGATAGAGGACCGGCGCCTGGAGCCCGGCGGTGGCGAGGACCCGCCCGCTCAGCCGCAGCCCCGCGGACCACCACCGCAGCTGGTGCCGGCTCGGGCCTTTCATGTCGTCGCCGGGCGGCAGCGGGGTGACCAGGTAGCCGGCGTCCGGGTCGAGCCCGGGCAGGCGCACCCGGCCCGGCGGCGACCACACCGGCGTCGCCATGCTGACCAGGGCGTACACCGCCTCCGACCGGTCCGCCGCGACGACACCGTGCACCCACAGCGACGGATCCGGGTGATCGCCGCGCACCACGGTGCCGGTGTGCAGCAGGCCGCGCAGCCGTTTGTACAGCGCGATCCACTCGGCCAGCCGGCGCCGGTCGTCCTCGGTGGCCACGGTCAGGTCCCATTCGATGCCGAAGTGGCCGAAGAGCGCCGTCCCGGCCCGGAAGTCGAGGGTGTGCGTGCGCCGGGTGGTGTGCGCGACGGTCGGGCCGACGTGGGCGCCGACGAGTTCCGGTGGCAGCAGGGTGCCGGTCCAGCGCTGGATGGCCTGCCGTTCCAGGGCGTCGTTGCAGTCGCTGGCCCAGACCCGGTCGGTCCGTTCCAGGATGCCCAGGTCGACCCGGGAACCACCGGACGAGC
Organism: Actinoplanes sp. DH11; assembly: GCF_020873875.1. Taxonomy (GTDB): domain Bacteria; phylum Actinomycetota; class Actinomycetes; order Mycobacteriales; family Micromonosporaceae; genus Actinoplanes. The sequence continues at coordinate 11,314 of NZ_JAHWGU010000056.1, forward strand.
AGGACTCGATCTCCACGCCGGGGTGCCGGGCGCGCAGCTCGTCGAGGAGCCGGTAGAGCTGCCGGGTCTGCCGGTGCACGCCCGCCTCGCCACCCGGTGAGTGACCGGCATCGATCAGGTCGCGGTTGTGGTCCCACTTGAGGTAGGCGATGTCGTACTCGCTCAGCGCCGCGTCGAGGCGGTCCCGCAGGTAGGCGTACGCCTGCTCGTGGCCGAGGTCGAGGACCTGCTGGTGGCGGGCCTCGGGCGGCATCCGGCCACCGGTCGCCATGATCCACTCGGGGTGGGCGCGGGCCAGGTCGGAGTCCAGGTTCACCATCTCGGGCTCCACCCAGAGACCGAAATCCATGCCGAGCCCGCGTACGTGGCCGACAAGCGGATGCAGCCCGTCCGGCCAGACCGTCTCGTCGGCGTACCAGTCGCCGAGCCCGGCCCGGTCGTCGCGACGGCCGCGGAACCAGCCGTCGTCCAGCACGAACCGTTCCACCCCGGCCTGCGCCGCCGCGTCCGCCAGCGCGGTCAGCCGGGTCAGGTCGTGGTCGAAGTAGACCGCCTCCCAGGTGTTGATCACGACCGGGCGCGGCGACCGGGGATGTCCGGGGCGGGCCCGCAGGTGGCGGTGGAACCGGGCGGAGAGCTCGTCCAGGCCGTTGCCGTAGGACCCGTACAGCCACGGCGTGCGGTAACTGTCACCGGGCGCCAGCCGCACCTCGCCGGCGAGCAGCAGTTCACCGCCGCCGAGCAGGGACACCCCGGTCGGGGTGCGTTCGGCGAGCGTCCGGTGGTTGCCGCTCCACGCCACATGGATGCCCCACACCTCGCCCCCGCCGAACCCGAACCCGGCGGCGCCGGCGGCCAGCACGATCGAGGCGTCCGCGCCGGTCCGCCCGCGCCGGTTCTCCCGCAGCCGGGTGCCCACCGTGAACGGCTGCCGCTGCGGGATCCGTTCGCGTTTGTGGCGGCCGGTGAAGTCGAGCACCTCGGTGGCCTCCGACGGCACCGGCCACGTCAGCAGCAACCCGTCCAGGGTGTAGGTGGAGGTGGCGTCCTCGTTGGTCAGGGTGGCGCGCTGGCGTACCAGTCCGGAATCGGTCATCTCCAGCTCCAGCCGCAGCGACAGGGCCGCCGCCCGGTCGCGGGCGTCGACGGTGAGCCGGCGGTCCGGCGTCTCGGTGGCCGACACGACGGTGAAGGCGGTGGAGAACGCGGCGCCGTCGCGGTGCCCGGTCAGCCCGGGCGTGCCCACCCATCCGGCCGCGTGCTCCGGCAGCACGCTCACCGGCACGACGGCGTCGATGTTGTTCGCGACCTGCTGCGGCACGGCCGCCAGGGCCAGCGCCGCCGGATCGGCTCCGGCACCGAGGTCGGCGCCCCAGTGCAGGACCCGCGGCAGCAGGTCGCCGGTGCGGTCGAGGACGAGGCTGACGCCGGCGGCCCGCCAGTGCAGCAGGCGGGGTCCTTCATCGGTGTGCATCACGCTGATCCTAGGGGCAGGCCGGTCCCGTCTCACCAGGTGCGCAGGCGCGGCAGCGCGAGGTTCACCAGGTGCGCAGGCGCGGCAGCGCGAGGTTCAGCAGGTGCCGCAGCTCGGCCAGGCGCAGCAACCGGCCGGCCACCAGGTAACCGGCGGCGCCCGCCGGCACTGCGGCCAGCAGCGTGAGCAAAGCCGGCGCGTCGAGCGTCAGCAGCACGGCGCCCGCGCAGAGTGCGCCGGTCACGGTGGCGGCGAGAACCCGGACATGGGTACGGATCAGCCGCCGCCCGTCGATGTGGCCGAGACGCCGCCGCAGCACCAGCGCTGTCACGTTGAGCCCGGTCGTGTAGGCGATCGCGAACGCCACCGGGATCCCGACGACGATGTCCCCCGCCGGCAGCAGCCAACCGGCGGCAGCGCAGCCGGCCACGCCGACGGCCGAGACGAGCGCGGTGATCAGGGCGGCCGTGCGGGTGTCCTGCAGGGCGTACAGGCCGCGCTGCAGGATCATGTAGCTCGTGAACGGCACCAGGGTCAGCCCGAACGCGGCGAGGACCAGCCCGAGCACCCGGACCGTGGCGGCGCTGCTGTTGCCGTGGTCGAACAGCACGACCGCGATGTCCGGCCCGAGCAGCAGGAACGCGGCGGCGATCGGCGCCATCACGACCAGGGCGGTGCGGACCGCCCGGGACAGGCCGGTGGTGACGCGCTGGTGTTCGCCGCGGGCGGCGTACTGGCTCAGCCGCGGCAGCATCGCCGTCATCACCGACACCGCGATCACCGCGAACGGTACGAGGTAGACCGCGCTCGCGTTCTGGTAGGCGGTGATGCCGCCCGGCCCGGCCCAGGACGCCGCCCGGGTGGCCGCGGCGGTGAGTGTCTGCGCGGCCACGACGGAGAGCAGCACCCAGACACCGAGCCGGCCGATCCGCCGGATCGCGATGCCCCGCGGGTCCAGGTGCAGCCGGATCGGGAACCCGCTGCGCCGCAACGCCCACACCACCAGCATCATCTGGGCGAACACACCGGCCGACGTGCCGGCCGCCAGCAGCAGCAGGTCGCCGGTGCTCAGGCCGGTGCCGGTGCTGCCGCCGGTCACCAGGTAGGTCAGGCCCACCGCGATCACGATGACGCTGTTGGCCAGCGGCGCCCAGGCCGGTGCGGCGAACCGGCCCCGGATGTTGAGGATCGCCCCGGTGGTCGCGCTGACGCCGTAGAACAGGATCTGCGGCAGGAAGAACCGGCTGAACACGATCGCCAGGTCCCGTTGCTCGCGGGTGAAGCCCGGCGCGTACAGGTCGATCAGCAACGGCGCCCCGAGGATAGCGAGCACCGTGACGCCGGCGAGGACGTACACGATCAGGGAGAGCAGGCGTTGCGCGTAGAGCACGCCGCCGTCGGGTTCGGTGAGCGTGGCCCTGGTGAGCAGCGGCACCACGATGCTGGCCATGGTGCCGCCCACGACCAGCTCGTAGACGGCGTTGGGCAGCGTGTTCGCGACGTTGTAGGTGTCGAGCAGCCGGGTGCCCAGGCCCAGTGCGGCGGCCAGCACCAGGATCCGCAGGAACCCGGCCACCCGGGAGGCGAGGGTCGCGACGGCCATCCGCTGGCCGGCCCGCCCGATCGAAGATCCGTCAGTCACGGTCACGTGCATACCGCCCGGCGTGCGGGCGCCCGGCACCGGGAGGGGTCACACCCAGATGTTGTCGTGCTCCAGGTAGAACGCGGCACGTTCCTCGTCGCTCATCTCGGCGAGCCGGGTCAGCCCTTCGAAGTAGCCTTCGCGGGGTGCGCCCGGCGAGAAGTGCAGCAGCATCGACACCGGCGCCCCCGACCGGTTCTTGAAGGCGTGCACGCCACCCGGCGGCACGTGCACGTAGTCGCCGGGCTCGGCCTCGATCCACCGCTCGCCGTCGTAGATGCTCATGACGCCGGACAGGATGTAGAACGACTCGGCGAGGCTGTGGTGGAAGTGCGGGTCGGGGCCGGTCACGCCGGGGCCGCACTCCCAGCGGTAGAGCCCGAACAGGCCGCCGGTCGACTCGCCGGTGGAGAGGTAGTGCACGCGGGTGCCGTTGGGATAGACGAGTTCGGGCCCGGTGCCGGCGGGCCGGTGGGTGGCGGACACCTCACCCTTGTCACCGTGGTAGAGCGGGGGTGGATACGTCATTGCTCGTTGATATCAGACATCGAGTAATGTGTCCGGCAGCGTCGCGTGCCGGTGGCAGACCGTGTCAGGCATGGAGGCGCCGGACCGAAGGAGATCGACGTGTTGTCGTCGTGCCCTTCGTCATCGCTTGTCTGAGCGCGAGACGACAAGCGCCGCCGAGCGCAAGACGAACAGCGCCGCCGGGCGCGAGCAGACCAGGCTGGTGGCCTGGGCCCAGGAGATGCGTGCGGTGCACGCGCGGCTGCGCCGGGCCCTGAGCGTGGCCCTGGAGGCCGCCGACCCGGCGACCGCTGGCGAACTGCTGCTCTACTGCCGCGGGTTCTGCGCCGCCCTCGACGGCCATCACCGCGGCGAGGACCGCACCCTGTTCCCAGCCGTCGCCGCCGCCCACCCGCACCTGCGGCCGGTGCTGCGATCGCTGGAACAGGACCATTCGATGATCGCCTACTTGATCGGCGGCCTGAGCGCCGCCGTGGAGCGCGGCGACGGCCCGGACGAGCTGCGGCGGCATCTGGAGGGCGTCGGTGCCATCATGGAGAACCACTTCCGGTACGAGGAACGCCAGCTCCTGACGGTGCTGGAAACCCTGCGCCTGGACGCCGATCCGGCGGACGCCCTGGGCCCGCTGTAGCCGCCGGTGTGGCGTTGTTGATCTGCTGGCGGTGCGAAATCGAGGTTCAGGCCCATGATCACCGCGTTTTCGTAGCGCTGGCAGATCAACAACGCGGCGCGGGCGGGACGTAGCCCAGTTTCGCCGTAGTGTGTGTCAGGTCCAGCAGCACATCGAGGCACGGGCCGGCCATGGTGATCAGCCGCCGGGCAGGCCGGTTTCGGTGATGGTCAGACGCCCGGCCTCGTGACCTCGTGTTCGTTGCTGGGTGCGGTGCTCATCGTCGCGCCCTTCGACGCTCATGTCGCGGAGCGTGAATCCAGGCGGCGGCTCAGCAGCAGCCGGGTGCCGCGGGCCGTCGTGGTGATGTCCAGGCTGGTGCACGCCCGTCGCATGATCCGCAGCCCCGACCAACCGGCGTGCTCGGGCCCGGGACCGGCTGCTGAGGCGGGCGACTCGGGCGTGACCATCCCGGCGCCGTGGTCGCTGATCTCGCACCACAGCCGTCCGTCGCGGCGCCACAGCAGAAGCTGACCGCGCCCCCCGCCGTGAACGACCGCGTTGACGACCGCCTCATGGACGGCCAGCACGAACCGGTACGCATGATCGCCGCGTAGCCCTTGCCGGATCGCGAGGGTGACGATCCGCTGACGGACCGGACCCAGCAGTGCCGGGCCGAACCAGCAGACCAGCAGCACACCGTCGGCATCGGACGGCACGGACGGCGGCATCACACAGCCGGTCGCCCCGGCCACCTCGGCAGGCTCGAAGCCACGCCAGCCGGGCCCGAAGGCCTTGGTCAGGTTCAGACCGTGACGCTCCAACGTCAGCAGCTCGGTCGCCGCCGCGGTGAACGTCGTCGCCGCCAGCTGGTCGGCGCTGTTCAACGGCCCCGGCATGGCCCGGTACAGATCCACCGCACCGGCGTGCAGCACCCCGCCGGCGTGCAGGGGCAGCGCGAACACCGCCCGCACCCCCGCTTCCAGCGCGGCCCGGGTGAACCACGGCCACCGCTGCCGCCACGACCCGCCCGCCAGATCGGCCACCAGCACCGGCTCACGGGTGGCTGTCGCGTCCCGGCACGGACCCTCGTCCAGGGTCAGCTGCGCCGACTCCAGCCGCGAACTGGCCGTGTCGCTGAAGAACCGGATCCGGGGAACCGTCCCGGCCGGCCCGGCGGACAGGCCCATCCCCGCGACACCCGTCATCAACGCCGTGCTGGCACGACACAACGCGGTGACGTCCGGGCCGTAGGCGCTGACCAGGTCCCACACCCGGTCCCGGTGCCCGTGCGCACGGTGCTCGCCTGCCGCCGGCTCGCCACGAGACTGCCGTTCACCGGTCATGCTGGGGAGCCTCGCGTCCGTCTCGTCACCGCCGTGACGACTTCGGACCCGGCATCACCACCACCGGCATCCCACCGAGACAGGGAGCCCCCGCCAGGACGGCGGGTTCGTCCTCAAGGCTACCCGTCACGAACGCCAGCAATAACCCGCAAATGTTACAACCTTCCCGGTTCACCACGGACGAGGGACTCCGAGCGGAACCGGAGTGGCGGGCGTCCGCCGGAGTCCCCCGCTCGGTCAGGCGATGTCGATGGCGTCGATTTCGGCGTAGTTCGCGCCCTTGCCGTACGCGATCGTGTTCGTCCCGGCCCGCAGTGTCACGGTCCGTTCGGTGACCTGCCAGTTGTCCCAGCCGGTCACGGGGTAGTCGACGGTGCCGGCGGCGACGCCGTTGACGGTCAGGGTGTGCCCGGCCGCGCCGCCGTCGGAGCCGTCGGCGTACCGGGTGTACAGCCGGTAGCTGCCGGCCCGGGGCACGTGGACGGTGAAGGTGACCCGGCTGTCCGCGAAGTCGATCCCGCCGACGACGACGCCGTTACTGGCGCCGTTGTCCGCGTACCGGGCGTTGGCGCGGGTGAAGGCGGCGTCCTCGGCCTCGTACCGGATCTTGGCGCCTTCCACGATCGGCCGGCTGCCCTGCCAGTCGAGGCGCTGCGAGTACATCGCGCGGTAGGTGAAGTCGGCGTTCCAGCCGTGGAAGACGATGCGGTCCTTGCCGTCCGGCCCGGTCACGATGTCCTGGCCGCCGGGGCCGCGGACCGTGCCCGCGAACGCGTCGGTGGTCATCAGCGGCGAAGCGGCCTTGGTGTACGGGCCCCGCAGCCGCGTCGACGTGGCATAGCTGCTGATGTAGCTACCGTTGCCGAAGAAGTTGGCCGAGTAGAAGAGCACGTACGTGCTGCCGCGCTTCCACAGCGTCGGCGCCTCGACGAGGATGCCCTCGAACGGCTTGCTCTGCTTGATCAGCTGGGTCTCCGCGCCGGTCCGGCGCAGCCCGTCGGCGCTCACCTGCTGCAGGTGCAGCCAGGTGTCCTCGGCGCAGCAGTTGCCGTCGTTCTTCCACAGGATGTAGCGGCGGCCGTTCTCGGAGTAGGAGGAGGCGTCGATCGCCCCGCCCGTCTCCGGGGTGCAGACCAGCGCGGTGTCGCGGGGCACGAACGGCCCGCCCGGCGAGGTGGCGGTGGCCGCACCGATGCACTGTTTGCCGGAGGCCCGGTCGTGGGCCGTGTACCACATGACGAAGCTCCGCGGCCCGGTCGCGAACACCTCCGGTGCCCAGACGCCGTGGTCCCCGGGCCCGCCGGGCGGGAACGACCAGTCCGGGTCGGCCCAGGCGCCGAGGGTCGGCAGGGCGTCGCCGGATTGCACCGACCAGCTCACCAGGTCGGTGGAGGTGGCCCATTTGATGTTCCGGCCGTCGCTGTTGGTGGCGTAGGCGTAGTAGGTACGGCCGACCTTCATCACGTCCGGGTCGGCGAAGTTCTGGTCGATGACCGGCCCGGACGCGACGGCCGCCGACGACGTCGCCGTGGCGGTGACCAGGCCGGCGGCCAGGACCAGGGCGGCGGTGACGGCGACCGCCGAGCGCAGGGGGCGGTGCCGGGCACGCAACTGGATCATGGAGTCTCCACTGAGGTCGGTGGAGACTCATCATGGTCACTCGCGGTGGATCTCTGTCAAGGGAGCCGGGTCGATGGGATGCCTTACGGCCTGGCCGGGATGCTGCCGCCCGGCCCGGCCGGGATGTCGCCGCGCAGCGTGATCCGGTGCATCACGCGCCGCTGCGTGTCGTAGTCCCGGTTGGCGTAGTGCGCGGTGCTGCGGTTGTCCCAGAGCGCCACGTCGCCGAGCCGCCACCGGTGCCGGACGATGTGCTCCGGCTTGGTCAGGTGGGCGTAGAGCAGGTCCAGGATGGCCCGGCTCTCGAACTCGGAGACCCCGACGATGTGCGAGGTGAAGCCCGGGTTGACGAAGATGCCCTTACGGCCCGTCTCCGGGTGCACCCGCACCACGGGATGCTCCACCGGGTCCAGGCGGGTCACCGTCTCGCCGTCCCACACGTTGCCCTTGCCGCCGCGCCGCTGGGCCAGGTAGTAGCCGAACTCGCGGGTGCCGTCGTGCACCGCGGTGAGCTCGTCCACGAGCCGCTGGACGCCGGGGGCCAGCGAGTCGTACGCCAGTTGCGCGTCCGCCCAGTTCGTGTCGCCGCCGGCGGGCGGCAGCACGACGGCCCGCAGGATCGAGCCGAGCGGCGGGCGCTTCATGAACGTCACGTCGGTGTGCCACACGTCGGCGAAGCCGTTGTCGGCGCTGTCCAGCGCGTACACCTCGGGGTGGGCCTCGTCCAGGCCGCCGACCACCGGGTGCGAGGCGGTCAGTTCGCCGATCCGCCGGCCCAGCTCGACCTGGCTCGTCTCGTCGAGGCGCTGCTCACGCAGGAACAGCACCTTGCGCTCGACCAGGGCGGCGCGCAGGGCCACGACCTCCTCGCCGGTGGCGGTGGCGAGGTCGAGGCCGTGCACGACGGCGCCGAAGTGCGGACCCAGCGGTTCCAGGTCGAGGCGTACCAGAGCAGTGGTCATGCCGGGGTTCCTTCCAGGTGGGCGGCCGCGCGGACGGCGTGGCCGATCTCGGAGCGCAGGGCCGCGTACGCCGGGAGGCCGCGCAGTTCGTCGGGGGTGATGCCGGCCCGCGGCAGGTCGACGGGCAGGTCCAGGGCGATCCGGCCGGGCCGTGCGGTGAGCACCACGACCCGGCTGCCGAGGAAGACCGCCTCGTCGACGCTGTGGGTGACGAAGACACAGGTACGGCCGGTGTCCGCGCTGACCCGGCGCAGGTCCTCCTGCAACCGTTCGCGGGTCAGCGCGTCCAGGGCCGCGAAGGGCTCGTCGAGCAGCAGCAGCGGGTTCTCCACGGCGAGGGCCCGGGCGATCGCGACCCGCTGCTGCTGGCCGCCGGAGATCTGCCAGGTGCGCCGGTCGGCGACGTCGTGCAGACCCACCCCGGCCAGCAGTTCCGCGACCCGCTCGGCGCGGCCGGGCACCCCGGCGTAGCGCAGCGCCAGCTCGACGTTGCCGCCGACGGTCCGCCACGGGAAGAGCCGGGGCTGCTGGAACACCAGGCCGGCACCTTTGCCGGGCACCGGTGGCGCGCCGCCGGTGCGTACCGTGCCCCGGGTCGGCTCCTCGAAGCCGGCGATCAGGCGCAGCAGCGTGCTCTTGCCGCAGCCGGACGCCCCGACCAGCACCAGGAACTCACCGCGCGGCACGGACAGGTCGACCGGCCCGACCGCGGTGACGTCGCCGTAGGCGTGCTCCACCCCGTCCAGGACGATCGCGTCATCCGAGGACATCCGGCAGCCCCTTCACGTAGATCGCCTTCTGCACGGTGGCGAGGTCCGGCACGGCGTCGATCTTCTGCTGGTCCTTGAGGAACTGCGCGGCGCTGACCAGGTTGTCGGCCAGCTTGCCGACCTTGCCCTCGGTGCCCAGCCAGGCGTCGGTGGCCAGGTCCGCGGGCTTGAGGAAGACGCCCTGGCTGAGCTGCTTCTGCGCGTCCGCGGGGCTGAGGTTGAGTTCGGCGCCGATCGACGTGGCGGCCGCGGCCGGGTCCTTCGCGATCAGGTCGAGGGCCTGCGCCTGCGCCTTGCGCCAGGCGTCCACCGCGGCGGGGTGCGCCTCGGCGAAGGGGGTGGAGACCACGCCCAGGTCCAGGGTGGGCTTACCGGCGGTGGCCAGCTGCCGGCTGCTGATCAGCACAGTCCCGTTCTTCTTGATCTCGTCGAGAACCGGGAGCCAGGTGTACGCGGCGTCGAGGTCACCGCGCGTCCAGGCGGCCTGGATGTCCTGCGGCTCCAGGTCCACGATGTCGACCTCGGCCTCCTTGACGCCGGCCTGGTCCAGGGCGGCGAGCAGGCTGTAGTGCGAGGTGGAGGCGAACGACGTGGCCACCTTCTTGCCGCGCAGCCCGGCGACGTCGGTGATGCCGCTGCCGTTGCGGGCCACCAGCGCCTCGTTGTCGCCGGCGACGTCGAGGACGAAGGCCACCTGGTACGGGATGTTCAGCGGCGCTGACAGGCCGCGCGCCACCGGGCTCGACCCGATCGCCGCGATGTCCACGCTGCGGGCGACGAACGCCGTGTTGATGCTGGCACCGGAGTCGAACTTGGTCCAAGTGATCTTGTAGTCGGGCAGCGCCTTCTCCAGCAGCCCCTGGTTCTTGACCACCAGGTCGCCGCTGGGGAACGCCTGGTAGGCGATCCGGATGGACTTCTGCTCCGCGTCGCCGCCGGTGGTGCCGCTCGCGGCACCGTTGCCGCACGCGGCCATCAGGAGGACGGCCGCCAGGCCGAGGAACTTGCGCATCTTCGTGTTTCTCCTATGCACGGCCGCGCCACGGGATCAGCCGGTTCTCGGCCGTCCGCAGCAGGGCGTCGATCAGTAGGCCGGACAGGCCGATGGCGAACAGGCCGAGGACGACGACGTCGGTCTGCGAGTAGCGCTGCGCGTCGCGGACCATGCCGCCGATGCCCGGCACGCCGTTGATGGTCTCGGCGGCGACGACCGAGGAGTACGCGACACCGACGGCCAGCCGGATGCCGGTGAAGATCTCCGGCAGTGAGCTCGGCAGCACCACGTCACGGGTCACCTGCCAGCGTCCGGCGCCGAGGGCCCGGGCGGCCTCGATCAGGCCGGTCGGCGCCGAGTACACCGCTGCGGCCGTGGCCACCGCGACGGGCGGCAGCGCGGCGATCGCCAGCAGCCACAGTTTCGGTGTCTCGTCGATGCCGAACCAGATGATGAACAGACTGAAGTAGGCCAGCGGCGGCAGTGCCCGGACGAACGTGACGACCGGCTCGGCGACCACGCGGATCCAGCCGACCGTGCCCATCACCACGCCGATCAGCAGGCCGGCGGCGATGCCGATCGCGGAGCCGATCAGGATGCGGCGCAGGCTCACGCCGAGGTGCTCGATGAGCAGGTGACCGCTGTAGCCGCGCAGGCCGTCGTGAACGGTGGAGGTCTGGATCAGCTGGTGCCAGACCGCGCCGGGCGACGGGATGAACGTGGGGTTGCGGGTGGCGCGGGCGGTCAGCTCCCAGAGCGCGAACAGCACCGCGAGCGCGACGAGGCGCAGCAGGACGCGGCGGCGCCGGCCGCCGCGGGGCGCGAGCGGGTTGCCGGACCGGGCCGGGCCGCCGATCGAGGCTTCCACGACCGGCGCCGCCGGCGGGCTGGAGACAGAGGTGGTCACGGTGTCACTCCTGGAATTCGGGCACCGGGCGGCGCACCCCATATTTTCTATCGGAGCAATAGGAATATCGCAAGACGGCCCAGGCACCTTGCGGTGACCGAGGTGACAGCGCCGCGGGACCGCGCCCGGGCATGCCGGGAGCCGTGACAATGTTCCTCATCACGCGGACCACGACGAAAGAGGTACGACATGAGCACGGAGAAGGCGATCCTCGCCGGCGGCTGCTTCTGGGGCATGCAGGATCTGATCCGCAAGCGTCCCGGCGTGGTCTCGACCCGGGTCGGCTACACCGGCGGCCAGGTGGCGAACGCGACCTACCGCAACCACGACGGCCACGCCGAGGCCATCGAGATCACCTTTGACCCCTCGGTCACCTCGTACCGGGACCTGCTGGAGTTCTTCTTCCAGATCCACGACCCGTCCACGGTGAACCGGCAGGGCAACGACATCGGCACCAGCTACCGGTCGGCGATCTTCTACGAGACCGACGAGCAGAAGCGCGTCGCCGAGGACACCATCGCCGACGTCGACGCGTCCGGCCTGTGGCCGGGCAAGGTGGTCACCGAGGTGACCGCGGCCGGCGATTTCTGGGAGGCCGAGCCGGAGCACCAGGACTACCTGGAGCGCATCCCGGACGGCTACACCTGCCACTTCCCGCGGCCGAACTGGAAGCTGCCGCGCCGCGCCTGACCCCACCCGCCGCGGCCACCCCGCCAGCGACTGTGACTCAGGTCACAGTCGTTGAGGAACCTTCGCGGCGGGACGATTCGTCTAGCTGATCGTGAGACGAAGCCTGAACGCGGCCGACGAGGAAGAACTCGTCCGCCGCACCGCCGCCGGCGACCGGCGCGCATTCGACGAGTTGTACCGGCGCACGTCGCCGTGGCTGCTCGCCCGGCTGCGCCGCCGGTGCGCCGACGACGACCTGGTCGCCGACGTGATGCAGGAGACCTACCTCGCGGTCTGGCGCGCCGCCGGCAGTTTCGCGGGCACCGCCACGTCGGGCACCGCCACCGGCTGGCTGTGGACCATCGCCGCCCACCGCCTGGTCGACGCCTTCCGCCGCCGCGCCCGGCAGAACCAGGTTCCCCCGGTGCCGACGACCGCGACGGTCGCCCCCGCCGCCGAGGACGAGGTGATGGCCGGCCGGGTCGGCCAGGAACTCGAACAAGCCCTGCTGGTCCTCCCGCCGGAGGCGCGCGAGGTGCTGCGCGCGATGGTCCTCGACGGGCTGTCCGCCCGCGAGACGTCGGTCCTGCTGGGTGTCCCGGAAAGCACAGTGAAGTCCCGGGCCCGCCGGGCACGGATCGCCCTGCGGGAGGCGTTGTCATGACCACCCACCCGAGCCCCGCCGTGATCGCCCGCTACACCGACCGGGAAGCCGGCCTCGACGAGGTCACCGCCTGGTCCGTCGAGGTGCACCTGGAGGACTGCGCCGACTGCCGCGCGCTTGTCGCCGACAGCACCGCCGACGACTCCCGCGACCTGCTCGCCCGGGTCGCCGCCGCCCTGGACGACGACATCGCCGCCCAGCCCGCCCCGGCGCCCCGCCGGCGCTGGACGGCGGCCCGCCACCGCTGGACGGTCTGGCAGCTGACCCCCTGGCTGATCATGACGGTGGCGGTCCTGGCCTGCGCGGCCGGCCTCCAGGCGATCAAGCCCAGCATGCCGTCGCTGGTGATGCTGCTGGCCCCGGTGGCCCCCCTGCCGGCGGTGGCGGTCGCCTGGAGCCGCCGCCACGACCCGGCCTGGGAACTCATCGCCGGAACCGCCGCGGCCGGGTTCACGATGCTGCTGCGGCGCACCGCCGGGGTGCTGGCGGTCGTGGTACCGGCGCTGGCCGTGGCGAGCAGCCGTACCGGCGTCTCGCTGGCCCTGACCCTGCTGCCCTGCCTCGCCTTCGCCGCCGCGACCATCGCGCTCGGCGCGCTCGTGGGTGTCCGCCGCGCCGCCATCGGCCTCGGCGTGACCTGGACCGCCGCCGTCATCGCGCCGGCCCTGGTCACCACCGAACTGCCCGTGATGCTGCAGCCCGGCACCTCCCCCGCCTGGGCCCTGCTCACCCTCGCCCTGGCCGCGGCCGCCGCCGCCCAGAGCACCAGCTTCCGCCGCTTGACCAGCCACAACTGAAGGGAACACCCATGCGAACGGTGAGTGCGGCCGAGACGGCCCCCACCACATACCCGTGGGCGGTGCACGCGCAGGGCCTGCGGGTCCGCGCCGGCCGCCACGTGGCTGTCGACGGACTCGACCTGGCTCTGAACACAGGCGTGCACGGCCTGCTCGGCCCCAACGGCGCCGGCAAGACCACCCTGATGCGGGCGCTGGCCACGGTGCTGAAACCGGCCGGCGGGCAGCTGTCGCTGCTCGGCGAGCAGGTCGACGGCCGCGGCGACCTGCGCCTGGTACGGCGCGGGCTCGGCTACCTGCCGCAGCAGTTCGGCTTCTACCCCCGGTTCACGGTGCGCGAGTTCGTCGAATACATGGCGTGGCTCAAGGAGATGCCGAAGACCGTGGTGCCGGGTGCGACACAGCGGGCGATCGAGCGGGTCGGGCTGGCGGGCAAGGCCGACGCCCGGATGAAGACGCTCTCCGGCGGCATGCTGCGCCGGGCCGGTATCGCCCAGGCGATCGTGAACGACCCGGCGGTGCTGCTGCTCGACGAACCCACCGTCGGACTCGACCCGGAACAGCGCCTCGACTTCCGCGAACTGCTGCGCGACGTCGGCGTGGACAGCTGCGTGCTGGTCTCCACGCACCTGGTCGAGGACGTGGTGGCCGCCTGCTCCGACGTGGTGATCATGAACGAGGGCCGGACCGTCTACCAGGGCACCCCGGCCGACCTGATGGCGCAGGGCGGCGACGGCGACGCCGGCGACAGCCCGGCCGAACGGGGCTACTCCGCGCTGCTGCGCCGGCACCGGGCGGTGGGCAACCGATGAGCCGCGTCCTGGGCACCGAACTGCGTCGTTCCGCGGCGGCCGGGTCCGCGCTGATCCTGGCGGTCGTCGGCGTCCTGCTGCTCTTCTTCGCCGAAGGTATCGGCTTCGCCGACGGGTGGATGCAGCTGGCCATGAGCCAGCGGCTCTTCCTGGCAGTGCTCTGGCCGCTCGCCCTCGCCGCCGGCGCCTGGCAGGCCCGGCGGGAGAGCCGGTCCAAGGTGGCCGAACTGTTCGCCAGCACGCCGCTCCCGGTGGCCAGGCGCTCCGTGCCGGCGCTGGCCGTGATGGCGCTCGCGGTGGTCGCCGCCTACCTGGCGATGAGCCTCGCCGGCGCGATCTGGATCTTCGGGACGGCCACCTACCTGCCCGCGTCGTTCTTCACCGTCATGGCGGTCGGCGCACTGGCCCTGGTCGGCGCCGTCTGGTTCGGCCTGGCCGTCGGCCGGCTGCTGCCGTCACCGGTCACCGCACCGGCCCTGAGCATCGCCGGCCTCGGCCTGCTGCTGCTCATCCCGGCGTTGACCAGGCCCCACGGCTGGCTGGCGCTGGTGTTCTCGCCGATCTACGAGATGAACATGCCGGGCGCGTACGCCACCGTGCCCGGCCGGGTCAGCCTGGCCCAGACGCTCTGGATGATCGCGCTCGCCGCGACAGCGGTGCTGCTGTTCACCTCCACCGGCTGGCGCCCGCGGGTCGCCGCCCTGCTGCCCGTGGTCCTCGGTGCCGCCCTGGCGATCACCGTCATGCCGCACCAGAACCGGCAGGTCACCGACGCCGTCGACCCGGTGGCACGGGAACTGGTCTGCGACGGGCCGGTCTGTGTCAGCCGCGTCCACCAGGGACTGCTGGCCGAGGTGGCCGGGCCGGCCAAGGAGGGCCTGACCGTGCTGGCGAAACTGCCGGGCGGGCCGACCCGGGTGCATGAGGACACGTACGCGTACCCGGACACCTTCCCGGCATTCGAGGCCGACGTGGTCCTGCTGACGATGAAGGTCACCCCGAGCGGGCACCTGGCCGACGAGGAGCACGTCACCGGCGAGGTGGTGGCGGGAGCGTTCAGCAGCGCCCGCGAGTGTGAGGCCGGCTTCACGAGCCCGGCCGAGCGGCTCGCCGCCGGGTACTGGCTGCTCGGCCAGGCCCCGGTCAGCACCGACGACTACGACCCGGACGCCGGCGACGAGGCCGTACGCCTGTGGGAGCAGTTGCGGCAGCTGCCGGAGGCGGAGGCGATGAACCGCGTCGTGGCGCTGCGCAAGGCCGCCCTGGCCTGCCAGGTCCGGGACGGGCTGTTCGGTGGCAGCCCCCGATGAGGTGGCTCACGCTCTACCTGCGCACGCGCGGCGCCCCGCTGGCGCTGGCCGGAGCTGCCGGATGCGTCGCGCTGATGTGGACGACCTGGTCGATCAGCTCCGACACCCCTGACGCCGACCTGCAACTGGTCGTCCTGACCCTGCTGCTGATGGTGGTGGCAGTGACCGCGACCCTCGGCGGGCCCGACGACGCCCTGGAATCCACGGCCGCGTTCTCCTGGCTGCCGCGCCGGCTCGCGCACCTGCTGGCCGGATTCCTGTTCGTGGCCGGGCTGCTGCTGATCACGCTGCTGACCGGGGCACGGTTCGGTCCGGGCTGGCTGGTCGTGCGGGACGTGGCCGGGCTGCTGGGGATGACCGCGCTGGGCGCGGCAACCCTCGGCACCGCCCGGGCCTGGTTCCTGCCGCTGGGCTGGACGCTGGTGGCGATCCTGTTCGGGCAGGACACGAACCTGCTGTGGCGGGTGCTGACCTGGCAGATGCAGGCGCCTCAGAGCGTGCCCGCGGCCGTGACGGCGGGGGTGCTCGCCATCGGGGGGCTGATCGCCTACACGGTCGCGGGGCCGGTGCGGGCGGCGCCCGCCGAGGCCGCCCAGCACTGAGCCGGCGGTGTTCGCTCACGGTCTCGTGGGCGAACACCGCCGTCCGCGTCCCTGCCGCCGCCCGCGCACACGCTCACCGCCGTCCACGTCCCTGTCGCCCCCCGCGCCGGCGCTCGCGCGCTCACCGCCCCCCCCGCCGGCGCCCCCGCGTTCACCGCCGTCCGCGCCCCTCCCCGCCGCCTTGCGCGAGGTGCGGGCCTCTCAGCGGGTGGGGTCCATCATCGTCATGCCGGCGAACGTCGACTGATCAAAAACGGGCAGCAGGGTCGCGGCTTCGGCGAGACCGACAGTCCTTGCGATCAAGCGCTGCGGGTCGAGCACGCCCGCCTCGATGAGCCCCATCATGGCCGGATAGTCGGCCGTCGCCATCCCATGACTGCCCAGCACATCCAACTCCCACCCGATCACCCGGGACATCGGCACCCGCGGGTGGCCGCCGATCGGCGGCAACAGGCCGACCTGGACGTGGCGGCCGCGGCGGCGCAGGCTCAGGATGGCGTCGGCGCACGTCTGCTCGCTGCCGACGGCGTCGACGGCGACGTGGCTCCCGCCCCCGGTGAGGTCCGCGACAACCGCCGGAACATCGGTGACCGCCCTGCCCGCCGCGACTCGCGCGTCTCCCGCGACCTGACCGTCCCCCGCGACCTGCGCGTCCCCCGCGACCTGCGCGTCTTCCGCGACCTGCGCGCCTTCCCCCGCCGTCGCTTTTTTCGCGCGCCCTCGCCCCCCGTCCGCCGTTCCCCCCGATCCGGTGAGCACGGTGTGTTCCGCGCCGAGGGCGGCAGCGGCGGCCAGCGCCTCCGGGTTGCGGTCGACGGCGATCACCCGGCCGCCCAGCGCACGGGCGATCATCACGGCGCTGAGGCCGACACCGCCGGCGCCGACCACGGTCACCCACTCCCCCGTGGTGAGGCGGGCACGGCCGGCCAGCGCCCGGTACGCCGTGGCGAAACGGCACCCCAGTCCCGCCGCCGCCGCGAACCCGACCTGATCAGGAACGGCCACCAGGTTGGTATCCGCGGCGTGCAGCGCAACGAACTCCGCGAACGACCCCCAGTGGGTGAACCCGGGCTGCTGCTGGTCGGGGCAGATCTGCGCCTGACCGCTACGACACCACTCGCACCTGCCGCACCCGCAGACGAACGGCACGGTCACCCGGTCACCGACCGCCCACTCGCGGACACCGGCGCCCGTCGCGGCGACCACACCGGCGAGTTCGTGCCCCGGAACGTGCGGGAACACGATGTCGTCGTCGTGCCCCACCCAGCCGTGCCAGTCGCTGCGGCACAACCCGGTAGCCATCACCCGCACCACCACCCCACCGGGCGGCGCCACCGGCTCGGCGACCTCCCGGACCTCGGGCTGGGCTCGGGCAGCATCCACGACAATGGCTCGCACGGCCACAATCTACCGACGCGGCCGCACCCTACGCCTCCCACCAGCGGTCGGCGTCATTTCGAGGCGGAACTCCAGTCGCCCAATTCGGCTGCCGCGGCGAAGGTGGACCGCAGGAAACTCGCGAGAGCCGCGTCCGGATCGGACGATTCCGCCACCGCCTCGTAGGGGAGCACGAACTCGCCGAGCGCGGAGTCGTAACGGGCTTCGGCGGGCGTGACGGCGTATTCCGGGTAGCCGGGTGGCTCCGGGTAGGCGTACGCATAAAAGGCACCCTCCGCCCCGCCGCCGGGCCAGAAACCGCAGCTCGCCAGTTCGTGCGAATAGCCTTCCCGCATCACCGAAATCGGGCAGTTGGGTGCGCCACCCGGATGCGGCGGCGCCTGCCTCCCGGAAAAGCGGGTGTACGCCAGATCCATCGCGCCCCAGAAATAATGTGCCGGACTTGCCTTGCCGTAGAACTCGGAGCGCACCTCGTTCATCACCCGCTGGACCTGCAGCAACTGACGCCAGAACTGCTGCGCCGCCGCGCCGTCATAGC
Organism: Actinoplanes sp. DH11; assembly: GCF_020873875.1. Taxonomy (GTDB): domain Bacteria; phylum Actinomycetota; class Actinomycetes; order Mycobacteriales; family Micromonosporaceae; genus Actinoplanes. Next base: position 28,957 of record NZ_JAHWGU010000056.1, read on the forward strand.
TGCGATGGACATCGTCCTCGGCGAATGCGATAGCCGGGTCGACCTCGTTCGGCACCGCGTGGATGCGCGTCTCGACACCCACCGCCCGCAACGCCTCCATCGTCTCGGCGTAGAACGCGGACACCGTTTTCGGCTCCAGCGCCACCGTCCGCGAACGCCCCATGCTGGTACTGATCCGCAACTGATGCTCGAGGAAGTCGAATTCGAGCTCGAAAACACCGTCCGCATGCGGAATCGCCGACGTGGTGAGCCCTCGCGCACTCGGATAAAGCGTCACGTGCCACCAATGGTTGACCCACGGCGCATGCGCCATCCGCACTTTCCCGACCACCTGCGTCCACATGTGCAGGGTGTCTTTCGTATCGGCCCACTCATCGACCCGCAACCGCGGCCACGCCACCATCCGCGCCCCCTCTGCTCGGCGTCCGGTTCCCCCGACGTTAGCCCCCGACCCAGCATCGAGTACGCGTCCCCCGCCGCACCCACCCGCAACCATCCCGTCCCCCGCCACCGAGGCACCCGCCGCCCACGCCACACCGTCCACGCCCCATCGTCCACGCCACACCGTCCACGCCCCGCGCACCCCTTCCCGACCGCCGAACCCAGGATCCCCACCCAGCCGACAAGGTCCGCGCACAACCCGCGCCCCGCCCGGCCCGGTGTCGCCGTCCCTGGCGAGTTGTTGATCTGCTAGTGTCCTGCGCCACAAATTCGCCTGATAAGTGGTGTAGCGTGGTGAGATGCCAAGGACTGGGCGCCCTGTCGCACCGTTGACGCTGTCAGACGAGGAACGCGCGACGTTGCT
>NZ_JAHWGU010000057.1 GCF_020873875.1 Actinoplanes sp. DH11
AGAACACCGGCCGGGTGCAGGGCGGCGTCGAGCAGGGCCGGGTGGATACCGAAGCCGTCCACGTCGGCCTCGACGGTCACTTCGGCGAAGACCTCTTCACCACGCCGCCACAAACGGCGCAGGCCCTGGAAGACCGGGCCGTATCGAAGTCCGGCGCCGGCCAGCTCCTCGTACCACCCGGTCACCGGCAGTTCGGCGGCGTCGGCCGGCGGCCACACCGCTAGTGAGCGGTCCTCCGGTTCGGCCGGTGCGGCGGTCAGCGACCCGGAGGCGTGCTGAACCCACTCGTCGGTGTCGTCGTCGGCGCAGGCGTGCACCGTGACCGCGCGGACCCCGGTGGCGTCCTCCGCGGCTACCGCCACCTGCACCAGGATTCCGCCGCGTTCCGGCAGGATCAGGGGTACTTCGACGGTGAGTTCGTCAAGCAGATCGCAGTCGGCCCGCTGACCGGCGTGCAGGACCAGTTCGACAAGCGCCGCCCCCGGCACGACGACCACGCCGTTCACCACATGGTCTGCGAGCCACGGGTGCGTACTGAGCGACAGCCGTCCGGTGAACAGCAACTCGTCGGCACGGGCGAGACCGATGGCGGCACCCAGCAGCGGATGGTCAACCGATCGCAGGCCGGCCGACGACAGGTCCGCGACGTTCTCCGGCAGGGCGGACGGCCAGTAGCGCTGGTGTTGGAAGGCGTAGGTGGGCAGTTCGATACGCCGGGCACCGGGGAACACCTTCACCCAGTCCGGGCCGGCCACCGCCAGCGCCTGCACGATCGAGGTGGCCTCGTCGCGGCCCTTACGGATCGTCGGCAGACACACCCCGTCGACGTGCGTCGCGAGCGCACCGGACGGGCCCACCTCGATGAACCGGGTGACACCGGCGGCACGCATCGCGGCCAGGCCGTCAGCGAACCGGACGGGCTGGCGGACCTGCCGCACCCAGTACTGCGGATCCATCACCTCGACACCGACCGGCTCACCGGTCACATTCGAAATCCAGCCCAACGACGGCATCTCGAAATCGATGTCCTGCAAGACAGCGGCGAAGTCCCGCAGCATCGGCTCCATACGCGCCGAATGGAACGCATGACTGACCCGCAACCGCCGCGTCTTGTCGAACCCGGCCGCCACCGCCAGCACCGCATCCTCATCACCGGAGATCACCACCGCCTGCGGGCCGTTGACCGCCGCGATCGACACCCCATCAACAAGCCGCGCGATCACGTCGTCCTCGGTGGCCTGCACCGCCACCATCGCCCCACCCGTGGGCAGCGCCTGCATCAGACTGCCTCGGGCCGCGACCACCTTGACCGCATCCGCCAGCGACCACAGTCCGGCCACGTGCGCGGCGGCCAGCTCACCGATCGAATGCCCCAGCAACAGATCCGGGCGCACCCCCCACGACTGCAGCAACCGGAACGTGGCCACCTCAACCGCGAACAACGCCGCCTGAGTGAACCGCGTCTCGTCCAAATCCTGATCCAGCGGGAACCCGAACGCCGCGACCACCTCGTCATACACGGCCGCGAAAACCGGATACGCCTGATACAGGCCCTCACCCATGCCGGCGAACTGCGCACCCTGACCCGGGAACAACACACCCAGCTTGCCGTCAGCCACCCGCACGACATCCAACGGCGCCGACACATCAGTCACCACAGCCCGATACGGCAACAACGCCCGCGTCGTAGCCAACGAGAACCCGACATCAACAGCATCAGCATCCAACACGGCCAACCGCTGCACCTGCGCCGCCAACGCCTCCGCGGACTTCGCAGAAACCAGCCACGGCACCGGCCCCTGATGCGGCACCCCGGACGGGAGCTCCGGTGCCTCCACACCCGGACCCTGCTCCAAGATCACGTGCGCGTTCGTGCCACTGATCCCGAACGACGACACCGCCGCCCGACGAGGTCTGTCCTGCACCTGCCACTCGACCGGCTCCGTCAACAACTCCACCGCACCCGACTCCCAATCCACCTGCGGAGTCGGCTCATCCACATGCAACGTGCGCGGCATCACACCATGCCGCATCGCCTGCACCATCTTGATGATCCCGGCGACACCCGCCGCGGCCTGCGTGTGCCCGATATTCGACTTGATCGACCCCAGCCGCAGGGGCGCGGTGCGCTTCTGCCCGTAGGTGGCGAGAAGCGCCTGTGCCTCGATCGGGTCACCCAGCGTGGTACCCGTGCCGTGACCCTCGACCACGTCCACCTGGTCGGGTGCGATGCGCGCGTTGGCGAGCGCCTGCCGGATGACGCGCTGCTGCGACGGCCCGTTCGGTGCCGTCAGGCCGCTGGAGGCGCCGTCCTGGTTGACCGCCGAACCACGGACCACGGCCAGGACCGGGTGACCGTTGCGCTGCGCGTCCGACAGCCGCTCCACCAGCAGCATGCCCACGCCCTCGGCCCAGCCTGTGCCGTCCGCCGCGGCGGCGTACGACTTGCATCGTCCGTCGAAGGCCAGCCCGCGCTGCCGGCTGAAGTCGACGAAGGTGCCCGGGGTGGCCATCACGGTGACGCCCCCGGCCAGAGCAAGGGAGCACTCCCGCTGCCGCAGAGCCTGGACCGCCAGGTGCAGAGCGACAAGCGAGGAGGAACAGGCGGTGTCCACGGTGACCGCCGGACCCTCCAGCCCCATCGCGTAGGCGACCCGGCCGGAGAGCACCGAGCCGAGGTTGCCTACCCCGAGGAACCCTTCGGAGCCGCCCGGCGCCTGCTGAATGATTTGGGCATAGTCGTGGTACATCAGGCCGGCGAAGACGCCGGTGTTGCTGCCGCGCAGCGCCGTCGGGTCGATACCGGCCCGCTCGAAGGTCTCCCAGGCGATCTCGAGCAGTAGCCGCTGCTGCGGGTCCATGCCGAGGGCCTCGCGCGGACTGATGTCGAAGAACGCCGGGTCGAATCCGGCGGCGTCGTGCAGGAAACCGCCCTCGCTGACGTACGACGTGCCGGGGTTGTCCGGGTCGGGGTCGAAGAGTCGCAGATCCCAGTTCCGATCGTCCGGGAACGCGGTGACCCCGTCACGGCCGCCCGCGACCAGATCCCAGAGCTGGTCAGGATCCGTCACCCCGCCCGGATAGCGGCAGGCCATGCCGACGATGGCGATCGGCTCCCGGTCGCGGTACTCGACCTCGCGCAGCCGCTGGCGAGTCTCACGCAGGTCTGCCGTGGCCCGCTTGAGGTAGTCGAGGAACTTCTCCTCGTTCGCCATGTGGCGTCACTCCTTGAAGTTGAGCGTCGTGTCGACGGTGGCGCCGGAATCGATTCCCAGTTCCTCGTCGAGGAGGTCGAACAATTCGTCGGCGGTCACCTCGTCGAGGCGGCCGGCAGTCTCGGTCGCGGCGTCTGTGGTGGGACCGGTGGACCAGGAGGTGAGCAGACCGCGCAGGCGGTCCGTGACCCGGGACCGGTCGTCGTCGTCCGGTGGCACCGACCCGAGGGCGGCTTCCAGCCGGTCCAGGTCGGCGAGCAGGGTCAGTGCGGTGATCGTGCCGTCGCTGACGAGTTCGCCCCGCAGGTGGGTGGCGAGCGCGGCCGGTGACGGATGATCGAAGACGAGGGTGGTGGAGAGCCGCAGCCCGGTGCTCGCGATCAGCCGGTTGCGCAGCTCCACGGCGGTGAGCGAGTCGAACCCGATGTCGAGGAAGCCCTTGCCCGGCTCGATGGCGGTGCCGCTGGGATGCCCAAGCACATCGACGACGGCTTCCCGGACCAATTCGGCGAGGACGGCGTCCTGTGCTGCGGCGTCCTTGCCGACCAACTGGTGGCGCAGGTCGTCGGCGGAGACGCCCGGCCGGGCCGCGGCGGGGCGGGCGGGCATCCGGATCAGGCCCCGCAGCAGCGGCGGCACCACGTCGGCGCGAACCTGCGCCGTTCCCGCCGCCAGCCGGGCGGCGAGCAGTACCGGCGCGGTGGCGCCACGGGCGGCGTCGAAGAGGTCGAAGCCGTCATCGGCGGTCAGCGGCACCAGACCGGTACGGGCCATCCGGGTCACCTCGGTGACACCGAGACGGCCGAGCATGCCACTCTCCGCCCACGGTCCCCATGCGATCGACCGGGCCGGTCGGCCGGTGGCGTGCCGATGCGCGGCGAGCCCGTCCAGGAACGCGTTGGCGGCGGCGTAGTTGGCCTGCCCGGGACTGCCCAGGGTGCCGGCGGTCGAGGAGAAGAGCACGAACTCGGTCAGGCCGTCGGTCAGTTCGTGCAGGTGCCAGGCGGCGTCGGCCTTGGCGTGCAGCACCGCGTCGACCTGCTCGGGGGTGAGCGTGGCGAGCACGCCGTCGGCGACAATCCCAGCGGTGTGCACGACGACGCCGAGAGGGCGGTCCGCCGGCACGGTGTCCAGCAGGGCCGCCACCGCGGCGCGATCGCCCAGGTCGCAAGGGAGGTAGTTGGGTGCGGCACCCAGCGCGGTGAGCTCGCCGAGCAACCCGGTGAGGTCGCTTGGAGCACGGCGGCCGGTGAGCAGCAGATGCCGTACGCCTTGGCCGGCGAGTCGGCGGGCGACCTGACCGCCGAGCACTCCGCTGGCGCCGGTCACCAGCACGGTGCGGTCGGCGACGAGGGTGACGGGTGCGGTGTCGCCGGCGCGGACGAGGCGGGGCAGCAGCACGGTGCCGGCCCGGACCGCCGTCTGCGGCCGACCGGTTCCGGCCGCAGCGGCGAGATGCTCGTGGCCCGTGTCGTCGAGGTCGACGTGCAGGATTCGGCCCGGGTGCTCGGCCTGGGCCGTGCGGATCAGTCCGGCGAGGGCGGCCTGCGCCGGGTCGACGTCCTCGCCATCGGTGGTGGCGACGCCGTGCCGGGTGGTGACCACCAGCGGCGCGCCTTCCTCGCCGAGCCGCTCGCCGAGGACCCGGATCGCCTCCTGAACGACCGCGTGCACGTCGGCAACCGGCCCGGCACCGGGGCTGGGGAAACTGAGCCGCCCAGCGACAGCGGAATCCGGCACGCCGGGCGGGGCGATTCCGGCCTCGGTGGCGGGATCCCAGCACAGGGTGAGGAGCGGGTTCTGCCGGCCGCGCCGGGCGCCGTCCAGGTGGGCGGTGCTGACCTGGCGCAGCACCAGGGCGCCGACGGTGGCGACGGGTCGACCCGACCCGGTGCTCAGGTCGATCGTCACGCCGTCGCCGCCGGCCGGGCGGATGCGTACCCGAAGGTCGGTGGCACCGGTGGCGTACAGGGTGACGTCGGTCCAGGCGAACGGCAGACGGCTCTGTGCGTCGTCCGGGCGGGCCAGGCCGATCGCGTGCAGAGCGGCGTCGAGAAGTGCCGGGTGCAGTCCGAAGCGGGTGGCGTCTCCGGCAGCCGAGTCCGGCAGGGTCACCTCGGCACAGACGTCGTCGCCGTCCAGCCAGGCCGCGGTCACACCCTGGAAGGTGGGGCCGTAGCCGTAGCCGATCCGGGCCAGTTGTTCGTAGAGGCCGGTCACCGGCAGCGGTGTGGCGCCGGGCGGCGGCCAGGCCGCCGCCGGCGTTTCGGGCGGCGCGGCGGTGTCCGGCGCGAGCATGCCGCCGGCATGCCGGATCCAGCCGTCCGGGTCGTCGTCGGGCCGGGAGTGCACGGTGACCGTGCGCCGCCCGTCCGGACCTGCGGCGCCGGCCCGGACCTGGATGTGTACGGCGCCCTGTTCGGGCACCGCCAGCGGCGCCTCGATGGTCAGTTCCTCGATCCGCGCCGTGCCGGCCTGTGCGCCGGCCCAGAGCGCGAGTTCCACGTACGCGGTGCCGGGCAGCAGCACCGTGCCGAGCACCGCGTGATCGCCGAGCCAGGGGTGGCTGTCCAGCGACAGCCGTCCGACGCCGAAGGTCTCCCCGGCGCCGGCCAGGTCGACGGCCGCGGCGACGAGCGGGTGTGCCGGATCCTCGAGCCCCGCGGCGGCGAGGTTCGTGGCGCCGGTGCGGGCGCCGGCGAGCCAGAAGTGATCGTGCTGGAAGGCGTAGGTCGGCAGGTCGACGCGGCGGGCTCCGGATCCGGCGTAGAACGCCGCCCAGTCCACCGGGACACCGCTGGTGTACACGGCCGTCAGGGCGACCGCGAGGGCGTGCGGCTCGTCGCGGTCGCGGCGCAAGGTGGGCACGTACGCCGTCTCGCCGGTGTCGTCGCCGTGCTGCGCGAGAGCGGTGAGTGTGCCCGATGGTCCGGCCTCGACGAAGACGCCCACTCCGGCGGCGCGTGCGGTGGCGATGGCGTCGGCGAAGCGGACCGGCCGGCGGACCTGGTCCACCCAGTACGACGGCTCCATCGCCTCGACGCCGGCTTGGCGGCCGGTCAGGTTGGACACCCATCCCGACGACGGCGTATCGAACCGGACGTCGCCGAGCACGGCGGCGAAGTCGTCGAGCATCGGGTCGAGGCGCGCCGAGTGGAACGCGTGGCTGACACGCAGACGGCGCACCTTGACGCCCCGCTCCTCGAAACGGGCGCCCAGGGCTGCGACCTCGGCCTCGTCGCCGGAGACGACGACCGCATGCGCGCCGTTTATCGCGGCGATCGAGACGCCGCCGGTGAGCAGTGCGGCGACCTCGGTCTCCGACGCCTGCACGGCCGCCATCGCCCCACCCGCGGGTAGTGCCTGCATGAGCCGGCCGCGGGCCGCGACGATCCGCGCGGCGTCGCCGAGCGACCAGAGACCAGCCAGGTACGCCGCGCTGAGTTCACCGATCGAGTGACCGATCAGCAGGTCAGGACGGATCCCCCAGGACTCGATCAGCCGGACCACCGCCACCTCCACGGCGAACAGCCCGGCCTGCGTGAAAATCGTGTCGTCGAGCAGTTCACCGCCGGCGAACACCACGTCGTGGACCGAACGCGGCAGGTGCTGGTCGAGTTCGGCGCAGACCGCGTCGAACGCGTCCGCGAACACCGGGTGGGCGGCGTACAGGCCGGCGCCCATGCCGGCGAACTGGGCGCCTTGGCCGGGAAGCAGCAGGCCGACCTTGACGCCCGGCCGGGCCCGGCCGTGGATCAGCGCGGCGGACGGCGCACCGGCGGCGAGCCGGCGCAGCCCGTCCAGGACGTCGTCACGATCGCGTCCGTCGACCGCCGCCCGGTGCTCGAGCGCGGTACGGCCGGTCGCCAGCGAGTACGCGACGTCGGTGAGGTCGGCGTCCGGGTCCGAGTGCAGCCGGTCGAGCAGCGCCCCGGCCTGCTCGGTCAGGGCTTCGGCACTGTGCGCCGACAGAGTCAGCGGCAGCGGGCCGGGCCGGGCGCCGGCCGGAACCGGTGCCGTCGACGGCGGCTCCTCCAGGATCAGGTGGACGTTGGTGCCGCTGACGCCGAAGGAGGACACCGCGGCCCGGCGGGGCCGGTCGGCAGCCGGCCATTCGCGGGCGCCGGTGAGCAGCTCTACACGGCCGGTCGTCCAGTCCACGTGGCTGGTCGGTTCGTCCACGTGCAGCGTCCGCGGCAGCACGCCGTGGCGCATCGCCTGCACCATCTTGATGATTCCGGCGACGCCCGCGGCTGCCTGGGCGTGCCCGATGTTCGACTTGATCGAGCCCAGGTACAGCGGCGTCTCGCGGTCCTGCCCGTACGTGGCGAGCAGCGCCTGCGCCTCGATCGGGTCACCGAGCGTGGTGCCGGTGCCATGGCCCTCGACCGCGTCGACGTCGCCGGTCCCGAGCCCGGCAGCGGCCAGCGCCTGCCGGATGACGCGGCGCTGCGCCGGCCCGCTGGGAGCGCTCAGACCGTTGGAGGCGCCGTCCGAGTTGACCGCCGAGCCGCGTAGCACCGCGAGCACGTCATGGCCGTGCCGGCGGGCATCGGAGAGTCGTTCGACGACCAGCATGCCGGCGCCCTCGGACCAGCCGGTGCCGTCGGCGGCCTCGGCGAAGGACTTGCAGCGCCCGTCCCTGGCGAGGCCCCCCTGCCGGCTGAACTCGACGAAGGTGCCCGGGGTGGCCATCACCGCGACGCCACCGGCCAGGGCCAGGTCGCACTCACCCTGGCGCAGTGCCTGGGCAGCCAGGTGCAGCGCGGTCAGCGAGGACGAGCATGCGGTGTCGACCGTGATCGCCGGGCCTTCGAGCGCCAGGGTGTAGGCGACCCGCCCGGCCAGGACGGCGGTGGCGGTGCCGGTCATCAGATACCCGGCCACGCCGTCCGGGGTTTCGGTGAGCCCGTTGCCGTACCCCTGCGGGGACGCGCCCACGAACACCCCGGTACGGGTGCCACGCAGGCCGGTTGCCGCGATCCCGGCCCGTTCCAGTGCCTCCCAGGACACCTCCAGCACCTGTCGCTGCTGCGGGTCCATGGCCAGCGCCTCGCGCGGGTTGATCCCGAAAAAGCCCGCGTCGAACCCGGTGGCGTCGTCGAGGAAGCCACCCGCCGAGGTGGATGAGACGCCGATCTCGCCGGTGCCGGTGCCGAACAGCCCGCCGGTGTCCCAGCCACGGTCCTGCGGGAACGGCCCGATCGAGTCGCCGCCGGCGACGACGAGCCGCCAGAGCTGTTCCGGCGAGCGGACCCCGCCGGGATACCGGCAGCTCATTCCGACGATGACGACAGGATCATCGGTGGCGTGTGCGGGCACCGCCACCGGTCCGGTGTCGGCGGTACCGCCAAAGGTCTCGGCGAGCAGATGCTCGGCGAGGGCCACGGCGGTGGGGTGGTCGAAGACCAGGGTGGTCGGCAGGTCCAGCCCGGTGGCGGCACGCAGCCGGGTGCGCAGGTCCACCGCGGTGATCGAGTCGAATCCCAGGTCGCGGAAGGCGCGGCCGGGGTCGAGCTGGTCGCCGGAGGGCAGCCCCAGCGCGGTAGCGGCCTGGGCGCGGACGAGGTCCAGCACGGTGGTGGCGCGGTCCGCGGCGGACAGAGCAGCGAGACGTTCCCGGAAAGAGGTGCCGTCGCCGGCCGGGACGCCCTCGGCGAGTACGTCGCGCACCTCGGGCAGACCGGTCAGCAGTGGGCTGGGACGGGCCGCGGTGAAGGCCGGTGCGAACCGGTTCCAGTCGACGTCGGCGACCGTGACGGCCGCCTCGCCGTGGTCGACCGCGGCGCACAGCGCGGTGCGCGCCAGGTCGGGGTCCATCGGCGACAGGCCGCGCTTGCTCAGGTGCCGGCTGGTCTCGCCGTCGGCCATCCCGCCCCCGCCCCAGACACCCCAGGCCACCGAGGTCGCCGGGAGGCCGGCGGCACGCCGCTGCTCGGCCAGGGCGTCGAGGTAGGCGCCGGCCGCCGCGTACGCGCCCTGTCCGCCGCTGCCCCACACCGCGGCGATGGAGGAGAAGAGCACGAACGCGTCGAGCGGCTGCCCGGCGAAGGCCTCGCTCAGGTTGACGGCGCCGGCCACCTTCGCGTCCACGACCTGTTCGAACGCCGCGGCGTCGGTGTCGCCGATCGCGCTGAGCTGGCCGACGCCGGCGGTGTGCAGGACAGCGGTGACGGTCTCGCCGCCCGCACGCAGCCGGTTGACGAGTTCCGTCACGGCGGATCGGTCGGCGACGTCGCAGGCGGCCACGGTGACCCGTACGCCCAGGCCGGTCAGCTCGTCGCGGAGCGTGTCGGCACCTGGCGCGTCCGGACCGCGGCGGCTGGTCACCACCACGTGTTCGGCGCCGGCGCCGGCGAGCCAGCGTGCCATCCGGCGGCCGATCGCCCCGGTTCCACCGGTGATCAGTACGGTGCCGCGGGGCTTCCACGGTGTGAGGGCGGGCGTCGTCGTCCGCGGCGCCCGCACCAACCGGCGAGCGAAGACCCCGGAGGCGCGGACGGCGATCTGGTCCTCGGCGCGTGCGCCCAGGATCGCGCAGATCCGGTCGATGGCGCGCTCGTCGAGGATGTCCGGCAGGTCGAGCAGCCCGCCCCAGCGCTGAGGGAACTCGACGCCGGCGACCCGGCCGTATCCCCAGGTCATCGCGGCCGACGGTTCCGGCGCGGCGTCCCAGCGACCGGCGCTGACGGCCCCCCGGGTGAGCACCCACAACGGCGCGGCCCCCGCACCGAGCGCCTTGATCAGGGCATCGGTGCGGGCCAGGCCGGCCGGGACGGCGGTGTTGCCGTCGTCTGCGCGGTGCAAGGCCAGCAGGGAGATGATGCCGGCCGGTTCGGGTTGCCCGGCGAGGTCAGCGGTGCCGGTCAGGATCCGCACGTCGGCGCCGTGGGTGCGCAGTCCGGCGGCGAGAGTGTCGGTGGGTTCGCCGGGCTCACCGAGCAGCCACCAGACACCGGCCGGCCGGGCGGTCCGGGTGACGGTGACCGGTTTCCAGACGATCCGGTACCGCCAGGCGTCGACGGCCGAGCCGATCCGGCGCCGCCGCCGCCAGGAGGCGAGCAGGGGCAGGGCGGGCTCCAGGGCGGTGGCTTCCTCCTCGACGTCCATCGCCGAGCGCATCGCCGCCATGTCCTCGCGCTCGACGGCGTCCCAGAACCGGGCATCGGCGGGGTCTGCGGCACCTGCCGCGTCACCAGCGGCGGACGGCCAGTAGCGCTGCGACTGGAAGGCGTACGTGGGCAGGTCGATCCGCTGGGCGCCGGAACCGGCGAAGAACGCGGTCCAGTCGACGGATACGCCGTGCACATGCGCCCCGGCAAGGGCGGCGACGACGTCCCTGGCCTCGTCCCGTCCTTTGCGGAGGGTCGGCAGGCAGAGGTCCTCGACGTGCGCGGCGAGCGCACCGGACGGGCCCACCTCGATGAATCGGGTCACCCCGGCGGCACGCATCGCGGCGACACCGTCGGCGAACCGGACGGGCTGGCGGACCTGCCGCACCCAGTACTGCGGGTCCATCACCTCGACACCGACCGGCTGGCCGGTCACATTCGAAACCCAGCCCAACGACGGCGCCGCGAAGACCACCTCGTCAAGGACAGCGGCGAAGTCCTGCAGCATCGGCTCCATACGCGCCGAATGGAACGCATGACTGACCCGCAACCGCCGCGTCTTGTCGAACCCGGCCGCCACCGCCAGCACCGCATCCTCATCACCGGAGATCACCACCGCCTGCGGGCCGTTGACCGCCGCGATCGACACCCCATCAACAAGCCGCGCCACCACCTCGTCCTCGGTCGCGGCGACAGCCACCATCGCCCCACCCGTGGGCAGCGCCTGCATCAGACTGCCCCGAGCCGCGACCACCTTCACCGCATCCGCCAACGACCACAAACCCGCCACGTGCGCGGCGGCCAGCTCACCGATCGAATGCCCCAGCAACAGATCCGGGCGCACCCCCCACGACTGCAACAACCGGAACGTGGCCACCTCAACCGCGAACAACGCCGCCTGAGTGAACCGCGTCTCGTCCAGCCTCGCGGCATCGATATCGAACCCGAACGCCGCGACCACCTCGTCATACACGGCCGCGAAAACCGGATACGCCCGATACAAGCCCTCACCCATGCCGGCGAACTGCGCACCCTGACCCGGGAAGAGCAGGCCGACGCCGCCGTCCGACACCACACCGGTGACGACCTCAGGGTCCGGTGTGCCGTCGGCCAGTGTCGCCAGCTGCCCGGCGTCCAGGACCACCGCACGGTGCTCGAGCGAGGACCGGGTGCTCACCAGCGACCACGCCACGTCGACGGGTTCGTGGGCGGCACCCGCCAGGTGGTCGAGCAACCGCGCCGCTTGGGCCCGCAGGGCCGGCCGGGAACGCGCCGACAGCACCCACGGCAGGACCGGCGCGGTCCAATCCGGCCCCGGGCCGGACCGGTCGGGATCGCCGGGGGCGGTCTCGGGCGCCGGCTCGGCCGGTTCCTCGATGATGACGTGCGCGTTGGTGCCGCTCATGCCGAACGACGAGACGCCCGCGCGACGGGTCCGCCCACCGCGCGGCCACGGCACGGGCTGGTCGAGCAGCCGCACACCGCCGGCCGCCCAGGGCACCAAGGACGTCGGCCGGGAGATGTGCAGGGTGCGGGGCAGCATGTCATGCCGCATCGCCATGACCATCTTGATGACACCGGCCATGCCGGCCGCCGCCTGGGTGTGGCCGATGTTGGACTTCACCGACCCCAGCCGCAGCGGGCGCCCGCCGGGGCGGTCCTTGCCGTACGTGGCCAGCAGCGCCTCCGCCTCGATGGGATCGCCCAGCGTGGTGCCCGTGCCGTGCGCCTCCACCACGTCCACGTCCGCGGCGGACAGCTTGGCGTTGGCGAGCGCCTGCAGGATTACGCGCTGCTGGGACGGTCCGTTGGGCGCCGTCAACCCGTTGGTGGCGCCGTCCGAGTTCACGGCGGACCCGCGCAGCGTCGCCAGCACCGGATGGCCGTTGCGGCGGGCGTCCGCGAGGCGTTCGAGGACCAGAACGCCGACGCCCTCGGCCCACGCGGTGCCGTCGGCGGTGGCAGCGAACGCCTTGCAACGGCCGTCGGCGGCGAGGCCCCCGTGCTCACTGAACCCGCTGAACGCACTGGGCGTGGACATCACGGTGGCACCGCCGGCCAGCGCCAGGGAACACTCACCGCGGCGCAGCGCGGTGGCGGCCAGATGCAAGGCGACGAGCGAGGTGGAGCAGGCGGTGTCCACGGTCAGTGCCGGGCCTTCCAGCCCGAGGACGTAGGCGATGCGGCCGGACAGGATGCTGGCTGCGGTGCCGGTGAGCGCGTACCCTTCCGAGGCCTCGGGTGCCATGTGCAGCACCGCGCGGTAGTCCTGGCTGGTGGTACCGACGAAGACGCCGGTGCTGCTGCCGCGCAATGTGTGCGGCGCCATACCGCCGCTTTCCAGTGCCTCCCAGGAGCATTCCAGCAGAAGCCGCTGCTGCGGATCCATGGAAAGCGCCTCACGCGGGGAAATGCCGAAGAAGTCGGCGTCGAAAGACGCGACGTCGTCGAGAAATCCGCCTTCAGTGGAAGCGAACTGTCCGGAGCTGACATTCCAGCCGCGGTCGCCGGGGAACTCTGAAATGGCGTCGGTGCTGGCCGCGACCAGCTGCCACAGTTCTTCCGGCGTTCGTACCCCACCAGGGAATCTACAGCTCATCGCGGTGATGGCGATCGGTGCGGACTCCAGTGCCTCGAAATCCTGAAGGCGCTGACGAGTCTGATGCAAATCCGCAGTAACCCATTTCAGGTAGTCTCGCAGCGTATCTTCATTCGCCATTAAATCCACCCAGACAAGCAGAAGGCAGCGCACCACATTGCCTGGCAATGCGGATTCAGAGGTTTGATGCGGCTGGTAGAACCAAGCTATGGGACCGGGTGAGGGCCGACAACCCCTAAGCCGACCCCTCCCCTGCGGGGGCCATCGTCAATCCGTACGCCCCAGCTGGTCGTTGATGAAGGTGAAGATTTCGTCGTCGCTGGCCGATCCGAGCTGGTCGAGCACCCCCGACCCGTTCCCGGCAGGGGTTGCTGTCGGCTGCGACCACTTGGCCAGGAACGCCTGCACCCGGACCGCGATCTTGGCGCGGGTCAGTTCATCCGGGGCGTTGACGACCATGGCGGCCTCCAGCTTGTCGAGTTCGGACAGCAGGCTCACCCCGGTCACCGCGTCCTCGACCAGGCCGTCGCGCAGGTGCCGGGCGGTGGCCTCGACGCTCGGGTAGTCGAAGGCCAGGCCGGCCGGTAGCGCCAGTCCGGTCGCCGCGGTCAGCTTGCCGCGCAGCTCGACAGCCATCAGCGAATCGAAGCCGAGGTCACCGAACGCGGTGCCGGCCGGCACCTCACCCGGGTCACCGAACCCGAGGACCGCGGCCACCTGGCCGCGGACCAGCTCTTGGAGCTCGGCATCCTGCTCACCGGGGCTCAGTTCGGCCAGACGGGTACGCAGCCGCTCGGCCACATCCTCGTCGGCGGACTCCGGCTCCCCTGCGTGCACGGCCTCCACGGCATCGGTCAGCTCGACGAGCAGCGGGCTGGGCCGCAGCGCCGTGAAGGCACGGGCGAACCGGTTCCACTCGACGTCGGCGACGGTCACCGCGGTGTCGTCGGCGGCGAGGGACTGCTCCAGCGCGAGCAGGGCGAGCTCCGGCGCCATCGCAGGCAGCCCTCGGCGGCGCAGGTCAGCCTCGGCGGAGCTGTCGGCGGCCATCCCACCGTCCGCCCACGGTCCCCAGGCGATCGCGGTGGCCTTCGCCCCACGGGCGCGACGGGCCGCAGCCAGCGCGTCCAGGGCGGCGTTGGCCGCGGCATAGGCGCCCTGCCCGCCACTGCCCCACACCCCGGCGATGGACGAGAAGAGCACGAACGCGTCCAGCTCGGCACCGTCGAACACGGCATCGAGGTGCACCGCTCCGGTGACCTTGGCCGAGGTGGCAGCGGCCAGCGCCACGGCGTCGATCTCGGCGAGCGGCTTGATGCCGGGCACCCCGGCGGCGTGGATGACGACGCGCACCGGTTCCCCTTCCGCAGCGAGGCGGTCGGCGACGGCCGTCAGAGCGGCCCGGTCGGTGACGTCACAGGCATGCACGTCCAGCCGTACTCCCCGGTCGCGGAACTCCTCGGCCAGCCCTTCGGGCGCCGCGCCCCGACGGCTGAGCAACACGACCCGGGTCGCGCCCCGATCGGCGGCCCAGCGTGCCACCCGCAGGCCGAGCGCTCCGGTGCCGCCGGTGACGAGCGTGGTGCCGCGCGTTGTCCATGACCCGCCGGACGCGGCTTGGGCCCGGACCACCCGGCGCGCATAGACCCCGGACGGGCGGACCGCGACCTGATCCTCACCGATGCCGGAGAGTACGGCGCGGATCCGGCCGGCGGCCCGCTCGTCGATCACCTCGGGCAGATCGATCAGGCCGCCCCAGCGATGCGGCATCTCCAGCCCGGCCACCCGGCCGAGCGCCCACACCTGCGCCTGCACCGGGTCGGGCGGTGTATCGGTCCGGTCGGTGCTGACCGCGGCCCGGGTCAGCGCCCACAACGGCGCGGTGACACCGGCCGTCTCGAGGTCGCGCAGCAACGCGGTCAGTTCGGCCGGCGCCTCCGGGCCGCCGATCGTAGCGAGCACGCCGACCGCGTCGGCGTGGCCGGCGAGGATGCCCTGATCGGTGCCGTCGGTGACCGTGACCTCGGCACCGGTCTCCCGCAACGAGTCGGCCAACAGCGGCCTGTCGTCGCTGGTGATCAGCAGCCAGCGACCCGCAGGCACGCCGGTGAGCTCGGTGCGCAGCGCGGTCCACCGTACGCCGTATCGCCACGCGTCGACCTGCGAGCGGCGCCGCCAGCGGGAAAGCATCGGCAGCGCATCACCGAGCGGCTGATCGGCGCGGAGTTCCAGATCGCCGGTGAGAGCGGAGAGGTCACGCCTTTCCACCGCGTCCCAGAACGCCGTCTCAGTGGCCGGCGTACCGGCGACCGGTGCCGGCGCCGGCGCTGCGAGCGGCGGGGCCGGCCAGTAACGCTTGCGCTGGAAGGGGTACGTGGGCAAGCCGACCCGGACAGCGCCGGAACCGGCGAAGAATGCCTGCCAGTCGACGTCCACCGCAGCGAGCGCGGCGACCACCGTACGGGCCTCGTCGCGGCCCTTGCGCACGGTCGGCAGGCACGGCGCGTCGACGTGCGCGGCGAGTGAGCCGGACGGTCCCACCTCGAGGAACGTGGTGATGCCGGCCTGCTTCATGGTGGCGATGCCGTCCGCGAAACGGACTGTCCGGCGCACCTGCCGCACCCAGTAGGCGGGGGTGCGCACCTCGTCACCAGCGATCGCGCCGGTCACGTCGGAGACCCAGCGCAAGGTCGGCGTGGCGAACTCGACGGTCCGCAGCACCGCGGCGAAGTCGTCGAGCATCGGCTCCATCAGGGCGGAGTGGAACGCGTGACTGACCCGCAACCGCCGCGTCTTATCGAAGCGGGAGGCGACCGCCAGCACCGCCTCGTCGTCACCGGAGATCACCACTGCCTGCGGGCCGTTGACCGCCGCGATCGACACATCGTCGGTCAGGTAGGGCACGACCTCATCCACACCGGCCCGTATCGCCACCATGGCTCCGCCGGGCGGCAGGGCCTGCATCAGGGCACCGCGAGCGGCGACCACCTTCACCGCGTCCGCCAGGGACCACAGGCCGGCGACGTGGGCGGCGGCCAGCTCGCCGATCGAGTGGCCGAGCAGCAGATCAGGCCGCACTCCCCACGACTCGAGCAGCCGGTAGGTCGCCACCTCCACCGCGAACAGCGCGGCCTGGGTGAAGCGGGTCTCATCGAGTCGCTCCGCGTCGATACCGAAACCGAACTCGGCCGTCACCGCGTCGTATGCCGCCGCGTACGTCGGGTATGCCCGGTACAGTCCATCGCCCATGCCGGCGAACTGCGCACCCTGACCGGGGAAGAGCATGCCGACCGGACCGTCCGCCCGTACCGTCTCGAACGTCCCGGCGGTGAGCTGCTCACGGTCCAGCACCACGGCCCGGTACGGGAGCGCGGAGCGGGTGGTGGCGAGCGACCAGGCCACGTCCAGCGGGTCCGCATCGACGTCGAGCAGCCGGCTGGCCTGATCCCGCAGTGCCGCCGGCGACTTGGCGGACAGTAGCAGCGGCGTCGCCGGCAGCCCGGGGCGCTCGGCGGGGGGCGACACCGGCGACGTCGGCGGCTCCTCCAGGATGACGTGCGCGTTGGTCCCGCTGATACCGAACGAGGACACCGCCGCCCGCCTCGGCTCCCCGGTGCGCGGCCAGTCGACCTGATCGGTCAGGAGCGTCACCGCACCGCTGGCCCAGTCCACGTGTGACGACGGCCGGTCCACGTGCAGGGTGCGCGGCAGCGTACCGTGCTCCAGCGCCTTGACCATCTTGATGATGCCGGCGACGCCGGCGGCGGCCTGGGTGTGGCCGATGTTCGACTTGACCGAGCCGAGGTAGAGCGGCCGATCCGCGGGCCGGTCCCGGCCGTAGGTGGCCAGCAGTGCCTGCGCCTCGATGGGGTCACCGAGCGTGGTGCCGGTGCCGTGCCCCTCGACTACGTCGATCTGTCCAGCCGTCAGGCCCGCGGCGGCCACCGCCTGTCGGATCACGCGCTGCTGCGCGGGCCCGTTGGGGGCGGTGAGACCGTTCGAGGCCCCGTCCTGGTTGACCGCGCTGCCCCGGACCACGGCGAGGATCGGGTGCCCGTTCGCGATCGCGTCGGACTGCCGTTCCAGGAGCAGCATGCCCGCGCCCTCACCCCAGGCGGTACCGTCGGCGCCGTCGGCGAACGCCTTGACCCGGCCGTCTGCGGCGAGGCCGCGCTGCCGGCTGAACTCGACGAACGCGCCGGGCGTCGCCATCACCGTGACACCGCCGGCCAGGGCGAGCGTGCACTCACCGGACCGCAGAGCCTGACCGGCCAGGTGCAGGGCGACGAGCGAGGAGGAGCAGGCGGTGTCGACGGTGACCGCAGGACCTTCCAGCCCGAGGGTGTAGGACAACCGGCCGGAGACGACGCTGGCGGCGTTGCCGGTGGCGGTGTGCCCGTCGGCGCTGTCCGGCGAGCGGAAGAACAGAGCGGTGTAGTCCTGGCCGTTGGTTCCGGCGAAGACCCCGGTACGGCTGCCGCGCAACGACAGCGGGTCGATGCCCGCTCGTTCCACGGCCTCCCAAGAGACCTCCAGCAGCATCCGCTGCTGAGGGTCCATGGCGAGGGCCTCACGCGGGCTGATCCCGAAGAAGCCGGGGTCGAAACGATCCGCGTCGAGCACGAAACCGCCCTCGGTGACGTACGCGGTGCCGGGCACGTCCGGGTCCGGGTCGTAGAGGGCCGCCAGGTCCCAGCCGCGTTCCTCCGGCATCGGCGTGATCGCGTCGGTCCCGTTCACCACCAGTCGCCACAATTCTTCGGGATCGTGCACATCCCCGGGGAAGCGACAGCTCATGCCGACGATCACGATCGGGTCGCCGGCCGGCGGCGCGGCGGCCACCGGCTCGTCCGTCACGGTGTCCTCGCCGGCCAGCAGCGTGTGCAGGAACGCGGCAAGCGCGGCCGGATTCGGGTGGTCGAAGACCGCGGTGGTCGGGATGACCAGACCGATCGCCGTTCGGAGACCGTTGCGCAGTTCGACTGCGGCAAGCGAGTCGAAGCCCAGCTCCCGGAACGCCACGGTGGCGCCGACCGGTTCGGGATCCCGGTGCCCGAGCACGGCCGCCGCGGACGTACGGACCAGGTCCAGGAGGGCTCGGCTCCGGTCGTCCGAGCCGAGGGCGAGCAACTGGTCACGGAACGCGACGGCGGTGTCGCCTGCCTCGTCACCCCGCAGCGCTTCGGCCGCCTCCGGCAGGTCGCGGAGCAGTGGGCTGGGCCGCAGCGCACAGAACGACGGCGCGAACCGCGACCAGTCGACGTCGCTGACGACGACGGCGGTGTCGTCGCCGGCCAGCGCCCGGTCCAGAGCTAAGAGGGCACGTTCCGGGTCCATCGCCGGCAGGCCGCGGCGGCGTAGATCGGTTTCGACGGCCCCGTCGGCCATCCCGCCGTCGGCCCACGGGCCCCAGGCGATCGCGGTCGCCACCGCTCCCCGGGCACGGCGGGCCAAGGCCAGGGCGTCCAGGGCGGCGTTGCCGGCGGCGTACGCGGCCTGGCCGCCGCCACCCCACACCCCGGCGATCGAGGAGAAGAGCACGAAGGCGTCGAGGTCGTCGCCGAGGACCGCGTCGAGGTTCAGCGCGCCAATGACCTTGGCGTCGACCGCCGCGGCGTACGCCTCAGAGGTCAGCTCTGCCAGCGGCAGCATGGTTGCGGAGCCGGCGGCGTGCACAGCCGTGCGGATGTCCCTGCCCTCCGCGACCCGGGCCAGCGCGGCCCGGTCGGTGATGTCGCACGCCACCACGTCGAGTCGTACCCCGCGTTCCGCGAACTCGGCCGCGACCTGGTCGTCGACAGCTCCGCGGCGGCTCAGCAGCACGATGTGCCCGGCACCGCGATCGGCCACCCAGCGCGCGACCCGTAGGCCGAGCGCGCCGGTCCCGCCGGTGATCAGAACGGTGCCGGAGGCGCTCCAGGCACCGCCGGGAGCGGCCGGGGCATGGGTGATCCGGCGGGCGTAGACCCCGGTGCCCCGCACCGCGATCTGGTCCTCGCCGCCGGTCAGGGCGGCTGTCAGCAGGCGAGCTACCCGGTCGTCGAGGACCGCGGGCAGGTCGATGAGACCACCCCAGCGGTCGGAGTGTTCCAGGGCAGCGACCCGGCCGAGGCCCCACACCTGGGCGCCTACCGGGTCCGGGGCGACGTCGTCGCGGCCGGTGCTGACGGCACCACGGGTGGACACCCAAAGCGGGGCGGTGACACCGGCACGGCTGAGTTCGCGCAGCAGGGCTAACACGTCGGTGGGGTCGTCGAGATCAGCCAGCACTCCGGACACGTCCGGGTCCGGCTCTGTGGTCACATCGAGTCCGGCGTCACGCAGCACCGTGGCGAGCTCGGTGCCGAGGACATACCATCGGCCGCCGGCGGCGGGGGCGCCCGTCACGACCGGAGTCCAGGAGACGTGGTACCGCCACCCGTCGATGGTCTCGGAGTCGCGGACCCGTTGCCGCCACCCGGCGAGGACCGGCAGCGCTTCGCGCACCGACTCGACGCCGGAAAGGCCGAGTGCGCCGAGGTCGTCGGCCTCAAGAGCCTGCCAGAAGGCGGTGTCCGCCTCGACGGGCCGGGGGGCGGAAGGCCAGTAGCGCTGGTGTTGGAAGGCGTAGGTGGGCAGTTCGATACGCCGGGCACCGGGGAACACCTTCACCCAGTCCGGGCCGGCCACCGCCAGCGCCTGCACGATCGAGGTGGCCTCGTCGCGGCCCTTGCGGATCGTGGGCAGACACACCCCGTCGACGTGCGTCGCGAGCGCACCGGACGGGCCCACCTCGACGAACCGGGTCACCCCGGCGGCACGCATCGCGGCCAGGCCGTCAGCGAACCGGACCGGCTGGCGGACCTGCCGCACCCAATACTGCGGATCCATCACCTCAACACCGACCGGCTCACCGGTCACATTCGAAACCCAGCCCAACGACGGCATCTCGAAATCGATGTCCTGCAAGACAGCGGCGAACTCCCGCAGCATCGGCTCCATCAACACCGAATGGAACGCATGACTGACCCGCAACCGCCGCGTCTTGTCGAACCCGGCCGCCACCGCCAGCACGGCATCCTCATCACCGGAGATCACCACCGCCAGCGGGCCGTTGACCGCCGCGATCGACACCCCATCAACAAGCCGCGCGATCACCTCGTCCTCGGTCGCGGCGACAGCCACCATCGCCCCACCCGACGGCAGCGCCTGCATCAACGCACCCCGGGCCGCGACCACCTTGACCGCATCCGCCAACGACCACAGTCCCGCCACGTGCGCGGCGGCCAGCTCACCGATCGAATGCCCCAGCAACAGATCCGGGCGCACCCCCCACGACTGCAGCAACCGGAACGTGGCCACCTCAACCGCGAACAACGCCGCCTGAGTGAACCGCG
>NZ_JAHWGU010000058.1 GCF_020873875.1 Actinoplanes sp. DH11
CCTGCCACTCGACCGGCTCAGTCAACAACTCCACCGCACCCGACTCCCAATCCACCTGCGGAGTCGGCTCATCCACATGCAACGTGCGCGGCATCACACCATGCCGCATCGCCTGCACCATCTTGATCACGCCGATGGTGCCCGCGGCTGCTTGCGTGTGCCCGATATTCGACTTCACCGACCCCAGCCGCAACGGCCGCTCACGGTCCTGCCCATACGTAGCGAGAAGCGCCTGCGCCTCGATCGGATCACCCAACGTCGTCCCCGTGCCGTGCGCCTCCACCACATCAACCTCGGCCGGAGCCAAACCGGCGTTGGCGAGAGCCTGCCGGATCACCCGCTGCTGCGACGGACCATTCGGCGCCGTCAAACCGTTCGACGCACCATCCTGATTCACCGCACTACCGCGAACCACCGCCAGCACCGGATGACCGTTGCGCTGCGCGTCCGAGAGCCGCTCCACCACGAGCATCCCCACACCCTCGGACCAGCCCGTACCATCCGCCGACGCACTGAACGACTTGCACCGGCCGTCCGGCGCGAGGCCGCCCTGCCTGCCGAACTCGCGGAGCGTGTCGACGGTGGCCATCACTGCCACACCGCCGACCAGCGCCAGGGAGCACTCCCCGGCGCGCAGTGACTGCCCGGCGAGATGCAGCGCCACCAGCGACGACGAGCACGCGGTGTCGAGCGTCATGGCCGGGCCCCGCAGGCCGAGCGCGTACGCGATGCGCCCGGACAGGACGCTTGTCGCGCTGCCGGTCAGCAGATGGCCGCCGACGCCCTGTTCCGCACCGTCGAGGCCGGAGCCGTACCCGAGGGCGGCCGCACCCACGAAGACGCCAGTCTCGCTGCCGCGCAGCGCGCCGGGGTCGATGCCGGCGCGTTCCAAGGCCTCCCAGGACGATTCCAGGACGAGTCGCTGCTGCGGATCCATGGCCAGGGCCTCGCGTGGGCTGATCCCGAAGAAGTCGGCGTCGAAGCCGGCGGCCCCGGGCAGGAACCCCCCGGCCGTGGTGTAAGCGCCGGCCTCGTCGAGGCGCCATCCGCGGTCGGTGGGCAGCGGCCCGATCGCGTCGCCGTCCGCGGCGAGCAGCCGCCAGAGGTCGTCCGGGTCGTGGATCTCGCCGGGCAGCCGGCACGCCATGCCGACCAGCACGATCGGGTCGGTGTCGTCCGGGCGCGGCGCGGTGGCCGCCTCGGCCGCGCCGGTGCCGCCCAGCTCGGCGTGCAGATGTGCGGCGAGTGCGGCCGGTTCCGGATGGTCGAAGACGACGGTGGACGCCAGTGACAGGCCGGTAGCGGCGGTCAGCCGGTTGCGTAGCTCGACCGCGGTCAGCGAGTCGAACCCGGCGTCGTGAAAGGCACGCCCGGCAGCCACCTCGTCGATGCTCCGGTGCCCGAGCACGGCGGCGGCCTCCTGTCGGACCAGGTGCAGCAGGGCGTCGAGGCTGGTGGACACGGCTGCGGCTGGACTTCCGGCCGGCGCCGGCGCGGGGGCGGCCAGCCCCTGCAGCAGCGGGCTACGGCGCCGCGCGGTGAAAGCGGGAAGGAAGCGATCCCAGTCGACGTCCGCGACGGTGACGACGGTGTCGTCCCGGCCGACCGCGCCGGCCAGTGCATCGAGGGCTGTCGCGGGCGGCATCGGGACCAGCCCGCGGCGGCTCAGCTCACCGGCCGGTGCGTCACCGGTCATGCCCGCGTCCCAGGGCCCCCACGCGATCGCGGTGGCGGCCTGACCGCGGCGTCTGCGGTCCTCGGCGAGCGCTTCGAGGGCCGCATTGGCGGCCGCGTAGGCAGCCTGCCCACCGCCACCCCAGGTGCTGGCGATCGACGAGAACAGGACGAAGGCGTCCACGTCCGGCAGCGCCTCGGAGAGGTTGACGGCTCCCCTGACCTTGCCGGCCATCACCTCGTCGATCTCGCCGGCGCTGAGTTCGTCGAGTGGGGTGAGGTGGGCGACCCCGGCCGCGTGCACCACGGCGTGCACCGGCTCGTCCAGGGAGTTCAGCAGGTCCTGCACCGCGCCCCGGTCCTGCACGTCGCAGGCCGCCACCGTGACGCGGGCACCGCGGGCGGCGATCTCGTCCCGCAGCGCGACCGCACCGGGCGCCTCCAGGCCACGGCGGCTGACCAGCACGAGGTGATCCACACCGGTGGCCCAGCGCGCGACGGCCCCGCCGAGTGCACCGGTCCCGCCGGAGATCAGCAGGGTGCCGGTCGGCTGCCACGGCGCCACCGGCGTGTCGTCGGCGGGGACGAGGCGCCGGGCGTGCACTCCGGTGTCCCGTACGGTGATCTGATCCTCGGCACCGCCGAGTGCGGCGCAGAGGCGGTCGTACGCCAGCTCGTCCGGCTCCTCAGGCATCTCGATCGACCCACCCCAGCGGGTGGGCTGTTCCAGAGCGACAACCCGGCCGAAACCCTGAACAGCAGCCTGGGCGGCACCTGATCCCCAGGTGACACACCAGACCGGCGCGTCCGCACGACGTACCGCGTCGAGCAGTTCGGCGGGGTCGGTGGGGCAGCAGAGCACCCCGGCGACCGGACCGTCACCGGCGACGGCCAGGCCACGCCCGCGCAGCGCGTCCGCGAGGCCGGGCGGGACGCGCCAGGCGCCGGCGGCAGGCGTCACCGGCAGGTCCAGGGGCGTCCAGTCGACTCGATACCGCAGCCCCGTGCCGGGAGCGGCCGGCAGGATGGGCCAGAAGCGCCGGCGCTGGAACGCGTACGTGGGCAGTTCGGCCGGGATGCCGGCGGCACCCAGACAGCCGGGCCAGTCCACGGCCACGCCGCGGACGTGCAACCCGGCCAGCGCCGCCATCAGGCTTTCGTCGTCCGCGCCTTCCTTGCGCAACGCCGGCACGAAACCGGCCTCCGGGTCGGAGACGGTGTCCTGGGCGAGAGCGGTGAGGGTGCCGTCCGGGCCCAGTTCGAGGAAGGTACGGGCACCCGTCGCGTGTGCCGCGCCGACCGCCTCGCCGAAACGGACCGCGTGACGCACCTGGCGTACCCAGTACTCCGGGTCGGTGGCCTCGGTCAGCAGGGAGCCGGTCAGCGTGGAGATGATCGGCAGCCGCGGCTCGTGCAGCTCGACCGAGCCGACGACGGCACGGAAGTCGTCGAGCATGCCGTCCATCCGCGCCGAGTGGAACGCATGGCTCACCCGCAGCCGCCGGGTTTTGCCGAAGCGCGCAGCGACCGCGGTGACGGCCTCTTCGTCACCGGAGAGGACGACCGCCCGGGGACCGTTGACCGCGGCGACCGAGACGCCCTCGGTGAGGAACGGGACGATCTCTTCCTCAGCGGCCGACACGGAGATCATCGTTCCGCCGGCCGGTAGTCGCTGCATGAGCTGCCCACGGGCCGCGACAACGGCTGCCGCGTCCGGCAGGGACAGCACCCCGGCGACATGCGCGGCGGCCAGCTCGCCGACGGAGTGTCCGAGCAGGCAGTCGGGGGTGATCCCGTACGACTCGAGCAGCTGGTACAGGGCGACCTCGAGCGCGAAGAGGGCGGGCTGGCTGTACTCGGTGCGGTCGAGCGCGGCGGCGTCGCCGTTGACCACCTCGGCGAGCGGACGGTCGAGGTTCCGGTCCAGTTCCGCGCAGACGGCGTCCCACGCGGTGGCGAAGACCGGGAAGGCCGCATGCAAGGGCCGCCCCATGGCGAGGCGCTGGGTGCCCTGACCAGCGAAGAGCGCGGCGAGCCCGCCGGGTCTGGCGATGCCGCGGATTCGGCGGTCAGCCAGACGTGCCTCCCGATGCTCCAAGTGGGAGCGGGTGGTGGCCAGCGCGCGGGCTACGGCGACGGGATCGGCGCCGGCGGCCAGGTGGGCGTCGAGCCGGTCGCCTTGGGCGTCGAGGGCCGCCGCCGAGTGACCCGAGAGCAGCAGGACCGGCCGGGGCGGCGCAGCGGCGGGCGCAGCCTGCGGCATCTCCGGCGCCTGCTCCAGGATGACGTGTGCGTTGGTTCCGCTGATACCGAACGAGGAGACGCCGGCCCGCCGCGGCCGGGCCCGCTCCGGCCAGCCCACCGCTGAGCTGGGCAGGGTGATGGCGCCGGATGACCAGTCCACGTGCGACGACGCGTGGTCGACGTGCAGCGTCGGCGGGACGATGCCGTGCCGCATGGCGAGCACCATCTTGATGATCCCGGCGACGCCGGCTGCCGCCTGGGTGTGCCCGATGTTCGATTTGATCGAGCCGAGATGTAGCGGTGTCCCGCGGTCGCGGCCGTAGGTGGCGAGGAGCGCCTGCGCCTCGATCGGGTCGCCGAGCGTGGTTCCGGTGCCGTGGCCCTCGACCACGTCGACCGCGTCCGGAGTGAGGCCGGCCGCGGACAGGGCCTGCTCGATCACCCGCTGCTGCGCGGGACCGTTGGGCGCGGTGAGCCCGTTGGAGGCGCCGTCGGAGTTCACCGCGGAGCCGCGGACCACCGCCAGAATTCGGTGACCGGCGGCGAGAGCGTCGGAGAGCCGCTCGACGACGAGCACGCCCGCGCCTTCCCCCCAGCCCGTGCCGTCGGCAGCGTCCGCGAAGGCTTTGCACCGCCCGTCCGGCGCCAGTCCGCGCTGGCGGGAGAACTCGATGAAGACACCCGGGGTGCAGGTCACCGTGACGCCACCGACGAGTGCCAGGGAGCATTCGCCGGACCGCAGCGACTGGCCCGCCAGGTGCAGCGCGACAAGCGAGGACGAGCAGGCGGTGTCGACCGTGACGGCCGGCCCCTCCAGACCGAAGGTGTAGGCGATGCGGCCGCTGAGCACGCTGGCCGAACTGCCGGTCGCGATGTGACCGCCGACCGGGTCCTCCGAGCGCAGTAGGACTTGGCTGTAGTCCTGGCCGTTGGTGCCGGCGAAGACGCCGGTGCGGGACCCGCGCAGCGACCGCGGCGCGATACCGGCCCGCTCCAACGCCTCCCACGCGGTCTCCAGGAGCAGCCGCTGCTGCGGATCCATCGCGAGGGCCTCGCGCGGGCTGATGCCGAACAATTCCGGGTCGAAGTCGGCCGCGCCGTGCAGGAAGGCACCCTCGGCGACGTAGGAGGTGCCGTCGTGTCCGGGGTCGGGGTGGTAGAGGCCGCGCAGGTCCCAGCCGCGGTCGGTGGGGAAGCCGGTGACCGCGTCGACACCGTCGACAAGCATCCGCCACAGGTCTTCCGGTGTGTCAGCCCCACCGGGGAAACGGCAGCTCATCCCGACGATCGCGAGCGGATCACCGGCAGCGTGCGCCGTGCCGGCGACCGGGGTGGGCCGATCGCCGCCTGCCTGCTCGCGCAGGAACTCCGCGAGCTGGGCGACGGTGGGATGGTCGAAGATCAACGTGGCCGGCAGGGTCAGCCCGGTACGCGCGGCGAGCCGGTTGCGTAGTTCCAGCGAGGTGAGCGAGGTGAAGCCGAGATCCTGGAAGGAACGGTGCGGTGACAGGGTGGCCGGGGAGTCGTGTCCGAGAAGTGCGGCCGCCTCGCGGCGGACCAGGTCGAGGGCGAGCGCCGGGTCCGCAACCGGGCGCACCGGCTGCGCGGCGGCGGGATCAGCCGCCCGGTAGGCCTCGGGCAGGTCCCGGACCAGCGGCTGCGGTTCGGCGGTGGCGATCCGGGTCCAGTCGAGGTCGACCACGACCAGGGTGGTGTCCTGCGCTTCGACGGCCTGGTCCAGGATCCGGACGGTGAGCGCCGGGTCCATGGCCCGCAGACCAAGCCGGGCGAAGGTGTCCTCGACGTCGCCCGCCCCGATGCCGCCTCCGGCCCAGTGGCCCCAGGCGACGCTGACCGCGGGCAGGCCGGCGGCCCGGCGGTGCTGCGCGAGCGCGTCGAGGTAGGCGTTGCCAGGACCGTAGCTGCCCTGCCCGGGTACACCGAACAGGCCGCCGATCGAGGAGAAGAGCACGAACGCCTCGAGGTCGAGGTCCCGCGTCAGCTCGTGCAGGTTCGCCGCGGCCGTCACCTTGGCCTGCAACGCCCGGTCGAGTTGTTCCGGCGTAAGCCGGTCGATCAGGGCGTCGTCCAGCGCCGCCGCGGTGTGCAGCACCGCGGTGACAGGCCGGTGACCGGGAACGCCGGCCAGCAGATCGGCCAGCTGCCCGCGGTCGGCGGCGTCGCAGGCGGTGATGGTGACCTCGGCGCCGAGGGCGGTCAGCTCGTCGGCCAGGGCTGCGGCGCCGGGCGAATCCGCGCCCCGCCGGCTGATCAGAAGCAGGTGCTCGGCACCGTTGCGAGCCAGCCTGCGAGCGACGTGCGAGCCGAGGGCGCCGGTGCCGCCGGTAATCAGGGTGGTGCCACGCGGGGCGAAGCGTGCCGGTTCGGCAGCCGTGCCCCAGGGTGCCCGGGTCAGCCGCCGGGCATACACACCGTCGGCGCGTACGGCCAGCTGGTTCTCCTGATGGGTACCGGCGAGCACGCCGCGCAGCCGGGCGGCGGCGGTATCGTCGAAGGCCGCGGGCAGGTCGACCAGGCCACCCCAGCGGTCCGGGGCCTCGGCACCGAGGACACCGCCGAATCCCCAGGCCAAC
Organism: Actinoplanes sp. DH11; assembly: GCF_020873875.1. Classification (GTDB taxonomy): domain Bacteria; phylum Actinomycetota; class Actinomycetes; order Mycobacteriales; family Micromonosporaceae; genus Actinoplanes. Next base: position 6,513 of record NZ_JAHWGU010000058.1, read on the forward strand.
GCCTGGCCGGGGGCGGCGACCGCATCGCCGGCGCCGGCCGCGACCGCGCCTCGGGTGGCGATCCAGAGCGGAGCGCGCACCCCGGCGTCGCCCAGGGCCTGGGCCAGCCGGACCTGCATGCCAAAGCCGGCCGGCACGGCGGGACCGTCCGGCCCGGCGTGATCGTCGAGGGCGAGCAGGGACAGTACTCCGATCGGCGCTTCACCGGCGGTCACGGCGGCGGCGATCTGTTCCCGGTCGTCGCCGGGGCCCACCAGGACAGTACGGGCGTCCGGTAGCAGGTTCTGCTCCAGGCCGGCGGGCGCGACCACCAGCCAGCGGTCCGGGAGAGCGGCGTCGTCCGGGATGTCGACCGGCCGCCAGCCGACCCGGTAACGCCAGGTGTCGGTATCCGGGCCATGCCGCTCCGGTCGGGCGGCGTCCAACCAGAACCGCCGGTGCTGGAACGCGTATGTCGGCAGCACCGTCCGCTGCGGCTCGCGGCCGGCGAACACGGCGGCCCAGTCGACGGTGATGCCGTGAGCGAACGCCTCCGCGACCGACAGCGCCAGGCGGCGTGCTGCGTCCTCGTCGCGGCGCAGCGTGCCGATCGCGGCGGCCGGGCTGCCGGCGCCGATGAACGTCTCGGCCAGCCCGAGGGCCAGCGCGGGGTGTGGACTGGACTCGATGAACGCCAGGTAGCCGTCCCGCAGCAAAGAACGGGTAGCGGCGTCGAACCGTACCGTGCCACGCAGGTTGCGGTACCAGTAGCCGCCGTCCAGGGTGTCGCCGTCGACCCGGTCCCCGACCGTCGCGGAGTAGAAGGGGATCGTCGACGGCCCGGGACTGAGGCCGGCCAGGACCCGTCCGAGCTCGTCACGAATATCGTCGATGTGCGCCGAGTGGGCGGCGAAGTCGGTGCCGGGCACCGCCCAGCGCATCACTCGAGCTCGGGACAGCTCTCGTTCGAGGTCGCGGAGGGCGTCCGCGTCCCCGGAGACCACCACTGAGCGAGGGCCGTTGACCGCGGCGATGGACAGCCGTTCCCCATGACCCCGGATGCGTTCCCGCACGTTGTGCTCGGTGTCGACGACGGACAACATGCCGCCGCGGCCGGCGATCGCCCGCAGCGCCCTGCTTCGCAGTGCGACCACGCGCGCCCCGTCGTCGAGCGTGAGCGCCCCGGCCACGCAGGCCGCGGCGATCTCACCCTGCGAATGACCGACCACGGCTGCGGGGTGTACGCCGTACGAGCGCCACACCCGGGCCAGTGAGACAAGCACCGCCCACAGGGCCGGCTGGACAACGTCGACGCGGTCGAGGCCCGGCGCGCCGGAGGTCTCGCGCAGCACACCTGTCAGGGACCAGTCGACATATGGTTCGAGAGCACGGGCGCAGTCGCGGATGCTTTCGGCGAAGACCGGCGACACGTCCAGCAGGCCTGCTGCCATGCCGGGCCAGTGCGAGCCCTGGCCGGGGAAGACGAACACCGGGCCGGGCCCGATGGTGGCCGGAGCCGTGCCGCGGACCAGTGCCGGCGTGGACTCGTCGGCGATCAGGGCGCTCAAGGCGGAGCGGAGCTCGGCCGCATCGTCGGTGACCACCGCGGCACGGTGGTCAAGTTTGGCGCGGGTGGTCGCCAGCGACCAGGCCACATCGGCCGGTGCCGCGTCCGGGGTGGCGCCGAGATGCTCGAGGAGCCGGGCGGCCTGGTCGCGCAGTGCTTGCGGAGTCTTGCCGGACAACACGTAGGGCAACCGCCCGGACGGCTGCGCCGGTCCGGGTGCGGGCTCGTCGGCGGGCGCCTGCTCGACGATGACGTGGACATTGGTGCCACTCATGCCGAAGGAGGACACACCGGCCCGGCGCGGTCGCCCGGTAGACGGCCAGTCCCGACCGGAGGTGAGCAGCTCGACCGATCCCTCGGTCCAGTCGATTCGCGGCGACGGCTCGGCGGCGTGCAGGGTGGGCGCGAGCCGGCCGTGCCGGATTGCCATCACCGTTTTGATCACCCCGGCCACACCGGACGCGGCCTGCGCATGCCCAAGGTTCGACTTCACGGTGCCGAGGTAGAGCGGCTCGGTGCGGTCCTGGCCGTACGTGGCCATCAGCGCCTGTGACTCGATCAGGTCGCCCAGGCGGGTGCCGGTGCCGTGCGCCTCCACCGCGTCGACCTCGACGGCGGACAGTCCGGCGTCGGCGAGCGCCCGGCGGATCACCCGCTGCTGGGACGGGCCGTTCGGGGCGGTCAGCCCGTTGGAGGCACCGTCCGAGTTCACCGCAGACCCGCGGATCACGGCGAGCACCTGATGACCGTGCCGGCGTGCGTCGGAGAGCCGTTCGAGCAGCAGCACACCGACGCCCTCGGACCAGCCCATCCCGTCCGCGCCGGCGCCGAACGCCTTGCACCGGCCGTCGCGGGCGAGGGCGCCCTGCTTGCTGTACTCCACGAACGCCCCGGGAGTGGTCATCACCGTCACGCCGGCCGCCAGGGCCTGCGTGCACTCGTCGTTGCGCAGCGCCTGCACGGCGAGGTGCAGCGCGACCAGCGAGGACGAGCACGCGGTGTCGACGGTGACGGCCGGCCCTTCCAGGCCGAAGGCGTACGCGACCCGGCCGGAAAGGATGCTGCTGGCGCTGCCGGTTCCCAGGTGCGCCTCGACCCCTTCGGGCACCTCGCCCAGACCCGCCGCGTGGTTGTGGTACATCACGCCGGCGAACACGGCGATCTGCCGGCCGCGTACCGATTGCGGGTCGATCCCGGCCCGTTCGAACACCTCCCAGGAAGCCTCCAGGAGCAGCCGCTGCTGCGGGTCCATCGCCAAGGCCTCGTGCGGTGAGATCTTGAACAGCCCCGGGTCGAAGTCCGCCGCGCCGGACAGGAATCCACCGGCGCCGGTGTAGGTGGTGTCCGGCCGGCTCAGCGCCGGATCGACCACGTTCGGGTCCCAGCCGCGGTCCGCCGGGAACGCGTCGATCGCGTCGGTGCCGCTCTCGGCCAGCCGCCACAGGTCCTCCGGCGAACCGACACCGCCGGGATAGCGGCAGCTCATCGCCACCACCGCGATGGGCTCGCGCCGCTTCTCCTCGATCTCACGCAGCCGGTCACCGGTCGCGTGCAGCTCGGTGGTGACCTTACGCAGGTATTCGCGGAGCCTGTCCTCGTTCGCCATCAAGACCTGCCGAGTTTCTTGTCGATGAGATCGAAGAGTTCGTCGTCGGAGGCGCTGTCGATCCGGTCGGCCACGGCCGGCTCCACGGCCGCCCCGGCCACCTCGTTCCATCGGGTGACCAGCGCGTTGAGGCGGGTGCCGACCTCGTGCCGTTCGTCGTCGCCGGTGATCGGCATCCGGGCGAGTGCCGCCGCCAGCCGCTCGATCTCGGTGAGCACCGACGGCCCGGTCAGGGCTGGGGTGAGCAGCACGGCAAGCTCGGTCGCGAGCGCGTGCGGGCTGGGATGGTCGAAGACGGTGCTGGCGGACAACCGCAGTCCGGTCGCCGCGTCCAGCCGGTTACGCAGTTCGACGGCGGCGAGCGAGTCGAAGCCGAGTTCGCTGAACGCGTCCCGCTCGCCGATCGTGCCGGCGTCGGCGTGGCCCAGCACGGCCGCCGCCTCGGTGCGGACCAGCGCGGTCAGGGCCGGCACACGTTGCGCCGGGTCCAGTCCGATCAGCCGCTCGGCCAGTGCGCGTCCGTCACCGACCGGCCTCGTGCCGGTACGGCGCCGGCGATCTGGGACCAGGCTGCGCAACAGTGCCGGGATCCGGTCGGCCGCCGACCGTCTGCGCAGCGCCGCACGGTCCAGTCCGACGGCGACCGTGGCGCCGTCACCGAACCGCAGAGCCGCGTCGAACAGGGCGAGCGCCTTCTCGTCGGTGAGCGGGACCACCCCGCCGCGCGCCATGCGCCGGCTTTCCGCGCCGTCGAGCCGACCGGCCATGCCGCTGCCCGCCCACGGCCCCCACGCCACCGACGAGGCGGCCAGCCCTTGCCGGCGGCGGTGCTCGGCAAGGCCGTCCAGGAACGCGTTCGCGGCGGCATAGTTCGCCTGCCCCGGCGAGCCAACGGTCCCGGCCAGTGACGAGAACAGCACGAACATCGGTACGTCGCCGGCCACCTCGTGCAGCAGCCAGGCGCCGTCCGCCTTGGGCCGCAGGACGCCGGTCAGCCGCTCCGGGGTCATCGCGTCGAGCACGCCGTCGTCGAGTACGCCGGCCGCGTGGATCACGCCGGTCAGACGCTGCCCGGAGACGGCCTCGGCCAGGCTGGCGCGGTCGGACACATCGCAGGCCATGGCCGTCACCTGCGCGCCGAGCGCGGTCAGTTCCGCAGTGAGCGCATCTGCACCGGGTGCTGCCGGGCCGCGTCGGCTGAGCAGCAGAAACCTTCTCGCGCCGTGGGCCGCGAGATGCCTGGCAACGGTTCCGGCGAGCGCACCACCGGCTCCGGTGATCAGGACGGTGCCGTCCGGGTCGGCGAGCCGAGGTGCACCAGCGCCGGCGGCCGGCCTCAGCCGCGGCGTGTGGATCTCACCGGCCCGTACCGCCATCTGGTCCTCGGCCAGACCCAGGCAGCGGGTGACCGCCTCGTCGGAGGCGTTTGTCACATCGATGTCGATAAGCATGAACCGGCCCGGGTGCTCGGACTGGGCGGTGCGCACCAGACCCCAGACGGCGGCGTGAGCCGGGTCGGTGCCGTCGGTCGCGCCTCGGGTCACCACCGCGAGTGTGCCCGCGGCCGTGACGTGTTGCCGCACGGCCGCCAGCACGGCCGCGGTCGCCGCGTGCGTGTCGGCGACGACATCGCCGGTGCCGGCGGCGACGTCGTATCGCGTCACCTCGCCATCCCGCGCCTCCGGCGCGGCCGGCGGTTCCCAGACCACCTGGAGAAGCCCGGTCTCCGAGTCGGCCGGCGCCGCCGCCGGCACGGGGCGGACCAGCAATGAGCCGACGGTGAGCACCTGCTGCCCGGTCTCGTCCATGAGCCGCAGCGATCGACCGGAACCGGCGGCCGCCAGGTGCACCCGGGCGACGCGTCCGGGGGTCCCGGTCAGCGTCACGCCGGTCCAGGCGAACGGCATGCCGGCCGCGTCACCCCCGGCACCGGCGGCGAGCGCGTGCAGGGCGGCGTCGAGCAGCGCCGGATGGATGCCGTAGCCGGCGGGGTCGTGCTCGTCGGCGAGAGCGACCTCCGCGTACACATCGTCGCCGTGCTGCCAGACCTGCTGCAGGCCCTGCAGCGCGGGTCCGTAGGTGAGGCCCCGGGCGTCCAGGTCGTCGTAGACCGCGCCGACGTCGAGTGCGGCAGCGCCGGGAGGCGGCCAGGCGCCGGCTGTCTCGGCGTCGACCGACACCGCACGGGTCAGTGTGCCGGTGGCGTGCGTGGTCCAGTCGGCATCGTCATAGCGGGCGTGCAGCCGGACCTCGCGGCAGTCGGGGTCGGCGCCCTGGGTGCTGGTGACCTGGATCCACACCGTGCGGCCGGCGGGGAGCGGCAACGGCGCCTCGACAGTGAGTTCGGCAAGCGCGCCGTGTCCGGTGTGCTGTCCCGCGTGCAACACCAGCTCGACGAGAACGGCCGCGGGAACCAAGACAGTTCCCCGGACGACGTGATCGGCCAGCCAGGGGTACGCGTCGGAGGACAGCCGGCCCGTGAGCAGCAGTTCGCCGGAGTGGACGGACCGGACGGCGGCGGCGAGCATCGGGTGCTCGGCGGGCTCGAGTCCGAGGCCCTGGGGGTCAGTCATGCGCAGGCCGTCGTCGAGCCAGTAGCGCTGGTGTTGGAAGGCGTAGGTGGGCAGTTCGATACGCCGGGCACCGGGGAACACCTTCACCCAGTCCGGGCCGGCCACCGCCAGCGCCTTGACCAACGAGTCCGGCTCGTCACGGCCCTTACGGATCGTGGGCAGACACACCCCGTCGACGTGAGCGGTCAGCGCACCCGACGGGCCCACCTCGACGAAACGGGTCACCCCGGCGGCACGCATCGCGGCCAGGCCGTCGGCGAACCGGACGGGCTGGCGGACCTGCCGCACCCAGTACTCCGGGTCCATCACCTCGACACCGACCGGCTCACCGGTCACATTCGAGATCCAGCCCAACGACGGCATCTCGAAATCGATGCCTTCCAGGACGGCGGCGAAGTCCCGCAGCATCGGCTCCATACGCGCCGAATGGAACGCATGACTGACCCGCAACCGCCGCGTCTTGTCGAACCCGGCCGCCACCGCCAGCACGGCATCCTCATCACCGGAGATCACCACCGCCTGCGGGCCGTTGACCGCCGCGATCGACACCCCATCAACAAGCCGCGCGATCACCTCGTCCTCGGTCGCGGCGACAGCCACCATCGCCCCACCCGACGGCAGCGCCTGCATCAGACTGCCTCGGGCCGCGACCACCTTCACCGCATCCGCCAGCGACCACAGTCCGGCCACGTGCGCGGCGGCCAGCTCACCGATCGAATGCCCCAGCAACAGATCCGGGCGCACCCCCCACGACTGCAACAACCGGAACGTGGCCACCTCAACCGCGAACAACGCCGCCTGAGTGAACCGCGTCTCGTCCAGCCTCGCGGCATCGATATCGAACCCGAACGCCGCGACCACCTCGTCATACACGGCCGCGAAAACCGGATACGCCCGATACAAGCCCTCACCCATGCCGGCGAACTGCGCACCCTGACCCGGGAACAACACACCCAGCTTGCCGTCAGCCACCCGCACGACATCCAACGGCGCCGACACATCAGTCACCACAGCCCGATACGGCAACAACGCCCGCGTCGTAGCCAACGAGAACCCGACATCAACAGCATCAGCATCCAACACGGCCAACCGCTGCACCTGCGCCGCCAACGCCTCCGCGGACTTCGCAGAAACCAGCCACGGCACCGGCCCCTGATGCGGCACCCCGGACGGGAGCTCCGGTGCCTCCACACCCGGACCCTGCTCCAAGATCACGTGCGCGTTCGTGCCACTGATCCCGAACGATGACACCGCCGCCCGACGAGGTCTGTCCTGCACCTGCCACTCGACCGGCTCCGTCAGCAGCTCCACCGCACCGGCCGACCAGTCCACGTGCGGGGTCGGCTCATCCACATGCAAGGTGCGCGGCATCACACCGTGCCGCATCGCCTGCACCATCTTGATCACACCAGCCACACCGGCCGCGGCCTGCGTGTGCCCGATATTCGACTTGACCGAGCCGAGCCGCAACGGCCGGCCGTCCCGGTCCTGCCCATAGGTGGCGAGCAGTGCCTGTGCCTCGATCGGGTCACCCAGTGTTGTACCGGTGCCGTGCGCCTCCACCACATCGATCTCGGTCGCAGCCACACCGGCGTTGGCGAGGGCCTGCCGGATCACCCGCTGCTGCGACGGACCGTTCGGTGCCGTCAGGCCGTTGGAAGCACCGTCCTGGTTCACCGCCGAACCACGAACCACGGCCAGGACCGGGTGACCGTTGCGCCGCGCGTCCGACAGCCGCTCCACCAGCAGCATGCCCACACCTTCGGACCAGCCGGTGCCGTCCGCGGAGGCACTGAACGACTTGCACCGGCCGTCGAACGACAGACCCCGCTGACGACTGAACTCGGCGAACGTCGTCGGCGTGGCCATCACCGTCACACCACCCGCAAGCGCCATCGAACACTCACCCGAGCGCAACGCCTGCACCGCCCAGTGCAGGGCGACAAGCGACGACGAACAGGCGGTATCCACCGTGACGGCAGGACCTTCCAGCCCGAACGTGTACGCCACCCGACCCGACGCGATACTGCCGTTGTTGCCCAGCCCGATGAACGCCTCCACCCCAGCCGGAACATCCACCGGACGAGCCGCATAGTCGTGGTACATCAAGCCGGCGAACACACCCGTCGACGAACCCCGCAGAACAGCCGGATCAATACCGGCCGACTCGAACGCCTCCCACGACGCCTCCAACAACAACCGCTGCTGCGGATCCATCGCCAAAGCCTCACGCGGACTGATCCCAAAGAACGCCGCATCAAACTGCGCCGCATCGTGCAGGAAACCACCCTCGACCGTGTCCGAACGGCCGTCAGAACCCGCATCCGCACCATAGAGATCCCGCAGATCCCACCCCCGGTCCCGAGGGAACGGCGTGATCCCGTCCCCACCCCGAACCACCAGATCCCACAAACCTTGCGGCGAACTCACCCCACCCGGATACCGACACGACATCCCCACGATCGCGATCGGCTCGTCTTGCGGCGTCCCGGTGACGACGGTGAAGTCCCTGCCGGCAGCGGGTTCCCCGGTCAGGTGACGGGCGAGCGCTGCCGGGGTCGGGTGGTCGAAGACAAGGGTGGCGGGAAGCCGCAAGCCGGTGGCCGTACCGAGCCGGTTGCGCAGCTCCACCGCGGTCAACGAGTCGAAGCCCAGGTCCGTGAATGCCTGGTCCGCGCCGATGGCGTCCGCGCCACCGTGGCCGAGTACCGCGGCGGCCTGCTCACGCACCAGTGCCAGTGCGGCTTCCGTGCCCGCCGGCCGCCCCCGGTGTGCCGCCGCCGCTCGTAGCCGTGAGTCCGGCACCAGCGTGCTCAGCAAAGGCACGACCGGGGCGTTCCGCCGAAGCACCGGCAGGTCCAGTTCGATCGGCACGAGCACCGGGCGGTCGCTCCCGAGCGCGGCGCCGAACGCGGCAAGCCCGCGGTCGGCGCTGAGCGGCGGGAATCCGGCCCGTGCCATACGAAGCCGCTCGGCCTCGCCGGCCATGCCGAGGGTCCAGCCGCCCCAGGCGAGGGAGAGCCCGGGTAGTCCCCGGCTCCGGCGGAACACCGCGAGTTCGTCCAGGTACGAGTTGGCGGCCGCGTAATTGGCTTGGCCTGCCGTGCCGAAGAGACCGGCGGCCGAGGAGAAGAGGACGAACATGTCTAGATCGAGGTGTTCGGTCGCCCGATGCAGGTTCCAGGCGCCGTCCGCTTTGACCCGCATGACGGCGTCGAGGCGTTCCGGCGTCATCGCCTCGAGCACACCGTCGTCCAGGACGCCTGCCGCATGGACAACGCCGGTCAGGTTCGGAATGCGCGCGACGAGCGCTTCGACCTGAGCCCGGTCGGTCACGTCGCAGGGGTACGGGCCGCTGCGGCTCACCGGGACCACGTCGGCCCCGCGAGCGGTCAGCCACTCGCACACGGCGGCGCCGAGCGCACCGGTGCCACCGGTGACCAGCACGGTGCCGGCCGGAACGGGACGTCCGGGCCCAACGGCGGAAACCAGGCGGGGCACGCGTACGGAGCCGTCACGAACCACCACCTCGGGTTCGCCGTCCGCGACCAGGATCTCGCCATCGGTGTCGACGAGTACGAACCGGCCGGGATGCTCCGACTGCGCCGACCGCACCAGCCCGCGTACCGGCGCCTGTGCCAGGTCTCCGCTGATCACGACGGCGAGCTGTCCTTCGCCTGCCACCGCCTCCTGGAGCCGAGCCAGCACCTCGGGGAGGGTTCCCGCCCGGTAGACCTCACCGTCGAACGGCACGGCCACCGCCGGAACCAGGTCGACCGCGAACAGCGGTGCGCGCCGTGACACTGGCACGGTGGCCGACCGCAGGTCGAGCGAGTCGACGGTGACCATGGCCCGGCCGGTCTCGTCCGCCAGCAGCAATGTGACGCCGCTGCCGGCCCGGGTGATGCGGACGCGGGCGGTGGTGGCCTGGCCGGACAGCACTTGGACACCGCTCCACACGAACGGCAGCCGGGCGTCGCCGTCGCCGTCGCCGTCGAGCAAGGGGATCGAATGCAGGGCGGCGTCGAGAAGAGCGGGATGAATCCCGTAACCGTCCACACTGGCGTTCAGAGCAACCTCGGCGTAGACGTCGCCGCCCCGCCGCCATGCCCGGCGCAAGCCACGGAAGATGGGGCCGTACCGGAGCCCGGTCTCGGCGAGGTTGTCGTACCAGCCGTCCAGAGGCACCTCGTCGGCGTCCACCGGCGGCCAGTCAGCCAGCGGCATGTCGCCGGTCGCCGGGGCGGCCACGGCGAGAGTTCCAGTGGCGTGGCGGATCCAACCGTCGTCCGAGGCGGAGTGGAGCGTGACGGTCCGCCGGCCGTCCGGGTCCACCGGGGAGACGGTGATCTGGACGTCTCCCGGCAGGGTCAGGGGCCGTTCGATGGTGAGGTCGTCCAGCAGGCCGCAGCCGAGCCGGCGACCGGCGTGCAGCGCGAGCTCGACCAGGGCGCTGCCGGGCAGGACGGTTGCTCCGTGCACGAGGTGGTCGGCCATCCACGGATGGGCGACCGGGTCAAGGTGACCGGTGAAGAGTGTGTCGTCCGAGCGGGCGGCGGTCACCTCGGCGCCGATCAGCGGATGGCCGCCGGGGCGAAGACCGGCGGCACTCAAGTTTCCGGCGAGGTCGGGGCGTCCGGTGGGCCAAAAACGCTGGTGTTGGAAGGCGTAGGTGGGCAGTTCGATACGCCGGGCACCGGGGAACACCTTCACCCAGTCCGGGCCGGCCACCGCCAGCGCCTTGACCAACGAGTCCGGCTCGTCACGGCCCTTACGGA
>NZ_JAHWGU010000059.1 GCF_020873875.1 Actinoplanes sp. DH11
GCATTGTCGATCTATGCGTCAACACTGCCGGCGATGCTTCCGGACGGAAATCAGCAGATGTACGGGGGTGGTCAGCAATTGCTGAAGATGTCGCCGCTGTCGGCGGTGCAGTTGTCGATGCCCGACCCGCCCGACGCCGAAGTCACCGTTGCCCTCGCCGGCGTTGAGGAGGGTGACCCGTTCGCCGGTAGCCGCCGTCATGCCGCCGCCTGCACCACAACCTGCTCGATCACGGCCTGCACGCTGCTGACAAAGCTGCGCTGGTTCTGACGGGTCTCCCCCGGCCCCACCAGGACAGCGGCGAACTGGCTCCACCCAACCCTCGTCGCACCGGCGGCGTGGCGGCTTCAATTGGCCCCACCAGACGGACTTGTCCGGCAACTACAGCCTGTTACTGCCACACAAGAGCGAGCACGCGGATCGCGGCACGAGAGTGCGTTGCGACCTGACGACGGGACGGTGGCCTGCGCGCGTGCTCAGCGGCAGACCCGATGACCGCTTCCACCACGGGATGAGCTCTATCAGTCCGACGGCGATGGAAGGCAATAGCCGGGCTTGCCCTGCGGGGTATAAGACGGTCGAAATGGCTTCAAGAAGCGGCAGCAGATCGAGCACCACTCATCAATTGGTCCGAGGCGATTCACGCGATGCAGTACATCGGGTAGCTGCTCGCCTGTGCGCGCGAAACAGCGTAGAACCCAGTGATCTTCACTCTTCGGCCAACCGACGAGGGCGAGGTGGACCGCTGTCTCGCCGTCGTGCCACCAGCGGTCCGTCGGCCCGGTGGCCTCCTCGATCAGCCGCATGTCGCACACGTCGATGTCTGGGAGTTGCTGTGGTTCGGTCACGTAGGTGAAGGTGGCGTGCGGCCATGCTGCTACTTCTGCCAGTAGCGCATGCTTCTCCAACCGTTGCGCCAACGTGCGGTCGATCACCCGGTCAGACCATTCACCGGGCTCCATGGTCGTCCTGCCATCAAACAGCAGCGATACCGGCCAGGTCCACGAGCCGTCGATAAGTGCTGCCGGCATCGACCATCCGCATTCCGGTGTCCAGCAGAAGTACGCCTCACCGTCCAGGCCGTATTCCATGTAGTTTTCGCCCGGTCTCGGACGGTATGCAAGCCCGCCGTACCGTTCCTCGAAGGCGATGGCGGCTTCGATCAAGTCATCAGGCACAGAAGTAAGCGGGCCGTCTGGCCCTCTGGCTGTGGCCGACAGCCGGATTTGTTCCACCGACGTCGACTCCCAACGCTCGCCGCGAGCTGCGAGGAACCGCGCGACCCTCGCTGAAATTGTCGGGTCGTCCAGGATGTGCATCGTCGAACCGTACGATGCAAGCTGCATCCGGCTGGGGTCGGGTGGTGGACGCACTCTCGTCGGCGCGAGCGGGCGTCGGGCGGCCCTCGGCAGGGTGACGCCCTAGCGAGCGGATCGCGGCAGATCAGTGAACTCGGTCCTTCGTTGCGTTCATCCCGACTTATGCATTTCCGAGGAGGTCCCACCGGTTTCCGGCGATGTCGAGGAAGACCGCGACGCGGCCGTAGGGCTCGGTACGCGGTGGGCGTACGAAGGTGACGCCGGCCTCGATCATCCTCCTGTAAGTAGCCTCGAAGTCGTCGGCGCGAAGGAAGAGCCCGACGCGCCCGGCTGCCTGGTGACCGACGGCCGCACTCTGATGTTCTCCGTCGGCGCGGGCAAGGAGAAGGCCGGTTTGCGCGCCGGGCGGGCGGACGACCACCCAGCGTTTCGGCCGCCCGTCGTTGGTGAGCGACGGTGAGTCCTCGACGAGCTCGAAGCCGAGTACTCGGGTGAAGAAGGCGATGGCCGAGTCGTACTCGTCAACGATCAGCGCAACCAGGTCGATCTGCACCCCGGCAGCGTACGCATGGCCGAGACCGTCGTTCGCACTGCCGCGCGTTATCGGCGGCAGATCCGGACGTCGCGTCGGGCGGGTTCGGCCCTCGCACGATTGGCCTGCCATCCTGCCGGGGTGGAGGAATGGGCGTACAACGGCATGGCCTACCAGACCAACTCGATGTACCTCCTGCCGGAGGACGCGTGGACCTATGAGCTGACCGGGTCGTGCCCAACGTCCGGCGCGGTCGCCGGGCTCGCTGTGGTGATACCGGATACGACGCACGACGGCGAGCAATTCACGCCTGCGGACGCGTTGCATGCCTGGGTGGCTGCCGCTGAGGGGCCGCTGCCCTGGCCGGTGCTTCTGCGCTTCATCCGCTTCGTTGAGGCATCCGGCGACATCGTGTCCGCTGGGCCGGGCGCGACCGTGACTGGCGACCTCTCCCTGTCCTTGAACTCGTGGAGCTTCGCGAGTCGAATCTTCGAGGTCACGTCCTACCATGACGGCGAGCACGACGGTTGGTGCTACGAGCTCTACGAGGTAGAGCCGACCCATACGTCAAACGACTACATCGACATACGCGTCCCCGACCTCCGACCGGCTGGCGGACCGTTCGTACCGGCCCCCGCACGGCAGGTCACCGTCGCAGGGCACGGCAGCCCACGGCTTCCGTGGCCGGTCTTTCGGCACTTCCTCGATGCCATCTCCGCCAGCGGCGACATCATCAACGATCAAGATGGGCTGATGGCCTAACCAGTCGGCGGTACGCGCGGACGGCGGCAAATGAGTGCGGTCACCTCGGCGAATGCGCCGTGAAGTCTCCCGCGTACTCGTCCGATTCGACGATTGCACCCATGCGCGCGAGTAGCTGGACCTGCTCTCGGGTCAGACACCAGCCCATCGCGTTGTAACCGCTGTCTGGATCATCGAACCAACGGACCATCATCAAGCCCGCTTCGACGCCGCCACCCTCAACGAGAGCTCGCACCCGATCGGCGGCGCGCTCGATGCGTGCGAGACGATGGACGCTTGCTCGCCGATCGGTGCGTGCGTCTCGCAGCGGATCTCCCAGGCAGCCCTTTGACCTTCTGAGCGCTGATCTTGACGGAGGTCTTCGGCGATCAAGCAGATGAGAGCCACTTGGTCACCGATGAGGATCACCAGCTCGCCATCGGGGCGCTCTGTATGCGTCTTCGCGAGTTCTTCAACCTCCTTGACCCCCAGTCGCATTACAATTCGGTTAAGCACTGTCAGCCTATGTCTAAATATACACGAGAACGGACAGAACGGCACGACCGTGCCGCCTGATTTCATCCAATCCAGGGGAAGTTGATCAACACTGTGACCAGGCGTGTGACCACGGCCAATCAAGTGCGGTCCGTGCCGTTCGATCCATTTACATTCCCGACTGCTACATATAACCGCATTGCAGCGTCCATAAACTGCGCGTTTCAGAAACTGGCCGTGCGGATCAACGGCGCGGAGCGGGATCTGATTAAGCAGCATTGCAGGCCGACCACTTGACATCCTATGAGGACCACAGTCTGCCCCCGACGCCGATAGGCAGTTCCGATTTCGGGGGCCTCGCGCCGCTTCGATAGTGACTCTTCGTCAGGAAGCGCGTGTCCTCCGGAAAGGCACCTGGCGCGTCTGAACATCGCGGATGAGTGCAGGCGCTAAGTTCGGCCGCCAGGCGGCCGATCGACGGGTCGGGCCGGCGGCCGAGGGCCTCTGCGGCGAGCAAGCGTCTTTGCGCCTAATGGCGCTGGGTTTCGCCCCCATCAGCAGAGGCAGCCGAGGACGGCTGCCGCGTCAATGTCGGCGTCGTTGGCAAAGGTTCCCCATCCCGCATCCGGCGACCATCGGAATCCGCGTCCTCCGGACCAGGTGCTCATCACCCAGACGTGGGTTACCTCGTCCGGCAGGTTGGGCGCCACCGCCGGCGGCGGTGCGCCGGGACGCATCAGGATGTCGTTGACCTCGAACGGAGCGGTACCTGCCAGACCCGCGACGATGACGAACAGATGATGCTCGACGGCGGCGGCACGAGCCAGCTTGGTGAGGTTGTCGAGTCTTGACGGGCAAGCCGTCCACTCGCCGATCCACGTGCTCAGCGCATCGCCAGTCTGGGGGACGCAGCCACCGGTTCGCTCTGTGGGTAACTCGGGCATGACGTAGATGCTGCCCGGGTAGTTTGTGCCAGCCTGATGAGCCCCCAGCACGCCGAGGCTGTCGGCAATTTTTGCGAATCCGGGGTCAGTGTCGAGGATGTCGCGACCGTACAAGGGCGGCACCTGCTCGAGGGCGCCCAGAAACCCCGGTAATTCGGCCCTCAGCTTCTTCACGCTGGCGTCGGGCCGGACGCTGACCGCCCATCCCCCGGCGATGCTCGGCTCGATCCACCGCTTGCCTCGCCCGTCGAGGACCTTCCAGAACTTGAGCAGCTCCGGGTCGACGGCCGCGGTCACCTCAAGCGCGGCGAACGTACGGCCGCCCTGGACGGCGAGGTCGAAGTCGTGAGTGTTGGGCGAGGTGTTGTCGTCATGCTGGCCGATAACGACAGCAGGCAACGTCGCCCTGACACAGCTGGCAGCCCATAACTCCTCGGCCCGAAGCTTCTGCACGCGGCAATTCTGGCTGCCGTCAGGCAGGCACAGCAAGCCCAATTCTGTAATTCGCCGGCTCTCGAGCGCCTATTCACCCTAATGCCCGTCGATCCCGTCCGGACACGTCACGGTCGGGCGCTTGCCTGCCACGCCGAGTTCACGACGTTCGGCTGCACCGGTCTCGTGTGCTGGCGGACAGCGCTGACGAACGGTGAAGGGACCGAGTGGTTCGGTATACCGGTGCTTCCGTGCCACCAGCTTCCCTCGATCAGAATTACGGCACGACGGGCTCGGGTTAGGCCTACGTAGAAAAGAGATCGCGATTGGTCGTATTCGGTGGGCGCCGCGGGGAGCCATTCGCGGCGTTGCCTGCTCCACCGTCGACTCGGCAAGATCCCGTCAACGAGACCTGGGAGGATGACATAGTCCCATTCGCGTCCTTTGGCGGAGTGGTAGGTGGTCAGGGTGATCTTGCCGACGCGCAGGGCTCCGGCGATGTCGCCCACCGTCAGGTTGTTGCGCATAGCGGCTCGCTTCAGCTCGGCCATCGCTTGTTGATCTCGTCGTTGTGGGCTGCCTGCGGTAAGAGTGGAGAGGGCAAGAGCGTCGTCGAGGGCGTCGAGCCATTCGGTTAGGCCGGCCTCGGACGAGACTTCACTCACCGCAGTCGCGATCTTTCGGGCGGCAACTCGGCGCAGAGGTCGCGGTGCGCCGAATGATTCGTTCATACGGCGGTACGCCCCGGTCAATTGCCCGATGGTCGAGACGGCTGTGGCCTGGTCGATCTCGGGATAGCCGATGGGCCGTGGGCCGGCAACGGCGCGGGCGGCGCAGGCGCGGACGAAATCGACAACGTCGCCGTCCGGGAGGCGTCGGTCGTTCTCGTGGATGTACTCGTGGTCACTGCGGTCGAGTGCGGCGAGAAGGGCGTCCAGGAGCCAGCTCTTACGGGGGTAAAAGACGGCGATTTGGTGGGCCGCAACGCCAGCTCTCACGAGTTCGTCGATTTTCGCCACTGTGATCTGCGCGTGCTCGTCTTCTGCGCCGGTGACGGTTACTAGTTCGACGACGCCGGGGTCGTCGCGCGACGGGTCGGCTGCGTGGTCTCGGATGCCTTCGATAGCAGCGTGGCTGACGGTGATGATGGCGGAGCCGCATCGGTAGTTGACATTTAGCGTCGCGTCCCGGAAGTCGGCCCGGCCTGCCAGTGAGACTAGGAACGCGGGATCGGCGCCGGTGAAGCGCATGATGGTCTGATCCGGATCGCCAAATGCGACTATGTCGACCTTGCCGTGGTCGTGCAGGTGCGTCACGAGCGCGTGCAGCACGGGGCCTAGATCTTGGTACTCGTCGACGATCAGCAGCGGGAAACGGCTCGCAACTAGCCCAGTGACGCGAGGCTCCCTGCGAAGCAGCGCCAGCGATTCGGAGACCATGAGGTCGAAGTCGTACCACCCCCGTTCCAACAATCGCTGGTCGAAGAGACGGGCCGCCCGCGCGAGCGGATCACGCTCGTCCTGCTCCAATCCGGCTGCGAGCCTGCGCCGGATCTTGACCACCTCCGTCTTCACGTACTTGACTACATCGCCCGCGGTTGTCTCGTCGAGGCAGTGTTGTAGCAGGTCCGCCCAGTCATCAGAGCCGTCGTCGACGATTTCCCCTGTTCCGGGAGGAGCGACCTTAACCAGTGGGCCGTACGGCCGGAGGATTCGAGTCAGGCACCAGGAGTGCAGCGTGCCGGCCGCGATTCGGCCGCCGGCGCGTACGCCCATACGCCCGAGTCGATCGGTGATCTCTTGGGCTGCGTGTCGCGTGTAGGTGATGGCAGCAAGGCCACGCCGCGGCGGCAGGACCGCATCCAACGCATACGCAGCCTTCGCGACGAGGGTGCGCGTCTTGCCGGATCCCGGGCCAGCGCGAACGACTTGGCTGCCGGGATGCAGGACCGCTGCGAGCTGTGATTCGTTGAGTTCTGCCAGCTCCGCGGCGAGCCGCCGATTTAGCCCGCTCGGCACGATCACGCGTCTCCGCCGTCCGCGGCCAGGTGGTCAAGGATACTGAAGCCACGCACTTTCCAGGATGTTCGGTCGAGCGCGGCTAGAACGTATCCGTAGGTTCCCGCCGATAGCAGCAGCTCCGTCGAGGTGTTCTCGTCGACCTTTTGGATCTCGTCGACAGACAAGCTGAGTTCGTCCGCTAGTGCGCTGCAAGTACGTTCTTGGACATGGCTGGCCAGCCGCTGGGCATATCGGCCCTTGCTGACCGAGTTGATGCGGCGGAGAAGTTCTTCGTGATGGTTTCCGTCGGCCGTCGCTGAGCGAATTGCCGTGCAAGCGGCCGCGAAGCTCACCCGCTGAGTGGCCCGCGGCTCCAGTTCATTGTGAGCGGTGATCATTTCGTCGGCGAGGAGCGGCACGATGTCGGGTTCGAGCGTGCGGTGACCGACAAAGATGTCGTGTTCGGCCGCAAAGCGCCGGGCATGGTTCGTATCAACGCTGGGTCCGCCGTCGACGACCTCCTGCACGACCTCGTCGAGCTCCATCTGGCCGACAAGGCTCGCTGCCCGTTTCAGTCCGGCCGCGGCGTACTCGCCCTTGCGGTAAGGATCACCGTCGGTGATGATTACGTGAGGCACGCATAGCGCATCCTTGTTCAGCAGCCGACGGTACGGGCCGAAATTCGTCCCGGAAATGTTGGCCACTACCACGCCGTAGGCGTCGAGATCGAACCCGAAAGCCGCGGCGATGGCAGGGATCAGGTAGGTCTCGGAGGGGCCCTCGACCAGTACGGCCGCGGAGCAGAAGAGCAGCTCGGCTCGGTTGGCATCGATGTAGCGCTCGATGTCGGCTGTCTCCAGATCGGTCAGCTTCGCGGCGCCGGCGCAGGCCGCGATTGTGGCCTCATCGGGGCCGGGCCGTAGCAGGATGAGCGACCGAAGATGGGTAACGGCGGCGATGTGCGGGCTATGGGTTGTCACCAGTAGCTGAGAGTCGTTGCCCAGCAGGTAGCGGAAGAGCTGTCTCTGCAAAACGGGGTGGAGGTGGGCCTCGGGCTCCTCAACCGCCAGTAACGCCGTGACGATCAAGTCACGGCTGCGGCGGGACGCAAGTCGTTCGAGCAGCAGGCTCAGGTAGATCACGTTGGCGTTGCCGGTCGACGCTTCCCCGACGTTGCGGGTGCGGCTCTCGTCGACAAATAGCCGGATCGACCGCATGAGACGCTCGGGCACGCTCGAGGCGAATCCCAGTGTGGGTGTTACCTGCATCCGCGGGCCAGCCATGTCTTCAAGCCTGCGGTCGATGTCGGCGGCTACGGCGGTGATCTGCTCGTCATCGGCCAGCGTCGTCATGGCGTCGCTCACGGCCTCGGCTGCGGTCTCCAGAGCCGATCTGGCTGGCGGCCGCGCATCCAACAGCTCCTGCAGCGGCGAACTACGCCACCGGGACAGCTCGCCGACGGCGTCTCGAAGAGCGGGAAGCACCGTCAGCGACACGTCGTCGGTGAAGGAGCGGGGCACCTCTGCCTCGTCCGCGCCCCCGAAGATCCGGGCCTCGTAGTCGTCAGTGCCGAGCTCCCCGGTAGTCGTGACATCCGAGCGAGGTCTAAAGACGTACGTCAGCCGAGCGACGAGAGGATCGAGCCCGACGAAGCAACCGTCACATGCGGCGTCCTCCTGCAGTGACTCGTCAATGTCAACGAGATCCACCTCGATCCGTACCTCGACGCCATCGGAGAGTCTCCGACCTCCGAACTCGCAGATGTCCTCGGAACGCAATCTCTGGGCGCTGCGCGGCAGGTCCGGGTCGAGCACCAGCCGTAGTGCGTACAGAAGATTGGACTTACCGATCCCGTTCTCCCCTACGAACACGGCGTTCGCCGGGAACGGATCTATCTCAAGATCAAGAAAGTTCCGGAAGTTCCGGATCGCAAGCTTGCCGATTCGCATGTTGCCCCCTCCGGCGCCGCCGGGCGGGACCCCTACCCGCCCTCCTTGCCGAGCCGAAAGATCTTCTCAGAAAATGCTCCTCAACCAAGGGCTTACGCGAGAGAACGGCCGAAGTTTGTCCACATGCGGGGATCGACTCCACCGAAATATCACCACATTGTCGCCGCAGGAGCCAATCCGTCCGCCTGGCCGGGCGAGCCCGAATGAGGAAGGGCCACAGGGCGATCGACGGGGCAAGGACTAGCAGTAGCTGGCTCAGATCACGAGCTCTTCACCGCGTCCGAAATGACTGCAGAAGCGCACGCTGCTACGACGGCTCTCAGCTACGGCCTCCTCCATCTGGTTAACCCGATGGGCCGCTGACGCGCTCGCGGCCGAGGGACACAAGCCGACACATCGCGTCCGTCGGTTACCCTGTCGCTCTGACCACGTCGTCGCCCTTCAAGCAGATCACTCGGCTCGGATGCCGGACGTCACTGTGCGCACGATATTGATCACGCCAGCGCGGAAGACGGATCGAGGGGCTGGACATCCAGCCCAGCAAGCCATGACGATAGACCGGACGTATTGCCGCGCACACCGAGAGTGTGACACTCGGTCGTTCGCCCAGAAGGATGCGGGAGGCCATGTGACGAGCGCTCGCCACATGATCGATCGGCAGGGCAGCGACGCGGCTATACGGCTGCTCAAGGCGATCGCCGTAGCCCACCTGTACAACCAACGCACGCAGGCATATAGCTTCGGCGTCTCCACCACCCTGGCAGTCGGCGGTTTGCTAGCCGTACCGGGAACCCGGTTCAGCGCAGGAATCACACTTGCCGGCGCCGTCTGGGCTGCGGTCTACAAGGGCGTGATGGCGCCATGGAGTGAAAAGTACCTGCGCATCGCAGCGACGCTGCAAGAGATGTTCGACGCTGACCTGCTCGGTCTGCCGTGGAATCGGGTCGTAGTGGGCGACCGGATCAGTGACGAGGAGGTGAGCCGGCTCAGCCGGCGTTACCGCGGCGACGACGACCGGCTGCGGCGCTACTATCTCGTGGCGAGTACGGTGCCACCGTACGACGTGTTGTTCTGCCTGGAACAGAATTTGGCCTGGGGCTCGCGGATACGGCTGCGATTCGCCCAGATGATGCTTGGAATTATTTCGGTCTGGTCCGCGGCTGGTGTTGCGTTCACCTTCGTCACGGGTGCCACGGTCAGCAGGCTGGTCACCGGATGGTTTGTGCCATCGCTAGGGCTGCTCCTGCTGTGTCTAGAGATGTATCGCACACAGATGGCCAGCACACGGGACCGGATTCGCGTCCTTAGTCTGGTCCGCCAGATAATCGACGAGCCGTCGTCACCGGTGATCGCCTCCCCAGCCGCGCTGACGACATTCGCCCGGCAAGTTCAGGACACGCTTTATCACATGCGCCGCATCCAACCGCGCTTGCCGACATGGTACTTCCGGCGATACCACGACCAGGACAAGGCTGATTTCGAGATCAAAATGCAAGTCTTGGAAAGACGGTTTCCTGCGCCATGACCGCCTTCGAGGAGCTGGTCCGCGAGTTCGATGAGGCGAGCATTGCATCGGAGATCATCGAATCTCTACTCGACAACGGATTCGAGATTCGTCAAGGGAGTATCGAGGCCCTCGGCCGCGGCTGGAGCGGTGCCAGGCTAGCGAAGGCGCTGCTGGTCGAAGATTCCTCCCCGCGCTGGTGCGTTCTCAAATACTGTCCTCCGGTCCCGGCAAACCATCGGCGTGAGCCGCGACAACACCGGCAAGCTTGGCGCGACACCCCACCGAAGTTCCGCAAAGCGCATCTCACCGAGATCGTCTTTCCGGCAGTTCGGCTTCGTAACGGGGCGGTTGTCATCGGCCAGTCGAAAGCTGACGGTGTTCCGTTGGGTTCGGTCGAGCCTGGTCAACTCGCCACCGCATGCCGAGTGGTCTGGGGCGAAATACTCAAAGGGTGGGCCGGTAAGGACTATGACAGCGATCACTCGACAGTGGCCGACCTGCTGGCGTTAGAACTCGGCGACAGCTTCGATATAGGAGGATGGCTGTACGAATGGGCACGCGAGCGGGGCTTGCTCGCGCCGACCTTTCTCGAGCTGCCAGACGAAGACGCGCCGCTGCCCAATCCATGGCGACTGCTCGTCGGCCACTCACCAGCCATCCACGGACAGATCCACTATGTGGTTGGCCGGTCCCATGGTGACCTTCACGGTGACAATATCCTCCTTCCGACGCGCGACGGAATCGTCACCCCGGCTAGTTTTCGGCTGATCGACCTGGCCACCTACAACCGGCGGGCACCGCTGAGTCGAGACCTCGCTGCCCTGCTCATCTCACTGTGCTGGCGCCAGATCGGGGCGTCCATTCCGCCCATCCGCCACGCTGCCCTGACCTATCTCGAACTTGACCACAGCAATCCTGGTCTGCACGGGGTCGTTCCGAGCGAGGTTCGAAAGATCATTGACGCATTGCGTGAGCCGACTTTTCAGTTCCTCCACTCCAAGGGGTGGGACCAACACCACTGGCACCGGCAGCTGAAGGTCTCCCTACTTGCGCAAGCAATGTTGCACAGCGCATATGAGTCCGGTCCACCAGACGCCCGACGGTGGTGTGCACGGCTAGCGTGCAGACTGACCCGGGTTCTGCTAAGGCAGGAGGAACCACATACCGGGCCGTCAATGCACTTTGACGCAGGGAATGTCCACAGCCGCGTGACCTTACCGGTGAAGCAGCCTGACAAGCATGCGCCGCGCAACAGACCGGCGTTCGTCAATCGGAGCGATCAGCGAAGCCGACTACGAGCTGCCCTTGAAGATCAGGTCAACTCAGTGGTAGTGCTATGCGGTCCGGCTGGGATCGGCAAGACCGCACTTGTACGGGAAGTACTGACCGACCTCGGCTGGACGGACGCCGAAGACGAGAGTTCGGTAGTGCGCTGGTACGACGCCACACCGTACGGCGAAATCGGCGTGCCGACCCTCATCGGGGCCCTCGAGTCGCCCGGATTAGATCGGGTGGCCGGCCCGTCCGCACGGGCACGCCTCGAAATCGCGATGGACAGCATCAACGGCGCCAACGTCTCCCGAGGCGGCCTCCCGCCTGTGGTCGTGATCGATTCGGCAGAAAACCTACTCGACGGAGATCACGTCCTGCGCGATTCCGAACTCGACCTCGCCATGGAGGCTGTGCAGAGCAGGCTGCGCCCTGTCGTCAAAGTCGTCCTTGTTACGCAGGTCATGCCCGAGGCGACGACAGGCATGGCGTGGATCAGAACGGCCTGCCGGATCTCCGTCGATGGCCTGGATACGGAGTCTCTTCGTGAGCACTTCAATAACCTTGACCCCCGCAACAGATACGGCCTGTCTGGTCTCTCGGAGACTGAACTACGTCAGGTTCACGGTCATCTGGCTGGAAATCCAAGACTCGCCGAGCTTCTCCATGCGGTTCTCAGCAGCGACCCACCAGGCCTGCAAGTCGGCGAAGTCCGGCCCTGGCTGCTGTCCCGGCAGGTCAATGAGGTTCACACGGGCTTGGTGCAGCTGCTTGTCGGCAACCTTCCGATTGAACAACAAATAGTCGTGCAGGCGTTGGCAGCGCTCGGTATACCGGTCTATCCCGACGCCGTCGCCAGCGTCCTCGAACCGTACCTAGATAAAAGTCTTGTGCAACCGGCCCTGGAGGCTCTTGTGGAAGCGCGACTTGTCCTCGTACGCCGCGACGGTCGCCGATACCTCCGTAAATCCGAGATTAGTGCGGTACTCGGATCCCTGGCCGATAGCGACTGGAACGACAACGAGGGGCAGTCGCCAACCCGTCGGCGCCTCCTGCTCAGATCGGCCGGCGTGTTGCAAGCCTGGCAGAAGGACGACGACGACGTAAACGGCATCGCCGACATGGACATGCACTTCGCGCGCATCGACGTCTGGCTTCGGGCGGGGTTGTTCGACCAAGCGCACAGTCTCATCGAATCTATAAATGAACTCGTGCACATCTGGGGCACTGGCGCCGAGCTGCGTACTCAGCGGGAGGCCATCTGTGATCGGCTTAGCGACGACCGCGAGGGCGAGATGGTGAATCTCGCAGCGCTGGGCGACATCTACTCTTACAGTGGCGAGTTCCTCCGAGCACAACTTACATACAAGTCTGCGCTCGCCATTGCCACCGCGGGGCGGTATCGGGAGGCGGAGCGCCGCATTCTCATCGGGATGGGCTACATGTTCTGGGAACACGCCCACGTCACTGAAGCCGAACAGCACTATCGCAGAGCCCTAGACCTGGAAGGCGAGTACGGCGATGACCCCGGCGACCGAGCCGCCGCGCTGATCGGCATCGCCGACTGCCAACAGCGGCACGGCTTCTACCGTCAAGCGGTGGCCTACGCCCTTTCAGCCTTCGATGGCGTCCGCGACAACGACCCTGGACAGGCGATCGACGCCGCGCTGCGGCTGACGCGCTGGTACGCCGAGCTGGATCAGATACCGGACGCCCTCACCATGCTGATGAGGTGCGAAGACCTTATCTCGGCCTACCCCAGCCCATCGGCGCAGGCAGACATTTTCAACGCGGCAGCCAACTTGGAGCTCTATCGCGGCCGGTACGACGGCGGGCGGGCGACGGCAGCCCAGGCCGTCGATTACGCGCGCGTTCATCGAGACGCAATCAACCTGGGAAGATCGCTAACCACCCTGGCCCTCGCCCACGCTCACCTCGACGACCTTCCCGCTGCCCGGGAGGCAATCGAAGAATCGGCCCGTTACCGAGTGGCAGGTCAGGACACCATCGAACTCGCACTCCGCGGAATCATCGCCCGCCGCTGCGGATTGCCGGCCACAGCGCGCGACCTCTTCCGTCAACTACACGCCGAGACGACCAGGCGCACCGAAGCTGATCGCAGCGATCTCGCCGCCTGGGACTTCACCGGCCTTGCGCGAAGTTACGGGGTCCTGTGCGGGCAGGCGACCCCAACGTCGGCGCTCGAGGCGTTTCGCCAAGCACGGCCTCAACCAGCGGCGCCAACCCCCGGGCTGGACGACCGCTTAAAATTCATGGTGGAGATGATGGCGGGCAGCGATCCCTCACTCGAACCCGTGCTAACTGGGCTCGCACGTATCCGGCCCGGTCGCAGCAA
>NZ_JAHWGU010000005.1 GCF_020873875.1 Actinoplanes sp. DH11
GGGCGGTGGGGGTAGGCCGCGTGCGGAGCTGGGGGGCTGTCGCACGCGGCGCTTTGGGGTGGTTTGTGTGGGGTGGGGGTTAGGGGCGGCGGCGGCGGGTCCAGGAGAAGCCGATCAGGCCTGCTGTGGCGGCCAGGATGCCGCCGGTGATCGTCCAGAGCCAGCGGGAGGAGAAGTCCGGCAGCCAGTTGGCGGAGAAGGTGGCGGGCTCGGTTGAGGGGGAGGGCACCGGGTTCGCCGTCAGGATCTCGCCCGGGCGGTTGTTCGGGACCAGGGCCGCCTTCAGTTCGCCCTGGTCGGCGCCGGTGTCGCCGGTCGGCGCGGTGAGGGTGAGGTCGACCTGGATCGGCAGGCCCAGGTCTGCTTCCGGGAGGTCGGTGCTGGCGAGCCGCACGTAGTAGGTCCCGGGCAGCGGGTCGCCGTCCCACGGTTCGGCCCAGGAGCGGACCTGCCGGATCCGGCAGCCCAGCGTCAGCGTCGTCTCGGTGGCCGACGCGACCGGGCTCTGTTCGCCGTCCACGCAGGCCTGGCGGCGGCGCAGACCGTCGAACACCTCGATCGTCCAGGACTGGCCGCCGCTGCGGTCGGCGGCGGCGGGCAGCGCCACGGTGGCGGCGACGGTGGGGTTCTGGCCGGCTTCGGCGCTGAACGACCAGTACAGGTAGTCGCCGGTGACGGCTTTGACCCGGGCCGGCTGGTCCGGTGCGATGGCGGCCGCGGTGAGGAACGACGTGCCGGCGCTGCTGACGCCCGGCGCCGGGGACGGTGCCGCGGCGAGGGACAGGGTGGCGGCGCCGAGGGCGCCTGCGGTCGCGGCGAGATGCCGTACGCGATGCATCAGTTCTCCCTCCAGGTGGCGACCCACCAGCGGGTCAGCCAGCCGGCGAGTACACCGGCGACGAGGCCCGCGACGGCGAGCACGAGAAGCAGCAACCAGCCGCGGCCCAGGCCGGGTGCGTCCGGGGTGTCGGAGGCCTCGACCAGGTCCACGCTGAGTTCGAGCGGCATGCCGGGGGCGCCGGCAGCGGTCCTCGAGGCGAACGAGTTGCTGACGATCAGGCAGACCTCGGGTTCCGGGACGACTGCCGCGTCCTCGGCGTCCTCGGCGTCCTCGTCCTCGTCGGAGGGTTCGGCGCGGGACCAGCGCAGACCGGTGGAGAGCACGTCGGCGCGCCCGCTGCCGGCGTCGACGCCGCGCACCAGTTCACGTCCGCCCGCGGTGGCCGCCTTCAGCAGCACCCCGTAGTCCCGGTTCAGTTCCCGGTCCAGCGCGATGCTCACCGACGCGCGGAGTTCCTGGCCGGGCGCGACGGCGACCCGGTAGTACCGGTGCTCGGAGATCAGCTCCCGGTCGGTGTAGACCCCGGCGGCGAGCAGCGGCGCTTTCGTGCAGTCCTCGGCGCCTTCGACGGCGGCCGGCTGCACCGGCGGCGGCAGGGCGGCCCGGTCGACGAGTTGCTGGATCCGGTCGGTCAGTTCCTCGCCGTTCTGCGCGGCGGCGTACGTGCCACCGGTCGCCGTGGAGATGCAGACCAGCTGTTTGCGGGTCTTCTCGTCCGGGGTGAGGCCGAGGGTGTCCACGACGAGGCTGGTGCCCTGCGCGGCGAGTTCCCGGGCGACGGTGCAGGGGTCCGGCGGCGTACACGTGTCCTCGCCGTCGGTGATCAGGACGATCCGCCGTGCCGAGCCGGTGTCGCCGAGGTCCTCGGCCGCCTTCCGCAGTGCCAGCCCGATCGGCGTGAACCCGGTAGGTTTCAGCGTGGCGATCGCGTTCTTGGCCGCGACCCGGTTGACCGGGCCGACCTCGACGATCTGCTGGGTGTCCTTGCAACCCACTTTCTTGTTGTCGCCGCCGTACGTCGCTCCCAGCACCCGGATGCCCAGCTGGGTGGTCTCCGGGAGTGCGTCGACGACGTCGTTGAAGGCCTGTTTCGCCACCGAGATCCGGGTGGCCCCGTCGATGTCGTCGGCCCGCATGGATCCGCTGACGTCGAGCACGAGCTCCACGCGCGGTGGTTCGACCTGGGTCTCAGGCACCTCGTCGGCGCCGGCCGGGGCCGCGCCGAGCAGCGCGGATGCGGCGATCAATCCTATTGCTGCCACTATGGACAGTTTCTTGTGGACCACGCGGCAAGATCATAAACACCACCCTTCACCGTACGGGTACCGCCTCCCCGCCCGCGCGAGGAGGCGGCGTGCGGGGAGGGGCGCCGGTCAGCGGAAGGCGGAGAGCCCGGTCAGCGTCTGGCCGATGACCAGGGTGTGTATTTCGGAGGTGCCCTCGTAGGTCAGCACCGACTCCAGGTTGTTGGCGTGCCGCAACGGGGAGTACTCCAGCGTGATCCCGCTGCCGCCGAGGATCGTGCGGCACTCCCGGGCGATCGCCAGCGCGGTCCGGACGTTGTTGAGCTTGCCCATGCTCACCTGGTGCGGCTTGATCGCGCCGGCGTCCTTGAGCCGGCCCAGGTGCAGGGCCAGCAGCAGGGCGGTGTTCAGGTCGACCGCCATGTTCGCCAGTTTTTCCTGGGTGAGCTGGAAAGCGCCGATCGGCTTGCCGAACTGGATCCGGGTGGTGGCGTAGTCGAGCGCGGCCCGCAGGCTGTCGCGGGCGGCGCCGGCCGAGCCGAAGATGATGCCGAACCGGGCCTCGTTGAGGCAGCCCAGCGGTGCGCCGAGGCCGCGGGCTTCGGGCAGGCGGGCGGAGTCCGGCAGACGGACGTCGTCGAAGGCCAGCTCACCGGTGATCGAGGCGCGCAGGGAGAGTTTCTGCTTGACGGTGCGGCTGGTGAACCCGGGGGTGCCGGCGGGGACCAGGAAGCCGCGGATGCCGTCCTCGGTCTGCGCCCACACGGTCGCGACGTCCGCGATGCTGCCGTTGGTGATCCACATCTTGCTGCCGTTGAGGATCCAGTCGTCGCCGTCGCGCACCGCCCGGGTGCGCATGCCGGCCGGGTCGCTGCCGAAGTCGGGTTCGGTGAGCCCGAAGCAGCCGATCGCCTCGCCGGTGGCCATCCGGGGCAGCCATTCCTCCTTCTGTTCCGCCGAGCCGTACCGGTGGATGGAGTACATGGCGAGGGAGCCCTGCACGGAGACGAAACTGCGCAGCCCGGAGTCGCCGGCTTCCAGTTCGAGGCAGGCCAGGCCGTACGCGACAGCGCTCGTCCCGGCACAGCCGTACCCGTCGAGATGCATGCCGAGCAGGCCCAGCTTGCCGAGTTCACCGGCGAGTTCGCGGGGGAAGGTGCCGGCCTCGAACCACTCGGCGACGTGCGGGCGGACCCGGTCGGCCACGAACCGGCGTACCGTCTCCTGGATCTGCCGTTCCTCGTCGCTGAGCAGACCGGAGATGTCGAGCAGATCAAGCTGGTCGGTCATGGATCCTCCAGTGGACGCGGTTGCAGCGATTGTGCCCCGAACGCCGGATCAGCGTCCTCCCAGCCGGATGATCTAGCCTCAAGATCATGACGGTGGTGAACGACCTCATCGACCCGGTGGTACGTGACTCGATCGCCGGTTTTCTGCAGACCGTGGAGTCGGACCTGCGTACCTCGGTGGTCAGCACCGACCCGCTGGTCACTGAGGTCGCCGCCCATCTCGTCGAGGCCGGCGGCAAGCGGTTCCGCCCGCTGGTGGTGGCGCTGTGCGCCGAGTTCGGCGACGGTGACCGGGCCGCGGCCGTCTCCTCCGCGGTGGTCATGGAGCTGACCCACCTCGCCACCCTCTACCACGACGACGTGATGGACGAGGCGGCGATGCGCCGGGGTGCGGCGAGCGCCAACTCGCGCTGGACCAATTCGATTGCGGTCTACGTGGGTGACTGGCTGCTGGCCCGGGCGGCGGCGATCGCCGCCGGGTTGGGTGAGGAGGCGGTACGGCTGCAGGCCCGGACCTTGGCGCAGCTGGTCCGCGGGCAGCTCGCCGAGACCGTCGGCCCGCGTGGCGCCGACCCGATCCGGCACCACCTGCGCGTCATCGAGGACAAGACCGCGTCGCTGATCGCCACGTCGGCCCGGCTCGGCGGCATGGTCGCCGGGCTGCCGGGCGACCAGGTCTCGGCCCTGGAGGAGTTCGGCACCTCGATCGGCATCGCCTTCCAGCTCTCCGACGACCTGCTCGACATCGCCTCCGAGTCGGCGCAGTCGGGCAAGATGCCCGGCACCGACCTGCGGGAGGGCGTGCCGACGCTGCCGATGTTCTACGCGCTCGCGGCCGGCGACACCGGCCCGGACTCGCGGCGGCTCAAGGAGCTGCTCTCGGCCGGCCCGCTCACCGACGACGAACGGCATGCCGAGGCCCTGCACCTGCTCCGCGAGTCGGCCGCGCTGAAGCAGGCCCGGGAGACCGTGCACCAGTACACCGAACAGGCCCGCCGGCACGCCGCGCGGTTGCCGGACGGCGCGCCGCGCCGGACGCTCGACGCCCTCTCCCACTACATCGCGGACCGGACGGGCTGAGCCGGGCCCGAGGACGGGCTGAGGCCGGCGGACGGCCCGAGGCTCGCGGACGGGCTGAACCGGACCCGGTGTGGCGCGCGTCGCTGAGAAAGGTCGGCGCGAGAGTCTTCTGTTCCCGGCCGTTCTGCCGATCAGTCCCTATGAGGGCAGTCATCTGCCCCGCGGGGGATCGGAGACGAACGGGGACGAGATGCGCAGACCGGCCGCACGTCGGGGGGACGAGGGTGCCACCCTCATCGAGCTCGTCGTGGCGCTGGCCGTCGTGAGCGTCGCCATGGCCGGGCTGGGAGCCTTCTTCATCAACGGCACCCTCGTCGTCGCCAACCAGCGTGATCAGCGCCAAGCCGTGCAGGTCGCGGCGAGCGCCATCGAGCAGGTGCGTGCGCTCGAAGGCAGTTCGCTGCTCGCCGGTCGCGGGCCGGCGAAGTCGAA
This sequence comes from Actinoplanes sp. DH11, assembly GCF_020873875.1. Taxonomy (GTDB): domain Bacteria; phylum Actinomycetota; class Actinomycetes; order Mycobacteriales; family Micromonosporaceae; genus Actinoplanes. The sequence continues at coordinate 4,887 of NZ_JAHWGU010000005.1, forward strand.
GGCCCAGTGGGACGCGGTGCGGCAGGGGCCGTTCGCGAAGAAGATGAAGCCCTACCTGGACAGCATGGCGCTCGAGGCGGATCCCGAGATCGTGCGCAAGGACCCCGGTTCCCTGCTGGGCGCCGAGGCGGCGATCTCGACGGAACCCCAGAAGGTCACGGTCGGCAGCGTCACGTTCGATCGCAACATCCTGGTCGGCCGGTGCGACGTCTACTTCATGCGCAACGACGACTGCGTCAACCCCGGCGTCGGCACGCCGCCGTCCAACACCGCCGAGATCCTCAAGTACTTCCGGGTGGTCGTCCTGGTCAGCTGGCCGAACAAGGCCTGTACGGCGGGCCGGTGCAGTCACATCGCGTCCACCCTGATCTCCGAGGCGGCCGAGCCGACGTTCGGTTCCAAGGCCGCCTACCCGAAGCTGGTGACCACCGAGATGACCTTCTACGTGGGCCACCCGGTCACGCAGCGGATCGACGCCGACTACGGCCAGCTGCCGAACGTGTTCGGGGTCAGCCCGAGCTGGCCGGCGCCGCTGCCGTCCTGGCTCGCGATGACGCCCGGCGGTTACGTGACCGGGGCGCCGACCGCGCTGGTCCCGGACTCGAGCAACGTCGTCCGGGTCACCGACAAACGCGGGTGGTGGGCCGAGCAGAAGATCACGTGGAAGGTGGTGGCACCGCCGGCGGTGGTGATACCTGACAATGCGGGGAGCTACCTGAACCAGCCGGTCAAGTACCAGGTGACGGCGACGGGTGGGGTCAAGAAGTACGTGTTCACGGCCGCTCAGCTGCCGGACGGACTGGAGATCGCCACCGACGGCACGATCACCGGCACGCTGCCCGCGCTGGGCACCTATCCGATCACCGTCACGGTCGAGGACGCCAACGGCATCCGGGACACCAAGACGTTCCAGCACACCGTCTACGAGCCGCTGACGCTCACTGCTCCGGCGAACCAGAAGGTCGTGCTGGGTGCGGCGGCGTCCGGGACGGCGGTGGCCAAGGGCGGTGACGGGGCGTACGCGTACACCGCGACCGGTCTGCCGGCCGGTGTGACGATCGACGGGCGTACCGGAGTCGTGTCCGGCACGCCGCTGCTGGCCGGCACGTACACGCCGGTGATCAGTGTCAGCGACGGTGCCGGCGGTCCGGTCACGGCCGGCTACCAGCTGGTGGTGGAGGCGGCGACCACGCTGACGTTCACGTCGCCGAACGTGAGCACGCCGGACCAGCAGTCGGCGGTCGGCGACGCGGTGAACCTGCCGCTGACGACGAACGCCGATCTGCTGCTGCTGCGGAACGTCTCGTTCACCGTGACCGGCCTGCCTCCGGGTCTGAAGGTCAACAACGGCAAGGACGCGATCACTGGTACGCCCACCGAAGCCGGCGCCTACCTGGTGACCGCCACGGCGGACAGCAAGCTCCCGCTGCCGCAGACCACCACGATCACCTTCGTCTGGACGGTCTCCTGATGCGCCAGGCTCGCGTCCGCCCGGCCGACGACCGGGGGTACTCCCTGATCGAGGTCCTGGTCACCACGGCGATCATGTCGGTCGTGACGCTTGTCCTGGTGGGCGCCACGGTCGAGATCTACTCCGGCACGAAGCAGATCGACAACACCGCCGAGGCTCGCGACCAGCTCGACAACACGTTCCGGCGCCTGGACCGGGAGTTGCGCTATGCGACCTGGGTCGCCGAGCCCGGACAGGTCGACGGGTCGTGGTACCTGGAGTACGCCATCCCGTCCGGGTGCCGGCAGCTCGTGCTGACCGGGCAGATTCTGACGCTTGCCGCCTGGGACCCGGCGGTCGCCACGAGTGGGCCGGCGACCGCCATCGCCAACGGGGTCACGCTGATCGACAACCGCAAACCGTTCGTCCTCTACCCGATCGGGGCCCAGCCGTACGCCTCGGCCAGTCCGGGCACCGGCATGGGCGCCAACTACGAGCTCGACTTCCAGCAGGTCCGGCTGCTGTTCAACGTCAAGATCGGGACTGTCACGCTGCCGTTCGACTCCGTCTTCACCGCGCAGAACACCAGCCGGGACACCGCCACGACCAACAACTGCAGTGAGGCGAGGCCGACCTGATGAAACCGTTCTTCCGGCCGCCCGGCGACGACCGCGGGTCCCTGCCGATGGCGATGCTCATCATCACGATCGGGATGGCGCTGTCGGCCGCCCTGCTGCCGCTGATCATCCGGCAGGTCGACTACACCCGCAGCTTCACCGATCGCAGTGGCTCGCTCAACGGCGCGCAGATCGGGCTGGACGTGGTGATGGCCCGGGTCCGTGCTGCCTCCGAGGTCACCGACAAGGACGTGCTCGGCCGGCTCGAGGACATGCCGACCTGCAACTTCAGCGGTGACGCCGGTGTCGACGGCACCGGCGAGAAGCTGCTCTACAACGTGACGGTCACCTACCGGGACGCGGACGGCAAGGTGCTGGCCTGCGACCCGCTCACCGAGTTGCCCTACAGCGCCTCGGTGGTGTCGACGGGGACGAGCACCTCCGGCAACAGCCGGACGGTGACCGCGACCTACACGTTCTGGAACGAGAACGACAACATCCCGGGCGGCGCGATAAAGGTCAGTTCGCCCGCCAACAAGTGGTGCATGGACTCCCGGTCGGTGCCGCCGGCGGCGGGCGCGCCCCTTGTCATGCAGCTCTGCGACGGCCGCAGTTCGCAGCTGTTCGGCTACACCGAGCAGCTCTACCTCAAGCTGATCAACTCTGAGGCGCCGTCGAACGACAGCCGGGGCATGTGCCTGCACGCCGGCGACACCCACAAGACCAACTCGGCCGTGGTGTTCCAGAAGTGCCCGGATCCGACGGCCACCAAGCCGACGCCGGTCTACCAGTGGAGTCTCGACGGCAACAGCCGGTTCCACTCCACCAGCCCGGATGTGAAGGTCGAGAACTTCTGCGTCTACGTCACCACGCCGAACACCGCGGGCAGCCCGGTCGTCCTCAACACCTGCACCATCAGCGGGACGCAGAACGTCTGGCGCTCCGACGCCTCGGTCGGCGCCGGGATGGCCGGCGAGCGGACCAATCAGCTCGTCAACTTCGCCCAGTTCAGCCGCTGTCTCGACGTGACGGACCAGCAGCCCGGTTCGTCGTACATGATCGCGTGGTTCTGCAAGCAGGCGCCGGACGCCAAGATCGACTGGAACCAGATCTGGGTGCATCCGTCCCCGGTGGCGCCGGCCACCTCCAAGACCGGCACCATCGAGGTCACCAAGAGCGGCGTCACGTACTGCCTGCGGTCGCCTCTCTCGGTCAGCGGCAAGCCGTACGTCACGACGACGTCGTGCGGCACCCGCACCGCGGCCGACATCCAGTGGACCGTCTTCCACGACACCGGTGTCTACGCCACCAGCTACCGCATCGTGGACAGCAAGGGGTTCTGCTTGCAGCCGACGGACCTGAACGCGCCGGTCAAGGATGTGCACGGCGACGGCACCAGCAAGGTGAAGGTGGCCGTGTGCAGCAAGTCCGAACTGCAGAAGTGGAACGCCCCACCCAACATCAACAAGCTGACACCGATCAGCGGCGTCGAGGAGAAGTGAGGGTTCAGCCCGGGTAGAAGTTGCCGTAGACGTCCAGCGGGCCGGCCACCGCCTCGTACGTGTCACCGCCCGCGTCCCGGCCGCCCGGCGGATGCGCGTACTTGGCGGTGAACGTGTAGGTGCCCGGCGCGAGACTGTCCGCCGAGGCGAGCGTGAACCGGTAGAGCAGCGCGCCCGGCGTCTCGGTGACCGACGTCGTGACGGCGGCGCCAGGGGTCCGCTTGGTGCCGCCCCGGGAGACCAGCCCTTCGGTACGGGCCACCCGGATCACCACGTCGAGAGCGGTGAGGGTCTCGGTGGTCTTGAGGGTGACGACCGACGCGCCCTGGGTGTCGCCGGTGTCCGGGTCGATCGAGCCGTCCGACCAGAGCGGGCCCTGCTCGACCCGGGTGTTGCCGGGCTGCCCCTTGGCCGGTGCCGCCGAGCCCGGTGCCGCCGAGCCCGGTGCCGCCGAGCCCGGTGCCGCCGGCGAGGACGGTGCGGCCGGCGACGAGGATGCGGCCGGTGGCGAGACCGGCGCGGCGGACCGGGCCGGTTCGCGACCGGTCGAGGGCGAGGCCGGTGCCGGCGACGTGCCGGTCGGCCGGGCGGGCGCGGCACTGCCGGGCGAGGAGGTTCCGCCGGGTGCCGGCGAGGTGACGGCGGGCGCCGGGTCCGGCGGCGGGGCGTCGTTGCTGCCGGCCAGCGCCCAGTTGGCGACACCGCCACCGGCGAGCAGGGCCGCGACCGTGGCCGCCGCGGCAGCCATCCGGGTGCGAGGTCCACGGCGGGGCGCGCGGCGGGTCACCGGCGCGGACGTCGCGGCCATGGCGATCCGGTCGAGCATCGCCTCCCGGTCCGGCCGGTGGCCGGCCGCCTCGGCACGCAGGGCCGCGCGCAGTTCGTCGTCGGAGAGCCTCATCGCGCCGCCTCCCAGCCGTCGATCGATGCCACGCCGCCGCCGTCGAGCAGCCCGGCCAGCTGCTTCGCGCCGCGCGAGGTGGCACTCTTCACGGCGCCGACGGAGATGCCGAGGATCGCGGCCACCTCCCGTTCCGGCAGGTCGAAGGCGTACCGCAGGACGACGCAGGCCCGCCGGCGGTGAGGCAGACGGCGCAGGGCGCCGCGGACGTCGAGAACGGCGGAGACGTCGCTCTCCCGGGTACGCCGCAACGACTCGAACGACAGCAGCCGCTCCCGGCCCCGGCGGCGGACCCAGTTGCGGGCCAGGTTCATCAGGATGCCGTGACCGTACGCGGCCGGGTCGTCGGCGGCGGTCACCCGGTCCCAGTGCCGCCAGCACTCGGTGAGCGCGTCCGCGGCGAGGTCGTCGGCGACGTCGGGCTCACCGGTCATCAGGTACGCCAGGCGGGACAGCGACGCGTGGTGCCGCTCGAAGTACGCGTGGAAGGCCTCGTCGCGCATCGGCACCCCTTCCTGACCCGTGCGAGCATCCGTCCCGGACCGGGAGACGGTAGAGATCGGAACGGCCGGAAGGCAAGAAGGTGAGACGGGGATATCAGCTCGGTGGGGCTGGGCACCGGGCTGCGCGACCACTCGCCGGTCGCGCAGCCCTGCCGGAGGCGTACCCCTTCTAGGAGTCCTTGGGAACCCGGACCGGCGCGACTCGCCAGATGCGGGCGGCGTAGTCGGCGACGGTGCGGTCGGCGGAGAAGAAGCCGTTGTGCGCGGTGTTGATGATCGACATGCGGGTCCATCGGTCCTCGTCGCGCCAGGCCCTATCGACGGCGTCCTGGCAGTCGAGGTAGGCGCGGTAGTCGGCGAGTGTGAGGTATTCGTCGCGGCCGAGCAGGGAGCCCGCCACGTCGTGGCCGATGCCGCCGAAGGTGCCCGCGTTGATGGCGTCGATCGCGGCGCGCAGTTCCGGGTCGCGGTCGTAGAACTCGCCGGGCCGGTGACCGGCGAGCTGCCGTTCGGCGGCCTCGAACGCGTCCAGGCCGAAGAGGAAGAAGTTCTCCTCGCCGACCCGGGCCAGGATTTCGATGTTCGCGCCGTCCAGCGTGCCGATGGTGAGCGCGCCGTTGAGTGCCAGCTTCATGTTGCCTGTGCCGGAGGCCTCCTTGCCGGCGAGCGAGATCTGCTCGCTGAGATCGGCGGCCGGGATGATGCGTTCGGCGAGCGTGACGTTGTAGTTCTCGGTGAAGACCACCTTCAGGTACGGCGAGACGACCGGATCCGCCGCGATCGTGGCGGCGACCGCGTTGATCAGGTGGATGATGTTCTTCGCCGCGTGGTAGGCCGGCGCCGCCTTGCCGGCGAAGAGCACCGTCCGCGGCACCCAGCCGGCGCCCGGGTTGTCCCGGATGCGGTGGTAGAGCGTGATGATGTGCAGCAGTTTGAGCTGCTGGCGCTTGTACTCGTGGAAGCGCTTGATCATGACGTCGTGCATCGAGTCGGGGTCGCCGACGGCGAGGTCGACCTTGTTGGCCCGCTTGATCGCCCGCCAGCGTTCCCGGAACGACGCGTCGTCCGCGAACGCCTCGAGTTCGGCGAGCCGTTCCAGGTCGCTCAGCCAGCCGTCGTCGCCGAGACTCTCGGTGATCAGGTCGGCGAGGCGCGGGTTCGCCAGCTTGACGAAGCGGCGCGGTGAGATGCCGTTCGTGACGTTCTGGAACTTCGCCGGCCACAGGTCGGCGAAGTCGTTGAGCACGGTCTCGCGCAGCAGCTTCGAATGCAGTTCGGCGACGCCGTTGACGGCCTCGGTGCCGACCACCGCGAGGTTCGCCATCCGGACCCGGCGCTCCGGCTGCTCCCCGATGATCGACATCCGGCGTACCCGGTCCACGTCGCCGGGGAACCGTTCCTCGACCTCGCGCAGGAACAGCATGTTGATCAGGTAAATGATCTCCAGGTGCCGGGGTAGCAGCCGCTCGAAGACGTGCACCGGCCAGGTCTCCAGCGCCTCCGGCAGCAGGGTGTGGCAGGTGTACGCGAACGTCCGCCGGGTGATCGACCAGGCGCGGTCCCAGTCCAGCTCGTACTCGTCGACGAGCAGGCGCATCAGCTCCGGGATGGCGATCGTCGGATGGGTGTCGTTGAGCTGGATGACGGTCTTCTCGGCGAAGTCGTCCCAGTCGGAGTTGCGCAGCCGGAACCGGCGGACGATGTCCCGCAGCGAGCAGGAGACCAGGAAGTACTGCTGCTTGAGCCGCAGCTCCCGGCCCAGTTCGGTGCTGTCGTCGGGGTAGAGGACCTTGCTGATGTTCTCGGCGCGGACCGCTTCCTGGACGGCCTCCGCGTACTGCCCGGCGGAGAAGCGGCTCAGGTCGAACGAGGCCTCGCTGCCCCGGGCCCGCCACAGCCGGACGATGTTCACCGTCTCCGTGCCGTACCCGGGAACCAGCATGTGGCTGGGCTCGCCGAGGACGATCTCACCGGGGATCCAGCGCTTGCGGTCCGGCGACCCGGGCACCGGCTCGGTGTGGCCGTAGAAGCCGACCGTCTGCCGGTCGTCCGGCGCCGGGAACTCCCACGGGTTGCCCTGGAACGCCCAGTCGTCCGGGCGTTCGGCCTGGAATCCCTCGTCCAGCGACTGTTTGAAGATGCCGAAGTCGTAGCGGATGCCGTAGCCCACCGCCGGGATGTCCCGGGTTGCCATCGAGTCGACCAGGCAGGCGGCGAGCCGGCCGAGACCGCCGTTGCCGAGGCCCGGTTCCACATCGAGTTCCTCGAGCTCCTCCAGTGTGCGGCCGAGCGACTTGACCGCCTGAGCGGCGATCTCGCCGGTGCCGGAGTAGAGGAGGTTCTGCTCGAGCTGCGCGCCGAGCAGGTACTCGGCGGAGAGGTAGTAGACCCAGCGGGGGTTGCTGGCGTAGTGCGCGGCGGCGGTCCGCGCCCGGCGCTCGGCAAGGTGATCACGAACGGTCAGGGACAACGTCTCGTACGCGTCCCGCGCGCTCGCCGACTCGACCGTGGTGCCACGCCGGAAGTAGAGATTGCTCAACAGGTCCTGCTGGAACTCATCGGCGGTCTTGCCCAGTTTGCGCAGACCGATGCCCTGTCGAAGATCCATGCCGCCATTGTGCCGCGTTCCGGTTTCCTCCGGCTCGGTGTTCCGGTTCCCGGTTCGGTCCCCGTTCGGCCGAAAGCCGTCATCGGCCCTTTCGCGCACGGCATCGTCAACAATCCGGGCGCGTCAACAATCCGCCCGCGTCAACAGTCCGGGCGCGGCCCCGATCACCCGGCGCGCCGGTCGGTGGCACACTTCTGCCCGTGCTCGACCTGTTGCTGCCGCCACCGGTGCGGACCGCCGAGGCCTTCACCGACGACCCGTCCGAGCCCTGCTTCCCCGGCGAGGAGGATTTGATCGGGGCGGCGGTGCCCGGCCGGCGCCGCGAGTTCGTCACGGCCCGCCGGTGCGCCCGCGAGGCGCTCGCCCAGCTCGGTCACCCACCGGTGGCGATCCGCTCCGGCGGCCGCCGCGAGCCGCTCTGGCCGGCGGGGGTGGTCGGAAGCATCACGCACTGCACCGGATACCGGGCCGCCGCGGTCGCCGCCGCCGCCGACGTGCGGGCCGTCGGCGTGGACGCCGAACCGCACGCGCCCCTGCCGGACCGGGTGCTGCCGGCCGTGACGACGGCCGAGGACCGGGACCACCTGGCCGGCCTGCGCCGCGACCACCCGGCGGTGCACTGGGACCGGCTGCTGTTCAGCGCCAAGGAGTCGGTCTACAAGGCCTGGTTCCCGCTGACCGGCCGCTGGCTGGGCTTCGACGATGCCGACCTGCTCATCGACCCGGCCGGCCGCACGTTCACGGCGCGCATCCGGATCGACTCTCCGCTGCCGCACCTGCACGGCCGGTGGCTCGTCGACCACGGCCTGGTGGTCACCGCGGTGCTGGTGGACGCCTGACGGTCAGGAGGGTCAGATCTGGCGGTTGCGGCCGGCGTAGAGGCCCGCCACGATCTGCGGGACGGTCAGGGCCGCCATCAGCGCCAGCGGCAGCCGCCAGCTCTCCGTCGCGTCGTGCAGCGCGCCGATCAGGATCGGACCCGGGATGGCGATCAGGTAGCCGACGCCCTGCGCGAAGGCGGACAGCTTGACCACCACGGCCGGGTTGCTGCCGCGCAACGCGATCATGGTGAGGACCAGGGGGAACGCGGTGTTCGCCACGCCCAGCAGCGCGGCCCACAGCCACGGCGCCGCGGTCGGGGACCAGAACAGCCCGGCCCAGCCGGCGGCACCGAACACCCCCAGCACCAGCGCGATCAGGCTCTGACTGCGGACCCGGCCGGCGAGCGCGGAGAGCCCGAAACCCAGGGGCACGCCGAGGAACGAGGTGACCGCGAAGAGGACGCCGGCCGTACCGGCCGAGATGCCGGCGTCCCGGTAGATCTGCGGCAACCAGCCGATGATCACGTAGGCGGCGGTCGACTGCATGCCGAAGTAGACGGCGAGCGCCCAGGCGACCGGGTTACGCGTCACGCGTACCGAAGGGTGGACCTGGCCCTGATCCCGGACGTTCGACCGGTCCCGCGCCATCATCAGCCACGGCGGGAGCGCGACGAGCGCGGCGAGGGCCCAGCAGGCCAGGCCGAGGCGCCAGTCGTCGCCGAACGCGCCGGTCAGCGGCACGGTCGCGGCGGCGGCCGTGGTGGCACCCACGTTGAGCGCCACCGTGTAGAGGCCGGTCACGGTGCCGACCTGGCCCGGGAAGTGGTCCTTGACGATCGACGGCAGCAGCACGTTGACAAGCGCGATGCCGGCCAGCGCCACCGCACTGAGCAGCAGGAACACCGCCGGGCCGCCGGCGAAGGGGCGCACCGCGAGGCCGACGGCGAGCAGCATCAGGCCGCCGAGGATCACGCGCGGGGCGCCGACCCGCCGGGCCAGGCGCGGCGCGGCCAGGCCGATGGCGGCGAAACACACGACGGGTACGGACGTCAGCAGCCCCGCCACCGTCGTCGACATGCCGAGACCGGCCCGGAGTTCGGTGAGCACCGGGCCGACGCTGGTGACCGCGAGCCGCAGGTTCACCGCCGCCAGCAGCAGAGCCGTCAGGGTGAACAGTCGGCCCTGGCGGCGCGAGACCACCCGGGCCCGATCCTCAAGAATTGCCACCGAACCATCATGGCCCTGCTCAGACGTGGTTGCCCGGTCAGGTGCGTACGGTCACATCGGCCGCCCGCCACTTACACCGTGGCGGGCGTCTCCTGCTCCCGCTCGGTCTGCTCGTTGAACTCGCGCTTGCTGGTCTGCCAGCCGTCCTCGTTCATCCCGTTGCGCCAGTAGCCCGAGATGGACAGCTGGTCCATCGTCAGCCCGCGGTCCCGGCGCAGGTGGCCGCGCAGGTCACGGACCAGGTTCGCCTCGCCGTGCACGAACGCCTGCGCCCGGCCCGCCGGGAACGTCGCGTTGCGCACCGCGTCGCAGAGCAGCACACCGACCGGGCGGGATCCGCGGTGCAGCCAGGTGATGTCGGCGTCGGCCGGAGCGGACAGCTTCTGCTCCTCGTCCGCGCTCTCCACCTCGAGGAACGCCCGCACCGGGATCCCCTCGGGCATGCCCTCCAGCGCGGCCGCGATCGCCGGTAGCGCGCTCTCGTCGCCGGCGAGCAGATGCCAGTCGGCGTCCGGGCTCGGCGCGTAGGCCCCGCCGGGACCCATGAACCGGAACGGGTCGCCGGGCTTGGCCTGCGCCGCCCAGGGGCCCGCCACGCCGGCGTCACCGTGCACCACGAAGTCGACCCACATCTCGGGGATCTCGGGCAGCCACTTGCGAACCGTGTACGTCCGCACCGCGGGCCAGGCGTCGGACGGCATCGTCTCCCGGATCGTGCCGAGGTCGAACGTCGCCGGGTAGTCGACGCCGGCCTGCGGGAAGAGCACCTTGATGTAGTGGTCGGTGAACTGCCCGGCGTCGATGCGACGCAGGCCCTCACCGCCGACCACGACACGCACCATGTGCGGGGTCAGCTGTTCGACCCGGGTGACCACGCCCTCGTGGGCCGGCCGCGCTGGTCTGGTAGCCATGACTGCACCTCACTGCCAGTGGGATGAGACCACCGGTGGGACGATCTCGGCAGGTAAGGCTACCCTCATTCACCCTGATCTACCGGATCGCCGCCGGGTAATTTCGCCCGTCGATGCGGGCGGCCGATGTCCCGGTACCCGAAAGGTGGGCCGGGAGATCCCGGCCCACCTACTCGTTCGATGCTCGGCTACCCGCGTCGAGCGGTTCTGCCGATGGTCAGCGCCAGGTCTTGCGGGGCCGGTTGCGGAGCAGGGCCACCACGATCAGGGAGGCCAGCAGGAGCACGGCGCCGCCGCCCACCCAGACGATGTTGTTGGCGATCAGGCTGATCGGGCCGCTGTCCTGCTTCGCGGGCGGCTCGGCCTGCGGGTTGGTGTCCGCCGGCACGTACTCGATCTCGTCGGGCGCCCCGTCGTCGATCACCGCGGCCGCGTTGTCGTCCTCGCCGGCCTGCTCGGCGGCCTGCTCGGTCGCCGCGGGCTTGGCGGTCTTCGTGGACTTCGGCGTGGCCGCCTGCTCCGTGTCGTTCTCCTCGGAGCCGCTGCCCTGCGAACCGCTGCCCGTGCCGCTGTCGCTCTGCTCGGCGCCGTTGTCCTGGGAGCCGTTGTCCTGCGAGCCGGTGCCCTCGGTGCTGTTCTCGTCGGTGCCGTTGTCCTCGGTGCTGTTGTCCTCGGTGCTGTTGCCGCCACCGTTGTTGTTCGAGTTCACGTCGTCGTCGTTGGTGCCGGTCTGTGCCGGTCGCGTCGTCGAGTTCGTGCGCGGCGTGGTGGTGCTGTTCGGCTTCGCGGTGGCCGTCGCGGCCGGCTTCGTGGGCTTGGTCGGCTTCACGCCGCCGCTGTTGGTGTCGTTCCCGCCGCCGGTGTTGCCGCCACCAGCGTTGTTGCCGCCGCCGTCGTTGTTGCCCCCGCCGGCGTTGTTGCCCCCGCCAGCGTTGTTCCCCCCGCCGTCGTTGTTGCCGCCGCCCCCGTTGTCGCCGCCGCCGGCGCCGACCGTGATCCGGACCGAGTCCAGGGCGGGCGTCTGGTTGGCGCGCTCCATCATCGGGATGCGGTGCGAGCCGTCACCGGCCCACGACGAGCACTGTGCGGTGCCCTCCTCCGGCAGCCCCGGCACCTGGATCGTCACGGTGTCCGGCTCGGAGCCGCCCCGGCTGTCCTCGGTGGCGACGAAGAACGCCGGCACCGGCTCCGGCGCGGGCGCCTCGTCGGTGCTGGTCAGCATCCGGCACGCGGTGTGGAAGTGGCCGCGCACCAGGCCGTTCTGCAGGACGCTGCTCTCCACGTAGTACCCGCCCTGGCCGGCCGCGAGGAACCGGTCCCGGATCAGGTTGCGCGTGCTCACCCGCAGCGTGAACGGGGTGCCCGGCTCGACGGTGCGAGGGGCCTCGGTGATCAGCAGGGTCGGGTTGTTCCCGGCCGCGCCGACCTCACCGAACTCGGTCGAGACGCACCGGTTGCCCTTCTGGAAGCCGTCGTGCGGCTCCAGGGTGCTGTCCACACAGGTGTCGGTCAGGATGGTCAGGTTGTTGCCCACCACCTTGCCGGCGCCGCTCTCGCCGCTCGCTGTGGGGGTGTCCTCGGCGTAGGAGAGCTGCGTGAAGCCGATGACACCGCCGGCCGCGGCGAGAACTGCTCCGGCGGCCAGGAGCCGGGTGCGTCGCATGAGGTGACCTTCTTTTCCCCGAGTTCGGCGGATTCGCGGCGCCGGTGACAGCGCCGACGCCCAGCACGTTAAGAGGCGCTTTCACAGAAATCAATTCCGCGCAGAAACTTGAGCGATTCTTATGCCGAACTTAAAGAAAAAATATGGGTCCATTCTTGAACCCCCGGCATCATCCGTTCGGATGATGTCGCCGGTTCACGCGATCTGGCGCGAACTCCCCTGACCAGGGACAGTACATGACCGCCCGGTGAGCGGGTCAAGCCTCACCGTGACCAGAGCCCGCGCGCCTCGAATACGTTCCGGAGTACGTCGATGCGATCTGTCATGATGCCGTCGACGCCCATGTCGAGCAGCGTATTCATCTGTTCCGGATCGTCGATCGTCCACACGTGAACGGCCAGACCCAGCCGGTGCAGATAGGCGAGAAATCGTGGGGTGAGAACTGTCACCGGACCGTGCCGCACCGGGATCTGGGCGGCGACGGCGGACGTCGGCGGGCGCAACCGGAGACCGGGCACCGACGCGATCCGGAGCCGGGCCACCTCGCCCATGCCGAGTGACGTCGCCACCCGCGGCCCGGCGAGCGCGCGGACCCGGGCCAGCCGCCGGTCGCTGAACGAGGCGAGCAGCACCCGGTCCCCGGCACCGGTACGGCGTACCGCCGCGACCGCCGGTTCCACGGCCGTGTCGGCCTTCACGTCCACGTTGAACCGGATCTCCGGCCACGCGTGAAGGATCTCGTCCAGCCGGGGGACCGCTGCCGCGCCACCGACCCGGACCGTGGCGAGGTCCGCCCAGCTGAGCGCGGCGATCCGGCCGGCCCGGCCGGCCACCCGGTCCAGCGCCGGATCGTGGATCACGACCGGCACCCCGTCGGCGGTGGCGTGCACGTCCGTCTCCACGTACCGATAACCCAGCTTGACCGCCCGCTCGAAGGCCGCCGCCGTGTTCTCCGGGCCTGCCGCGTCGCCGCCCGCGGCACCACCGCGGTGCGCGAAGGCGATCGGTTGCGGCGCGTCGAGGAAGGGGTGATCCACGCCAGCAGTATGGCGGCCTTTGTTGCGCATCGGTAAAAGACTCAACGGCCCATTGACCCGCACCACTCACCTGAAGATCCTGTTGGGCGAAGCGCAGCATCCGCCAGCACAGCGTGCCGGAGGGAGGTAGGCAACGGTGAGAACGAATGTGCGCCGGAGCACGATCAAGCGCCGCAGCGTCACCCGGCGGTTCGGGGCGCGTCCGCGGGCCCGGCTGCGGATCATTCCGCGCTGGCCCCGCCTGCGCTGGTCCGCGCGACCGGCACCGGCGCGGCCGTGACCCCGGCGGTCGTCACCGAAGCCCGCGGCCCGGCGGTTGTCGTCGAAGCCGGCGCCCCGGCGGTCGGCTAGATGCCGGGGCCGAAAGTGGTGATCATCGGGGCGGGCATCGTCGGTTGTGCCCTCGCCGACGAACTGACCGGTCGTGGCTGGACCGACGTCACCGTGCTGGAGCAGGGCCCGCTCTTCGCCACCGGCGGCTCCAGTTCGCACTCGGCCGGCCTGGTCGCGCAGACCAGCCCGTCGCGCACCCTGTCCCGGCTGGCCCGGTACACCGCCGAGAAGTACACCGGGCTCGGCTGTTTCGTCCCGGTCGGCAGCCTCGAGGTGGCCACCACCCCGGAGCGGCTCGCCGAACTGCACCGGCGGTTCGGGTTCGGTCAATCCTGGGGGATCGCCTCGGCGGTGCTCGGCCCGGACGCCTGCCACACGCTCTTCCCGCTGCTGGCGACGGAACGCGTCCTCGGCGGCCTGCACGTTCCCGGTGACGGGATCGTCGCGGTGCTGCGGGCCGCGGAGGCGCAGGCGGCGCGGGCGGCCCGGCGCGGCGCCCGGTTCATCGGCAACGAACGGGTGATCGGCATCGACCGGCAGGGCGGCCAGGTCGCCGGGGTGCGCAGCGCGGACGCCACCCATCCGGCCGATGTGGTGGTCAGCTGTGCCGGATTCTGGGGTCCGGCGATCGGCGAACCGGCCGGGGTGCCGATCCCGTTGCTGCCGATGGCCCACCAGTACGCCCGGACCGCCGGCGCCGGTGCCACCGAACGGCTGCCGATTCTGCGGCACCCGGACCGCGGTCTCTACTTCCGGTCCTACGGCGACCGGCTCGGCATCGGCTCCCACCTGCACGAGCCGATTCCGGTACGCCTCGCCGACCTGCCCGGCGACGCGCACCCGGCGATGCTGCCGTTCACGCCCGACACGTTCAAACAGTCCTGGGCGGCAGCGGCAGAACTGCTCCCCGGCCTGCGGCGTACCGCCCTGGAGGAGGCCTTCAACGGGGTCCTCTCGGTCACCGCTGACGGGTTCCCGCTGCTCGGCGAGGCCCGTGACCTGCGTGGTCTCTGGGTCGCCGAGGCCGTCGGCGTGGACTGCTCGGCCGGTGCCGCGAAGGCTCTCGCGGAGTGGCTCGTCGACGGTTACCCCGGCATCGACCTGCACGAGTGCGACCTGAACCGGTTCGACGCCGCACAGCTCACCCCGGCCTACGTGCGGCGGCGCGCGATCCGCGGCTACGCGACGAGCTGCGGCATCCGCCACCCGCTCGACCCGGCCCCGGTGCGCAACCTGCGGCTCAGCCCGTTCCATCCGCGGCAGGCCGAGCTGGGCGCGGTCTTCGGCGAGGCGGCGGGCTGGGAGCGGCCCCTGTGGTACGCGTCCAATCCGTCACCCGGCGAGGCCCCGCAGCCGGACGAGTGGTCGGGGCGGCACTGGTCGCCGATCGCCGGCACCGAGGCTCGGCAGACCCGCAAGCGCGTCGCCCTCCACGATCTGACACCGCAGACCCGGATCGTCGTGACCGGCCCGGC
This sequence comes from Actinoplanes sp. DH11, assembly GCF_020873875.1. Taxonomy (GTDB): domain Bacteria; phylum Actinomycetota; class Actinomycetes; order Mycobacteriales; family Micromonosporaceae; genus Actinoplanes. Next base: position 19,935 of record NZ_JAHWGU010000005.1, read on the forward strand.
CGCCGCCGTGTCCGCGATGATCGGCAGCGACGCCGACCGGCCGGTCGGCACCGTCGCGCATGTCCTGCTGCTCGATCCGGCCGGCGGGGTCCGGGCCGACCTCACCGTCGCCCGGCTGGCCGCGGAGCGTTTTCTGATCGGTGCGGGTGGTCCGCTCGACACGGACCTGCTGCTGCGGCGGGCGCCGACCGGCGTCCAGGTCCGGGACGTCACCGGCGGCACGTGCGCGGTCGGCCTGTGGGGGCCGCGCGCCGGCGAACTGCTCGGGCCCCTGCTCGGGCCGGGACCGGCGGCGCCGCCGGGGGTGGGCGCGGGACTGCCGGGGCGGCCGGCTCCGGGCGCGCCGGAGCCGGCGGGCGGACCGGGCGGGGACGCGGTGGAGGGGCATGTCGGCATGGTGCCGGTGACGATGCTGCGGATCTCCGCCGTCGGCGAACCGGGATGGGAGATCAGCACCGAGGCGCAGTACGGGTTACGCCTCTGGGACACGCTGTGGGAGGCCGGCCGGGAGACGGGACTAGTCGCGGCCGGCTGGCTCGCCTACGAAAGCCTGCGGATCGAGCACGGCCGGCGGCGCTGGGGTGTCGATCTGAGCTGCGAGGACGATCCGGTCCAGGCCGGCCTGCGGTCCGGTCCGCGACCGCCGGACCGGAGCCTGACCTGTCTGCGCGTGGACGACACCGGTGCGGTGCCGGTGGGCGGCGAACCCGTCTACGCCGGTGGGTTCGCGGTGGGCCACGTGACGAGTGCCGCGTACGGCTGGACGGCCGGCGCCCCGGTCGCGCTCGCGTGGCTGCCGGCCGCCCTCGCCGTGCCGGGCGCACAGGTGGAGATCGGATACTTCGATCGCAGGCTTCTCGCCACCGTCGCCGCGGAGCCGCTGCACGATCCTGAGCAGGAGCGCCACCGGCGTCAGTAAGGAGCCCGATCTTGCCCGCTTACGATGTGATCGTTGTCGGTCTCGGGGGCATGGGCAGTGCCACCGTCCACCATCTCGCCGCCCGCGGGCACCGGGTGCTGGGCCTGGAGCGGTTCGGGCCGGGGCACGACCGGGGCGCCAGCCACGGCGGCACCCGGATCATCCGGCAGTCCTACTTCGAGGGACCGGAGTACGTTCCGCTGCTGCTCCGGGCGTACGAGTTGTGGGACCGGCTGGCCACCGACTCGGCGACCGACCTGATCACCCTGACCGGTGGCGTGATGGTGGGGCGGCCGGAGTCGCGCACCGTCGCGGGTGCCCTGGCCAGCGCGCGGCAGCACGGCCTGGAGCACGAGCTGCTCGACGCGGCCGAGCTGCGCCGCCGTTTCCCGACGACGGCGCCACAGCCGGACGAGGTGGCGCTCTACGAGGCGAAGGCCGGTTTCGTGCGACCGGAGCGGACCGTGCGGGCGCAGCTCGGCCTGGCCGCCCGGCACGGCGCCGACCTGCGGTTCGGCGAGCCGATGGAGTCCTGGGCGCCGGACACCGGCGGCGGGGTGCGGGTGCGTACCGCCGCCGGGATGTACACGGCCGGTCAGCTGGTGATCACTCCCGGTCCCTGGGCACCGGAGTTGCTGGCCGGCCTCGGTGTGCCGGTGCGCATCGAGCGGCAGGTGCAGCACTGGTTCCGGCCGCGCGGGGGTGTGACGCCGTTCCTCGCCGACCGGCATCCGGTGCACATCTGGGAACCGGCCGAGGGCAGTCAGATGTACGGCTTCCCGGCCGTCGACGGCCCGGACGGCGGCGTGAAGATCGCGTTCTTCCGGCGCGGGACGCTCACCACCCCGGACGGCCTGGACACCACCGTGCACCCGGACGAGATCGCCGAGATGGCCGCCGCGGCCGGCCGGATTCTGCCCGATCTGCCCGGCGAGTGGCTCCGCGGCGAACCCTGCCTCTACAGCACCACGCCCGATGAGCACTTCGTGATCGGCCGGCACCCGGGGCACGAGGCGGTCACCGTGGCCTGCGGTTTCTCCGGGCACGGGTTCAAGTTCGTGCCGGTGGTGGGTGAGATCGTGGCGGACCTCGCGACGACCGGCGGCACCGCCCACGCGACAGGGCTTTTCGATCCGCGGCGGTTCCTCAGTGGCATGATCGCAACAAATGGGGGTAATTAACCCAGACTCGGACACAAGGCTCCATGGTCTGCCCTAACTTAGGCCAGGTTCTACTCGGGCAAACCGACTGAAACGGAGCATGTCGTGCGTTCATCAAGACTGGCGCGGGGCGGCCTCCTGGCCTCCGCCCTGCTCTCCATGCTGGCCGCCGTGCACGCCGGCGGAGCACGCGCCGCCGACGGCGACGCCCGCACGATCGAGCCGATCAGCGCCGGGTACGCGGACTCGCTCGCCCTCAACGGCACCGCCGCCGTCACCTCGGAACGGGGCGACAAGCGGGTTCTCGAACTGACGAACGGCAGCTTCAAGCAGGCCGGCTCGGCATGGTCGACGAACCGGATCGACCTGACCGAGCCCTTCGAGACGTCGTTCAAGGCGTACCTGCACCACGGCACGCCCGGCGCCGACGGCATCGCGTTCCTGGCACAGGGCGCCGGCCCGCGGGCGCTCGGCGGCTGGGGTGGCGGCCTCGGTTACCGCGGCATCTCCCGGAGCGTCGCGGTCGAGTTCGACACCTACCAGAACACGCCCGACCCGAGCAGCAACCACCTCGCCGTCGTCCTCGGTGGCAACCCGGACCGGCACACCGCGACCGCCGAGTCGTCGATCCCGCTGTTCGGCAAGCCGTTCCAGGCACGCCTGCGCTACGACGCCGCCGCACAAAACCTGAAGGTCTACGTGCGGCCGGTGTCGAAGGGCTCGACCGAGCAACTGCTGCTGGACCAGAACGTCGACCTCGCCGCGCGTACCGGCGCGACGAGCGGCTGGGTCGGCTTCACCGCGTCCACCGGCGACGTCACCGCCCGGCAGGACATCTACGACTGGACGGTCGGCACGCCGCAGGCGTGATCGGCGACCGGCGTCGCCCGCTGTTCTCGCGCGGCGCGACGCCCGGCGTACCCCTCTGACGCACCCATGCTCTCCGGCCCGCCCGGGCCGGCTCCACCCTGCCCGATCGGAGACAGCTATGCCCACGGTCGACCGTGTGCTTTCCGACGAGACCGCCGACGAGACAGGTGCTGAGCGGTCCACCGTCCACCGGCCCATCGCTCATCGGCTCCCCACTCATCGATCCGCCGCGGCACCGCCCGGCGCCGGGACCGAACCCACGGTGAGCGTGATCGTTCCGGCGCTGAACGAGGCCCGGAACCTGCCGCACGTGTTCGCGCGGCTCCCGGAGGTGGACGAGATCGTGCTGGTCGACGGGGGGTCCACGGACGACACCGTGGCCGTCGCCCGCCGGCTGCGCCCCGACATCCGCGTCGTCCGGCAGAACCGCCGTGGCAAGGGCAACGCCCTGGCCTGCGGCTTCGCCGCCGCCACCGGGGACATCATCGTCATGATCGACGCCGACGGGTCCACCGATCCGCTGGAGATTCCCAGCTTCGTGCAGACGCTGCGGGCCGGCGCCGACTTCGCGAAGGGCTCCCGGTTCGGCCCGCGCGGCGGCAGCGCCGACATCACCCGGCTGCGCCGGGCCGGTAACAAGTGCCTGAGTGTGCTGGTCAACGCGTTGTTCGGGACCCGGTACAGCGACCTCTGCTACGGCTACAACGCGTTCTGGGCCCGGCACCTGCACGTCTTCGCGCTGGACAGCACGTCCCCGGCGCCGGACAACGCCGACGGACGGCTCTGGGGCGACGGTTTCGAGATCGAGACTCTGCTGAACCTGCGCGCGGCCCGCGCCGACCTGGACATCGTGGAGGTGCCGAGTTTTGAGCACTCCCGGATCCACGGCGTCAGCAACCTCAACGCGTTCACCGACGGCATGCGGGTGCTGCGGACCATCGCCCGTGAATGGCGGCCCCGGCAGCGGAACGCCGCGAAGACGGAGGTCCGGGACGGGGCGCGCGTCGGATGAGGATCGGAGTCGTCTCGAACGCGTACCACCCGGACATCGGCGGGGTGGAGACCCATGTGAAGCGCCTCTGCGCCGGACTGGCGGCCGCCGGTGACGACGTCGAGGTGATCACCCAGCACGCGACGGGTTCGGTGGACGACATCGACGGTGTGCTGGTGCGGCGGTTCCCGCTGACCGTCCCGGCACGTGACTACCGCCTGTCGCTTCCGCTCTGGCGGTGGTTGCGCACCCATGCGCAGGCGTACGACGTCCTGCACGTCCACAGCTACCACGCCCTGGTCGCGCTCTGTGCCGCCCACGGTGGCGCCGGCACCCCGATGGTCTTCACGCCGCACTACCACGGGACCGGGCACACCCGGTTCCGTGCCGCGCTGCACCCGCTGTACCGGCCGTTCGGGCGTACCGTGCTGACCCGCTCCAGCGCCGTCGTCTGCGTCACGGCCGCCGAGCGGGACGTGCTGCTGCGGCACTTCCCGGAGGTCGCCGACCGGACCGTGGTGATCCCGAACGGCACCGACCCGCGCCCGGCCGTACCCGTGGTCCCCGCGCAGTCCCGGCGGATCCTCTGCGTCGGCCGGCTCGAGCAGTACAAGCGGGTGGACCGGGTGATCCGGGCGATGGCCCATCTCGGCCCGGACCACCGGCTCGACGTGGTCGGCACCGGACCGGCCGCCGGGCAGTGGCGTCAGCTCGCGGCCCGGCTCGGGCTGGCCGGCCAGGTCGTCTTCCACGGCCGGCTGGACGACGCCGCGTTCGCGTCCTGCCTGGCGCAGGCGTCGGCTGCGGTCTCCGCGTCGGCGCACGAGGCGTTCGGCCTGTCGGTCGCCGACGCGCTGGCCGCCGGCCTGCCCACGGTCGCCGCGCCGATCCCGGCACATCAGGAGGTGGCCCGGATGGCCGGCGACGGTGTGTGGCTGCGCTACGCCGACCCGGACGACGAGGCCGACCTGGCCGCCGCGATGATCGAGGCGACCTCGGCCGGCCGCCGGCGTCCGGCCGCGTTGCCCACCTGGGACGACGTGGTCGGTGGCATCCGTGCCGTCTACACCGCGGTGGTGAAGCAGGCCGCTGCGGCCGCCCGGCCGGCCGCGGCGGGGGCCGTCGCCTGATGGGTGCGACCGCGGCCGGGGTGGACGCCGGCCGGTTCCCGCGTACCCGGCTGCCGGCCGGCGGTCCCGCCGCCGGCCGGCGTGGCCCCTTCCGCGGCCTCCTGCGTGCCGGCGGATCAGCGGCGGGCTGGTGTGCGCTGACGCTCACGATCGCCGCGGCGGCCGGCGCCGCCGCACTCGTCGTCGCCTACCGGCGGGCCGAGTGGGGGCAGGGCGGCCAGTTCGGCTGGTTCTGGGCCGGCATGCTGATCTTCACGCTGCCGGCGGCCTGGTGGGGGATGCGCACGGGCGTGAGTGCCCGGCTGCGCCTCGCCGTGCTGGCCGGCTACGGATGCTTCACCTACCTCCCGAAACTGCTGCGCAACCCGGGCGGCCCGCTCTACCACGACGAGTACGCGCACTGGGGCCAGAGCCACGACATCCTCCTCGACGGCCGGCTCTTCGAGCAGAACCCGATCGTCCGGGTGATCGGCGACTACCCGGGGCTGCACGCGACCGTCTCGTCGCTCGCGGCGCTCACCGGCCTCTCCGTCTGGCACGCCGCGCTGCTGGCGCTGATCACCGCCCACGTCCTCGTGCTCCTCGGCGTCGCGGTCCTCGCCGGACAGCTCTGGCCGGACCCGCGGGCCGGCGTCGCGGCCGCCTTCGCGTACAGCCTGAACAGCTCGTTCCTCTTCTTCGACACCCAGCTCGGGTACGAGTCCCTCGCCCTCTGCGTCCTCGTCTGGGCCCTGGCCGGTGCCCTGCGCGCGATGCGGGCCACCACCCGGGACGGCCGGTTCGGCTGGGCCGCGTTCACGTGGCTGCTCGCGCTCACAGCCGTGGCGACCCATCACCTCACCGCGCTCTGGCTCACCGGCATCCTCGGCCTGCTCTCGATCACCGCGACGCTCGGCCCGCTGCGCACCGCGGCCCGGACCGGCTGGGCGCTCACCGGTGGCGTCGCGCTGATCACCGGACTCTGGATGAGTGCTGTCGCACCGCGTACCGGTAGCTACCTCGACCCCTACCTGGGCCGCGCCCTCGGTCAGTTCGGCGGCCTGGCCGGCGGCGGCTCCGGCGGGCGCACGCTCTTCAGCCAGTCGATCGCACCCTGGTGGGAGCGGGCCACCGCGTACGCCGCACCCGGTTTCGCCCTGCTCGCCATGGCCGGCGCCGCCGCACTCTGGTGGCGCCGCCGCCGCACGGCGGACCCGCTCACCTCAGCCGGAACCGCGGCGATGCTGCTGGTCGGCGCCCTCTACTTCCCGGCCACCCTGCTGATCCTCACCCCGGCCGGCGCCGAGGGAGCCCGCCGGTCGTGGGCCTTCAGCTACCTGGGCCTCGCACTCGCCGTAGCCCCCCTGATCATCGCCCTGCTGGACCGGCCGCGCAGGCGCCGATCCGCTCCCCGGGTCGCGCTGCTCGTCCCCGGTGTCGCGCTGCTCGCGGCCTGCGCGTTGATGCTGGTCGGCAACAACGCCGCCGGCATGAACCCGTCCTACCGCTTCCCCGGCCCGCCGGTCTTCGGCTCCGACACCCGGGCCGCCACCCCCGAAGTCCTCGCCGCCGCCGCCTGGCTCCGCGAGACGCAGGGCCGGGAGGCCCGGCTGGTCGCCGACCGCTACTCCGGCCTGATCTTCGGGTCGTACGGCGAGCAGCACCCGACCACCGGCTCGGCCACCTTCCCGGCGTACGACCTCTACCTCGCCCAGCCCGGCCGGCCGATGCCCGCCGCCCTGCTGCACCAGCTGCGCAGCTGGCGCTTCGAGTTCCTGGTGGTGGACCGCCGGATGGCCGAACAGGTGCCGGACATCAAAATCTACTTCGAGACCAACGAGCCGATCCCGCACGACGGCCGGCCCGCCTTCACCCGGGCCCAGCTGACCAAGTTCGACACCCTGCCCTGGCTGATCAAGATGTACGACGGCCCGCACGTGGCGATCTACCGGTTCGACTTCGGGAGTCTGGACGCCCAGGCGGCGGGGAGCGCACCATGACGACGATCCGGGTCACCTACCTGGCGTACGCCGCCCTGGCCGCCACCCTCGCCGCCGACGGCCGCCCCGCCCTGGCCGTACCCCTCTGCCTGACCGCCCTGCTCTGCTCCGGCGAACTCCTGTTGCGCGCCCTGCCCGGCATCCCCGCCGAAAGCGGCGTACCGGCAGCCCGCGCAGGCTTGACCGCCCTGGCCGGCCTGGCAACCTTGCCCCTGGTAGCGCTCACCCTCCACCTGGCAGGCGCCCCGATCCGCACCGTACCCCTGCTGGCAGGCACCACAGCAGCCGTAACGCTCTCCACCGCATGCGCCCTCTGGCGCGAGAACCGCCCCACCCAGCCCACCGCCAACGCCGGCGCCGACGCCCGGCCTGTCGCTCACGCCGATGCCGAGCCCTCGTCGCCAGGCCGGCTCCCCGCCCAGCGAGCCCGCGGCCTCCTCCCACCGGACGACCCGGCTTCAGATCAAGCCCGTGCGCCGGAGTCCCGGGCCGCTTCGGACCATGCCCCTGTGCTGGAGTCCCCGGCCGCTTCAGATCACGGCCCTTTGCTGGAGTCCCAGGCCGTTTCAGATCACGCCCTTGCGCCGGAGCACTCGGCTTCCTTGGGTCGCGCCCCTGTGCCTGGTCCGCCGGCGATCTCTGTTCACAACGCCTCCACAAATGTGAAAACACCTGACGCCGTCTCCGGTTTACCGGTAAACCCCGACCGAGGCATGCATGTGGTCTCTCCGGAAAGCCCGGCGGGGAAGGTGCGCGTACGCCTGGGGGAGTACGCCCGGAACGGGATGGCGGTCGCCGCTCCCGTGGTGCTGGCCGTGGCGATCGGTGCGGTGGCCACGCGGGCCTACCTGTCGGCGCCGCGCCCGGAGCAGCCCGGATATCTGAGCGTTGCCCTCAACGGGTGGGCGGCCGGGATCGACAAGCCGGTGACGGTGCCGGTCCGTGGCCTCGCCGTCCCGGTGCGGGTCACCAGCGCCGGCCTCGACACCCTGACCACGTCGCTGCGTCTGCGCATCGGCGGCCGGTTGGTGGCCGCACGCCCGGTGACCGTAGGGGCCGATACGGTCCGATCGCTGACCGTGCACGTGCCGGCCATGCCCGCGGACGGCTGCCTGCGCGCCGTCAGCATCAGTGTCGGCCGGATGAGCACCGGCTTCTACGCCCGGGGGCCGATCACGGATGGCAAGCGCGCCGCATTACTCACCGCTGGCAAGCGCCGGGCGCCACTCGCCGATGAGCACGGAGCACCGCTGACCGAAAAAGGTCAGGCCGCCCCGCGTCTCAACGGGTCCCTGACAGGCCCGGGCGTCGGCCCGGCAACACCTGCCGGCTCGGCAGCAGGCGCGGGTACGCCGGCTGGCGTACGTGGCGGTTCCGGCGCCGGTGCGTCGGCTGGGGCTGGGCTTGTGGCGGGCGTGGTTGCGGGTGGGCGGGGGCGTCCGGGATGTTGAGCGGGGGGTGGGTTGCCGGGGTGGTGCGGCGGGCCGGGCGGGACTCGCTGGCTCGGAACAGTTTGCTGATCATGGCTACTACCGTGGTCAACGGGGGGCTGGGGTATCTGTACTGGATGGTGGCCGCCCGGTGCGTGCCGGCGTCGGAGGTCGGGACTGCTACGGCGTTGATCTCGGCGGCCACGGCGGTCAGCATGGTCGCGAATCTGGGCGCCGGGCACATGTTCATTCAGCGGCTTCCCGGTAGTGACGCGGGTGCGTGGTCGCGGATCGTCAGCGGGGGGCTGGTGTTCGGGACGGCCGCAACGGTCGTCGCGGCCGTGGCGGCGGCGCTCGTGGTGCCCGCGGTCGCGGAGAACTTCGGGTTCCTCGCCGGTGTGCCGGGGGCGGCGGCGCTGGTGTGCGCCGCCGTGGCCGTGACCGGTACGACCCTGCTGGACAACGTCTACGTCGCGCATCGGGCGGGACACGGCATGCTCGTACGCAATCTGGTCGTCGCCGCCGGCAAGATCGTGACCCTGCTCGTGATCCTGGTGGCCGGGTCGCAGGGCGCCCGCCTCGACTGGGCCGGCGCCGTACTGATCTCCTGGACCCTGCCGTCGCTGCTGGTGAGTGCGCTGACCGTGGTGATCGGGCCGCACCGGTTGCGGCCCGGCGCGCGGCTCCGCCTCGCCGGGATCCGGGCCGAGTTGCCCCGGCTGCGCGCCGCGGTGACCGGCCACCACCTGATCAATCTGACGCAGGCCGGGCCGGCGGCGCTGCTGCCGGTGCTCGTCACGGCGCGGCTCGGATCGGACGCGAACGCCCACTTCTACCTGGCCTGGATGACTGCGGCGATGCTCTTCATGGTGTCGCCGGCGGTGGCGTCCGCGCTCTACGCCGAGCGCACCAACGCCGCGCCGGTCGGCCTGACGCGGGCGGCGGCGGTGGTACTCGCTGTGGTGGGGGTGCCGGCGGTCGTGCTGCTGGGCGCCGGGGACGCGATTCTCGGGATGTTCAGCGCCGGGTACGCCGACGAGGGCGGCCTGCTCCTGAAGCTTCTGGTGGTGGCGGCCCTGCCGGACGCGGTGACGAACCTCGCGGTCGCGCACTGGCGCTCGCGGGGCGATTTCCGCCGCTGCCGCCGCCTCAACGCGGTCCGGGCGGTGTCCTGCCTGTTCCTGGCGTGGTCACTGCTGCCGGTTTGGGGGGTGACCGGTGCCGGGGTGGCCTGGCTGGCCGGCCAGACGGCGAGCGCCCTGCTGGTGGGGGTGCTGGCGACCGTGCGAAGAGCCCCGGATCGGGGCCGGCGGGATGCGGTGGTGGAGGGCGACGTGCGTACATCTGCGGGGTTGACATGAGTGGCACCAGGCCGGTGGCAAGCCGCCGGATCGTCGGGGAACGGCCGGGCGCGGGGAGCGACGACGGGCGGCTGCGGATCCTGCACCTGTCCAACCTGTACGCGCCGGTGATCGGCGGGCTGGAGCGGAGCATCGCCACCAGCAGCGAGGAACTGGTGCGGCGGGGGCACGAGGTGACCGTGCTGACGCTGGCGACGTCGCGGGCGGCCCACGACGAGACGATCAACGGGGTACGGGTGGTCCGCGTCCGCAGCGTCGCGAACACGATGCTGCCCCGGCTGAACGCGGACCCCGCGAAGCCGTTCCACCCGACCCTGCCGGACCCGCTGACCACGGCGGACATCGCGCGGGTCCTGCGCGCGCACGAGTTCGACCTGGTGCACAGCCACGACTGGCTGATGTACAGCTTCCTGCCGCTGCGGTCCGGGCTGCCGCACCTGCACACCGCGCACGACTTCGGCCTGACGTGTGTGCGCAAGACGTTCGCCCCGGACGGCCGCCGCTGCCCGACCGGCCCGAGCCTGTCACGGTGTGTTCGGTGCGCGTCGGCACAGTACGGCGCCGCCCGGTCGGCCGTGCTCACTGTGGGTCTGCGCGCTCAGCGGCACGAGGGGATCGACACGGTCACCGCGATCTCGTCGTCGGTCGCGTCCGCGGTGCACCTGGCCCGGCTGCCGGGGGAGGTGCCGGTGCGGGTGCTCTCCAGCCTCGTGCCGGACGGCCTGGACGCGCTGGCCCGGGACACGCCCCGGCCGGACTGGCTGCCGGCCGGCCCCTATCTGCTCTTCGTCGGCCAGCTCGGCCGGCACAAAGGCATCGACGTGCTGTTCACCGCGTTCCGCCGGCTGGCCGCGACCTGGGCCGGTCCGGGTCCGGCGCCCCGGCTGGTCTGCCTCGGCGCGCGGCGCGACGACACGCCACCGGTCCCGCCGGGGGTGGTGGTCCGGCACGACGTGCCGCACGCGCAGGTGATGGCGGCCTGGCACGGTGCGGCCGCCGGGGTGGTGCCGTCGCTGCTGGAGGGGATGGGTCAGGTGGCGGTGGAGGCGATGCTGGCCGGTGCGCCGCTTGTCGCCTCCGCCTCCGGCGGCCTGCTGGACGTGGTGCGCGACGGCGTGGACGGCCTGCTGGTCCCGCCCGGCGACCCCGACCTGTTGCACACCGCGCTGGTGCGCGTGCTCACCGATCGTGACCTGGCCGCGCGGCTGCGAGCCGCCGGTCACCAGCGCGGGCTGGACTTCACCGCCGCCCGCGTCGTGCCCCAGATCGAGGAGGTCTACCGTGACTGCATCGCAACCGCCCGCCGCTGACACGCGCATCCTGGTGGTCGGCTCCGGCTGGCGGTTCCTCTCCGGGATCAGCTACTACACCTGCCGGCTCAGCAACGCGCTCGCCGGGCGTTTCGAGGTGGGCGCGATCCTGATGCGCCAGTTGCTGCCAGCCCGGCTCTATCCCGGGCGGGAGCGGGTCGGTCACTCCCTCGCCGACCTGCGTTACGAGCCGGGGGTACGGGTCTTCGACGGCGTCGACTGGTGGGCGGCACCGAGCCTGTTCCGGGCGGTGCGTTTCCTGCGCGAGTTCCGGCCGGACGTCCTGGTGCTGCAGTGGTGGACCGGTGCGGTGCTGCACTCGTACCTGGTGCTATGCCTGGTCGCGCGCTCGCTCGGGATCCGGGTGGTGGTGGAGTTCCACGAGGTGCAGGACACCGGCGAGGCACGGTACGCCTGGGCCGCCCGCTACGTGCGGCGCTGCATCCGGCCGCTGCTGCGCCGCACCGACGGGGTGATCGTGCACTCGAGCTTCGACCTGCGGGCCGTCGCCGAGACGTACCGGCTGGGCGGCGTGCCGGCGGAGGTGGCGCTGCACGGGCCGTTCGACCACCACGAGCCGGTCGCGCGGCGGCCCGGACCGCCCGGGGTGTGCCGGCTGCTGTTCTTCGGGACGATCCGGCCGTACAAGGGTCTCGAGGATCTGATCGAAGCCTTCGCCGAGCTGGGGCCGGGGTACCACCTGACCGTGGTGGGCGAGACCTGGGAGGGCTGGACGCTGCCCGGCGAGATGATCGTGGACTCGCCGGTGCGGGACCGGATCACGTTCGTCAACCGGTACGTGCCGGACACCGAGGTGAACGACCTTTTCGCCGGCGCCGACGTGGTGGTGCTGCCGTACCGGCGCAGCTCGGCCAGCGGGCCGTTGCACATCGCCATGAGTCACGGCGTGCCGGTCGTGGTGACGGCGGTGGGCGGTCTGGTCGAGGCGGCCGAGGGATACAGCGGAACGGTCTTCGTCCCGCCCGCGTCACCGGCCGACCTGGCTGCCGGAATAGGCCGTGCCGCCGGCCTGACCGGCCGGCGGCACGCGGATCCTTCGTCGTGGCAGCGAACTGTTGACGCCTACTCCCGGCTGCTGGCCCGGATCGGGGGTCAGGACATCGACACGTCGTCGAACCAGACGGTGCCGGTGTTGTCGCCCGACTTGAGGTGAAGCTGGACGCTGGCGGCGCCGGCCGGTGCGACCGCGTCCACGGTCAGCTTGGTCCAGCCGCTGGTGCCCTTGGCGACCTGCTTCGACGAGTTCTGGCCGAGCCACTTGTCGTTGGCGTCGAACCAGCTCAGCGCGATCTCGTTGGAACCTGTCACGTTGAGGCCCTTGGCCCAGGCCTCGGCGTGCCACGCCTTGCCCGGCTGCACCGGGGTGACCGGGGAGGTGCGCACCGACGGGATGTTGGAGCCGCTGCGGCCGGTGCCGGAGAAACGGGCCGAACCGGAGCCGGTCCGTGCCACGTCACGGACCCGCACCGCGGAACCCTGCTCGGCCAGGTACGGCCGCCACGGCGAGTTGCCCGCCGCCGCCTCGAAGCCCAGGTCCAGCACGCCGTTCGTGATCTTGCCGCCGGTCCAGGCGGTGCGCACCACGGCCGCGGCCGGCTTGGCGGTGCCGTCGGCCCGGTAGAGGCCGAACTTGTACTGCGCCGGCAGCTTCGAGACCTGCGAGTTGGACGGGATCGCGCCCTCGCTGAAGTCGTTGAGCGTCCACGGGGCGACCGAGGCCACGCCGGTGAGCTGGGCGGCCGTGAACACCCGGGCCAGGAACGCGGCCTGCTCGCCCTCGCTGCCGGAGGCCGTGCTGACACCGGTCTCGCCGATCACGATCGGGGACGGGCTGACCGCGGCCTGCGCCTTACGGATCTCCGCGAGCGACCGCTCCGAGGTGCCGTAGAAGTGGAAGTCGTAGTAGTCGAGCGGGGTGCCGGCCAGCACCTGCTTGATCTTCGCCATCGCGGGGGCGCCGCTCTGCCCGTCGACCGAGAGGGTCAGCGGCATGGTCGGCACGGCAGCGCGTACGGCCGGGATGATCTTCTTGACCCAGGTCACCGAGGCGGCGTCGGACGGGTTGAACTCGTTCTTCAGCTCCACCGAGATCACTCGCGGGTCGTTCGCGTACGGGCTGAGCACGGCCTTCGCCCACGCCGCGCTGCCGGTGGCGTCGCCGTAACCGGCCCACCAGTCGAACAGGGTCAGCTTGACGGTCAGCCCGTACGAGTCGGCGATGCTGATGAACTTGCGCAGGCGCTCGGTGTACTCGGCCTTCGGGGTCGGGTAGCCGAACGACTGCGGGAAGACGATGACCCGGACGTTGTCGGCGCCGAGCGCGGCGGCCTTCGCCATGTCGGCCTCGATCCGGGCGGCGTCGAAGGACGTCCACATCGCCGACCAGCCGGCGTTCGAGGGGTAGTAGTTGATCGTCTTGGCCGCCAGGGTGGCGTCGAGGCGGCTCGCCAGCGTGGTGACGACTCCGCCCTGGATCTTCATGGTGCCGGTCTTCACGGTGCCAGTCTTCACGGTGGTGCTGGTCTTCGTGGTGGCTTTGGGAGCGGGGGCCGGCTTGGTCGCGGCCGTGGCCTCCCCGGCCGGCGCGATCACGGCGAGGAGCAGCGAGGAGGCGACGATCGCTGCGCGGCTGCGAACAGTCTTCACGGGGGGTCCAGCCCTTCACGTCTTGGCTTGTTTTCTGGTGACCCTCCATTCGGTCGATGCCCGGCAATCGTCAGACTTCGGTGGATGTAGTGCGGTTGCGATGGGGGAGCGGACAGGTGCACGCCCTTCATTCCCGGGGCGGCGGCCGATGGTGCGCCGGCCCGCCCTGGGGGTGACGCTCAGACGGGGTAGTGCCGGGGGGTGTAGACGGCCCTGCTGCCGTCGCCCCGCTCGATCGTCCGGGTCTGCGACGAACCGATGATGAGCAGGCAGCGCATGTCGACGGTGGCCGGGTCGAGGTCGCCGAGCGTGGTCACCCGGATCTCCTCGGCCGGGCCGCCCACGTCCCGCCCGACGACCACCGGCGTCTGCTCCGAACGGTGCTCCAGGAGCAGCTTGCGGGCCCGGACGAGTTGTTCGGTCCGCGACTTCGACGCCGGGTTGTAGATCGCGATCACCAGGTCGGCGGCGGCCGCCGCGACGAGCCGCGTCTCGATCGCCGACCACGGCTTGAGCCGGTCGGAGAGGGAGAGCACGCAGAAATCGTGGCCGAGCGGCGCACCGGCCCGGCTCGCCACGGCCTGCGCCGCGGTCAGGCCCGGCACGATCCGGACCGGCACGCCGGCCCACTGCGGATCCTCGGAGACTTCGAGTACGGCGGCGGCCATCGCGAAGACACCCGGATCGCCGGACGAGACGACCGCGACCCGGCGACCGCGTTTCGCCAGGTCGAGCGCGAAGGCGGCACGTTCGGCCTCGACCCGGTTGTCGGAGGGGTGGCGGCGCTGGCGGGGGTTGGCCGGCACCCGGTCCACGTAGGGCCCGTACCCGACCAGGTCGTCGGCGGCGGCGAGCGCGGCCTGCGCCTCCGGCGTGAGCCAGGCCCGGTCGCCGGGGCCGAGCCCGACCACTGTGACACTGCCGTCGCCCGCCGGCGTCTCCGGGGCGGCGGCCGCGAACGCCGTTGCGGCGGGGCTGGGCAGCAGGGCCAGCGAGAAGTACGGCACCGACTCCGGGTCCACCTCGCGCAGCGGCGCCGACCGTTCCCGGTCCGTGGTGGCACGCTCCACGTACCACGCGTCGTCGAGGCGGCCGGCCTGCTCGAGGGCGTCCCGGACACCGGCGAACGTGCGGCCCAGTTTCATCACGGCGGCCGAGTCGGTGGTGGACAGCCGGGCGGCCAGCTCGGCCGGTGACAGCGTGCCCGGCAGGACGGTCAGGACCTCGTCGCGTTCCATCAGCGGGCGGCCCAGCACGGCGGAGGCGGCGCTGACCGAGGTGACGCCGGGGACGACAGTGGTCTCGTACCGGTCGGCGAGCCGTTTGTGCATGTGCATGTAGGAGCCATAGAAGAACGGGTCACCCTCGGCCAGCACCACGACGTCCCGGCCGGCGTCCAGGTGCGCGGCCAGGCGGGCGGCGGCCTCGGCGTAGAACTCGTCGATCGCGCCCTGGTAGCCGCCCGGGTGGTCGGTGCCCTCGGTGGTGACCGGGTAGATCAGCGGTTCCTCGATCTGGCCGGCACGCAGGTAACCGGCCGCGATCGCCCGGGCGTTGCTGCGCCCGTGCCGGGCGGCGTGGTAGGCGACCACGTCGGCCGCCTCGATCAGCCGGGCCGCCTTCACGGTGACCAGTTCGGGGTCGCCGGGCCCGAGCCCGACACCGTAGAGCCGGCCGGGCCGCGTCACTTCGTTCGTCATCTACCTATTCCGCCTCGGATGCGATGGCGTTGATCGCGGCAGCCGTCATGGCGCTGCCACCGCGCCGCCCACGCACGATCAGATACTCCAGCCCGGACTCGGCCAGGGCCTGCTTGGACTCGGCCGCGCCGATGAAACCCACCGGGATGCCGAGCACCGCGGCGGGCCGGGGCCCGCCCGCCTCGACCATCTCCAGCAGCCGGAACAGCGCGGTCGGCGCGTTGCCGATCGCCACCACCGCGCCGTCCAGCCGGTCACCCCAGAGGTCCATCGCGGCCGCGCTGCGGGTGTTGCCGATCCGGGCCGCGATCTCCGGCACGGCCGGGTCACGCAGCGTGCACACCACGTCGTTGCCGGCGGGCAGCCGGTTGCGCGTCACTCCGGACGCGACCATCTCGGCGTCGCAGAGGATCGGGGCGCCGCCGAGCAGCGCCGTCCGGGCCGCGGTCACCACGGCCGGGCTGTACCGCACGTCCGGCACCAGGTCGACCATCCCGCACGCATGGATCATCCGGACCACGACGCGTGCCACCTCGGCGGGGAGCCCGCCCAGGTCGGCCTCCGCCCGGATCGTGGCGAACGACCGCCGATAGATCTCAGCGCCGTCGCGCACGTACTCCATCAAGATCTCCTTGCTTCCGCCACCAGTTCCCCAAGATCACGTACGCCGTCCGCGCCGCCGTGCCCCGCCGGGCCGGTCGTGGCCTGGTGGGACACCGCGTAACCGTCCGGTGTGGCCCGGACCTGTACGTGCCGGCCGGCCGGGCTGCCGCACGCGCGGTCGCACCCGACCCAGTGGACCGGCAGGCCGTCGACGAAGCGGGCGGTACGCGCCGCGTCCGCGCGCACGTCGGCCAGCGACTTCGCGCAGCCGGGACGCCCCGCGCACGCGGTCACGCCCACCCACGGTGAGTCCGGCGCCACGGCGAGCCCGGCCGCGTTCAACCGGTCCGCCCAGGCCGGCGCGCCGGCGGGCGCCAGGTCGGCGGCGAGGATGCCCCGCCACGGCGTGACGACCAGCCGCGGCGCCTTTTCCAGAACCTTCAGCTGTACGGGTCCCAGCCGCCCCAGCGGCACCAACGCCCCGACCGAGACGAGCGGGCTGTCCGGCTGCGCGAGCACACCCAGCAGGTCGCCCGGTTCGAGCGGTTCGACCGATGTGGCCGGTCCGACCGCTACCGTGCTCAGCCCGAGGTCCGCGCACACCCGGGCGGCGACCCGGGCCGGGCCGTCGCGCAGTTCCCGCAGCCGCCACGCCGCCGCGCCCGCACCCCGCTGTGCCGAGCGTTCGGCGAGGAACGCGTGCGCCGCCGCGATCAGCACCGCGACCACTCGCCCGGCCGCAACCCGCAGCCCGACGTCGTGCCCGCCCAGCCGGATCACGAACTCCGGGCCGGAGCCGTCCGGGCCGGAGCCGTCCGCAAGGGAGCCGGGGACGGCTGCCACGTCGGCGGCGAGCGGCACGTGACCCAGGGCGAAAAGGAACTTCCCCGGTAGCGCGGCCAGGGCCGGGTCGCCGAGGATCGCGCTGTCCAGCCGGGCGGTCAGGGCGCGGATCGTCGGGCCGGCGAGGGGCGGCGCCGCTATGTTGCGTACCGCGTCGTGGGTCTCCGAAGGCAGCAGCCCGGCGGCGCGCAAGCGGGCCGCCAAGGTCTCCGCGTCCTCCGTCCGCACGCCTCTGACCTGGAAGTTCGCGCGCGAGGTCAGCTCCAGGAAGCCGTCGCCGAACTCCGTGGTCAGTTCCCGCAGGGCCCGCAGCTGGTCGCCGGTCAGCTCGCCCGCGGGCAGCCGGACGCGCGCCAGCAACCCGTCGGCGGCGGCGTGCAGCCGCAGCGCGCCGGGGCAGGCGTCGGTGTCGGACTGCCGGAGGGGGGCCACGGCCCGGATACTACGGGCGATCACCGGAGGGGCCGCACCCTCGGGTCGGCAGCGTCACAACTCGGGCCCGCCGCGGCATCCAGTAGCGTGTAGCGAAAGTGAATCGTGCGGCGACGCCGCGGAGGAAGCCGGTGCGAGTCCGGCGCGGTCCCGCCACTGTCACCGGGTTGCCCCGGGAGCCAGGAACTCCGGTCGCCGTGATCTCTACTACCCGGGGCGCGGACCCCGAGGGGGAGCGCACGCGTGTTTCTGCTGCTGTCGACGTCCGACACCGACCTGCTCAGCGCCCGGGCCAGCGGCTCGGCCTGGCGGCTGGGCAACCCGGCCCGGACCGGGGTCGACGACCTGCCCGCCCTGCTCGACGGCGTCGACCTGGTGGTGGTGCGCATCCTCGGCGGCCGCCGGGCCTGGGAGGAGGGCCTGGACACGCTGCTCGCCGGTGACGTCCCGGTCGTCGTCCTCGGTGGCGAGCAGGCGCCGGACGCGGACCTGATGAAGCTGTCCACCGTCCCGGCCGGTGTCGCGGCGGACGCGCACGTCTACCTGGTGCACGGCGGCGCCGCGAACCTGGCGTCGCTGCACGACTTCCTCTCCGACACGGTGCTGCTGACCGGCAACGGGTTCGCGCCGGCCGTCGAGGCGCCGCAGTGGGGGGTGCTCGAGCGGCCGGCGGTGGAGGCCACCACGACCGTCGCGGTCCTCTACTACCGGGCGCACCACATGGCCGGCAACACCGCGTTCGTGGAGACGATCTGCCGCGCGATCGAGGCGAAGGGTGCCCGGGCGCTGCCGATTTTCACGGCCTCCTTGCGTACGGCGTCGCCCGAGCTGCTGGCCGAACTGCGCAAGGCGGACGCCCTGGTGGTGACGGTGCTGGCGGCCGGCGGCACCAAGCCGGCGACGGCGAGTGCCGGTGGCGACGACGAGGCGTGGGACGTCGGCGTGCTCGCCGACCTGGACGTGCCGATCCTGCAGGGACTCTGTCTGACCAGTTCGCGGGCCACCTGGGAGGCCAGCGACGACGGCCTGTCGCCGCTGGACGCGGCCACGCAGGTGGCGATCCCGGAGTTCGACGGCCGGATCATCACGGTGCCGTTCTCGTTCAAGGAGATCGACCCGGAGGGGCTGTCGGTCTACGTCGCCGACGAGGAGCGGGCCTCCCGGGTCGCCGGGATCGCGGTGGCGCACGCCCGGCTGAGGCACGTCCCGCCGGCCGACCGCCGGATCGTGCTGATGCTCTCGGCGTACCCCACCAAGCACTCCCGGATCGGCAACGCGGTCGGCCTGGACACCCCGGCGTCCGCGGTGGCGCTGCTGGCCGCCCTGCGCGACAGCGGCTACCGGGTCGGCTCCTTCACCGGCTACGACGGCGACGGTCTGATCCACGCGCTCATCGCGGCCGGTGGGCAGGACCCCGACTGGCTGACCGAGGAACAGCTCGCCGGCAACCCGGTGCGGATCTCCGGCGCGGCGTACTCGTCGTGGTTCGACACGATGCCCGAGGACTTCCGTGCCTCGGTGTCGCAGCACTGGGGTGCGGCGCCGGGCGAGCTCTACGTCGACAGCGGCGACATCGTGCTCGCGGCGCTGCGTGACGAGAACATCGTGGTCATGGTGCAGCCGCCGCGCGGTTTCGGTGCCAACCCGGTCGCCATCTACCACGACCCGGACCTGCCGCCGAGCCATCACTACCTGGCCGCCTACCGGTGGATCGCCGACGAGTTCGGCGCGCACGCCGTGGTCCACGTCGGCAAGCACGGCAACCTGGAATGGCTGCCCGGCAAGAACGTCGGCATGTCCGCCTCGGACGGCACCGACGCGGCGCTCGGCGACCTGCCGCTGATCTACCCGTTCCTGGTGAACGACCCGGGCGAGGGCACGCAGGCCAAGCGCCGCGCCCACGCCACCCTGGTCGACCACCTGATCCCGCCGATGGCGCGCGCCGAGTCGTACGGCGACATCGCCCGGCTGGAGCAGCTGCTCGACGAACACGCCAACATCGCGGCCCTGGACCCGGCGAAACTGCCGGCGATCCGGGCCCAGATCTGGACCCTGATCCAGGCCGCGAAGATGGACCACGACCTCGGCCGGTCCGATCGCCCGGACGACGAGGAGTTCGACGACTTCATCATGCACATCGACGGATGGCTGTGTGAGGTCAAGGACGTGCAGATCCGGGACGGCCTGCACGTCCTCGGCTCGGCGCCGGTCGGCGAGGCACGGATCAACCTGGTGCTCGCGATGCTGCGGGCCCGGCAGATGTGGGCGGGCAAGGTGGCCGCCCTGCCGGGTCTGCGGGAAGCACTCGGGCTCGCCGAGGACGCGTCGACGGCCGAGACGGACGCGGTGGAGGAACAGGCGCGGGCGCTCGTCACGGCGATGGAGGAGCGCGGCTGGCCCACCTCCGGCATCGCGGACCTGTCGGACAACCCGGACGTGATCCGGGTGCTGGAGTTCGCCGCCACCGAGGTCGTCCCCCGCCTCGCGCGGACCACCGACGAGATCACCCACGTGCTGCACGCCCTGAACGGCGGCTACGTCCCGGCCGGCCCCAGCGGTTCCCCGCTCCGCGGCCTGATCAACGTGCTGCCGACCGGCCGCAACTTCTACTCCGTCGACCCGAAGGCCATCCCCAGCTCGCTGGCCTGGGAGACCGGCCAGGCGATGGCCGAGTCGCTGCTGAACCGCTACCGCGCCGACCACGGCGGCACCTGGCCGAAATCGGTCGGCCTCTCCGCCTGGGGCACCAGCGCGATGCGCACCGCCGGCGACGACATCGCCGAGATCCTCGCCCTGATCGGCGTCCGGCCCGTCTGGGACCCGGCGTCCCGGCGTGTCACCGGCTTGGAGCCGATCGCGCGGGCGGAGCTGGGCCGTCCCCGGATCGACGTGACGGTCCGCATCTCCGGCTTCTTCCGGGACGCGTTCCCGCACGTCGTGGCGATGATGGACGACGCGTTCACGATGGTCGCCGCGATCGACGAGCCGGACAACTACGTCCGCGAGCACGCGCTGCGGGACCAGGGCGAGCACGGCGACTGGCGGCGGGCCACCATGCGGATCTTCGGGTCACGGCCGGGGGCGTACGGCGCCGGCATCCTGCCGCTCATCGACAGCCGCAACTGGCGCGACGACGCCGACCTGGCCGAGGTGTACGCGGTGTGGGGCGGCTTCGCCTACGGCCGGGACCTGGACGGCGTGCCCGCCCGGCCGGACATGGAGAACGCGTACCGGCGGATCGACATCGCGGCCAAGAACATCGACACCCGCGAGCACGACATCGCCGACTCCGACGACTACTTCCAGTACCACGGCGGCATGATCGCCACGGTCCGCGCGCTCACCGGCAAGGCGCCGGCCGCGTACATCGGCGATTCCACCAACCCGGACCAGGCACGCACCCGCAGCCTGACCGAGGAGACCGCGCGGATCTTCCGCGCCCGGGTGGTCAACCCGCGCTGGATCGCGGCCATGCGGCGGCACGGCTACAAGGGCGCGTTCGAGCTGGCGGCCACGGTCGACTACCTCTTCGGGTACGACGCCACCGCCGGCGTGGTGACCGACTGGATGTACGAGCAGCTCGCGGCGAGTTACGTGCTCGACCCGGAGAACCAGGAGTTCATGCGCCGGTCGAACCCGTGGGCGCTGCACGGCATCAGCGAGCGGCTGCTGGAGGCCGCCGACCGCAAACTCTGGGACTCCCCGGACCCGGCGACCCTCGACGCGTTGCGGGAGCTCTACCTGGAGACCGAGGGCGAGCTGGAGGACGGCCCCGCGTAAATCCGGTTGTGCGCCATGGGCCCGGCGGCGAGGCTGGGCCCATGTTCGTGCAGCGGGAGACGCCGGGCCGGGAGTCCGAGGTTCACGCGGTCACGCTGGCCGCCTTCGGCCGGGCGGCCGAGGCCGAGCTGGTGGACGCACTGCGAGCCGACCCGGGATGGCTGCCGGCGCTGTCCCTGGTCGCCCTTGACGGCGACGGCCTTTCCGGCGGCGGCGCCCTTGACGATGGCGGCCTTTCCGGCGGCGGCGGCGCTCTCGGCGGTGGCGGCGCTCTTGGCGGGGATGGCGACGGCGGCGCGGTGATCGGGCACGTGGTCTGCAGCCGGGCCACGGTCGGCGGCGAGCCGGCCCTCGGTCTCGGCCCGCTCAGCGTGCGCCCTGACCGGCAGCGGCGCGGCGTCGGCTCAGCGCTGGTGCACACGGTGCTCGGCGCGGCCGACGCCCTCGGCGAACCGCTCGTGGTGCTGCTCGGCGACCCCGCGTACTACTCCCGGTTCGGCTTCCGGCTCGCCGCGGAGTTCGGGATCGAGCCCCCGGTGGCCGAGTGGGCGCCGCACTTCCAGGTCCGGACGCTGACGGCGTACCGGCCCGAGCTGCGCGGCGCCTTCGCCTACGCGGCGCCGTTCGCCGCGGTTTAGCCCGGCGCTTCCGCGCGGGTCTGGTTCAGCGCTTCCGCGCGGGTCTGGCTCAGCGTCTTCCCGTGGTCCGGCTCAGCCTGTCCGCGTGGCTGGCTCAGGGCTTTTCCGGGTTGCGGCGCAGCAGGTACGTGTCCATGATCCAGCCGTGCCGCTCGCGGGCCTCGGTACGGGTCCGCACGATCTCGTCCGCCACCTCGCCCACCCGGCCGGACGCGAGCAGCTCGTCCTCGGTGCCGACGTAGGCGCCCCAGTAGATCTCCGCCTCCGGGTGTGCCGTGAACGCCTGCTGTGCGTCGAGCATGACTACCACGTCGTCGGCGCCTTCCGGCCAGCCCTCGGCGAGCCGCCGCCCCGTGGTGATCTGCACGGGCTGCCCGACCCGGTTGAGCCCGACCCGGTGCTTGGCGGCGAGTGCCGAGACGCTGCTGATGCCGGGGATCACCTCGTACTCGAAGGTCGTCGCCCCCCGCTCCAAGATCTCGTCCAGGATCGCGATCGTGGAGTCGTAGAGCGCCGGGTCGCCCCACACCAGGATCGCGCCGGTCTCGTCCGGCCGGAGGTGCTCGTCGATCAGTTCCTCGATGACCAGGGAACGCCGGTGCCGCCAGTCGGCCACGGTGCCGGTGTAGTCGGCCGGCGTGCGGTCACGGTCCGGGTCGCGGCCCTCGATGATCCGCTTGTGCGGGTGCGAGTACGCCCGGATGATCCGCTCCCGCAGGTCGATCAGGCTCTGCTTGGTCTCGCCCTTGTCGAGCAGGAAGAACACGTTGGTCCGGCCGATCGCCTTGGCGGCCTGCAGGGTCAGGTGGTCCGGGTCGCCGGCGCCGATACCGACTACGTAGATCTTCCGCATGGCATGCAGTCTGCCTCAGCCGCCGCGCCCGCCGATCGAGGACCCGGCGCCGCCGGGCATCGCGGCCGTGTGCTCGAGCGATCGCGGATCCGGCGCCCCGCCGGCCGCGTGCCCCGCCGGCCGGCTCTCAGTCGGACAGGAGCGGGACCGACGGTGACATCTGCCGGCCGATCATCGAGCCGCGCCGCAGCGCCTCGGCGCCGAACCGGTCCCTGACCCGGTCCACTGCCGCGTCCAGGTCGTCCTGGTCCGGCTCCGGGGTGAACGGCAGCTCCAGTTGCACGTTTCCCTCGCCGTCGAGGTTGCTGACCGCGACGCCGACGAGGGTCAGCCCGCGTTCGTCGATCATCGGCCGGGCCTCGCGCAGCAGTTCCTCGGCGGTGTGCAGGATCGCGGCGGTCTGCATGGTCGCCTTGAGCAGGCTCCGGGACCGCGTCGCCCGGCTGTAGTCGCCGAACCGCAGCCGCACCGTGACCGTCCGCCCGGACCGGTGGGCCCGCCGCATCCGCCGGCCGACCCGGTCGACGAGGGCCGCGAGGGTGGCCTCGACGGCCCCGAAGTCGCGGTCGGTGGAACGCCCCAGCGCGCACTGTGCCCCGATCGATCCCCGGCGGTGGCCGGTGTTCACGCGCCGGGGGTCGCGGTTGTGGGCGAGCGCGTGCAGGTGCCGGCCGGCGCCGGCGCCGAGCATCGCGACGAGGGCCGCCTCACCGACCCGGGCCACGTGCCCGACCGTGTGGATCTGCCGCTCGCGCAGCTTGGCCGCGGTGACCGGGCCGACGCCCCAGAGCCGCTCGACCGGCAGCGGATGCAGGAAGGCGAGCTCTTCGCCGGGCGGCACGACGAGCAGGCCGTCGGGTTTGCCGGCGGCGCTGGCCACCTTGGCGAGGAACTTGGTGCCCGCCACCCCGACCGTGATCGGCAGGCCGGCCCGGGCCCGGACCTCGGCGCGCAGCCGGTGGGCGATCTCCACCGGCGTGCCGCGGATCTTGCGGAGGCCATCGACGTCGAGGAACGCCTCGTCGATGGAGAGCGGCTCGACGATCGGCGTGGTGTCCTCGAAGATCGCGAAGACCTCGCGGCTGGCCGCCGTGTAGGCCGACATGCGCGGCGGCACCACGATCGCCTGCGGGCAGAGCGCCCGGGCCCGGCCGAGCGACATCGGGGTGCGGACGCCGGACGCCTTCGCCTCGTAGCTCGCCGCCAGCACGACACCGCCGCCGACCAGCACCGGGCGGCCTCGCAGCGAGGGGTCGTCGCGCTGCTCGACGGACGCGTAGAACGAGTCCAGGTCGGCGTGCAGGATCACTCCCGCATGCTAGTACATGTGTTCGATTGGTGTCCGCCGACACGTTGCACGGCACCGGCGGAAGGCGCGGCCGGGGCGGAACTAGCTTGGGGGAATTCCGGAGCGAGATTCTCGGTTTGCCGAAGTTGAGTCACCCACGCTCAATACTTGAGGAGCCACCCATGCTCAGCACTGCGACCCTTCGCACGCCCACGGTGCGTGACCTCGAGCGACTCACCGCCCGGGTCTACGCCACCCGGGAGGCGGGCGCCCGCCTCGACGCCTACCGCCGGGACGACACCTTCTTCATCGACATCGACCTGCCCGGCGTCGACCCCGCCTCGATCGACATCACGGTCGACGGCAAGGTGCT
This sequence comes from Actinoplanes sp. DH11, assembly GCF_020873875.1. Classification (GTDB taxonomy): domain Bacteria; phylum Actinomycetota; class Actinomycetes; order Mycobacteriales; family Micromonosporaceae; genus Actinoplanes. The sequence goes on from NZ_JAHWGU010000005.1 coordinate 44,262, forward strand.
GACGGTCCGCGCCGAGCGCCGGCGCGACGACGCCGAGAACGTGCGGCTGGTCGTCGCGGAGCGCGAGATGGGCGACTTCTCCCGGCAGGTCCACCTCGCCGAGACGCTGGACACCGACCGGCTGGAGGCCAGGTACGAGACGGGCGTGCTGACGCTGCGGATCCCGGTTCTGGAGCAGAAACCCCGCAAGATCGAGATCACGAACGCCTGAGTACGCCTCTCAGCGCCGAACCGAGCCGGTCAGCGCGCGAACCAGCCGGTCAGCGCGAACGAGCCGGTCAGCATGAACGAGCCGGTCAGCGCGTGAATGAGCCGGTCAGCGCGTGAATGAGCCGGTCAGGGGCCGGGACGACGCCGTTCAGCGCCCGAACTGGAGCCAGTTCACGTTGACGAACTCGGTGTCGTCCGGCGCCGTGAACGTCAGGAACACGGTGTGCACGCCGGTGACCGGGGTGAGCGCCGCGATGGACGTACGCCAGTTCTGCCAGCCGCCGGTGTTGCTCACCGACACCTCGCCGACCGGGGCGTTCTCCTTGCTGTCCAGGCGGATTTCGACGCGGCCGGCGAGGTCGATGCCGCACGACAGCCGCAGCCTCGCCTTGGTCGCCGCCACCTGGCCGAAGTCGAGGTTGTCGAACCGCAGGTGGTCGCCCCGGTTGATCCAGCCGACGTTCTGGCCGCCGCCCTCGTCCTCGGTGTCCTGCGCCTGCGCGCCGGCGAGTTCGGTGGCGGCCTCGGCCTGCAGCACCGGGTACTCGACGGGGACCGGCGCCGGCGTGGCCGGCGCGGACGCCGGCTCGGTGGTGGCCGGCTCGGTGGTGGCCGGCTCTGTGGTGGCCGGCTCTGTGGTGGCCTGTTCCGTGGTGGCCGGCGCGGCGGCGGACGGTGCCGCCGAAGTGGCCGCCGCGGCGGCCGGAAGCACCTGCGCCGGGGTGTCCTGCCAGCGGCCGAGACCGTACCCGGCCAGCAACAACGCAACGCCGCCGAGCCCGGTCAGGGCGCGGCGGCGGTTGGTCCACGAACGGGTGCGGTAGACGTTCGGAGATCGCGGGTCCACCGGATCAGGGTAATGAGTCAGTCCGGGGCCAGTTCGGTGAGGATCTCTTCGCCCAGTTCGGCGGCGGTCTTCGGGTCGGCGTCCGGCCCGCCGATCCGAGGGTCCCAGTTCGGGTCGTAGAACAGTTCCGTCGCCCCGGCCTCGGCGTAACGCCGGGCGCCGTCCCGGATCTGCCGCCACGACCCGGACAGCGGCACCGACTCGTCCCGCCGGCCCGGCCGCACGGCGCCGCGCACGACGACCCGTACCGTTGCCGGGTCCTTTCCGGCCTCCTCGGCCGCCGCCCGGACGATTGCCGCACCGCGCGCGATCTCGTCGAGGCTCGCCCGGCTGCTGCTCACCCAGCCGGCGGCGATCCGCCCGGCCCGGCGCAGCGCCACGTCCGCGCCGCCGCCCAGCAGGATCGGCGGGCCGCCCGGCTGCACCGGTGGCGGCGCCATCCGGCTCGGCGGAAGGGTGTAGAGCTCGCCGTCGTGTGCCGACTCGCCACCGGCGAAGAGTGTCCGCAGCACCGCGAGGTACTCCTCGATGCGCCGCCCGCGCGGCCTCGGGTCAGAACCGGTCGCCAGGAACTCCGGCTCCGACCAGCCGCTGCCCAGCCCGAGGTCGAACCGCCCGCCGGAGAGCACGTCCAGGGTGCTCACCTGCTTGGCGAGGTAGGCGGGTGACAGGTACGGCAGGTTGATCACCGAGACGCCGAGCCGGATCCGCCGGGTGGCCGCGGCGGCCCAGGTCAGCGCGACGATCGGGTCGAGCACGCTGCGGTAGACCGGCGCCAGGTCCTGCTCCCGGCCGACGAGGAGCCGCTGGAACGCCCAGAGCCCGTGGTAGCCCAGTTCGTCGGCACGGCGGGCCACCGCGGCAAGCGTCTCCGGCTCCGCCCAGGCACCGGCGACCGGGCACCCGAAACTGATCAGCATCGGTCAGCTCGAGTAGACGCGGGTCGGTGCGACCAGGACCGCTGTCCGGCGCTGCTCGATCATGGTCCGGTCGTAGGCGGGCCAGTCGTCGTGCGTCCCGCCGGCGGCCGTGAAGATCTCGCGCAGCAGCAGCCGAAACCGTTCCGGGTCGAGCCACGGCTGCGGATCGTCCGGTCCCGCCAGCAGCGCCCGTCCCTCGACCGTCGCGTACTGCCAGCCGCTGCGGAACGCGACCGCCAGCTGTGGCCGCTCCCGCAGGTTCCGCAGTTTGACCGACCCGTAGGTCACGAACGCCAGGACCGGCCCGCCGCCCGCCGGGTGCTCGACGATCCCCGTGTTGACGAGCGTGGATTGGACCGTCCCGTCGGCCCGGACCGTGGACACGATGGCCAGCCCGGTCTCGGAGCGGCTCAGTTCCCAGGCGTCCTCGAGTGCTCCCATGGCTGAACCCTAGTCAAGTTCAGGCCGGTGCGCCCTCCAGGAACAGGCGGCCCGCCTCGTGCGCCGGGACCGGGCGGGAGAAGTAGTAGCCCTGTGCGAAGCCGCACCCCATCTCGCGCAGCGCGGCCAGCTGGCCGAACTCCTCGATGCCCTCGGCCACCGTCGCCATGCCGAGGCTCTTGCCGAGGCGGACGATGGTGTCGGTGAGCGCGGTGTCGTCGGCGAGGACGCCGAGGCGTTCCACGAACGAGCGGTCGATCTTGAGGGTGTCCACCGGGAATCGGCGCAGGTAGGCCAGGGACGAGTACCCGGTGCCGAAGTCGTCGATCGCGAGGGTGAGGCCGAGTGCCTTGAGCCGGACGAGCTGCTCCAGGTTCGCCTCGGTGTCGGTCATCAGGACGCTCTCGGTCATCTCCAGGCAGAGACGGTCGGCGGGCATGCCGGTCTCGGCGAGCACGGCGGTCACGGTCTGTGCCAGGTCGGCCTGGTCGAACTGCCGGACCGACACGTTCACCGACATCTTCAGCGGGCGGCCACCGGCGGCGGTGCTCCACTCGACGGCCTGCCGGCACGCCTCGTGCAGGACCCAGCGGCCGAGCGGCACGATCAGGCCGGTCGCCTCGGCGATCGGGATGAACTCCAGCGGGTTGATCATGCCGCGGGTGGGGTGCGGCCAGCGGGCCAGCGCCTCGAACCCGACCACCTCATGGGTCTCCAGGTCCACCGTGGGCTGGTAGTGCAGGCGCAGCTCGCCGCGTTCCAGGGCGCCGCGCAGGTCGGATTCGAGCTCCAGTCGTTCGATCAGGCCGTCACGCATCCGCGGGCGGTACCCGGCGAAGACCCCGCCGCCGGCCGCTTTCGCGTGGTGCATGGCGAGGTCGGCGTTGCGCATGATCTGCTCGGCGCGCTCGCCGGACGTCTCGTCGGCGGCGGCCTCCAGATCGGCGTCCGACGCCAGCCCGATGCTGGCCCGCACGTGGATCAGCCGGTCACCGACCGCGACCGGGGCCTCCAGGTCGTCCAGGATCCGGCGCGCCACGGCCTCGGCGCCGTCCGACTCCACCAGCACGCCGAACTCGTCCGCCCCGAACCGCGCGACCACGTCGTCGTCCCGCACACAGCCGCGGATCCGGTCGGCCACCTGCACCAGGAGCTGGTCGCCGGCGAGGTGGCCGAGGCTGTCGTTGACCCGCTTGAAGCCGTCCAGGTCCAGGTGCAGCGCGGTGACGCCGCCGCCGTTGGCGAGCACGAAGGCCGTCCGGTCCCGGAACAGCGCCCGGTTGGCGAGCTGGGTGAGCGAGTCGTGGTACGCCTCGTGCACGATCTGTTCCTGCAACTCCATCCGCTCGCTGATGTCCCGGGTGTTCAGGACCAGGCCGCGGACGTGCGGGTCGTCCAGCAGGTTCGTGATCGTCATCTCGGCCTGCCGGGTGCGCCCGTCACGGTGCCGCACCGTCAGCTCCAGCACGGTCGTCGCGTGCGGGCGCCCGGTGACCTGCCGCAGGGTCTGTGCCAGCCGCAGCGCCGACTCCGGGTCGAGCAGCTGGGTGAGGCGCCGGTGGGTGAGGTACCGCGCGGGATAGCCGAAGATCCGCTGCACCGACTCGCTCTGATAGAGCACGTCCGACTCCGGGCTGACCACGGTGACGACGTCGGAACTCTGCTGGACAAGCGCGTGGAACTGCTGTTCCCGGGCGTAGAGCGCGGCGGTCCGGTCGGCGACCCGCTTCTCCAGGGTGCTTGTCAGGTTGCGGTTCTCCAGCTGGGTGAGGAGCTGCCGGCCGACGATCAGCAAGATCAAGAACGAGCGGGTGTACGCGACGAACGGGTGGCTGTGGCCGGTGGAGACGTGGAACAGCACGCTGGAGGCGAGCGCGGCCAGCACCGCCACATAGGGCAGCAGCACCGCACCGCCGCTCAGCGCACGCGGCACGTCGACCGGCGCGATCGCCGGCGCCTTGGGCCGCAGCCCGGCGAGCAGGATCAGGGCGTAACCGGCGATCCATCCGAGGTCGAGCAGCCGGCCGGCGCCGTCGTCGTGGATCAGCCCGAGGTAGGCGTACCCGAAGTCGGTGACCGCGAAGGCGAGCACACCGAGGCCGACGAGCGCGAGGTCCGCGCCGCAGCCGTGCAGCCGCCGCTGCTGCGGAAGCATGTAGGCGACCATCGTGGCGATCACGATGTCCCCGAGCGGGAAGATCAGCGTCAGGTAGAACGGCAGCCCCGGGCCGGTGCCCGGCTCGGTGATCGGGTCGACCAGGAACACCCAGGCGACGAGCGCCAGGGACAGGGCGATCAGCAGGCCGTCCAGCACGCTGCGGACCCGGTTGGCGAGCGGCTGGGCCGTGCTCGGCAGGATCAGCAGGCCGGCCGGGACCAGGACCGCCATCCCGATCAGGGTGAGGTGGGGGTGGACCAGGACGGGCTCGATGTCCGATCCGGCGGAGACCACGAACTGGAACTGGCCGGCGCCCCAGCAGAACACCCCGGCGGCGACGGCGGCCCAGCCCCACCGGGACCGTCCGGTGAAGGTGCGGGAGCGGCGCAGGCACGCCGCGGCCGCGGCGGTCGCGGCGACGAGCAGGGCGCCCGCGGTGACCGCCCGGGTCGTCGCCGGCCCGCCCACGCCGGCGCCGATCAGCACGGCGACCAGGACGAACAGGGTACCGACGACGATGCGGAGCCCGGTCCACCGGCGCACCGCCGATGGATCCTGGGCCACCGTGCTGTTCCGCATCCGATCCTCCGGTACTCCCGTGTGCCGGCGAGTGTGTGCCGGGCTGAGTACTCGGGACATCGGGCCGCCGGCGCCCGGCCTGAGGGAAATTCAGATCAGACCGTCCTCGTAGGCGACGATCACCAGCTGCACCCGGTCCCGGACACCGAGCTTGGCGATCGCCCGGGTGACGTGGGTCTTCGCGGTCAACGGACTGATCACCAGCCGGGCGGCGATCTCGTCGTTGGAGAGCCCCGTGGCGACCAGCCCGACCACCTCGCGCTCCCGGTCGGTGAGCACGGCCAGCCGGTCGCCGCCCGGTCGCGCGGCCGCCGGCACCGGCCGCTGGGCGAACTGCCCGACCACCCGGCGGGTGACACTGGGCGAGAGCAGCGCGTCGCCGGCCGCGACCACCCGGACCGCGGCGCGCAGGCCGTCCGGCTCGATCTCCTTGGTGAGGAAACCGCTGGCGCCGGCCGCGAGCGCGGAGAACACGTACTCGTCGGTCTCGAACGTGGTCAGGATGATGATCCGGCAGGTGGCGAACGCGAGGATCTGCTTCGTCGCGGTGATCCCGTCCAGCCCCGGCATGCGGATGTCCATCAGGATGACATCGGGGCGCAGGGTACGCGCGGCGCGTACCGCCTCGTCCCCGGTCGACGCCTCGCCGACGACGTCGATGTCCCGCCCCCGCCGCAGCAGGCTGCGGAAACCGGCGCGGACCAGGTGCTGGTCGTCGGCGAGAAGAACCCTGATCGTCATGCGTCACTCCGGGATCGGGATGCCTGCGCGTACCGTGAAACCGTTCCGGCCGGGCCCGGCCGTCAGCGCCCCGCCGAGCGCGGCCACCCGCTCCCGCATCCCGGCGATGCCGTGCCCGTCCACCACCGGTTCCGGCACCGCGTCACCGTTGTCCTGGACGTCGACGACCACCCGGGTCGGTGAGTACCGCAGCGTCACCACGGCACGGCTGGCGCCCGCGTGCCGGACCGTGTTGGTCAGCGACTCCTGCACCACGCGGTAGACGGCGGTGGCGACCGGCGCGGGCACCTCCACCGGGTCGCCGAACTCGGTGAGCGAGACCTCGAGACCCGCGGCGCGTACCTGATCGACCAGCCCGGACAGGCTTGCCAGGGCCGGCACTTCGCCCTCGCGCAACACGCCGACCAGCGCTTTCAGATCGGTCATCGCCTGGTTGCGCACGTCCTGGGCCAGCTTCAGCGACGCCCGCGCCTCCTCCGGCTCGGCGTCGAACGCGTCGATCGCCACGTTCAGGTGCACCCCCACCACGGCCAGCGTGTGCGAGACCACGTCGTGCAGGTCGCGGGCGATCTCCACGCGTTCCTCGGCCCGCCTCCGGCGCGCCTCGACCTCGCGCTGCCGCTCGTCCTGGGTGATCCGGTGCGCGACCTCGGCGCGCCAGAGCGACGAGCTGCGGTACGCGGTGACGCCGGCCAGCACGGCCGCCAGCCAGAGCGCCTCCCCGCCGGAATGTGCCAGCACCCAGTCCGACGACTGCTGGGCCACCGTCGCGTCCCAGACCGTCCAGTACAGCAGCGCCACCGCACCGGTGACGATCGCGAACCGGGTCCGCCCGGCCAGCACCACACCGGCGAAGGCGGCGGTGGCCGGCCAGACACCGCCCGCGTCGAGGAGGAACGCGCCGCGCTGCCCGAGCAGGACGAGCAGCGACAGCACCAGGACGGTACGGGGCCACCGGCGGATGCCGAGGGCGAGCAGCGCGAGCGTGCCGGCGAGCGGGCCGGTGAAGACGCCGTCCACGTGCCCGCCGGTGATCGCCAGCCCGGCGGGCACCCCGACCAGGGTCAGCACGGCGGCCGCCCCGGTGAATCTCTTCGTTGCCAGATCGATGGTCATGCCCGGGACGCTAGGGCCGTGCTGCGGGCCGGCGCGTCGTCCCGGCGATGGCACCCGCATGGACTCCTCCCGCGTACGAGCTACATCGTTCGATGTATGTCCCGATGCTCGACAAGGTAGCCCGCCTGCCGCAGCCCGGGCGTCGCGCCGCCGCCCGGCCGCCGGCGCCGCCCGGTCAGGGTGTGGCTTCGCGCCGTGCCTTGGCCCGGCGTTTGCCCTCGTGCATGGCCTGGACCCGGGCCACCGGGATGGTGTGTCCCTCCTCGATCAGGCTCTTCTCCAGCGGCTGCGGCGCGGGCAGGGCCTCGGCCCACGCGTCGCGGCCGGCGAGCAGCCCCGGCGCGGTGTGCACGGTGAAGTCGCCGGGGGACACCGCGTCGAGGTCGGCCCAGGCGACCGGGAACGAGACCGGGACGCCGGGGCGGATGCGCGGGCTGTACGCGGCCGCCACCGTCGCCCCACCCGCCCGCGTCGCGTCGAGGAAGACCTTGCCGTGGCGGTCCTCCCGGATGAAGGCCGTGGTGGCGAGCGCCGGGTCGAGGCGTTCCGCGCGGGCGGCGACGGCTCGCTGCGCGGCGGCCACGTCGTCGGGGGCGGTGTCCGGTGCCAGGGTGACGAAGACGTGCACGCCCTTGGAGCCGGACGTCTTGACCGCCCCGGTCATGCCGGCGTCGGCGAGCACCTGCCGGACCAGCCGGGCGGCCCCGACGGCGAGCCGGAACCCGGCCTTCTCGTCACCGGCGTCCTCCGGCGGGTCCAGATCCATGATCAGGTGGGTGGGGTGGTGCGAACCGGCGAGCGTGAGACCGGGGTGGTACTCGATCGCCCGCTGATTGCCGAACCAGAGCAGCGTGCGGCGGTCGTTGCCCATCGCGTACGTCACCTCGCGGTGCGACGCGTCCGCCCAGATGCTGGTCCGCGGCACCCAGTCCGGGGTGTACTTGGGCAGGTTCTTCTGCATGAACCTCTGGTCCTCGCCGCCCGGCTTCTTGGGCAGGACCCGGATCACCGAGAGCGGCCGGTCACGCAGCACCGGGACGAGCCGGTCGGCCATCGTGTCCAGGTAGTCCACGAGGTCGCGCTTCGTCGCGCCGGCGCCGGGGAAGAGCTCCTGATCCAGGTTGGTCAGCTTGACGCCGTCGCGCTCCTCACCGGCCGGGCCCTTGGCGCCGCCCGAACTCCTGGAAGCAGCGCCCGCCGAACTCCTGGAAGCAGCGCCTGCCGGATCCTTGGAAGCAGCCATGTGCCCATCGTGCCGGAAACCGGGCGGATCCGCCGTCCGCCCGGCCCTGCGCGATGCCGGCGCGTCAGCCCTGCTTGGTGAACTGGTTCGCGGCGGCGGCCAGCGCCTTCTGCAGTGCGGTCGTGTCGTGGTGCGTCGTCGACCAGGCGCTGAGCGCGCTGTTCACCGCGTTCTGCCACGCCTGCGGGCAGGCCGAGCCGTGCGCGCAGGACGGCACCGGCGTCGCCGACTTCCAGTCCTGCATGGCCGACTGCTGGTAGGCGGTGAAGCCGTCGGCCGCCGCGTTACCGGTGGCGGCGTCGGTACGTGCCGGTATCGAACCCTTCGCCACGCTGAACGCCCGCTGCCCCTCCACCGAGGCGACGGTCTTCAGCCAGCACTTCGTACCCTCCGGGTTGGGGGCGCCGGTGGAGAGCACGAACGAGTCCGCCAGCCACTGGAAGGCGTTCTTGTTGCCGGGGAAGGTGAACCAGTCGTACGCCGTGAAACCGTTGGCCTCCAGATCGGCTGCCTCCCAGTCACCCATCAGCTGGTAACCGGCCTTGCCGTCGATGAGCAGGCGCTGCGCGTCCGGCCAGTCCAGCGCGTCCCGGTCGGCGTTGCTGTAGGCGACGAGCCTGTCGAAATCCCGGATGGCGCCGGAGACCAGGCTGTCGTTCCAGCTCGTCGCGCCGGTGAACAGGCCGGCGAACTTCGCGGCGCCGAGCTTGCTGATCAGCACCGCCTCGAGCAGCATGAGCTGGGTCCAGTCGCGGCCCAGCGCGAGCGGCGACTCGACGCCGGCCTTGCGCAGCTTCTCCAGGTCGCGCAGGAAGGCGGCGAGCGTCTTGGGCGCGCTGTTCACCCCCGCGTCGGAGAGCACCTGCGGGTTGGTCCAGACCACGTTGGCGCGGTGCACGTTCGCCGGAATCGAGTAGATCTTCCCGTCGACCGTGAGGTCGTCGATCAGGCCCTGGGGGAGTGCCTGGCGCAGGCCCCACGCGTCGTACTCTCCGGTCAGGTCCTCGACCCGGCCGGCGTCGATGTACTCGGCGAGCTCCGCGCCGGCGTGCACCTGGAAGGTGTCCGGCGGGTCGTTCTGGGCGAGCCGCGCGGTGAGCACCTGCTTCGCGTTGATCCCGGCGCCGCCGGCCACCACGCCGTTGGTGAACTGCTGCCCGGCGCAGTCCGTGCCGAAGCGGCCGACCAGGGCGTCCAGGCCGGCCTTCTCGCCGCCCTCGGCCCACCAGGTGAAAACCTCCACCTTCGCCGAGGCGGCGTCCTCGTCATCGCTGCCGCAGGCGCCCGTGCCGAGCAACAGGACCACCCCGGCGACAGCGGCGAGTACGCGCCGGGGCCGCACCGTGAGACCCATGGCCTACCCCAATCATCCAAGCTTGTCGTTGTCTTGTGGACAACTGGGAGTACCGTGCCGCCCGGCGCGCAAATGTGTCAACTAGTGACCTATCGTGCCGTTAGCTGGCAGAGTGGCGGTCCCAATCTTGACCTCGATAGATGTCCTGCCGGCTCTGGTTACCCTGCAGTAGAGATCACAATCGGGCGTGTTCGCGCGTCGTCCGGGCCCGGTGAATCCCGCGTGTCCGGCACCTGTCCGGCTCGTTCACCTGGCCTGTCGCGTGTCTGTCGGGTGCCTGTCCGTGTCGCACCCGGTGTGAGCGGAACGGCTGCCGCACGGTTGAGCCTTGGAGCTAATTCATTCGGGGTACGTCAAACGGGCCATAGCTCGCGGTCTATCCACATCGTCACAATCAAGGCATGACCGCTCCCGGCGACCTCGTGATCCTCTATGGCCTGCTCGTCGGTTTCGTGGCCTGCTGCGCCTACGCCGCCGGCCGGGTCCACCAGCGCCGCCGGCACAACGCGGACCGCGCCGAGGCCTACCGGGACGGCTACGCGACAGGCACCCGCAGCGTCTTCAGCATGGCCGCCCGCGCGGCCGGACGACGACGCGAACGGTCCGGAGTGCGTGCCGCGGTGCCGATGCCCTCGGAAGCGGCCGGAATCCCTCCTGCTGGCCCGGGCGCAGCGTTGCCCGTACCCCCGTCAGAGCGCCCAGCCGCACCCCCCGCCCCCGCCGCTCCGCAGGCGCCCGCACGCAGCGAGCCCGCTTCGCCGCGCCCGGCGTTCCCGGTGCCGGAGGTGGCGGGGCCCACGCCGGTGCCGGAGCAGCGGGTGGCCCGGGAAGGGCGGCACATGGTCCCGGAGGAACTGGTGCGGGCGGCCACCTACCGCCTGCCGCCGGATCGGGTCGCGCGGGCCAAGGTGGCCGCTCCGGCGCTCGACGACGAGGACACCAGGCCGCACGGTCCCGGCCCGCGGAGTCCCGGCCCGCGGAGTCCCGGCCCGCGGAGTCCCGGGCCGCGGATTCCCGGCCCGCGCGGCTCCTGAAGACCCGCCGGGAGCGGGGTCAGACCTTTGCGGCTTCGAGGGCCTCGCGCAGGCCGCGGGCGGCGAGGCGGTCGGCGCGTTCGTTCTCGGGGTGGCCGGCGTGGCCCTTCACCCAGTGCCAGCGGACCTCGTGCCGGCGGACCGCGGCGTCGAGGCGCTGCCACAGGTCGACGTTCTTGACCGGCTGGCGGGCGGAGGTCTGCCAGCCGTTCGCGCGCCAGCGGGGCAGCCACTTGGTGATGCCGTCGCGGACGTAGATGCTGTCGGTGTAGATGTCGACCGTCAGCGGCGCCCGGTTCAGCGTCTCCAGTGCGGAGATCGGCGCCATCAGTTCCATCCGGTTGTTCGTGGTCGGGCTGGCCTCGCCGCCGCAGAGGTCTTTCTCGGCCCGGCCGTACCGCAGGACGGCACCCCAGCCGCCCGGCCCGGGATTGGGCACGCACGCGCCGTCCGTGTAGATCTCGACAACGGGGCTGCTCATGCCGCGCACCCTACCGTCAGGGAGAATGGGCGTGAGGCATTGCATCCTGCGGGGCGGGCGTGCCGAGGGTTTCCCGCCTCCCGCCGTAAGGTGGCGGTGGCGGCGAATTCGAACCTGATGGGGCGGGAGCTCAATGGTGGGTGGCGACGTGGCCGCGGCGGTCGAGGTGCGAGACGTCGTGGTGCGCTACGGCGACAGGACGGCCGTCGACGGCGTGTCCCTGGGTGCGCGCCGGGGACGGGTGCTGGCGCTGCTCGGCCACAACGGCGCCGGCAAGACCAGCCTGCTCCAGGTCTGTGAGGGGTTCCGGCGGCCGGATACGGGCGAGGTCCGGGTGCTCGGCCTGGACCCGGTCGGCGACCACGACGAGCTGATGCCCCGCCTCGGGATCATGCTGCAGTCGGGTGGCGTCTACCCGTGGGCGGCGGCCGGTGAGATCCTGCGGCTGTTCGCCTCCTTCGCGGCCAACCCGCTCGACACCGGCATGCTGATGGACCGGCTGGGCCTGCGCACTGTGGAGCGCACCCGGTTCCGGCGGCTCTCCGGCGGTGAGCAGCAGCGACTCAGCCTCGCGGTCGCCCTGGTGGGCCGGCCCGAGCTGGTCTTCCTGGACGAGCCGACCGCCGGCATGGACACCGAGGCGCGGCACACCACGTGGCAGCTGATCGAGGAGCTGCGCGCCGACGGTGTCTCGGTGCTGCTCACCACGCACCTGCTGGACGAGGCGGAGCGGCTCGCCGACGACGTGGTGATCATGCGGAACGGCCAGGTGGCGGCGACCGGGACGCCGGCCGAACTGACCGCGGCCGCCGGCATCGACCTGCTCGAGGTGCGCGCCGACCCGGGCCTGGACCTGACCGGGCTGCGCGCTCATCACCAGGTCACCGAGACGTCGCCGGGGGAGTACGCGATCGCCGGCGCCCTGGACACCCGCGCCCTGGCCGACGTGCTCGGCTGGTTCGCCGGCGTGGACGCGCAGGTCACCGCGGTGAGCAGCCGGCGGCGCACGCTCGAGGACGTCTACCTGTCCCTCACCTCCAACTTCGCGGGAGCAGCCAAGTGAGCGCGGGAACCGTCAAGCCGGGTGCGGGCACGTTCGCGCCGGCGCCGGGCCGGGCCCCGATGCGGACGATCATCGGCCGGCAGATCCGGATGGAACTGCTGCTGACCGCCCGCCGTGGCGAGGCAGTGGTGCTGGCGATGGGCGTACCCCTGCTGGTGCTGCTGGGTGCCGGCCTGTTCGAGGTGACGAACCTGCCGACCGACGACCGGCTCGGCTTCGTCGTCCCGGGCGTGCTGGCGCTGACCGTGATGTCGACGGCCTTCACCGGCCAGGCGATCACCACGGGGTACGAGCGGAGCTACGGCGTCCTCAAACGTCTGGGCGCGTCGCCGCTGACCCGGCCGGGTCTGCTGCTCGCCAAGACGGCCGCGGTGCTCGTGCAGATCGTCGCGCAGGTGCTCGTTCTCGGTCTGGTCGGGTTCGCGGTGGGCTGGCGCCCGCACGGCGACCAGCTCCTCCCGGCGATCGCGGCCACCGTGCTCGCCGCCGCCGGATACAGCGGGCTGGCCCTGCTGCTGGCCAGCGTGCTCAAGCCGGAGACGACGACCGGTGCGGCCACCCTCATCTACGTGCTGATGCTCTCGGTCGGCGGCATCATGTTCGCCGCACCGGACCTCGGCACGGCGGGCTGGTTCCTGTTGCCGCTCGCCGCGCACGCGGAGGCGCTGCGGGCGACGCTGCTGTACGACGCGTCGGTCCCGTTCACGATCTGGTTGAGCCTGGGCGCGTGGGCCGTGGTGTGGCTGACCGCGGCGGCCCGCAACTTCCGCTGGGAGTGAGCGCCGGGCGGCGGCTTCTGCCGGCCGCCCGTGTCCATCGATCGGTTGACAGCCGGTGACACCCGGGCGGTCGTCCCGTCCGGGCCACCGCAGGCGGCACGATCGACGGCATGGAAGCGATCGAAGTAACTGGGCTTCGTAAGACATATCGCGATCGGGACGCGGTCGCCGGCGTGGACCTGGTGGTGGCCCGCGGCGAGATCTTCGCGGTGCTCGGGCCGAACGGCGCCGGCAAGACCACCACCGTGGAGATCCTCGAAGGACACCGCCGCCGGACCGCCGGGGACGTACGGGTGCTCGGCGAGGATCCGGGCCGGGCGGGTTCGCAGTGGCGTACCCGGATCGGGATCGTCCTGCAGGACGCCGACGACGCCGCCGACCTGACCGTGCGGGAGATGGTCCGGCACATCGCCGGGTTCTACCCGTCGCCGCGGGCGGCCGACGAGGTGATCGAACTGGTCGGGCTGACCGGCAAGCGGAACAGCAAGATCCGTACGCTCTCCGGCGGCCAGCGCCGCCGCGTCGACGTCGCGCTCGGCATCGTCGGCAGCCCCGAACTGCTCTTCCTGGACGAACCGACGACCGGTTTCGACCCGGAGGCCCGCCGCCAGTTCTGGGAGCTGATCCGCCGGCTCGCCGGTGACGGCACCACCATCGTGCTCACCACGCACTACCTGGACGAGGCGGAGGCCCTCGCCGACCGGCTCGTCGTGATGGCCGGCGGCCGGATCGTCGCCGAGGGCTCCCCGGCCACGCTGGGCGGCCGGTCCGCGGCGGCGGCCCGGGTGAGCTGGCGCGAGGACGGCGTGGCGTACGAGGAAGTGCACGACGACCCCACGGAGCTGATCCGGCGGCTGGTGGCGACCGATGTCGACCTGACCACGCTCACGATCACCCGGCCGACCCTGGAAGACACCTACCTTCGCCTGATCGGTGGTGCCCGATGAGCACGATCGCCATGAGCTTGAGCCGGGGCACTGTCGAGCTGCTGCAGTTCGTCCGGGACAAGACCGCCCTGATCTTCACGTTCGCGTTCCCGGCGATGCTGCTGCTCCTCTTCGGCACCATCTTCGGTGATCAGTACAACGACTCGGGTGTCAGCGCGAGCCAGGTCTTCACGGCCAGCATGGTGGCGTACGGGGTGTTGAACACCGCCTTCGTGACGATGGGCGCCGGCCTGGCCCTGGACCGCGAGGACGGGACCCTCAAACGGCTGCGGGGCACGCCGATGCCGGTCACCGCGTACCTGATCGGCAAGGCTGTCCTGGTCCTGGTGCTCAGCCTCGCCGAGGCGGCGCTGCTGATCCTGATGGGTGTGCTGGTCTTCGACATGCCGCTGCCGGAGGCGTCCCGCTGGCTGACCTTCGCCTGGATCTTCCTGCTCTCGGTGATCGCCTGTTCGCTGCTCGGTGTCGCGGTGAGCGCGCTGGTCCGCAACGCCCGCAACGCCGGCGGCATCCTGAACGTGCCGGTGGTGGCGCTGCAGTTCGTGTCCGGCGTGTTCATCCAGCCGATGAGCCAGCTCCCGGACTGGCTGATCAGCGTGGCCTCGATCTTCCCGGTGCGGTGGATGGCGCAAGGCTTCCGGTACGTGTTCCTGCCCGACTCGGCGGCCGCGCAGGAGCTCAACGGCTCCTGGGAGCTGGGCAAGGTGGCGTTGGTCCTGGCCGCGTGGTGTGTGGTCGGATTGGTGCTGTGCCTGGCGACCTTCCGGTGGAACAACAGCGAGCGATGAGGCCGGCGGCCCGCGCCACGACCGGGCTCTGGTTGTGGGACGTATACTTCCTGGTGGTCGCGGTCGCGGTGTCGATCGCGACCGTCATCACGGACAGCTTCGCGCCCGGGCTCCGGGCCGCCGCCGTCACCGCGATCGCCGCGATGGCGGTGCTGCACTTCGTCGTCGGCCGCACGCTGATCCGGCGGGATGCGGAGAACACCGCGGCGCTGCTCGTGTGCCTGGCCCACCTGGTGCTCTTCGCGGCGGCGATCGTCTGCGTACCGCTGGTGACCTGGCTGATGTTCGCCGTCGTGCCGGTGTTCTTCATGATGGTCCCGCTGCGCCGCGCGATCGTCCTGGTCGTCGTCGCGAACGTGATCCCGGTGCTGGCGGAGCTGCGTGCCGACCCCGGTGGCATCGCCATCGACGTGCTGGTCGCCGTCATCTCGACGGGCGCCGGGCTCTGCATCGGCGTCTGGATCACCCAGATGGTCCAGCAGAGCCAGGAGCGCGCCTCGCTCATCGCGGAGCTGGAGGAGAGCCGGGCCGAGCTGGCCCGGCTCTCCCACGAGACGGGTGTCGCGGCCGAGCGCAACCGCCTGGCCGGCGAGATCCACGACACTCTCGCGCAGGGCTTCACCAGCATCATCACGCTGGTCCAGGCGGCCGATCCGCAGCTGGCGGACGAGCGCCTCGCGCTCGCGGTACGCACCGCCCGGGAGAACCTGGCCGAGTCGCGGGCGCTCGTCGCGGCTCTCTCACCCGCGGCGCTGGCTTCGGCTTCCCTGCCCGAGGCGGTACGCCGGCAGGCGTCACGGTTCAGCGAGGAGGCGGACGTCCCGGCCACGGTACGGGTCACCGGCGAGCCCCGGGACCTGCCGACGGCCGCCGAGGTGGTGTTGTTGCGTGCCGCCCAGGAGGCGCTGACGAACGTGCGCCGGCACGCCGCGGCCGGTGAGGTGGCGGTGCTGCTGGCCTACTCGCCGGCGAGTGTGCGCCTGGTGGTCCGGGACGACGGCCGCGGCTTCGACCCGGCCGCCGGGGACGGCGGTTTCGGCCTGTCCGGGATGCGCGCCCGGGCCACCCAGATCGGCGGCCGGGTGACCGTGCGAAGCTCGGCGTCCGACGGCACCACCCTCGAACTGGAGATACCCGCGTGATCCGGATCCTGCTCGTCGACGACCACCCGGTGGTCCGGATGGGCCTGCGCGGCATGCTCGACGCCGAGGCCGACCTCACGGTGATCGGCGAGGCCTCCTCCGGCACCGAGGGTGTGGCGCTGGCGCTGGCCGAGCGCCCGGACATCGTGCTGATGGACCTGCGGATGCCCGGCGGCGACGGCGTGCAGGCGACCGGCCGGATCCTGGCGGCTGCCCCGGACGTGCGGGTGATGGTGCTGACCACGTACGAGTCGGACCGCGACATCTTGCGCGCCATCGAGGCCGGTGCCTCCGGCTACCTGCTGAAGGACGCCACCCCGGCCGAACTGGCGGACGCCGTCCGGGCCGCCGCCCGCGGTGAGACGGTGCTGGCCCCGAGCGTCGCGTCGACCCTGGTGCGCCAGGTGCGCACCCCCGCCCCGCCGCCGTTGTCGGCCCGGGAGACGCAGGTGCTGCGCCAGGTGGCGGCGGGCCTGACGAACGCCGAGATCGGCAGGCGCCTGTTCATCTCGGAGGCGACCGTGAAGACGCACCTGCTGCGGGTCTTCAACAAGCTGGACGTCGCGGACCGCACCGCGGCGGTGACCACGGCGATGCGGCACGGCCTTCTCTGAGCGGTACGGCCTTCTCTGAGCCGTACGGGCACCGGCCGGTTCCTGCCGGTACGTTCCTTCGCGACACTTGAGGGCCATTCGACGTAATAACCCGTTCTGCCGATAAGGGCACGATACGCCGGTTAGATTACGGATGGCGCGACCTCAGGTCAGCACAAGATCCGCTGTTTGCGCTGCTCACAACCGGTTCCCCGGTGTCTGCCCGGCCCCTCTGAGCGGCCAGCAGGCGCGGTACCCGAACAGGCAAACCCGTCGTGAGGCGGGGGCGCAAAGCCAGGGGCCTCCCCGAACGGAGGTAGCCCAGCCGCCGAAGGAGAAAGAAACACATGCGCTATCCACAAGCCCATGCGGCCAAGAGCGGCTCGATTCCGTTCGCGCTGCGTGGCCCGAAGTCCATGCGGACGGTCCTCGCGGTGGCCGTCGCCGGCGCGATGGGGTTCGCTCCCGTCGTGCTGGACGCCGCCCCGGCCCGGGCCGCGGTCGCCGGCTTCACCATTACGCCCACCGCACTGCAGGTCACCGAAGGCAACGCCTTCAGCATCGAGATCGACCGGGCAGCATCTCAGACTGCCCTGACCGAGACGACGCTGACGTGGGAGATCGCGGCGGGCACCACTCCGGGCACCAGCGACGAAGACTTCGTGGCGGCAACCGGTGAGGTCAGCTTCTCGGCCGACGAGACCGCGCCGTACTCGGCGCAGTCGAAGACCGTCTCCATCCAGACGGTCAACGACGCGCTGGACGAGGACCTCGAGAACCTGGTCCTGACGTTCACCGGGGCGGACGCCTCGACCGAGGTGATCAATCTTAGGATCGCTGACAACGACAACCCGCCGACCTATTCGCTGGTGGTCGACGAGCCCAGCCCGGACGAGGGTGCTGGCGCGGTGAACATCTCGGCTCGGCTCTCCGCGCCGGCCGGGCGGGAGATCACGATCCCGATCACCTCGGCGAACGGCACGGCGAAGGCCGGTGCGACGCTCGACTACACGGCGCTGAGCGCCGCCTCCCTGACCGTTGCGCCCGGCGATCTGGAGAGTGACACCGAGGCGCTCACGATCAACGACGACGATCTGTTCGAGGAACCGCGGCAGGACCTCACGATCAAGGGCACGGCCGACGACGACGTCACGGGCACCGCGAGCACGACGGTGACGATCGTCGACAACGAGGAGACCCCCGAGGTCGAGATCGCTCCGGCCACGTTCGACGCTGGTGCTAAGACGCCGGCGGAAGGCACCGCGCTGTCGTTCAACGTCTCGCTGTCGGCGCCCTCGGAGCGGGCCGTCACGGTGGACTACACCAGCGCTGACGGCGCCGGCCCGGATGTCGAGGCCGCCGACGCCAAGGGGCACGAGGCCACCGCCGGCGCCGACTACACGGCCGTCGACGCGACCGTCACCTTCCCCGCCACGTCCGACGACACGGTAGGCCCGACAAGTGTCAACCGCCAGCAGGCGATCGCGGTGCGGACCACGAACGACTCGATCGACGAGGTCGACCCGGAGTACCTGAAGATCCTGCTGGAGAAGCCCAACATCGCGGTGCTGGGCGACGACGCGGTCGGCACCGGCCGGATCTACGACAACGACGCCATGCCCACGGTCACCCTGCTGCCGGCCACTCGGAAGATCGCCGAGGGCAACACCGGACGGATCCGGCAGACCTTCACGCTCAAGCTGGACCGGGCATCCGGTCAGAAGGTTCTCGTCGACTGGGAGGCGGCAGCCGCCACCCCGGGTCCGGGTAAGGCCACGGCCGGCAGCGACTTCATCGCCCGGACCGGCACGGTTGTCTTCGCGGCGGGCGAGACGCAGAAGACCTTCGACGTGGAGATCGTCGGCGACACCCTGAACGAGGGCGACGAGACCTACCAGGCCACCATCACCACCACCACCGCGACGGTGGGCGGCGGGATGACCTCCGGCACGCCGGTGGACGTCACGATCACCGATGACGACGCCCTGCCCACGTTCACCGTCGGCTCGGTGGCGATGAAGGAGGGCAACGAGGGCACGGTGGTCACCCTGCCCGTCAAGCTGTCGAACCCGGCCAGCACCAACCTGACCTTCACGGTCGGCGTGACCGGTAGCGCCAAGGACGAGAACGTCACGACGGTCGGTGGAAGCGACTACCTGACACCGGCATCGGTCGTCATCCCGGCCGGTCAGACCACCGGCTACGCCTTCTTCCTGGTCAACGGCGACGAGGTCTACGAGGCCGACGAGCAGATGGCCGTTGCGGTCACCCCGCCGGGCTCCGGCGTCACCCAGGGTGCCAAGACCGGCAACGTCACGCTCCAGAACGACGACGCGGCTCCGTCGCTGGAGATCGTCAACGCGACGGGCGAAGAGGGCGACACGGTCGCCGTCACCGGCGTCACCAGGGGCGTCGCGCAGGCCGACGTCGCCTTCAACGTCACGTTCCAGGGCGGGTCGGTGAACGGCAGCACGGCGGCCGGGGCGACCGACTTCGTGGACCCGGGCGTTCAGCCCGTGACGATTCTCGCGGGCAGCCCGTCCGGGACGACCCTCGACGTGGGTGATGTCGAGCTGACCGACGACGAGGCCAAGGAGTCGGCCGAGACGATCGTCGTCTCCGGCACCGGCTTCGGTGGCGCCGGCACGGTGACGCCCGGCACGGTGACGATCGCCGCCAACGACGGTGAGACGCCGACGACCCCGACCGACCCGACCGATCCGACGGACCCGACAGACCCGACAGACCCGACAGACCCGACGGACCCGACCGATCCGACGGACCCGGAGCCCGCGAAGCCGAGCATCTCGACCACGGCCGCGACGCTTACCGGTGGCAACACCGCGACGATCGCCGGCAAGGCGGCTCCGAACACGGTTGTCGAGCTCTACGGCATGGCGATGGGCGGCAACGGCGAGTGGGAGCGGCTGCGGGCCACCACGAGTGCCGCGAACGGGAACTACTCGCTCGCGCGCTGGATCGGCCAGGGCTACCAGTTCCGGGTCAAGGCCGGCGACCTGTGGTCGGACACGATCACGGTGCGGGTCAAGCAGAACCCGGCGTTCACGGCCACCTCGCCGAGCCGCGGCACCATGACGGTCGCCGTCACCGGCAACCCGAAGGGCGCCGGCCAGGACGTCATGGTCCAGAGCTGGGTCAGCGGTGCCTGGAAGACCGTCTACAAGGGCAAGACCGGCGCCAACGGCAGCTACACGCACAGCGTGAAGATCGCCAGCGGTAAGTCGCTGACGCTGCGGGCGTTCGTCGCGGGCAACACCGCCACGGGCATCCTGCCGAACTACACGACCTCTCGCAAGGTCACCATCAAGTAAGCAGCAGCGAGCACGAAGCGGGGGCGGCCATCCGGCCGCCCCCGCTCTGTCGTTCCGGGCCTGTCGTTCCGGGCCTGTCGTTCCGGGCCTGTCGTTCCCGGCTTATCGTTCCCGGCCGGTCTTTCCTGGCTCGTCTTTCCTGGCTCGCCTTTCCTGGTCAGTCCATTTCGACGGCGGCCTGGGCGAACTGGGCCGAGTAGAGCCGGGCGTACGCGCCGTTCGCCGCGAGCAATTCGTCGTGGCTGCCCTGTTCGACGATGCTGCCGTTCTCCATCACCAGGATCACGTCGGCGTCCCGGATCGTGGAGAGCCGGTGCGCGATCACGAAGCTGGTCCGGCCGGTGCGGAGCGTGCTCATGGCCCGCTGGATGAGCACCTCGGTACGCGTGTCCACCGAGCTGGTGGCCTCGTCGAGGATCAGGATGCTCGGTTCGGCCAGGAACGCCCGGGCGATCGTGATCAGCTGTTTCTGGCCGGCGCTGACGTTCGAGCCCTCCTCGTCGATGGTGGTCTCGTAGCCGTCGGGGAGCGTCCGGACGAAGCCGTCGACGTGGGCCGCCTCCGCCGCCCGTACGATCGCCGCCGTGTCGTGCTCGTCCGCGCCGTAGGCGAGGTTCTCCGCGATCGTCCCGCCGAACAGCCAGGTGTCCTGCAGGACCATCCCGATCTGTTCGCGCAGCTGCTCCCGCGGCATGGTGGCGATGTCCACCCCGTCGAGGGTGATCCGCCCGCCGGTCACGTCGTAGAACCGCATCAGCAGGTTGACGAGCGTCGTCTTGCCGGCGCCGGTGGGCCCGACGATCGCGACGGTCTGGCCGGGTTCCACGGTGAGCGACAGGTTCTCGATCAGCGGCTTGTCGGGCAGGTAACGGAACGACACGTTCTCGAACGTGATCCGGCCTTCGACGTGCGGCATGTCGACCGGCGCCGGGTCGGGGCTCTGCTCGGGCGCGTCGAGCAGGGCGAACACCCGCTCGGCCGAGGCCACGCCGGACTGCACCAGGTTGGCCATGCTGGCGACCTGGGTGAGCGGCTGGCTGAACTGCCGGGAGTACTGGATGAACGCCTGCACCTCGCCGAGCGACAGGGTGCCGGAGGCCACTCGCAGGCCACCGACGACCGCGACCAGCACGTAGTTGATGTTGGAGATGAACATCATGGCGGGCTGGATCAGGCCGGAGATGAACTGGGCGCGGAAGCTGGAGGCGTACAGCCTGTCGTTGTGCCCGCGGAAGGTCTCCGCGGCCTCGTGCTGCCGCCCGAAGACCTTGACAAGCGTGTGCCCGGTGAACATCTCCTCGATGTGGCCGTTGAGCTGGCCGGTGGTCTTCCACTGCGCGACGAACTGCGGCTGCGACCGCTTCCCGATCGCGGTGGTCAGCCAGATCGACACGGGCACCGTGACCAGCGCGATGAGGGCCAGCAGCGGGGAGATCCAGAACATCACGCCGAGTACGCCGACGATCATCAGCAGCGACGTGACGAGCTGCGCGAACGTCTGCTGCAGGGTCTGCGCGATGTTGTCGGTGTCGTTGGTGGCGCGGCTCAGCACCTCGCCGCGCGCCTGCTGGTCGAAGTAGGAGAGCGGCAGCCGGGACAGCTTCGCCTCGACCTGGTTGCGCAGGTCGAGGACGGCCTGCTGCACGACCCGTGCGGTGAGCCGGCCCTGCAGGACGCCGAACACCCAGGCGAACACGTAGATCAGCGCCACCCAGGCCAGAACCTGCCCCAGCCGGGTGAAGTCGATGCCCGCGCCGGGCACGGCGCCGGAACCGGCGAGCACGTCGGCGAGACCGTTGTCGCCGCGGGCGCGCAGCCCGGCGATCGCCTCCTCCTTGGTGACCCCGCCCGGCAGCATCCGGCCGATCACGCCGTCGAAGATGACGTCGGTGGCGTGCCCGAGGAGGTAGGGACCGGCCACCGAGAGCGTCACGCTGGCGACGCCGAAGGCCAGCACCGCGCCGACCAGGGCCCGCTGCGGCTTGAGCAGCCCGAGCAGCCGTTTCGTGGAGCCCTTGAAGTCCTGCAGTTTCTCCGGCGGACCGGCCGCCATCATCATCCGGGCGGCCGGCGGGCCACCCGCGGGCCGCGGTTGCGGCCGGTCGGTCTGCGCGGTCATGCCGCGGCCTCCTGCTCGGTCAGCTGCGAGAGGACGATCTCGCGGTACGTCGGGTTGCTCTCCATCAGCTCGTCGTGCGTGCCGGTGCCGACCACCTTGCCGTCGTCCAGCACGATGATCCGATCGGCGTCGCGGATCGTGCTGACCCGCTGCGCCACGATCACCACGGTCGCGGCGGTGGCGGCGCCGGTCAGGTGCTCGGTCAGCGCCGAGCGCAGCGCCGCGTCGGTGGCGTAGTCCAGGGCCGAGAACGAGTCGTCGAAGAGGTAGATCTCGGGCCGGTGCACCAGGGTCCGGGCGATCGCCAGCCGCTGCCGCTGACCGCCGGAGACGTTGGTGCCGCCCTGCGCGATCGGCGCCTCGAGCTGCCCCTCCATCCGCTCGACGAAGTCCTTGGCCTGGGCGATCTCCAGGGCTTCCCAGAGCTCGGCGTCGGAGGCGTCCGGGTTGCCGTACCGCAGGTTGGAAGCCACCGTGCCGGTGAACAGGTAGGGCCGCTGCGGCACCAGACCGACCGTGCGGGAGAGCAGGCCCGGATCCAGGTCGCGGACGTCGACGCCGTCGACCAGGACGGTGCCGCTCGTCGCGTCGAAGAGCCGGGGAACCAGGTTGAGCAGGGTCGTCTTGCCGCTGCCGGTACTGCCGATGATCGCCGTGACCTCACCGGGACGGGCGCTCAGGCGTACCCCGGAGAGCACCGCCGCCTCGGCGCCCGGATAGCGGAAGTCGACGTCGCGCAGCTCGAGTTCGCCGTGCCGGGCAAGCGTGGTGACCGGCGCCGCGGGCGGCGTCACGCTGGAGTCGGTGTCCACCACCTCCTTGATCCGCTCCGCGCACACCTCGGCACGCGGGATCATCATGAACATGAAGGTCGCCATCATGATCGACATGAGGATCTGCATGAGGTAGCTGACGAACGCGGTGAGCGAGCCGACCATCATGCCGCCCGAGTCGATCCGCTGCCCGCCGAACCAGAGCACCGCGACGCTGGAGATGTTCACGATCAGCATCACGGTCGGGAACATCAGCGCCATGATCCGGCCGACCCGCAGGGAGACGTCGGTCAGGTCGTCGTTGGCCACCCCGTACCGCTGCTGCTCCTGATCGTCGCGCACGAAGGCGCGGATCACCCGGATGCCGGTGATCTGCTCGCGCATCACCTGGTTGACCCGGTCCAGCCGGACCTGCATGAGCCGGAACAGCGGCCGCATCCGGGAGATGATCAAGCCGACCACGCCGATCAGGATCGGCACGATGACCAGCAGCAGCGACGACAGCGGGACGTCCTCGCGCAACGCCAGGACGATGCCGCCGACACACATGATCGGCGCCGACACCATGAGCGTGAACGTGAGCAGCACCAGCATCTGGATCTGCTGGACGTCGTTGGTGGTCCGGGTGATCAGCGAGGGGGCGCCGAACTGGCCCACCTCACGCGCGGAGAAGGTCTGCACCCGGTCGAAGATCGAGGCGCGCAGGTCGCGGCCCACAGCCATCGCGGTACGGGCACCGAAGTACACCGCCACCGCCTGTGCCGCGATCTGCAGCACGGTGATGCCGAGCATGCCGGCGCCGAGCCGCATGACGTAGCCGGTGTCGCCCTTGACCACACCGTTGTCGATGATGTCGGCGTTGAGGGCCGGCAGGTAGAGCGTCGCCAGCGTCTGCAGGAACTGGAAGAACACCACGAGGGCGATCGCAGTTCGATACGGACGCAGGTGGACGCGAAGTAACTTGATCAGCACGTCGCCTGTTCCCCCCGCTTGTCGTCTCTGATCTTGTCGGTCCGGATGTCGTCGGTCCGGATGTCGTCGTCTCTGATCAGAATTCCGTCCAGCAGCAGCGACGCCAGATCGCTGCCGTGGAATTCGTCCGGCTCCCCGAACGGGCCGAACGCGTTCGCGCCGCAGTGCAGCAGGAGCAGCCGTCCCGCCCGGTCGGGCGGGATCCGCAGGTGCTCGGCATCCGGCTCGAACACCTCGACGACCGCCCGGTGCATGCGGTGGCGCGAGTCCGCGATGCGCCGCTGCGCCTGCTCGTCCGGCGCGGTCTCGAAGAAGAGCCTGCGCGCCGCGTGCATCAGGTGGGCGCTCTCGGAGAATCGGGCGTGCACGATCTCGGCGGCCTCGGCCACCCGGTCCCGGAGCTCGGCGGTGCGGTCGATCGCGGCCAGCGCGTCGAGCGTCGGCTGCGGGTCCAGCGCCTTGACCAGGGAGCAGACCACGAGCTGGCTCTTGCTCTCGAAGACGCCGAAGATGGTGCCCTCGGCGATGCCGGCGGCGTGCGCGATCTGCCGGGTGCTCACATCCGTGCCGTGCGTGTGCAGCAGCGGGATGGTCGCCGCGATCAGGGCCTCCCGCCGCTCCTCCGGTGCCAGGGCGGGTACCCGCCTGCGCCTGTTCTCCATTCCGGCCACTCTAATGAGCGAGCACTCACTCATCCACTGAGTTTTGCGGGCGGTGGGTCGGTCGAACCGGATCAGGCGAAGGGGCGTATGAACAGAACGTGAGCAACACAAAGCCGTACCGCCGCTTCATCAGGCACGTCACCACCGGGTTCGCCGCCGTTCTGATCTTTCTGGCGCTGATCGTGCCGGATCAGATCTTCCGGTTGCCGCCCGGAAACTCGGCTTTCACCGCTCTGCTGCGCGTCCCGATCGAGGCCCTGGTCGTCGGGGCGGTTCTGCTGCTCCTGCCGGTACGCGGCCGTCTCGGCCGGGCCCGGCAGCCGCTCGTCGCCGGTCTCGGCGTGCTGCTCGGCCTGCTCACCGTCGTGAAACTGGTGGACATCGGCTTCTTCGCGGTGCTGGCCCGCCGCTTCGACCCGGTCCTCGACTGGATCCTGCTGGACGACGGCTTCAACTTCCTGGTCGACTCCATCGGCCGGCCCGCCGCGATCGCCTCCGCGGCCGGTGCCGTAATCCTCGCCGTCGCGCTCGTCGCCACGATGACCTGGGCGGTCCTGCGGTTGACCGGCGCCATGACCGCCCACCGCGCCTGGGCCTGGCGGGGCCTGGGCGCGGTGGGTGCCGCCTGGGTCGCCCTCGCGGCGCTCGGCGTCCAGCTGATCGGCGGCATCCCGGTCGCCTCGCACACGGCCGCCGAACTGGCCGCGCACACCGCGCTGGCGCTGCCGAACGACCTGCGCGACCGGAAACGGTTCGCCGCCGAGGTGCAGGTCGACGCGTTCCGCGACCGGCCCGGCGACCAGCTGCTCACCGCGCTGCGGGACAAGGACGTGGTGATCTCGTTCGTGGAGAGCTACGGCCGGGACGCGCTGGAGGACCCGCAGCTCAACGGCGCCGTGCTGGCGAGCCTCGCGACGAACGGCGACAAGCTCACCGAGGCCGGGTTCGCGGCACGCAGCGGCTACCTCACCTCGTCCACCGCGGGCGGGGGCAGCTGGCTGGCGCACGCCACGTTCCTGTCCGGGCTCTGGATTGACAACGAACAGCGGTACCGCAGCCTCGTCGCGACCGACCGGCTCACCCTGACCAGGGCGTTCAACAACGCCGGGCACCGGGCCGTCGGCGTGCAGCCGGGCATCACCTTCGCCTGGCCCGAAGGACAGTTCTACGGGTACGACCACATCTACGACTCACACACCCTGGGTTACCAGGGCCCGGCCTTCAGCTGGTCCACGATGCCCGACCAGTACGTGATGTCGGCGTTCCAGAAACTGGAGTACGCGAAGAAGAACCGGGAGCGGCTGCTCGCCGAGATCACGCTGACCTCCAGCCACACCCCGTGGGCCCCGGTGCCGAGCATGGTCGGCTGGGACGAGGTCGGCGACGGCAGCGTCTACGGCCCGATGGTCACCGGCGCCGAGTCGCCGCAGAACCTGTGGAAGCAGAACGACCGGGTCAAGCAGGAGTACGCCAAGTCGGTCGCCTACTCGCTGGACAGCCTGCTCGGGTACGTCCGCGAGTACGCCGATGACGACCTGGTGATGGTCTTCCTCGGCGACCACCAGCCGGCACCGGTCGTGGTCGGGCAGGACGCCACCCACGACGTGCCGATCACGATCGTCGCGAAGGACCCGAAGCTCTTCGACCGGATCGCCTCGTGGGGCTGGACCGACGGCGTCAAGCCCGCGCCGGACGCCCCGGTCTGGCGGATGGACTCGTTCCGGGACAGGTTCCTGACCGCCTTCGGCCCGGACGGCGACCCACACTGATCCACTTGCGCTGGATCTCCGTACGCCGGCCGGTCACGACGCCCCGTGGCCGGCCGGTCCCGTGTCGTGCCTTCAGTCGGCGATCTCGATGACCTGGCCGGCGGGCAGCCGCGGCGTGTGCGGCGGCGCCGAGTGCGTCGGGTCCAGGCTGCCGAGCCGCAGCGCCAGGAACGGGTGCCCGGTGCCGCCGAGCATCCGCCGCAGCGCCACCCGGGTGGACGGGATCTCCACCGGACCGCTGAGCGGCAGCAGGCTCACCGCCTGCTCGGCCGCGGCCAGCCACAACCGGCTCAACGCCTCGCCGGCGCGGAGCCAGTCGACCGCGTCGTCGCCGGTACCGTAGAGCACCGCGTACGTCGCCCCCCGGTCGTGCCCGTCGCCGGCCGCCAGCGTCCCCCGCACCTGGAAGTCGCGTTCCGCGACAGTGGTCAGCGGCAGCTCCTCGGGCAGCGCCGACGCCGGGATGCCGGTGCCCTCGGGCCGGTCACCGCCCACCCACTCCGCCGTCTCGGCACGCAGCCGGTCGTCGGTGTCCTGGGCCTTCTGTGCCTGATCGACGGCGGCGGCCAGTTCGAGGACCTGGTCCCGGCCGAGCACGTGCAGCCGCGCGCCGGCCTCCTCGGCGGCCTTGACCAGCGAACTCACCACATCGTCCGGAACCGCCTCGTCGCTCACCGTGCGCCGGTCGGTGCGCCGGACCTGCAACATCTGGAAGTGCCGGGTGGCGTCCGGGCTGATCGCCGCCCGGTCGGCGGGCCGGATCACCGCGATCGGGCCGTTCTCCGGCGACTCCGGACGGGTGATCTCGTAGCGCCAGCCCTCGGCGTCGAGCGCCACCTGCGCGTGGTGCAGAGCGGTGCCGCAGCTCAGCAGCAGCATCCGGCCCTCCGGGTCCTGCTCGGTGAGCTGGCGCTCGGCGACGCCGTACAACTCCAGCCGCCCGTCCCGCACCACCCAGCGCCACGGTTGAGTGTTGTGGATCGAGGGAGCGAACCGGGCGGCGTCCGCGGCCTGCACCAGGGCTTTCTTGACCTCTTCCGCGTTGCTCATGGCTTCAGTATTCCCGTTTCGCGAGCCGTCAAGTACGGGCTTGTGGCCCTACCGGAAGACAACCGCCACAGGCTTTAGTCTGCCCGGATGTTCTCTATCGATCTCGGCGACGGCGCCGAACTGCGTCCGCTCGAACCGTGGCAGGCCGCGGAGTTCCTGGCGCACATGGACCGCGCCCGCGAGACCGTGGACCCGTGGATCCCGTGGGCCAGCATCAGCACCGACCTGGCGAGCGCGACCGCGACGTTGCAGCGGTACGCCGACCGGCAGGCCGCGGACACCGGGCGGCTCTGGGGCATCTGGGCGGACCGTACGCTCGTCGGGGGTGTCATGTTCGTGGCCTTCGATGCGGCCTCCGGCAACTGTGAGGCCGGCTGCTGGCTGGAACCCGCCGGCACCGGCCGCGGCCTGATCACCAAGGCGGTCCGGGTGATCGTCGACTGGGCGTTCCGCACGCGCGGCATGCACCGGGTGGAGTGGCACTGCGACCCGCGGAACGTGGCAAGTTCGAACGTCGCGCGCCGTCTCGGGATGACACTGGAGGGGACGCTGCGTTCCGCGTACCCCTGGCAGGGCACGCGCCGGGACACCGAGATCTGGGCCGTGCTCTCCACCGACTGGAAGTGATCGTGTTCGCCGAGCCCTCGCTCACCCACCGCCGTGAGGACGGCCGGGACGTCCCGCTGCTGCTCTGGCGTTTCCCCACCCCGCTGCTCACCGCCTCCTCGGCAGTGCTGGGCGGCGGGCTCGGCCGGCGCGAATGGCTGGTGAACGCGAGCGTACCGATGTCGTACTCCCGCACCGACCCGGAGGCCCACCTGGCCGAACTGGCCGCTCAGCTGGGTCTGACCGGCCCCGGCGTGGGTCTGATGACGGGCGTGGACGTCGCCGACGTGGTGGCGTCCCGCGACGACGGCATCCAGGTCTACGCGACAGTCGGCCTGGGCGCACCCATCCCCGCCGCCGACCCCGACGCGGTCGGGTTCGAGCACCACGCCTCCGTGCCCGACATCGGCACCGTCAACATCGTCGTCTGGGTACCGCAACGCCTGGGCGACGCCGCCCTGATCAACGCGGTGGCAACCGCCACCGAGGCGAAAACGCAGGCGATCGGCGAGCTGGGCCTGGCAGCGACGGGTACGGCCACCGACGCGGTAGTGGTCCTGTGCCCGTCGACCGGCCCGATCGCAGCCTACGGCGGCCCCCGTTCCCGCTGGGGCGCACCGATGGCCCGAGCCGTGCACCGAGCGGTCCACGACGGCGGAGCGGTGAACCTGGCAACCGGCCGCTCCTGGTCCGACCAGAACCGTCACTGAGCCGCCTCCGATCGGTGGCGGGCCGGTCTTGGGCTTGTGCCGGGCTGGTCTTCGGCTTGTGCCGGGTTGGTGTGTTGCTTGCGCCGGGTTGGTCTTGAGCAGCGTGGGTTGACTGTCTGCGCCGAGTCGGCCTTGACCGGTGAGGCGCCGGTCAGGGCCGCAGTATGCCGGTGTCGGTGAGCACGCGCTGGGCGGAACCCTCCCGGAGGTGACCGACGAAGATCGTCGCGTTAGCCGAGTCGTTGAGCGCGGCCACGGTGAACCGCCCTCCGCCGAAGGACTCCGGCTGCCCGTTGACGGTGATCCCGTCGACGCCGTCCGGCGCATCGGTGGCGACCACGTCGGCCGCCTCGCCGCCGGCCAGTCGAGGGGCGAGTTCAGCGCCGGGAGCGTACGACAGGAGCACCTGAACCGACGGATTCCACGCCTGAAAGTCCTCCTTGATCAGGTCGAAGGCCTCCCGCAGCGAAGCGGCAGCCAGCACCCGCACCTCACCGACCGCCTCCGGCGCCAGACTGGTGGCCGGCGCGCCGCCCGCCCCCTCGTCCGTCCCGTTGCCGGTAGGTGCCGTGCCGCCGCATCCGGTGAGCGCCAGTGTCAGAGCAAGAAGCATGACAACCAGCAGTGCCCTGACCGGCGGTGTCTTGGCGAGCGGTGTCTTGGTTGACGGTGTCGCGGCGAGCGGTGTCTTGGCTGGCGGTGTCGCGGTCAGCAGCGTTGTGGCCGGCGGGGTTGCCTGGGGGGATCGTGTGTGGCGTCCGATGGTGCTCACCTCCGTTGCCGCCGCCGCCTGACGACTGTCGCACCTACGGCCTGGGGGCGTGGCCCCAGAGTGACAAACTGGCACAAAGTAACCGCCTTCCGGGGCGTTGCGCACGTCACCCGTACCCCGCATGCTGGGGTCGTGCCGGAACGCATCGCCGAAGTCACCGCCCTGCTTGCCGAAGTCCTGGCACCGCGCGCCCCGCTCACGGTGATCGTCGACGGCGGTGACCCGGGCGCCGCGGCCGCTTTCGCCTCGCGCCTGGCCGCAGCCTTCCCGTCGGCCTCCCGAGCTTGGAGCATCGACGCGGTCCTCGGGCTGACCGGTCCGGGCGGCGGTTTCTCCGACTCCGCGCTCAACGTGCTCGAGCCTGCCACCGATCGGATCTTGATCTTCCTGCGCGGCGGCTCGCGGCATCGGTTCGCCGAGGGTGACGGCGAACGCCGCGCCCAAGTGGTGATCGACCACCGCGACCCGGAGTGGCCCGTGATCCGGCAGATCCACCCCGACCTGGCCGACCCCGACCGGTGGTACCTCCCGGAGAGCCGCGCCTTCTTCGCAGCCCGTGCCGCCGACTGGGATGCCAAGTTCGGCGACGACATCCCGCGTTACGCCGAGGCCGTCCGGCTCGCCGGCGTACGCCCCGGTGACATGGTGCTCGACGTCGGCTGCGGCACCGGGCGCGCCCTGCCGGCTCTGGCCGCCGCCGCCGGACCCACCGGCCGGGTGCTGGGCCTTGACTTCACGCCCGACATGCTCGAAGCAGCCCGCAAGGCCGGCCGGGACGACCACGCCACCCTCATCCTCGGTGACGCCCGCCGGCTTCCGGTCGCCGACGCAGCCGCTGACGTCGTGTTCGCGGCAGGGCTGGTCCACCACCTCCCCGACCCGGCAGCCGGACTCGCCGAGTTGGCCCGCGTGACCCGTCCCGGCGGCACCCTGGCGATCTTCCAGCCGACCGGCCGTGCCGAGCTGGCAGCCCGCCACGGCCGGACGCTGCGCCCCGGCGAAGCACTGAGCGAGGAACGACTGGACCCGTTGCTGGCCGAGTCGGGCTGGTTGTCGCGCAGCTACGAGGACGCCCCCGACCGCTTCCTGGTGCTGGCGACACGTCACTCCTGAGCCGCGACGCGTCGGCGGGAGCTCCTTTCCGGCTGACTTCCCTTGTGCCGGAGCCTCCTTCTGTCTTTGTCGGTCCTGGTGGCACCGGCCTCGGTCAATGTCCGTCTTGTTCGTCCCCGGTCTTCGTCGGAGTCGTTTCACTGGTTTCGGTTTCGCTGGTACCGGTCTGTCGGTCGCGATCTGCTGCCGTGGTGTGATCGAGCTGCTCGGTGCCCAAGTTGCTCCGTGCCCAAGTTGCTCCGTGCCCAAGTTGCTCCGTGCCCAAGTTGCTCCGTGCCCAAGTTGCTCCGTGCCCAAGTTGCTCCGTGCCCAAGTTGCTCCGTGCCCAAGTTGCTCCGTGCCCAAGCTGCCCCGGGCCCAAGCTGCTCCGTGGCTTGCGATGCCACTGTGCCCCGCTCCCCACGCGTTTGGCTGCCCGATTTGAGCGTGTGCCTGCTTGGCGAACACTTCGTTGAGCGGCGTCCGGAGGGGTCCAAAACTGTCGTACGTGTGTTCGAAGATGGGCGCATGAACGAATCGGCGACACAGTTGTCCCATGCGGCCGCGGCATGTGCCGTCGCGCCGATGTGGGCTCTGGCGGACGGCGAGTTGCTCGAGTTCCTGGACGCCGTGCACGCGGCGGAGCAGCTGGTGCGTATCGCGACGGCGCATGCGATCCGCGAGATCGAGGGGCGTGCGATACCTGCCAGACAGCAAGCTCCCACCGCCGCCGCTTGGCTGCGCGGTCGCCTGCGAATCAGTTCGGGCGCGGCCGTCGGCCTGTTGCGGCAGGCGCGGCTGCTCGACACGGATGCATCGCTTGACGCGGCTGTGGCCGAAGGCCGGGTGAACAGCGAGCAGCTGGATGTGATCGCCCGCGTCCTCAAGACCTTGCCGAAGACCGTGGACGAGCCGACCCGCACCGCCGCCACCGAGACGCTGATCCGCTGGTCGACCGAGTTGGACCCGGCGCAGCTGATCCGAGCCGGTTCACGGATCATGCAGCACGTCGCCCCGGAGGTGGCGGACGCTACCGAGGAGGCAGCGCTACGCCGGGCCGAGCGGGAGGCCCACGAACAAAGATTTCTGACGCTGAGCCCGATCGGCGACGGCCGCATCCGGGTCAAGGGCATCCTCGACGCTCAGGCGGCCGCCATCGTCACCGCGGCCCTGGACCCGCTCTGCCACCCTGGCGCAGATCTCGTTCACCCTGGTCGACAAGCCGTTCACCCTGGTCGGCAGGGCAGTGCAGTGCGGCTTGACGCGTCCGGCCGTACCGCTGTGGCGCCCGATGCCCTCGGCGCAGCCGCTGTCGACCTCAAACCGCCCCGCCAGCCTGTCCCGGGCCTCGGCGTGCTCGTTCCGGCCGTCGCGGGGTGGGATCCATCAGCCGGCGCGGCTGCGTCTACTTAGCTCAGCCGGGTGCTGGTCGGCGAGTCGCGAGCCGGTTCGCGGGCCGGGCCCTTGCCCGCCGATCGGCACGAGGTCCGGTGCGATGCGGGAGAGCGCGACGCGGGCGACGCTGCTGCGGAGATTGTGGCGACTGGACAGAGTCGTACGCCGGGTCAGCGCCGCGCGGACGCCTTGATCGATGTGTGCCGGCTGGTGCTGGCCTGCGGTGATCTGCCGGCCAACGGTGGCGATCGGCCGCAGGTGATGGTCACCGCCGATTTTGACGTGCTCAAGCAGCAACTGGGTGCCGGCCGGCTCGACACCGGCGAGTCCGTGTCGCCGGCGATGGTACGCCTGCTGGCATGTGACGCCCGGATCCTGCCGCTGGTCCTAGGGGGCGCCGGCCAGGTGCTCGACGCCGGCCGGAGTCGCCGGCTGGTGACCGGCCCGCTACGGCGAGCGCTGGTCGTCCGCGACGGAGGCTGCACGTTCCCCGGCTGCGACCGGCCACCCCGCTGGTGCGACGCCCACCACATCACCCCTTGGTCGGAGGGCGGTGCTACGGCCCTGGACAACCTTGCCCTGCTGTGCGGATTCCACCACCGCGCGATACACGACGACAACGGCTGGCGGATTCGCCTCGGCGTCGATCAGCATCCGGAGTTCCTGCCGCCGAGCTGGATCGATCCCGAGCGTGCACCCAAAACAAACCGATATCACCGGCGATGGCGCTGACGGGATGGAGGAGGGGCCTGCCGGGAGGCAAGGCGCGTCGGGTGACGTTCGAGCCGGGCGGCGGGTCAGAGCCGGGGTTGGAGGGTGAGGGCTGAGCTGGGGTCGGACTGAGGGTTGCACTGGCGGTGAGGCTGAAGGCTGTGGTGGGCCGGACCAGGGCTGAGGGTCGCGCGGGGCTGAGGGTCGCGCGGGGCTGAGGGTCGCACTGGGCTGAGCGTCGCACTGGGCTGAGGTCCGGCTGCGGGTTGGGTTTGGCTACGGGTGGGATTGGGCTGCGGGCTCTGGGCTGCGTTGGGGCTGTACTGGTCGCTGGAGGTGGGGGTGGAGCTGATCGGGTTCAATGCCTGTCATGCGTAGTCCCACTCAGCGGTCTCTTGTGCTCGCCGATGTTGCGGCGGTGGTGCGCGACGGGCTTGGCGATGCGGTTGTGAGTGGTGCGGAGCTTGCCGGTGGTGGCTTCGCCACTGTTTGGGAGGCTGCTCTGCGTGACGGGCGGCGGGTGGTGGTGAAGGTGGGGCCGCCGCCGGAGGCTCGCCTTCTTGGGTACGAGCGGGGGCTGGTTGCGGCCGAGGCTGAGTACTTTCGGCTGGTTGGGGAGCGGGCTTTGGGCGTACCCGTGCCTGAGGTTCTTGCTGTTGCACCGGCCGGTGCCGAGCCGCAGTGGGTGATCACTACGTGGTTGCCTGGGCGGCCGCTTACTGACGGTGATTCTGCTGAGGCTCGGCGGCAGCTCGGTGCGGCGGTGCGGCGGGTGCATGGGATCAGCGGGACGCGGTACGGCTACACCGGTGGGCGGGCCGGGGGTGCTGATTGGGCGGCCGCGTTCGGTGCCATGGTCGACGAGTTGCGGGGCGACGCGGAGCACTGGAGTGTGCCGCTGCCGCCGCTGGACGGGGTGGTCGAGCGGTACCGGGACGTGTTGGCTGCGGTCACCCGGCCGGCGCTGCTGCACTTCGACCTCTGGGACGGCAACGTGCTCGTCGCTCCGGACGGTTCGTTGAGTGGGGTGGTTGACGGCGAGCGCTATCTGTACGGCGATCCGCTGCTGGACCTGGTCTCGCCGGCCCTGTTCCGACGGATCGAGGACGAGCCGGCGCATCCGTTCCTGGCCGGGTACGCGTCCGCCGGGGGCGCGGTGACCTGGGATGTGAGCGCGCGGACCCGAATTGCCCTCTACCGGGTGCACCTGTACGTGCTGATGCTCGCCGAAGGGCCGAGCCGGGGCATTCCGGTGGGCGGGGAACGGCACGACTATGTGACGAACCTGCTGGTCGCCGAGCTGAAGCATCTGGACTCGCTGCGCTGACCGGATTCCTGCCGGCGAGCTGGCATCGAAAGCCGAAACCGGCACGGAACCTCACCGGCGCCATCACGAAAGCCCGCCGGTACGAAAGCCCGCCGGTACGAAAGCCCGCCGGTACGGGAGCCCGCCGGTACGGGAGCCCGCCGGTACGAAAGCCCGCCGGTACGGGAGCCCGCCGGTACGGGAGCCCGCCGGTACGGGAGCCCGCCGGTACGGGCGTGCGCCGGCACGGGAGCCCGCCGGCACGGGCGTGCGCCGGCACGGGAGCCCGCCGGCACGGGCGTGCGCCGGTATGGGAACGGGAGTCTGCCAGCACAGGATCGAAGCGCCAACGAGAACCGAAGACGTAATCAGAACCGCAGCCGAGACCGAGACCGAGACCAAGACCGAGACCAAGACCGAGACGGGACCGAGACCGAGATGGGCCGAGATCGGGGCCGGGACCGAACCCGGCGCCGGATCGGAAGCCCGGCCGAACTGGAGACCAGAACCGGAAGTCGGGGTTGAAATCCGGATCGGCAGTCCAAATCGGCTCGGCACCACGGCTGCGGGTGGCCGCGTCGCCGGTGGGCGTGTGCGCCGCCACGGCTGGGACTGTCGCCGAACGCGGGACGGCGTGCGAGGCTGCATAGGGCCGGAAAGAGAGCGGAGCAGTCGTGGGGATGATCAAAGTCGTGGGTCTGGTGCTGCATCCGCGCCGGGACTGCGGGTCGGCGGTCGACACGATCGTCAACTGGGCGGCGGAGCGGGGTGTCACCGTGCTCGGGCTGCCCGACGAGATCACCAGGATCGCGTGCAGTGCGGTGCCGGTGCCGGCCGAGGAGATGGTCGAACGGGCCGGCCTGCTGGTCAGCCTGGGCGGTGACGGCACGATGCTGCGTACGATGCGCCTGGTCGAAGGCCGCAAGACCCCCGTGCTCGGCGTCAACGTGGGGCGGCTCGGGTTCCTCGCGGAAGTTGATCTTCCTGACCTCGGTGAGGCGCTTTCCGCGATTGACGAGCACCGCTACACCGTGGAGTCGCGCACCGCGGTCCGGACCACGCTGCCTGCGAGCGGGCAGAACGCTGGCACGCAGAACGCCGGCACGCAAAACGCCGCCACACAAAACGCCGGCACGCAGGGCGCGGGCGAGCACAACGCGGGCAAGTACAGCACGGGCGAGCACAGCACGGGCGAGCACAGCACGGGCGAGCACAGCACGGGCGAGCACAGCACGGGCGAGCACAGCACGGGCGAGCAGAGCGGCGGGCGTGAGGTTTCCGCGTTCAACGATGTCGCGCTTGTGCGGGTGCCGGGGCATGGGCTGGCGGCTGTCGGGATCCGGGTCGAGGGGCGGTCGTTCGTCAACTACGCCGCCGATGCCGTGATCGTGTCGACGCCTACGGGATCGACCGCGTACAGCTTCTCGGCGGGTGGGCCGATCGTCTCGCCCAACGTCGAGGCGCTCATCGTCAGTGCGGCCGCTGCGCATTCGTCGTTCAACCGTTCGCTGGTGCTGGACACCACCGAGCAGCTCGCTCTGGACGTGTTGCCCACCAGCGGCCGGCTGGCGATCGAGGTGGACGGCATCATCGAGGGGTACGCGGAACCCGGGTCCCGTCTGGAGATCCGGCCGGTGCCGGCCGCGGCGCAGGTTATCCGGTTCGGGCGGACGTCTTTCTACGAGCGGGCCCGCCGCAAGCTCCGGGTCGAGGGCAGCGCGCAGGTCGGCAGTGCGGATCCTGCCGACGCGGTGGTCGTGGACAGTTTCGAGCGTCAGCGGTACGAGGTGCTGCTCGGCGGCGAGGTCGCCGGGGTGCTGCACTACCGGCGGCACGGCGACCGGGTGGAGCTGTTGCACACCGAGGTCGACCAGGCCTTCTCCGGGCGCGGGCTGGCCGGCCGGCTCGCCACCGCGGCGCTGGACGACGCCCGGTCGCGCTCGACGCCGGTCGTCGCCACCTGCCCGTTCGTCATCGGGTACCTGGAACGCCACCCCGAGCACACCGACATCGTCACCGGGCCTGACGCTGCACAGGCCGGGCCTGAAGCTGCACAGGCCGGGCCTGACGCAGCACACCGGGCCTGACGCAGCACAATCCGAGCCGAGACGACGCCGTAAGAACCCCCGGACTCACCCAGATCTGAGGTACGAAACATGGGCCAGCCCGCGATCCTCACCGTCGACGACGACCCCTCGGTGTCCCGTGCCATCGCACGGGACCTGCGCCGGCGCTACGGCGACCAGTACCGGATCATCCGGGCCTCGTCCGCGTCCGAGGCCCTGGACGTGCTGCGCGAGCTCAAACTGCGCAACGGCCGGGTGGCGGTGATCCTCGCCGACTACCGGATGCCGCAGATGAACGGCATCGAGTTCCTCGAAGAGGCGATGGATCTCTTCCCGCATGCGCGGCGGGCACTGCTCACGGCGTACGCCGACACCGACGCCGCCATCCAGGCGATCAACGTGGTGGACGTCGACCACTACCTGCTGAAGCCGTGGGACCCGCCGGAGGAGAAGCTCTACCCGGTGCTGGACGCGCTGCTCGACGCGTGGCAGGCGACCGGCGACACCGAACTGCCGGACATCCGGGTGGTCGGGCACCGGTGGAGTGAGCCGTCCTTCCAGATCCGCGACTTCCTGGCGCGCAACCTGGTGCCGTACCGGTATTTCGGCGCCGACGAGCCGGAAGGCCGGCGCCTGCTGGAGGCCGCCGGCGCCGGGCCGGAGGCGGTGCCGCTGGTGGTGACCGCCGACGGGCGTGCGCTGTCGCAGCCGAGCGTGCAGGAGGTCGCCGAGGTGGCCGGGCTCTCCACCACCCCGGTGCGGGACTTCTACGACCTGGTCATCGTGGGTGGCGGGCCGGCCGGTCTGGGTGCGGCCGTCTACGGCGGGTCGGAGGGGCTTAAGACGCTGCTCGTCGAACGGCAGGCGGTCGGCGGGCAGGCCGGTCAGAGTTCGCGGATCGAGAACTACCTCGGCTTCCCGGACGGGATCTCCGGCGCCCAGCTCACCGACCGGGCCCGGCGGCAGTCCGACAAGTTCGCCGCGGAGACGCTCAACACCCGTGAGGTGGTCGGGCTGCGGGCGGACGGTTCCGCGCGGACGCTGACCTTCGCCGACGGCCGGGAGATCTCGGCACACGCGATCCTGCTCGCGACCGGCGTCTCGTACCGCCCGCTGCTCGCCGACGGCGTCGCCGACCTGGTCGGATCGGGGGTCTTCTACGGCTCGGCGTCCACCGAGGGCCCGGCCTGCGTGGGCACCGACGTCTACATCGTCGGAGGCGCCAACTCCGCCGGCCAGGCCGCGCTCTTCTTCGCCAAGTACGCGCGGAAGGTCACGTTGCTGGTGCGCGGCGACTCGCTCGAGGCGTCCATGTCGTACTACCTGATCCAGCAGCTCGCCCGGATCGGCAACATCGAGGTGCGTACCCGATGTGAGGTGATCGGCGCGCAGGGCGACGGGCACCTGCAGGCGATCACCATCTGCGACAGCAAGGAGGGTACGAAGAAGACCGTGGAGTGCGGCTACCTCTTCGTGTTCATCGGTGCGGAACCGCGGACCGACTGGCTCGGTGACGCGGTCGTGCGAGACGGGAAGGGCTTCGTCCGCACCGGGCCGGACCTTCTCGACAACGGAACCCGGCCGCGGGGATGGGATCGCGACCGGGATCCGTTCTATCTGGAGAGCAGCGTTCCCGGCATTTTCGCCGCCGGCGATGTCCGCGCCAACTCGATCAAGCGGGTGGCGTCGGCGGTCGGCGAGGGCGCGATGGCCGTCGCGCTGGTTCACCGGTACCTGGAATCCCAGTAGCCGCGGTTCTGTGGAAGGCGCGAAGCAGTCATGACCGAACAAGTCACCACCGCCAATGAGGAGATCCGGCTCGAACCGTGTGAGCCCGGTGCTCTCACCCCGGACGAGCTGCGCACCCTGTTCCTCTTCGAGAAGCTGACCGGGGAGCAACTGGCTTGGCTCGCCGCGCACGGCTGCACCATGCGGGTGTCCGCCGGTGGGCTGGTGCTGCGTGAGGGGGACCTCGCGGAGTCGTTCTTCGTGCTGCTCAGCGGCACTGTCGCCCTCACCCGCCGGGTCGGCCGGGACGATGTGGAAACGACCCGGACCGAGCAGCGCGGCGTCTACATGGGCGCGACCCAGGCGTACCTGCGCGACGACGGCCTGCCCCGCAAGTACCAGGCGTCGATGCGCGCGCTCTCCGACAGCGAGTTCTTCGTGCTCTCCGCCGCGGACTTCGGGCATCTGATGCGCGACTGGTTCCCGATGGCGATCCACCTGCTCGAAGGACTGGCCCTGGGGATACGCAACTCCCAGGCGGCGATCGGGGAACGGCAGCGGCTGGCCGCGCTCGGCGCGCTCTCCGCCGGCCTGATGCACGAGCTCAACAACCCGGCCGCGGCCGCCGCCCGGGCCACCGGTGCGCTGCGCCAGCGGGTCGCCGCGATGCGGATGAAGCTGGGCAAGCTGGCCGCCGGCAAGGTCGCCCCGGACCGGCTGACCGCGCTGCTCGACCTCCAGGAAGAGGTCATCGAGCGGGCCGCGAAGGCGCCGGTCCTGACCGCGATGCAGACCGCCGACCTGGAGGACGAGCTCGGCGACTGGATGGACGAGCGGGACATCACCGGCCCCTGGGACGTGGCCCCGGTGTTCGCCCAGGGCGGTATCGACACCGAGTGTCTCTCCCAGATCGAGGCCCGGCTGGCCACCCCGGCGACCCCCGGCGCCGACTCCGCGGGGCTGCTCGACCAGGCGATTCACTGGATCGCGTACGCCTTGGAGACCGAGCAACTGATGACCGACATCGAGGACGCCACCGGCCGGGTGTCGTCGCTGGTGTCGGCCGCCAAGCAGTACTCGCACCTGGACCGGGCCGCACACCAGTGGATCGACGTGCACGGTGGCCTCGACAGCACCCTGGTGATGCTCGCCCACAAGATCGGTGACGGGGTGCGCGTGGTCAAGGACTTCGACCGGTCGCTGCCGCAGATCCCGGCCCACCCGGCCGAGCTGAACCAGGTGTGGACCAACCTGATCGACAACGCGGTCCAGGCGATGGGCGGGCACGGGACGCTCACGATCCGGACGTACGCCGAGGAGGAGCGGGTGGTCGTCTCGATCACCGACGACGGACCGGGTATGCCGCCGGAGGTGCGTAAACGCGTCTTCGAGCCGTTCTTCACCACGAAACCGGTAGGCGAGGGGACCGGCCTGGGACTGGACATCTCGTACCGGATCGTGGTGAACGGCCACGGCGGTGACATCTCCGTGGAGTCGGCGCCGGGGGACACCCGCTTCTTCGTCCGGCTGCCCATGGCCGAGCCGGCCTCAGCCTGAGCCGGCCGCTCGGGCTGAGCCAGCCGGTCGGGCTGGACCGGCCGTTCCCGGCTGGACCGGCCGTTCCCGGCTGGACCGGCCGTTCCCGGCTGGACCGGCCGTTCCCGGCTGGACCTGCCGTTCCGGGATGAACCGGATTCGGCCCGCCCGTGCTCAGCCGTCAGAGCAGGCCGCGGACGTACGCGGCCTGCCCGGCGTGCTGGGCGTCGTCGTCGATGATGCTGACCAGCCGGACGCCGAGCGTCACGGGCGGGTCCCAGTTCTCGTCGACCACGCGGTCCAGGTCGGCGTCGCCGAGACCGCGGAGGTATTCGGCCATGCGGGCGTGCACGGCGTCGTAGTAGCCGGCCAGCGCCTGCCAGCTCTCCGGTGCTACAGCGGCGGCCTGCTGGGCGGAGTGGCCGTACCCGCTGTCGTCCGGGTCAGCCTTCACACCGAAACGCGGTGCCCAGTCGCCGGTCAGGTAGACCTGGTCGGCGTCGAGTAGTTCGGCGAGGTGCGAGTCCTGGACCCGGGTCAGGTGCCACACCAGCCAGCCGATCGAGTTG
Organism: Actinoplanes sp. DH11; assembly: GCF_020873875.1. Classification (GTDB taxonomy): domain Bacteria; phylum Actinomycetota; class Actinomycetes; order Mycobacteriales; family Micromonosporaceae; genus Actinoplanes. The sequence continues at coordinate 83,866 of NZ_JAHWGU010000005.1, forward strand.
GCGCCGGGCTTGGGGGACCAACGCAACTGCTCGGGCGTGAGGTCGCGGACGGCGGTGTCGACCAGTTCGGGGAGGCGGCCGTGCGCCTCGATCAGGATGTCCTTGGCGTCCATGGTCGAATGACTGCCTTTCTCTCGATCGGTGCGGTGACTGGCTCGGTGCGGTGACTGGCTCGGTGCGGTGACTGGCTCGGTGGGGTGACTGGCTCGGTGCGGTGACTGGACTCGGTGGGGGGCGGGCGGCTCGGTGTGGTGGGTGGCTCGGTGCGGTGGGCGGCTCACGAGCCGATGCTTCGGTTCACGAGCCGATGCCGGACGCGCGGGCTGGCCGGCATCGGACGGGCGGGCCGGCGAGCACGCCGGACTCCCGAGCGAGGGCGCCGGCCGGGATCACGAACCGGTGTTACCGGTTCCTGAATCCGTACCAGCGCCAGAACCGGAGCCAGAGCCCGATCCCGCGCCGGAACCAGAACCAGAACCAGAACCAGTATCGGAACCGGATCCCGGCTCCGCATCCGAGCCCGACCCGGAAGTCGGCTCGGTCCCCGGGCCGGTGGGCGCCTCGGTGGCCGGTCCGGTGACCTCGCCGGTGGGCTCGGTCGTCCCCGGCTGCCCATTCCCCGGCGGCCCATCCCCCGGCTGGCCGGTACCCGGCTGTCCGCTCCTGGACGGCGCCGTCGACGGCTGCTCCGTCCCGGGCGCGCCCGGACTCGGCTCGTCACCGGCCGGCGTCTCCGCGCCCGGCCCGGCGGACTGCTCGACGGCCGGTGACTTCTTGTCCGAGTCGGAATCCGAACCGGAGTCGGCGCCGGAACCGGAGCCGGACCTGTCCGGGCCGCTGCGGGTCAGGTTCAGCACGGTCGCGGTGCCGCTGTCGCCGCCCCGGGTGACGTCCGCCGCGGACCGGCCGGCCAGCAGTTCCGCCGTGGTCAGTGTGCCGAGCGCGAGCACGAAGACGGCGCCCGCGACAAGCGAGACCCGCTTCCAGCGAATCCGCCGGACGAGGGGAGTGGAGCTGCTCGGCGGCTCGGTGGCCGCCGCGACCTCGGGTGTGCCCACGGCGGCCTGTGCCGCCAGCGGGGTGGTGAACGCGGATTGGAGCCGCTTGGAGCCGCGGTCCAGCGAGCGGTGGTAGATCTCGGTGCCGATCGAGCTGACCACGCTCGCGACGGCGGCGCCGATGAGGGTGCCGGCCACGCCGAGGTACGAGCCGACCACGGCGGCCGAGACGGCTGCCAGGGTGCCGGCGATGGTTTTCGGGACGTCGATGCCTGACCAGATCCGAGGCTGGGTTTGCTCGGACATTTTCCTCCTACGGAGCTTGGGATCTTCGGGCCAGCCCCTGGGCTTTACCTGCGGCCCCGGCGCTAAACCTGGGCCGCCGCGGGTTCACCGGCGCGGGGAGGTGAGGTGACCCGAGCCCCGGCGTTCCGCCAGGGCCTCCCGGAGCGGGCGGATCACGATGCCTTCCTCCTGCTCCATGCGGCGCCGGGCCAGCCGGCGGGTTCGCAGGATGCCGAGTACGCCGACCGCCGCGACAGCGAACTGCACCGACATCGCGACCCGGAAGTCGTCGATGTGATAGTCGGCACTGCCACCCGTACGGGCGTCCAGGATCAGCCCGATCAGCAGGATGGTGACGAGCGACGCCACGAAGCCGCCCACGTTGACCACGCCGGTCGCGGTGCCCAGCCGGTTCGGTGGGTTGAACGTCCGGGCGAAGTCGAAGCCGATCATCGAGCCGGGACCGCCCAGGCCGAGCGCGACGACAAGCACCACGAGCAGTGCCATGGGGGCGCGGCCGGGCCACGCGATGACCACGGCCCAGGCGGCCATGTTGGCGGTCACGATGCCGAGCACCAGCCAGGAGCGGCGCAGCGGGTACCGCTGGGTCAGCATGCCGAGCACCGGGCCGGACGCCATGCCGGTCAGCACGAACAGGATCAGCAGGGAGCTGGCGGCGCTCCGGCTCAGACCTTCGCCGGCGATCAGGAACGGTACGCCCCACATGAGCGCGAAAACCGTACCGGTGAACTGGGTGGTGTAGTGGGTCCACAGCCCCAGCCGGGTGCCGGGGTGCCGCCAGGCGGCGCCGAGGTCGGCGCCGAGCCGTCGCCAAGTGATGGCGTCGCCGCTGTTCAGCCGGCGTTCCGGGGTGTCGTGCAGGGCCGCGAACGCCACCAGCGCGACGAACACGCCGGCACCGGCGGCGCCCACGAAGGCGGTGGTCCAGCCGGGGCCGGCCAGCAGGGCGGCGAGTGGCACGGCGGAGAGCACCTGCCCGAGCTGGCCGACGATGCCGGTGACCTGGCTGAGCACCGGCACCCGTTTCGCCGGGAACCAGCGCGGCACCAGGCGCAGCACGCTGATGAACGTCATCGCGTCGCCGGCGCCGACCAGGATGCGGGCGACGACCGCGCCGGACACGTCGTCGGTGAACGCCATCACGCTCTGCCCGGCCACCATCAGCAGGGCGCCGGTGAACACCAGGCGCAGCGAGCCGAACCGGTCCAGCAGCACACCGACCGGGATCTGGAGGCCGGCGTAGACGAGCAGCTGGAGCACGGCGAAGCTGGCGAGCGTGCTCGCGCCGACGTCGAACCGGTGCTGCGCGTCGAGACCGGCCACGCCGAGCGACGTGCGGTGCAGGACGGCGACGACGTAGGCGGCGAGTCCGGCGGACCAGACCGCCCAGGCCCGGGACTGAGGGCGCAGGGGCATGGTCCGCCTTTCTTCGAGCAGTGGTCGTCCGGTCAAGCCTTTCTCGCGGATGCCTGACACAGCAACGTGCGCTTGTTCACTGCCCACTCACGGGTGATCACCGGCTCACTTACCCAGCAGGTGCCGGTCCAGCCACTCGATCACGGCCTGGAGGTACTCGGCCCGCGACGACCGGTGCAGCAGCTCGTGCCCCTCGTCGGGAAACAGCAGGTACCGGTGCTCGACACCGCGCTCGGCCAGGGCGGCCACCACCTGCTCCGCCTCGATCAACGGCACGTTGCTGTCGTTCTCGCCGTGCACCACCATCAGCGGCGCCCGCAGCCGGTCGATGCGGTGCAGGGGCGACAGGTCGCGCAGCAGGTCGGCGTCGTGCACCGGGTGGCCGTACTTGCTGACCGCGGCCGCCGCGATCCACGGCTCGGTGTGCTCGTAGAAGGTCGCGAAGTCCGACATCCCGCACACGTCGACACCGCACGCGAACAGGTCGGGGAACGTGACGAGCGACGCCAGCGTGAGGTAGCCGCCGTAGGACCGGCCCATGCACCCGACCGCGTCGGCGATCCCGGCCGCGCGCAGATGCTCCACGCAGGTCCGGACGTCCTCGATCGCGGCGTAGCGCCGTCCGACGTTGTCCGACTCCCGGAATGTGCGGCCGAAGCCCGACGACCCGCGCACGTTGGGCGCGAAGACGGCGATGCCGCGGTTGACGAGCGACTGGAAGAGCGGTCCGTGACCGGGGCGTTCCTGGGCTTCGGGGCCGCCGTGCAGCCAGAGTACGGTCGGGTGCGGCCCGGGCGTGCGGGGCGTGAAGAGCCAGCCGGTCAGGGGGAGCCCGTCATGCGCCGGGAAAGTCTCCAGCGTCGGCCGGACCGCGTCGGGCGCGGCGGCCTCGGCGGAGACGGCGCGCACCTCCCCGGTCTCCCGCGACCACACCCAGACGCCGTGCGGCTGCCCCGGGCCCTCGGCCGTGAACGCGAGCGCCGAGCCGTCGAAACTCCACGCGAGCTCACTGATCACCAGACCGGGCAGCGGCGAGATCACCTCCACGCGCGGCACCCCGGCGTCCCGGCCGGCATGGTCGAGGTCGATCAGCGCGACCTCCGACTCGCCGCCGCGCACGTTCCACAGAACAGCTGCGGTACGGCCATCGGCCGTGACCGCGAAACTTTCGATCTCCCCGGGGCACGCGGCGACCGGCTGGGCGGGGCGCGAGCGGGCGGCCCCGCCCCCGGCGGCCCCGGCAGCGGCGGCCCCGGCAGTGCCGGGCTCGGCGGCGGGACCCGCGGGCGGGACGTCGGCCAGGGCTTCCACGGCGTCACCGGCGATCCTGATCAGGACCGGGAACTCGCCGTCCTCGCTGCGGGCGTAGACGCATCCGCCGCCCGGGCTGAACACGGCCTGCTCGCCGCGGGTGATCGGTTTCTGGTCGCCGCCGGCCAGGTCGCGCAGGACGATGTCACGGTTGCCGCGGGGCCCGTACCGCAGCAGCGCGAAGCGCCCGGCCGGGTCCACGTCCAGGAGCGAGAGCAGGTCGCCCGGGTCTCCCGACGCGGTGGCCCGGGCGACCACCGTGCGGGTGCCGGCGACCACGTCGATCAGCACGGCCGCCGTCAGATTCTCGGTCACCGCGAGCACCGGCCGGCCGGGCAGCCAGCGCATGTTCTCCGCGGTGTCCGCGCCGAAGCCGGCGACCTGGTGCAGGTCCGACCCGTCCGGCCGGACCAGCCACACCTCGTGCCGGGGCGCGCCGCCGGGAGTGATCTCGCAGGCCAGCCAGCCGCCGCCGGAGGACCAGCGCACCGCGGTCACCGGCTCGGGGCCGGTGTCGACCCGGAACGTCAGCTCACTGCCGACCGGCTGCACCCAGACGGCCGGGACGCCGCCGCGGTCGGAGACGTACGCCATGTGCCGGCCGTCCGGGGACAGCGCCGGCGACCAGTTGCCGGCGACCTCGGACTCGGTCCGTGGGCCGTCCGGGTGGCTCCAGCCCACCGGCAGCACAGTGACGTCGACACGGTTGAGCTGACCACCCATGCAAGAACCCTCCCAGACCCGCTAGATCCCGTTGTCCTGTAGCCACATCTCCAGCAGCGCGAGCTGCCACAACTGATTCGCGCCGAGCGTGGTGCGCGGCGTGTTCGGGTCGGCGAGAAGAGCCTCGACGTACTCGCTCCGGAACAGCGCCCGCTCCCGGGCCGCCGGCGCGTGCAGCGCGTCGCGCACCTTCTCCAGCATCGGGCCTTCCAGGTGCCGGATGCCGGGCACCGGGAAATATCCCTTCGGCCGGTCGATGACCTCGTCCGGGACAAGCCCGCGGGCCGCCTCCTTGAGCACCCCCTTGCCGCCCTGTGCCAGTTTGACCTCGGGCGGGCAGGCCGCCGCGAACTCCACCAACTCGTGATCCAGGAACGGTACGCGTGCCTCCAGCCCCCACGCCATAGTCATGTTGTCCACCCGCTTGACCGGATCGTCGACGAGCATCACCTGCGAGTCGAGACGCAGTGCCGCATCGACCGCGGTGGTGGCTCCGGGCCGGCCGAAACTTTCCGCGACGAACTCCCGGGAGACGTCCCGGTCGACGAGCCACCGCGGGTTCAGCTGCCGGGCCAGGTCGGCGTGCGGGCGGTCGAAGAACTCCTTCGCGTACGCCTCGACGGCCTGCTCGCGGGGCACGCCGGCGAGCGGCGGGTACCAGCTGTAGCCGGCGAGAATCTCGTCCGCGCCCTGCCCCGATTGTACGACCTTGACCTGCTTCGAGACGTCCTCGCTGAGCAGGTTGAACGCGATGCAGTCGTGGCTGACCATCGGCTCGCTCATCGCCGCCACGGTCCGCTCGACCGCCGGCAGGAACCGGTCGTGACCGATCTTGATCTGGTGGTGCTGGGTGCCGAACTTCCGTGCGATCAGGTCCGAGTACGCGAACTCGTCGCCGCTCTCCCCGCCGGCCGCCTCGAAGCCGATGCTGAACGTGGTGAGCCCGGTCTGCCCCTGCTCGGCGAGCAGCGCCACGATGAAGCTCGAGTCCAGGCCGCCGGAGAGCAGCACCCCGACGGGCACGTCGGCGACCATCCGGCGTTCCACGGCGAGCCGCAGCTTCTCCCGCAGGGCCTCCGCCCACTCGTCCGCGGAGAGATCGAGGGTACGGGTGAACGACGCCTCCCAGTAGACCCGCTCCGTCGACGTCCCGTCCGCCCGGATCACCCGGACCGTCGCCGGCGGCAGCTTGCGCACCCCGGAGAGGATGGTCCGCGGCGCCGGCACCACCGAGTGGAACGTCATGTAGTGGTGCAGCGCGACCGTGTCGATGGTCGTGTCCACGCCGCCGGCCGCGAGCAGCGCCGGCAGGGTCGAGGCGAACCGCAGCCGCCCCGGTGTCTCGGCGAGGTAGAGCGGTTTGATGCCGAGCCGGTCCCGGGCCAGTGTGACGGTCCCGGTGTCGTGCTCGGCGATCGCGAAGGCGAACATCCCGAGGAACCGGGTGACGCAGTCGGCCCCCCAGCGGTGGTACGCCTTCAGGATGACCTCGGTGTCCGACGTGGAGACGAACTCGTAGCCGTACCCCTGAAGCTCTTCCCGCAGCTCGCGATAGTTGTAGACGCAGCCGTTGAACACCACGGTGAGTCCGAGCCGCTCGTCCGTCATGGGCTGCCGCCCGGCCTCGGAGAGGTCGATGATCCGCAGCCGCCGGTGTCCGAAAGCGATCCGCCCGTTGTTCCAGGTGCCCTCGCCGTCCGGGCCCCGGGATTCGAGGCACGGCAGCATCCGGTGGACCGCTTTGGTGTCCGCGGCCCGGTCGCCGAAACACAGCTCGCCGGCGATCCCGCACATGAGATTTCCTCCCCAGTTCGATGTCTTTTCCAGTGATCGGCGAAACGTCCGGCCGGGCGACGCCCGGCGCCCGACGGTCAGCCGAGAAGCGACGGTCAGCCGAGAAGCCAGGTGTCCTTCGAGCCGCCACCGCGCGACGAATTGACGATCATGCTGCCGGCGGGTGCCACCCGGGTCAGCGCCGCCGGCGCCACCGTCGAGTGCGTGCCGGTGAACACGAACGCGCGCAGGTCCACGTGCCGCGGCGCCAGCCGGTGCCCGTCGAACACCGGGTGGGTGGAGAGCTGCACCAGTTCCTGGGCCACCCAGCGGTGCGGCGCGGTCTGGATCTGCCGGCGCAGCGCGTCCAGTTCGTCGGCGCTCGCGTGCGGGCCGATCACGATCCGGTCGCCGCCGTAGCCGTCGACCGGCTTGCAGACCAGCTCGGCCAGCCGGGACAGCACCTCCACCCGCTGGTCCGGGATGCCGCACAGGTAGGTCGGCACGTCCGCGAGGGTCGGCTTCTCACCCAGGTAGTACTCGATCATCTTGGGCACGTATGCGTACACCGCCTTGTCGTCGGCGACGCCGTTGCCGAGCGCGTTCGCCAGCACCACCGTGTCCGCGTGCAGGGCCGCCACCAGGCTCGGGCCCAGCGGCATGCCGTCCGCGCCGGGCGAGTGCACCAGGCTGTCCTCGCTCATCCGCAGGTAGATCACGTCGACCGGGTGCCGGTGACCGTCCCGCAGCCGCCACACCCGGCCCTCGTCGACGAAGAGCTCGGTGCTGCGCACGACCGGCACGTCCATCGCCTCGGCGAGCATCCGGTGCTCGAACCAGGCCGAGTCGTCCGGGCCCTGGCTGAGCACCACGATCCGCGGCTCGTCGGCCGCCGCCGGACCGGCCGCCTCCCGGAGCACCCGCTTCAACAGCTTCGGGGTGTCCTCCACCGACAGCAGCGCCGCCGGCCGGGGCACCTCGGGCAGGACGCTCCAGGTCAGACGGCGGTTCTGCATGGCGTACGCGATCCCGGACGGCACCCGCAGGTTGTCCTCCAGCACACACCAGGAACCGGTCGTGCCGTCCCGGACCAGGTCGACGCCCGCCACCTGGGCGCGGATCGCCCGGCGCGAGATCAGGGCACCGCTGGCCCGCAGCTCCGGCGACCCGTTCACCACCCACTCCGGCACCACGCCGTCGGAGACGATCTGCCGGTCGCCGTACACGTCGTTGAGGAAGGCGTTGAGCGCCTGCACCCGCTGCACCAGCCCGGACCGCAGATGCGCCCAGTCGTTCGCCGGCACGATCCGCGGCACCAGGTCGAACGGGAACAGCCGGGTCGCCGCCTCCCCGGCCACACTGAACGTGATGCCCCGGGCGCGCTGCTCCTCGTCCCGGGCGTCCTCGCGCTGCCGCAGCCCGGTCGCCCCGAGCGAGGTCAGCACCGGCAGCATCCCCGCGTAGGCCGGCGCCACCCGGCCGTCCGGGAACGCCTCGTCGCCCGCGGCCCCGTAGGTCTCCAGCCGGACCGGCGGCGGCATCTCGGCCGGGCCGGCGCCGACCGGACCGCCCCGGGTGTCGGTGACGAGCATGTCCACCACGTCGGCAAGCCGCCCGCGGCGGGCCAGGGCGCGCCGCTGGCGTGCGGCCGAACTACCGCGGCTCAGCGCGCGCAACGACAGGTCGAAGACCTGGTCCCAGTCGCCCAGTTCCTCCAGTTGCGGGCGCAACCCGGCGATCAGCCGTTCCACCGCGGCCGCCGCCGGCACCGGTATCGGCGACCGGGGCAGGTCCAGCAGGTCGCCCTCCAGACCGGACCGCGCGGCCCGCCACATCGCCGCCCGGTGCAGCGGCGGGCGCAGGGCCGGCAGCGGGACGCCGGCCCGGTGCTCCTGGCGGGCCCGCAGCACCAGGGCGCGGAAGACGCCGGCGATCAGGACGACGGTCTCCACGTCCGGGCTCGCGTCGGTGACCCGCAGCTCCACGGTGGGCACGTGCGCGGACGGCCGGACGTCGAAGTAGACCATCTTCGGGTCGCTGATCGTCCCGGACGCGATCAGGTCGCTGACCAGTTCGTCATGCTCGGCGGCGGAGAGCAGCTGCCCGCTGTCACCGGCGGTCGGCCAGCGCATCCACACCAGGGAGCGGACACTGGCGTACCCGGAGTCCTCGCCCATCCAGAACGGCGAGCTGGCCGAGAGCGCCAGCAGCACCGGCAGGACCGGCGCCACCCGCTGCGTCACCGCGACCGCCTCGTCGCGGTCCGGCACACCGACGTGCACCTGGGTGCCGCAGATGAGCTGCTCGCGGACGAGCATCTGGTATTCGTGCAGCATCCGCTGGTACCGGGTGGTCGGCGTCACCGGCAACCGGTCCAGGTCCACGAGCGGAACCGTTCCGGCGGCGACCAGCCCCAGGCCGAGCGACTCGGCCACGGCGATCGCCGTACGCCGCCGCTCCGCGATGCCGGTCCGCAGACCGTCCAGGGTGGCGCTCACCGGGGTGTTGGTCTCCACGACCGAGCGGTGCAGCTCGGCGGAGAAATGCGCGGCGTCCAGGCGGTCCAGGATCTCCGGGGCCTGGGGTACGAGTTCCCGCGTCGAGAGGTCGACGACGTGCAACTCCTCCTCCACACCGAGGGTGAGACCGGCGCCTGCGTCGGCTGCCTCCACCCGTTCCGTCCGTCGCACCGGCTCGTAATCGCCGGGACTGGGTGCCTGAAGGGACTCCGTCATCGATCGCCTCCATGAGTTCCGGCAAAGGGGGTCCGTGTCCGCCGGAGCTTTCCCATCTGATGTAGCGAATCTGTGACGTGCCCGTTTCGCGCGCCGGTCAAGCATGACGATCGAACTCGTCACGCGATCTTCATCCCGGCCCTGTGCTCGTCCGGCTTGTTCGGCCGACCGGCCCGCCCCCGCCGAGCCGGCGATGTGTAACCTCGGCCGGTGGCGCCCCACAACCCACGGAGGTCCTGATGAGCAGCGTCCCGACCGGCAACGTCGTGGTAATCACCGGATCGGCCGGCCTGATCGGGTCCGAGGCGGTCCGGCACTTCGCCGGGCTCGGCATGGACGTGGTCGGCGTCGACAACGACATGCGTGGTTACTTCTTCGGCGCCGACGGTTCCACCAAGTGGAACCTGGAACGGCTCACCAGCGAGGTGGGCGCGCGGTACACGCACCACGGCATCGACATCCGCGACCGCGACGGCCTGGACAAGCTCTTCGCCGGCCTCGGCAAGAACATCGGCCTGGTCATCCACGCCGCCGCGCAGCCCAGCCACGACTGGGCCGCCCGCGAGCCGTTCACCGACTTCGACGTGAACGCGGTCGGCACGATCAACATGCTCGAGGCGACCCGGAAGCACGCGATCGACGCGCCCTTCATCTTCACCTCGACCAACAAGGTCTACGGCGACCTGCCGAACTCGCTGCCGCTGATCGAGCAGGACACCCGCTGGGAGCTGCCGGCGGACCACAAGTGGTACGACGGGATCGACGAGACCATGTCGATCGACCAGTGCCTGCACTCGGTCTTCGGGGCGTCCAAGGTCGCGGCCGACGTGATGGTCCAGGAGTACGGCCGCTACTTCGACATGCCGACCGCGGTCTTCCGGGGCGGCACGCTGACCGGGCCCGGGCACTCCGCGGCGGAGCTGCACGGCTTCCTGGCGTACGTGATGCGCTGCGTGATGGAGCAGCGGCTCTACCGGATCTTCGGCTACAAGGGCAAGCAGGTCCGCGACGCGATCCACTCCAGCGACCTGGTGTCGGCGTTCGAGGTGTTCCACCGGGCGCCGCGGGTGGCCGAGGTCTACAACATGGGCGGCGGCCGCACCTCCAACTGCAGCGTCCTCGAGGCGTTCCAGATCGCGTCCGGGATCGCCGGCGTCGAGGCCCGCACGGAGTACGTGCCGGAGAACCGGGTCGGCGACCACCAGTGGTGGATCAGCAGCACCGCCCGGTTCGAGGAGCACTACCCGGACTGGAAGGTCAAGTACGACGTCCCGATGATCCTGCGCGACATGTACGAGTCGAACAAGGACGTCTGGAAGGCCTGACAGTCCCGCCGTCCCGCCGTCCCGCCGTCCCGCTTCTGAGCCGTGGCTCGGGCAGAGCGTTCCCCTGGGGAACCTGCCTGGCCACGACTCTGCCGTTCGGTGCGCACGGAAGGGCCGTGGGGGTGTCCCTATGGCCCTGTCCAAGCAGCCGCAGCGAGCTCTCCCGCCGGTTCGCGCTGATGGCCGGCTCCTGCCGCCGGTTCGTACTGATGACGGGCTTTCCACCGATTCGTACTCATGGCTGGCTCCTCCCGCCGGCTTCGCGCTGATCGCCGACTCATCCACCTGTTCAGACCGATAGCCGGCTCATCTGCCTGTTCGTACTTAAAGCGGGCTATTCCGTCGGTTCGACCTGGTAGCGATCGCTTCTGCCGGTTCACACTGGTAGAAGGTGCAGGTGCGGCGCGGGCCCGGCGGCGGCCGGGCGCTGACCCCGGCTGCCGACCCCGGGCGCTGACCCCGGGTGCTGACCCCGGGTGCTGGCCTGGGTGCGGCATCCCGGGTGCCAACCCGGGTGCGGCGCAAGCATGGCGCGCAGGATGTCGACGCGGCGGCGGGTAGGAACGCGGCGCCGGGTGAAGCCGATGAGTGCGGCGTGGTGTTGCTTGCCCTCGCCTGCCCGCATGAACTAGCTGCCCTCGGCCGCGTTGGGTCCGCGGCCGTGTTGATCTGCTAGCGCTACGAAATCGCTGTGATCAAGGGCTTGAAACCGCGATTTCGTAGCGCTAGCAGATCAACTTCTCGACGGGGACGCCGCGTCTGGCGCCACTGGGCCCGAACGGGGACGCGGCGTTGATGCGTGGGCGGCATCGGCTGGACGGCGATCAGGGAGGGACGTCCGCCGGGGCGTAGCGCGGTTGGCGGCGTGCCGTGGGGCAGCGGTGGGCGCATGCGGTGGGTGGTGGTGGGCACGCGGTGGCGGTGGTGGGCGCACGCGCGATGGGTGGTGGCGCAGGCGCGGTGGGTGGTGGCCACGCGGTCGTGATGCTGGGCCCGCGCGGTAGGTGGTGGTGGGGCGCCTGGGTGGTGGGCGTACGCGCAGTAGGTGGTGGGGCGCCTGGGTGATGGCGCGCGCAGTAGGTGGCGGGGCGCTTGGGTGGTGGGCGCACGCGCGATGGGTGGTGGGTCCGGCGGTGGGGGGTGGCCGCGCGGAGGTGGTGGTGGGCGCACGCGCGGTGGGTGGTGGCCGGCCAGGCGGTGGTGCTGGGCGAGGTGGGTGGGCCAGCGGTGGGTGGGCCAGCGATGGGTGGGCCAACGGTGGTGGTCGGCGCACGGACTGTGATGGCGGCGCTTGGTTGGTGGTGGGGGCAGGCGCGGTGGGTGGTGGCCGGCCAGGCGGTGATGCCGGGCCAGGCGGTGATGCCGGGCCAGGCGGTGGTGGGCCAGCGGTGGGTGGGCCAGCGGTGGTGTTGGGCGCACGGATTGTGATGGCGGCGCGCTTGGTGGGTGGTGGCGCAGACGCGGTGGGGGTGGGCTGCGGGGCGGTGTGTGCGGCTCTGGGCCGGTGGAGTCGGCGACTGGGTTCTTGGGGGCGGTCGGCGGGAGTTTTCGTGTAGAACTCGCCGCGAGGGTTGTTGGGGAACTTTCGGGCGCTGACCGGGGAAACCGGCGAGATTGCTGTGGAACGGTCCCTGAGCGGCAGGTTCTCCGGGCTGGAGGCGTTTCTGCGGGAAGATTTCCATCAGGTGCGTGGCATGCATGATCCATAACTTGCTGGGATCTCGCTGAGTGCCAGGCGGCAATTTGCTGTGTTTACGGGGTAAGGGCCGGTTGCGTAATGACCCGTTAATCATTATTCGGTATTTTGCTGAAATGTCCGACTTGACGCAGTTGTTGCGCCGGGACTTGCCGGCGTCCATCGTCGTGTTCCTGATCGCCATTCCGTTGTCGCTGGGAATCGCAGCGGCATCCGGAGCCCCGCTTCTGGCAGGGTTGGTCGCCGCGGTTGTCGGCGGCATCGTGGCGGGCGCCTTGGGTGGCGCTCCGCTCCAGGTGAGCGGCCCCGCGGCCGGTCTCACCGTGATCGTCGCCGGAGCCGTGGCCGACTTCGGGTTCGCCGGCACGGCCGCGATCGTCGCGGTCGCCGGTCTCCTCCAGATCCTGCTCGGCGTCTCCCGCCTGGGGCGCGCCGCCCTCGCCCTCTCGCCCGCCGTCGTGCACGGCATGCTCGCCGGGATCGGCCTGGTCATCGCGCTCAGCCAGGTGCACGTGATGCTCGGCGGCAGCCCGCAGAGCTCTGCCTGGCACAACCTTCGTGACCTGCCCGCCCAGATCGTCTCGCACCACAGCGTCGCGGCGCTGCTCGGTGTACTCACCGTGGCGATCCTGATCATCTGGCCGCGCGTGGTGCGCGTGTCCATGCTTCCCGCCGCCCTGGTGGCAGTGGTGTCGATGACGGCCCTGGCCGCCGCGATCGGCGCCGACGTGGTGCGGGTGAACCTGCCCGACGACCCGCTCGCCGGCCTGATCACGCCCGCCTGGCCGGACGCGCCCCTGCGGGAGATCACCGTGGCCGTCATGACGATCGCCCTGGTGGCGAGCGTCGAGTCGCTGCTCTCGGCGGTGGCCGTGGACCGGATGCACGAGGGCAAGCGGGCCAACCTGAACCGCGAACTGGTCGGCCAGGGAGCCGCCAACACGGTTTCCGGCCTGCTCGGCGGCCTGCCGGTGACGGGGGTGATCGTCCGCAGTTCGACGAACGTGGCGGCCGGTGCGCGTACCCGTGCCTCGGCGATCCTGCACGGTGTCTGGATCGCGCTGTTCGTGATCTTTTTCGCCGGGCTGCTCGAGACGATCCCGATGGCGGTCCTCGCGGGCGTGCTGATCGTGGTCGGGTTGCGGTTGATCAGCCTGGCCCAGATCCGTACCTACGCGCGGCACCGGGAACTGCCGGCCTACCTGGTCACGGCGTTCGGCGTGGTCTTCACGGACCTGCTGACCGGTGTGGCGCTCGGCATGATCACGGCGGCGCTGTTCATCCTCTGGCGGCTCACCCGGTGCGAGATCCGCACGGTCGAGCGGTCGCCGGGGGACTGGCTGGTCACGATCACCGGGACGCTGGCGTTCGTCGAGTCGGCGCGGCTCACCCGCGAGTTCGGCAAACTGCCGGCGGGTGCGAAGGTCGACGTCGAGCTGCACCTGGACTACCTCGACCACGGTGCGTTCGAGACGATCAAGGACTGGCAGGAGGCTTACGAGCGTGGCGGCGGCCGGGTCCGGATCCGTGAGGTGCACGACTCCTGGTTCTCGCAGGCGCTGTCCGGGCGGCTGGGCGGCGGCAAGCGTACGCCGCGACCGACCACGCCGCGGCTGCTCGGATCCTGGTCGCGCTGGCAGGGCATCGACCACCAGCGCCGGGACGCCATGGCGGCGGGGATCGCCGAGTTCGAGCGTTCGGTCGCGCCCCTGGTCCGGCCGGAACTCGCCGACCTGGCCCGGGACGGGCAGAATCCGGAGCAGCTCTTCATCACCTGCGCCGACTCGCGCCTGGTGCCGAACCTGATCACGGCGAGCGGGCCGGGTGACCTGTTCTGCGTGCGCAACGTCGGCAACATCGTGCCCCGGCACGGCTCGGCGGACTCGTCGGTCGGCGCCGCGATCGAGTACGCGGTGGACGTCCTTGGCGTCACCACGATCACCGTCTGCGGCCACTCCGGCTGTGGCGCGGTGCGGGCGCTGGTGAGCCAGGCGACGGCCGCCGGGCCGGACAGTGCGGATCCGGCCGGGCCGGGCGGCACCGCACCGGACGAGCCCGCCTCCGGGCTGGGGAACTGGCTGGCGCTCTCCGGCGTACGGTTCAGCGACTCCGGTGACGAGGCACGTTGCTGCACCGACAACGTGGTGCAGCAGCTGGCGAACCTGCGCAGCTATCCGACCGTCCGGGCTGCCGAGGCGGCCGGCCGGCTGCGCATCACCGGGATGTACTTCGACCTGGCCGAGGCCCGGATGTACGCGGTGGACCCGGAGTCGGGCGCCCACCCGCTCATGACGCCCGCCGGCTGGGAGAGCGGGGTACCCGCCGGAGACAGTGCCGGCCGGGGGGACGGTGCTGACCGGGGGGACGGTGCCGGCCACGGGGACAGTGCCGGCCACGGGGACAGTGCCGGCCACGGGGACGGTGACGGTCCCGGTCGCGGGGACGGCCCGGGCCGGGAGAAGCAGGAAGGCGACCGGCTGACCGGAGCCGCCGCCTGACAGGCGGCGGGATCGCCGCACGGACGCCGAGCGTCCGGACCGCGTAAGACAGCAGAACTGTTCGCACAAAACATGGGGAGACGGGGCCCGCGCGACATGCGCGGGCCCCGTGCTGTCGTACCCGGTCAAGGTCGTACCCGGTCAAAGGCGTACCCGGTCAAAGGCGTGCCCGGTCAAAGGCGTGCCCGGACGAGGGCGCGCCCGGTGGATCAATTGCGGTTGATCGTGAAGGTGCTCGTCGGGTTCTCGATGTCGCGGTAGTTGTCGCTCATCCGCAGGTTGTTGAAGGTCACCGAGCCCACCGCGGGACCCTGGCCGGCCTCCGGCATCGGGTTGGCCCAGATGCCGTAGCCGGACTTGGCGTCGTACTGGTCACCGCTGCGGCGCGCCCCGGTGATCGTGACGTTGGTGAAGACGGTGTCCTTGATGATGTTCTGCGGCTGACCGCCCACGTAGTTGGTCTGGAACATGATCCCGGAGTAGGTCGGGTCAACGATGTCGACGTTGCTCACCCGGATGCCCTGGAACACCTTCGAGGCGCTGAACACCCAGATCGCCGGGAAGACCTGGTTTCCCCAGAAGTGGCCGCCGGCCCGGACGATCGAGATGTTGTCGAAACTGGTCGGCGGGGAGGCGCCGAACCCGTTCATCGGGTAGCCGAAGTCCAGCGAGCTGATCGTGATGCCCGAGTAGACCAGGGTGTCCGCGATGTAGATGTTCTTGAACGTGTTGGCGTAGCCGCCGTAGACCGCGAGGCCCGCCGCGCGCCAGGTCAGGATCGACGTGAGGTTCGAGAAGACGTTGTTGATCTCGTCGGCGCCGCCCGCGTCGATCGCCGAGAAGAGCGCGAAACTGTCGTCGCCGGTGGCCCGGGCCTCGTTGTTGTCGACCAGGTTGTCGGTGCTGCCGTTGGTCATGTTCACGCCGTCGGCGAAGGTGTTCCGGATCCGCGAGTTGGTGATCTTCATGCGGTCGGTGTTGGCGCCCCAGTAGAGGCAGACCACGTGCTCGGTCCAGATGTTGTCGATCGTGATGTCGGCGACGTTGGCGAGGTCGAACACCTTCCCGGGACCGTCGATGCGGATCGTGTAGTTGCCGAAGAACGCGAAGTTCGCGAACGTCGAGCCGTTGGCGGTGGCGTCGGCCCGGAAGCCGGCGTCCGTCTCGGTCTGCGTCGACGGCGTGTGGAACCGGGTGTACCAGGGCCCGGCACCGATCACCCGCAGCGCCTTGCCGTAGACCTGGAACTTGTTGGACGTCTGGTAGTCGCCGGCCGGCAGGTAGACACCGATCTTGGTGCTGTCCTGACGGGCCGTGTCCAGCGCGTTCTGCACCGACTGCTGATCGAAACCGGTCGGTACCACGTACTTCGCGGCGTCCGGGTTGGCGATCGGGGCGACCTGTTCGGTGTTCATGAAGTCGATCGCGATCGGACCGGAGTTAGCGGCGTCCTTCTGCAGCTTGATCGTGCTGCCCGCCGGGAACGAGCCGGTCAGCATGATGTTCGCCTCGTCGTAGATGTGCCGCGGCCCGGAACCGGAGTTCTGCGGGCTCGCCTCGTTGCCGTACAGCCACGCGTACTTCGAGGTCAGCGGCAGCGTGCGGTTGAGCGCCCCGTTGACGTACACGTTTATCGAGCTGTTCGTGCCGTCCGGGATGGAGAAGCGGGTGACAAGGGTGTTCGTCGCCGCCCGGGTGGTCCACTGCACGTACGCCCCGGTCTGGTTCAGGGTCACCGCCCGGCGGCCGGACGCCTCACCGGCCAGGTCGCCGACCGTGCGGTTGGGCCCGACGACCGCCGCGCCGCCGCCGGTCTGACCGTCCTCGGCCTCGTAGAAGTCGAACGGCATGTTCGCGCCGCGCCCCACGAAGAACGGCTTCTCGCTGGTGTTGTTGGCCTGCTTGACCGGCAGCTCGTTGCCGTCGTTCGCCACCACCGTGCGCACCGTGTAACGGCCGTTCGCCGCTGTCCAGGTGCCCAGGTTGATCGCGGGGGAGGAGGCGCCGGCGGCGAGCGTGCCGGACCAGGAGCCGGTCAGCGTACGCACCACCGTCGACCCGTTCAGCACGGTGAGCGTCACGGTGTGCGCGCCACCGGCCGAGGCGGCCGAGCCCTGGTTGCGCAGGGTGACCGAGAACGTCACGGTGCTGCCCGCGGCCGGGGTGGCCGGCGACCAGTTCACCGACGACGCGACCAGGTCGGAGCTGCTCACCGGGGTGACGACGAGCGCCGACGGGTGGGTCCACGAATTGTTCGCCTCGTTGGTCTCCAGGACGGCGTTCGCCTCGTCGACCTTCGCGGAGAGCTGGTAGCTGCCGGCGTCACGGGCGCCGATGCTCACCGAGACCGTGGTGGTGGCGCCGGCGGCCAGGGCCGGGACTGCCACGGTGCCCGCTCTGGCCGTACCCAGGTAGAAGTTGACGTTGGAGGCCGCCGACGCGGCCGAGCCCGCGTTGCGCACCGTGGCCGACGCGGTGATCGCGGTGGTCTCCACCGGTGCGGCCGGCGTGAAACCGGTCGAGGTGATGGTCAGGTCCGGGTTCGGCGCCAGGGAACCGAACGCCTGCACCTCGGCGACCTGCCCGCTCGGGGCGCCGCTGTTCGCGGTGAAGGACAGACGCAGGTCGGCGACGGTCGCGCTGACCGGGATGGTCACCGTGTTGCCGGTGGCCGGATTGAAGGTGTACGAGGCACCGGCCTTCACCGTCGAGAAGGAGGCCGCCGACTGCTCCCGGCCGAGGATCGCGAAGCTCTGCGTCCGGGTGCCCCACGCACTGCTCGGGTCGAGCTTGACGACCACCGAGGTCAGGGCCGCGTTCGCACCCAGCTTCGTGGTGAGCGTCGCGGGGTAGGCGCCGCCCTCCCAGTAGGTGGCGGTGTTCTCGTCGTTCGCGTTCGTCGCGACGAACGTGTGCACGGTCGACGACGCCTCGATCGGCTTCTTGGCAGCGAGGTTCGTGCCGGTCGGCGGGTTCGGGTCCGGGTCGGGGTCCGGGTCACCGCCGGTCGGGCCGTAGACCTCCAGTTCGGCGAGCTGACCGGCCGGCCAGCCGGTGTTCGCGGTGAACGTCAGCCGCAGGTAGCGGACGTTCGTGGCGGTCAGGTCGACGGTCACCGTGTTCGCCGACGACGGGTTGAAGACGTACCCGGCGCCGGCCTTGATCGTGCTGAACGACGAGCCGTTCGTGCTGCCGGAGATGGCGACGGTCTGCGTGCGGGTGGCCCACGCGGTCTCCGGCGGCAGCTTCAGCACGGCCTGGTCGACCTGGACGGTGGAGCCCAGATCGACCTGGAGCCACTGCGGGAAGGCGTTGTTGGCGCTCTCCCAGTAGCTGTTCGCGTTGCTGTCGCCCGCGTTGCCCGGGCCGTAGACCTCGGACTGGCTGCTGGCGGTGAACGTCTTGCCCGCGGCGAGGTTGGGGCCGGCCGCCGAAGCGGCAGGCGCGTGGAGGAGGGCGCCGGCGAAGCTCGCAGCGGCGGCCGCTGCGAGGATCCGGCGTCTGAGTCGAGACATGGGAGCGCCTCTCTGGACGGGGACGGAGGTGGTACGCCGGGCGCCCCGGGCGGTGGAACCCGGGACGCCCGGACGACTCAGCCGCGCGGCTCGGTGTGAGCGGTGCGCAGCCAGGCGGCGGTGTCCGGGGGGAGGAGACCGCCGTCCTCGAGAGGCCCGCTGAGGAGCAGCGGACGGGTGTGCTCCGGCAGCGGGACCGGCGTGCCGGACAGGTTGAGCACGCAGGCGAAGTCCGTCCCGCGCGTGTAGGCGAGCACCCCCGGCGCCGCGTCCAGCCAGGTCATCGCCGGGGCGTGCAGGCCCGGTTCGGCGCGACGCAGGCGGATCGCCGAGCGGTAGAGCTCCAGCATCGAACGGGGGTCGCCGGTCTGCGCCTGGACGGTCCGGTCCTTCCACTCCGCGGGCTGCGGCAGCCAGGGATCGCCCTCGGTGAAGTCGAACGGCGGCTCGTCGGCCGCCCACGGCAACGGCACCCGGCAGCCGTCGCGGGTGTGGCCGCGCCGCGCGTACATCGGGTCCTGGATCGCCTCGGGCGGGATGCTCTCGTTCTCCCAAAGACCCAGCTCCTCGCCCTGATAGACGTAGGCAGAGCCGGGCAGCGAAAGCGACAGCAGCGCGGCGGCACGCGCCCGGCGGGTGCCCAGTTCCAGGTCCACCGGGGTGCCGTCGAGGTTGTTGTCGAAGCTGAACGTGGTGTCGGTGCGGCCGTACCGGGTCACGTGCCGGGTGACGTCGTGGTTGGACAGCACCCAGGTGGGCGGTGCGCCGACGGCTTCGTGCGCCTGGAGAGTCCGGTCGATGCACGCCCGCATCATCTCCGGGTCCCAGGCGCAGCCGAGGAAGTCGAAGTTGAAGGCGGCGTGCAGCTCGTCCGGGCGCAGATAGTTGGTGAACCGGTCGACCTCCGGCATCCAGACCTCGCCGATCAGGGCCCGGTCCGGGTACTCGTCGGCGACCCGCCGCCAGGAGCGGTAGACGTCGTGCACGGCGTCGAGGTCGTGGAACGGGTGCGGGGCGCCGTCGGTCACCTCGGGCAGTTCCGGGTCCTTGAAGAGCAGTGCCGCCGAGTCGATCCGGATGCCGTCGACACCCCGGTCGAACCAGAACCGCAGGATGCTCTCGAACTCGGCCTTGACGACCGGGTGCTCCCAGTTCAGGTCGGGCTGTTCCGGGGTGAACAGATGCAGGTACCAGGCGCCGTCCGGGGCCCGGGTCCAGGTCGTCCCGCCGAACTCACCGGTCCAGTCGGTCGGCATCCGATCGCCGCTGCCGTCGCCGCTGCCGTCGCCGCTGCCGCCGTCGCCTCGGCCGGGGCGGAACCAGAAGTAGTCCCGCTCCGGTGCGTCCGGGGAGGCCAGGGCCGCCTGGAACCACGGGTGCGCGCTGGAGATGTGATTCGGGACGATGTCGACGATCATGCGGATTCCCGTCGCGTGCGCCTCCGCGATGAGCGCCTCCGCCTCGGCCAGGCTGCCGAAGACCGGGTCGATGTCGCGGAAGTCGGCGACGTCGTAGCCGGCGTCCGCCATCGGCGACGGGTACCAGGGGCTCATCCAGATCGCGTCGACCCCGAGGTCACGCAGGTGGCCCAGCCGGGCACGGATGCCACCGATGTCGCCGACGCCGTCGCCGTTCGAGTCGGCGAAGCTCCGCGGGTACACCTGGTAGATGACCGCGCTCCGCCACCACCCGGGGGCGTCATTTGTGGACACGAGCACCTGCTTTCTGCGTGCGTACGTGGGCGTGTGGGGTCCGGCGGACGTCGTCGTCCGCCCGGTGGATGCGGGTCTCTCAGCCCTTGAGGCTGCCGGTGGTCAGGCCGGACATGATGTTCCGCTGGAAGAGCAGGAAGATGATCACCGTGGGGATCGCGGCGATCACGCTGGCCGCGATGACCACGTTCTGCGGTGTGCCACCGGCGAAGGCGTAGATGCCGACGCTTACCGTCCGGGTCTCCGGCGACGGCATGACCAGTTTCGGCCAGAGGAAGTCTTTCCAGACCGCCGTCACCGCGAAGATCGAGACCACGCCGAGGATCGGGCGGGACATCGGCAGGATGATCGACCAGAGGGTACGCATCGGCGTGGCACCGTCCACCATGGCCGCCGCCATCAGGTCCTCGGGGATCGAGTCGAAGAACCGTTTGAGCAGGAAGATGTTGAACGCGTTCGCGACGAGCGGCAGCCAGATCGAGAACGGCGAGTCGAGCAGGTTGAGGTGCAGGATCGGCAGGTCGATCACGGTCACGTACTGCGGGACGATCAGCACCATCGCCGGGATCATCAGTGTCGCCAGCATCAGGCCCAGGATCGCGTTGCCGAACACCGGCCGCAGCTTCGACAGCGAGTACGCCGCGGCCGTGTCGAAGATCAGCTGGAACACCACCGCGCCGGCCGCGTAGTAGAACGTGTTGAACAGCAGCTTGCCCAGGTCCAGGTTGTTCCAGGCGTCGATGTAGTTCTGGAACTGCGGATCCTTCGGGAACAGCGACGGCGGGGTCTGCGCGATCTCCTGACCCGACTTGAGCGCACCGGTGACCATCCAGTAGAGCGGACCCAGGAAGACCAGGGTGAACCCGAGGACGACGACCGAGAGCAGGAGCCAGTAGATGACCCGGCCACGGCCGCGGCGCAGCTGAGCGTGCGAGATGAGGGTCCGCGAACCGGAGTCCTGTGCCATGGTCAGTTCTCCTTGGTGCTCAGCCGGACGTACACGGCGGAGAAGGCGGCCAGCACGAGCAGCATGATCACGCCGAGCGCCGCGGCGCCGTTCAGGTCGTTCTGGAAGAAGCCGTGCTGATAGATCAGGTACGCCACGGAGGTGGCCGAGTCCTGCGTGCCGGCCCCGTTGGCGAGGATCAGCGGCTCGATGAAGAGCTGCATGGTCGCGACGATCTGCAACATCGCGAGCAGCGCCAGGATCAGCTTCGTCTGCGGGATCGTCACGTGCCAGATCCGCTTCACGATGCCCGCGCCGTCCAGTTCGGCCGCCTCATAGAGCTCACCCGGGATGTTCTGCAGGGCGGCCAGATAGATCAGGACGGCGCCACCCATGTTCATCCAGGTGGAGGCGATGACCATGGCGGGCATCGTCATCGTGGGCGACTGCACCCACTCCGAGGTGGGCAGGCCCAGGCTGGCGAGGATCGCGTTGAACAGGCCGGCCTCGCTCGGGTCGTACGCGTAGAACTTGAAAAGAAAAAGGGCCGAGGCCGGCGGCAGCATCACCGGCAGGTAGACCAGGATCCGCAGGTAGCCCTTGGCGTGCCGGAACTCGTTGAGCAGGATCGCCACCAGGAACGGCACCACGTAGCCGAGCACGAGCGCCAGGACCGTGAAATAGAGGGTGTTCTTCCAGGCGGTCCAGAAACTCGGGTCGGCGATGATCCGGGTGTAGTTGTCCCAGCCCACCCAGGTGGTCTCGCCGCGGCGGGTGCGCTGGAAGCTCATCACGACGCCGCGGATCATCGGGTACCACATGAAGAGGGCGAAACAGATTACCGCCCCGATCAGGAACGCGTGCCCGGTGAGGTTGTCCCGGAGCTTGCGGCTGCGGCGGGCGCTCGCCGACGGCACGGACGCTGCCTGCCGGGCCGGCGGCGGGGCAGTGATGATCGCCAAGGGAAAACTCCTGTTTCTGTCGTCGAGGGGCGCGGGGGCCGGACGGGCCGGCCCCCGCGACGGCCGGGTCAGCTGCCGGCGGCCAGCAGCTGGTTGACCTTTTCCTCAGCGGTCTTCAGCAGGGCGTCGATGTTCGCGTCCGGATCGGTCAGGACCCCGGACATCGCCGAGTCGAGCACCGCGTAGATCGCCTGCGCGTTGCGCGGCTCGCCCTTGATCGGGACCGGGTTCGTCTCGAAGAGCGCGAAGTTCGCGGTGTCCAGGTTGGCGTTCGCCTTACGCAGGTCGAACTCCTGCTTCTGCGCCTCGCTGCCGTTCGCGAACAGCAGCGGCTGGGGCAGGCCCACCGGGTAGTTCTGCGGCTTCGCCCGCTCGTAGTCGAACTGGCCCTTGCCCGGCGTCAGCTTCTGGTAGGCGATCCACTTCAGACCGGCCTTGACCTGCTCCGGGGTGAGGTCCTTCTTGAAGAAGTAACCCTCGCCGCCGCCCAGAGTCGCCTTGGCCGGGCCGTCCTGGCCGGGCAGCGGAGCCATCGCCCAGTCCTGGAACTTGCCCTGGAACTGGCTCACGATCGCCTGGGTGGCGTCCGGCGCGCCGATGAACATGCCGACCTTGCCCGCGCCGGCGTTGGTCAGCAGGTCACCCCACTGCAGCAACTGGCGGCTGCCCATGCTGTTGTCGCCGTACCGCATGTCCTTCAAGTTCTGCAGGACCTGCTTGCCGGCGGCGTCGTTGAACGCGGCCTTCTTGCCGTCCTCGCTGAGCACCTGGCCGCCCTGCGAGTAGAGCAGCGACGTGAAGTGCCAGCCGCCGGTGTTGCCGGCGCTGTACTCCGAGTAGCCGGCGACCCCGCCACCCAGCGCGGAGATCTTCTTGGCGGCCGCACGCACCTCGGCCCAGGTCTTCGGCGGGTTGTCGACGTCGAGGCCCGCCTTCTGGAACAGGACCTTGTTGTAGACCAGACCCATCGAATAGTTCTTCACGGGTACGGCGTACAGCTTGCCGCCGTCGGTGAAGACCTCCTTGAGCGCCGGGTCCACGCTGTCCCAGGTCGGGATGTTCTCCTTCGTGGCGTACTCGGTGATGTCCATCGCCTGGCCCGCGTCAAGCACCTGCTGGACGTCGGTCATGTATCCGTAGAAGACGTCGGTCATCGTGCCGCCGGCCAGCCGGGCGGTGAAGTCCGGCGGGTTGTTGCACTGCTCGCCGACGCTGACGCTCTTGATGATGATGTCGGGGTTCTCCTGCTGGAACGCGGCGACGTCCTCGTTCCAGTTGGCCAGGAGTTCCTTCTGGGCCCCCACCGGCTGGCAGTCGACCGTGATGGTGACCTTGCCGCCGGCCTCCTGCCCTCCGTCGTCGCTCTTGGTGGAGCACGCCGTGAGGCTGAACCCCAGGCCGGCCACGAGCGCCAGCGCCGCGACCTTCCGGTATTGCGGTACGGACATCTGTCCATCCCTTCGGGAGCGGGTGTTATCCACGGCCATCGCTGATCTGTGTCATCAGTTGTCTCCCTGCGGGTCCGCTTCGGTGGCCCGGACCCGGCGCGGGAGTGAGTGGAGTCACTGTAACGAGACAGACTTATGTCGGCAACGTTTCGATCGTGCTCTGCAAAGAGTCGACTTGTTCGCGACAGATCCTGACAGCGAAGTGATTCGCGCAGAGTGACTCGGTTTCGGCCATCTTCGGCAGCGGGCTTGGGCCTGCCGACAACGCAAAAAAGGTCGTCGATCGCTTCAGCGATCGACGACCTTCCCCTGCACGTGGCAGGCGCGGTGCGGTCAGTGGGCGGGCGCGGGGGCGGTGGAGCCTCGCACCACCAGTTCCGGCTCGAAGAGGAGCTCGTCGCTCAGCACCCGGGCCTCCTCGATCTGGCTGACCAGGATGTCCACGGCGGCCTGGCCCATCGTCTCGATCGGCTGGCGGACGGTGGTGAGTGGCGGGTCGGTGCAGGTCATGAACGCGGAGTCGTCGAAACCGACCACCGAGATGTCGGCCGGGACGGCGCGGCCCAGCCGGCGGGCGGCTCGGATGGCGCCCAGGGCGAGCACGTCGCTGGCGCAGATGATGCCGGTGACGCCGCGCTCGACCAGCTTGGTCGCCGCGACGCGGGCGCCCTCCATCGAGAAGCTGGACCGCTCCACGATCGTCTGGTCCGCGCCGGCGACGGCAAGCATGGCGGCGAGCTTGCGGCGGGACGGCACGTGACCTTCCGGGCCGAGGACCATGCCGATCCGTTCGTGGCCGAGGGAACGCAGATGGCCGTACGCCTGCTCCACCGCGACCGCGTCGTCCGTGGACACCCGGGGGAATCCGAGCTCGTCGACGCCGGCGTTGACGAGGACGACCGGCAGGCCGCGGTCGGTCAGGCGCCGGTAGTGCTCGTGCGAGGCGTCGGTCAGCGCGTAGGACCCGCCCGCGAAGATGACGCCGGAGACCTGGTGGTCGAGGAGCATCTCGACGTAGTCCGACTCGGGAACGCCGCCGATGGTCCGGGCGCAGAGGGCCGGGGTGAACCCGCGCTGTGCCAGCGAGCCGGTCACCACTTCGGCCAGGGCCGGGAAGATCGGGTTCTGCAGCTCGGGCAGGACCAGGCCGACGAGGCGGGCCCGTTCCCCGCGGAGTTTGGTGGGTCGCTCGTACCCCAGCACGTCGAGGGCCGTGAGCACCGATGTGCGGGTCGCCTCGGAGACACCGCTGCGCCCGTTGAGAACCCGGCTCACGGTGGCCTCGCTGACGCCGGCTTTCTTCGCCACCTCGGCTAGTCGTTTGGTCACGACGGAATCCTACGTCAGATTCCTGCAAGAATTGAACCGTGCGAAGCGCTTCGAAGCCGGGAACTTCGGTTGTCCTTGCATTCGTTGCGCATCGGCTGGCGAGCTGGTGCGGTCGGTGGAGATTCTTTCGCCGCGATGTCGATCGGCCCGGTACCCGATCGTCATGGGAGCACGACAACGAACGGAAGGACACAACCGTGCGCTACGTCATGATCCTCACTGGGGACGAGTCGAACTGGTACGAGCCGAAGCTGCCCGACGGGCTCATGGACGAGGTCGGCGCCTGGTGGGGCAAGTGGTTCGAGGCCGGGAAGATCGTCGAAGGCGGTGCGGAGCTGCAACCGACGACCACCGCGAAGACGGTGGGCCGCGGGCGGGACGGGAAGCCCGAGGTGACCGACGGGCCGTACCTGGAACTCAAGGAAGTCGTCGGCGGCTTCATCCTGTTGGAGGCCGACGACATCGACGACGCGGTCGCGGTGGCGGCGGGCTGGCCCGGCATCGCCGCCGTGGGGGACAAGGTGGAGGTCCGGCCGATTCTGGAGCGCTGACCGGGCGCCGCCCGCAACGACGAAGCTCACGGTGAGCGCCGGCAGGGTCACGGTGAGCGTTGGCAGGGCTCTCGGTCAGCGCCGGTGGGGCTCACGGTGGGCGCTCACCGGGGGCCGGTCTCCCGGGTCAGGGACTCCAACCGGCGGGTCAGCAGGTCGCGTTCGGCCGGGTCGGTGGCCAGCGCCAAGGCTCGGCGGGTGGCAGTGGCCGCCTCGGCCGGCCGGTTCAGCCGGTGCAGGAGGCCGGCGCGGGTGGCGTGCCAGAGGCGGTACCCGTCCAGGCGCCCGGCCAGCGCGTCCACCTCGACCAGGGCCGCGGCGGGGCCGTGGACGAAACTGGTCGCCACCGCCCGCCCGAGCAGCACCACCGGCGTGGGGCGGGTCGTCGCCAGGAGGTCGTAGAGGCGGCGCACCGTACCCCAGTCGGTCCTCTCGTAGGCCGGCGCCAGCGCATGCTGCGCCGCGATGGTCGCCTCCAGCTGGTAGGGCCCGGGCCGGTCGTGCGTCGCCGCCCGGGCCAGCCGGCGGCACGCCGAGGCGATCAGGTTCGTGTCCCAGAGTGACCGGTCCTGATCCTCCAGGAGCACGAGCCGGCCGGCCCGGTCGAAGCGGGACGCGGTGCGGGACTCGGAGAGTTCGAGCAGGGCGGCCAGCCCGGCCACCTCGGGTTCGGCAGGCATGAGCGACGTCAGCCGGCGGGCGAGGCCGAGCGCTTCCCGGGCGAGTTCCCGCCGGTCCGGGCCGTTGCGGCCGGGCATATCACCGGCGGGGGCGGGGGACTCGGCGGCAGAGGGCTTGCGGGCAGTGGGCTCAGCGGCACGGGACTCGGCGGCGGAGGGCTTGGGGGCGGAGGGCTTGGGGGCGGAGGGCTTGGGGGCGGAGGGCTTGGGAGCGGAGGGCTTGGGAGCAGTGGGCTTGGGAGCAGAGGGCTCGGCGGCGGAGGGCTCGGCTGGAGAGGCCCGGGTGGTCAGGTAGCCGTCGTTGTAGAGCAGGTAGATCACGCGCAGGACGGACGGCAGGCGGGCCGGTAGCTCGCCGGGCGGTGGGACCTCGACGCGGACGCGGTGGTGGCGGAGGTGGCGTTTCGCGCGTACCAGTCGCTGTGCCGCAGTGGCCCTGGGCAGCAGGAACGCTGCGGCCACCGACTCGGCGGGCAGGCCTGCCACCGCGTGCAGGGTAAGTGCGACGCGGGAGCTCTCGGGGAGGCTGGGATGGCAGCACGCGAAGATCATCGCCAGGCGGTCGTCGCCGGTCGGTGGTCCCGGCGGGCTGCCGGGGAAGGTTCCGGAAGCAGGGTCGGCGGCCGGATCGGAGCCGGGGCCCGTGGCGGGGGCGGTGGCGAGTTCGGCGGCCAGCGCGGCGTGCTTCGCCCGGCCGTTCGCCTCGCGGCGGAGGCGGTCCAGGGCCTTGCGCCAGGCGGTCCGGACGAGCCAGCCGGGCGGATTCCCGGGTACGCCTTCGGCAGGCCACCGCCGCAACGCCTCGGCTATCGCGTCCTGAAGGGCCTCCTCGGCGCGGTCGAAGTCGTCGAGGCGGCGCGCGAGGACACCGAGCATGCCGGCGGAGTCGTTCCGCCACACGCCATCGAGGATCTCCCGGACGCCGTCCACCCGCCCAGTCTGCCCGCCCGGCCCCCCTGCCCTGCCCGGGCCGAGCCGTGATCGGGCGCCGGGCCACGCGGGATCAGGGAAAACGCTTCGGGGGAGGTGGGTGGGATGGGATGTTTTGAGACGACCGGGAGAAAGGGGCCGTCACCACATGTCCGACTGGCAGAACGACAGCTGGTCGTCCGGGGCGGGGCAGGACGACTGGTCGGCGCAGGCTCAGGACCGGCAGCGGGACTCCGTGCACCGGCTTGCCAACGTCAGCAACGACATGGCGACGGCCACCCAGGCGGCGGTGCGGGCGGCCGAGACCGCGGTGCAGGTGATCCAGCGGCTGGAGGCCAGCAGCACGGAGATCGGCAAAGTGGTTCAGCTGATCGCCACGATCGCGAAGCAGACGAACCTGCTGGCGTTGAACGCCACCATCGAGGCGGCTCGGGCCGGTGAGGCGGGGCGCGGGTTCGCCGTGGTGGCGAGCGAGGTCAAGGACCTGGCGAACGAGACGGCCACGGCCACCAGCGAGATCGGTACGCAGGTGGGTGGCATCCGGTCGGACACGCAGAACGCGGTGTCGGCGATCGAGGAGATGCAGGGCCTGATCGAGGAACTGGACCGCTGCCAGAAGGTGATCAGCGGCATCGTCGTGGAGCAGCAGGCGGGCTGAGCGCGGGCTGGGCCACGGACGGGCTGGGCCCCGACGGACGGGCTGGGCCCCGACGGACGGGCTGGGCCCCGACGGACGGGCTGGGCCCCGACGGGTGGATCACGCTGGGGCAGACTGGCGGCATGGCTCGTAAGCGTTCGCCCCGTACCGCCTCCGCCGCCTGCCCGTGCGGCGCGGCCGCGTACGCCCGCTGTTGCGCCCCTCTCCACGACGGCAAGCCGGCGGCGGACCCGGAAACCCTGATGCGCTCGCGGTTCAGCGCGTATGCGCTGGGTCGCACCGACCACGTCCACCGCACGTGGCACCCGGAGACCCGCCCGCCGCACGAGGCCGACGTCGCCGACGATCCGGGGCTGCGCTGGGTACGCCTGGAAGTCCTCGAAACGGCCGGCGGCTCAGTGTTCGACGCGGAGGGGTCGGTCCGGTTCCGGGCGCACTACCGCGAGGGCGGCAAGCCGGGTGTGATGGAGGAGCTGAGCCGGTTCGTGCGTCACGAGGGACAGTGGGTCTACTGGGGGCCGTTGCCCCTGTGATCCACTGAACCAGCCTGCACCGGTGCGGGGAAGGAGAGCGTCATGTCGGCTCAGCGGCCGCTCGAGGACGGGATCGTCCGAGACTTCAAGGTCAACCTGTCGTACGGGGAGTACCTCCGTCTCGACCGGATCCTGGACGCGCAGCACCCGGTCAGTCAGCCCGCGCACCACGACGAGCTGCTCTTCATCCTGCAGCACCAGACGTCGGAGCTGTGGCTGAAACTGGTCATCCACGAGCTGAAGGCAGTACAGCAGCACCTGGCGAAGGACGAGTTGCGTCCCGCTCTCAAAGGGCTGGCCCGGGTCAAGCACATCCAGCGCACCCTGACCGAGCAGTGGTCGGTGCTGGCCACCCTGACGCCGAGCGAGTACGCGGAGTTCCGCAGCTTCCTCGGCACGTCGTCGGGGTTCCAGTCGTACCAGTACCGGGCGATCGAGTTCCTGCTCGGCAACAAGGACCGGCGGATGCTGTCGATCTTCAACGACCAGCCGGCGGCCCGGGAACTGCTCGAGGACGCCTTGCGTACGCCAAGCGTCTACGACGAGTTCCTGCACTTCCTGGCCCGGCGCGGTCACCCGGTGCCGATGGAGATCCTGCAGCGCGACGTCACCGAACCCTACGAGTACCGCGCCGAGCTGGTGCCCGTCTTCCAGGGGATCTACGAGAACGCCGACCAGAACTGGGACGTCTACGAAGCCTGCGAGGACCTCGTGGACCTGGAGGAGAACTTCCAGCTCTGGCGGTTCCGGCACCTCAAGACGGTGGAACGGACGATCGGCTTCAAACGCGGCACCGGCGGCTCGAGCGGGGTCTCGTTCCTGAAGGCGGCTCTCGATCTGACATTCTTCCCGGAGCTCTACGCCGTCCGCACCGAGATCGGAGTTCCCCGTTGAGCGGCGACCTGCTCCTCGACCGGGCGAAGGCGCTCGACGCGGCCGACCCGCTCGCCGGGTTCCGCGACCGGTTCCTCACCGCGCCCGCCTCGGACCTGCTCTCCTACCTCGACGGCAACTCGCTGGGCCGGCCCCTGGAGGCGACGGCCCGGCTGATGGACGCGTTCGTCCGGGAACAGTGGGGTGGCCGGCTCATCCGCGGCTGGACCGACGGCTGGCTGGACTGGCCGATCACCCTCGGTGACCGGCTCGGCGCCGTCGCCCTCGGTGCGGCACCCGGGCAGACCGTGATCGCCGACTCGACCACGGTGCTGATCTACAAGCTGGCGCGGGCCGCGGTGGACGCCCGGCCCGGCCGCCGCCGCGTCGTGCTGGACACCGACAACTTCCCCACCGACCGGTACGTGCTGGAGGGCATCGCGGCCGAACGGGGCCTCGAACTGGTCTGGATCTCCGCGGACCCGCTGACCGGCGTGCACCCCGCCCAGGTCGCCGAGGTGGTCGACGACCGGACCGCCCTGGTGCTGTTCAGCCACGTCGCCTACCGCTCGGGCTGGCTCGCCGACATCCCGGAGATCAACCGGATCGCGCACGAGGCGGGCGCGCTCACCCTGTGGGACCTGTGCCACTCCGCCGGGTCGGTGCCCGTCGAACTCGACGCGTGGGGTGTCGACCTCGCGGTCGGCTGCACCTACAAGTACCTCAACGGCGGGCCCGGTGCGCCGGCCTTCGCCTACCTGCGCCACGACCTGCAGGACGAGCTGCGCCAGCCCATCCTGGGCTGGATGGGGCATCGCGCGTCCTTCGAGATGGGGCACGGTCACGAGCCGGCCCCGGGCGTACGGGCTCTGCTCAGCGGGACACCGCCGATCCTCGCGATGGTCCCGCTGCACGCCAACCTGGACATGCTCGCCGAAGCCGGGATCGAGGCGGTGCGGGAGAAGTCGCTGCTGCTCACCGGGTACGTGCTGGACCTGGCCGACGCGTGGCTGACAGAGGCCGGCGTCGATGTGGTGAGCCCGCGCGACGCCGCCCGGCGCGGTGGGCACGTGACGCTGCGACGGCCCGGCTTCGAGCAGCTGCTGGAGCCGCTGTGGGACAGCGGGGTGATCCCCGACTATCGCCGGCCGGACGGGCTGCGGATCGGGCCGGCGCCGCTGAGCACGAGCTTCAGCGAGGTGTATCAGGGGCTGTCGGTGCTGCGCGACCTCCTCGAGAAGCAGCGATGACCTCCGGCTCCGGCGTTCCGGGCGGTCCTCCCGGCGGCGCGGCGGCTTCGTCGGGTGGCGCGGCGGCTTCGTCGGGTGGCACGGCGGGTTCGTCGGGTGGCTCGGCGGGCGTGGCGGGTGCGGCGGCTTGCTGCGGTGCTTCGGACGGGGGCTGTGCGGCGGCGGCTCTGCGGTCCGGGTCGGGTGCGCCGCGGGTGCGCTGGCTGATCGCCGACTCGGTGTGGTGGGGCGGCCGGCTGCGGTCGCGCGTCGCGCTGCGGGTCGGCGAGAACGGCATCGCGAAGCCGGTGCCGGGGGAGTTGGCGCCGGTCGCCGGCACCCGGCGGTTCCGCGGCACGCTGCTGCCCGGGCTCGTCGACGCGCACGTGCACGCGGCGCTCGTCGACCTCACGGCCGTCCGGGCCGGGGGGATCGGGTCGGTGTGGGACCTCGGCGGCGTACCCAAGGATCTTGAAGATCTCGCCGAACGCGCCCGGCAGCCGGGCACCGACCTGCCGCTGGTTCGCTATGCCGGACCGTTTCTGATCGCTCCGGGCGGCTATCCGAGCGACCGTTCGTGGGCGCCTGCCGGCAGCTGGCGGGAGATCCGTTCGGCCGCTGACGCCCACGAGGCGGTGGCGGAGGCCCGGTCGGCCGGGGCCTCCTTGATCAAGGTGACCGCGCACGCCGGCGGCCCGCTGCTGCCGCAGGACACGCTGACGTCGCTGGTCGGCGCGGCGCACGCGTCGGGGCTCGAGGTCGTCGTGCACGCCGAAGGCACCGGAACGGTCGCCGCCGCCCTGGACGCCGGTGCCGGCATTCTGGCGCATACGCCCTGGACAGAGCGGTTGGACGACGACCTGGTGCGAGCCTGCGCGGAGCGGATGCGCTGGATCAGCACGCTCGACATCCACGGTTGGGGAACACCCGACCCGGCACGGGAGATCGCCGTCGACAACCTGCGGCGCTTCCTCGGGTACGGGGGAAGCGTGCGCTACGGCACCGACCTCGGGAACGGGCCGCTGCCGGCGGGGGTGAACGTCCGGGAGATCCGGGCGTTGCAGGAAGCTGGCCTGGAGCCGCATGCGGTCCTGTCCGCGATGACCGAAAGTGACAGCTCGGTGCTCAGTGTGGTCGACGGCGGCCTCGACCTGGATGCGGACCGTTTCGCCGACTCGCTGGCGACGGCGCGGGCGATCGACGGAACCGCGTTGCCGAACCACTGCTGAAACCAGCCGGCCTGGTCTCGGCACGCGGGTGGTGGCCCGGCGGCGCCGGCAACGGCGCCGCGAGGGCAAGGTGCGGTGGTGCGGTGTGCGGTGGTGCGGTGCGCGGTGGTGCGGTGCGGTGCGCGGTGGTGCGGTGCGGTGCGCGGTGGTGCGGTGCGCGGTGCGCGGGTCAGACGGTTACGGCGGTGCCGGTGGTGGCGGACTCGCGGGCCGCGTCGAGGATCTCCATGGCGCGGACCGAGTCCCACGGGTCCACCGGCAGCGAGCCCTCGCCCAGGACGGCGGCGGCCACCGCCGGGTAGAAGGTGTCCCAGCGGCCCCGGCAGCTCTCGACGGGTGCGCCGGTGGCGCCGCGGAAGAGGTGGCCCCAGCGGTGTTCCGGTTCGACGCCCCAGCGGTCGCCCAGCTTGGCCGGGGTCCGGCCGCCCTTGAGCAGGGTCTCCTGGTGGTCGAGTTCCGGTGAGATGTAGGTGCCGGCGCTGCCGGTGACCCGGAACCGGGGGCCGGGACCGGCCTGCCGCCAGCTGCCCCACAGGTGCGACTCGACGCCGCTGGTGTGGTGCAGCGCCACGAAGAAGTCGTCGTCGCGGGGTTCGCCGCGCATCTCGGCGTACACCCGCTCGGCCGGGCCGTTCAGCTGGAGTGCCTGGTCGACCAGGTGGGAACCGAAGTCGAGCAGGGTGCCACCGCCGGCGGCGGGCGGTTCGCGGTCCGGCGCCCAGCGCTCCATCCGGGACTCGAAGCGGCGGATGTCGCCGAGCGAGCCCTTCTCGGCGAGCTTGCGGATGGTGAGGAAGTCGGAGTCCCAGCGCCGGTTCTGGTAGACGGTGAGCAGCACCCCCGCCTCCTCCGCGGTGCTGACGACCTTGCGGGCCGCCGCGGCGTCGAGCGCGAACGGCTTGTCGACGACCACGGCCAGGCCGGCGGCGATCGCCTCGGCGGCCAGGTCGGCGTGGGTGGCCGCGGGCGTCGAGATCGCCACGGCCTGCACGCCGGCGGCGGCCAGCGCGGCGATGGAGTCGTACGCCGTCACGCCCGGCAGTTGCTCCGCGACATGGGCGCGCCGCTCCGGGGAAGTGGTCACCACGCCGACGAAATCGATGTTCGGAGCCGAGGCGATCAGGGGTGCGTGGAACACCCGTCCGCCGGTGCCGTAGCCGACCAGCCCGAACTTAACCCGCTCGATCATGCTCGGAGTTTTTCACATCCGTTGCCGTCCTGTTGCACACGATCTTCGCCGTGACGTGTGATGCATGCCCCATCACCCTGGGTGTATAGCCCCAATGGCCCCTCGGGGCCCGTTCGCATCACGCACAGATCGGCTTCGATCTAGCGTAAGGCCAGGTAACGCCCCTGTCGGATGACTGACGAGCACGGTCGATCGGGCTGATCGGGATGAACAATCGATCCCATGGAACCCGCACAGAAGGAACGGACCCCGTTCTCCGACATCGACGGCTTGCCGGCCTCGATGTCCGCGATGCTGCTGGATGCGCTGACCGAAATGGGCCGCCATCCCGAGATCCGGCGGGTTCGCCGCGTCGCGTTCGAGATGCTCGCCCCGGCACCGGGGCAGCGGCTGCTGGACGCGGGTTCGGGCAGTGGCGAGGTGGCCCGCCGGCTCGCCCGGGAGGTCGCGCCGACCGGCGAGGTGGTCGCTCTGGACCACTCGGCGTCGATCACGGCCGCCGCGGTCGCGCGGCACGACGGCAGTGCGGTGCGCTACCTGACCGGCGACGTCTGCGCCCTCGATCTGCCGTCGGACGCGTTCGACGGGGTCTGGTGCGAGCGCGTCCTGCAGCACGTGGAGAGCGCCGACCGGGCCATCGACGAGCTGATCCGGGTGACCCGGCCGGGTGGACGGATCTGCCTCGTCGACACGGACTGGTCGTCGCTCGCCTTCGACGGGATGCCGTCCGGGCTGGGCGACGTGGTGCTGGCCCACGTGCGGGGGCACTTCACCCCCAAACAGCACGACATGGGGCGTACGTTGCGGCGCCGTCTCGTCGCGGCCGGCCTGACCGACCTGGCCGCCGTGCCGGTGACGTGCGTGTTCACCAGCCCGGACTCGGCCGCCGTGGTGCTGCCGATGGTCAACCCGCGGGTGCCCGAGGAGGTGTGGGCGACCCCGCCCGGCCTGCGGGACGAGTGGCTGGCCTGCGTCGAGGCGGCCGGCGCGAGCGGGACGTTCCTCGCCGTGCTCACGATCTGGGTGGTGACCGGCACGGTGCCGGCCTGACGGCCGGCACCGCGGGGTCCTCAGCTGACCGGCACCATGCGGTGCAGCAGGCGGTCCAGCGGCATGCTGGCGAAACTGTTCCGCACGTCGCTGGAGGCGTACGGCAGCCAGAACCGCCCGTCGTGCACGAGCCCGCCGCAGGAGTAGAGGACGTTCGGCACGTACCCCTCCCGCTCGATCTCGTCCGGGTCGATCAGGCCCTGCGGCAGGTCGGCGATGACCCGATCCGGGTGTTCCAGGTCGAGCAGCATGGCGCCGATCGCGTAGCGGCGCATCGGCCCGACACCGTGGGTGAGCACCAGCCACCCGGCCTCGGTCTCGATCGGCGAGCCACAGTTGCCGACCTGGATCAGATCCCAGCCACGGTGCGGCACGAGCAGCGGACCGGCCGGCTGCCACCGGTGCTTCTCGTCCCGGACGGCCAGCCCGAGGGTCTCGCCGTCGGAGCGGCACAGCGCCATCTTCTTGCCGTTGACGTAGCGCGGGAACAGCGCCATGCCCTTGTTCCGGGCGGCCGGTCCGTGCAGCGTGGCCACCTCGAAGTGCCGCAGGTCGCGGCTGAAGATGACCCGGCCGGAGATGTTGAAGCCGTCGTACGCGGTGTAGGTCGCCTGGTAGGCCGGGCGTCCGTCCGGGTCCATCACCTGCACGAACCGGGCGTCCTCCATGCCCCGGCCCTCGCTGGGCGTGGCCGGCCAGAGCACCCGCTGGTGCAGCGGGATGGTGGCCGGGAAGTTGACGGCGTAGTCGTCGCCGACGACCCGGCGGATCAGCTCGAGGGTCATCGGGGTGGTGGGCCGGGCCAGCAGTTCCGTCGGCAGGTGGCTCATGATGTCCTCGAACTCCTGGTCGTCGTACCGCTCCGGGAGGGCGTTGAGGACGTACGCCGAGGCCTCGTTGTCGATGTCCTCGTCGCCGAGGGCAGCGAACAGCTGATGCCGCATGTGCTTGGCGCCGACCCGATGGCCGATCATCAGCGGTCCGTCCCGATCCTCCATCCGGATCGCAGCGCCCGGCCCGAGCACCACGCTGCAGAACCCGATCGAGGAGATGTGCCCCTCGCCGATCTGCCGCAGGCTCACCGCGGCCCGCAGCTCGCCCGGCGCCAGATCGCTCTGGTCCGGGTGCGGCACCATCGACGGGTTGCAGAGCGCCGCGGCCTCGACCGAGAACTCGTGACTGAAGTACGCGCCGATGAG
Source organism: Actinoplanes sp. DH11 (assembly GCF_020873875.1). GTDB lineage: Bacteria > Actinomycetota > Actinomycetes > Mycobacteriales > Micromonosporaceae > Actinoplanes. The sequence continues at coordinate 118,680 of NZ_JAHWGU010000005.1, forward strand.
CGTCCGGGCGGCCGGCGACAGCTCGATCTCCGTCGGCACCCGGTGCTGGACCACCTCGTAGTGGTGCTGGAACACCGAGAGGATGTCGTGGTGCCGCCCGGCGAAGCGGTTGAGCACGTCGTCCAGCAGGGTGTTGATGTCCGCGTCGTCGAGCTGGAGGACGCGCTCGATCATGCGGGATGTCCGGTTGTGGGTTCCGTGCGCTTCCTCGCCGGGGACGAACAGCTTGATCACCACGCGGCGGGCGTCCGGCGTCATGGTGATGTTGTGACGGGTGATGTCTTGAGCATTCACGGTTGCGGTCACGCTAGGCCGCCTGACGGTCGGGTCGCGCTCCGGCTTGCCAGGCCGCGGGCATGCTGCAGCGTGGAGACGAGCGCGAGGGTGGATTCGGCTCCTTGGTTCAGATTAGGACCATCAACCGTCAATCCGTCATAACAACCATAAGTCTCGCTGTCCCACATCACCGTTCCGGTGTCGTTGTCACCCAGGAACCAGGCGATCGACTGGAACAGCGGGGCGTCCCAGCGCTCGTCCCCGGTGACCGCGGCCGCGGTGGCGCAGGCGTCCGCCGTGGCCGCAGCCTCGACCGGCTGCTGATCGAGCAGGTCGGGCCGGATGCCGGGGCTCGCGTCGCCGATCCGGTCCCGGTGCTCGCCGGCCCGCCAGCCGATCACCGGGACGGTCGAGAGGTGGCCGTGGTGCTCCTGCACCCGGCAGAGCCAGGCGAGCATCCGCAGCCCGTCGGCGAGCAGACCCTCGTCGCCCAGCAGGTCGCCGGCCGCGATGATCACCTCGGCCAGGGCCGGGTTCGCATACGTCAGTTCCCGTTCCGGCCAGACCCAGTGCGGCTCGGCACCGGGTACGCCGATCACCGTGACGGCGTCGGCGAGAAGTTCGGCCGCGGCCCGGTCGTGCGGGTCGGCGCGGAGCACCTCGGCCGCACCGAGGCCGGCGAACGCCATCGCGCGCGGCCAGGGCGACCGGCTGCGTACGCCCTGCTGGAAGGCGTTCGCCGCCTCCCGCCGCAGCCAGGCCGGCTGGGCCCGCGCCGCCGCCGTGCCCAGCCCCCAGAGGGCCCGGCCCCACCAGTCGCCGAGCGACGGCTCGTCCAGCCAGCGCCGGTCGTAGCTCATCCGGTTGCGGAAGGCGCCGTCCGGCCCCTCCGCGTGGGTGAGGAAGGCCAGATAGCGCTCCGCGAGCCGGACGAGCTGCGGACCCGGCCGCGGTTCGCGCGCGGCCACCATCAGCCCGCGCGCCACGTCGTCGACGCAGTAGCCGTGCTCGCGCCGGACGATCGCGTTGCGGGCGTGTTCGAGCAGGCCGGTGTCGTCGGAGAGGCGGAACACGTGGTCCCAGCGAGGCTCGGGCGCGTCCCCGAGCTGGATCGGTGGCGGGATGAGCCGCAGGGAGCCCCGGAGGCGGGAGTTGCCCCTCATGCCGGGATCGTCTGGGCAGCGAGCGGCCGCCGGGCGCCGCGCAGCCGGGCGGCGAGCGCCTGGTACCGCGCGGCCACCGCGGGCCAGCGCAGCGTCGGGCCGCCCGCCAGGCCGGTGAGCCGGCCGGCCAGACCCGGCTCGGCCAGGCCGGGATCGGCGAGCACGCGGCGGATGGCCATGGCCATCGCCTCCGGGTCCTGATGCGGTACGAGCAGGCCCGGCCCGTCGGCTAGCAGCTCGACCGCGTGCGGGAACTCGGTGGCCACCACCGGGACACCGGCGGCGACGGCCTCGATCAGGACGCCGGAGGTGACCTGCTCGGTGGAGTCGTAGGGCAGCACCACCGCGTCGGCGGAGCGGATCAGCCGGGACAGGCCGGCCGGCGTCAGATAGACGTCGGACCAGCGGACCTGGTCGGTGACGCCGCACTGCTCGGCGAGCGTCCGGAGGGACTCGCGGTACTGGTCGCCCTGCTGTTCGAGGACTTTCGGATGGGTCCGGCCGGCGACCGTGTAGAGCGGCCCGGGGCGTACGTCGTCGAGCAGGGACAGGGCCCGGATCGCCCACTCGATGCCCTTGCCGGGCCCGAGCAGACCCCAGGTGAGCAGGTGCGGCCGGTGGTCCGGCGGGGCGTCGTCGTCCGTCGTCCGGGCGGCGCCCGGGACGCCGTGATCGGCGGCGCCGTGCGGGATCACCGTCACCTTGCGGTGATCGACCTGGTAGAGGCCGGTCAGCCGGGTGCGCGCGGTGTCGGTCATCGTCACGACGGCGTCGGCGGTGGCGGCGATCTCCTCCAGCACGGAGCGCTGGAGCTGGTCCGGGTGGGTGAGCACGGTGTGCAGGACCACGATCACGGGCACGCGCAGGGCGCGCAGCACCGGCAGGATCTCGGCCCCGGCGTCACCGGGATAGATGCCGTACTCGTGCTGGACGATCGCCACGTCGAAGCGGTTGAGCGCGGTGGCGGCCGCGACCCAGCCGCCCGGGCGATCGGTGTTCCAGGTGTGCACGACCCGCGGCGCGGCCCGGTCGAGAGCCATCCCGCCGCTGGTGTTGTCGCCGGCGAGCAGCCGGACCACCCCGGAACCGGCGGTGCCGGCGGCCAGGTGCGTCGCGAGTGCCGCATTGAACGTCGCCAAACCGCATTGCGTGGGGGGATAAGTGCTCAGAAACCCGTATGTCGCGGGCATGACAGGCCTTTCTCCTCGGCCGGCTGCCTCCCCGCAGCACGGACTCAGCGCGCGCGGGCTTGATGTGGGAAACCGCGCGAGAAGTGCGCGGAGACAGACCGGGCCGATACGGAGCAGGCGGTCAGCGCAGACCGGGAAACTGGCCTGTTTAACGCGCAATTCACATTGCGACGTTAACAAGACCAAGGTATTCAGCTGATGATTTTTCGGTAAATCGACAGGTAGTCCTCCACCATCCGGTCGGCCGAGAACCGCTTGCGGGCATGCGCCGAGCACCCCGCCCGGTCGATCCGGCCGAGCCGGTCGATCGCGGCCACCGCCTCGTCCACCGTCTCCACCAGAAACCCCGTGACGCCCTCGTCCACCACCTCCGGCATGGAGCCTTTCCGGTACGCGACCACGGGCGTCCCGCAGATCATCGACTCGACCACCGAGAGGCCGAACGGCTCGGCGAACCGGATCGGGTGCAACAGCGCGGCTCCGGAACCGAGGAGGGTGCCGCGTTCGTCCGGTCCCACCGAACCCAGATAGACGACCCGGTCACCGTCGATATCGGGCTCCACGCGGGCGGTGAAGTAATCGCGGTCCTGGACGATTCCGCACATGATCAGGCGGCGACCGGCGCGGCGGGCGATCTCGATGGCGATGTCCGTGCCTTTGTCGGGATGGATCCGGCCGAACAGGAGCAGGTCGTCCCGATTCACTTCCGGATGATTCGGGCCGTCCGGATGGAACGGCAAACCGGCCAGGTCGACGCCGTGGTGCACGGTCGCCAGGTATTCCAGGTCGGCGGAGCGGTCGCTGTCCGAGATGGCGACGAAGCGGGCGCCGTGCTCGGTCTGCGCCCGCCGGTAGGCCGGCAGGATGTTCGGGCCGGAGAAGCCGTGCACGGTGGTGACGAGCGGCGCCCGGCAGTGCGCCGCGAACGCCAGCGGCAGCCAGTCCAGGTGGTTGTGAACCAGGTCGAACTCGCCGGAGCGGGCCAGCGCGTGGCTGACGTGGATCGCCTCCCACACCCGGCCGTCGATGGCGTCGTTCTCCTCGTACCCGGTGGGTGTCACGCCGTCGAGGGTGGCCTCCGTGACCGAGTCCAGGGTGGCGAAGAGGGTGACGTCCACGCCGCGCCGGGTCAGTCCCTCGGTCAGCAGGCTGGTGATCAGCTCCCACGGGCCGTAGTGCAGCGGCGGGGTACGCCAGGCGATAGGGCCCAACATCGCTATCCTCATGACAAATCACGCTTTCCGGCCATAAGCACGTCGTCAGTATGCCTGGCCGGTATCGCGCGCGTTCTCGTGTTAGAGAAGAGCCATGACGGAATCGTGGTGGAAGAAGGCGGTTGTCTACCAGATCTACCCGCGGAGCTTCGCGGACTCCGACGGCGACGGCATGGGCGACCTGCGCGGCATCATCAACCACCTCGACCACCTGGCCGAGCTCGGTGTCGACGTGCTCTGGCTCTCGCCGATCTACCCGTCGCCGCAGGACGACAACGGGTACGACATCAGCGACTACCAGAACATCGAGCCGCTCTTCGGCGATCTCGCCGTCTTCGACGAACTGCTGGCCGGGGCGCACGCCCGCGGCATGAAGCTGATCATGGATCTGGTGGTGAACCACAGCTCGGACGAGCACCCGTGGTTCCAGGAGAGCCGGTCGGCCAAGGACAACCCGAAGCGGGACTGGTACTGGTGGCGGCCGGCGCGCGCCGGCATGGAGCCGGGCACCCCCGGTGCCGAGCCGACCAACTGGGGTTCGGTCTTCGGCGGGCCGGCCTGGGAGTTCGACGAGAAGTCCGGCGAGTACTACCTGCACCTGTTCTCCAAGAAGCAGCCCGACCTCAACTGGGAGAACCCGGAGGTCCGGGAGGCGGTCTACGCCATGATGCGCTGGTGGCTCGACCGGGGCGTGGACGGCTTCCGGATGGACGTCATCAACATGATCTCCAAGGTGGTCGGCGAGGACGGGTCGTTGCCCGACGGGCGGCTCAGCGCCGGTGCGGCGTACGCGGACGGTTCCGCCTCGTACGTCGGCGGACCCCGGCTGCACGAGTTCCTCCAGGAGATGCACCGCGAGGTGTTCGCCGGGCGCGAAGGGCTGCTGACCGTCGGCGAGATGCCGGGGGTCACGGTCGAGGAGGCCCGGCTGCACACCGACCCGGAGCGGCACGAGGTCGACATGGTCTTCCAGTTCGACCACGTGTGGGTGGACCGCGGCCCCGACCCCTGGCTGCTGATGCCGTTGCGGCTGACCCAGCTCAAGGCCATCCTGGGCCGGTGGCAGGCCGGGCTCGCCGACCTCGGCTGGAACAGCCTCTACTGGAACAACCACGACCAGCCGCGAGTGGTCTCCCGCTACGGCGACGACAGCCCCGAGCACCGGGTGACGTCGGCCAAGATGCTCGGCACCGTGCTGCACCTGCACCGCGGTACGCCCTACGTCTACCAGGGCGAAGAGCTCGGGATGACGAACTACCCGTTCGGCGGGATCGAGGACTTCCGGGACATCGAGGCGCTCGGGCAGTACCGGCAGGCGCTCGACCTGGAAGGCCGCGACCCGGACGAGGTGCTGACCGTGCTGCGTGCCCGGGGCCGGGACAACGCGCGCACCCCGATGCAGTGGGACGACTCGCCGCAGGCCGGCTTCACGACCGGCACACCGTGGCTGGCCGTGAACCCGAACCACCGCGAGATCAACGCCGCCGCGCAGCGGGCCGACCCGGACTCGGTGTTCCACTGGTACCGCCGGCTGATCGCGCTGCGGCACGCCGAACCGGCGGTGGCCCAGGGTGACTTCACCATGCTGCTGCCCGACGACGAGCGCCTGTACGCCTTCACCCGTGCCCTCGGATCCACCGAGCTGCTGGTGGTCGGCAACTTCTCCGGCGAGCCGGCCCGGGCCGGGATCGACCTGGCCGGCGAGCTGATCCTGAACAACCTGCCGCAGGCCCCCGTCGACGGGTTGCTGGCCCCCTGGCAGGCCGTGGTCTACAAGCGGACCCGCTGACGGGTCAGCCGGTGATGGTGTCCCAGGAGTAGCCGAGGAGGGCGAAGGCGGCGCCCAGCAGCGCCAGGCTCACACCGCGCGTGCTGATCGGCAGCGCCGCCAGGACCAGCAGGATCACGGCGATCAGGTAGAAGAGTCCGGGGATGGGCATGGGGTGCTCCTCGATGTGGGGGTGTGGGGCGGCGAGCCCTTACCCCCACCTCGAGCGGCGCTAAACAACCGGCGGCAATCTCGATGGCGATATTTCTTGACCATCGAGGTTCACGGCCGGGGTACGGGGTAAACGTGAGCGCATGACCAGTTCCGTGATGCGCTCCGGGCGGCACGTCTCACCCTGGTTGGCCCTGGCCGGATTCGGCGTCGCGGTCGCGGCCGCCGCGCTGATCGGCGGTCTCGGGGTGGCCGGCACCGCGAGCGAATACCAGAGTCTCGACCGGCCCTCGTGGGCGCCGCCGTCCTGGCTGTTCGGCCCCGTCTGGACCGCGTTGTACGCGATGATCGCGGTGAGCGGCTGGCTGGTCTGGCGGCGCACCGGCTGGTCGCCGGCGCTCAACTGGTACGCGGTGCAGCTCGTCCTGAACGCGATCTGGACACCGATCTTCTTCGGTGCCGGGCAGTACGGCCTGGCGCTGATGGACATCGTCGTGCTCTGGGTGCTGATCGGGGTGACCGTCGGGAAGTTCCGGCCGGTCTCCAAGGTCGCGGCGGGGCTGCTGCTGCCGTACTGGGCGTGGGTGTCGTTCGCGACGGCCCTGAACACCGCGATCTGGCTGGCGAACTGACCGGGCGAGTCCGTTCGCCGGGATTGCCGCCACCCGGGTAAAAATCCGAGCTTTTTTCACGAAACTCCCCACCTGTCACTCCTGGCACCGGCAAGGTGTCACATGGTCGCCGGTACGTCCCGTATTGACCCCTTCCGCCGGTGGCCGGGGGAGTTTCCATGCGCCGCAACCGGCTCACCACCCGTCTGCTGGCCGCCCTGGTCGCCGCCACACCGGCCGTCGCGGTCGCGATCGCCGGTACGGTCCCGCAGCCGGCTGACCCGGTCCGGTCCTCGGGGCCGGTGCTGCAGACCTTCGCGCTGACGCCGGGAGAGGTGCGCGGGGACGGGCTGCGGCTCGCCGGCGCGGCGGCTCGGGCCGTGACGGCTCCGGCCGCGGCGGCTCCGGCCGTGGCGGCTCCGACCGTGATGCGGGGCGGAGCCGAGCCCCTGAGCGGTGGGCGGGCTGAGTTGCCGCCGCGGCGTACTGAGCCGTTCAGCATGGTCGGTGTCACCTGGGCGGATCCGCGGGTGGTCAGCGACGGGCGGATCGAGGTGCGGACGCGGACGGCGGGGACGGGCCGGTGGACGCCCTGGCAGCTGTTGGAGACGGACAATCCGGACGCTTCGGGTGGGGCTGAGGGGCCCGGCGCGCGGGGGGCCAGCGATCCGCTCTGGGTCGGTCTGTCGGACGGCGTCGAGGCCCGGGTCGAGGGCGCGCGGACGCTGCCCCGGGGAATGCGGGTGGACCTGATCAACCCGGACGGCGAGGGCGTCGGGGAGGCGCCGGAGATGCGGCCGGGGGCAGCGGCGAGCGGCCGGGACCGGGCAGAGATCGCCGGCCGAGCCCAGAACGCAGGCCGAGCCGAGAGCGCTGGCCGAGCCCGGAACGCAGGCCGAGCCCAGAACGCGGGCCGGGCCGGAAGCGCCGCCCGGAGGGCGGGCGGGAACGCGGCGGATCGGGCGCGGCGGAATCCGGTTCTGCCGGCGCGGCCGGTGCCGCGGATGGTGACGCGGGCCGGCTGGGGGGCCAATGAGGGGAGCGTGGCGGATCCGCCGAGCTACACGGGGGCCATCAAGATTGTGTTCGTGCACCACACGGCGACCGGCAACGGGTACACCTGCGGGCAGTCGGCGAGCATCGTGCGGGGCATCGCGACCTACCAGGTGAAGAGCAAGGGCTGGAACGACATCGGCTACAACTTCCTGGTCGACAAGTGCGGCACCGTCTTCGAGGGGCGCGGCGGCGGGGTGCACCGCTCGGTGCTCGGGGCGCACACACTCGGGTTCAACGACAACGCCAGCGCGATCGCGGTGATCGGTGACTTCCGGTCGGTGCGGATCCCGGTGGCGGCGCGGGCAGCGGTGGCGCAGGTCGCGGCGTACAAGCTGGGTGCCTGGGGCAGCCCGCCGGCCGGGCGGGTGGCGCTCGTCTCCGGCGGCAGCAACAAGCACGCGGCCGGCCGGGCGGTGACCTTCAGCCGGATCTCCGGGCATCGGGACGCCGGCTCCACCGAGTGCCCGGGCACCGCGCTCTACCGGCAACTCCCGGCGATCCGCACGATCGCCGGCGGCGCACCGATCGGGCTGCGTTTCCAGCAGCTGGGTGGCGCGAGCGCGGCGGCGGGCAAGTTCTACAGCCGGGGGCTCGTGCAGCCGCTCTGGGACCTGTCGACGCCGACCCGGATGCTGGACCGCTTCGAGGTGTGGCTGGACGGCCGGATGTTCGTCGCCACCCCGGCCGGGCACCGCCGCGCGCGGGTCCGGCTCTCGCCCGGTGAGCACACCCTCGCGATCAAGGCGGTGCACCTGTCCGGGCGTACCTCGGTGACCAGCGCGCGGATCATCGCCGACCCGGTGCCGCCCGCGTTCCCGGCGGAGCCACAGGTGTCGCTGCGCACCGGCACCATGAGCGACGCGGTGCCGGTCCGGGTGAGCTGGGGCGCGAGGGACGCGCACGGCCTGCGATCGGTACGGGTCACCGGCACCGCCCGGGCGGTGCTCGGCGCCACCGCGCGGGCCCACGACGCGGCCGCCCGGCTCGGCGAGGCGAACGCCTGGACGGTGACGGCCGCGGACCGGGCCGGGAACGTGCGGAGCGCTTCGGTCACCCGTACACCCGTGCTCGTCGCCGAAGCCGGCGCCCGGCGGACCGGAACCTGGCGCACCGCGCGCGACCCGCGCTTCCTGGGCAGTGAAGCCGCCGCCGCGTCCGCTCGCGGCGCGTCGATGAGCTGGACGTTCACCGGCCGCTCCGCCGCGCTCGTGGCCGGGCGGACCGCGACCTCGGGCCGGATCCGGGTCTTCCTGGACGGGCGTGATCAAGGCGTGGTGGACCTGCGGTCATCGGGGACGCGCTACCGCCAGGCGGTCTGGACGCGGATGTGGCCGACCGCCGGCACCCACACGGTGACAGTGCAGGTGGAAGGCACCGCCGGGCGGCCGTCCGTGCTGCTCGACGGGCTCACCTACCTGCGCTGAACGGGTTCGGCACCGGCTGCCAGGAACGGCCGCCGGGCAGGATCTGGCGCAGACCCTGGAACCACTGGTACGCCATCTTGCGGTAACCGAGCTCGTCCGGGTGCACGCCGTCCACCGTGTCCGTGGCCGGGATCGCGGACATGTCGACGAGCGTGACGTTGCCCGGGTGCCGGGCCGCGGCCCGGGCGAGCGTCGCGTTGAACGAACGGAACTCCTTCTCGTGCCGGCCCCGGACCACCAGCAGCTTCGCCAGCACGATCCGCACCTTGGGGTCGGTGGCGAGCATCCGGTCGATCAGCTGGTCCAGCCGCCGGGGCGCGCCGGCGGCCTGGTTGCGCAGCAGGTCGTTGGTGCCGATGTCGAGCAGGACCACCTGCGGGCGATGTTTGCGCATCCAGAAGTCGGTGTGCCGGTTCAGCCAGGCGATCCGCCAGCCCGGGTGTCCCTCGTGGGCGGTGTCGGCGCCGCTGCCGTTGCGCTGCGAACCGACGAAGTCGGCGTGCACCCCGGCCAGGGCCAGCCAGGTGAAGAGTTCGGCGCGGTAGCCGTTCTCGGCGCGGTCGCCCTTGCCGAACGTGAGGCTGTCCCCGAACGGCATGATCCGGACGGGGATGCCGGGAGTCGCCTGGATCGGCTGCCGGACGGCCGCCGCCGATGCCTGCCCCGCCGCCGATGCCCGCGCCGCCGGCGGCGTCCCCGTTGCCGCCGTGGCGGCCTGCGGCGCGGCCAGGGCGACACCGGTGGCCATCAATGCGGCGGCGATCATCGGAACCGGGTTCATCAGGCGCATGCCCGGCGGTTCGACGCGGCCCGCCGGGCACTGAGCACGTGATCCACAACCGCAACCGGGCGCGCCCGGGCTGCTACCGCCGGGGCCCGCCGGGGCGGCTGTCGCGGGGTTCCGCGCTGCTAACGGCCGATCGTCACGACCACCTTGCCGGGGCCTCGGCGGGACTCCACGACGCGGTGCGCGTCGGCGATCCGCTCCCACGGGAACATCCGGATCGGCATCCGCAGGCCCGGGACCGCGATCACCTCCGCCAGGCGCTGCGGCGACCGGCCGGCACGGACCACCCGCGCGCCGTGCTCGGCGGCCGCCTTGTCGTCGACGATCGTGCCGACCCGGTCCCCGGGGATGCCCAGCTCGACGGACTGGGCGATCGCCTCGCCGCCGGCGGCGTCCAGGGCGACGGTGGGCGCGAGGCCGGTGGCGCGGACCGCTGCGACCAGGTCGTTGCCGTACGCGACGGGTACGGCACCCAGCTCCCGCAGGTAGTCGTGGTTCTCCGGCCGGGCCGTGCCGATCACCGTGGCGCCGGCCCGCCGCGCCAGCTGGGTGGCGATCGTGCCGACACTGCCGGCGGCCGCGTGCACCAGCAGCACGTCGCCGGCCGACACCCCGATCTCCAGCAGCGCGCCGCTCGCCGTCTGCGAGGCCGCCACCAGGCCGGCGGCGACCGGGAAGTCCAGGTGGTCAGGCTTGACGACGACATCGGAAGCGGGGACCGTCAGCAGGCCGGCCACGGCTTTGAGCATCGTCGAGCCCAGGACCGGCGTCCCGGGTTCGAATCCGTCGCCGCGCACGACGACACCGGCGTACTCCTGGCCGATCTGCTGCGGGAAGTGGGCCTTCACCCACGGCATGGCGCCGGTGCGGACCGCGATGTCGAAAGGTTGCACGCCGGCGGCGTACGCCTCGATGAGCACCTCGCCCGGTCCGGGCTCGGGGTCGGGGAGCTCGGCGATGCGCAGGACGTCGGGCGGGCCGTACCGGTCGAAGACGACAGCTCTCATGGCGGCAGTCTGCAAGCTCAACTCGGCTTGAGGTCAAGCGTTGTGCACGCGGGCCGCCGAGGCGGTCGCGGTGGCGTCGGCCGCGGTGACCGTACGCAGCAGGCACGGTGACCCGGCGCTGGCTGCTGGGCCCGACGCGGGCGGCCGAGGAGGCGGCGAAGGCCATCGACGCGACACTGTCCCGGGGGTGTGGGTGACAGACCGCGGGGCGCCGGGTCGATACGGTGTTCGCGTGTCTCAGATCCCGTGGTGGGGCCTTCCCCTGGTGGCCGTCGTGTTCGCCCTCGCGGGGGCCGGCGCCGCGCACCTCGCCGCCGCACGAACCGACAATCTGCTCAACCGGCGCCGTCGTACCCGAGCGTGGTACGACGAGCGCAGAACCGCCTACGTGCAGCTGCTCGCCGCCTTCGAGCGGGCCACTTATCGCCTCCGGAGCGCGTACGACGCCGGCGACAAGGTGCCCGACCCGCTCACCTACATGGACCAGATCGGCCCGGCCCTGATGTCGGTGCGGCTGCTCGCCTCCGGCCCGGTGCGCTCGGCGGCCCTCGCCGTGCACCTGCAGCTGGAACGGCTGCACGAGCAGATGAACCCGGCCGGGGTGGTCGGAGTGGAGCCGCGCACCCATTTCCGGGAGCTGCTCACCCAGGTGCCGCTGGTGATGCAGCAGTTCGAGGCGGCGATCCGGGACGAGCTGGAGATCACCGACATGCCGCCGGTGCCGGCGGCGCGCAACGGCCTCTTCCGGCGGCCGGTCGGCGAGCCGGACGCGGTCAGCGCGCCAGAGTCAGGACCACGGTGAACAGCGCCAGCACGATCCCGGCCACCAGGAACGCCCACAGCAGGTGACGGTTGTCGTCGGCCGGCCGGTTCTGCTGCACCGGCAGGTCGGCGGTGACCCGGGCGAGGTCGCCGTGGGTCCGGCAGGCCAGCACGCGGTCGACGCGTTCCGCGTACTCGTCGAGGGTGAGCCGTCCGGCGGCCGTGTGCTCCTCCAGAAGCACGACGACACGCTGCCGTTCCGCATCGGAGGCCCTAAGTGTGGGGTCGTTCACGGCGACAGGGTAGCCTCTGCGGACTTTCCCCCTGAAGACATCGGGAGTGCTGATGGCGAACCCCTCCGGGAGCAGCCTGCTCGTGATCGAGAGGCTTCTCCGTGACCGCGACGGGATTTGGCGCCAGATCATCGAGGAACGCGACCTCAAACAGCTGACCCTGCAGATGCTGATCAGCTCCACGGTCAGTCTCGCGCTCTACGGTGCGGTGCTGGGCGCCTCCAACGGCGCGCTCCAGGCGGTCTCGTCGTTCGTGAAGCTGCCGCTGCTCTTCCTGGCGACCCTCGCGATCTGCCTGCCCACGCTCTACCTGTTCAACCTGGTCTTCGGGGCGAAACTGTCGGTGCTCCAGGCACTCACCCTGATCATGGTGACCATCACCGTGACCGCGGTGCTGACCCTGGCATTCGCCCCGATCAGCCTGTTCTTCCTGATCACCGCGCAGAGTTACCTCTTCTTCAAGCTGCTGAACGTGGGCATCCTGGTGCTGACAGCGATCGTCGGCCTGCGGTTCCTGACGGCGGGCATGCGGGCACTCAACGACCACCAGGAACGGGTGGCCCACGCGCTCGCCGCGCCGCCGGCCGCCGTCCCGGCCGCCGAGCCGGAGCCGGCCCTCGTCGGCGCCGCGGTCGCCGCCGGCCCGGAGGCGCCGGCCCGGGAGAACGGATCGGTCACGGCGTTCCCGCCCGGCGTCAAACCGCTGTCGCAGATCGGCCACCGCCCGCCGCCGGTCGAGCTGCCGCCGGGGGAGCGCCCGGCCAGCATGACCCTGCTGCACATCTGGATCCTGCTCTTCGGATTCGTCGGCACCCAGCTCGCCTGGACGCTGCGGCCGTTCTTCGGCAGCCCGGACAAGCCGTTCCAGCTGTTCCGCAGCATCGGCGGCACCTTCTACGCCGACATCGTCGACACGATCGGCCGCCTGCTCGGCGCCTGAGGCTCACTCGTCACCAGCGCTTTTTCGTTACCAGCGCTTTTTCGTCACCGGCGGGATCCGGAGGCTTTTTCGCCACCAGGGGGATCCGGCAGGATCGGGGGGTGACCGATCATCGTGCACCCCTCGACCCTGTCTCCGCCGCCATCGCCGACGCCGGCCTCGTCGCGATCCTCCGGGCACCGACCGCCTCCGCCTTCGCCGCCATCGCCGACGTGCTCGTCGCGGCCGGCGTCACCGCCCTGGAGATCACCCTCACCTCGCAGGGCGCCCTGGAAGCCATCGCCGGGCTGCGCCGCCAGCTGCCCGAGACGGTCCGGGTCGGCGCCGGCACCGTGCTCACCGACGACGACGCGAAGGCCGCCGTCGACGCCGGCGCGTCGTTCCTGGTCTCGCCGGTGTCGTTGCCGCTGCGGCCCGATGTCCCGTTCTACCCGGGCACGTTCAGCCCGACCGAGGTGTACGCCGCACACCGCTCCGGCGCCCCGCTGATCAAACTGTTCCCCGCCGGTGGCCTCGGACCCGGCTACCTCAAGGACCTGCGCGGACCGCTGCCGGACGTCCGGATCCTGCCCACCGGCGGCATCGGCCTGGACGACATCGCGAAGTGGCTGCAGGCCGGCGCGGTCGCGGTCGGGGTCGGCGGCCCGCTGGTCGGTGACGCCGCGACCGGCGGCAGCCTCACCGCGCTCGCGGCCCGTGCCCGGCACGCCGTCGACGCCGTGAACTTCGCCCGCTCATGACCGGACTGCTCACCTTCGGCGAGTCGATGGGCATCTTCGTCGCCGACGGCATCGGTCCGCTGGAGCACGCCCGGGGCTTCACCCTCGGCGTCGCCGGTGCGGAGAGCAACGTGGCGATCGGCGTGGCGCGGCTGGGCGGGCACGCCACCTGGCTGGGCCGTCTCGGCCCGGACGCGACGGGCGCGCTCATCGCGTCCCGGCTGCGCTCCGCGGGGGTCCGCGTCCTGGCCGTCGCCGACGACGCGCACACCGGCCTGATGATCAGGTACCGCCGGTCCGGCCAGTTCATCCACGCCGACTACCACCGGGCCGGCAGCGCCGGCTCCCGGCTCACCCCGGCCGACGTGCCCGAGGCGGAGATCCGGGCGGCCGCCGTCCTGCACGTCACCGGCATCACCCCGGCCCTCGGCGACACCTGCCGCGCGGCGGTCTTCGCGGCCGTGGAGGCTGCCCGGTCGGCGGGCGTGACGGTGTCGGTGGACGTCAACTACCGCAGCAAGCTCTGGTCCCGGTTCGACGCGGCACCGGTGCTGCGCGACCTGGTGAGCCGGGCCGACGTGGTGTTCGCCGGTCCGGACGAGGCGGCCATCTTCGTGGACTCCGCGGACCCGGTCGACGGACTGGCCGGGCTGGGGCCCACCGAGGTGATCGTCAAGGACGGCGCGCGGGGCTGCGTGGCGTCGATCGACGGTTCCCGGCACTCGGTGCCGGCGCTGCCGGTGACGGCGATCGACCCGGTGGGCGCCGGTGACGCGTTCGTGGCCGGGTACTTGGCGGACCGGCTGGCCGGTGCGCCCGTGCCGGACCGGTTGCGCACCGCGATCGCGGCCGGCGCGTTCGCGGTGACCGTTCCCGGTGACTGTGAGGGCGCGCCGAGCCGGGCCGACCTGGCCGCTCTCTCCGGGGGCGACATCAACCGCTGACCAGGCGATTGTTTCGCCGGCGGGCGGCGGGGTAGGACATCCGCAGCGGCACATTCATCGATCTCGAGGAGGCCGTGATGCAACCTACGCCGTTCACCCCGTGGTCGTGGCGCGATCCGCAGACCGTGGCCGGGAGCACCGCCGACCCGGCTGGCGTCGAGGCCGTCGACGAGACCGGGCGGGTCGGCGTGGACCTGGTCGGGTTCAAGGTCGAGGCCACCGATGGGCACATCGGCTCGATCGACCAGGCCAGCTACGACGTCGGCAGCGCCTACCTGGTGGTCGACACCGGACCGTGGATCTTCGGGCGGAAGGTGATTCTTCCGGCCGGCACGGTGCAGAACGTCGACCACACGGACCGGAAGGTCTACGTGGACCGTACGAAGGAGCAGATCAAGCATTCTCCGGAGTACGACAAGGACACGTTCGAGACGCCGGAGTACCGCGAGCAGGTCGGTGACTACTACACCGGCAACTACCGCGACAACCCGCGCTGACCGCCCGGAGCCGCCGCCCCGCCCGTAACCCCCACGGGCGGGGCGGCGTCATGTCTGCTCCAGGTACGCCGCCAGCCGGCCGGAACCGATCAGCATGGCCCGCGCCCGATCGGTGAGCCGCTGCTGCCAGCCGGCCAGCGAACCGGCGAGTGGTTCCGGACCGCCGGCCGAGCGGACCTGCCGGACCACTGCCGCGATGTGGCCGAGCAGATAGCCGCCGCGCCGCAGCAGGTGCGCCAGGTCGGCGTCGCGGACGTCCTCGGCCGAATAGACCCGCCGGCCGCCGTCGCGGGCCGGTGTCAGGATCCCGGCCCGTTCCCATTTGCGCAGGGTGGCCGCGGTGACACCGAGGCGGTGGGCGAGCACGCCGACGGTGACCGGGCCGCCACCGCTCAGGGGCGCCGCCGGTGGCTGCCCGGCCAGGACGGTCACCGCCGCCGACACCGCCCGCAACGTCTCCCGGTCGCGCCGGAGCTGCACGTGGGCCTCGTCGATCGCGGCGAACGCCTCCTCCTGGTCGTCGCCGAGGACCGCCCGCATGATCACGCCCGCGGTGCGATGCCCGTACCCCCGGATGAGAGCGACATAGGCGCTCAGCGCGGCGGCGTGCTGGTCCGTGTAGATCCGGTAGCCGGCGGCGGTCCGCGCCGCCGGTGGCAGGCAACCCTGACGTTCGTAGTTGCGCACCGCCTGCGCGGAGAGCCCGTGCGCCCGGGCCAGATCCGCGGGCCGGTGGACGCGCTCTTGAGACTTCAGCCCGACTCCTTCGTGCATCTCCTGGCGCAACCCTCAACAGCAAGTTCAACGATACGGTGAAGGTCATGGCTTTCGAACCCGACCTGCGCGAACCCGGCCTACTCGAACCTGGCCTACTCGAACCTGGCCTGCTCGGCCTTTTGCCGGCACACCGGCCGCGGCTGCTGGCCCTGGGGGAGCCGACCCACCTGGAGCCCGCGTTCCCGCGCCTGCGCAACCAGATCCTGCGGACCCTCGCCGGGCACGGCTTCCGATCCGTCGCGATCGAGTCGGACCGGGTCGCCGCCCTGGCCGTCGACGACTACGTGCGGTGGCGCACCGACAGCCTGGACCTGCCGTCCGGTCTCAGTCACGGCCTCGGCCACCTCGCCGGCAATCGGGAACTCGTCGAGTGGATGCGCGCCTGGAACGCGGACCGGCCGGCGGCGGACCGGCTGTCGTTCCACGGCTTCGACGCGCCGCTGGAGATGATGCACGCCACCAGCCCCGGGCCCCATCTGCGGCACCTCCGCGACTACCTGGGTGTTCCGGCGGCGACGGACGGCCTGGACGGCCTGGACGGCTTGCTCGGGGATGAGGCGCGGTGGAGCGAATCGGCGGCCGTCATGGACGCGGCGCGATCCCCCGGCGGGTCACCCGAGGCTGCCGCGCTGCGCGCTCTTGCCGACGATCTCCTGACCCGGCTGTACGGGGACGCGCCGCGCCTGATCCGGCAGACCTCCGTCGCGGACTGGCACCGGGCCCGGATCCACGGCACGGCGGCGCTGGGCCTGCTCCGCTACCACGCGGTCGCCGCCGTCGCCGGGCCGCAGGACCAGCGGGTCCGCCGGCTGCTCGGCACGCGCGACGCGCTGATGGCCCAGAACCTGCTGGACATCCTGGAGGCCGAGCACGACCGCGGCCCGGTGCTGGTCTTCGCGCACAACCGGCACCTGCAACGGCATCCGAGCACCTGGGTGCTGGCCGGGATGGACCTGGAATGGCCGAGCGCCGGGTCGATCGTCGCGTCCCTGATCGGCGAACGCTACGTCTTCGTCGCCGGGAGTCTCGGCGCGAGCCCCGCGCTCGGCCTGGACGCGCCCGGCCCGGCGTCGATGGAGGGCCGGCTGGGCGCCGGGACCGGACTGTTCCAACCCGGTCAGGTGACGGGGGAGGAGCGGGTGACGGACGAACTCCGGTACTTCCCGCTGGACGCCGGGACGGTGACGGCGTGCGAGGCGATCCTGCACGTCGGCACCGGTGACGACCCGGCCGGCGAGATGGCGGCCCGGATTCTGGCGCTGCCGGGCGTGGCGGCGACCCGGATCGAACCAGACTCCGGGATGCCCGAGTACACCTGGGGCGACCGGTTCTTCTTCGCCGGTGAGGACCGGATGCGGCCGTTCGCCACGATCGTCGGGCACGACGTCCCGGGCTTCGACACGGAGTCGCGGCTGGATCGGCCGTACGCCTGGCGGCTCAACCTCGAACTCGGCCGCGACGAGTTCCGGCGGATGTTCGGTTTCGGTCCGGAGGAACTGGCCGAGCGGCGGTCCGGCATCGACTTCACCGAGGCCGACCGGTTCGTGCCGCACCCGGCCTACGGCGTGCAGGGCTGGGGGAGCGTGGTGAACCCGGGGCCGGCCACGGCGGCGGAGATCGCGCGGCTCCTGGAGTACGCACGGTCCCGGTCCGCCGCACGCGCCCCGTCCACCGCACGCTCCCGGCACGCCGCGGGGCGGCCGGAACCCGCGTAAGCTGGCGGCGCGCTCTTCCGAGTCGTGACCGGATCGTTCCGCCCGCGGGCCGGATGGTGCCTTCTGAGGCCGCCGCCGGCCGCGTTGGATCGTACGTATGACGACAGCACTCATCGTGATCGACGTACAGGAATCGTTCCGGGCCCGGCCGCTCTGGCAGACCACCGACAACCCCGCGGTGGTGACGAATGTGGGCCGGCTCGTGGACGCCGCCCGGGCCGCCGGTGACCCGGTGATCTGGGTGCTGCACGAGGAGCCCGGCACCGGGAACGTCTTCGACCCGGAGAGCGGGTTCGTGCGTGTGATGGACGAGCTGAAGCCGGCGGCGGATGAGCCGGTGCTGGTGAAACGGGTGCACAACGCGTTCACCGGCACCGACCTCCAGTACCGTCTGACGGCCGCCGGGATCCGCTCGGTGACGGTCTGCGGGCTGCGCACCGAGCAGTGCGTGGAGACCACCGCCCGGGTCGCGTCCGACCTCGGGTACGACGTCACGTTCGCCCTCGACGCGACCGCCACCAACCCGATCCCGCACCCGGACGCCCCGGCCGAGCAGAGTGTGGAGGAGTTGCTGGCCGACCCGCGTACGCTGTCGGCGGCGGACGTCTCGGCCCGGACCGTCTATGCGCTGGCCGGTCGCTTCGCCACCGTCCGGACCGTCGCGGAGATCATCGGGGAGTGACCGGATCGTGAGCACGCGGGATTCGAGCCGGGTCGTCTTCGTCCTGACGCCGCAGGTGCACCTGCTCGACCTCGCCGGCCCGGCGCAGGTCTTCTCGACCGCGCCGGGTTACACGCTCGACTACGTCGCCGAGTCGCCGGCCGTGCCCACCTGGCAGGGCGTCGTGCTGCAGGCCGACACCCGGTGGCCGGAGCTGACCACCGGCGACCTGGTGCTGGTGCCGGGCTGGCGCACCGGGCACGGGTACTTCGCGCAGCCCACCCTGGACCGGATCACCGCACACCACGCCGCCGGTGGCACGGTCGCCAGCGTCTGCTCCGGAGCGGACGCGCTCGGCCGGGCCGGGCTCCTCGCCGGTCGCCGCTGCACCACCCACCACGACCTGCAGGAGCGCCTGGCCCGCGGCTACCCCTCGGCGACCGTGCTGCGCGACGTGCTCTACGTCTCCGACGACCGGGTGGTCACGTCCGCGGGCATCGCCAGCGGCATCGACCTGGCACTGCACCTGGTGGCGCTGCGGCACGGGCCGGCGGTCGCGGCGCGGGTGGCCCGGGAGATGGTCGTCTACGCCAGGCGCAACGGCGACGAGCAGCAGGAGAGCATGATGCTGAGGCACCGCGCGCACCTCAGCGACGTGGTCCACCGCGTGCAGGACCGGATCGACGCCGACTTCACCGCCCCGCTGCCGCTGGCCGAGCTGGCCGCCGCGGCCGGGGTGAGTGAACGAACCCTGACCCGGCTCTTCACGGCGGCGACCGGGCGGACACCCCTGCGCTACCAGCAGCAGCTCCGGCTGGAACGCGCCGGCTACCTGATCGGCCACGGCTCCACGGTGGAGGCCGCCGCCCGGGCCGTGGGGTTCGGCGACGCCCGGATGCTGCGGCGGCTGCGGGCCCGCGAGGACCAGCCGGACGCGGCACCAGCCGCCTGACGCCCCCGCGCGGCTTGAGCCCCGACGTGCGGCTGGAGCTTGGCTGGGCGGCTTCGGGCTGGCCGTGCGGCCTCGGGCTGGCCGTGCGGCTTTGAGCTGGCCGTGCGGCTTTAGGCTGGCGGCATGGTGCGCGGCGTTCTCTTCGATCTTGACGGCACGCTCGGGGACCATGAGGCGTCGGTCACGGCCGCCCTCACCGCCTGGCTGCCGTCACTCGGCGTCACCTGCTCGGCGGCAACGGTTGAGCTCTGGGAGGAGATCGCCGAGCGGCACCTGGTCGCCTGGGGGCGACGGGAGGTCACCTTCAGCGAGCAGCGCCGGCGGCGGCTCCGCGATTTCCTGCCGGCGGTGGGGGTGGCGTACGAGTGGACCGCGCTGGACGAGGTCTTCGCCGGTTATCTGACCCATTACGAGGCGGGCTATCAGGCGTACGACGACGCGGCCGCCGCGGTGGCCGCGGTTGCCTCGGCCGGCCCGGCGGTCGCGGTGCTGACCAACGGCAGCGCCGTCCAGCAGCGCGGGAAGCTGACTCGGATGGGTTTTCACGACATCGCAACGGTTTTCACTCCCGACGATCTCGGTGTCGCCAAGCCCGACCCGGACGCGTTCCGTCTCGCCTGCGAGCGATGGGGCCTGGAACCCGGGTCGGTGCTCAGCGTGGGCGACAACCACGCCTTCGACGTGCTCGCGGCGCGGGCGGCCGGGCTGCGCGCGGTGCACCTCGACCGGGCCGGCACCGGCCCGGCCGAGGAGCGGCAGCGGATCGCCACGCTGCGTGAACTGGGCGCCTACTTGTAGGTGACGTTCGCGGTCGTGTACTTGCAGTGGGTGCCGTCCGGGCCGCTGCCGGTCTTCGTGGGCTCCTTGCCGGTCTTGTTGCCGGTGAACCTGTCGCAGATCGAGATCTTCTTCTTGCTGTCCCCGGTGATCGTGATGCCGGAGAGCGTCGCGGTGTCACCGAAGTTGCTGTTGATCCCGACCAGACTCTTGCCGGGCGCGGCGACCGTCACGTTCTTCACGACCACCGACCGCTTGTACTGCGTGGAGCAGTTGCCGCAGGAGCGGTACAGCTTGCCGAAGTCGCTCACCTGGAAACCGCTGATCGTCAGCGTGCCACCACCGTTGTGCTGGAACACCTTGTCGTCGGCCGACCGCGCGCCACCGCCCGACACCGCGTACTTGGCGCTGGAACCGCCCTTGAACGTGGCCGCGTCCTCACCGACGTTCTCCCACCACACGTTCTGCAGCGTGCAGGAACCCTTGCAGTGCACGCCGTCGGCGGCCGGCGAGCCGATGACGACGTTCTTCAGGACCGCGCCGTCGGCCAGCACGAAAAGCGGGTCCTGCCCCTCTTCCTGCGAGTCACCGCCCAGGGCGCCGCTGCCGAGGTATCGCTTCAACCCGCCGTCCAGCGTGCCCGACACCGTCTTGCTGCTGGTCAGCTTGACCGTGCCGGTGGCACTCGGCCACGACGCCGCCGAGGCACCCTGGGTGTGGACGACCGCGCCGAGCCCCAGACCGAGAGCCGCCACCGCCACCACGCCGGCCCGCCACCGCTTCCGCAGATTGTTGAACACCGTCAAGCCTTTCCTACCGTCGATCATGCTGTCGAAGGCTCAGTGGTCGTTCCGCGCGAAAAGGTTGCTCAGTTTCCGGCGGCGTCCGCGGGGGTCGGTCCGGCCGGCCGCCGCCGGAGGGATCCCGGTCGCCGGGGACTGTTGTGGTCGTGCGCGCGGGGGCGGTTGTGGTCGTGCCTGCGGGGGCGGGTTGGAGTCGTGGGCGCGGGGGCGGTCGTGCGCGGGGGCGGTCGTATGCGCGGGGGCGGTCGTGCGCGCGAGGGGCGGTCGTGCGCGCGAGGGGCGGTCGTGCGCGCGGCGGCCGTGGTCGTGCGGGCGGGGGCGTCCCTATGGTCTTGTCATCGGCAAGTGGGCGCTTTCCAACCGATTTGTGCTGGTAGTCAGGTTCTGGTGTGGAGCGTGGCGCGGGATGTCGACGCGGCGGCGGAGTGTTGCTTGCCTTCGGCCCTGTTGCGGTCCTTGAGGCAGTAGCCGCGATCGACTGCGTTGGGTCCGCGCGGCGTTGTTGATCTGCTAGCGATGCGAAATCGCGGTTCTGACCCCTTGATCACAGCGATTTCGTAGCGCTAGCAGATCAACTTCTCGTCAGGAGAGCACTTCCGGCGAGACCGGGCCGGGACGGGGCGCGGGTTGATGCGCGGGCGGTAGCGGCTGGACGACGATCACGGCACGGCACGGCACGGCACGGCACGGCACGGCACGGCACGGCACGGCACGGCACGGCACGGCACGGCACGGCACGGCACGGCACGGCGGGCGGTTGCGGTTGTCTAGGCGGTCGCAGGTTTGGGGCCGGCGAGGTCGTCGGGGTGGTCGATGTCGCGGTCGTCGGCGACGTCACCGACCGGGACCACGAGGACGTCCCGGGTGCGCAGGTAGTCGCGGGCGCCGCGGTCACCCGTCGCGGTCGCCGCGACCCCGGCCCAGTGGTTCCGGCCGAGCAGGACGGGATGCCCGCGCCGATCTTCGTAACCGCCCATGACCAGCGCGTCCGGGGCGGCGTGCCGGATGATCCGGCGAACCGCCTCGGCGGTGACGCCCGGCATGTCCACGAGAAGCACGACCACTGCCGCGAACCCGCCCGGCTCTGCGGAGCTGCGGGATTTCCCGCCCGGCGGCAGGGGCGAGGCCGGCGGAGGTGAGTCCAGTGCTGGGGAGGCCGGCGGAGGTGAGTCCAGTGCTGGGGAGGCCGGCGGAGGTGAGTCCAGTGCTGGTGAGGCCGGTGCAGGTGAGGCCGGCGCCAGGGAGGCCAGCGACAGGGAGGCCGGCGCCGGTGGGGCCAGCGTTGCGAGGCCGGTTCGCAGGGAGGACGCCATGCCGGTTGTCCAGTCCGGGTTGATCACCGTCGCGGGCAGGCCGGGCACTGTGGCGCGGACCTGGTCGGCGGCGGCACCGAGCACGACCAGGACGTGGTCGCAGCCGGCCGCGCGCAGGGTGTCCGCGGCGTGCTGCACGAGTCGACGGCCGTCGAGTTCGACGAGCGCTTTGGGCATGCCGTAGCGGCGACCGGCACCGGCCGCGAGCACCAGCCCGGCAACGCCGCCGGCCGCCGAATCCGGGACTGCCGGCTCGGGGACGCTGCCTGCGGCCGGATGTGGGACTGCCGGCTCGGGGGCGCTGCCTGCGGCCGGATGTGGGACTGCCGGCTCGGGGGCGCTGCCTGCGGCCGGATGTGGGACTGCCGGCTCGGCAACGGTGCCGGCCGCCGCGTGGGGAACCGCCGGCTCGGTGCTCGCGGCCGGAATCCGGGGCTCGGCGCTCATGAGCGGGAAGCCGGCAGGCCGCGGACGGCGGCCAGGGGCAGGGCGGTGCGCGGGTGGTAGCCGGTTCGCCACAGGCCGCCGTGTGCCGCGGCGGTGGCCTCGTCGCGCCAGGCGGCTGCGGCTGCCGGGCGGGGGCGGCGGATCTGGTGGACCAGGAGGGCGGCCATCAGGCGGCTCGCGGTGGCCGGCTCGAAGATTTCGACGTCGAAGACGTGGGCGCCCGCGTACGCCGCGGCCAGCAGGCGGTTGCTGAGCACCGAGCGGGTCCGGGTCGGCGGGGCCACCGCGAAGCTGACCACGCCGTCGCGGCGGGCGACCGTGGCCCGCCAGCGGTGGATGCGTTTGGCGAGCGCGTAGTTCGGGCCCTGCTGCGGGACCAGGCTGTCGTTGATGCCGGGTTCTACGTCGTACGGGTAGTTCGGGCGCAGCAGTGTGCCGCCGGACAGGGCGGCACCGGCGCGGGCCCGGTAGGAGCGTGCGGCGAACCGGGACCGGCTCTGCGCGACGGCCTCGGCGGGCACGGCGTAGACGTCGGTCGGCGTGGCGAGAAAGGCCAGTGCGGTCTCCGGCCGCTGGTGCCGGACGTGCATGACGAGGGCGTCCAGGGCGGCGGCCAGTTTCGGGTACGCGGCACCGGGTGCGTAGACGTAGTTGCCCAGGATCAGCCGCTCGTCGAAGCCGAGGAGCCACTGCGCCACCGCGCCGAGGTCGCTGAGCAGGTCGACGCCGGGCACCCCGGCGACCGGTTGCGGGATCGCGCCGGGGTCGGCCGCACCGACCGGGTCGGCGACCGGGCCGGAGGTGGCGGTGAGTGGGGCGAGCAGCCGGCCGGCCGAGTTCGAGGCCAGGGCGGCGGTGCGTTCCCACAGGTCCTGGCGGGGCAGGTCGACGGCGACGACGGTGCCGCCCCAACCGAGGACGGACGCGACCGGGCCCATTTCCGCGCCGGCGCCGAACGCGACCAGGTGCTGGTCACCGAGGTCCAGCCAGTCCGGGTTCGCGGCCACCTCGCGGACCGCCTCGGCGACCGACTCCTCGACCACGCCGGCGGCCACCCACGCGTCGAGCCGCCGGTGCAGGGTGTCGCCGCGCAACTGCTCACCCCGGTACGGCACGAGCAGTTCCTTCTCCGCGGTGCCGGTGCCGGTCACCTCGACCGTCTCCAGTGGATGTCCCGGTGCTGCCATCAGCGCCTGGGCCAGGGTGAACTCGCCGTCGTCGCGGCGGTACCGCATCCGGGCCTGCACCGAGGCGAGGCCGGCCTCGGCGATCTCGTACGCGGCGGAGCCGTCCGCGGACAGCCCGGCCTCGACGAGGGCGCGGAAGTGCCGCGGGTAGCCGCGCCGCCAGTCGGTCTCGCGTTCGGCGGCGGCCGCCGCGGCCGGGTCGGTGGTGTGCAGGGCGTCGGCGACGACGGAACGGCCGAAGGAGTTGCTGCTGCGACGTCCGGAGTCGTCGGTCGGAAAGTCCGTGAGGGGGGTCACCGCGCCAGTATGGCGGTCTCCTACCAGAGGAGGAGACGGACTCCGCCGACCGGCCGGAACAGCGGCCGCCGGTCGGGCGATCGGAGGTCCCCGCGCCGCGAGGCTACCGATATGACAATCGTCGAATCCGCCACCCGCAGCCCGGTTCGGCAGAACCGGGCCCTGCTCGCGCTCACCGTCGCGTCGGCGGCCCTCGCCGTCGTGGCCGCCGTCGGGATGCTCGTCGATCCGCGGATGCTGACCGGCGTGCCGATCTGGGCGAAGCCGTTCAAGTTCGCCGTGTCGTTCGTCGTCTACGGCTGGACCATCGCCTGGCTGCTGTCGGTCCTGCCGCGCCGCAGCCGGCCCGCCGAATGGGCCGGCGTCGTCATCGTCGGTGTCTCGGTGATCGAGTTGACGATCATCGTGGCGCAGGTGATCCGCGGGCGGACCAGCCACTACAACATCGCCACGCCGCTGGACGCGATGCTCTGGTCGGCGATGGGCACATCCATCATGATCCTGTTCCTGGCGCACTTGCTGATCGCGGTGACGGCGCTGCGCCAGCGGATCCCGGACCGGGCGCTGGCCTGGTCGATCCGGCTGGGCCTGCTGATCTCGCTGCTCGGCATGGCCGTGGCCTTCCTGATGACCACCCAGGGCGGTGTCCCGGAGGCGCCCGGCGCGCACGCGGTGGGTGTGCCGGACGGCGGGCCGGGCATGCCGCTGACCGGGTGGAGCACGACCGGCGGCGACCTGCGGATCGGTCACTTCGTCGGGCTGCACGCGTTGCAGGCGCTGCCGATCCTGGCGTACCTGCTCAGCCGGTTCGACCGGCGCCGGACCGCCACGACGCGGTATCGCGTTGCCCTCGGCGACGTGACGCGTGTCCGCCTCATCGGGGTCGCGGGTGCTGCGTACGCCGTACTCGTTCTTCTTCTGACCTGGCAGGCGCTGCGGGCGCAACCGCTGCTCTCGCCGGACGGGCTCACCCTGATCGCGTACGCGGCCCTGGCCGCGACGACCGCCGCCGCGACCGCGGTGGTCCTCCGCAAGGGGCGCGCGGCGGCCGGAAGTCTAGGCTGATCGACATGGGTCGGTGGGGGCGTCTCTTCGACATCCGGCACACGTTCACCCGGATGCTGCTGCTGAACCTCAGCGGCGTGACGTACCTGCTGCTGATCAGCCGGGAGACCGGGCGGCCGCCGACCGGCACGCAGTGGGCGCTCGCGGTCCTCGCCTTCACCGCCGGACTGCTGCTGCACCGCCGGCCGCCGATCAACCTGCTGGTGCAGACCAGCCTCTTCGGGGTGGCCCTGGCGGTCCTCGAAGATCCGACGATCAACCAGGTGGGCACCGCGTGGGCGATCGGCGAGGTGGCGCTCTGGGCGCCCCGCGCCGCGTACCTCTGGGTGAACGTCGCCCTGGTCGCCGTCGTCTACGTGATCTGCAGCGCCTCCCGCGACATCGACCTCACGCAGTCGCTCGTCGGCCTCTGCATCAACCTGGGTCTGCCGGTGCTGATCGGCACGGTCGTCCGGACCACCCGCGAGCTGGGCGTGCAGAACGAGCGCCGGATGCTCTCCGAGCAGCGAGCGGCGCGGGCCGACGAACGCAGCGCGATCGCCCGCGAGCTGCACGACGTGGTCGCGCATCACGTCGCGTCGATGGTGCTGCGGGTGGGTGTGGCGCGGCACGTGCTGCCCGGCCAGGATCCGGAGGTGACAGCCGTCTTCGACGACGTGCACCGGACCGGGACGGCGGCCCTGACGGATCTGCGGCGGCTGGTCGCGGTGCTGCGGGACCCCGAGGGCGTACGCGGGGACGCGGCACTCACCGCAATCGATCCCTCAGCCCTGCCCGCCGCGCTCGACGGCGCCGTGGAGACCGCACGACGCGCCGGGGTGATCGTGGAGGCGGAGATCGATCCGGCGGTCGGCGAGCTGGACGCGGTCCGCGCCCTGGCCGTGCTGCGCCTCACCCAGGAGGCGCTCACCAACGTGGCGAAGCATGCCGGCGCCTCGGCGCGGGCGCGGCTGACGGTCGCGATCGACGGCGCCGACCTGAGGTGGGAGGTGGCCGACTCGGGCGACGGTTCCGCCCGGGTCGACGTGCCGTCCGGCGGCGGGCACGGGATCACCGGCATGCGGGAACGGGTGGAGGTGCTCGGCGGCGTGCTGAGTGCGGGACCGGCCGGTGCCGGCTGGCGGGTGGCGACCGTGCTGCCGGGGGAGACCGCATGATCAGGGTTCTGCTCGTGGACGACCAGCAGCTGGTCCGGGCCGGGCTGCGGATGCTCTGCGACGCCGAAGCCGGCCTGGAGGTGGTCGGTGAGGCCGGTGACGGCCGGGCCGCGGTGGAGCTGGCCGCCCGGCTGTCGCCCGACGTGATCGTGATGGACCTGCGGATGCCGGGCGTCGACGGGATCACCGCGACCAGCCGGATCGTCGGTGCCCGGCCGGCGGCGCGGGTGCTGGTGCTCACCACGTTCGGCGACGACGACCACCTCTATCCCGCGTTGCAGGCGGGCGCGTGCGGGTTCCTGCTCAAGGACGCCCCGCCCATCGAGTTACTGAACGGGATCCGGCAGGCGGCGGCCGGGGAGAGCCCGTACAGCCAGGACGTGCTGCGCCGGCTGGTACGCCGGGCGGTCGACGCCAAGCCGGCGCCGGCGCCCCGGATCGACGGGCTGACCGCGCGGGAGCGCGAGGTGCTCGACCTGGTCGGCGAGGGGCTGAGCAACGCGGAGATCGCCGACCGGATGCACATCGGGGTGACCACCGTGAAGACCCACATCACCGCGCTGATGTCCAAGACCGGCACCGCGAACCGGGTACGACTCGCTCTGCTCGCCGTTCGCAACCAGGACGGTTCTTAACCGGCCCGGGGCGGCAGCCGATACCGGCGGCATGCACAAGTGGATCCTGGGGCCGGCACTCACCGCGACCGTCGCCGTCGCGGCCGCTCTCGTCGCGCCCACGCCGGCCCGGGCCGCCAGCTCTGCCGCCCCGACGGATCGCTATGTGGTCACTCTCCGGCAGCAGCCCGGTGCCGCCGGCACCCTGAGCACCGCCGGCACGCTGAGTGCCGGTGCCGGCCGGGTGTTGCACCGGTTCCAGGGATACCCGGGGTACGCCGCCGAGCTGACGGCCGGCGAGGCGCGGCGGCTCGCGGCCGACCCGGCGGTCCGGTTCGTGGAGAAGGACCGGGTGCTGCGACTCACCGGCAACCCGTCCTGGAACGTGGACCGGGTGGACCAGCGTGGCCGGACGCTGTCGAAGACGTACCGGCCGTCGGCGGACGGGGACTCGGTGCACGCGTACGTGATCGACACCGGGATCCGGACCGCGCACCGGGAGTTCGGCGGGCGGGCCTCGTACGGCTGGGACTTCGTCGGCCGCGACGCCAAGGCCGACGACTGCAACGGGCACGGCACCCATGTGGCGGGGACGCTGGGTGGCAGCACCTACGGCATCGCCAGGAAGGTGAAGCTGGTGAGCGTACGGGTGCTCGACTGCGAGGGCGCCGGCACGCTCTCCGACGTGATCGACGGCATCGACTGGGTTACCAGGCACGCGGTGCGGCCGGCGGTCGCGAACATGAGCCTGGGCGGCGACTACAGCCCGGCCCTGGAGCAGGCGGTCGGTGCGGCGATCAAGTCCGGCGTGACGTTCGTGGCGGCCGCCGGCAACGAGAACGTGGACGCGTCGCTGACCAGCCCGGGTGGCCTGCCTGCGGCGATCACGGTGGCGGCCACCGACCGGGCGGACAGGCGGGCGTCGTTCTCCAACTACGGCAGCGTGGTCGACATCTTCGCGCCCGGCGTGGGCATCACCTCGGCCACCGCGGACGGCAACAGCGCGAAGGCGACCTGGAACGGTACGTCGATGGCCGCACCGCACGTGGCCGGTGCCGCCGCCCTGCTGCTGGACGCGAACCCGGCGCTGACCCCGGCGCAGGTCCGGGACCGGCTCGTCGCGGACGCCACGAAGGGCAAGGTCACCTCCCGGGCCGGCGCTCCCGACCGGCTGCTCTTCGTCCCGGCGCCACCGAAGGCACCGGTGATCACGACCGCCCGGGTGGACACGGCGACCGTGGGTGTCCCGTACACCCGCCGGCTGGCCCTGGCCGCGAGCCGGCGCGGCACCTGGAAGCTGGTGGGGGGTACCCTGCCCGCGGGTCTGAAGCTCGCCCCGAACGGTGTGCTCTCGGGAACTCCGGGGGCGGCCGGGGAGCGTACGGTCACGGTCCGGTTCACCGATTACGTGCCGCAGTCCGTCACTCGCCAGGTGGTGATCCCGGTGGTCGCTCCCGCCCCGGAGATCCCGCCGGTCCCGGTCCCGGTCCCGGTCCCGGTCCCGGTCCCGGTCCCGGTCCCGGTGCCGACGCCGCCGGTCGCGGGCCCCGTCCTCTGAACCCGGCTCATGAACCGCGGCGGGCCGGTTACCAGTCCAGCGCGCCCGCGTACTTCTCGGCGATCGCCACCGACTCGGCCAGATCCGCCTCGACGACCGGCAGCCCCGGGCGGACCGTGATCGCGCCGAGCTCGACGAGCAACTGCCGCAGCAGGGCCTCGGCGGCGGCCGCCTGCGGTGCCACCCCGGCGGTCACCACCGGCACGGCCAGCTTGCCGGCCAGGGCCTGCGCGGGCAGCTGGTCGAGGAGCACCTTCAGGACGCCGGTGTAGCTGCCCTTGTAGGTGGGCGTGGCCACGACCAGCAGGTTCGCGTCGGTGATCGCGGCCAGGGCGGCCTGGGTCCGCTGGTCGCCGGGCGTGAGCAGGCCGCTCCCGATCGCACCTGCCTCGATCAGGGGCGGTTCGGGGGCACCGAGCCGACCGGCGATGGCCGAGCCGACGGCCGAGGCCAGGGTGGACGTCCGCGACCCGGCACGCGGGTTGCCGGAGATGACGACGATTCCGGTCACGATCTTCCTTCTCGCTCTCAGGCTGCTCTGCGCAGGTTGTGGTACGAACCGTCGTGGTAGACCAGCGGCGTCGCCGCCCGGTCGTCGTGCACCGCGCCCGTCTCCGGTGCCGCCAGCACGATCGTGTGGTCGCCGGCCTCGACCCGCCGGACCACCCGGCAGACCAGCCGGGCCAGCACGCCGCCGAGCAGCGGGACACCGCCGGGGCCGGGCTCCCAGTCGCCGTGCGTGGCGAACCGGTCGATCCCGCGCGTCGAGAAGGTCCTGGCCACGTGCTCCTGCTCCTCGGTGAGCACGTGCACGGCGACGATGTCGGCGGCCTCGACCGCGGGCCAGGCCGACGCGCTGTGCGCCAGGCAGAAGGAGACCAGCGGCGGGTCAAGCGACACCGAGGTGAACGAGGTGGCGGTGAAGCCGGCCGGCTGCTCGCCGGGCGCGGTGACGACGACCACCGCGGCGGCGTGCCGGCGGAGCAGGGCGCGGAAGTGTTCGGAGTCCACGAGTGAGCTGACGGTCATGAGGTCCCCCTCAGTCGTTTCCCATACCCTAGTAAACCTATAGGAGATTGTCACCAGGCTTCATGAGATGACCGACACCATGGACGTAGTTCCTATCTAACACATAGGAAATGTATCCTTGCCATGCGTCGCCGGCCCCGGCCGGTGCCGCCGACCCGCCAGGTGCAGCCCGAGGAGCCGAGATGTCCGTACTCGCCGTAGCCCACCCGCACGCCACCTACCCCCGCCCGGTCCGGCTGCGGTCCGTTCCGGATCCGCTGCCTCGCCCGGACGTGGAGGACCCGCCGGTCACCGTGACGATCAGCATCGCGGGGGGTCCCGAAGGCCGGGAACGGGTGCTCGCCGCGCTGCGCTCGCTGGTGGACGCGGCCGGTGTGGCGGCCGTGGAGCTGGAGCCGGCCCCGCCCGCCTCGCCGTCCCTGCCCGCCCCGTCCAGCGACATCCAGCTGGACCCGCGGGCGCGGACCGCGTTCCGGCGCGGGCGCCTGCTCGAGCTCAGCCGCCTGGAGTACGACCTGCTGCTCTTCCTGGCGCGGCACCCGCGGCAGGTGTTCAGCCGGAGCCAGCTGCTCACCCACGTCTGGGGGCACCGGCACACCACGAACCGGACCGTCGACGTGCACGTCAGCCGGTTGCGTACCAAACTGGAGGACCCGGAGCTCATCACCACGGTGTACGGGCTGGGCTACCGCCTCGCCGACGAGGCGCCCATCACGGTCGTGGACAGGTGACGCGCTTCTTTCCCCGGACAAATCTCGTTCATCACTGATTCATCCCGAAAGGGTCATAGGCCGACGGTATGGGGCAGCTGTATTGCCTGCTCAGCACGGACTTACCCCGCATTTGGTGATCCAATCCAAGCCTTTACAGGGGATTGATCGATTTAAATACTTGCGAGCACGGGTGCGCCGGACCGGTGTACCAGACCTACCCGTCCCCCTGGGAGGAACCGTGCTCAACCCGAAGCTGCGCCGGCCGATCGTCGGCCTGGCAGTGGGCATTCTCGTCGGCAGCGGACTCGCCGCCATGCCCGGCACCGCCGTTGCCGCCCCCGCCGGTGACGCGTCCACCCTCGCCGCCACCCTCGACACCCGCCTCGGCGTACGCGATGCCGGGTCCTATCTGGATTCCAGCGGCAAACTCGTCGTCAACGTGACCGACGCCGCCACCGCCGCCGAGGTGAAGTCCGCCGGCGCCACTCCCCGCTACGTGACCCGTAGCGGCGCCGCCCTCGCCGCCGCCGACGACAGCCTCAAGGCAAGCCTGAAGACCCCGGGCACGGCGTTCGCCGTCGACCCGGTCAGCAACCAGGTCGTCGTCTCCGTCGACGAGACCGTCACCGGCGCGAAGCTCGCCGCCGTCAAGGCCACCGTCGCCAAGCTCGGCGACGCCGCCCGCATCGAGACGGTCTCCGGCAAGCTCAGCATCCGGATCTCCGGTGGCGACGCCATCTACTCCGGCGGCGGCCGCTGCTCGCTCGGCTTCAACGTGCGCAACAGCGCGGGCACCAACTACTTCCTGACCGCCGGCCACTGCACGCGCGGCACGTCGAGCTGGAACAACGGCTCGGTCACGCTGGGCACCACCGCCGGCAGCAGCTTCCCGGGCAACGACTACGGCATCGTCCGCTACACCAACACCACGATCACCAAGACCGGCGGCGTCGGCACCAACATCGACATCGCCTCGGCCTCCACCCCCGCCGTCGGCGCCACCGTCTACCGCCGCGGCTCCACCACCGGCACCCGCTCCGGCCGGGTCACCGCGCTCAACAGCACGGTGAACTACGCCGAGGGCTCGGTCACCGGCCTCATCCGGACCACCGTCTGCGCCCAGCCGGGCGACAGCGGCGGCCCGCTCTACTCCGGTAACACCGCGCACGGCCTGACCTCGGGCGGCAGCGGCAACTGCACCAGCGGCGGCACCACGTACTTCCAGCCGGTCGTCGAAGCCCTGAGCGCCTACGGCGTCTCGGTCTTCTGATCCTCGGTGAGCAACGGATCCGGCGCCCCCACTGGGGCGCCGGATTCCTGCTGCCCGCACCCTTGCCCGGGGTGGCCTGCCGTGCTTGCCCGGGGTGGCCTGCCGTGCTTGCCCGGGGTGGCCTGCCGTGCTTGCCCGGGGTGGCCTGCCGTGCTTGCCCGGGGTGGCCTGCCGTGCTCTCTCCGGGCCGCCGAAGGGTTGCGGCGTGGTCATGAACTGCCAGGCGGCGCGACCGTTCTCCTGATCGGAGCCCGTGTAGCGCGTCGACCTCGAACGTCGAGCCGCCCGGTCTCTGGCCCGTTACCTTTTGATCGTCCCCCGCCGGGGACTGGTCGGTGGGCTAGATCCGGTATGCCGCACTGCCCGATCGCACACGCTGAGCCGACTCG
Source organism: Actinoplanes sp. DH11 (assembly GCF_020873875.1). GTDB lineage: Bacteria > Actinomycetota > Actinomycetes > Mycobacteriales > Micromonosporaceae > Actinoplanes. The sequence goes on from NZ_JAHWGU010000005.1 coordinate 150,226, forward strand.
CCCCCGCAGGCATCGCACCCCGTTCACCATCCAGCCGATGCCCCACACATCAACCCGTGCCCCCGGTCGCCCCGGTGGCCGGACTCGCCCCCGGTCGCCCCGGTGGCCGGCTCGCCGCCCGTGGCGAGATGTGGATCTGCTAGCGCTACGAAATCGCTGTGATCAAGGGGTCAAAACCGCGATTTCGCACCGCTAGCAGATCCACAACGCCACCCGGACCCCCGTGACCGTGAGCGCAGTCCGGGGGCAATGCCCGTCGTTCAGGCGTCGTCGTTCACGCGCTCCTCGCCGCGGCGGCGGAGGAGTTTGAGGCCGGGGAGGCCGGCGATGGCGAGGTGCAGGTCCTCGGTCACTTCGAGGAGTTTGTGCAGGTCCGGGCCGACCTGGTCGAGTTTGCTCAGCAGCGGCATCACGTCGTTGATCAGGTGCCGCTGCAGCTCGGGGAGCTGGTCGACCATGCGGATGGCGGCGGTCACCTCGTCGGGGGTGAGTTCGGAGACGAAGCGGGCGGCGAGCGGGGCGGCCTGGCGCAGGGTGCCGGCGTAGTCGCCGAGCAGGGAATCGACCTCGCCGGCCACCGTGTCGGCACGCTTGACCACGGCCTCCGCGTGGCCGGCGACGCCGGCGGCCGTGGTGACGATCTCGCGGGCGGAGCCGGTGAGCCCGGCGACCTCGGTCACCGCCTTGGAGGCGGCCGCCGTGATCCCGGAGACCTGGCCGACGGCACGCGACGCCTCGGCCGTGATCGACGAGACCTCACCGATCGCCCGGGAGGCGTCGGTGGTGATCGTGGAGACCTCACCGATCGCCCGGGAGGCGTCGGTGGTGATCGTGGAGACTTCGCCGATCGCCCGGGAGGCGGCGGTGGTGATCGTGGAGACCTCGCCGATGGCGCGGGAGGCGTCGGCGGTGATGCCGGAGACGGAGTCGATGATCGTGCCGGCGGCGTCGGCCGTGGTGGCGGCCCGGCGGACCACGTCGCCGGCTGCGGCGGAGATGGCGGTGGCCTCCTGGACGGTGAGGGAGGCCGCGGTGGCGATGGCGCGTGCCTCGGCGACGGTCGTCTCGGCGCTGGTGGCGATCGCGCCGACCCGGGTGATCAGGTCCTCGGCCTGGGCGACGGCGAGGTTCACCCGGTTGATCAGGAGTTCGGCCTGCCCGATCAGGCCGACCGCGCGGACCGGGATGGTCGCGGCGGTCGCGGCCGTCTCGATCACCTGGCCGATCGCGGACCGGGTGAGGTCGGCGGCGGCCGCGGGGGCGGCGAACGCGGCGCGGGTGAGGGACAGGAGGAAAGCCATGTCTCCCATCATGCGCCAACCGCGCATCCGAGATCGGTGACGGACCGTGCGGGTTCGCTGGCGTACGGTCGAAAGTGGGCCACTCTTCCGGATTCCACCGGGTTCCGGTGGGCATCGGGGGGCACTGGCACGGCAGTATGCATGGGTGCGACGTACCCGGAATCTCATCCTGAGTGTGGCCGCCGTCGGCATTCTTGGAGGCGCGGTGCTGGTGGCGCGCGGCATGACCGGCGACGACCCAGGCGCGAGCGCGCTGCCTCTGGTCGGCACGTTCCAGCAGGCCGCGGCCCCGTCCCCGGCGGTGTCACCGACCCCGACCGGCCCCAGCCCGGAGGAACTGGCCGCGCAGGAGCGCAAGAAGCGGGTGAAGGCCCTCGACGCGGCGCTGAAGAAGTACGCGGCCACGGTCCCCGAGTTCTCTGTCGCGGTGCTCGACCGGACGACCGGCCAGACGTACTCGTTCGGCGGTGACGAGCGTTACGAGACCGCCAGCGTCGTGAAGGTGCAGGTCCTGGCGTGTCTGCTGCTCACCGCGCAGGACAAGGACCGCAAGGTGACCGGGGCTGAGGACGCGCTCGCCAAGAAGATGATCCGGCTCAGTGACAACGCCGCCACCACGTCGCTGTTCAGCCGGCTCGGCCGGGCGAGCGCGATAAGTGCCTGCAACAAGCGGCTCGGCCTGACCCAGACCAAGGTGAGCAGTTCCTGGGGCCTGACCCGGACCACGGTGAAGGATCAGGTGAAGTTGCTCGACGCGCTCGTCGACGAGGACGGTGAGCTGAACGCGAGCTCCCGGAAATACGCGAACACCTTGATGAGCACGGTGGCCGAGGATCAGGACTGGGGTGTCCCGGCGGCGGCGAAGGCGGGGGAGAAGGCCACCGTGAAGAACGGCTGGCTGTCCCGGTCCACCGAGAACGGCCTCTGGATCATCAATTCGGTCGGCCGGGTCACCGGCGGCGACACGGACGTCTCGATCGCGGTGCTGTCGCACCTGAACAAGACGATGCCGGCCGGGATCAAGGTGGTGGAGAAGGCGGCCAAGCTGACCAGGACACACCTGAAGTACTAGGACACACCTGAAGTACTAGGACACGCCTGTCGCGCTGGGCCGGGCCGCGCGCCACCGGCTGATCCAGGTCATCGACTGGTTGACGACCAGGATCAGGACGATCGCGGCCACCACGCCCTGCCACGGCTCCGGGAAGATGGAACCGCCGGCCAGGCCGATCATGGCGTAGACGACCGACCAGAGCGCGCAGGCCGGCGCGTTGGCGACCACGAAGGTGCGCCAGGGCAGACCGGCGAAGGCGGCCGCCAGCAGCACCGGCACGCGGCCGCCCGGAATGAGCCGGGAGACCAGCAGGACGGGGACCTGTTTCTCCTGGAGGCGGTGCTTGACCGCGGCGAGCCGCTCCTCGTCGCGCAGCCAGCGCAGCCGCCGGGCCAGGCTCTCGCCGCCACGCCGGCACATCGCATACATCACCAGGTCACCGACGTACGCGCCGGCGGCCCCGGCGACCAGCACGAAGAGCACGGTGATCGGGTGGGTGTGGAAGGCGAGGGCGGCGGCACCGCTGACCGCGGCCCCGGTCGGCACGACCGGCACGATCGCACCGAAGGCGACGACCAGGAACAGCCAGCCCAGGGTCGCCAGTTCGGCCATCACGGTGCCGGCTCCAGGGCCAGTGTCTCGCCGTGGGTGAGCACCCGGACCCGGGTCTGCGGCGACGTGCGCACCGCCTCCTCGGCGAACCGGGCGCCGGGACCGTCGAACATGTGCCGGCGGACCCGGCCCATGCCGATCGGCCACAGCGTGCCGTAGTGCACGGGAACGGCCCAGGACGCCTTCACCCGGCGCAGGGCCTCGGCGGCGTCGACCGGGTCCAGGTGACCGTGCGCGCCGAGAGTGGGACCCCAGCCGCCGACCGGGATCAGGGCCAGGTCGAGCGGGCCGAGTTCGCCCATGCCGTCGAACAGGCCGGTGTCGCCCGCGTACCACGTGCGGGTGGCGCCCTCCACGACGAAGCCCATGGCGACGGCCCGTTCCCGCGACCAGGGTCCGCGGCCGCCGTCGTGGCGGGCGGGGACGGCGCGGACCCGTACGCCCGAGATCGTCGTCTCCTCGCCCGGAGCGAGCTCCACCACTCGCCCGGCCGCCTCCCGGCCCAGCGCTCTGGCGGCGAAGGCGCCGGCGCCGCGCGGCACGATCAGCGGGGGCGAGCCGGGCACCGCCTTCAGCGAAGCCGCGTGGAAGTGGTCGGCGTGCAGGTGCGACAGCAGGACGGCGTCGGGCGCGCCGGGCAGCACGGGCGCCGGACCGGCCATCCGGCGCAGGTGCGCGAGACGGTCGGTGAGCACCGGGTCGGTGAGCAGGCGGACGCCGGAGTCGGCGAGCCAGACGGTGCTGTGTCCCCACCAGGTGACCGATGTCGTGCTCACGGGGTAACGGTAACCATACGGCGCAGGACGCTGCCGCACCGACGTGCGTACAGGTGCTGGAAGAGAACCGCGACCGGGCCGCCGAGCCGCATCAGGACACCGGCGGGCCGGCTGAACGCGGTCACGGTGAACCACACGTCACCGGTGTCGTCGAGTTCGGCCACGAACGCCTCCTCGCCGCTGGCCGGGTGACCGGGGCGGGTCCCGTACCCGAAACCGGCCCGTCGCTGATCCTCGGTGATCCACACCACCTCGCAGGGCGCGCGCAGCGGCCCCAGGCCGACCGTGACCTGCACCCCGGGCGTGGCGCGGCCGGCGTCAGCGGTGATCCGGGCGCCGGTGGCCCGGTGCATGCCGAAGGTGAGAATCGCCTCGCCGGCACGGCTGAACGTGTCCGTGCCGGAGCCGATCCGGGTGCGGTATCGCAGATGGCGGTAGCCCGCCGGCAACGGGCCGGTGCGGGTCACCCCGACGTGGGGATAGGTCAGCTCGGTCACCCTTGCAGTGTGCCCGCACGGGTCTCCCGGGTCGCCGGGGTGCCTGGTCTCCGGCACACTTACAACGTGACTGGACCTCGTTCCGCCGTGGTGTTCAACCCCGTCAAGGTGCCCGATCTCGATGAGCTGCGCCAGATCGTCGGCGACGGCCTGGAGAAGGCCGGCTGGCCGGCACCGCGGTGGTACGAGACCACCCCCGACGACCCCGGCCGCGGGCAGGCGAAGCAGGCCGTGGCGGACGGCGCCGAGCTGGTCTTCGCGTGCGGCGGCGACGGCACGGTCACCGCTGTCGTCACGGCGCTCGCCGGGTCCGACGTGGCCCTGGCCGTCCTGCCCGCCGGCACCGGCAACCTGCTCGCCGCCAACCTGGGCCTCGGCACCGACCCGGCGACCGGTCTGGAGGTCGCCCTCGAGGGCGGCCGCCGCCGGATCGACGTCGGCGTGATCGACGACCGGTGCTTCGTGGTGATGGCCGGCATGGGGTTCGACGCGCAGATGCTGGAGGGCACGTCGGAGACCGCGAAGAAGCGGATCGGCTGGCTGGCGTACGTCGGCGGGGCCGCCAAGCACCTGCTGGACCGCCCGATGCGGATCCGGATCCGGCTGGACGGCGGCCCGCCGATGCCGCGCCGCCCCCGTGCTGTGATCGTCGGCAACGTGGGCCGGCTGCAGGGCGGCGTGCGGCTGCTCAGCAAGGCCGAACCGGACGACGGCAAGCTCAACGTGGCGGTGCTGACCCCGGCGAACCTCGCGCACTGGGCTGCCCTGGCCCTGGCGGTGCTGCGCCGGCAGGAACGGGTGCCGCTGATGGAGACGTACACCGCATCCCGTGTGGAGATCTACAGTAACCGGGCACAGGCACGTCAGCTCGACGGAGATCTGATCGCACCGGGGAAGACCATGAAGATTCACGTACGGCCGAAGGCGCTGCTGCTCTGCGTGCCGCAGCCCGACACCGACCCTGACCTGGCCACCGACGCCGAGGCGGTCGCCGAGCGGGCGGAGAACCTTTGAGCAGTACCGAACAGGTCCCCGAGACACGGACCATGTCCGGGGACGACCTCTCCGCCGACGACGCGTTCCTGGCGTTGCGGCACTACGGCCGCTGGCCGCTGCTGCGTGACGCCTTCATCCGGTTCCGGTACGGCGACGGCTTCAGCCACTCCCGGGCGTTCGCGTTGCAGCTGTGCCTGGCGATCGTGCCGTTCCTCATCGCGCTCTCCGGTCTCGCCACCGACCTGGGGGTGGAGGCCGGCGGGCAGGTGGTGGCGGACACCGTCATCGCGCTCACCCCGGGCGCCAGTGCGGACGTGGTCCGGGAACTGCTCAACGAGGGCGAGCGCACCGAGGAGGCCGGTGAGGTCGCCCTGGCTCTCGGCATGGTCACCGGCCTGGTCGCGCTGACCATGGCGATGGCGCAGGTGGAGCGCGGCGCGAACCGGATCTACGGGGTGGAGCGGGACCGCCCGGCCCTGGGGAAGTACGTGCGGGCCACCCTCCTGGCGGTCACCGCCGGCCTGCCGGCGCTCTTCGGCTTCCTGCTGCTGGTGGCGGGACGCGCGTCGGGCAACTCGGCGGAGCGGAACCTCGGGCTGTCCCACGGCCTGCGGGTGACGTGGGACGTGGTGCGCTGGCCGGTCAGCCTCGTGCTGATCATCTTCGCGGTCGGCGCCCTGTTCCGGTACTCGCCCCGGCGCAAACAACCGGCCCTGTCCTGGCTGCTCTTCGGTGCCGTGCTGTCCACCGTGCTGTGGTGGCTGGCCAGCCTGGCACTCGCCGGGTACGTCCGGTTCAGCGACAGTTTCGGCGCCACGTACGGTCCGCTCACCGCGATCATGGCGTTGCTGATCTGGGCGAACCTGACCGGCATCGCGTTCTTCCTGGGCCTGGCGTTCGCGGCACAACTGGAGGCGAGCCGGGTCGGCGCCAAACCGGCACAGCCCGACCAGTGGGAGCCATCGACGGACGACATACCCGGTCAGCGGACCCCCGGTGTACCGGCTGAACCGTCCGGGTAAGACACGGCCCGTGGCTGTGACGGATGACAGAGCGGTGACCGACGACAACGCGGTGACCGACGACAGCGGTGTGGTGGAACGGGCCGGCTGGGCCCCGGTGCGGCACTTCGCCGAGCGGAGTGTTCTGGGACTGCTCGCGGTCCTCGCGGTCGGCCTCGGTTTCGGGGTCCTGCTGCTGCTGGTGCGGTTCCACTGGGGTCCCCTGCAGGATCTGGACCGCGCGGTCGCGGACGGCCTGAACCGCTGGGCGGCGGGTTCGGAGACGGTGGTCGCCGTCCTGAAACAGATCTCCGCGGCAGGTGGGCGGGGCTTCCTGGTCCCGCTCGTCGCGCTGCTGGTCCTGATGCTGATCATCCGGCGCCGGCCACGGCCGGCGCTCTACCTGATCGTCACCGGCGCCGGGGCCATGGTGCTCGACCCGTCGCTCAAGGCGCTCATCGGCCGGCTGCGCCCGGTGGTCGAGGTACCCGTCGCGACGGCGCCCGGCAACAGCTTCCCCAGCGGGCACGCCCTCGGTTCGATGGTCGTCTACGGCATGATCGTGCTGGTCTTCCTGCCCGCGATCCGGCGTCGCTGGCGCCCCTTCTTCATCGGCGCGGCGGCCGTGATCGTCGCGGCGGTCGGGTTCACCCGGGTCGCGCTCGGCGTGCACTACGTCTCCGACGTGCTGGCCGGGTGGCTGCTCGGGGTGGCGTGGATCAGCATCACGGCGTACGCCTTCCGTCTCTGGCGCCGCGAAGCCGGTCACCCGGCCTCCGAGCTCACCGAAGGCCTCGAACCGGAAGCCGGTCCGGATCTGCGACTGGCGCCCGCCGAAGGCCCGGTCCTGCCGCACCCGTGGGCGAAGGCGGCCGAGATCCTGGTCGGCTGGGTCTTCGTGTTCGGTCTGCTCTACCTGGTCGGATACACCGTCAAGCGGTGGACGCCCGGTTTCGACGAGGCGTTCCCGGCGTGGCTGCAGAGCCACCGCACCCCGTTCCTGGACGAACTGAGCTGGGCGTGGAGCAAGGTCGGCGACACGCACGCCATCCTCTTCATCTCGCTGATCTTCTGCCCGCTCGCGCTGGCCCTCTGGCGGCAGTGGCGCCCGGTGCTGTTCCTGGTGCTCACCATGGTCGGCGAGCTCACCCTCTTCCTCTGCGCGGCAGCCGCGGTGGACCGCCCGCGCCCGCCGATCGAGCAGCTCGACGGCCCGATGCCGACGTCGTCGTTCCCGTCCGGTCACATCGCCGCGACCATGTGCGTCTGGGCCGCGATCGCGATCATCACGATGGCCCGGTTCCGGCAGCCGTGGCGCTGGATCTTCCCGGCCCTCGCGGTGATCATGCCGCTCGGTGTCGCCCTGTCCCGGATGTACCGCGGCATGCACCACCCCACCGACATGCTCGGCGCCGCCCTGCTCACCACGGCGTGGATCACCGTCCTGTGGTTCACGATCCGCCCCAACGCCCACCCCGCGTCGGCCGTCGAAGCGGCGGACGAGGCCGCCGAAGCCACCACCGGGCGCCGGTTGGAGAGCATCGGATGACACTGCGGCTGATGACCTGGAACATCCGCACCGGCGGAGGGGACCGCCTGCCGGCGATCATCGAGGTGGTCCGGGCCGTCCGCCCCGACATCCTGGCGTTGCAGGAGCTGCGCGACTTCCCGGGGTACGGGGACCGGCGGCTCACCGGGCTCGCCACGGCAGTGGGGATGACCGCGCACCTGGTCCGCTCCGTCTTCGGCCAGCCGGTCGCGGTACTGGTCCGCCCGCCACTGCGCATCGCCCGCCGGTCCGGTGTGCGGTGGCGGCTGCATCACGCGGCGGCCGAGGCGACCGTCCCCACCACCGCCGGCCCGCTCACCGTGGTCAGCACCCACCTCAACCCGATCTCGCCGTACCGCCGGATGCGCGAGGCCCGCTTCCTCGCCGCCCGGCACGCCGGCCGCGGCCTCACGGTCATCACCGGCGACCTGAACGGTCTCGCACCGGGCGACCCGGCCCCCCTCGCCGACCTGCCGGCCGTCTACCGGCGCCGGCACCTGGGCCCCGACGGCGAACCCGACACCCGGGCGGTGGCAGCCTTCCTCAGCGCCGGCTTCACCGACCTCGCCGGCACCGACCTCGCCGGCACCGACCTCCCTGGCAGCGACCTTCCTGGCAGCGACCTTGCCGGCACCGACCTTGCCGGCACCGACCTTCCTGGCAGCCGCGACCTTGGGATCACCGATCTGGGCGGTACCGCGGCCGACCTCAGCACCGTGCCCACCACCGGCCTCGCCGCAGCCGAATTCGGCCGGATGCGCCTCGACTACGTGCTGGCCGCCCCGGCGGTGGCAGCCCGGGCCCACGACCTGCACGTCATCCGGGGCGGCGCCGCCGAGCACGCCTCGGACCATTACCCGGTGCGGGTCGACCTGGACCTTTAGTCCCCAGGTTCTGCGTTCAGCCGGCCCGTCGCCTCCGGCCCGTCGCCTCCGGCCCGTCGCCTCCGGCTCCCTGGCCGTCGCGCTGATCCCGCAGGCATTCGTCGCCCGCGCGACACCGGTCCTCGCGGTCCTCGCGCTGCTCACCGGTGTGACGCCGCTTCCGGTCACCGCCGGCCCGTCTGCAGGGCTTTGCCGCGTCGTCTCCGCGCATCTGGCTGCGGAGCACCGCCGTGTCGTTTTCCCGGGCCTGGCGGCGGCGCCTTGCCGCGTCGTCTCCGCCTACCTGTCTGCCGCGTCGCCTCCGCAGCGAAGTTGATCGTCCAGCGCTACGAAATCGCGGTGATCATGGGGCTGAAACCGCGATTTCGCACCGCTGGACGATCAACTTCTCGATGTGCCGGTGATCCTGCGCGGCGGCCAGTGCGGTGATCGCCGACGTTGACCGGGTTGGGCCCGGTGAGCCCGGCGGCCGCGGTCTCCCCGGGGCCTGCTCGGGATCGACCGCTCGGCTCGCACTACTCGTCGCCCAAGTGGGCCGGGTCGGGCAATTCCGTGCCCGGGCTCGTGCTTGCGGTCGACCAAGGGCGAGCCCGGCTACCACAAGCGCAAGCTCCACCCGGTCGGCTGTCACTGGTGGTGGGGGTGGAGCGCCTTCAGGCAGCCGCGGCTGACAGCTGGTTTGGTCGGCTGTCACTGGTGGTGGGGTGGAGCGCTTTCAAGTAGCCGTGGGTGACAGCTGGTTGGCTGGTGGTCGTGTGAGAGCTTTCGGGCAGCCGTGGGTGACAGCTGCTTTGGTCGGCTGTCGCTGGTGGTGGAGTTGGAGGGCTTTCGGGCAGCCGTGGGTGACGGCTGGTTTGGTTGGCTGTCACTGGTGGTGGTGTGGGAGCGCTTCGGAGCAGCCGTGGGTGACAGCTGGGCTCCGGTGGCTGGTGCCTGTAGCCGCGGTAGCCGTGGGCGTCGACTGGGCCGACTCCGATCGATGACGACTGTCGCGGTGGTCTGCCGTACCCGTACCCGTACGCCGTCCTTCGCCGTCCATAATCTCTCGGGTGACCATCGAGTTCCCGGCGCCGACCGGGCCCGCCGCCGACCGTGCCGAGGTTTTCGTACGCTACCTGGAGTACTTCCGGGAGACGCTGCTGGAGAAGGCGGCCGCTCTACCGCCGGCCGAGCTGCGGTCCAGCCGGCTGCCGTCCGGCTGGACTCCGCTGGAGCTGGTCAAACACCTGCGGCATGTGGAGCGGCGCTGGATCGAGTGGGGGTTCCAGGGGCGGGACGTGGGTGACCCGTGGGCGGATCGGCGCGACGACCGGTGGTACGTCGGTGAGTCGGAGACGCTGGCGGGTCTGGCGGCGGAGCTGCGGGCCCAGGGGGCGCACACCGCGGCCGTGGCGACCGGCACCGACCTGGCCGCGGTGGGGGAGCCCGGCGAGCGCTGGGAGGGCGCCGACCCGGCGACTCTGGAACGGGTTCTTTTCCACCTGCTGCAGGAGTACGCCCGGCACGTCGGGCACCTGGACATCGTGACCGAGCTGGCGACCGGCCGGCAGGGCGAGTGAGCCGCAGCGGGATCTGAGCGGCCGGGCAGGGGTGAGCCGCAGCGGGAGCTGAGCGGCCGACAGGGGGTGAGCCTCAGCGGGAGCTGAGCGGCCGGCAGGGGGTGAGCCTCAGCGCGGGCTGACCGGCCGCGTGCGCGCGAGGTGGCCGGCGATGGCGTTCGCGGCGCGGCGCCCGGAGGTTGTCAGTGCGTTGTGCGCGGCGCCGGGGATGGTGACGGATGTGCCGCCGGTCAGCGAGGCCACGCTCGCGCGCCACCGGGCCGGTGCGATCGGGTCGAGTTCGCCGCCCAGCACCAGCGGGCGAACCGGCAGGTGGGCCAGGTCGTCCTCGATGTGGTTGCGGACCGAGTGATCGACCGTCGCCAGCACCCGCCACGGGCGGGCCACCATCGCGTCGCGGGCGATCATCGGGGCCTGTGCCGGTGCCTCGACGAGCATGTCGACCAGGAAACGGCGGACCAGGCCGGTGCGTGAGCGGGCCACCGGGTCGGTGGTGGGACCAGCGAGGACCAGGGCGGCCACGAGATCCGGGCGGCGTACGGCGAGGCGCGCGACCACTTCGGCGCCGAACGAGTGACCGGCCAGGCAGACGTGATCGAGGGCGAGGGCGTCCAGCCAGGCGGCCAGGTGGGCGGCGTGCCCGTCGACGTCCCAGGCGGTGCCCGGCTTGTCGCTGAGCCCGAAGCCCGGGAGGTCGGGCACCAGCACCGGGTGGTGGGGTGCCAGGGCGCGGGCGGTCGGCAGCAGATAGCGGTGCGAGACCGCGAGGCCGTGGACCAGCACCACCGGTACGCCGGCGGCAGCGCAGCGGTGACGGTCGTGGGTGCGCACCCCGGACACCGTCGTCCAGCGGCTGCGGAACCCCGTTGATCTCGGCATGGCTACGTCAGTACCCAGCCTTGCAGCGGATCAAAGGAAGTCGGCTCAAAGGACAGCCGGCTCGAAGGACAGTCGGATCAAAGAGGGCGAACAGGGATCAGGTGAACAGGCCGGCGACCACCCGGTCACGGCCGTCCCGCTTCGCCGTGTAAAGGTTGCGGTCCGCCTCGGAGAGCAGCGCCGAGAACGTACCCCTGCCGTCCGGCGTCGTGGTCACGCCCACGCTGGTGGTGACCGGGAGGTTCCCGGTGATCGGCTCCCAGCCGTGCGCCCGGATCCGCAGCCGCAGCCGCTCGCAGCGCTCGGTCGCCTCGGCGGCGTCCACACCGGGGTAGACCAGCAGGAACTCCTCTCCACCCATCCGCGCCGCGAACGCCGAACCGCAGGCGGCCTCGGTGAGCAATTCGGCGACGTGCTGGAGCACGGTGTCCCCGGTGGAGTGCGACAGCGTGTCGTTGACGCGCTTGAAGTGATCCAGGTCGATGATGGCGAGCGAGAACGGCAGGCACTTGGCGGCGGCGTCGAGCAGCAGGTCCGGCACCCGCTCGTTGATGTAGCGGCGGTTGTGCAGGCCGGTCAGCGGGTCACGGTGGGCCATCTCGCGGAAGTGCTCGCTGTCGCGGCGGGCCTCGTTCGCCTCGAAGACGGCCTGCAGTGCGCGGGCCCGGGCGTCACGTTGCGCCGAGTGCAGCGCGGCGGCCTCGGCGTGGAAGACGCGGTGTTCCTCGTACGCCTCGGCGAACCGCCCGGTCGCCGCGAACAGGGCGGCCTGCTCCTCACGGACCCGGGCGCTGACCGCGGCCAGTTCCCGTTCGGCGCAGAGCACGCGGGCCGAGTCCAGGGCCTCCTGCGCCTTCTCGTAACGGCCGTTCTGCCGGCGGGCCAGGGCGAGCGTGAGCAGGCACTCGGCGACCGCGTCGCCCTCGTTCGCGGCGACCTGGTCGGCCAGCACCGGCTGCAGGAGGGCCTCGACGGCCGCGTACCGGCCGCCCATCAGCTCGACCCGGGCCATCGTGTCGAGTTCGTTGGCGCCGAACCGGTGGCCGGTGCGTTGCTGGATCTCGCGCATCTGCCCGACCAGCAGCCGGGCGGACGGCTCGTCGTCCAGCTCGAACGCGCTGTAGGCCAGGTTGTTGAGGACGAGCAGGGTCAGTTCGGTGTCACCGGCCGTCGCGGCCAGGGTCAGCGCCTCCCGGGCCCGGCGTTCGCCATCCATCGGCGAGCCACCCTCCTCCAGTGCCACCGAGAGGGAGAGGAGGTGACGTGCCCGTACGTTGCCCGGCACGTCGTCGGGGAGCACGGCGACGCCCTGCACGGCGTGGGTCAGGCCCTCGGAGAAGTCACCGACGGCCCGGTAGAAGATGGAGAGCTCCCGGTGGGCGCGCGCCCGCACGTACGGCGAGTCGTGCAGCTCGGCCCAGGACCGGACCTGATGTGCCAGCTGGCCGCCCTCACCGGTACGGCCCTCGCGCAGCAGCACCGCGGCGAGGAGCAGCAGCGCCCGCTGGGCCAGCTCGTCGGCGCCCAGTTCACGGGCCTGCCGTTCGAGGGCTTCGGCGGGCGCCCGGACGGTTCGGAACTGCGACATGGGACGACCCTCGAGCTCCTCGATCGATCTCTCGAGGGCTTCGAGGGCGGGGACACAGCTCACCGTCTCGGTCGTCACTGTCCCTACTTTCCTGTGCTCGCCGTGACGTCCCACAGTCCGCCGCCCGGGTGGCAGATCGGGTCGATCCTGGTTGCGGACGGGTTGCGGGCCCCTCAGCGGCGGGTGCGAACAGGGGCGGGTGGAGCGGACTCTTCAGCGGCGGGTGCAGACGGGTGCCGAGTCGGCGATCCGGTCCGCGCCGTACTCCACCGCGACCCGGAAGCAGTAGTTCGCCCGCTCGTTGAGGTTGTAGACGACGTAGTCGGCGGCACCGCCGGGCAGTTCCTGGAACTTCTTCGGTTCCTCGCCGGTCCGCCCGCCGGAGATGTGCACCGGGCCCCGCGCGCCGCGTGGGTAGACCCACTGCAGCGAGACGCTGTCCCCGTCGTCGCGCAGCCGCACGTTCTGCGGTGCGCCCGGTTCCGCCGCGGTCGTGCTCTCGGTCACCGGGCCGGACGCGGTGCCGCCGGGTGCGCCGGCGGCGGGCGGGTTCGCCGAGGGGGCGGCCTGCGGGCCGGTGGCGCCGTCGGCGTCCGGCAGGGTCAGGATCACCACGGCGGCGGCAGCCGCGACAGCGCCGGCCAGGGCGGCGGCGAGCAGCAGGGGGTTCGCGGGGCGGGACCGCGGCTGCCGATCCAGGCGTACGGGCAACGCGGTGCCCACCGGCGCCGGTCTGCCGTCGTCACCGTAGTCCGGCGCGGGATGGCCGGGCAGCGGCGGCGGCGTGTCCGCGCGGGCGTGGCGGCCGGTCAGGTCACCGGGCAGCCGGTTCAGGTCGCTGAGGTAGAGCGGCTGCTGGTAGACGGTCCCGTTCGGGTCGGTGGGCCGGTTGTCGGGCGCCGGCATGTCGTCCTCGACCGGGTAGACCGTGCCGCTGGGGTCGGTGGGGCGGTCGTCCGGCGGTGGCATGCCGGGCGCCTTCGCCGGGTACGGCGACGGGCTCGCCGGACCGGGGTCGGGAACTGTGGGCCGGCGGGGGAACGGCCGGAACGGCGTACCGTCGCTCTGTTCCCGCCGCCCGCAGGTGTGCCGCCCGGTGGGCCCGGCGCCGGCCAGCCGGGTGGCCTGCCGGGCCAGCGGATGATCGGCCGGCAGGTACCGCGCGCTCAGCTCCTGTGCCAGCTCCAGGTGTTCGGCGGCCTCCTGGTCCCGGCCGCACTCGCGTTCCATCGCGCCGAGCCGGGCCAGCATCTTGATGCCGGCCGGCGCCGCGTCACCGTGGACGTCACGGTGGTGCCGCCAGGCGCGGGACAGCCGGGCCCGGGCGGTGCCGCAGTGCCCGGCCGCGTGCTCGGCGATCGCCAGGTCGGCCTCGGCGGCGAGCACCCGGGGAGCGGCCGGCCCGTCCAGCCGGGCCAGTTCGCCGACCAGGTCGTGGTAGACGAGCGCGGCCCGTCCGTGCTGGCCGATCTGCTGCAGCACGGCCGCGTGCGTGGCGGCCGCCGCGATGGTGCGTTCGTCGCGGCGGCCGTGCAGCCGTTCCTCGGCGGCGTGCGCGAAGGCCGCCCACAGCCGGGCCGCCTGCGGGTCGCCGAGGGCGATCAGCACCCGGGCGTGCAGGGCGGCAGCGATCGCCAGGTCGGCGGTGGCGCGCCGGGGATCGGCGTTGGCGTCACGCAGCACCCGGTCCAGGACGGCCCGGGCACCCGTGAGGTCGCCGGCCGTCGACAGCGTCTGCGCCTGGGCGGTCAGTTCAGCGAGCGGAGCGGCCATGTATCTCATAGTGCTCGGATGAACACCGTAGGTACAAGTTTCGGGCACCGAAGTGGACAGGGTAGAACTTCGGTATGTCCCCGATCTCATCCGTCAAGCGCGAACTGCTCGTCCGTCACCTGCAGGCCTGGGCGGCGGGTGCGCTGCACCGGTCCCGGCGGGCCACCTATGTGCACGGCTACGCCGACGCGGACGGCGGCGCAGCGGCGGAGGCGGCGGTTCGTGCCCTGGCCGAGCTGCCCGACCTGACCCGCGGGCGGGAACTGTCCATGGTGGCGGTCGGCGACGACGTCACCGGGGTGGGTGAGCGGCTGATCGGGGCCCAGCGGGACATGGGCGCGGGGGCCGGGCTCGCGGTGCTCCCGGTGGGTGGCGGGACTGACGCGCGGTTGCCGGTAGCGCTGAAGGCGGCGGGTGCTTCGGGCGTACCCCTGCTCGCCTTCCTGGACGGGGCAAGCGCAAGCGCGTCGCCGGCCGTGCCCACCGTGTCGGCCGCGACCATCGGCAAGCCCGCCGAGGTGGTGCTGACGCTGGCGCCCGGCGTCTCCGTCGAGCCCTACCGGGAACTGGGGTTCCCGCTGTTCACGGCCGCGGAACTGGCGACCGGCACGGAACCCGGCGAGGTGGTGGCTTTCGCCACCACCTCCGCGAAGAGCCTGGAGAGCTTCAAGGAGGCGCTCTGGGCGGTGGACGAGTTCGCGGGCGTACGGCTACGCGACCCCGCCGACCCGGAACGGCACCTGATCGACATCTCGCTCGAACCGCACCCGGGGCCGTTGCGCCGGGAGATGCTCGCGCACCTGTCCGTCGTGGGTGCCGCCACGGTGACCGAGCTGCGCACCTTCACGCTCACCGAGACCGTCTACCGAGCCGCGGACGCGACCCGGGTGCTGCATTCGCTTGTCGACGCGGGGACGGTGACGCGCAGCCCCGAGCACGGGCGGCTCGGGGGCGACGTCGTGATCCGCGGGAACTCCTGACGGGTCACCGGCTGCGGCTCTTGTCCTGCTTCCAGGACACCGGACCGGGCAGGTCGTAGCGGTGCGCGCGGGTCTTGGAGTTCCAGGACCAGCGACCGATCTTGAAGGTCCAGGACGAGTAGCCGTTCTCGGTGAAGTTCAGAATGAGGGGGCCGAACTTCTTGCGGCTGCGGAACACGAGTCCCATCGGAACGCTCCCATCTCGTTTGGATGGGCGGACGATTCCCGATCTCCTCGATCCACAAACGTCAGTCGCGATCGACGTGCCCGGATCCGTGCGCGACAAGCGTGGCCGGGCCCGTGCCGGACGCGCGCCGGGTCAGCGTGGCTGCCACGCGTCCGGGCGGGTCGTCAGCTTGCGGACGTGCGCCGGCATCCGGCCACTGATCAGCTCGGCGAGGCTCACCTCGTCGACCACCTCCCGGACCGCGGCCCGGACCGCCACCCACAGGTTCGGCAGGTTCTCCGCGGCACCGGTGTACTGCGTCTCCTCGGGGCGCAGGCCGCGCACGCCGGCGAGGGGTCCGTCGACGGCCCGCAGGATCGACCCGATCGTCACGTCCCGCGGTGGGTGCGACAGCGTGTAGCCACCCTCGGCGCCACGCTGCGCGCGCACCACACCGGCACGACGCAGGTCGGCGAGCACCGCCTCGAGGAACTTCCGAGGCATCTCTTGTTCTTGGGCAATGGCCTGGGCGGACATCAGGGCGGGATAGGCCTGCGCCAAACTGAGGGCGGCCCGGACCGCGTAGTCACCGCGCGCGGAGATCTGCACCTGACCATCATGCCCCTCCCACGCCAATCGGACGTATATACCCCAGGGGTTTATGGGAATTGCCGGCCGCAGAATTACCGTCAGTCAGACGGCAGTCGCTGACCGGGTATCCCGCTGGGCTGATCGTCGCGGTACCGCGTCCGGAAATGGCCAGGGCTCAGGCCGGTCTCCCGGTGGAAGAAGCGGCCGAAGTTCGTCGGTTCCCCGAACCCGAGACTGCGGCCCACCTCCGCGACCGACAGCGGCGTCGCGGCGAGCAGCCGCTGCGCCTGAAGGGCGACGCGGTCGTCGACGACCTGCTTGGCGGTGCGGCCGGTGAGTGCCAGGCTGGCGCGGGTGAGGGTACGCACGGAGCAGCCGAGCTCGCCCGCGTAGTCCTCCACCCGGCGGGTGTGCGGGTAACGCTCCTCCAGGCGCCGGCGGAACCGCTCGAAGGTGCGGCTCTCCACGTGCCCCGGCGGCGGGTCGCCCGGGTCGAGCAGGCTGATCCGCAGCAGCAGGGCGGCGAGCTGGTGCCGGAGCAGGGCGGCGACCACCGGGTCGCCGGCCGATTCCCCCGGTGGCCCGGCGGTGTCGCGTGCCAGGCGGTCGAAGGTCGCGTCGTCGTCCAGTCGCACCGGCCGGCGGGCCGGTCCGCCCGGATCCTCGGGCGCGAGGCCGGGCAGCTCGTCCGGATGGCCCGCCGGCGCGAACAGGCCCGGGCGGAAGACGATCGTCCTGGTCTCGTGGTCTCCCGGTTCGAACCTGACCGCCTGCCCGGGACGGATCCAGAGCAGGGTGCCCGGCGCGCAGCGATGGACACTGAAGTCCACCTCCGCGGTCACCGGACCGGTAACGGTCAGCACGAGAGCGTGGCAGGGAAGGAGCCCGGTGACGGCGCCGGCGGTCACCGGAAGGGCGCAGCCGCCGATCCCCGCCCGGTCGGGCAGGAGCTGAGCGGGCGCCGCATCGGCGGAAATGATTGCTGGCATCGCGCCGACGGTAACTGTCGATGACGGTCTACGCACCCACTAGTGACCACGCCGGGGCTTATGTCCGTTTTCGTGCTCGGGATTCGCTATACGTCCGATTCCGATTCCTTTTCGGAGATCTATTACATATCCGGATAAAGGGCGACCCGCGCGGACCGGCAGTGTCCGAGCGGGTCGCCCTTTGATCACGCGTGCTGTTGCCGCCCTATCGGCCTGCCAGCAACCTGTTGACTGCCGCGTCGACGTCCAGGTGGTCGGACTCCCGGCCACGCGGCACCACCACATAGGTGCGCCGCAGGAACCGGACCAGGACGCTGCGCGGTACCTCGAACAGCGCGTTGCCGTCCGGTGACGACAGGGCCAAGGCGACGAAGTCGCCCCGCGGAGTGGCCCAGGGCCACACCCGTACGTCGCCGATCCCGGCCGGCTCATCGAGCCCGGTCACGAGAAGTTCCCGCGCGAAGGACCAGCTCACGGCTTCCCCACCGGCTGATTCTGCGTGGAACAACACGTGGACCGCATATGGGTCAGCTGGGTCGTACCGCAAGCTGGCGCGCACGGGCAGTGCCGTCGCGTCAGGCGCTACGAGCCGCAGCGAGGTTTCGACCTCGACGGTCGTTGGACGAATGGTACTCATGGACGAACTCCCCCCGGCACCGCTGCGAGGCTGGTGAACCCCGCGTTTCCCATACTCAGGTGATCCCTGTCGTTACGCTCCGCCATACGCTGATCTCACCCAGTAGTGGGAAGACGGTTCCGAAAACGCCACCGCGCAGGACGCAAAGCGATATCTTGTCCTGTTCTGCCCAGGTACTCGGTTCCGCCCGGCGTCGGGTGGTCCAGCAGTTGACTTACTCCGGTAACGTCCATTCCTCCCGGGTAGTGACGGGGCTCCCGGACACTGAGGGATGAAATGGGCCCAAAAACGGACGACGAGGTTTCAGACGTGCGTGTGCTCGACCGTATCCGGTCCAACTCCAGCGGGCGGCTCGCTCTCAAGATCGGTGTCGGTGTCCTCGGCGGCCTGGTCGTGGCCGTCGGCATCGTCCTCATCCCGTTCCCCGGCCCCGGCTGGGCGATCGTGATCCTGGGGCTCGCCATCCTGGCCGTCGAGTTCCACTGGGCCCGAGGACTCCTCGCCTTCACCAAGCGGCACGTCCAAAGCTGGACCCACTGGATCGCCCGCCAGTCTCTCCCGATCCGCGCCCTCGTCGGCCTGATCGGCATGATCTTCATCAGCGCGGTGGTCTGGACAAGCGTCCGGCTCAGCTTCGGCATCGATCTCGTTCAGGTCGCCCTGGGCTGGCTCGGCATGCGGTGACCCCTGATTCGCACGAGACGGGACCCGTCTAGTAGAGTTCCTTCTCGTTGAGGGCGATTAGCTCAGCGGGAGAGCGCTCCGTTCACACCGGAGAGGTCACTGGTTCGATCCCAGTATCGCCCACGAGCTTGGGGCGCCCCTGTCTGCAGAATGCGCAGACGGGGGCGCTCGTTTTGTCATGCGCGACTTCGTCGCGCGGCGGGGGCTTCGCCACCCGCACCCCCTCTGCCGGGCTCGCCCTTTGTGGGTGGCTGGGGGCTCGCTCCGCTTCGCGGTCGCGTCGGGGGCGTTGTGCTTGGTTCGGTCGCTCGGGCTCGCTCCGCTTCGCGGTCGCGTCGGGGGCGTTCTGCTTGGTTTGCTGGGGCTTGCTCCGCTTCGCGGTCGCGTTGGCGTGCCGGTCCTGGGTCGGGACCCTGCTCCTGTTCGTCATGGTCGTGTGGTCGCCTGGGCTTTGCCGAGGTTGCGGCAGAGGGTTGCGAGGTCCTTCTGGCGGCGATATGCCGCCCACTGGCCGGTCCACGTCGCGAGGTCGCGCATCCAGGGCAGGTGAGTGGTGTGGGCCTTGGCCGACCATTTGTCGGCGTTGCGCGTCGCGAAGAAGGTCATGACGTCGGGGTCGGTCGCAGCCCACGCCGGGTGTCCCGCCACCCACTCTTCGGCCTGCTGCGGGGTGTGGCCGCTACCGATGAGCCATGGCATGACAGCGGCCAGTTCCACCCACGGTGCGGCCCGGGTCGCCATCGCCCAATCGACGATCCGCAGACCGCGCGGGGTCACGATCAGATTGGCCGGACAGAGGTCGGTGTGAACAAGCGTGTCGCCGGCCATCGCGGGGTGCTCGAACCCGAGCCGCGCCTTCGGATCGAACAACGGCACATCAGGTGCTGGCTGGTCACCGAGCACCGTCAGCGCCTCCCCGAGAAGGTGCAGGCCGGGGCTTGCCGGGGACAGGTCGGCGTGCGGGCCGTCGCAGTGCTCGAAGCCGACCACCAGCCAGCCGGCCGCCTCGAAGTACCACTCGACCGCGGGTGAGTGGGACGTGCTGACGGCCTCACTCACCCGCAGCTCGAAGCGCAGCGACCGGACACCGAGATCGGTATGGGCTGCCTTGACGAAGACCTTTCCTCGGCACCCGGTGACGGTGGCGGCTATCTCCGCGTGGTCACCGGCCGTGGCCGGGATGACGTGACCTTCGCCGACGCGGTCGGCGATCTCGGTCGTGACGGCCTCGGGCAGCTCGTCCCAGTCAATGCGCATCGATCAGTCGGCTCTCTCAAATTCCAGGGTTGGGCGGGCAGCAGGACTTCGCCTCGCCGTCCCAGCATCTCTTATGGGCTCATTCGGGCCCGAGCTGGCGAATGCGCGGCCGGTTCGGGGATGGACGCCGCCGTTGCTTAAGATCCTCGGATGCAACCGCGAGTGCAGGAACAGCACATTGCCGTGTTCGGCGGAAGTGGCAGTGGTAAGACGGTGCTGCTGTCCTCGTTCTACGGGGCCACGCAAGAGCCGGAATACCTGCAGCGACGGCTTTTCAACGTCCTTGCCGACAATGTCGGACATGGTCAGCGGTTGTACAAGAATTACGTCGGTATGCGGGATGCGGCGGACACGCCGGCGCAGACCCGATTCGCCGCGCGGTCGTACGCCTTCACGGTGAAGATGAAAGACGGCTCTGATTCCTCGGAGGCGAAGGCGCGGCCGTTCGACGCGTTGCGCCTCGTGTGGCACGACTACCCGGGTGAGTGGTTCGAGCAGGAGCCGAGCGGGGCCGAGGAGGCCCGGCGCCGGATCGACACCTTCAAGGATCTGCTCGGTTCCGACGTCGCTCTTCTGCTGGTGGACGGGCAGCGGCTGCTGGACAACGCGGGCGAGGAGGAGCGGTACCTCAAGTCGCTGTTCGTCGACTTCCGCAACGGGCTGCTGCGGCTCAAGGACGACCTGCTGAAGGACGGCAAGCTCGTCGACTTCCCGCGGATCTGGGTCCTGGCGCTGTCCAAGGCGGACCTGCTGCCGGGCATGGACGTGTTCCGGTTCCGCGATCTTGTCATCGACAAGGCCTGCGACGAGATCGACGAGCTGCGCGATGTGATCGGCGACCTGGTGGAAGGCCGCGACGTACTGTCCGTCGGCGAAGACTTCATGCTGCTGTCGTCGGCGCGGTTCGCACCGGGCCGAATCGACGTGACCAAGCGGATCGGGGTGGAGCTGATCCTGCCGGTGGCCGCGATCCTCCCGTTCGAGCGGCACCTCCACTGGAACAGGATCATGCAGGTGCCCAGCAAGGTCGCCGGGAGCATTCTGGCCGGCACCGAGAAACTGGCCGCAGCGCTGGTCAGGCGCAAGACGAGTGGCCTACCGGGCCCACTCGGCGCACTGGCGAACCGTGTCGGGCCGGATGTCGTGAGCGAAGCGTTCAAGCTGGTCGGTGACCAGCTCCGAAAGGTCAACTCCGAGGCGGTGACCAAGCAGGAGAACCTGTCGGCCACCCTGACCAGCTATCGGATGGACCTGGACCGGGGTGAGTCGGAGCGCGTCCTGCTGCGGAGCCGGAGATGAGCCTCATCTGGGCGACACGCGGGCGTACGTGGGGCTTCCGGTTCCTCCTCGACGGAGGGCTCGCCGATCCGCTGCTGGAGTACGAGGCCGCCTTCGCGGACGCCGGGGACGGGCCGGAGGTCTGTCACCGTGCCGGTGACCGGGTGGCGCTGCGGTTCCCGGATCCGCTGGGACGCCGAGATCGGGCCGGCCGGGTGATCCCGCACGATTTCGTGATCTCCGGGTCGTCGGCCGCGGAGATCGACTCGGTGGCGGCCGGTATCCGGCTGGTGTGGGACGCACCGGAGATCTCCGGTGAGTTCGCGCGGGTCTGGGAACTGCCCGAGCCTCCTCCGGCGTGAGCGGCGCCCGGTGGGCTGGTGACGCCTCCGGCACGGCAGCGAAGGCCAGGTGTGATACCGGATTCAGGCGTTTCGTGAGTGCAGGATGTGTTTGAGCTGCTTGCTGCCTTGCTCGAAGTCGTCCCGATCGGCAGGGCTGACGTTCGCCAGAGAGGCGAAGGCCGAAGCGGCGTCCTCAATGGTGTAGCCACCGCTGCACCACCTGGTCGAGGATCAGCGCGCCTTCCGCAAAATCTGCGGGGCTTGCGGGTTCTTTGTCAGGATCCGCGCGGTGCGGAAGGCGCCGTATCCCGCCGGTCCGTACCCCCACACCATCGCGGTCACGAATGCCTGGACCGCTTCGGCCTCGCTGTCCGCAGCGCCGGCTGCGCCGTCCCATCGAGCAAGCGCGTACCGCAGCCGATGGGGGATCGCCGGTATCGCACCGTTCGGCATGGGCACCATGCTGCCACCCCTGAGGTGCCGGTAGCGCCACGACGCGTCAGCGTGGCATGCGGGCGATCACGTCGTTCCAGATCTGCTCGGGCCAGTCGTGGCCCACGCCGGGGTATTCCACGAGGTGGGCGCCGGGGATCTGGGCGGCCAGGTCACGGCCCGCGCTCGGCTTGAGCATCGGGTCGTCGGCGCCCGCGACGATCAGGGTGGGTGCGGTGACGGTGGACAGGGGTGGCAGCTTCACGGCTCGGCCGGCGGCGAGGTGTCGCTGGGTGGTGCGCGGGTCGCGGGGGGCGCGGGTGTGGCTGAGTGTCGCTGCTTCGCGGACCCATTGTTCGGGGAACGGGTGGCCGGGCGAGGCCTGCGCGCGGTAGATCGCGATCAGGTTGTCGATCTCCTGCTCGGGTGTGGTGGCCTTCGGTAGTTTGCGGAACTCGCGGAAGATGCCGAACTTGAGGTAGCGCAAGGTCTGCAGAACTCCCGCGGTGGCCGGGCTGCTCATGCAGAGGGTGAGGCCGCGCACCCGGTCGGGGTGCAGCAGGGCCATGGCCTGCGCGATCGCCGACGCGCCGCCCAGCACGTGGGCGTCGGACCAGCCGAGGGCGTCCATCACCGCGAGGCCGTCGGCGGCCATGTCGGCGATCGTGTAGAGGGGGCGGGTGCGGCCGAGCAGGGCCCGCCACGGGCTGCCGTCCGGCGGCTGCGGGTAGTGCGTGGAGAGGCCGGTGTCCCGGTTGTCGTAGCGGGCCACGTGGAAGCCGGCCTCGACCAGGCGCTCGCAGAACGCGTCGGGCCACCAGACCATCTGGTAGTCGAGCCCCAGGACGAGCAGTAGCGGCTCACCGGTCGTGCCGAAGGTCTCGTACGCGATCCTGGTGTCACCGTTCACGGCGTACTCGATGCCCATGCCTGCCTCCCATTTTTTTTAATGCGAACGCATGATAACCGTGTACGGGCATCGATGGCAATGCGTTCGCATGAGATAGATTCGGTGGGTGCCGAAGCTGGTCGATCACGAACAACGCCGCCGCCTCCTGACCGAAGCGGTCTTCGCCGTCATCAGCACGCAAGGGTTCGAGGCGGTGAGCCTGCGCGACGTCGCCCAGCAGGCCGGCGTCTCGATGGGCACCGTGCAGCACTACTTCCCCACCAAGCAGCAGATGCTGTCGTTCGCCCTGTCCCACATGCGCGAACGCGTGCTGGCCCGGCTCCAGGCCACTGTGGGGGCGTTGCGGGAGCCGACGCGCCGCGATCTGATCCGGGCCGCTACCGCGGTGATGCTCCCGGTGGATCCGGCCGGCCGCGAGGAGGCGTGCGTGAACATCGCGTTCTTCTCTGCCGCTACCGTCACGCCGGCGTACGCCGAGCAGCTGCGCGACGGATACGGGCGCATCCTCGCGGTGTCGATCGCCAACTTCCGCGAGGCGGCTCGGCTGGGCGAACTGCGCGACGGGATCAATCCGGACGTGGAGGCACCCGCGCTCTACTTCCTCACCCAGGGGCTGATCGGCCCGATTCTCGTCGGCCTCTACCGCCCGGACGAGGCGCTGGCCCTCATCGATGCCCAGCTCGACCGGGTGTTCCGGCCGCCATCATCGTGAGCTTCATGGCCCCGCGGGTCGGGTCAGTGGCGGGGGAGTACGCCCAGGAGGGTGGCGGTCAGGGCCAGCTTCAACTGGTCGTTCAGCTCCGGGTGAAGCGCGGCCAGGTCGGGTTCGGCCTCGTAGGCGGCCTGCAGGCTGGGCGGGGGCGTGCTGTAGGCGGACAGCGCGCCGGCCATGACCATGGTCTGCAGGCTGAACAGGGTGGCGTTCTCGCCCAGCTCGGGCAGGTACGTCCGGATCAGGGCGGTCATCGTCGCCAGGTGTTCCAGGGAGGCGCGCTTGTAGCGCGTCACGACCTCGACGGAGACGTTGTGCTCCAGCACGCTGACCTGGGCGCCGAAGAGGTCGCACAACACCACCCGGCCGGCGAGTGAGCGGCTGAGGGTCTCGGCCACCGCTGTCGCCCGCCCGGCCATGGGCAGGTTCTCGTCGACGCCGGCGGCCAGGTCGACGGCCAGTTCGGTGAGCCATTCCCGCAGGAAGCGGTCCAGCAGTTCCAGCAGCACGGCCTCGCGGGACTCGAAGTAGCGCAGCACGTTCGGCTTCGCCAGGCCCACCCGGCGGCTGAGCTCGTTCAGGGTCACCGCGGCCACGGGCATCTCGTCGAGCATCGCCGCCGCCATGTCGAGGATGGCCCGCCGGCGGATCTCCCGCTGCTCCTCGGTTCGCGCGCGCTGGAAAGTCATGATCACCAGCCTAACTTAGGTACCGGCGGTACGTTGACAACGTACCGCTAGTACTTTAGCGTTTCCGGCAGAAGATACCTTCGGTACGTTATTAGATGGGAGCCTGACATGGGCGAGAAGTGGACGACGGCGAGCATTCCGGGTCAGCGCGGGCGGGTGGCCGTGGTCACCGGGGCCAACACCGGGCTGGGATATGAGACCGCCAAGGCGCTCGCCGAGCGCGGGGCCTCCGTGGTGCTGGCCGTGCGCGACGTCGCGAAAGGTGAGCGGGCCGCGGCCCGGATGACCGGCGACGTGACAGTGCAGGCACTGGACCTGACCTCGCTCGACTCCGTCCGGACCGCGGCGGCGGCGCTGCGGTCCCGGTTCCACCGGATCGACCTGCTGATCAACAACGCCGGTGTCATGTACACCCCGGAGCAGCGCACCCGGGACGGCTTCGAAATGCAGTTCGGCACCAACCACCTCGGCCACTTCGCGCTCACCGGGCTCCTGCTGGACCTGATGCTGCCGGTGCCCGGCTCCCGCGTGGTGACGGTCAGCAGCACCGGCCACCGCATCCGGGCCGGCATTCACTTCGACGACCTGCAGTGGGAGCGGTCGTACAGCAGGATCGGCGCCTACGGCCAGTCCAAGCTGGCCAACCTGATGTTCACCTACGAGTTGCAGCGCCGGCTCGCCACGCACGGCACCACCGTCGCGGTGGCCGCGCACCCCGGCATGTCCAGCACCGAACTCACCCGCAACACCCCCGCGGCCCTCCGGCTCCCGATCACCTGGCTCGCGCCGCTGATCACCCAGACGCCGGCGATGGGGGCGCTGCCGACCCTGCGCGCCGCCACCGATCCCGCCGTGCTGGGCGGCCAGTACTACGGACCCGGTGGACGCTACGAGGTCAAGGGCCACCCCCGGCTGGTCACCTCCAGCCCGGCGTCGTACGAGGTGGCCGTACAGCAGCGGTTGTGGGCCGTCTCCGAAGATCTCACCGGGGTGACGTTCCCCGAGCTCCAGCCGATCTCCGCCGGGTCCGCCGTCGCGAGGTGCTCGATGCCGAGCCGGCGGTAGCGGTCCCGGTCGGCTTCACGACGTTCCCCGGCGAGATCTGGGCCGCCCCGCGCAGCTGGGTGGAGGCGGTCTACCCCGGCCTGGCCTACTTCACCGAGGCTGCGCCGGTAACGGCGCAGCGGGCGGGAAGGGTCAGGCGCCGGCGCGGACGACGTCGTACGTCGCCGTCACGAAGGCGGCGTTCCGCGCCGTCTCCCGCAGGCGCAGGTCGAGGCGCCGGGGGAGCAGGGGTGCGCCGGCGCCGAGAGTCACCGGTGCGTAACTCACCATGACCTCGTCGAGAAGCCCGGCGTCGGCGAACTGGCCGATCAGGTCGCCGCCGCCGACGAGGAAGAGGTTCTTGCCCTTCGCGGCCTCGACCGCTTCCGCGTGGACGGCGGTGACCGGGGCACTGGTGAAACGGACGTCGGCGCCGGCGGGTGCGGCCAGGTCGCGGTGGGTGAAGACCCACGACGGCTGGGTGTACGGCCAGCCCTCGCCGCTGCCGGCCTGGTGCTTCAGCACCCACTCGTACGTCGTCGCCCCCATCAGCACCGCACCGACGCCGTCGATGAACGCGTCGTAGTTCATCGGCCCGTGCTGGTCGATGTCCTGTTTGAGCAGCCAGTCCAGGGAGTGGTGTTCGTCCGCGATGAACCCGTCGAGGGTGCACGCCACGTAGTAGACGGTTCGAGTCATGGCAGTTCGTCTCCTGTCGTTTCCTCATTGCGATGACGGCGCAGCCAGGTGATCGGGTCGCCCGGCCCCACCCGGTGACCGGCGGCGCGCAGCATGTGCCGCACCAGTTGGCGGCGGTGCGCGGAGAAGGTCAGTACGTGCGCGACGACGCTGCTCATCACGAAGCTCTCCGGCGGGTCGCACAACGCATCGATCAGCCGGTCGCCCCACGCGCCCCGTGCGTCCAGGTCGCGGACCATCGCGAGCCAGGCACCGGCGACGGCGTCGTGCCGTTCGACGAGTTCCGCGACGGCAGGACGTGCGGTGTGCGCCGGTGTGTCCCGGCCGTCGATCGAGGCCAGCCACGTCTCCTTGGTCCGGACGAGATGGCACAGGACGTCGCCGACGGTCTCCTCCGGGCCGTCCCATTCGAGAACCACGGTGCCGGGCAGGCGTACCTCTCGCAGCTCCGCCTCGGTGAGCCGCCGGGCGTACTCCAGGAGGGCGTCCGTGTCCTCCAGATCGTGGCGGACGAGCTGCTCGGTGAGCGGGTTCGTCGCGTGCTCGTTCGCGTCCACCCACAGGGAGAGCGGCGGATGGAAGTGGATGCCGTTCGGCGCCGGCAGCCAGTGCCGTTCCGCGGGCCGGCTCGGCGGGTGCCCGAAGGCCCGCGAGTAGGCCCGCGAGAAACCCTCGGCCGAGTCGTACCCGGCCGCCCACGCCGCCTCGGTCACCGACGATCCGTGCTTCAGCTGCCAGGCCGCGCGTTCCAGCAGCACCCGGCGGCGCATGGCCACGGGTGCCTCGCCGGTGCCGCGGGAGAGCATGCGGCTGAAATGAAAGGATGAGGCGTACGCGTCCCCGGCCATGTCGTCCAGCGAGCGAGCCCCGCCGTCGTGGTCCTCGGCGAGCACCGCGTCGAGCAATTCTCGAAGCCGATCCCGGCCAACGTTCGTCACCGCTGAATTGTCACGCCCGGAGCCGTCCGCGGACCTGACCGTTCTTGCTTCCTTCCGCCCGGTCGCCGGCCCGAGGTGTCGAGCCGCGCGGACGGGGAACGTTTTGTCGCAGGGCAGGTCGCTCATCGCCGTTCGTGGCGCTGTGGCGTCCCGATTCCCCCGTACGCGGTTCGCATAACCGGGCGAGAGCGACCTGTGCCCCCTGCAACGAGATCAATGCTCACCGCCGGACCTTGTACGAAGCATGCGAGACTCGTGACGGTCCTTGTGGATTTCTTGAATCGCCTGGTCGGATGACGGACGTACGGAGGTCAGTTGGCGGCGGAGTTCGGTGTGCTCGGCGTGGTGGAGGCCCGGATCGGCGGCCGGTCCGTCGACCTCGGTCATGCCCGGCAGCGGACCGTGCTGAGCGTGCTGCTCGTGGCGGCGGGCCGTCCGGTCACAGTGGACCAGCTGATGGACCGGGTGTGGGGCGAGCGCGCACCGCAGCGGGCCGCCGGCGCGCTCTACAGCTACCTGTCGCGGCTGCGGGGCGCCGTCGCGGACGCGGCCGGGGTGGAGATCCGGCGGGAGCCCGGTGGCTACCTGCTCACCGTGGATCCGCAGACCGTGGACCTGCACCGGTTCCGCCGGCTGATGACGCAGGCCCGGGCGGCCGAGCCGGACCGCTCGGCGGCCGACCTGATCGGGCAGGCGCTGGGGCTGTGGCGCGGCGATCCGTTCGCCGGCCTGGACACGCCGTGGCTGGCCGCGACGCGGCGCACGCTGCTGGACGAACGGTTCGCCGCCGAACTGGACCGCAACGACGTGCTGCTCCGGCTGGGCCGGCACGGCGAGTTGCTGCCGGCGCTCGCCGCCGCCGTCGCCGAGCATCCGCTTGACGAGCGGCTGGCCGGGCAGGCGATGCTCGCGCTCTACCGGTGCGGGCGCCAGGCCGACGCGGACGAGCAGTACCGGCGGATCCGGCACCGCCTCGCCGACGAACTCGGCAGCGACCCGGGCGCCGCCCTGCGCCGGCTGCACGAGCAGATCCTCGCCGCCGATCCCGCGCTCGCCGGCCCGGTGCCCGCCGGCGGTACAGCGGTGTCCGGCAGCACAGCGGTGTCCGGCAGCACAGCGGTGGCCGCCGGCAGCGCAGCGGTCTCCGGCGCGCCACCGGCCGCCGCCGTGCCGGTGCCCTCGCAACTGCCCGCGGACGTGCGGGCCTTCACCGGGCGCACCGGGGAACTCGCCGCGCTGGATCGCCTGCTTGCGCCGGACGGTGACGAGCCGCCGCTGACGGTGGCGCTGCTGTCCGGCACGGCCGGGGTCGGCAAGTCGGCGCTGGCGGTGCGGTGGGCGCACCGGGTGCGCAACGCCTTCCCCGACGGGCAGCTGTACGTGAACCTGCGCGGCTACGACGCCGAGCAGC
This sequence comes from Actinoplanes sp. DH11, assembly GCF_020873875.1. GTDB lineage: Bacteria > Actinomycetota > Actinomycetes > Mycobacteriales > Micromonosporaceae > Actinoplanes. The sequence continues at coordinate 178,456 of NZ_JAHWGU010000005.1, forward strand.
CGGTGTCGGTGGCGGACGCGCTGGCCGGGTTCCTCACCGCCCTCGGCGTCCGCGGGCCGGAGATCCCGCCGGGCACCGACGAGCGGGCCGGCCGGTACCGGTCCGAGCTCACCGGCCGGCGGATGCTGGTGCTGCTGGACAACGCGTCCTCGGTGGAGCAGGTGCGCCCGCTGCTGCCCGGCACCGGCTCCTGCCTCGTGCTGATCACCAGCCGTGACTCACTGCCCGGCATGGTGGCCGTGCACGGCGCCGAGCGGGTCAACCTGGACCTGCTCCCGGTGGCGGACGCGGTGGGGTTGCTGCGCAAGCTGATCGGCGCCCGGGTGGACCGGGAGCCGGCCGCAGCCGGTGAGCTGGCGGCGGCGTGCGCCCGGCTGCCCCTGGCGCTGCGGATCGCCGCCGAACTGGCCGCGGAGCGCGCCGACGTGCCACTTGCCGAACTCGTCGCCGAAGTGGGCGACCACCAGGTGCGGCTGGATCTGCTGGACGCGGGCGGCGACCCGCGCGCGGAGGTCCGGGCGGTGTTCTCCTGGTCCTACCAGAACCTGCCCGCCGACGTGGCCCGGGCGTTCCGGCTGTTCGGGCTGCATCCGGGCGAGACCGCGCACGTGGACGCGGTGGCGGCGCTGATCGGTGCCGGCCCCGGCGAGGCGCGGCGCCTGCTGGGCGTGCTGGCCCGGGCCAGCCTGGTGCAGGCGGGGCGCGGCGGCCGGTACGGCATGCACGACCTGCTCCGGGCGTACGCCGCGGAGCTCTCCGCCGGGCACGACGCCGAGCCGGACCGGCACGCCGCACGCACCCGCCTGTTCGACCACTACCTCGCCGGTGCCGGCACGGCGATGGCCGCCCTCTACCCGGACGGCGCGCCGCCGGCCGGTGGGGCGCCGTCCGGCCCGGCGCCGGCTTCTGACCCGGACGCGGCGCGGGCCTGGATCGAGGCGGAACGGCCCAACCTGGCCGCGGTCTGCACGTACGGCGCGGCGCACGGCTTCCCCCGGCACACCATCGCCCTCGCCGGGACGCTGTTCCGCTACCTCGACGCGGGTGGGCCGGTCGCCGAGGCGGTGACCGTGACCGCGTCGGCCGTGTCGGCGGCCCGGGCCGTGGGTGCCCGCGACGCGCAGGCGCGGGCGCTCTCCGACCTGGGCCGGCTGCACCGGCGGCAGGGGCGGCTGCACGAGGCGGCCGCGACCTACCGGCAGGCGCTGGCGCTCTACGCGGACCTCGGCGAGCGCGCCGCCGAGGCGCTGGTGCTGCGCAACCTGGGCAGTGTGGACTGGCGGCTCGGCGACTACCGGGCGGCGGCGGACCACTACCGGCGGGCCGGGACGCTGCACGGCGAGCTCGGCGACGACGCCGGCCGGGCCGACGCGCTGGTCCGGCTCGGGCTGGTCGACGCGCGGCTGGGCGACGAGGCGCAGGCGGCGCGGCGGTTCGGTGCCGCCCTGGAGCTGTACGGCGTGCTCGGCGACCGGTTCAGCGAGGCGTACGTGATGTCCCTGCTCGCCCGGTTGCCGCACCGCCCGGCGCCGCTCGACCGGGCCGCCGGTCACCTGGAACAGAGCCTTGCCGAGGTCAGGCGCGCGGGCGACCGGACCGCGGAGGCGTACGCCCTGACCGATCTGGCCGCCGTGCACGCCCGCCTGGGCCGCCTCGCCGAGGCCGCCGCCGACCTGCGTGGCGCTCTGGTGCTGTTGCGGCGGATCGGGGACCGGGCCAGCGAGGCGGAGGCGCTCAACGACCTCGGCCAGGTGCTGCGCGCCGCCGGGGACGCCGCCGAGGCGCGCAACCAGCACGGTCAGGCGCTGGCGCTGGCGCAGGAGATCAGCGACCGGTACGAGCAGGCGCGCGCCCACGACGGCCTCGCCGCGGCGGTGCGGGACACCGGCGACCTCGACGGTGCGGAGTCGCATCTGGACAGCGCCCGGCGGATCTTCGCCGACCTCGCGGTCCCCGCCGCACCCCTGATCGACGTCGCACCGGGCCGGTGATCAGGTGCGGCGCACGCCGTCGATCCAGAGGACGGTCACCGGGCAGCCGCGCTTGCGGGCGTAGGCGACCACGTCCGCGGTGCCGCCCAGCCCGCGCGCCGGCAGGCCGTCCCAGATCGCGAACAGGTGGTCGCACCGGTCCACCATGGCCTCCCCGGCGGCGAGGAAGCCCTGCTCGCACGGTTCGGTGTACGGCATCGTGACGACCGTCGCCGCGGCGTGGAGAAGGTCGGTGAACCGCGCGCGGCTGCCGTTGCCGGTCAGCGAGCCGGCGTAGTCAGCGCACGGCAGCACCGCCTCCAGCACGCCGCCGGCGGCCAGCACGTGCGCGGCGAACAGCTGGTCGGCGCCGTCGGCGAGGCTCGACACCCCGTGCAGGCGGGCGCCGGTGGGCAGCACCCGCTGCCAGTGCGCCACCGCGCGTTCGGCGATGCCCGGCGGAAGCATCCGGTGGCCGGTGATCCCGAACCGCACGCCGGGCTCCGCGCGTCTCAACAGGTGGCCCGGTGGGGGAGTTCGGGGACGTAACGGGCCCACTCGTCGGCGTCGAGGCCCCGGCCGCTGACCGCGCAGGCGTGCCGGACCGGGTCGGCGGCGAGGTCCGCCGGCACCGTGGTGGACCAGAGCGTGAGCTTCTTGGTGGTGCCGCTGTAGCTGTTGGCGACCGCCACGGTGCGCCCGTCCGGGCTGAACGCCGTGGTGTAGCTCTGCATGTCGGGCCGCTTCACCATGGCGAACCGGACCGGGGTGCTCGGGTCGGTGATGTCCCACAGAATCAGGGCGTTGTCCATGCCCGTGGTCGCCAGGACGTTCCCGTCCGGGCCGAACCCCGCCCAGACGGCGTAGCCCGAGTGGCCGGGAAGGGCGGCGACCCGGCGGGGCTGCAGCGGGTCCGCGACGTCCCAGATCATGACCAGCCCGTCGTCGGTGGTGGCGGCCGCCATGGTGCGCCCGTCCGGGCCGAACTCGAGCGATTGCGCGTGCGAGTTCGAGGAGTCCGACACCCGGATCGAGGTGAGCCGCACCGGCGCCGACCGGACGGTCATGTCCCAGATGGACACGTTGGAGCCCTCGCCGACCGCCATGGTCTTCCCGTCGGGGGTGAACGCGATCGAGGACATCATGTCGCGGAGGCCGAGCTCGATGAGGCGGCTCGGCTTCGTCCGGTCGGTCAGGTCCCACAGTGACGTCTTGCCGGTGGAGTGGCCGATGGCCAGGGTGCGCCCGTCCGGGCTGAGCGCCATCGCCCACACCGGGTCACCCGGGTCGGCGAACCGGGACAGCAGCGCGGGTTCGGCCGGCCGTGTCATGTCGAGCACCGTCACCATGTTGTCCACGCTGACCAGGGCCAGGGTGCGGCCGTCCTTGCTGAGGGCCATCGCGTCCACCTTGCCGCTGTGCAGCGCGAGACCGTCGCGCCGGACCGGGGCGCCCGGCCGGGTGAGGTCCCAGGACACCCCGGTCCCCTCCCGGCCCGCGGCGAACAACGACCGGTTGTCCGTCCCGAAGGCCAGGCCCATCAGCCGTCCCGGGAAAGGAGCGGACATGGTGGCGACCGGGTCCCGGCCGTACCGGCCGCGGGTGTACCAGACCTTCGCTGTCTGCCGGTCGCCGGCGATGGTGAGTGCCCGCGAGTCCGGGCTGAAGGCCATCGACCGGACCGGGCCGCCGCGGGCGTTCAGGGCGGCGATCTGGGCCAGGAACGTCGGCCACTCGTTGTTGTAGTCGAAGCTCCACAGCGCGGTGAGGCCGTCCGAGTCGCCGAAAGCGATCATGTCGCCGTCCGGGCTGAACTCCACCGAGCGCAGCGTGCTGTCGAACCGCACCACGCGCTGCGACGAACCCTGCCGGGGCTTGTCCGGGTCGGTCACCTGCCACAGGTACAGGTAACCGCTGGGACCCATGACCGCGACCACGGGCTGCGTCGGGTGGAACGCGATCGGCGCGTCGGGCACCTTGTCACCCCAGCCCGGCGTGACCACGGAACGCCGCACCGGGGCGGTGCGGTCCGACAGATCCCAGACGTGCACCTCGTCGCCGCTGGTCAGACCGAGACGACCATCAGGACCGAACTTCAAGGGGTACGCCTTCGGCAGTGTCGAAAGCGCGACCGGGGCCGTACCGCTGACATCCCAGAGGACGGTGTCCTTGGCGCCGTTGCTCGTCGCGACGGTGCGGCCGTCCGGGCTGAACGTGACCGCCACGATTCCGGCTGCGTCGGTGAACGTCGTCGCCCGTACCGGCCGGGCCGGGTTCTCGATGTTCCACAGCACCGCCTCCGGGCCGCCGTCGAAGACCGCGAGGGTCCGCCCGCCCCGGTCGGTGGCGAGCGTCTTCTCAGCGGTCCCGGCGGCCGGTAGCTGAGCCAGCCGGACCGGTCTCGCCGCGTCCGACGTGTCCCACAGCGACACCGTCCCGCCGGCGCCGCTGGTGACGAAGACCTGGCCGGCGGCCGCCGCGACACCTGTCACGTCGGTGAGGGTGCCGGCGTAGTTCGTCGACATCGCGAGGTGGCTGAGCTGCTCGGCGGTCTGCGCGTCGGGGTGTACGCGCTGCGCCGCCGCGCCCAGCATGAGCGCCTTCTTCGGGTCGTCGACGATCATCGCGCGGGCCCGGGACATCAGCCGCCGGTTGACCGCGATGCGCTGCTGCAACGCCGCTTCCTCCCGCTGGCGCCGGGCCTCCTCCGCCGCCTCCCGGGCGAGCTGTTCCTGCTTCTTGCGCTCCGCGTCGGCCTTGCGCGCCTGCTCCTGGTGCCAGACGGCGAGCCGCTCCTGCTCCTGGGCCCGGGCGGTGGCCTGGTTGGCGAGTTCCTGCTGCTGCCGGGCGTACGCCAGCTGCCGCTCGGCATTGGCCTTCTGCCGCTCGGCCTCCTCGGCGGCGTCCTGGGCCAGCTCCTGCTGCCGCTCGGCGTTCTTCTTCTGCTCCTCCGCGTCGGCCTGCTGGCGTTCCGCGTCGGCCCGGTACCGCCTGGCGTTCGCCTGTTCCCGCTCCGCCTCGGCCGAGGCCTCCGCGGCCAGCGCCCGCTGAAGTTTCGCGTCCTCCTGCCGGAGTGCCGCGTCGGCCCGGAACCGCTCGGCGTCGGCCTGCTCCTGCGCGGCCGCGGCGGACGCCTTCTCGGCGAGTTTCTCCTGCCGCCGGGTCTCGTCGCTCGCCACCCGGGCCCGGTCCTCCTGGACCCGCGCGTTCTCCTGCTGCCGCTGCGACTCCTGGGTGGCGCGTTCGGCGGTGCTGCGCTGCTGCGACGCCAGTGCCTGCTGTGCCCGGGCGTCCACCGCGGCGGCGTTGGCCCGGTTCGCGTTGCGCACCGCTGCGACACCGGTCAGCGAGGTGACCAGGGTGAGCATCACCAGCGTCACGGCCGCCACCGTGGACAGCCGCCGGGCCCGCCGGTGCTGCCGGACGTCCTCGCCCTCCAGCTCGTCCTTGCTGACGCCGTGCATCGGCGCGGCAAGCTGCGCGATGGCGTCGCGGAACCGGCTGTGCTGAAGACTCAGGTGCAGGTCGTCGCGGGCCCAGCGCAGGTCCAGGTAGAGCGGTTCCTCGGCGAGGACGCCGCGCAGTGCCGCCGGCACCGCGGTGGAGGCGGCGGTGAAGTCGCGGGCGACCGGATCCCACTGCCACTCGCCGTCGGTCACCACCGGCAGGATCCGGTCCGGTGACTTCGTCGCCAGCCAGTGCTCGATCTCCCGGTTGACCCACGGTGAGCGTGCCGCTTCGGGGGAGGCGAGCAGCACGAAGTGCTTCGAGCCGTCCAGCGCCTCCTGGATCGAGGTCCACAGCTTGGGCGTCACGGCCAGCCCGGTCTGGTCCCGGAAGATCCACAACGCGCGACGCTGGTGCCAGGGCTTCGCCAGCCGGTGCAGACCCCGCTGGACGGCCGGTGCGAGCCGCCCGTCGGCGGCGTGACTGTACGAGATGAAGCCATCGAACGGCATGGTTGTCCCCGTGATCGGCAGGATCGGCGGTGGACGATTCTCCCCGCCGCCGGCCCGCAGGTAAAGGCGCGTGGGTGAGACCGGGGGATCCCCTGTGGCGGTGACCCGCCGTCATGTGTTTTGATCTATCCGAGCCGGGCATTCTCCCCCGTGGATGCCCGGCTCCCCATTTCCGGCCGGCTGCCGTGATAAGGAACAGGCCCCGGCGCCTCAAGGTCAAAGTGACAGCGGCCGATCGCTGCTGCCACCATGTCCGCCGTGCAGACACTCCTTGCTGGAGTCGCCGCGGTTGTGCTGGTGATTGCGGCTACTGCGGTACTCGCCGGCGGTGAAGGCCTCGACGCGATGGACAAAATCTCCAGTGTCGGAGCGTTCGCGCTGGCAACTGTCGCCGCCGTGACGGCATGGCGTCAGCGACCCCGCCCGCACATGCCCGCGCCCACCCTGCTGCCCTCCCGAGCCCGCCGTGCCTACCTGAAGTGGATCATTGCGCGCAACCGGGACATGGACTTTCGCGGTCTCAACACGCAGAGCCCTCACTATCTCTCCGTGGAGAGCGTCTTCGTCGACGTCAGTCTCATGCCGCGGCCGATCCATCTGGCATCCGGAGATCCCGTGGCGAAGAGCGACGACGGATTGATGGAACGCCGACAGATATGGTCGTTCCTGACCGAGTGGCCGCCCCGGACACTCGCGATTGTGGGTCCGCCCGGCGCGGGCAAGACGACCTTGCTCAAGCATCTGGCTCTTCTTCTCGCATCGGGGCGTGGGCCAACCCGGTTGCTGCGTAAGCGGATACCTGTGCTGTTGGTCATCCGTGATCAGTCGTCCGCCATTGCGGAGGACCCGGAATTGCCACTGATCGAGGCGGTGGCAGCCGCCTTGCCGCCCGAACTCCGAGGCGCGAGACCCTGGTTGGAACGGCAATTCAGTCGCGGCGCCTCCCTGGTCATGATCGACGGTCTGGACGAGGTAGCTGATCCGGGTCAGCGCCGGGCGATCTCGGCCTGGTTGGAACGCCAGATCTCGGTTCACCACGCCAACGGCTTTCTTCTCACGTCCCGGCCGTACGGCTATCAGAGCAACCCGCTGAACTCGGCGGACGTCCTACAGGTGAGACCTTTCACTGATGACCAGATTGAGCGTTTCGTTCGGCTCTGGTACACGGCCACCGAGATCAGGCAGGCCGGCCGCAGGGATGACGTGGTCACGTCGGACGCCAAAGGCAAAGCGGATGATCTCTTGCAGCGGCTCCGTGACAATCCGCAATTGTACGACCTAGGCGTCAATCCGCTTCTGTTGACCATGATTGCTCAAGTCCATAACTATCGGGGCGTTCTGCCGGGTGGCCGGGCCGGTCTCTACCGGGAAATCTGTCATGGTTTTCTCGGCGGTCGACGAGCGGCCAAGGGGCTGAGCAGTGAGCTGACCTCAGATCAACAGGAGTCGGTGCTCAGGTGCCTTGCACTGGCCATGATGCAGGGCTCCAAACGCGACATCGAGGCCGGCGACGCCGCGCGGCTGATCCACGAGCAACTGGCGCGGGTGGCACCCGGTGTGAGTCCTGAGGAATTCCTCGCTGCGACGGAGCAGCAAAGTGGCCTGATCGTCCAGCGCGAGAATGGCGTGTACGCATTCGCTCATCTCACCTTCCAGGAGTTTCTCGCCGCGGTTCGCTTGCGCGAGCAGAGTCAGCACGGATATCTGGCCGCACGTACTGACAACCCGTGGTGGCGGGAGGTGACGCTGCTCTACTGCGCCAATGCGGACGCCGGCCCGATTGTTGAGGCTTGTCTTCGTGAGGACACGGTTCGATCGCTTCTGCTCGCGTCCGACTGTGCCGAGGTGGCCCGGGAGCTCGATCCTCGATTGCGTCAGCAGCTGGACTGGGTGCTCTCCAACGAGACACACTCCGGTGACCTCCGGCGTGCGGGGCTCATCGGGCAGGTGATCCTGGCCCGCAAGCTGCGTCGCGTGCGTCATCCGCGGCCCGGATTGGTTCTGGTCAGTGAGCCGATCACTAATGCGGAGTTCGATCTGTACCTACGGGTGAGCAAGGGGGACAGCCCGGCGTACTGGCCCGCTCACTGGACGAGAGCTCTGGTGCTCCGTCGACCCGACGATCCGGTCGTCGGTCTGACGGTCAAGGAGAAAAAGGCGTTCTGTTCCTGGGTGAGTTCGAGCAGTGAATGGACTTACGGTGTTGACTCGTTCGATGCGTGGACTTGGCCGGAGTCGATCGAGTTCCCCGAGGAGGGGGCGGTGACAAAGATTGATTTCTCCTTCGACGCAACCGACCGTGAATCAGTCAGTTCCGGTGGATCAATTATCGCCAAAGAGTCTTATCTTGATGCTGTCTGCGGCGTTTCGCATCAAGGCCTACGCCACTGGAATGGCGGTTGGGGCGAGCGACCCGCCGGAGCAGCTGGATTCGTGAGCGCTGCCGACATGGCCAACGCCATACGATCTGTTCGTGTCAAGCTCCGCCTTATGCGGCTCCTCGACAACGGCTTCGTCTGTCTCGACAACATCGAGGATGTGTGGGCCGGTTGGCAGTCATCTCCGGACCGTGACCCGGATGACCTGCTGGTGATTGTGGAAAGCGCATGTGAACTCGCCGAATCGGTCTGGCACTCTCATCACGGCCTGATGGCCGACGAGGTGACACGTGTGCTGGACTGCGCCATCATGCTGCACTGGCAGGCCAGCGGTCTGATCAGGTCGACAGCCCAACTGTGGTTGCGCCGCTCTTGACGATCCAGATCCGCTGTCTCCAGAGGCCGGGGCGCCTGCTCCACCGCACACTCCCGTGCCGAAGCCTCCGGGTGGGAACCGATCGCCTCGTCAGCGGCGCCGCGCGTCCCACGCCAGGGCCAGGCCGGTCGCCACCGCGCCTGCGCCCTCCCACGCGGCGACGCCCAGGAAGCCGCCCGGTGCGACGCCGGTGAGCACCAGGGTGGTGAAGACCGCGCAGGTGAGCAGCCGGAACGGGACCGTGAACCGGAAGAACGGGCGCCATCGGGTGGCCGCTGCCACCAGGTAGTACACGCCCATGTTGAGCGAGGCCATCGACGACGCCGTCACGAACACCCGGGTCGAGTCGGGGACGTCGGTGGCGAAACCGGAACTGCCGAGGACCACCGCCGGCGCGAGCAGGCCGGCCACGCCGAAGAGCGCCGCCATCGCACCGAACACGGCGACCGTCCAGCCCGCGGCCGAACCCGGGGAGAATCTCACGCGGATCAATCTAACCGAAGCGTGGATCAATCCAACCGGGGCGTGGATCGATCCCACTGAGGCGTCGATCAATGCAGTTAAGGCGCCGATCAAAGCAGTTGAGGCGCCGGTCGATCTAGCCGAGGCGCCGGAACCGGCTGCCGTGGAACACCAGTGGCGGCACGTCGGGATCGGCGTCCAGGTCGTGCACCCGCAGCAGCACGATGTCGTGGTCACCGGCCGGGATCTCGCGTTCGACCGAGCAGTCCAGCCACGCGCTGGAGCCGTCGAGCAGGATCGCGCCGTCTTCACTGGCCCGCCAGTCGAGGGCCGCGAACCGGTCGGCGTCGCGGGCGCTGAGCTGGCGGCCGGCGTTCTCCTGGTGTGCGCCGAGCACGCTGACGCCGACCCGGCCGGCCTGCCGCAGCACCGGCCAGGTGGTCGAGGTGTGCGCCACGCAGACCGACACCATCGGCGGGTCCAGCGAGACCGAGACGAAGGAGTTGGCGACGAGGCCGCGCGGTTCGCCGTCGATCAGGGCCGCGACGACCGTCACGCCGGTCGGGAAGGAGCCGAAGACCCGGCGCAGCCGTAGTGGTTCGAGCGCTGATCGCATGGTCATGGTGGTGCTCCTGTTCCGCTGGTTCGAAACTAGAACGCGCCGCCGGAGCTTGCCACCCGGCCGCCGATCCAGGGACGAACCTCACGTCGTCCGGGCTCTGCCGGGTTCAGCGCCGGGCTGCCATCGCCTCCACGCCGGAGATCACCAGGTCGACACAGAACGCGTAATAGCGGTCCACGTCCGGTTCGGTGCCCAGCGAGGCCGCGTACTCCACCAGCTTCGGGTAGCGGTCGGCGGGAAGCAGCTCCATCTCCAGGCGCTTCGTGCGGCGCCACTCGGCCTCCTTGTCGGCGGACATGCCGGGCGGGCACCCGGGCTGGCCGGAGACCAGGCCGATCGCCGCGTTCAGCAGGTGCATGGCGATCCAGCAGCCCTCCTCGACGGTGAACCCGGCGTCGGCGAGCAGGTCGAGCGTCTCGTTCGTCGCGCGGGTGAAGCTCTCCGTCCGCGTCTTGTCGACCGCGTGCGGCAGAACCGGCAGGGACGGGTGCTCGCGCATCACCCCGACCACCGTCTCGAACAGCGTGCGGAGCCCCAGTTGTCGCTGGTGGTAGCCGCGGTGCTGGTCGCGGCGGGCGTGCCGGTGAGCCTGTGGATGCTGCGCCGGGTCCGGACGGCGACGCCGGCCGCGAGCCGAAGATCCTCGAGCCGGCGTAGGGAACGGCCTGGCCGCTCAGGCCGCGGCCGGCTGCACCGCCGGCCGCGGCGCCTCCACCCGGGAGATCCGCAACCAGACCACGAAACCCCAGATCACGAACACCGCGTAGACGGCGTAGAGGATCGCCGACGGGTAGTAGCCGAAATGGATGAGCTCGGGGACGCCGACCAGGTCCACGGCGATCCAGCAGAGCCAGAACTCGACCCAGCCGCGGGCCATCGCGTACGTCGCCAGGATCGAGCCCACGAAGATCCACGAGTCGGCCAGGTAGTACCACCAGGGGACCGGGAAGCCGGCGCCGATCTCGCGGAACGCCACGAAGCAGAGACCCACCGCGGCGAGGGCCACCGGAATGATGATCATCCGCTGGCGGCGGCCGGCCCAGTGCGGGATCACCGCGGTGCCGTGGTCGCGCTTGCGGTTGCGCCGCCAGGCCCACCAGCCGTAGACGCTGGTGGCCACGAAGAAGACCTGCCGGGCGGCCTGGCCGTAGAGCGGGGTGCCCTGGTCGTTGCCGAGCGCCTGACCCAGGAAGACGGTGAACAGCAGCAGGTTGCCGACGATGCCGACCGGCCACGCCCAGGCGTTGCGGCGCAGGCCGAACAGGGCCGAGCCGAGGCCGAACGCGTTGCCGACGATCTCCCGCCAGTAGATCGCCTGGTCCGCTGTCACCTGCCACTTCGCGTGGTAAAAGACGCTCAACAGGTGATCGATCCAGGTCATGGTTCACCCTACTGTGGTCCGGTGAGCGCCACACCTACCCGAACCCGGCTCTATGCCGACGGTCACGTCGTTGCCGAGGACTTCCCGATCGCGGAGACGAGTGCCCGGCTGCGTGCCCGGCCCGGCACGGTGGCCTGGATCGACCTGCTGGACCCGCACGAGACCGATCTGCAGGCCCTGGCCGAGGACTTCGGGCTGCACCCCCTCGCCGTCGAGGACGCGCTGCACGCGCACGAGCGGCCGAAACTCGACAGGTACGACGGCCACCTGTTCATGAACGTCTACGCGGTCCGGTTCCACCACGAGGGAACCTCGGTGGTGGCCGACAAGATCGAGATCAGCGCCTTCGTCACGGACCGGGCGCTGATCACCGTGCACAAGGTGCCCGGCGACGTCGAGGCGCTCGTCGCCCGCTGGGACGCCGACACCGGGCTGGGTGCCGCCGGCGGGCTCAACTTCCTGGTGTACGGGCTGCTGGACACCGTCGTCGACAGCCAGCAGACGGCGGCCCGGGCGATCGACGAGGCGATGGACGCTGCCGAGGACTCGCTGCTCGAGGCGGGTGGCGCACCGCGGGCCGTCCGGCACTACGGCTTCGCGCTGCGCAAGGCGCTGTCCTACCTGCGCCGGGCGGTGGCCCCGATGCCCGACGTGGTGCGGCGGACCGTGCAGGCCGACATCGGGCAGGCTGACATCGGGCAGGCCGGCAGCGCGCACGCCGATGGCGCGCACGCGGCCGACCGGCTGCGTCCCTACTACCGCGATGTGGAGGACCACGCGCAGCAGGCCGCCGAACTCGTCGAGCACTCGCTGACCCGGATCAACGAACTGCTCGACGCCGACCTAGCCGAGCAGAGCAACGTCTTGAACGAGGTCACCCGCAAACTTGCCGCCTGGGCCGCGATCATCGCGGTGCCGACGGCGCTGACCGGCTATTTCGGGCAGAACTTGCCGTACCCGGGATATGAGCGGCCGTGGGGTTTCGTGCTGAGCACCGCCCTCATCGTGATCTCGGCGGGCGGTCTCTACGGCTTCCTGAAAAAACGCGGGTGGCTCTAGAAAAGTGAGGTGTGTAACGTCCCCGGCGGGAAAACGGGGGTGTCGATGTTCTTGCTCGTGATCGGTGCGGTCCGGGCACGGACCGCACAGGTGCTGACGATCCTGTTGCTCGCCGCGCTGGCGGCCGCGGTGGCGGTGGCCGGGCCGTGGTACGGCTACGCCGCCGCCGGTCAGGCCGCGGAGGCGGATCTGGACGCGGCGCGCGCGGTCGAGCGGGTCGTCTCGGTCCGCACCGGTGTCGACACACAGGGCCAGCCGCAGGAGGCCGTCAGCCGGTTCACCGGCGACGTCCGGGCCAAGCTGCCGCCCGAGTTCGGTGAGCCGGTGGTCGGCGTCTCGGTCACCCTCAGCGCCCGGACCCCTGACGCGCCCGCCACGGCGATGTCGGTCGCCTCCCGCGACGGGTTCTGTGCGAACGTCCGCCTGGACGGCCCGTGCCCGAGCGCGGCCGGCGAGGTCGCCATCACCCATGAGGCGGCGGGCCGGCTCGGCGTCCGGGTCGGCGACCGGTTCTCGCTCATCAGCTCGGTCACGAACCGGCCGCTCGTCGCGCAGGTCGTCTCGCTCTACGCCCTGGCCGGCGTCTCCGGGACGTACTGGGCGGGCGAGATCTTCCGGACCCGGACCCAGATCGACCCGGCCTTCACGGTCCTCGACACGTTCGTGGAACGCCCGCTCTGGAACGCCACCATGGTCTACGACACCGAGCTGCCGCCCGACCTGATCCGGGGCGACGGTGGTTACGACCTGACGTCCGTGCTGGCCGCCACCGACACCCGGCTCATCGCGGGCGGTTTCCGGCTGCAGAGCACCACCGGGCCGCTGCTGGAGACGGTCGCCCGGGACCGGGCCACCATCCTGCGCGGCGTCCGCTCGGCCGGCGTGCAGACGCTGATACTCACCTGGTTCGCGATCGGCTTGGCCGGGTGGTACACGTTGCGCGACCGCCGGGCCGACACCGCCCTGCTCAAGCTCCGTGGCGTCAGCCGGTTCCGGATGCTGCGCCTGGCCTGGGGTCAGCACCTGGTGCCGCTGCTGATCGGCGCGGCGATCGGTGTGCCGGCCGGGTTCCTGCTGGCGCGGTTGCTCGCCGGCGGCGTCCCGGGCGCGGCGGACCGGTCGAGCGCGCTCGACCAGTCGGTGGTCGCGGTGGTCGCGGTGCTGCTCGGCAGTCTCGCGGTGCTGGCCGCGGTCGAGGCCGCGATGCTCGGCCGGCCGGTGTCGGCACTGCTGCAGCGGGCCCTGCCGGGCCGCGGCGACTGGCGTTCGGCGCTGGCCGACCTGCTGCTGCTCGCGATCGCCGGTGCCGCGCTCTACCAGGCCCGCAGCGGTGGCGCCGGCGACGGGCTGGCGGAGGCCGCACCGGGTCTGGTCGCCCTCGCGCTCGGCCTGCTGCTGGCCCGGCTGCTGCGCCGGGTGGCCGGTCAGGCCGGCGCCGCGGCGCTGCGTGCCGGCCGGCTGCGACTCGGCCTGGCCGGCCTCCAGTTCTCCCGGTCACCCGGCATGGACCGGGTGTTCGCCCTGGTGGTGGTCGCGGTGGCGCTGTTCGTGACGGCGGGCGGCGCCTGGCGGGCCGATCAGATCGCCCGGGAGGAGCGCAGCGCCGCCGAGCTCGGCGCCACGCGGGTGCTCACCGTCGAGGCCGCCAACCGCACCGTGCTGCTGCACGCGGTCCGCACCGCCGACCCGGGCGGCACGCAGGCGATGGCCGTGGTGCGCAACCGCAACGACGACGACCTGGAGATCCTCGAGGTGGACACCTCCCGGCTCGCCGCGGTGGCCCGGTGGCGCCCCGAGTACGGGCCGATCGCCACTCTGCCGCAGGCCATGGCCGACGGCGCCCGCCCGTCGTCACCGGTCGTCACCGGTGACCGGCTCACCGTCCGGGCCCGCCGGGACGGCCCCGCTCCGGCACACCTCACTCTGCGGCTCCAGCACGAGGCGACAGGTGCTCCGGTCACTGTCGCGTTCGGCGCCTTGCGGGCCGGCGAGCAGTCCGTGGACGCCCCGCTGCCCGGCTGCGCCGCCGCACCCGGCTGCCGGATCGTGCGGTGGGAGGTGACAAGCCCGCCGGACCGGCTCACCCGCTCCCGGCCGGCGGCGAAAGGCACCGTCGTGACGGTCCGCGAGCTGACCCAGCCGGGTTCCGGCGCGGCCGTGCTGGACCGCGGCATCCTCGGAGACGTGGCCCGCTGGCGGTCCGGGAGTGCCGGGGCGAACCTGGACATCGCCACCGCCGACGGCGCCCTGCGGATGTCCCCGGACGACAATCCCACCGAACTCAAACTGGCCGGCGTCGCGGCGTACGCGGCGGACTCCCCGATGCCGCTGCCGATCGTGCTGGCCGGCGCGGCGCCCGACCCCTGGCAGTACGACGACCGGATGCTCAAGTCCTACGGCCAGGCGGCACCGGTCCGGATCGCCGGCGTCGTCGCCAGCCTGCCGTCGGTGGGCCGCGACGGCGTGCTCACCGACCTGGACGCGGTGCGCCGCCTGGCCGCCGAGGCCGACGCCGGTGGCGAGTTCCAGGTGTGGCTGGCGCCCGGCGCACGACCCGGTCTGGTGGACGGCCTGACCGCGGCCGGCCTGGCGGTCTCCGGTGACGAGACCGTCACCGGCCGCACCGAGTGGCTCGGCTATCAGGGCCCGGCCACGGTGGCGAGGTTCGCGCTGCTCAACGGACTGGCCGCGCTGCTCCTGGCGGCCGCCGTGCTGATGGTGGCGGCCACCGTGGACAACCGGTCGCTGGATGTGCAACTGCATGCGCTGCGGGCACAGGGCCTGCCGGTCCGCACCGCCGTCTCCACCGGCTACGCCGGCACGACCGTGCTGGTGCTGACCGGGCTCGCGGCCGGAGCGCTCGCCGCCGACCTGGCCGCCCGGCTCGTCGGCGGGGCCCTGCCGCCGTTCGCCGACGGCTGGCGAGTGCTGCCACCGCCCGACCCGCTGACCCCATGGGCCCTCGCGGTGGCGGCCACCGTGGCCCTCGCGGTGCTCGGTCTGGCCGCCCTCCTGGCGGTGCTGCCGCTGGTCCGCCGGCTGCGCAGCACCCGGGCGGAGGACCTCCGATGATCTCCGTGGTCCTCGCGATGATCTGGTCCCGCCGTGGACAGGCCGTCACCCTCGCCCTGCTGGCGCTGATCGCCGTCGCCTCGGCCGTCGCCGCACCGGCCTACCTGCTCGCCGTCGAACGGGCCGTCGCGCAGGGCCAGGTCGAGACCGCCGCGCTCAGTGAGAAGCGGCTGGTGGTGCGCGCCGCGAACGACGCGGCGGTGGCCGCGTCGACCGGTGCGTCCGTCGACATCGGCTCGGCCGGCAACACCCTGGACTCGATGTCCGGCTTCTCCTACATCTACTCGGAGGAGATGCCGACCGTCGGGATCGAGCCGACCGAGTTCTACCCGACCCGGCTGGTCTTCCGGCAGGACGTCTGTGACCAGCTGATCCTGGTGACCGGGCGCTGCGTCGTCGGCGAGGGCGACGTGCTGCTCGGCGAGCAGAGCGCGAAACGCCTCAAACTGGCGGCGGGCGACTCGATCGTGCTGCGGACCGCGCGGGTGGACGCCGAGCGGCAGCCGCCGCTGTGGTCCGCCGACGGCCTGCCGGAGACGCTGACCGTGGCCGGGACGTACCGGGTGCCGAACCCGGCGGACATCTACTGGGGCACGCACGGCTACTTCATCAGCGGCCCGTTCACCGGGTCCGGCGAGCCCGTCTTCACCACACAGACCACGCTTGCCTCGATCACGCGGACCACGTCGATCGAGGCGATCGACGGGATCGCCCAGCCCGGCACCCTGGACATCGACCGGCTCGACACCGTTCGCGCCGACCTGGACCGCCTGGCAGACCTGGCCTCGTCGATCCCGGGTCTCAACCTGGACACCGGCATCCCGCAGCTGCTCGAGCGGATCGACGTCGGTCGGGCCGAGGCCCGGCTGCTCGTACCGGTGCTGGCCGTCCCGCTCGTGCTGCTCGCCTGCTTCAGCATCTACCTGACCGTCGGGCACGGCGCCGAGAGCCGCCGTGACGAGATCGCCGTGGTCGCCCTGCGTGGCGCCCGGTGGTGGACCCGCTGGTGGCTGGCGACCGGCGAAAGTCTCGCCGCGGTCCTGGCCGGAGCCCTGGCCGGTTGTGTGGCCGGGCAGCTGCTCGTCAACGTGGTGGCGGCACAGGTCTTCCCGGGCGTCGGCGCCGAACCCACCCTTTCCTCGCTGCGGTTCGCGCCGGCCGCCACCCTGATCGCGCTGGCCGCCGCCCTGGTGGCCCAGCGCCGGCCGCTGCTCAGCCCGGTCTCCGCCCTGCTGCAACGCACCGGCAAGGTCCAGCGGACCATCCCGGTGATCGAGGCGGTCGTGGTGGTCCTGGCCATTCTCGCGGCCGTCCAGCTCCAGATCTCCGACGGTTCCCTCGACGGCCTCGGCACGTTCGCGCCGGCGCTGCTCATGCTGGCTCTCGCCCTGCTCGCCGCCCGGGCGGTGCTGCCGCTCGTCAGCCGGTACGCCGGCCGGGCCCTGCACCGCGGCCGGCTCGGCGCCGGGCTGGCCGGCCTCCAGCTGTCCCGCCGTCCCGGTGCCGGCCGGCTGTTCGCGCTGCTCGCGGCCGCCGCGGCGGTGTCCGGGTACGCGGCCTGCGCGGTCGACATCGCGGCGCAGGGCCGGGAGGTGGAGGCACGGCTAGGCACCGGCGCCGACCGGGTGCTGGCCGTGCAGGTCGTGCCCCGGCGTCAGCTGCTCCAGGCGGTGCGCAAGGTCGACCCGGAGGGCCGGTTCGCGATGGCGGTGACCGAGTTGCCCAGCGGCGGCAGCACCGGCGTGCCCGGCCTGGCCGTCGACTCGGCACGGCTGCCCGCGGTGGCGTCCTGGGCCAGTGAGGGCCCGAGCGCCGCCCAGGTGGGGGCGCTGCTGCACGCGGACACGGCGGAGCGGCCGTCCTTCACCGGCTCCGAGATCGTCGCCGAGGTGACGACGAGCCGGGTCCCCGCCGACCGGCGGCTGCGGCTGGCCGTCGCGGTCTCCTCCCAGATCGGGCTCGGCGAGACGGTCGTGGAGGTCGGCGTGCTGCGCAACGGCCCGGGCCGCTACCGGCAGCCGCTGCCACTCTGCGAACAGGGCTGCTGGGTCAACGGCATCGGCCTCTCCGGTCTGGGCAAGGCGACCGACACGTCCGGCGTCATCGAGGTCCGGGACCTGATGGGGATCCCGCTGGACAACTGGTGGGCGGCGCAGAACGCGGAGGTCGAGTCCCGCGCCGGGAGCCTGACGATGACTGCCAACGTCCGCGCCGCGCCCGTCGGGAGCGCCTGGGCCCGGCCGCTCGCGACACCGAACCCGCTGCCCTTGGCGCTGGCCGGTGGCGGACCGCCCGGCGGGGTGATGACGAGTCTCGGCGGGGACGCGGTGCCGACGGTCCCGGTCGCCACGCTGCCGGCGGTGCCGTCGGTCGGCCGCAACGCCGTACTCGTGGATCTGGAACTCGCCGACCGCCTCACCGTGGACGCCCACCAGGCGCAATCGCCGCAGGTGTGGCTCGGCCCGGCGGCGCCGGCCGACATCGTGGAACGGCTCGGTGAGCAGGGGCTGGTGGTGGTGACCGACACCGGCGCCGCCGAGGTCCGGGACCGGCTGGACCGGCAGGGCCCGGCGCTGGCGCTCTCCTTCCACGTGCTGGCCGCGGTGCTCGCCACCCTGCTCGGGGTGGGCGCGCTGGTGCTGACCATCGCGGTGGACCGCGGCAGGCGCGCCGGCGACCTGGCCGCGTTGCGGGCACAGGGGCTGTCCGGGCGGGTGGTCGGTCGCGCGACGATGTGGACCTATCCGGCGCTCGTCGGGTTCGCGGTGGCGGTGGGCCTGCTGGTCGGCGGGGCGACGTGGTGGCTGACCGGGTGGGCCCTGCCGCTGGCCGGCCTCAGCCCGCTGGACCTGCCGATGCCCACGGCGCCGCGCCCGCTGGTGCTGCTCGCGGTCGCCGGCGCGGTACTGACGGTGAACGTGGCGGTGGCTCTGGCCGGCGGGCGTGACCTTCGGCGCAGGATCGAGAAGGGGATCTCATGACGACGTTGACGCTGGAGGGGGCCGACCTGGCCCACGGTGACCAGCACGTGCTGCGCGGGGTCACCGTGACGGCCCGGCCCGGCGAACTGCTGGCCGTCACCGGCACGTCCGGCGCGGGCAAGACCACCCTGCTCAGCGCGATGGCCGGGCTGCTGCGGCCACGCGCCGGGTCGGTGGCGGTGGATGGTACGCCGCTCGGCGACCGGGACCGGGCGGTCGCCCGCGGCGTGGTCCTGATCCCGCAGGAGAACGGGCTGGCCGCGATCCTCACGGCGGCCGAGAACATCTCCGTCGCGGTGATCGCCACCGGGGGCAGCCCGGCGGACGCCCGGCGGCGCACCGCGGAGTCGCTGGACGCGCTCGGCCTCTCCGGGCAGGCGAACCAGCTGATCGACGAACTCTCCGGCGGGCAGCAGCAGCGCACGGCGATCGCCCGCGGCCTGGCCCTGCACGGCGACGTCCTGCTCGCCGACGAGGTGACGAGCGAGCTGGACGCGTCGAACCGGCAGAAGGTGCTCGACCTGCTGCGCGCCGAGGCCCAGCGGGGCGTCGCGGTCGTCCTGGCCACGCACGACCCGGAGACGGCGGCCGCCTGCGACCGCGAACTCCACCTGGCCGACGGCGAGGCGGTCTGGGTCCGCCCCTAGGCCACCGGTTCCGAGCCGCCCGGGACGAGGGTCACCTCGCCGTCGATGTGCTGGACGGTGAAGAGGGTGCCCGGCGGGTAGGAGCCCAGCACCTCCGGCGGCAGCTGGACGGTGCCGTCGCCGGCGACGACCGCGAAGTCCTGGCCGTCGCGGCCCTCGGCGCCCACCCGGCCGTCGCGGATCGTCACGGCGCGGCCGAGCCGGGCGCCGACCTCGTTGTCGTGGGTCACCACGACGATAGTGGTGTGCCGTTCGGTGTTCACCGTCTCCAAGGCGTCCAGCACCTCGTCGCGGCCGGCCGTGTCGAGGCGGCTGGTGGGCTCGTCGACCAGGAGCAGGCCGGGCCCGGCCGCGACGCCGACGGCGAGGGCGGCCCGCTGACGGCCGCCCGGTGTGAGGTCGGCGAGGCGGCGCCGGCCCTGACCGGGGAGCCCGACGAGGTCGAGGATGCGGTCCGGGTCGTCGAGCTGGATGCCGCGGGTGTGTGCGGCACGGCGCTGGGCCAGCCAGATGTTGCGGTGCAGGGACGCGTACGGCAGGAGGTTGCGTGCGGCGCCCTGCAGCACCACGCCGATCTCGGTGCCGCGCAGCCGGGAGACCTCCGCGTCGGAGAGTTTGCCCATGTCGTAGGTGCCGATGTTGATCCGCCCGGCGGAGGGGCGCATCAAACCGGCGAGCAGCGCGATGAGTGTCGACTTGCCGGAGCCGGACGGCCCGACCAGGGCCAGGGTCTCCCCGGGGGCGATGGAGAGGTCCACACCGGCCAGCGCCACCACGTCACCGGCCTCGGCCCGATAGATGTGCACGACTCTGCGGCAGGCCACGGCCAGTCCGTTCATGCCGCCACGCTAGCGAAGCCGGACCGCCCTGACGACCCGGCGAAGCGGACTCTTAGGGTGAGCCCGTGCGCGACATCGCTGTTTTCACCGGATCCGCTCATCCTGAACTGGCCGCCGAGATCTGCGACCACCTCGCCGTGCCGCTCATGCCGACCCGGATCTCCCGGTTCGCCAACGACTGCATCGAGGTGCAGTTGCAGGGCAACTGCCGGGAACGGGACGTCTTCCTGATCCAGCCCCTCTCCCCACCCACCCAAGAGCACCTCGCCGAGTTGCTCTTCATGCTCGACGCCGCCCGGGGCGCCTCCGCCGGCCGGATCACCGTGGTGCTGCCGCACTACGCGTACGCGCGGAGCGACAAGAAGGACGCCCCGCGCATCTCGATAGGGGGCCGCCTCGTCGCCGACCTGCTCACCACCGCGGGCGCCGACCGGGTGCTCGCCATGACCCTGCACTCGCCGCAGGTGCACGGCTTCTTCAACATCCCGGTCGACCACCTGCATGCGCTGCGGGAGCTGGCGAACCACTTCCGGCGGTACGACCTGAGCAACGCGGTGGTGGTCTCCCCGGACCTGGGCAACGCCAAGGAGGCCGCGGCCTTCGCCCGGATGCTCGGCATCGAGGTGGCCGCCGGTGCCAAGCAGCGGTACGCGGACGACAAGGTAGTGATCAGCTCGGTGATCGGTGACGTCGCCGACCGGGACGTGATCGTGCTGGACGACGAGATCGCCAAGGGTAGTACGGTCTTCGAGCTGCTGGCCCGGCTGCGCGAGCGCAACGTGCGTACCGTGCGGGTGGCCTGCACGCACGGGCTCTTCTCCGGTGACGCGGTGCAGCGGCTCTCCGCGGAGAAGGAGATCGAGGAGATCGTCTGTACGAACACGGTGCCGATCCCGCCGCACAACCGCACCGAGAAGCTGACCATCCTGTCGGTGGCGCCGGCCCTCGCCGAGGCGATGCGGCGGATCCACAACGGTGAATCGGTGAGTGCGCTTTTCGCCTGAGATTTGAGAGAACCGGCCTCATGACGGTCGTCTAACGCGAATCATGACCCACATGGGTGTCATGGCTTACCCCCTCCGGTACGCGCTCGCCGACCTCGCCCTCGCTCTCAGCCGAGCCGGGGCCAACCCGGCCGAGGTCCGCTCCACGGCCGCCCGCGCCGCCGCCGACATGATCGGTGACGGTGCGGGCGTGCAACTGCTCCGCGATGACGGCCGGTACGAGGAGATCTCGTACCACCACCTCGACAACGAACGTTCCGGCGTGCTGGCCCGGGCTCTGGACCGGGCCGGTGACACGCCGGACGACGAGTACTCCACCACCCTTGCCGCGAGCCGCCGGCCGATCGTGCTGGCCGGTGAGGCGGCGGCCGGGCTGGCGAACCCGGAGCACAGCATCACGGCGGCGGTTCTGTGCCCGGTGATCGTCGACAACACGTACGCCGGTTTCCTGCTCCTGACCCGGCACACGCCGGACGCCTTCTATTCGACGCCCGAGGTGGAGCTGGCCCGGGACATCGCCGGTGAGGTCTCCTTGGCGGTGTCCGCGGCCCGCGCCCAGGAGCGGCTGCGTGCCGCCGAGGAGCGGTACCACCGGGTGCTCGAGACGATCCCGGAGGGCGTGCTCCAGCTCGACCCGGAGGGCGTCGCCACCTATGCGAACGAGCCGATCGGCGTGGTCCTCGGGATGCCGCGGGCCGAGCTGATCGGGGTCTCGCTGCGCGGGTTCCTCGACAACGTCGGCCAGAAGGAACTGGACCGCCGGATCGCCGAGTGCAAGACCGGGCGGTCCACGGTGGGCGCGACCCGGCTGATGCGGGCCGACGGTTCGCGGCGCAGCGTCCGGATCAGCATGATGCCGGTCCGCGACGACCACGGCGAGTTCGCCGGTGTGCTCTGCATGATCACCGACACGACGGACCACATCGACGCCCGTGGCCTGAAGCGCCAGCTCGACCATCTGCGCCGGCTGGACAGCCTGGGCCAGCTGATCGGTGGCCTGTCGCACGACTTCAACAACCTGATGACGGTGGTCGCCGGCTCGGCCGACATGATCCTGACCGGCACCGAGGAGGGCACGCAACCGCATCAGCTCGCGCAGGACATCCTGGACGCGGTGGCGACCGGGCGCACCCTGACCCACCAGCTGCTCGCGTTCGGCCGCAGCGAGGGCAACCGGCCCGAGGTGATCCCGATCCCGGACCTGCTCACCGACGTGCAGTCGCTGTTCAGCCGCACCCTCGGCGAGCGGATCGGCCTGGACCTGACGTTCGGCCCGGACGTCTGGCCGGTGAAGGCCGAACGCGGCCCGCTGGAGCAGGCCCTGGTCAACCTGGCCGCGAACGCCCGGGACGCGATGCTGCACGGCGGCATGGTCCGGGTGACGGCCACCAACGAGGTGGTCGAGCCGGGGCAGTTCGAGGCGGAGAACGCGCCGGCGGGCAAGCTGGTGCACCTGGTGGTCACGGACACCGGTGTCGGCATGGACGAGGACGTACGCCGCCGTGCGCTGGAGCCCTTCTTCACCACCCGGCCGACCGCTGCCGGTCTGGGTCTGGCCACCACCGCCGGCATCGTGCAGAACCTGGGCGGCCACATCGAGCTGGAGTCGAAGCCGCGGATGGGCACCACCGTGCACATCTACCTGCCGGCGGCCGAGGAACGACCGGCGTCGGCCGGTGAGGGCCGCACCAAGCAGGCGGTGATCGGCCGGGTCCTGATCGTCGAGGACCAGCCGGACGTGGCGCAGCTGGTGCAGCGGCTGATCGCCCCGGCCGGCTACGAGATCGCGGTCGCCACCGACGCGCTGATGGCGGTCACCCAGGTCGCCTCGGGCGCGCGGCCGGACCTGCTGATCACCGACGTGGTGATGCCGACGATGACCGGCCCCGAGCTGGCCGGCGCGCTCCGCACCCATCAGCCGGATCTGCCGGTGCTCTACATGTCCGGGTACTCGGCGGCGTCGCTCGGCCCGCAGCTGCACCTGGACGACAACAGCATGCTGCTGGAGAAGCCGTTCACCCGGTCCACGCTGCTCGGCGCGATCCGCTCGCTGTGCGGCCCGCAGCCGGTGCGGCAGGCGGAGAGCCCGCCCGGTTCTTCGCCCGTGCGGCAGAACGAGGGGCCGCCATCGGAGTGACGGCGGGACGGCCACTCCTCCCTCTGGGTGCGAATCTGCGCCCAGAGACTTGCCAGACGATCCGGACAAACAGCAGTATTCCGGGGCATTGCCGTCGGCGGAAGGACCCGGAGTGGCGAAGGACCCCGGAGAGGCCAAGGAGCGCCAGGATCCCACGAGTACCGGCTCGGACACGCCACTCCCCGGGCGGTGTGTCGGGAATTCGTACCTTTTGGTCCGACCGATCGGTCAGGGCGCCACCGGCACCGTCTGGCGTGGCGAGGACCGCGCCACCGGCGAACCCGTGGCGATCAAGCTGCTGCACGACAGCCTGCTCCGGCAGCCGCGCCTGGTCACCCGCTTCGTGCAGGAACGCACCATCCTGCTGATGCTGCGGCATCGCAACGTGGTCCGGGTCCGTGACCTCTTCAGCGCGGGCGAGTCACTGGGCCTGGTGATGGACCTGGTCGCCGGCGGCAGCCTCCGCGAGCACCTGCACCGGCGCGGCACCTTCGCGCCGGCCGAGGCGGTCCGGCTCGCCGGCCAGGTGGCGTCCGCCCTCGCCGAAGCCCACGACCTCGGCATCATCCACCGCGATCTCAAACCGGACAACATCCTGCTCGGCGGCGACGAGGGCGACCTTGAGACCCGGCTCACCGACTTCGGCATCGCCCGGATCCTCACCCTGCCCAGCATGACCACGCCGAACGCGGTCGTCGGCACCCCGCACTACATGGCGCCCGAGGCGTTCCACGGCGCCACCCCCAGCCCGGCCACCGACGTGTACGCCCTCGGCGTGCTGCTCTACGAACTGGTCACCGGGATGCCGCCGTACCGCAGCGACTCCATCCCGGAACTCATGCGCCTGCACGTCGAGGCCGATCCGGAACGCCGGCCCGGCATCCCCGACCCGCTCTGGCGGATCATCAAGATGTGCCTGGCCGGCAAGCCGCGCCAGCGACCCAGCGCGGCCGACCTGGTCACCGACCTGACGTTCCTGGCCCGCAACCTGGCGGACACGCCGGCCCTGCCCCGGCCCGGCGGGCCCGCGGCCGGCGCGGCCGTCCCCTCCGACGGCGACGACCTGCCGGTCCTCTGCCGCCCCGCCGGCGGCGACCCGGACGCACCCGCCGACGACGAGCCCGCCCCCGCAGGCGGCAAGCCCGGTTCCGGGCGCGATGAGCCCGGTTCCGGGCGCGATGAGCGCGGCTCCGGGCGCGATGAGCGCGGGTCAGCAGGCGACGAGGCCGTCTCCGCACCCGGCGGCGACAATCTCGGCGGCGTGCCCGATTCCGCGCGGGACGATGGGGGCGCGTCCGCCGAGGGACGGGCGCTCTGGCCCGTACCCCGTCTGCCGCTTCCCCGGCGCCGGCACCGCGGCAATGCCGCCCCCGCCTACCGATGGTCGCGTCCCGGCGCCACCGCCGTCGTGGTGGCCGGGACCATGCTCGCGTCCGGGATCGCTACGACCGCCTGGCACCTCGGCCGGTCCGGCACTCCCGCCGCCGCGCCGCCCGCGATGATCGCCGAGCCCAGCCGGCCACCGTTCGTGGCGACGACCCGTGCCTCCGCTGCCGTCTCCGCGCCCGCGCCGCGGCCACCCGCGCAGACCACCCGGACCGCGCACACCGGCAAGGCCACGACGGGCGTCGCGCATCCCGCGCCGCGGCGGACCCAGAATGTACGGGCCACCCGCCCCGCCGCCGACCGCAACACCGCCGACCGCGGCGCCACGAACCGCAACACCGGCAGCCGCAGTGCCGGCAGCCGCAATGCCGGAAACCGCGGTGCCGCCAACCGCGGTGCCGCCCGGCCACCCCAGCCCGAGGGCCGGGCGCAGGGTCGCTGGCAGTGCTCGCCGGACCTCGTCTTCGACACGCGTTCGCGCACGCCGATCGGTCTCAAACGGTGTCACCAGCTGGGGGAGGACATCCAGTTCCAGGGCGCGCTCACCGCGCCCGCCGGCGGCCGGGGCCGGATCGAGGTGGCGTTGCAGGACACCCGTACCGGCCGGACCGTCGCCGGCCCCCGCACCTGCACCGACCTGTCGTTCACGCGCCGCTCGATGACCCAGGAGTGCGGTCCGCTGCGGGCCGA
The DNA here is from genome assembly GCF_020873875.1 of Actinoplanes sp. DH11. GTDB lineage: Bacteria > Actinomycetota > Actinomycetes > Mycobacteriales > Micromonosporaceae > Actinoplanes. The sequence goes on from NZ_JAHWGU010000005.1 coordinate 203,419, forward strand.
GCCGCAGCGCGGGCGGGAGTACGCGGTGGTGATGACGTTCCGCTACATCCGGCACGGCAGGATCGCCCAGAGCACCAGCCGGGGGCGGCCTTTCAGCTGGTGAACCGCTCCGGGGTCAGCGGTTGCGCAGCGTGTCGGCCAGGTGCTGCACGAACGCGGGGTCGTCCTCCGGACCGATCGGGCCGGGCAGGCCGGCCTGTGCGGCTCCGGCAGCGTGCGGGCCGGCAGTGTGCGGGCCGGCAGTGTGCGGGCCGGCAGTGTGCGAGCCGGGGGCGTGCGGGCCGGCAGTGCGCGGGTCGGTCGCGGAGGTGGCCCGGCCGCCGCGGAACCAGGCGATCGCGCCGGCCACGGGGCAGAGCAGGATCAGGATGACCCAGGCGCCCCGGGGGAACGAGCGCAGCTGGGACCGGTCCGTCGCCAGGCAGTCGATCAGGGCGACGACGCTGAGGGCGACGACGACGAGGAAGAGCAGCGTGTTCAGGCGGGCCATGGGGAAAGATCCTGGCAACGCCGGGCGGCGATCCACGGACCACCGAGGTTGCCGCCCGGTTGCGCCCGTTCCGGGGAGTGGCCCGATGGTTTGGGCAAACGGGCGTGCCGCCCCGATTGTGGCTTTTTGGTTGGTGAGTTCGTGGCTGTGGGCCGCTACGGCGGGGCTTGTGTGGGGTGTTGATCTGCTGGCGGTGCGAAATCGCGGTTCTGGGCCCATGATCACAGCGATTTCGTAGCGCTAGCAGATCAACATCTCGGCTGCTTGTTTCGTTGCTCCAGACGAGCCGGGGTGAGCCTCAGACAGATCCGGGGCGAGCTTCAGGGGCGCCGGGGCGAGCCCCACCGCGTAGCCGGCCGGCCACGCCCCGCCGCGTGGCCGGCCGGTCGCGTGAGCGACCGGCCGGTACGCGTCCTCAGCTCGCGGAACCGGCGAAGGCCGGCAGGTAACCGCTGGTGTAGCCGCTGCTGTTCGGGTGGTAGGAGTTCTGCGGCGGGATCACGGTGAGCCCGTTCACCCACGGCCGGGAGGCGCACGCGCCGTGCCCGGCGAACTCGTCCCGGACTTCGGAGTAGACGAAGCCGGCCGCCTCGGCCCGGCTTTTGATCACGTCGTCGAGGGCCTGCGCCCCGCTGTTCAACGACCGCCGTTTCGCGATGCTCATCTCGCAGAGCACCCTCGTGGTGTCGAAGAGCAGGGGGTACGACAGCACGACCACCCGCGCGTCCGGAGCCTTAGCCCGGATCGCCCGGTAGGTCGAGTCGAGTTTGCCGGGCAGCGTGTTGCTGACGTACGCCTTGCCCTCCGCGACCTTTGCCGCGCAGGCCGAGTCGCTCGAGGTCAGGCAGGTGAGCACGGTCGGCGCGAAGCCGGCGTCGTTGCCACCGATGGTGATGCTGACCAGGTCGGCGCCGCTTTTCATGGCCGGCACCTGGGTGTTCAGGACGTCGTCGGTGGTGGCGCCGCCGCAGGCCAGGAACTGGAACGACGTGGGGGAGTTCTGTTTCGCCCACTGCGCGGCGTAGCTGTAGTTGCTGCGCAGGCACGTCCCGGACTGTCCGGGCGCGCCGACGCCGGACGAGTACGAGTCGCCCAGGGCGACATAGTCGGTGCTCGCCGCCTGGGCGGGTGCGGCGAGGGTGAGGCTGAGTGCGGACGTGGTGACGAGACTGGCGAGGACGGTAGCCGCTCTCATCGAAGGCCTCCGATATCCACGAAGGGGGTTCAGGGGCCGAAGCGCTTCGGTTACCGAACAGTAAGTCAATGCCCTCGGAAAAGGAATCCAGTGACATTAATGTTTCGCGGTAGTAGCATGCACCGATGTGACCAGGGGGTATGACCACCGGTGATGTTACATACGCCGCGCGTCATCGCCTCTCAACGGCCGTCGAGCCGATCTTCAGCGTGTCTTCAGATCCACGGGATACGGTCGATCCATGGAAGAGAGCCGGGCCCGCCGGATGGTCCAGACGCTGCGGGACCGCAATGTCTTCGCCCATGTGCGACTGCCCCGTGCCGGTGGCGTGGGTTACGGCATCCGGGTGGTGCTCGCCGACGGGCGTGAGGCGGAGTGGGAGGCCGGCGCGGCCGGGCTCGCCGCCCAGGTGATGCGCAACGGTGTGCTCGTCGGGTTCGTCGAGACGATTCCCGGCTCCGACCAGTTCACCGAGGAGCAGGCGATCGACGCGATCGCGGCGGCCGACTACGACCGGCCGATCGGCCGGTCCGAGGCCCCCGCCGTGCGTCGTCCCGTGCCACCTCCGCCGCCGCCCAGCCTCGCCGACCGCCTCCGCTCGAGCTTCCGCGGCTGAGCGAAGAACTTCCGCGGCTGAGCGAAGAGCTTCCGCGCCTGATCGGAGAGCTTCCGCGCCTGATCGGGGCGCCGGGCTCGGCTCAGGCCGAGTCGCGCCAGACGATCGGGGTGGGCAGCAGCTGGCCGCCGGTCTGGACCTGCTCGCCCTGCAACTGCCGCAGCACCAGCTGTGCCGCGAACGAGCCCAGCTCCTTCGCCGGCTGGTGCACGGTCGACAGTTGCGGCTGGCAGCGCACCGCCCACGTGCTGTCGTCGAAACCGACCACGCCCACGTCGCCGGGCACGCTGCGGCCGGCCTCGCGGAGCACCTCGAGCGCGCCGGCCGCGATGGCGTCGGAGGCCGCGAAGACGCCGTCGAGTTCCGGTTCCCGCTCGAGCAGCAGCCGCATGCCCTTGACGCCTGACCCGTAGTCGTAGTGCGGCACGTCGGCGACCAGGGCGGAGTCGTACGCCGTACCCAAGGCGGTCCGGAAGCCGGTGAGGCGGTCTATGCCGGAGTCCCGGTCGAGCGCGGCCGCGATCATGCCGATCCGCCGCCTGCCGCTCGCGGCGAGGCGGGCGGTGATGGTCCGGGCCGAGTCGACGTTGTCTATGCCGACGAACGGGATGCTTTCGCTCAACTCGGGTGGATGCCCGACAAACGCCGCCGGAAGGGCCAGGTCGGAGATTACCTTGATGATCGGGTCCCGGGTGCGGGCCGACACCACGATGGCGCCGTCGACGAAGCCTCCGCTGAGGTACCGGGCGACCCGCTCGGTGTCGCGCGCGGACTCCACCACCAGGCTGACCATCTGGTGGTCGGCAAGGGACAGCGCGGCGTTCGCGCCGAGCATGATCGAGCCGATGTTGGGGTCGTCGAGGAAGAGCGAATGCGGTTCCAGGGCGACGAAGGCGACCGCTTGCGAGCGGCGCATCTTCAGCGTACGAGCGGCGTTGTTCGGCACGTAGCCGACCTCGAGGATGGCGGCCTCGATCGCCGCGCGGGCCTCGGTGGAGACGTACCCGCCGTTCAGCACGCGGCTCACCGTGCCACGCGAAACCCCGGCGGCGGCGGCGATGTCGTGGACCGTGGCGCGCTTGCGAGGCCGGGACATGCGATCAATGTAGCGCCGCGGCTATTGACCGGGTGCCAGGCCGGTCCTACTGTGTGCACGTTCACACATCCGTAACGACCACTTAGGTTGTCGGAAATGTGTGCACGTGCACAGACCTGTGACCAGGAGTTTTATGTTCAAGCGGAAGACCGGGATCAGCCTCGGCTGTGACTACAACCCGGAACAGTGGTCGCCCGACGTGTGGCGCGAGGATGTCGCGCTGATGCGCAGCGCCGGCATCGACCTGGTGGCCGTCAACATCTTCGGCTGGTCGAACGTGGAGCCGAGCCCCGGCCGGTACCACTTCGACGATCTCGACGAGGTCATCGGCCTGCTGCACGAGAACGGGATCAAGGTCAACCTCGGCACCGGCACCTCGTCGCCGCCGCCGTGGCTCAGCAGCCTGCACCCGGAGATCCTTCCGATGGCCGCCGACGGCACGATCCGGTTCCCGGGCGGCCGCCAGGCCTGGTGCCCCAGCTCGCCGGTCTTCCGGGAGAAGGCGTACGCCCTGGTCGAGCAGGTCGCGCAGCGGTACGGCGCCCACCCGGCCGTCGCGCTCTGGCACGTCTCCAACGAGCTGGGCTGCCACAACGCGCTCTGCTACTGCGAGGCGAGCGCCGTCGCGTTCCGGGAGTGGCTGCGCGACCGGTACCGCAAGATCGAGACGCTGAACGAGGCGTGGGGGACGTCGTTCTGGAGCCAGCGCTACAGCGACTGGTCCGAGGTCCAGACACCCCGGGCCGCGCTGTCGCTGCGCAACCCGGCCCAGATCATCGACTTCCACCGGTTCAGCTCGGACGAGCTGCTCGGCTACTACCGGGACGAGGCCGCGATCCTGCGCCAGCACTCGGCCGTCCCGGTGACCACGAACTTCATGGTCACCGCGCACATCCGCAACCTGGACTACTGGTCCTGGGCGCCGGAGATGGACGTCGTCGCGAACGACCACTACCTGGATCACCGCCTCGGCGACCCGGTCGCGGAACTCTCCTTCGCGGCCGACCTCACCCGGGGACTGGCCGGCGGCGCGCCTTGGATGCTGATGGAGCAGGCCGCCGGCGCGGTGAACTGGCAGCCGCACAACCTCACCAAGGCGCCCGGCGAGATGCTGCGCAACTCGCTGACCCACGTGGCCCGCGGCGCCGACTCGCTCTGCTTCTTCCAGTGGCGGGCCTCCGCGCAGGGCGCCGAGAAGTTCCACTCGGCGATGCTGCCGCACGCCGGCACCGACACCGTCGCGTGGCGGGAGGTGCTGCGGCTCTCCGAGACGCTGGACCGGATCGCCGAGGTCGCCGGCACCACTGTCGAGTCCGATGTCGCGCTCGTCTTCAGCTGGGAGTCCTGGTGGTCGTCGGAGGGCGAGGCCCGGCCGTCGCAGGCGGTCACCTACCTGGACCAGGTGCACGCCGCGCACCGGGCGCTGCGCGAGCTCGGCGTCACCACCGACGTGGTCTCGCCGGATGCCGACCTGAGCGGTTACAAGCTGGTCGTGGTGCCCTGCCTCTACATGGTCAGTGACACGGCGGCACAGCGGATCACCGAGTACGTGGAGAACGGCGGCCACCTGCTTGTCACGTTCTTCAGCGGGATCGTCGACGAGCGCGACCGGATCCGCCTGGGCGGCTACCCCGGTGCGTTCCGGGACGTGCTCGGCGTGCTGGCCGAGGAGTTCGCCCCGCTGCTGCCGGGTCACCAGGTCGGCCTGAGCAACGGCGCGACCGGGACGGTCTGGACCGAGCGGCTGCGGACCACCACGGCGCAGGCGGTCGCGACCTACACGGACGGCCCGCTGCCGGGCGTACCGGCGGTCACCCGCAACACCTACCGCGACGGCCTGGCCTGGTACGCCGCGACCAGCCTGGACCCGCGTGGCCTGCGCGAGCTGACCCGGGACGCGGTCACCGCGGCCGGCGCCACCGCGGCCGGACCCGAGTCCGGCGGTGACGTCGAGGTGGTCCGCCGCAGCGGCGACGGCCGTTCCTACCTGTTCGTCGTCAACCACGGGACCCAGCCGGTGGAGATGTCCGGCCACGACCTGGTCACCGGTGCGCCGATCACCCGGGTCGACGCCGGCGGCGTCGCGGTGATCAAGGAGGAGAGGGAATGACAAGGAAGAGGCCGGTCGCCGCACTGCTCTTCTTCATCCTGCCGTTCGGGCTGCTCTTCGCGGCCTTCTATCTGGCGCCGATCGGGTACGCGATCAAGCAGTCCCTCTACACCGTGGAACGCACCGGCACGTTCGGTCCGGCCCGCGAGGTCTTCGGCGGCCTGGTCCAGTACCAGCGGGTCTTCGCCGACGGCCCGTTCTGGGAGTCGATCGGCCGGGTCCTGCTGTTCGGCGTGGTCCAGGTGCCGGTGATGCTCGGCCTGGCCCTGCTCCTGGCGCTGCTGCTCGACTCGGGCCTGGTCAAAGGGCGCCGGTTCTTCCGGCTCGCCTTCTTCGTGCCGTACGCGGTCCCCGGCGTCGTCGCCGCGATCATGTGGGGCTTCCTGTACTCGCCGAACCTGTCGCCGTTCACCACGCTCACCAGCAAGTGGGACCTGCTCTCCGCGGACCTCGTGCTCTGGGCCATGGCGAACGTCGTGACCTGGGTCTTCGTCGGCTACAACATGCTGATCATCTACTCCTCGCTGCTGGCGATCCCGCAGGAGGTGTACGAGGCGGCGCGGCTCGACGGTGCCGGGGCGATCCGTACCGCCTGGTCCATCAAGATCCCGCTGGTGATGCCGGCGATCGTGCTGACCACCGTCTTCTCGATCATCGGCACCCTCCAGCTGCTCGCCGAGCCGCAGGTGTTCCGGACCTTCAGCTCGGCCGTGACGAGCACCTACACGCCGAACCTGACGGTCTACTCCACCTCGTCCATCCCGAACTTCAACCTGGCGGCGGCGTTCTCGGTGGTGCTGGCGCTGGCCACCTGCCTGCTGTCCTTCGCCTTCCTCAAGGTGACCCAGCGCGGAGGCGACAAGTGAAGCTCAACCGCATCGCCCCGATGGTGATCATGGGGGCCTGCACGCTCTACTTCCTGGTGCCGATCTGGTGGCTGCTGGTCGCCGCCTCGAAGTCCCGGAGCGAGTTCAGCAGCACCGACCCGCTGTGGTTCGCCGACTTCGCACTGATGGACAACCTGCGGGAGCTGTTCGCGTACCGCGACGGGGTGTTCCTGCGCTGGCTCGGCAACAGCATCGTCTACACCGGCGGCGCCGCCCTGCTCGGCACGGTGCTGGCCGCGATGTGCGGGTACGCCCTGGCGAAGTACCGCTTCCCCGGCCGAGAGGCGATCTTCAACGTGGTGCTCAGCGGCGTGCTGGTCCCGGCCACCGCGCTCGCCCTGCCGCTCTTCCTGATCTTCAGCCAGTTCAACGCCACGAACACCTTCTGGTCGGTCTTCCTGCCCAGCCTGGTCAACCCGTTCGGCGTCTACCTGGCCCGGATCTACGCCTCCGCGAGCGTGCCGGACGAGCTGCTGGAGGCGGCCCGCCTGGACGGCTCCGGCGAGGTGCGCACCTTCTTCACGGTCTCCAGCAGGCTGATGTTCCCGGCCCTCGTGACGATCTTCCTGTTCCACTTCGTCGCGGTCTGGAACAACTTCCTGCTGCCACTGATCATGCTCGGCAACGAGCGCCTCTTCCCGGTCACGCTCGGCCTCTACACCTGGAACACCCAGGTCAACCAGTACCCCGAGGTCCGGATGCTGGTGCTGACCGGCGCGCTCGTCTCGATCGTCCCGCTGGTGATCGCGTTCCTGCTTCTCCAGCGCTTCTGGCGCAACGGCCTCGGCTCAGGCGCCATCAAGTAGTCGCACCAACCCCCTCTCTCACCCCGTAAATCCGCAGAAACGAGGAAGTCATGCGCTTTCCGATGCGCTCCCTGGGCATCGTGCTGACCTCGGCACTCGCCCTGACCGCCTGCTCGAACGGAGGCGGTGACGACGACGCGGCCTCGACCGCCGGCGCGGCGAGCTGCGCACCGTCCTCCGGCCCGGTCACGCTGAACTACACCACCTGGATCCCCGGGATCGAGAAGGTGGTGAAGGTCTGGAACGACGCGAACCCGAACATCCAGGTCAAGGTGCAGACCGGCCCCAACGGCAACGGCGGCACCTACCAGAACTTCTTCAACCAGCTCAAGGCCGGCAACGCCCCCGACCTGGGTCACATCGAGTACGACGCGCTGCCCAGCTTCCGGGTGCAGGACGGCCTGGAGAACCTGGCCGGCTGCTCCGAGGTGACCGCCGCCAAGGACCAGTTCGTCGACTGGACCTGGGGCCAGGTCACCTTCGGCGAGGAGAACTCCGTCTACGGTGTCCCGCAGGACGCCGGCCCGATGGCGCTCTTCTACCGCAAGGACCTGTTCGAGAAGAACAACATCCCGGTGCCGACCACCTGGGACGAGTACGCCGCCGCGGCCGAGAAGGTGAAGTCGGCCGGTGGCTACATCACCAACTTCTCGCAGAGCGACATCAACCAGTTCGCGGGTCTCTCCTGGCAGGCCGGCGGCCGCTGGTTCGCCAACGACGGCGCCAAGTGGACCGTGAACTTCGCCGACGAGAACACCACGAAGGTCGCCAACTACTGGCAGGGCCTGATCGACAAGAAGCTGGTCTCGGCGGTCCCGCCGTGGACGACCGAGTGGGACAACGCCTACAACACCAGCAAGGCTTGGACCTGGGTGTCCGCGGTGTGGGGCGCCAACTCCATCATGTCCGGCGCGCCCGACACGTCCGGCAAGTGGGCGGTCGCCCCGATGCCGCAGTGGACCGCCGGCGGCACCGTCGCCGGTAACTGGGGCGGCTCGGCCACCGCGGTCTTCAAGGGCTCCAAGCACCCGTACGAGGCCGCGAAGTTCGCGCTCTGGCTGAACACCTCCGAGGAGGCGCTGACCATGCTCAACTCCGAGGCGCAGCTCTACCCGGCGACCAAGGCCGGCGCGTCGCTGCCGGCCCTGAAGCAGGGCGTCGAGTTCTACGGCGGCCAGCCGATCTACGATGTTTTCGCGCAGGCTTCCACCCAGGTCGCTGCCGACTTCGTCTGGGGACCGACGATGACCTCCACCTACGCCACCGCCTCGGACGGCTTCAAGGGCGCCGTCTCCGGCAGCACCACGCTGCCCGACGCGCTGAAGAAGGCGCAGGACGCCACCATCCAGAACCTGAAGTCCCAGTCCATCCCGGTCGCCGAGTGACCGTGCTCCACCTGCGCGCCGCGGGAGTCAGCCTTGTGCTCGACGCCCGCGGCGCGTCCGCGCCCACCGTCGTCCACTGGGGTTCCGACCTCGGTGACCTCGACGCGAACGTGCTCGCCGCCCTCGCCGACGCGGCAGTTCCGGCGGTGCCACCGAGCTCGATCGACGTACCCCTGCGGTTGTCGCTCTGGCCCTCCCTCGCGGAAGGCTGGACCGGGCGCCCGGCTCTGGCGGGCCACCGGCAGGGCGTTCCGGCGCCGGCGCTGCGCCTCCTCGATGTTCAGGTTCAAGAGCAGGCCGCGACGGTACGGGGGGAGAGCGCCGACGGCTCCCTGGAACTGACCACCGTCCTCGAGTTGTCCGCGGAAGGTGTGCTGCGCGTCCGGCACCGGCTGCTGAACCGGGGTGCCGGCGACTTCGACCTGGCCGGCCTCGACGTGCGGCTCCCCATCCCGGAACAGGCCGCCGAACTGCTCGACTTCACCGGCCTCTGGGCGCACGAACGGCAGCCCCAGCGGACACCGTTGCGCCACGGCGTCTGGAGCCGGGAGAGCCGGCACGGCCGCCCCGGGCACGACGACGCGTTCCTGCTGATGGCCGGCGTTCCCGGCTTCGGTTTCCGGAGCGGCCAGGTCTGGGCGGTCCACCTGGCGTTCAGCGGCGACAAGACGCTGCACGCGGAACGCTCGGCGCTCGGCCATGGCTGCCTCGGCGGCGGCGAACTGCTCGCCCCCGGCGAGGTCCGGCTGGCGCCCGGCGAGACCTACGAGACGCCGTGGCTCGTCGCGGTCCACTCGGCGACCGGCATCGACGGCCTTTCCGACCGGTTGCACCCGTGGATCCGGGCCCGCGCCACGCTGCGCCACCCGCGCCCGGTCGTGCTGAACACCTGGGAGGCGGTCTACTTCGACCACGACCTCGCGGTGCTTACCGACCTGGCCGACGCCGCGGCCGAGGCCGGTGTCGAACGGTTCGTCCTCGACGACGGCTGGTTCACCGGCCGCCGCGACGACCGGCGCGCCCTCGGCGACTGGCAGGTCGACCCGTCGGTGTGGCCGGACGGCCTGCACCCGCTGATCTCCCGGGTGCACGCCGCGGGCATGGAGTTCGGCCTCTGGGTCGAACCCGAGATGATCAGCCCGGACTCCCAGCTGGCGCGCGAGCACCCGTCCTGGGTCCTCGGCGGCGGCACCGGCCACACCTGGCGCTGGCAGCGGGTCCTCGACCTGGGCAACCCGGAGGCGTACGCCTGCCTGCGCGACCGCCTCGTCGCGCTGCTCACCGAATACCCGATCGCGTTCCTCAAGTGGGACCACAACCGGGACCTGCTGACCCCCGGATCCGCGCACCGGCAGACCACCGCCCTCTACCGGCTGCTCGCCGAACTGAAGGCGGCCTTCCCGGACGTGGAGATCGAGAGCTGCGCGTCCGGCGGCGCCCGGATCGACCTGGGCATCCTCGACCTCGTCGACCGGTTCTGGACGTCGGACACCAACGACCCGCTGGACCGGCAGAGCATTCAGCGCTGGACGAGCGTCCTGATCCCGCCGGAATACCTGGGCGGTCACCTCGGCGACGCGACCGCCCACGTCACCGGCCGGCACTCGGCGCTCGGCTTCCGGCTGGCCACCGCCCTGTTCGGCAGCGCCGGCATAGAGTGGAACCTGACCACGGCCACCCCCGCCGAACGCGCCGAGATCGCCGCCTGGATCGCCGAGTACAAACGGCTGCGCCCGCTGCTGCACTCCGGCACGGTGGTCCGCGCCGACAGCCCCGACCCAGCGCTACGGTTGCACGGCGTGGTGGCCCAGGACCGTACGGCAGCGCTCTTCGCCCTGGTCAGCCTCGGCTCGCCGCGTTCCGCCCTGCCTCCACCGGCCCGCTTCCCCGGCCTCGACCCGGACCGCCGCTACACGGTCCGCCCGATCGGCACCCCACCCCGCACGGTCCAGGACGCCCCGCCGGCCTGGCTGCGCACCGGCGAGGCAACCCTCCCCGGGCGGGTCCTCGCCGAGGCAGGTCTGCCGGTGCCGCTGCTCGCCCCCGAACAGGCCCTGCTGCTCGAGGTGACCGAGACCCCCTGACCCGCCGCCGGTCCGCCGTCTCCCGGCCGGTCGGCAGTGCGGACTGCGGACCGGCCGTTACGGCGCCGGCTCGTCGTTCTCCTCGACGGGCCGGTAGCCGTCGGCTAGGCACTGCTAGCGATGCGAAATCGCGGTCTGGACCCCTTGATCACAGCGATTTCGTAGCGCTAGCAGATCAACTTCTCGAGAGCGGGCTGGCCGTCCGAGGCGGGTCAGGGCTCGAGGGGGAGTTCGAGGCGGGTGGCGCCGGTCAGGGTGAGGAAGACCCGGGTGGGGGTGCGGACCAGGCGCAGCACCACGTCGGTGCAGTGTGGGCAGCGGCCCACCAGGCCGGGGGCCGGCTGCCACACGCGCAGGGTGGCGAGCACGCCGGTGTGGGCGCAGCCGGCGCAGGTGAAGACCGCGCCGGTCATGTCGGTGGCGAAGACTTCGCGCAGGTCGCCGGCGAGCGCGTTCCCGTCGAGCTCCATCATGCGCCCCCGAACCGCTCGGTGCGGACGCGTTTCGGGTCGTGGCCGAGGGCGACCAGGATGTCGGCGGCCGTCTCGACGAACGCGGTCGGGCCGCAGACGTAGCAGTCCGGCTGGAAGTCCGGCGGCCAGCCGTGCGAGTTGATCGTCGCCACGTCGATCCGTTTCGGCGGGGCGGGCCAGCCGTCGGGGGTCTTGCGGGTGTAAACGAAGTGCACGTCGAGGCCGGGGTCCTCGCGGACCCGCCGGCGGAGCTCGTCGGCGTAGGCGGCGTCCTCCGGCGTGCGCACCGAGTAGATCAGCCGGAACGGCTGGCGGCCGCGTGCCAGGCCGCGGGCGCGGATCATCGACATCAGCGGTACGACGCCGGAGCCGCCGGCGATCAGCAGAACCGGCGCGGTCTGTTTCTCCCGCCAGACGAACCAGCCGCCGACCGGGCCCCGCAGCTCGATCCGGTCGCCCGGTTCGACCACGTCGGTCAGGTAGGGCGAGACCTCGCCGTCGTCGAGGCGCTGGACGGTGAGTTCGACCGTGCCGGCGTCCGGTGACCCGGCCTCCGCTGACCAGGCCGAGGCGATCGAGTAGCTGCGCTGCGCGGAGTACCCGTCCTCGGCGGTGAGCCGGACGTCGATGTGCTGTCCGGGCAGGTGACCCGGCCAGTCCGGCACGTCCAGCACGAGGGTGCGCGCCGAGCTGGTCTCCCAGCGGGCCGCGGTGACGGTCGCGACCCGCCAGCTGATCCGGTTCTTCATGCTGTGCGTCAGTCGCCCTGGTAGCGCTGCTCGCGCCACGGGTCGCCGTACATGTGGTAGCCGCCGGTCTCCCAGAAGCCGGGCTCGTCGTCGTTCAGCATCTGGAGCCCGTTCACCCACTTCGCGGACTTCCAGAAGTAGAGGTGCGGGACGATCAGCCGGGCCGGTCCGCCGTGTTCCGGGTGTAGCGGCTCGCCGTCGAACTCGTACACCACCCAGGCCTTGCCGTCGAGCAGGTCGTCGAGCGGCACGTTCGTGGTGTAGCCGCCGTAGCTGTGCGCCATCGTGTAGTCGGCGGCCGACTCGACGTCCTCGAACAGCGTGTCGAGCGCGACGCCTTTCCAGGTGGTGCCGAACTTCGACCACTTGGTGACGCAGTGGATGTCGACGGTGAACTCCTCGGCCGGCAGGGCGGTGAACTCCGCCCAGTTCCAGGAGTGTTTCTCGCCGGTCTCGGTCACGATCGAGAAGTTCCACTTGTCCAGCGGAATCCGCGGTGTCGGACCGGCGGAGAGCACCGGGAAGTCGTGCGTCAGGTACTGACCGGGCGGCAGGCCGGGCTGCGGCTCACGCCGCCGCCCGCCGAAGCCGCGGGAGATGATGCCCATGGCTGAAGTAAACCGTATTCACGTCCCGGTGGGGCCGCCGCCGCTCAGGCCTTCACGGTGCCGCTTGTCACGCCCGCGACGGCTTTGGTGCCGGCCACGACGACGCGGTAGGTGCCGCCCCCGGCCAGCCCGGTCACGGTACGGGTCGCGGTGGTCTTGAACGTCTTGACCGTCGTCCACTTCTTGGCGGCGTACCGCTGCACCGACATGGTCTGCCCGGACGCGCCCGTCACCTTCACGGTGAGCACGCCTTTCCGGCTGCGTACCGCGGTGACCTTGGCCTTCACCGTCCAGGTGGTGGTCGCCGACGCGGCGGCGAACTCCCCGGTCGAGGGTACGAACAGCCGCGCCTTGTACGACCCGGTGGCGACCCGGGTGACGGTGTAGCCGCCGGCCGAGTTCGTCTTGACGGGGGTGCAGTTCCAGGCGCCGCCGGCGGTCGACACGCACGCGGAGACGGCGGCGTTCACCAGGGGCCGGCCGCCGCCCGAGGTGGCCTTGAAGGTGGTGCTGGTCCGGGTGCCGTAGGTGACGGTCCGCGCGGTGATACCGGTCGTCACGGACTGCCCGGTGACGGCGAGGGCGGCGGCCGCGTCGATGCGCCCGTTGCCGTAGTCGTTGTCGAACCCGGCGCGACCCAGGTCCACGGCCGACGTCTCCAGGGCCGTCTCGATCTGGTCCGGGGTGAGCGCCGGCCGGTACGCCTTGAGCAGCGCGACAACCGCGGCGACGTGCGGCGTCGCCATCGAGGTGCCGCTCATCGCGACGTAGTCGCCGCCGGTCAGCCTCGTCGGGTAGGTGCTGACGATGTCACTGCCGGGCGCGGCCACGTCGACGTAGCTGCCCGCGTTGGAGTAGGACCCGTACCGGTCGGCGGCGTCGGTGGCGGCGACCCCGATCACCCCGGCGTCGGCGGCGGGGTAGCTGGTCGGGCTGCCCTTCTGCCGGTCGTTGCCGGCGGCCGCGACCACGGTGATGCCCTTGCCGCGGGCGTAGGCGACCGCGTCGGAGAGCGCTTCGAGCTTCCCGTCCGAGCCCAGCGACATGTTGATCACCTGGGCGCCGTGGTCGGCGGCCCAGAGGATGCCTTGGGCGACGTCCGACATGTAGCCGCTGCCGTCGGCGCCGAAGACCCGCACCGGCAGGATCCGGGTGCCCGGTGCGACGCCGGAGACGCCGACGCCGTTGCCGGTGACCGCGCCGATGATCCCGGCGACGTGGGTGCCGTGGCCGTTGGCGTCGCTGTTGCCGCCGGCCACGTCGCGGATCGCGTCGTAGCCGGTGAGTACCTTGCCGGCCAGGTCCGGGTGGTTGCCGTCCACGCCGGTGTCGACGACCGCGACGGTCACGCCGGCCCCGGTGGACTTCGCCCAGGCCGTCGTCGCCTTGATCTTGGGGAGGCCCCACTGCCGGCTGCGGTACGGGTCCGAGCCGGTCGGTGCGGCGGCCACGCTGACCGGGACGTCGAGCTGCGCGTCCGGCAGCTCGGCCAGCAGTTCGGCCGCCTCGGCCCGGTCGGTGGCCTCGCGGACCGTCACGACCGGGCGGCCGCCGGCGCCCACGGCGGTGCCGACCACCCGGGCCGGCCGCTCCGCCGAGACGGTGCCCGGGACGCCCGCGTAGGAGACCCCGGGCAGGGCGACAGAACCGAGGCCGGCGGCCAGGGAGACCACGAGGGTGCCGGTCAGGAACTGACGTCGCACGAGCAAACCGTCCTCCGTATCGTCGGTCCGACCATTCGGCCGGCACCCCACCACGGTCGGTGCGGCGCGGAGCGTTGCGGGCAGCGCGCGGGTGCGGTTCGGGTGCGGCCGGCGAGGACCGATCTACACTCGGCCCATGCCATTGACGGGTGAGTATCTGCCGAGTCCTTCCGACTGGGCGCGCAAGCAGGCCGAGAAGTACGAGGCGACCGGCGGCACGGAGGCCGCCGACATGCTGGGGAAGCCGATCGTGGTGGTGACGAGCATCGGCGCGAAGACCGGCGCGCTGCGCAAGACACCGCTGATGCGGGTCGAGCACGAGGGCGAGTACGTGGCCGTGGGTTCGCTGGGCGGTGCGCCGAAGAACCCGGTCTGGGTCTACAACCTGCGCAAGAACCCGCACGTCGAGCTCCAGGACGGCGACGTCAAGCAGGACTACACGGCACGCGAACTCGCCGGCGAGGAGCGCGAGGTCTGGTGGGAGCGGTCGGTGGCCGCGTTCCCGAACTACGCCGAGTACCAGAAGAAGACCGACCGTCTCATCCCGGTCTTCCTGCTGACCAAGCGCTGAAAAACATGGATGCCGAGCGGCGGCCCGGCGCGGATCATGGGGTGATGCGTACGCCTCATCAGCCCACCGACCGGTCCGCCGGCACCCTCGGGCCCCTGCCTGTGGCCGGCTCTGGCGGGCCCCTGCCCGTGGCCGGTTCTGCCGGGTCTCTGCCCGTGGCCGGCACCGTCGACGACGGCGACCGCCTGGTGGACGTCGTCGACCTGATCGCGCTCGACGGCTTCGTCACCGGGCGGGAGCCCTACGGCCGGACCACCCACCTGGACAACGTCCGCCCCGACGCGCCGCTCACCGTGCCGGACGCCACAGTGGTCCGCGAGGCGGTCGAGGAGGACGGGTACGGGCGGGTGAGCGTCGGCGACGGCTGGACGCTACACGTGATGCGCTGGAGGTCGGTGCGCCGGGCCCGGGTCACGGTCACCGCGACGAGCGCCGAACTGGCCGAGAAGCTGATGGAGTCGGCGGTCGCGGACGCCGTCGAGGAACCGGCGCCGGCCGCGGGGACGGTTCCGATCGGGTTCTGGCACTACGGGCCGCACGGCCCCCGCCGCACCGAGCGGGAGATCGACGCGGCACCGTGGGCGGACATCCGGCGCAACTACTCGGAGCCGGTCGCGCAGACCCTGGAACGGCTCATGGCGGTGGACGGCAAGTCCATCGCCGGCCGGCTCCTGCTGCTGCACGGTGAACCCGGCACCGGCAAGACGACCGCATTGCGGGCGCTGGCGCAGCAGTGGCGTGACTGGTGCCAGGTGGACTGTGTGCTCGACCCGGAACGGCTGTTCGGCGACCCCGCCTACCTGATGAACGTGGCCCTCGGCAGCGGTGAGGAGGACGAGCCGAAGTGGCGGCTGCTCATGCTCGAGGACTGCGACGAGCTGATCAGCGGTGACGCCAAGGCGAGTTCCGGGCAGGCGCTGTCCCGGCTGCTCAACCTGACCGACGGGCTGCTCGGTCAGGGGCGCAACGCGCTCATCGGGATCACCACGAACGAGGACCTGGCGACGCTGCACCCGGCCGTGGTGCGGCCCGGCCGGTGCCTGGCGAGCATCGAGGTGGGTCGTCTCCCGTACCCCGAGGCCGTCGCCTGGCTCGGCTCGTCCACCGGAGTCTCCCCGGACGGCGCCACGCTCGCCGAGCTCTACGCCCTGAAGACCGGCGCCCAGCCGGTCACCGTCCCCCAGCAGAGTTCCCGGACCGGCATGTATCTCTAGCTCACCGCTACAGGTAGCCGAAAAAACGATCCCACCAATAGGGGAACGCGCCAGGCGCGTTGCCGTCGTAGCTCTCCCACAACGGCTCCTCCGGGACGAGCCGGTATCCCAGGTCCCCGAGCGCGGCCCGGATGCGGCGGTCGTCGTCGGGATGCAGCATCTCGGCCGCCTCCTCGTCGCTCCACTCGTTCGGGTCGTCCAAGGACAGCACGGCGAGATTCCCGAAGTTGCTTACCGTGATCACGAGACGGTGCCCGCTCGCGGTGACCGAAGCCGGGATCCGCAGCGAGCCGTGCTGGCTGGCGTCCTCCATGTGGTCACCGAAGTCACACGCCCCGAAGTCCTTCGTCAGGCGCTCCGCGAGCCGGTGGAATGCGGCCTCGGCCTGCCGGGAGTCGAAGCCGGCCGGGAACTGGTGATGGACCGGGTCGTCCAGGGACAGCAACAGCTCCCGCAGCTCGGGATCCACAATAGGCATGCCGACATTGTGCAACCTCCGGCACGCCCGGTCGCGACCGAAGTGACCACGCACGCGGACGGGCCCGCCCCGCTTGTCGCAGCAGGGCGGGCCCGTGTCGGCCGATCGAGAGACTCAGGCGCGCGAGTAGGTCAGGCAGTCCGCCTTGTCGGCGGAGGCGCCGACGGTGATGGCCGGGGCGCGGCACTCGAGGTTCTCGTTGTACGTGCAGTCGGCGCGCTTGCAGGCGCCGACCTGGGCGGTGGCGACACCCATGCCGCCCTGCTCGCCGGAGCCGATGAAGGTGTCGCACTCGGCGGTCTGCAGGCTGCCGATCGTGATGGCGAACGCCGTACAGCCGTCGTGGTTGTAGCCGCACTCGGCGACGGTGCAGGTCTGGACACGCGGCATGTTCATCATCTGCGTCATGATTCGAGCTCCCCTGATCGTTAATGGCCTCACCCGACCATAACCCCGATCCCGGCTATTGATCCAGTTATCCCATGATGCTGCTGTAAAAGTTGTATTACCTTAGGTAAGGCGAGCCTAAAAGGCTTTAGGTAAGGCAATCCTAAACTGTTCTTAGCGTTTCCTGTGTTGCCCACAGGTCCGCTCGCCCAGCGTCGGCACCTGGAAACATGTCCGGTTCCTGCCCGTCTGACGGTCCGCCGGGTTTGCGTCCGCACCCACAGGGTAACCCTGGGAAATGCGGCCGATAAATGGTTCTCGCGTCATATCCGCGGGATGAATTTTTTGTCGTCCGCGGCCGGGCCGTACGATTCCATCTCGACCGGTGCGCCGAGCAGTCCGGCAATTTCGGCGGACCAGTCCACCGGCCGGTGCGACAGATGCGGAACGGCGCGGGTCAGCCGTCGCGTCAGCGCCTCCTGGGCGGCCAGATCACGGTACGGGCCCGGTTCGATCCGGTCACAGACCTCGCCGTCCACGTCGTACGCGGTGCACACCCGCAGGCCCGGGCACCGCTCCGGCACGTCCAGGTGGGTGATCGCCAGCGCGTCCACCCCGCCGGCCACCTCGACGGCGTACCGGTGGGCGACCGCGTCGAAGTGACCGGCCCGGAACGCGCCCTGCCACTCGCCGCGACCGTTGTGCGCCTCCGGCAGATCCAGTTCCGGGGCCTCGGTGACAAGCGGCCCCGCGCCGTGCCGGGTGGTGTAGGTGCGGACCACGCCGAGGCGGCGGAACGACGGGCACAGCTCCGCGACGTTGCCGAAGGTGGTCGTCGACCACGTCGTGTACGGGTGCCAGCCCCGCCACTCGTCGAGCAGGACACCCTGCGCGCCCTCGAAGACGCACGGTCCCCGCCCCAGCAGGCGGTCGGTGTACTCGCCGCCGACGATCCGGACCGTCCGGCCGAACGCGACGAAGGCGTCGACCACGTCGTCCAAGGGCGCCAGGTCGTTTCCCGGTGCATCGCCTGCGCCGAGATCGTTGCGGACCGCCGCGAGCCGGTCGCGCAGCCGGCCGGGGGAGAGGACGTCGGCGACGCGGGGGGCGTCGGGGTGCGTCAGCGCGTACGCCATCGTCTCGCCCACGCCCATGCCGCACGAACCGTGCCGCGCCGCACCCCGCGCCCGCTCCCGCCGCTGGTTCGCGGCGCGATGCCACGGCGTGGCGAGCAGGGCGTCGCCGTCCACCGTGAGCAGGTGGAACGGGTTGCCCAGCGCGGCCGCCTCGGCGGCCAGCGCGAGCGGGTCGACGACCACGAAGCGGGTCAGGTGGGTCGGTACGCCGCGCAGCGTCCCCGACCCGAACTGGGCGAACGTATGGTGCCGGCCGTTCTCGGTGACCACGTTGTGTGCCGCCTGCGCGCCCCCGTTGAAGCGCAGGACGGCGGTGACCTCGCGGGTGGCGCAGATCGCGTCGACGACCGTGCCTTTGCCGGCGTCGCCGTAGCCGAGATCGACCACGGCGACGTGCTCGTCGTGCGAGGTCACAGCCGCTGGTTCCCGCCCGGACCCGCGGTGATCTCCAGCGACTCGCCGCGCACCACCGCGTTGCGCTGCAGCGGAGCCAGTGCCCGGCCCACCGAGCTGCCCGCCCCCGAGCCGACGTCCGCCAGGTCGGCGATGCCCTCGTCCAGGTCGATGGCGTCCTCGCCGAGGCCGACCGTCAGCGCGATCGTCTCGCAGACCGCGTCCAGGTCGTCGAGTTCCAGCACGTTCTGCCCGAGCAGTTCGCGCCAGCGGGTCAGCACCTCTTTGTCGCCGCCCCAGCCGGCCGCGGTCGGCAGGATGTAGTAGACGTCGTACTTGCGCCGCAGCTCCGTCAGGATCTCCTCGATCGGGATCGGCTGCTTGATCCGGTCGCCGATCACGGCCTGCACCTCACGGGGCTTGACCCGGGGGTAGGGCATCTCGTCGCCGATGATGAACAGGTACCCCCGACGTCCGCGATTGATCATCGAGTCGAGGATCGTGTGCCGGGCCATGAAGTAGAGCGCGAGCTCGTACGACTCGTGCTTCTGCCCGCCGCCGCCACCCTCCAGGTAGATCTTGGAGAGGTGGTCGTCCATCCGGTTGTCCGACTCGAACTGCCCCACCTGCAGCGGCGCGCGGTCGCACGTGGCATCGCCGATCGCGCCGAACATGATCTGCGGGTCGATCGCGTAGTTCTTCCGGGTCAGCAGTCCGAGCAGCTGCGGCAGCTTGGTCTGCAACACCCGGGGCACGTTGCCCATCGAGCCGGTCACGTCGAACAGCACCGAGATCGGCGTGCTGAACGGGTGCTCCTCGGAGTCCCGGCTCTCCCGCATGAAGACGCCGTCCGGGTTCAGGTCCGCGTGCGTCCGGCGGGCGCCGCTGTCGCTGTAGTCGAAGGCGCTCTTGCCGGTGGCCGCGCGGTAGTTCGCCGCCGCAGAGTAGACGTCGGTGGACCAGTGTCCGCTTCCCATCACATGCTCCTTCAGTTCCGGTGGCTTTCGGGGATCAGCTCGTCGAATTCACCCAGCAGCGCCCAGGCGTCCTGGGGCCGCATCCGCGGGGCGTCGTAGCAGCAGCCCGCGGCGAACCGCCGCAGCGGCTCGGGCAAACGGGACGGGCCGATGACCCGGGTCATCAAGCCGGTCGCCATGTAGATGTCGGTGGCCGGGCTCGCGGTCCTGTCGTGAAGCACCTCCGGCGGGTAGGCCGCCTCGCTTGCCTTCACTATCGCTCTCGGTCGATGCCCCGCATAGCACCAGTCGAGAAGGACCAGTCCGCGGCGTTCCGGGTGGATCAGGATGTGGCTCTCCAGGACGGCGCCGTGCACCACGCCCGCGCGGTGCGCCCAGCCGATCGCGATCAGCAACCGGCGCCAGATCCAGACGGCGTCCTCGATCGTCAGCTGCCCGGCCTGATCGAGCCGCAGCATGCTGCGCTGCCGTTCCACCACGTTCACCCGGCGCCTGCGTTTCGCCTGGTCCTCGTGGGTGAAGGTGTCGAGCAGCCGAGGCGCGTACGCCCGGAATTTCGGATCACCGTTGTTCTTCAGCGCCGTGAGCGCGGCAGCCTCCGCGTCCATCAGATCGTTGTCCGCGGGGTTCCGGGGGATCTTCAGCAGGGCGGCGCCGTCGGCGTAGATGTCCGCGATGTCGCCGCGCGCAAAGAGTGGTCCGACCCGGTATGTCGCGGTTTTCGTCCTGAGAGTGGTGCCGCTCTTGTGCTGATCTCCGCGCGCGTTCTCCGGGATGTTCGCCCCCCGCGCGTTTTCCCCCCGCGCGGCCTCTTCGTGCGCGGCGTAAAGGGCGGACAGCTTGGCGAAGGCCTCCGTCGCGGTGGCGCGCCGCTGCGCGCCGGCGGCGTCCGGGTGGACGATCTTGGCCCATTTCTTGTACGCGGAACCGGCGTCCCCCTGCTGCTGGAGCTCGCGGAAACTGCCCGCCACCGAGATCCGGGCCACCGCCTCCTCGAACGACGCGTGCCCCAGACACTCCTCGTGCCGCCGGCGTCGCTCCGCACCCATCAGCGTGCTCATCGGACCCGGTCCTCACGGGTCGGCCGCAGCAACGCCGGATGCAGCAGCCGCGCGTCCCCGGCCCGGTAGAGCTTCGCCTTCGGCCCGCCGCGCTCGCCGCCCCGCGACGTCGTGGTGCCGGTGCTCTCCACGAAGCCGGGCACCGACAGCACCTTGCGGTGGAAGTTCCCGGCGTGCAGCTCCTCGCCCCAGACACTGGCGTACACCTGCCGCAGCTCGCCGATCGTGAACTCCTCGTTCACGAACGCGGTGGCCAGCGGCGTGTACTCCAGCTTCGCCCGGGCCCGCTCCAGCCCGTCCGCGAGCACCTCGTCGTGGTCGAACGCGAGATCCTTGGCCTCGTCGACGGGAACCCAATAGGCCCCCGCGGCGTCACTGCCGGCCGTAGGCTCGGGCAGGCTCGGCGCGAACGCCAGGTACGCCACGGACACGACACGCATGCGGGGGTCGCGGCCCGGGTCCCCGTACGTCTTCAGCTGCTCGAGATGCACCCGGTCCAGATCACCGTGCCCGGGCGTCAGCCCGGTCTCCTCACCCAGCTCCCGCAGCGCCGCCGCATCGAGCGCCTCCTCCTTGACGAACCCGCCGGGCAGCGCCCGGTGTCCGGCGAAGGGGTGCACGGCCCGCTCGACCAGGAGCACGCAGAGCTTGCCGGCCCGGATCGTCAGAGCGACGACATCCACGGTGACCGCGACCGCCGGGTACTTCCGGGGGTCGTAGCCCGCCAGAAAGCTCTCCTGATCCGTCATCGCCGCCTCCTCCGTTGTTCTCGATTTAAGTACTTCTCGAGGTGAGTCTTTCTCGGTCTGAGAAGAAGCTAGCGCGCACGTCGCCCACTGTCAACATGCAGCTAGGCGGCGGTTATGCACTTGAAACGCGCGTATCCACTCAAGTTCGTCAGTCTAGGCAATAGTGAGTAAATGCCGCGTTACGCTCCCTTCCGAGACGGCCCGGCAGGCGAGCCTTCGCACGGGCCCACCCAAACCACCGATGCGGTCCGCAAGACCGTAGGAGGACCAACGCATGCCTAAGTCCCGATCCAAAACTCGAGCCCGGCTGGTACGCGCCGGGCTGACGACTGGCGTGGTCGGTGCCGCGCTGCTCGTCGCTCCACAGGCGGCCTGGGCCGCAACCACGATCTCGCCGACCGTCGTCGCGCCCGGTGGTGTCGTGACAATCGCCGACACCACGGCGAACTGGCTGGACACCTATGTGGTGGAGGTGCAGACCGCGGCCTGCGGGGTCAGGTACACCACGCCGTCGGCCGCCGCCGTCGCAGTGGCGACCGCCAACCGCACCTTCAGCGATATCCCCAGCGCTGGAACCAGTCCGTTCCAGCAGGTCGCCCTCACCTTGCCGTCCGGTGTGACCGCAGGTACGAACGGGCAGGCCAAGCGGTGGAACGTGTGTATCTACGACACGACCAGCACCACCACCTCCACCCGGTACGGGGCGTACGCCATCAACGTCGGTAGTACGCCGGCCGTCACCCCGGCCGCGAACGCGCCCACGGGTGGCGGAAACACCGTCACGGTGACGCTGCCCACCGATTCGCCGGTCTTCACCGGTGTTACCACGATCGGTGCGCAGTTCACCACAACCGAGTGCGCGGCAACCTACGGCACGGCGACAGCCAACCTGGCGACAACGGCCACCAAGATCTCGGAAACGTCCGCGAGCCTCACGGTCCCGTCGGGTGTGACGACGGCGACGGCCCAGCCGACCGCTTACCAGTTGTGCCTCTACAACGGCACGACCGCGACGGGCGCGCTCATCACCGTGGCGCCGTTCGAGGCGCATCTGGTCACGCCGAGCCAGCCGAGTGGTACGTCAGCGGGTGGCAACGCGCTCACGTTCACGGCCGCGACCCCAATCTTCGCCGGCATGACGACCTTCGGCGTCGCATTCACTTCGCTCTCCGAATGCCCGAACTCCTACAACAGCACCGACACCCCCGCTCCGGCCACGACAAACGTCCTGGCGACAGCGGCGAACATCCGTAAGCTTTCGGACAGCCAGCTTGCCGTGAAGGCGCCCACTCTGACGAACACCTCTGGTGCGGCTTCCGCAGCTGTCTACCCGTTCAACTACCGCGTGTGCATCTACAACGGGGTGCAGAACGGCACGTCGGCGCTCATTGCGTCGACCCAGTACGCCGCCACCACCGTTCAGACGGTCAGCGGGATCACCCCGAGCTCCGGTCCGGCGATCGGTGGCAACCGCATCACGGTCAGCGGCGACGACTTCCCGACCACCCCGGGGTCCATCACTGCGACCCTCGGTGGCAACGCGCTCACCAACATCACGCCGATCAGTGCCAACGCGTTCACGGCGACCGCACCGGCGCACAGCCCCGCCAACAATGTCGTGCTGGTGGTGACGACGGCCAGCGGCCAGACCATCAGGAAGAACGCGTATTCGTACACGAGTTCCCTCACCGCCATTCCGAACACCGCTCCTAACACCTCTTCCGTCGACATCCTGGTGAGGGGCGTCGGCCTCCAGGCGGTCACCTGGGGCGCGGACCGTGCGATCGACACCAACGCCCACATCTACCTGGTCGACGGCGTCTATTCGGCCACCGATCGAGCTAACCCGCCGGTTGCCGAATGCGAGAATGTCCTTCCGTTCTCGGACACCAATCTCGTCTGCACGCTTCCGCTGGCCACCCGTCTGGACGCGGAAGGAGACGCTCTGTTCGCGCCTGCGTTCCGGGCCGTTACCGGTGCGACAATCGACGCCGGCTCGGCGGTGATCACCACGGCGGCTGACGCGTTCACCAGGTTGGATATCGGCATGACGGTGGTGGACCCCGACGCCTTCGGGGCCAACACCGCGACGATTGTCGATGTTGTGAACGCAACGACGGCCATCGTGTCGCGCACAGCTTCCGGAGCGGTCAGCGCCGGTGACCTGGACGTCTACCCGCCGGGCGCTCGCGTCGTCACCGGCGGTGTGGGTGCGGACACGCAGAAGGTCCTCACGAAGGCGGGTGCCTTCAGCGCCTCCGATGACGGCCTCCGGGTGGATGACTTCCCGTCAACGGCAACGGCGATTCCCGCTACGACGATCATCGACTCCGTCGCGGCGCCGAACTCGATCACCCTGGACAAGGACATCGCCGTCGACGACCCGGATATCGTGATCTGGAACCCCGCCGCGGTGGTGCCGGTGCCTGAAGGTCCGTACAACTTGACCTTCGTCAGCAACGGAAGCGCCTCAGGTACGGCCGACGGCGACTTCGTGCAGAGTGTGATCTCGAGCGGTTCGACCTTCACGGTCTCCCGCTTCTGATCACTGAAGACTGATGGTCGCGCTCAACGGCGCAACCTGACAACGGCGGTGGCCCGGAACCATGGTTCCGGGCCACCGTCAGGTCTTGGGGGGGCAATCGAACACTATTGAAGGCGGCACCGAACGGTGCCGCCTTCAATTGCCTTCGCCGTTCAGCGCATGCTCACCCATTGGCGTTCGATCTCCGCCACGCTCTTCGCGGCCGAGGGTTTGCTTCCCTCTTCGGAGACGGCCACCGTCACCACGCTGCGGTCGGCGGACGTCCGCCAGCAGAGCAGCAACGTCGGTCGTTCCTGTGAGCTCGACTCATTACTGAACTTGAAGTTCTGCGTGCACTTGGCCTCGCCGACCTTCTTGCCTTTGTCCGCGGCCCAGAGCAGTTCCCGCTGTCCGGTCAGGTCGCCCTTCGCCGTAACCACGCGCATGATGCCGGTGCCTTTGGCCTTGGCCTTAACGACCTTGATGTCGGTGGCCGGCTTCGTGGCCGGGTCCGGCTTGCGCGCGCTCTGGATCTTCACGCCGTCCTTGGCCGCCGCCTCGCGTGCCCGCTCGATGCGCTCCTGCGTCGTCACGTGCTTGGCGGGGCTCGGGGTCGCGGCTTTGACGGTCGCATCCTTCGTCGGTTCCGTCGCCTGCGTTGACGCGCCGGCGCCGGCCGACGGCGAAGCCTCGGCTGATGCGGAAGCGGACGGTTCCGCCGGGGCTGGCGCTGTCGTGGTCGCCCCCGCCAGTGGCTCCGCCAGGCTGGCCTGCTCTTCCTGTCCTGACTGGGTGGCGAAGAAGGCCGCACCGGACACCGCCACCGCCGCACCCGCGACGGCGATCAGGGCTTGCTTCCGGCGCTTGCTGGGGCGGCGTCCGGTGCTCAGGTCCTGGGTCGGTTGGTTCTGTTCTTCGTTGGCCATGTCACGTCCTTCATGGTTCGACTTGGCTTCGCCCCGCGGCTCTCGCAGGGCGCTGTCCAGCCATTCATGCTTCCAAAGATTCGGACAAACCATGTCGAATCCAGAGTTTTCTCAGGTTTCAGGTAGGTCTCGCTGAGCGGGCCGCTACCGAGGGGCAACCTGGTCCTCACCAGCGGCGCACCCACCCCGGCCGATGCTCGAACCCGTCAGTAAAACGGGAGGGGACACCGAGCATGAAGGTTCAGCTGCGGAAGTACGCCGCCGGCGCGGTCGCGGTGGGCGCACTCGCGGCCGTGGGTGCAGTCGCCCTGCCCACCGGCAGCCATGACTGGCAGCCGGTCACGTACGGGCTGACCGCGAGCCCGGCCGACATCGTGCCGGCGGTCGTGTCGGTGGCGGAGCCGGCCCGGGTGGTCAGCACCACGATCGACGCCGACGGCCGGCCTGTCGTCACGGTCAAGGAGGCCACCGACAAGGCCGGTGCGACGAAGCTTGTCGCGGAGGCGCAAAAGGCGAAGAACGCGGTGAGCGTCGAGTTGGACGCGCCGGTTCACGCCCTCGGTGTGCCGGTCGGCTCGGACCCGTACCGTTCCCAGCAGTGGGATTTCGCCACGATGAACGTGGCGGACGCCTGGCAGAAGTCCACTGGTGAGGGTGTCACCGTCGCGGTGATCGACACCGGGGTGGACGCCGCGCACCCCGATCTGCGGGCCAACGTGCTGGCCGGCTACGACGCCATCGCGAACCGGGCCGGGACCAGCACCGACGGGAACGGGCACGGCACGCACGTGGCCGGGACGATCGCCGCGGTCACCGGTAACGGCGTCGGGATCTCGGCGGTCGCGCCGGACGTCAAGATCCTGCCGGTCAAGGTGCTCGGTGCCAACGGCAGCGGCGTCATGTCCGACACCGCCGAGGGCATCATCTGGGCCGCCGACAACGGCGCCCAGGTGATCAATCTGTCGCTGGGATCGTCCTCGCAGGTCACCGCGGTGACGAACGCGATCGCGTACGCCCGGAGCAAGGGTGTCACGGTCGTCGCCGCCGCCGGCAACAGCCGCGGCGCGGGCAGCCCGACGAACTACCCGGCCGCCGACGCCGGTGTCATCGCCGTGGCCGCGACCGACGCGTCCGACCGGTACGGGTCGTACTCCAACGCGGGCAGCTACGTGGACGTCGCCGCACCCGGAAGCGGCATCCTCAGCACCTATCCGACCGCGCTCGGCCAGCAGTACGTCTTCATGAACGGCACCTCGATGGCCTCGCCGCACGTCGCCGCGGCCGCCGCGCTGCTGGAGGCGTACCAGCCGGCGCTCACCCCGGACGAGATCGAGACGGCCCTGGAGGCGTCGGCTGTGGACCTGGGCGCACCCGGGTTCGACAACGACTACGGCAACGGGCGCATCGACGCGGCGTCCGCGCTGGCGGCTGTCGCCCCGGCCGCGACCACGCCGCCGGTGACGACCGTCCCGACGACCGTTCCGACCAGCGCCCCGACTACCGTCCCCACGACCGCTCCGACCAGCGCGCCGACCGCGGTTCCGACGACCGCTCCGACGACGGTTCCCACGACCGCGCCCACCACCGCTCCCACTACGAAGGCTCCGACGACGGCGCCCACCACCAAGGCCCCGACGACCGCTCCGACGACCGCGCCCACGACGAAGGCGCCGACCACCGCTCCCACGACCAAGGCGCCGACCACCGCCCCGACGACGAAGGCTCCCACGACCGCACCGACGACCAAGGCCCCGGCCAAGGCTCCGACGGCCAGCCCGACCGCTGCCCCGGTGGTGCTCACCCCCGTGATCACCACGAACGTCAGCGCGAAGGACGTCAACTACGGCACCACCAGCGTCACCACGTTCACGGTGAAGGCCGGCGGCAAGGCGTGGGTGAAAAAGCCGGTCTCGGTCTGCGTGGCCGAGAACGGCGCCGACTTCGCCTGCACCGATGCGACGACCACGACGGCGGGCACGGTGGCGGTGACCCGCAAGGCCACGGCGGCTTATCGCGTACGCGTCCAGATCGTCGCGTCGCAGACGAACAGGGCCGCTGTCTCGCCTACGGTGAGCTACCGCGTGAAGGCCACGGTGGGTGTTGTCCGTAGCGGGCGCGGTTCCCTGAACGTGACGCTCACCGGCGTGTCCGGTCAGACGGTCCAGGTCCAGCAGGCCGTTGCCGGTGGCGCCTGGAAGACGGTCGGCTCCTACGTCGCGCAGTCGAACAAGGCGCTCCTGAACGGTCTGTCGGTCGGCCAGAAGTACCGCGTCGTGGTGCCGGACGCCAACGGCATCACCGGCGTGACGAGCGCTGCCGTCATCGTCTGACCTGCGGGAACGAATCAGCGGCAGGGCCCAGGAGGGTCCTGCCGCTGTGCCGTTCTCAGCTGATCCGCTGCCACTCCTTGCCGATGATCTCGACGCTCGACGCGGTGGGCGGATCGCCGGCCGGCGTCACGGCCATGGTCACCACGCTCCGCGCCGACGATGTCCGCCAGCACAGCAGCACGGTGGGCCGGTCACCCTCCGGGACGCCCGTGTTGAACCGTACCTTCGTGGTGCAGTTGACGCCCTTACCCGCCGGCTTCCCCTTGCCGTCGGCGAGCAACATCTCCCGCTCGCCGCTCAGGTCGCGCGGCGCGCTCACGATGCGGATCGTGCCGTTCGCCAGCACCTCGGTGCGCTCGGACACCGGGCCGGCACGTTTGGCCAGCTTGGTGCTCAGATCCTTGGCCGCCGCAGAGGACTGCGCGGCGGAGGCGCTCGGTGTCGCCGCCGGCGACACGGACGGCGTGGGGGAGGGGCTGGTCTCCACGGCGTCGGCCGGTTTCGGCATCTTGGATGTACGGCTTACCGAAGGCTCCGCCGACGCAGGCACCTCGGCCGATGCCGACGTGGGAAGAGTCTGCGGGGCCAGGGCAGCCGGTTCGGGCAGGCTCGGCTGACCGGAATCGTTCAACTGCGTGACAAGGAATCCGACGCCGGCCAGCACGGCGGCCGCACCCGCGATCCCGACGATCGCCTGCTTGCGCCGCCTGTTGCGGCGTTCCGGCGTGTCGGCCGTCGCCGAGACGTACAGGCCGCTGCCACTGACGGGTTCGTTCGATTCATCGTTGGCCATGTCACCGTCCTCCGGAAGTAGGGCCGAATCCCCATACTCTCAGATATAGGTACTTATCGGGCACAAATCCCGAAGCCGCCGCCGGTCCCCTGTCAGAATCCGGTCACGATCGCCGCGCAGGCCCCGTGGCGTGTGCTTTCACATGATCGGACTTCATCGGAAGGGGGAGTACGCCTCCCGGCGGTTGACCCCGCCCGATCCGCCCCCCAAGGTGTGGTGAACACGGGTGCGATGGCGGCGGACCTGGGCCGCTCCGCCATGCCCGAGCAGGGGGAGGAGAGGCCCGTTGCCACACCACAAATCCCGCGGCCCCCGATGAGGTCACCCTTCATCACGTCACCCACAGGGCCCCCGGTCCACCGTTCCGCACCCCATCTTCGGCCGCCCGAGCCGCCTCCGGCCCGATGCCCCGCAGCCTTGCGCTCCGCGTCGCGCCTTGGCTGTGCGATCGCGCTGCTGCCCGGCGCCGAGCCGGTTCGGCCGTGACCGGCGATCCGGCGGACCATACGCCCGCCCGGCCGTCCTGGAACTGCCACGCCTGCGGCCACCCCTGGCCGTGCCAATCCGCGCGCGAACGCCTGGCCCGCGATCATGGCCGGGTCGAACTCGCCGTCCTGATGTGGGAGCACATCGAAGAGGCCGCTCGCGACATGCCGCGATCCTCGGCCTCCGCCCTCTTCGACCGCTTCCTCCGCTGGACCGGCTGACCTTCGCCGGTATTCGCCCGGCGTATCGGCCCGAATGCCGACCGGTGCTGCGGGCGGCCGGCGTTCTTGGCACGTGTCGAGCCCGTATCAGGGCAGGCCGGGAGAGCGCGGGTAAGTGTGACGTGGTTCAGGGCTACGGCTCTCTTACGGTCGGTGAACCAGTCAGCCGCGATCCGCTGCGTTGCGTCCGTACAGCGTTGTTGATCTGCTAGCGCTACGAAATCGCGGTGATCATGGGGCTGAAACCGCGATTTCGCATCGCTGGCCGATCAACAACTCGACATTGGCGTGTCTCTCGGTGAGTCGCGCCTGACTGGTGCTTTGTGGTGGGCGCCCCGGCCCGGCCTGTGCCGGACCGGGTCTGGCGGGCGGTCCGTGAGTCAGCGGATGCCGGCGACTGCCGCGTCGGTGCCGCCGCGCCAGATCACGCCGGCCTCGGTGAAGCCGCCTGCCAGCAGCGCCTGCACGTGCCAGGTCGCCGGCGGGGTCCACTCCTCGCTGTGCTCGCGGGCCGGGTAGATCTTCGCGCGCTCGGCGGCTTTCGGGGCGAGCTGCGCGTCGGCGGCGGCGCGGGACCACCAGTCGGGCCAGGAGGTGGAGGCGCCGGCGGCGTACCGCGCCTCGCGCTCGACGCGTGCCTGCTCGCGCAGTTTGGCGGAGAGCTGGGTGAGGCCTTCCTCGGGCATGTGGTCCGCGTTGGCGAAGATGCCGCCCGGGCGCAGCGTCTCCCGGATCTCCGCGTAGAGCGCCGTCACCCGGTCGGCGGGCAGCCAGTGCAGGGCGGTCGCGGTCAGCACCGCGTCGAAGCCGTCGTGCGGCAGCTTGGCGCGCCAGCCGGGCTCGCTCAGGTCGGCGTCGACGATGGTGGCGCGCCCGCGCAGCGACGACTCGGCGATGGTGAGCAGCACCGGATCCTGGTCGAGCACCGTGACCTGGGCGTCCGGGAAACGGGCCAGCGCACGCAGGCTGATCGAGCCGGTGCCGCCGGCGAGGTCGAGCAGGCGCGGCGCCGCACCGCCGGTGACCGCCGCGACCGCGTCGAGCATCGCGGTGAAGCGGTGTTCCCGGTCGGGGAGGAACGCCTCCTGCTGCCGGTCCCACGACTCCTGCCAGATGTGCGGATTGGTCAAGTAAGCACTCATGCCCCCTACGGTAGTTACGCTGCTCAAGATTCAGAAGAGAACGCGGTCAGGTCCCGCCGTTCGATCGCCGCCGCCATCAGCTCCGGGAAGCGGTCCGGGGTGCACGCGAACGCCGGGACGCCGAGTGCTGCCAGAGCCGCCGCGTTCTCGTGGTCGTAGGAGGGCGCGCCCGCGTCGGAGAGCGTCAGCAGCGTGACGACCTGCACGCCGGCCGACGTCAGGTCGGCGACCCGGCGGAGCATCTCGTCCCGTACGCCGCCCTCGTAAAGATCGCTGATCAGCACGAGGACCGTCTCCCGGGGGCGGGTGATCAGCTGCTGGGAGTACGCCAGTGCGCGGTTGATGTCGGTCCCGCCGCCGAGCTGGGTCCCGAACAGCACGTCCACCGGATCGCTCAGCAACGACGTCAGGTCCACCACCGCCGTGTCGAAGACGACGAGCGACGTCCGCAGGGACCGCATCGACGCGAGCACCGCCGCGAACACGCCGGCGAAGACGACCGACTCCGCCATCGAGCCGGACTGGTCCACACAGAGCACGACATCCCGTTGCACGGCGGTGGTGCGCCGCCCGTACCCGATCAGTCGTTCCGGGATGACCGTGCGGTGTTCGGCCTGGTAGTGCTTGAGGTTCGCCCGGACGGTCCGGTCCCAGTCGATGTCGGCGTGCCGGGGCCGGTTGATCCGGGCGGCCCGGTTGAGCGCACCGGACACCGCCGACCGGGTCTGCTGCGTGATCCGCCGTTCCAGCCGTTCGACGACCGTGCGCACCACCTGCCGCGCCGCCTCCTTCGTCGCCTCCGGCATCACCCGGTTGAGCGAGAGCAGCGTGCCCACCAGGTGCACGTCGGGCTCGACAGCGGCAAGCATCTCCGGTTCCAGCAGCAGCCGGCTCAGGTCGAGCCGTTCGATCGCGTCGGCCTGCATGACCTGGACGACAGTGCTCGGGAAGTACTCCCGGATGTCGCCGAGCCAGCGGGCCACCTTCGGCGCCGAACTGCCCAGCCCGGCCGACCGCTTCCCGGACGAGCCGCCGCCCGCCTCGTCGCCGTCGTAGAGCGCCGCGAGAGCCGCGTCCATCGCACCGTCCGCACCGGCGTCGGGGCCGGTGCCGGCCGCGCCCAGCGACTCGTCGGCCGCCCCGCCGAGCACCAGCCGCCAGCGCCGCCGGCGTTCCAGCGCGGCGGGATCGTCGTCGGTCATGACACCCCCTGAGGCTGTCCGGAAACATCAGAGAGCTGATGCTGCCCGGCTGGGTCGGTGAGCGGATGCTGCCCGGGAGTGGAGAGCTGAGGCTGCGCGGGGAGAGCGGTCAGCTCGCGGCCGAGCAACGCGCCCAGGGTGGGCAGCACCGATGCGGCCCGGTCCGGGTCGAGCGCCGCCGCCTCGTCCGTCGCCGCGCCGCCGCGTCCGCGGGCCACCCGCTCCCCGATGGCCCGCCGCTCCCCGGCGTCGAAGCCGCCGAACGTGCGCCGCAGCAACGGCAGCACGTCCGAGAAGGACTCCGCCGGGATGTCCGCCAGCCACTCGTCCACCAGCGACAGCAACGCCTCGTCGTGGACCAGCAGCAACCCGCCGCCGGAGAGGAAACCCTCCACCCAGGCGGCGGCGTGCGCGGGCGCCCCGCCCACGGTGAGCGGCAGTCGCAACCGCCGCCGCACCTCGGCGGCGTCCAGCCGTCCGGCGTCCAGCAGCAGCCGGGTCAGCCGGCCCGCGGGCAGACCGTGCAGGCCGGGCCGCGCGGCAAGCGACGCGATCGTGCCGAGCCACTGCTCCCGCAGCTCGTCGTCGCCGAGCAGCGCGACCGCCTGGTGCACGCCGTCCATGCCGTCGCGCAGCTGTTTCGCGGCCTCGTCGGAGAGCGAACCGGCCGCCGCCGGCAACCCGGCGCGGATGCGGCCGAGCAGGCCGGCGGCGACGGCCGAGAGACCTGAGACATCGGTACGCCGGACATCCCCGTACCGCAAGGTCCGGGCCAGTGCCGGCAGCGCCGCCATCAGGTGGTGCACGTCGGCGTCGAGCGCGGCCCGGGTGTCGAGCGCCGCGAGGACCTGCGGGTAGGCGTCCGCGAGGTCGGCCAGCAGGCAGATCTCGACCAGTTCGGTGACAGCGGCGAGCGTGGTCGCCGCCGCGGCACGGCGGGTGACCCGGGACGTCGCCGCGGCGAGGACAGTTGTGCCCCACATGCTGCCCTCGACGAGCCGGACCGCGAACTCCGGCTGCCAGCGGATCCGCCACTCCTCCCGGAAGGTGCCGGTGCCCCGCCGGCCCGGCGCCCGTTCCCCCCACGGCACGTCCAGGGTCCGCAGCCGGTGCAGCAGCCGGCTACGTCGCAGGTCGATGTCGCGGCGCAGGTCCAGCTCGAGGGACCGGTCGAGAGGTTCCGGCCGCAGGCGCACCGATTTCTGCTGCGCGGCGAGGTCGCGGGCGAGCGGGACGGCCGGCATCTCGTCCGGCACGGCACCGAGGCGTTCGCCGACCACGAGCCGGCGGGCGATCAGTTCGGTCCGCAGCGGTTCGCCGTCGCACATCACCGCCTCGGCCGCCTCGGTGACCTCGGCCAGCCCGGCGAGCGGCCGCCCGCGCAGGGTGGCGAGCGCCTCGGCGAGCCGGGTCGCCTCGATGATGTGCGCCGACGACGTGGGCACACCCTCCGCGCGCAGCACCCCGGCCGCGTCCACCAGCCAGCGCGGCACCACCTCGTCGGCCGCGGTGAACAGGTGGTGGTACCACCCTGGGGAGCGCACCCCGGCGCCGTAACCCGACCACGAGGCCAGCCGGCCGTAGGTCCACGGCACCCAGGTGAACGCGACCTTCGCCCGGCGCCGGCCTTTGAGCAGCGCGGCGTCGTCCTTCACCGGGACCTTGCGAGCCAGCGCGGGTACGTGCCACGCCCCGCACACCACCGCGATCTCCTCGTGGCGGCGCCGTTCCTCGCGCAGCACCTGACGCATGTGGGCCTCCCGCACGAGGTCGCGCGGGTCGTCCTCGGCGGTCTCCCGGATCGCGGTCATCGCCTCCTGGATCGCTTCGAAGACCGGCACCCCGCGATGCTCGACGACGTCCTCCCACCAGCGTTCCGGATCGTCGTACCCGGCGGCGGCCGCGAGCTCCCCGATCGGGTCCACCGGACGGGCCGGCCGGTCCCCGAAGTCGGCGCCGAAGAAGCCGTACGGCAGGTCGAAGAACCGCACCGGCACGCCGTGCCGCACCGCCCAGCCGATCGCCTGCCACTCCGGCGAGAAGACGGCGAACGGCCAGAACGCCGCCCGGGACGGGTCGTCCACCGCGTAACCCAGCAGCGCGACGGGTGGCCGCAGACCGCCGTCCGCCGCCCAGCGCACCAGGTCGTCGGCCTCCGGCGGCCCCTCGATCAGCAGCACGCCGGGCCGTTGCCGGTCCAGTTCGCGCACCACCGCCCGGGCCGAGCCGGGTCCGTGGTGGCGGATGCCGTAGAGCCGTTCAGGCATCGCGCGCGGCCCGGTAGAAGTCGAGCCAGTCGCCGCGCTCGCGGACCACCGTCTCCAGGTATTCCTGCCAGACCACGCCGTCGGACGCCGGGTCCTTCACCACCGCGCCGACGATGCCGGCGGCCACGTCGCCCGGGTGCAGGGTGCCGTCACCGAAGTGGGCGGCAAGCGCCATCCCGTTCGTGATCACCGAGATCGCCTCGGCGGTGGAGAGCGACCCGGTCGGCGACTTCAGTTTGGTACGCCCGTCCTCGGTCATGCCGCCCCGCAACTCCCGGAAGATCGTCACCACCCGGCGGATCTCGTCCAGCGCGGCCGGCACCTCGGGCAGCTCCAGCGACCGCCCGAGCTGGGCCACCCGCCGGGCGACGATCTCCACCTCGTCGTCGGCGTTCGCCGGCATCGGCAGCACCACCGTGTTGAACCGCCGCCGCAGCGCACTGGACAACTCGTTGACCCCGCGGTCCCGGTCGTTGGCGGTGGCGATCAGGTTGAACCCGCGCTGCGCCTGCACCTCGGTGTTCAGCTCCGGCACCGGCAGCGTCTTCTCGGACAGGATGGTGATCAGCGCGTCCTGCACGTCGGACGGCACCCGGGTGAGTTCCTCCAGCCGGGCGATCGACCCGGTCCGCATGGCCCGCATGACCGGGCTGGGCACCAGGGCGGCGTCGGTCGGGCCTTCGGCGAGCAGGCGGGCGTAGTTCCACCCGTACCGGATGGCCTCCTCCGCGGTGCCGGCGGTGCCCTGGATCAGCAGCGTGGAATCACCGGAGACGGCCGCCGCCAGGTGCTCGGAGACCCAGGTCTTGGCGGTGCCCGGCACGCCGAGCAGCAGCAGCGCCCGGTCGGTGGCGAGGGTTGCCACGGCCACCTCGATCAGCCGGCGCGGTCCCACGTACTTCGGGGTGATCTTCGCGCCGTCACCGAGCAGGTAGGTCACGACCGCGTGCGGGGAGAGCCGCCAGCCGGGCGGTCGCTGCCGGTCGTCGGTGGCGGCGAGCAGGGTGAGCTCCTCGGCGTACTGGTCCTCGGCGTGCGGTCGCAGTGCGGTCATCGAAGCTCCTGGAACATCTCGTGGCGGAAGGTGAGGGTGCGGGCCAGGTCGGCCACCGGCCGCACCCGCGACTGGTCGAGGGACTGGTCGAGGTCGGCGGCGAGCCGCCCGGCCAGATCGGCGTAGCCCGGCGGCATCGCGAGCGCGGCGGTCCGGCACAGCTCGCCGAGCTGCCAGGTGTGCCGATCGGTACGCGCCCGCGCCGCGATCGTCTCCAGCACGGCGACCGCCAGGGGGCCGGGCCACGGCCCCGGGTGCAGGCTGAGCAACCGGTGCGCGGCGGTGTCCTCGGTGCGCAGGGCAGCGGCGGCGAGCCGGGCCAGCCGGTCGGGCGGCAGCACCAGGTGCAGATCCCACCGCACCGCCTCGCGCAGCGCACCGGCGTCCGCGGCGAGCAGGGCGGACGCCCAGCCCGCGTCCCGCTGCACGATGGCCGCTTTCGCCCACCCGTGCAGCAGCGGCGTCGCCCAGTCGTGCCCCCGAGCGAGCCCCACCCACCCCGCCGCGTCGATCCGGCCGGCGGCAGCGCTGACGCCGGCCCCGGCGCCGGCCCCCGCAGGGCCGTCCGGGCCAGCAGGGCCGTCCGGGCCAGCAGGGCCGTCCGGGCCAGCAGGGCCGTCCGGGCCGTCGGCTGCGGCAGGGTCCGCGCCGGTCCACGTGGTCAGCGGCGTGCCGGCGATCACTTCCTCCAGCAGCCAGGCGCCCGCGCCGACGCCCCGGGCCGGTGCGGCCGCGACCCCGTCGCGGCGCAGGTCGTGGTCGAGTTCCGCCGGCGGCTCGACGATCAGCCGCCGGCCGTCGAGGCGGACCGCAGCCCGCGCCCGCGTGGCCATCCGCCGCCCCAGCGCGGCACCGGGCAGCACCCGCAGCAGGTCGAGGGCCACCTCGCGGACCTCTTTGCGCCGGTCGTCGAGCGCGCGTTCGAGAAGTGGCTCGTCGCGCAGCGACAGGCCGGTGCCGAAGGTGCCGAGCAGCCGGGCACGGTCCGCCGAAGGTTCCCGCTCCCAGCCGCTCGCCAGCAGCTCCCGGGCCCGATCGGGGTCGTCGCGCCGCAGCGCCGCGAGCAACCCGGCCCGTTCACTGCCGCTCGCGGTCGCCCAGTCGGCGCCGCTCACCGGAACCGCCTCGTCGAGCAGCCACCGCCAGTCGGCCCGCTGCCCGGCCAGCCAGGCGCCGCGCCGCCCGGCCACCCGGGCCAGCTCGGGGCGGATCGTCGTGTTGCGCCGCCCCGCGTCGAAGAGCGCGGGCAGCAGCGCCGGGCGCACGACGCCGCCCCGGCCGGCGGCCGCAGCCAGCCACTGCGCGAGCAACTCCTGCTCCAGGTGGCCGCCGCCGGGCGCACCGCCGCCGAGGATCCGGGCGAGTCGCGCCGACGCGGCGGCGGGCAGCGGCGGACCGGCCTCCGCCGGCGCCGGGGGCACCGGCGACTGCCCGGTCACCGGCTCGACCCCGGCCCGCCGGCAGGTGAGCGCGACAGCCGCAGCCTCCAGCAGAGCCCCGGCCGCCGACACCCCGCCGCCGGCCGAGGAAAGCGCGGGCGCGGGCGGAAGCGAAGGCGCAGGGGAGGCGGAAGGCGCGGGCGCAGGGGCGACCGAAGGCGCGGGCGGAACAGCAGGCCCGAACGTCACGCGCACGGCCCCGGTGGACACCGCGTCGCTGTGCCAGGGGCGCCGGGCCGTGCCCACCAGCGCCGCCGCCAGCAGGTCCGCCGGCAGCTCGGCCTCGCGCCGGCCGCCCGGCTCGGGCGACGGCGGGCCGGCCGGCACGAACTCGCCGCCGACCCAGGCGGCGAGGGGGCGCAGGCCGGCCGGGGACCACTCCGCCGCCACATCGGCCGGGTGGCCACCCGCGGCCGCGAGCAACCACCACGGTTCGCGGTGGCCGGGTGCCAGGGGGAGGGCTGAGCCGTGTGCGTCGACGAGGTGACCGCCGCCGGGGCGGACGCCGGCGAGCAGCATGGGGGCGTCGTGCCGGAACGGGTCGGCGGCCAGGGTGCGCGCCCAGTGGGAGAGGGCGGCCCGGACGGAGTCGGCGCCCGCCGGTGCGCCGAACGGCTCGGCCGCCGAGGCTCGGTCGGCGACCAGGGCGCGCAGCGGTGCCGCGCCCGGATAGAAGGCCAGGTCGCCGCGGAACTCGGTGCCGGGCAGGAGGTCGGCGGTGAGTGGCTGGCCGGGCGCGGCGAACGCCAGGACCAGCGCGAACCGGTCGGTGCCGGCGCCGTGCAGCCAGGTGCGGCGGGTGGTCAGCGGGCCGTCGTCGATGTCGACCTGGCCGAGCACCTGCCAGCGGTCGGTGAGGCGCGGCCCGGCCAGCACCTCGTCGGCCGGGGTGGGGAAGCCGATGCGGGTGCGGACGGTCGCCGCGAGGGCCGGATCGAGGCCGCCGAGCCGGTCGTGGCCGTCGGTCAGCAGCCGCAGCAGGGCCAGCTCGCCGAGCAACCGGTCGGCCCAGTGCCGGCCGGCACCGGCGGTCCCGCCGAGTCGCCGCACCATGCCGGCCGCGCCCGGGGCCTGGGCGTCGACGAGCCGGGCGGCCATCGACTCGAACTCGGACCGGCCACCGCGGGCGAACCCGGCCAGCCCGCGCTCGACCTGGTCGTCGAGCCAGCGGCGCAACTCGGCCATGCCGCCCGCGACCCGGTCGGCCCGTTCCTGGGCGCGTTTCGCCGCCGCCACCGGGTCGGGCGGACCGGCCGGGCGGGCGCGCCGGGCCCGGGCGGCCTGCCAGGTGACCACGAACTCGGGCGCCGGCCCGCCGGTCAGACCGGCGCCGCCGGACCAGTGCAGCAGCAGGCCGAGGGAGTGCTTGCAGGGGATCTTGCGGCTGGGACAGGAACAGGTGAACGCGGGCCCGGACAGGTCGACCGCCACCCGGTATCCCCGGCACAGTCCCCACAGGACATCGCCGGCCCGGCCGGCCGCGGTGACCTGACCGGTGACGCCCCGCGCGTTCCGCAGCGCGCCCGGGTCGGGTGCGAGAGCCTCGACCTGAGCGGTAGGCCAGCGAGCAGCGGGCAATGGTGCGATGGACCGGCGTTCGACTTCCACGATGAGACCCTAGGCCGGGGGTACGACTTTTCCGGCGCTGAGGAGCGGGCATGCGGGTGATTGTTTTCGGGGCGACCGGGATGGTGGGCCAGGGCGTGCTGCGGGAGTCGCTGCTGGCGCCGGATGTGACGGAGGTACTGGTGGTGACGCGTACGGCGACCGGCGTGCGGCACCCGAAGCTGCGCGAGGTCACGCTCACCGACTTCGCCGATCTGGGCCCGATCGCCGGCGAACTCTCCGGTTACGACGCCTGTTTCTACTGTCTAGGAGTCTCGTCGCTGGGGATGGACGAGGCGTCGTACACCCGGGTCTCCTACGACTGTCCGATGGCCGCCGCCCGTACCCTTGCCGCTCTGAATCCCCGGATGACCTTCATCTACGTCTCCGGGAGCGGGACCGATGCGAACAGCCGGCTCATGTGGGCCCGGGTGAAGGGCCGGACCGAGCAGGAGATCCTGGGGCTTTTCCCGAACGGGTACGCCTTCCGCCCCGGCTTCATCCAGCCCACGCACGGCGCCCGGTCGAGGACCGGGTGGTACAACACCCTCTACAGCCTCACCGCCCCGCTCGTTCCGGCGCTGCGCCGGCTCCTGCCGCGCCAGGTCACCACCACCGACGCCATCGGCCGGGGCATGCTGCGGGCCGCCCGCACCGGCTTTCCCCGCCGCGTGGTGACCAACGCGGACCTGCGCTGACTGTCCCCACACGACCGCGCCGAACGCGAGCACCATCCCGGCCACCTGCACCGGTGTCAGCGACTGGCTCAGCACCGCCCAGCCGATCACCGTGGCGGTCAGCGGGGAGAGCAGGTTGAGCAGCGAGACCCGCGCGGCCGGCAGGTGCTCCAGACCACGGAACAGGATGGTGTACGCCAGGGCGGTCCCGATCAGCGACAGGTACCCGTACCCCATCAGGTTCGTCGCGGTGAGCGACCCGGGCAGGCCCTCCGCCGCCAGGGTGACCGGCACCAGGAGTAGGCCACCCGCGGTGAGTTGCCATCCGGTCGCGGTCAGCAGCGAGACGCCGGGGCGCCCCCAGCGCTTGGTGAGCACCAGGCCGACCGCCATCGACGCGGTGCCGAGCAGGCCGGCGGCGATCCCGAGCGGGTCGAGGCGGGCGGCGGCGGTGAGCACGGCGAGGGCCACGCCTGCGGCGCCGAGCAGACCGGCGAGCAGGGTACGCAGGGACACGCGCTCGGCCAGCAGGACGACACCGAGGCCGGCGACGAGCAGCGGTTGGGCCGCACCGAGCACCGCGGCCGGCCCGCCCGGCAGCCGGTAGGCGCTCAGGAAGAGCAGGGGGAAGAAGATCCCGATGTTGAGCGCGCCGAGGACCGCGGACCGCCACCACCACGAGCCGCGCGGCAGTTCCCGGGTGATCGCGAGCAGCAGCAGACCGGCCGGCAGGGCACGCAGAACCCCGCTCAGCAGGGGTCGGCCGGGCGGCAGGAACTCGGTGGTGACCGCGTAGGTGGTGCCCCAGACGATCGGGGTGAACGCCGTGATCAGCAGTGGGCCCGGTCGTCTCACGATCAACTCCCTCGACGTCAAGTATCTCGACATCAAGATAAACCTTGTCGAGAAGCTTGTCATCAAGACAATGGGTGAATGACAGAGCGCGACGGGGTCGACCGCATCGTCGGCCAGTGGGCGGTCGAACGCCCCGACCTGGAAACCGAGGCGATGGGCCTGTTCGGCCGGATCTACCGGCTGGCGCGCATCGCCGGGGCCGCCACCGAGCGTGCCTACGCGCCGTTCGGGATCGGCCGCCCCGAGTTCGACGTGCTGGCCACCCTGCGCCGGGCGGGCGCGCCGTTCCAGCTCTCACCCGGCGCGCTGGCCGCGTCGATGATGCTCAGCAGCGGCGGCACCACCGCCCGCCTGGACCGCCTGGAACGCGCCGGTCTGGTGGAAAGATCCCCGGACCCGGACGACCGGCGAGGCGTGCTGGTCCGCCTGACCGAGAAGGGCCGCACGACCGTCGACCAGGCCGTGGGTGCCGGCCTGGCCGAACAGCAGCGTCTGATGGCCCATCTGCCGCCGGACCGGCGCGCCGCACTCGCCGAACTGCTCAGGGAGTTGCTCGCCGGCCGTTGACGGCGCCCGTCCTCACCGCGCGCCGTGGCCGGGCGTCACTTCCTCGCCCGGGCGCGGCGGCGGCGGGGGAGTGCCGTCACCGAACGGCCGGCCGCCCAGCTCCTCGCGGCCGTGCGGCTCCAGCCAGTTGTGCAGGTCCGGGCCGGCCGGGACGACGCCCGTCGGATTGATGTCCCGGTGCACCTCGTAGTAGTGCCGCTTGATGTGCACGAAGTCGGTGGTGTCGCCGAACCCGGGCGTCTGGAACAGATCACGCGCGTACGCCCAGAGCACCGGCATCTCGCTCAGCTTCGACCGGTTGCACTTGAAATGCCCGTGGTAGACGGCGTCGAACCGGGCCAGCGTGGTGAAGAGCCGCACGTCGGCCTCGGTGATCGTGTCACCGACCAGGAAGCGCTGCCCCTCCAATCGTGCCGACAGCCAGTCCAGCCGCTGGAAGAGCCGGTGGTGCGCCTTCTCGTACGCCTCCTGGGACCCGGCGAACCCGGCCCGGTAGACCCCGTTGTTCACGTCCGCGAAGACGACCTTGTTGACCTCGTCGATCTCGTCCCGCAGCCGTTCCGGATACAGCTCGGGCGCGCCCGGGCGGTGATGCGCGGTCCACTCCAGCGACATGTCCAGGGTGATCTGCGGGAAGTCGTTCGTGACCACCTGACCGGTCGGCACATCCACGATCGCCGGGACGGTGATGCCCTTGTCGTAATCGGGGTAGCGCGCGAAGAAGGCCTCCTGCAGCCGCTCGATGCCGAGCACCGGGTCCCGCCCGCCGGGGTCCAGGTCGAACGTCCAGCTCCGCTCGTCGTGCGTCGGCCCGGCCACGCCCATCGACAGGGCGTCCTCCAGCCCGAGCAGCCGCCGCACGATGATCGCCCGGTTCGCCCACGGGCACGCCCGGCTCACCACGAGCCGATAGCGGCCCGGCTCCACCGGGAAACCGTCCCGCCCGTCCGCGGTGATCCGCGTGGCGATGTAGCGCTGATCGCGGGTGAACTCTCCCGCGGGGTTAACGTAGGCCATCCCCGCTCTGTACCCGGAATCCGGCCGAGCCCACCCGGAGGGCGAGGCATCCCCCCGTGTGCGACGCCTCGCCCGGTCCCTGTGGCGGCCGATGCCCGGCGCACGTTCACCACCGCGGCGCTCGCGTCCATCGAGGCGCATGATCGCCGCCGGTCCGCGGACACCCTGCCGGACGTCCTTGGACGATGCGCACGAACGTCTTTATAGCACGGTTCGGAGAGCGCTTTCCGGACAGTGAGCACGTTCCCGGACATATGGCGAGAGTGATTCACCGATCGAGGTTTACCGTCGTGGTGCGGCACGGCCAGGGCACAGCGCCGCGCTGCCCTCGTACCGCAGGAAGCCGGCGATTCACTGCAGGAAGCCGGCGAACGGGGAGAGCAGCAGCTTGCCCAGGCCGGTGGCGGTGTCGTCGAGCCGGCGGCGGTGCTTGTCCAGCGCGACCATGTCGTGCCGGATGGCCCAGATCTTCTGGGCGTTGCGCCAGGCCACGTTGCGGGTGTACTCCACCATCTCGCCCTGCCACCAGTCGTCCAGGTCGCCGTTCATCGTGTCGATGAGCAGCTGCCAGCGGTCCAGGTAGCCGCGGCGCAGACCCGGGATCTCCTCCGCGAAGATGTCGTTGACCTGCAGATAGTCGTAGTGCTGGTCGCTGCCGTCGATCGGGTCGCTGCCCAGGTGGTCGAACGTGGTGACGAGCGCGAACGGCAGGTCGAAGTTGATGTGCGCGTTCACGCCGGCGACGGCCGACGGCAGCGGCCGGGCGTCCGGTCCCGGCACCCGGCAGAACAGGCCGGCCCACACGCCGGGGCACGCCGGGCTCCCGTCGCTCCAGTAGCGCAGCGCGTCGAAGTAGCGCGCCGCGAACTCCACGTCCAGCCGGGACAGGAACGCCGGGTCCTTGAACTTGCCGGCGTAGAGCCGCTCCAGCACGTTCTCGGTGATGGTCAGGTAGAGCTGGTTGAAGTCGGCGACCGGGTTGCTCTGCAGCAACGGCGGCACCTGGCAGAGCAGTTCCTGCAGCTGGGCCAGCTGGTCGACGACTCCGGGCACGTCGTCGGGGTGTGACTTCAGCAGATCGGAGATCTCCTGCTGGACGGGGCCCCAGATGGGTTGGGTCATGACGGATCCTCCACGGGTGACGCAGTGCAGCGGAGGGCCCCCAGCACCACCCGGCGGTTGTGCCGCCGGGTGGTGCTCCCCCGTGCCGACCACCCTTCCAAAGGACGCGGGCCGGGGGATCGGTAGAACGACGTATTCTGCGTACGTCGGTAACGCTCAGATAACGAATCCCTGGTCAGGCCGCTGTCAGGTAGACGCGACTCGCCTGCACACGGGTACGCACCTGAAGTTTGTCGAAGATGTGCCCCAGGTGGACGCCGACCGTGCGCTCGCTGATGAACAGGCGTTCGCCGATCTCCCGGTTGGTGAGGCCCTCGGCCACCGCGGCGAGCACCTCCCGCTCCCGGCCGGTGAGGGTGGAGAGCTCGTCGGCGGGCTGCTCCGGCGCCGCCATCGCCACCGTCGGCATGTCGTCGGCGAGCGCCACCCGGAACCGCTGGGCGATCCCGACGATCTCGGCGGCGAACGGGCGGGCCCCCATCGCGGTGGCGGTGGCGTACGCCTGACGCAGCCCGGTGATCGCCGTCGCCCGCCGGACCCGGCGCTGCAGGGCGGCCTCGGCATGGCGCAGCCGCGCATAGGCCGCCGGGTACGGCTGCTGGCGCCGGTCCCAGATCGCCGCCGCCCGCGCCCACGGCTCCGGGTCGTGCCGGTCCTCGATCCGGCTCAGCTCGGCCGCGCAGAGGTCCAGGTAGGCGTCGATGATCGCGCGCGCCGCCGGTCCGGCGCCCCCGGCGCTGGAGGCCAGCCGGTCGCGCACCATCAGCAGCCGGCGGATCGCGCCCGGGTCGACCGGCTTGCCCGCGACGTGTGCCTCCGCCTCGGCGCGCAGGCCGTGCCAGGCCAGCACGCCGAGCAGCACCAGGTCGTCGGAGCGGGTCTCGGTCAGCCCGCGCTGGACCGCGGCCCGGGCGACGGCGTGCTCGCCGCGCCACATCGCCAGGCCGGCACGCAGGGTCAGCATCGGCAGCACGTGCCGGGCGCCGCCACCGGCCAGCAGGGTGGCGACCGCGTCCAGGTCACGCACCGCGTTGTCCACGTCGCCGAAGCCGACCCAGAGCCGGCAGCGGGCGAGCAGCAGCTCCACCGCCTCGGCGCCGGACGGGCGGTGCCGCATGCCGGCTTCGAGGACCGCGTCCGCCTCGGTCCACTGACCGATCCGGAACAGGCCGTTCGCCGCGATCGCGAGCAACCGGCTCTGATGGGTCCGGCCGCCGCCGAGCGCGGCCAGCCGCTCGGCGCCGCGGCGGGCCACCAGCACGCCCTCCTCGATGTTGTTCAACGGGCCGGTCAGCAGCTCGGCCAGGTGCAGGTAGGCGACGCCCAGGTCGTCCGGGTGGCCGGAGCGCTCGGCGATCTCCACGGCGTGCCGGATGACGGCGAGACCGGCGTCGGGGTCCTCCCGGAACGCGGCACTGAAACCGAGCGCCGCGCTGGCCCGGACCAGGTCAGCGGTGGTGCCGTCGACGGCGGCCAGTTCCAGCGCCTCGCGGGCCCGCTCGTGGGCGTCCGCGTACCGGGCGAGCTGGACCAGCAGCTCGGCGAGGAACGCGGCGGCCCGGGCGCGCAGCTGCGGGGTGCAGTCGGGGGCGTCGAGAGCCAGTTCGTACTCCGTCTCGGCGGTCGCGGTCCGCCCCGCCGCGGCCAGGTACCGGGCCCGGCGCAGGTGCAACTCGCCCTGGCCGGGGGCGTCCGTACGGCCGGCCAGCTCCTCCAGCCGGGAGAGCGCGAGCAGGTGCTCGCCGCACTGGTGCGCCGACTCCGCGGCGTTGCCCAGCAGCGCGGTGCGCTCGGCGTCGTCGCCGGTGACCAGCCGCAGGGCGATCGACCAGTAGCGGTGGGCCTCGGCGAAGCCGTAGAGGGCCTCCGCGGAACGCGCGGCGGCGATCACCGGGGGCAGGGCCCGCGAGGGTACGCCGGCGCGCTGCCAGTGGTGTGCCAGGCGGGCGTGGTCCGGCTCGTCACCGGAGGCCTCCAGCGCCTCGGCGTAACGCCGGTGCAGGGCGGCCGCCTCGGCCGGCAGCACCTCCTGCTCGAGCACCTCGGCGACCAGGCGGTGCCGCAGCCGGTACCCGTCGCCGTCGCTCGCCACGAACCGGTGCGCCACGGCCGCGCGGACCGCCTCGATCAGCTGGTCCTCCGGCAGCGGCACGACCCGGGCCAGCACCGCGTGGTCGACCGGTTCCACACCGGCCGCCATCGCGTGCACCACCTGGTGTGCGTGCGGTGGCAGCTCGTCCACCCTGGTCAGGAAGATCTCGCGCAGCGTGTCGGAGAGCTCGACCCGGCCGTCACGCAGGTCGCGGGCCAGTTCCTCGACCACGAACGGGTTGCCGCCGCTGCGCTTGAAGACGCGGTCGGCGTCCTCACCTGCCACGTCGGCACCGGCGATCGCGGTGACCAGCTCGTGGGTCTGCTCCTGGCTGAGCGGTGCCAGGTCGACGACCCGGACCGAGCGCAGCCGGCGCAGCTCGGCGAGGACGCGGCGCAGCGGATGGGTGCCGTGCAGGGCCTCGGCCCGGATCGCGGCGAGCACCGAGATCCGCACGTCACCGAGGCCGGCGAGCAGGTAGAGCAGCAGCTGGCGGGTGCTGCGGTCGGCCCACTGCAGATCGTCCAGGACGAGCAGCAGCGGCTTGTCGCCGGCCACCGCGCGCAGGTCGTGCGAGACCCGGTCGAGCAGGGCGCCGGCGTCACCCGCGGCGGTCGCGGCGGCCGGCCCGGTGCCGTCGTGCCGGCGCAGCGCCTGGAGCACCGGGTGCAGCGGTGAGGCGTCGCCGATGTCCAGGCAGGTTCCGGTGAGCACCGCGAATCCCGTACCGCGCAACGCGTCGGCGGTCTCGCGCAGCAGCCGGCTCTTGCCGACGCCGCTCTCCCCGGTCACGAAAACCGCTGCCGTACCACCGGGACCGACGTTGCGCAGGTCGGACTGAATGTCGGCCAGCGTGCCGGTGCGCCCGACAAGCGGCCCGTCGTCCCCCTGGCTGGCCATGACCGGCAGCCTAATGCGAACAGGACTGTCACGTTGTCGTCGGTTCGGACTGTTCTGCGTCACAAAAACGACGAGTACCGATGCCGTCAGAGATACGTCGTTCTGCGGATCCGCGTCCGCGCCAGGGCTGGCACCGTACTCCCGGTCAACGCAGTGAACCTTCCTCCACCTGGCATCGGGCCGGATGGCGCCGGGCTTCTCGCCGCGTCGAGGACGGGTTCAGTGATCTGGG
Source organism: Actinoplanes sp. DH11 (assembly GCF_020873875.1). GTDB lineage: Bacteria > Actinomycetota > Actinomycetes > Mycobacteriales > Micromonosporaceae > Actinoplanes. The sequence continues at coordinate 248,038 of NZ_JAHWGU010000005.1, forward strand.
GGAGCGTGGGACATGACCGCCATCACCATCGCCGATCAGGAGCGGCGCCAGGACGTCACCGTGTTGTTCATCGACATCGTGGGTTTCACCACGCTCGTCGATCGGCTGGACTGCGCGGACGTCCGTGCGTTGCAGCGCGACTACTTCTCGACGGTGTCGGGAGTGGTGCGTGCCTGCGGCGGCATCGTCGAGAAGTACGTCGGTGACGCGGTGATGGCGGTGTTCGGTGCCGAAGAGGGGGGCTTCGGCCCGGAGTCGGCCGCTGCGGCGGTGCGGGCGGGCCTGTCGGTCCAGGAGGCGTTGAGGGGGCGTCTCCTGGCCGGCAGGTTCCCGGCCCGGACCCGGGTGGGCCTGGCGACCGGCGAGGTGATCGTCGATCCGATGGCGGCCTTCGACGGCGGGTACGCGATGATCAGTGGGAGCGTGGTGAGCACGGCGGCGCGGCTGCAGGCGTACGCGCCGCACGACACCGTCGTGGTCTGCTCGGCCACTCGCGAGGTGACCGACACGCTCATCGCGTACCAGGAGTTGCCGCCCGTCTCGGTGCCGGGCAAGCCGTATCCGCTGGATCTCTATCGGGCCCTGCAGCCGCAGGCGGCGCAGCTCGCCGCGGTAGCCTAGGATGCTTTTTGGCGCGTTTATCCCGGTTTAGGCCACGGTGTGGTTGAGACCTGGCTCGCCTGGGGCAGAAGTGTCACAGGCGCCGGGTAGGCTCGCGCCGTCTTGACCACCCATGGCCGATCGGGAGTACTGCCCTGTGACCGCACAGCCAGAGACCTTGTACGGGGCTGACGACCTCACGCACCTGGAGGGGCTGGACGCTGTCCGGAAACGTCCGGGCATGTACATCGGCTCCACGGACAGCCGGGGCATCAACCACCTCGCCAACGAGATCATCGACAACTCGACGGACGAGGGCGTGGCCGGTCACGCCACGCGGATCGCGGTGACGCTGCACTCCGACGCATCGGTGCAGGTCGACGACGACGGCCGCGGCATCCCCACCGACGTGCACGCCAAGTCCGGCCTCAGCGGCGTCGAGCTGGTGCTCACCCGGCTGCACGCGGGCGGCAAGTTCGGCGGCTCCGGCTACAAGACCTCCGGTGGTCTGCACGGCGTCGGCGCCTCCGCGGTCAACGCGCTCGCGCTCCGCTTCGACGTCACCGTCAAGCGCGACGGCAAGGTCTTCGAGATCTCCTTCCAGCGCGGCGTGCCGGGCGTCTTCGACGGCCCCGGGCCGCAGGCCGCGTTCACCCGCGAGCCGGGCCTGCGCATCGTGCGCAAGATGAAGCGCGGCGAGCCGTCCGGCACGAGCATCAGGTACTGGTACGACGCCCGGTACTTCGAGTCCGGCGCCCGGCTCGACCCCGACGCCGTGCGGGCCAAGCTGCGCAACACCGCGTTCCTCGTCCCCGGCGTGCAATACACCCTCTTCGACGCGAACGCCGAGGAGCCGGTCACCGAGACGTTCCATTACCCCAACGGGCTCACCGACATGGTCGAGTTCCTCACCCCGGCCGGTGACAAGCCGGTCTCCGGCATCCTCCTGGTCACCGGCGAGGGTTCCTACAAGGAGAACGCGGCGGACGCCAACGGCGTCATGCAGTCCAACGTGGTGCGGCACGCGCAGGTCGAGGTCGCCTTCCGCTGGGGTACGGGGTACGAGCGCACCGTCGAGTGCTTCACCAACACGATCCGCAACCTGCACGGCGGCACCCACCGCAAGGGTTTCGAGCGCGCCCTGGTGCGGTCGCTCACCGAGGCCATCCGCAACACCCGCGGCCTGCTGAAACCCAAGGAGGAGCCGCCGGTCCTGGACGACCTGCTCGAGGGCATGACCGCGGTCATCCACGTGCGGGTGCCCGAGCCGCAGTTCACCTCGCAGACCAAGGACGAGCTGTCCACGGCCGGCGTCACCCGGGTGGTGCAGAGCCTGGTCGAGACGTGGGTCAAGGAGTGGATCGAGAACCGGCGGACCAAGGCCGAGGCCCGGACCGTCCTGCAGAAGGTGGTGGACGCGGCCCGCGTCCGGCTCACCCAGAAACAGCAGAAGGACGCCGCCCGCCGCAAGACCGCGCTCGAGGGCGCGTCGATGCCGGCCAAGCTGGTCGACTGCCGCGCCGTCGGGATCGACCGGTCCGAGCTGTTCATCGTGGAGGGTGACTCGGCCCTGGGCACCGCCCGGATGGCCCGCAGCTCCGAATACCAGGCGCTGCTGCCGATCCGCGGCAAGATCCTCAACGTGCAGAAGGCCAGCCTGCAGCAGGTGCTCGACAACGCCGAGTGCTCGGCGATCGTGCAGGTGCTCGGCGCCGGTTCCGGCCGGACCTTCGAGATCGGCGCGATGCGGTACGGCCGCGTCATGATCATGGCGGACGCGGATGTCGACGGCTCGCACATCCGGACCCTGCTGATCACGCTCTTCGCGAAGTACATGCGGCCGGTGATCGAGCACGGGCGGCTCTTCGCCGCGATGCCGCCGCTGCACAAGGTGGTCACCAAGGGGCGCAGTTCCGAGACGCTCTACACGTACACCCAGCAGGAGATGGAAACCACCGTCACGCGGATCGAGCGGTCCGGCCGGCAGGTGCAGAAACCGGTGCCCCGGTTCAAGGGTCTCGGCGAGATGGACGCCGACGAGCTCTGGGAGACCACGATGAACCCGGCCGCACGGACCGTCCGGCGGATCACCATCGAGGACGCCGAACGCGCCGAGGCCACCCTCGAGCTGCTGATGGGTGAGCGTGTCGAGCCCCGCAAGAACTGGTTGATCGAGGCAGCCGGCCGGATCGACCAAGAGACGATCGACGCCTGAGAGGTCTGCAATGGCACGCCGCAAGAACGAGAACCGCGTCGACCTGTCCGCGTTCGATCAGCCTGGCGCCCGGGTCATCGACAACCCGCTGACCACCGAGGTCGAGGACTCCTACCTGGAGTACGCGTACTCGGTGATCCACTCGCGCGCACTGCCCGACGCGCGGGACGGCCTCAAACCGGTCCACCGGCGGATCCTGTGGTCCATGTCGGAGCAGAACCACCGCCCCGACCGGCCGTACGTGAAGTCCGCCCGCGTCGTCGGCGACGTGATGGGCAAGTACCACCCGCACGGCGACGTGGCGATCTACGACGCCCTGGTCCGGCTCGCCCAGGACTTCTCGCTCAACACGCCACTCATCGACGGCCACGGCAACTTCGGCTCGCCGGACGACGGGCCGGCCGCCGCGCGGTACACCGAAGCCCGGATGTCCCGGGAGGCGATGCTGCTGGTGGGCGAGCTCGGCGAGGGGACCGTCGACTTCAAGCCCACCTACGACGGCTCCGAGCAAGAACCCAAGGTGCTGCCGGCGGCCTTCCCGAACCTGCTGGTCAACGGCACGTCGGGCATCGCCGTCGGGATGGCGACCAACATGATCCCGCACAACCTCGGCGAGGTCGTGGCGGCCGCTCGGCACCTGATCACCCACCCGGACGCCGACCTCGACGAGCTGATGCGCTTCGTGCCCGGCCCCGACCTGCCGACCGGCGGTCAGCTGCTCGGCCTCGACGAGGTGCGCCGGGCGTACGAGACCGGCCGCGGCGTCGTCCGGATGCGGGCCCGCGCGCAGACCGGCCTGCTCGAGGGTGGCCGCGGACGGCAGGCGATCACCGTGACCGAGCTGCCGTACGGCGTCGGCACCGAGAAGATCATCGAGGCGATCACCGACGAGGTGAAGGGCAAGCTGATCACCTCCGGCCCGCGGCGCGGCCAGCGCCAGGCCGCCCGGCTCGCCGGCATCTCCGACGTCAAGGACCTCACCGACCGGGAACACGGCACCCGGCTCGTCATCGAGTGCAAGGTCGGCGTCAACCCGCAGGCCCTGCTCGCCGACCTCTACCGGCTGACCCCGCTGGAGACCTCGTTCGGCATCAACAACCTGGTGCTCGTCGACGGGCAGCCGCGGACCCTCGGGCTCAAGGAGCTGCTCGAGGTCTTCGTGCAGCACCGCTACGAGGTGGTCACGCGGCGCACGACGTACCGGCGGACCAAGCGCGAGGACCGCCTGCACCTCGTCGACGGCCTGCTCATCGCCCTGATCGACATCGACCGGGTGGTCGCGCTGATCCGCGCCAGCGACGACGCGGCCGCCGCCAAGAGCGGCCTGATGAGCGAATTCGGGCTCTCCGAGATCCAGGCGTCGTACATTCTGGACACCCCGCTGCGCCGCCTCACCCGGTTCGACCGGATCGAGCTGGAAACCGAGCAGGAGCGCCTGCGCAGCGAGATCGCCGACCTGAGCCGGATCCTCGACAACGACGACGTCCTCAAGCAGGTCGTCTCCGACGAGCTCGCCGAGGTCGCCACCGAGTTCGGCCGCCCGCGGCACACCACGCTCATCGACGGTGACCTCAAGGAGGTGCTCGCCGCCTCCGTGCCGGCCGGCCCGCTCGAGGTCGCCGACGACCCCTGCCAGGTGATCCTCTCCGCCACCGGGCTGATCGCCCGGACCGCGGCCGAGAGCGAGGAGAGCACCGAGGCGCGCCGACGCAGCGGCCGGGTCAAGCACGACGCGGTCCGCGCGATCATCCACTCCACGGCCCGCGGCCGGATCCTGCTCGTCACCAACCTGGGCCGCGCCTTCAAGACCGACGTGCTCACCCTCCCGGTGCTGCCCGAACAGTCCGGCACCGTCTCGTTGCGCGGCGGCATGTCCGCCTCCGAGCTGGTGCCGCTGCACAAGGGCGAAAAAGTCGTCGGGATGGCGCCACTCTCCGGGGCCGACTCGCCGGGGCTGGCGCTGGGCACCAAGTACGGCATCGTGAAGGTGTGCGCCCCCGAATGGCCGGTCCGCTCCGACGAATTCGAGGTGATCACCCTCAAGGAGGGTGACGAGGTCCTCCAGGCCACCTGGCTGACCGACGGCGCCGAGTCCCTGGTCTTCGTCACCTCGGACGCGTCACTGCTGCGCTTCCCGGCCAAACTGGTCCGCCCGCAGGGCCTCAAGGGCGGCGGCATGGCCGGCATCAACCTCACCGCCGACGTCGAGGTCCTGTCGTTCGGCGCCGTCTCCGCCGCCGACCCGCAACACGGCGAACCCATGGTCGTCACGTCCACCGGCACCCAGGTCAAGGTCACCCCCTTCGCTCTCTACCCGGCGAAGGGCCGCGCCACCGGCGGCGTCCGCGTCCAGCGCTTCCTCAAGGGCGAAACCCAGCTGGCCGTCGCCTGGGTCGGCCCCCGCCCGGTCGGCGCCTCCGCCACCGGCGACCCGGTCGAACTCCCCGAACCCGACCCCCGCCGCGACGGCTCCGGCACCGCCGTCATCATGGGCCCCCAGCTGATCGGCCACCTGATCGAACGAGACTGACCGACCCGTCCCGGCCGGCCCCCGCGCGCGGCGCGAAGGCCGTGCCGGGCGGCTCAGAGCGTGACTGTGCCGGCCGGCTCAGGGTGTGGTCGTGCCGGGCGGCTGGCAGTGTGGTTGTGCCGGGCGGCTCACAGCGCCGCTGCCACGGCTGCCCCGGCCAGCATCAGCACCCCTGTCATCGCGCATGTCCGGCGGGCCCCGGCTTCCGGCCCTGGCCCGCCGTCCCGCTCCGCCCGGCCGCTGACCACCGCCGCCGCGATCGCGATGACGCCGCCCAGCACCAGGTACAGCGGCGTGCCGTACAGCCAGGAGTACGGCGCGAAGTGCACGACCAGCAAAACGACCATGCCGAGCGGCACCAGGGCGTAACGCTCCGACATGACGAGGAAGACAACCACCGGCAACCCGAGAAGCTGCCCGGTCGCCAGGATGATCGACAGCGAGTCGAGTGCTTCCATGCTCGGCCGCGGCGGTCCCGGCGTCACCATGGTCAGCAGCAAGGCCACAGGCAGCGCCACCAGACCCTGGACAAGCGTCACCACAGCGGCCGTCCGTGGCGTCGCCCGAGCCCATACCGCCGCACTCGCCAGCCACGTCACCCCGTAGGCGGCCAGGAAAGCCCACCCGTGCCGATTAGCGGCCGACAGGGCAAGCCGGTACTCCTCGACATCCATGCCTCAACGCCCGCGCACCGTAAGGATCATCGACCACCCACCAACGCGTCACCCCTCGCCAGCACTCCACAGGGCGACCACCGATGACCCGAGCGTAACGACCGGTGTCCATGCCGTTCCCAGCCGAATAACGATCGCCCCGGTGAAGCAGGCCTCCGCTCCCGTCCCGGCGGCCGCCGCTCGCGAGTTCGCGACCCGCCGTCGCCGCCTGCGTGTCACCCGGGTTCGCCGTCTGCCGCTGCGTGTCACCCGGGTTCGCTGCTCGCGAGTTCGCGACCCGCCGTTGCCGCTGCATGTCACCCGGGTTCGCCGTCTGCGAGGTCGCGACCCGCCGTCTGCCGCTGCGTGTCAGCCGCTTCCGCCGCTCGCAAGGTCGCGTCCCGCCGTCATCGCCCGCGCAGCGCCCGCGGCCGCCGCTCGCCAGATCGCGACCCGGTCGATACCGCGCAAATCACCCCCAGTTGGCCGTCCTCGGACCCCGATGATGCCGGACGGGCCGTCCACGGGCGAGAAGTTGATCTGCTAGCGATGCAAAATCGCGGTGATAGGCCCATGATCACAGCGATTTTGCATCGCTAGCAGATCAACAACGCGCGCAAGCTCGCTGGGTGCCGCCATCCCTGGCGATCATGCGAGTGAGACGCGGCGCGTGACGAATCCGGGCGTCCGCCGCCCCCGTTGGCGGACGCCCGTGGCCGTAAGCCCCGCAGGCGGAGGCCGTACGCCCGGCAGGCGGAGGCCGTAAGCCCCGCAGGCGGGGACGGTACGCCCGGTGGCTCGAGGCAGTACGCCTGGGAGCCACAGGCGGTAAGCCTGGTAGGCGGAGGCCGTACGCCCGGCGGCCCGAGGCCGTACGCCTGGGAGCCACAGGCCGTAAGCCCGGCAGGCGGGGGCCGTACGCCCGGCGGCCCGAGGCCGTACGCCCGGCGGCCCGAGGCCATACGCGCGGAGGCCCGAGGCCGTACGCGCGGCGGCGCGAGGCAGTACGCCTGGGAGGCCCGAGGCCGTATGCCTGGGAGCCACAGGCCGAACCGCCGGCGGCGGTCCGAGGCCGTATGCAGGCAGGGGTCAGGCGCGGAGCGCCAGGAGCTCGGCCACCTCGTCCGCCGGCAGCGGGCCGCGGGCTTCGGCCTCCAGGCATTCGGCCAGTTCGGTGCGGTTTTTGACGCCCAGGATGACGCTGGCGACGCCCGGAACCGCCAGGGCGTAACGGTGTGCCAGGGAGGCCGCGGATTCGCCGCGGTCGGCGGCCAGTTTGCGGAAGGGGGCGGCGCGGGCGTAGTCGGCCGCGGCCGGGTGGGTGGCGGGGAGGTCGCGGTCCAGGGTGTCGGTGAGGGAGCCGGCGGCCACGGCGCGGATGGCGAGGACGGGGATGGCGGCGGCGGAGGCGGCCCGGACGAGTTCGTCGTTGGTGGACGGAGCGTCCGGGTAGATCCACATGTCGCCGTTCATGTCGAGCGGGTTGACGATGATCTGGGCGGCGTCGGGGCGGGGGTCGGTGCGCAGCGCGTCGAGGACCGGTGCCGGGTGGCCGACGGCGGTGATGCCCCAGGCGCGGATGGTGCCGGCGTCGCGGAGGCGTTCGAAGTGCGGGACCACCGCGTCGCGGTAGGAGTCCCAGTGGATGGTGCCGCCGGCGGTGGCCGAGCCGTCGCGGGGCAGCATCTGGGTGTGCAGCAGGAGCAGGTCGAGGTGGTCGCGGCCGAGGCGTTCGAGGCTGCCGGCGAGGCTGCGGTCGATCAGGCCGGCGAAGTCGCCACCCGGGGGTACGTCGTGGACCTGCACCTTCGAGGTGATCTGAACGTCTGGGGCTGGCCGCTGCCGCAGGGCTTCGCCGACGACGCGTTCCGACTCGAAGTCGCCGCCGTAACTGGGCGCCACGTCCAGCATGGTGATCCCGGCGTCGAGGGCGGCGTGCACGGTGGACACCGCCTCGGCGCGGTCGGTGCTGCCCCAGACGCCGCCGAGTCCGCCGCCGCCGAGGGTGAGCGCGCTGATCCGTCCGAGTCTGCCGAATCCTCTGATCTGCATGGCGTCGACGGTAGGACCTGGAGCGCGCTCCAGGTGAAGCCCCGAACAGCAAAAGGTGAAGCCCCGAACAGCAAAAAGGAAGCGGAAGGCGCGGGCTGACTGCCGCGCGATCCGCTTCCTTCGAGAGACTTGCGAGAGAGGGCTCGCGAGAGAGGGGGTACGCCTACTTGCTCGGTTCCGGTACGTCGCAAGTGATCTTGGGGTTGACGCCCATCCAGTTGAGTGGGCCGGCGACCGTGGTGACGATGACCGTGCCCGCCTCGGCACAGCTCGCGTCGCCGCTGTCCTTGAAATAGCCACGCTCGTACGCCGCGACGACGCCGAGCACGAGCCAGATGACCACTATGACCGCGCCGATCCGCATCGGGGTTCTCCTTCGCCTCCGGGTTGGGCGGCAGATACCCCGTGGCGTCAGTTCTCTAAACGGCGGGCTTGAAGCGTGTAGGTGTGCGGCAGCCGTTCCGGCTTCTCGATCAGCTGCCATTCGCCGCCGCCGACGGGGTGCATCCGGCCGGGCAGCGCCTCCCACGGCACGGACTGATGTTCGTCGAGCCCGGTCAGGGTCAGGCCGGCGTCGAGGACAGCGGTGACGATCTCGCCGAGCCCGTGGTTCCACTCGTGTGTGGTGGTGTGCTGGAACTGGTGGTCGCTCGCCACGTACGTGCCGGGCTCGTCGTAGATCTGTGGTTCCGCCTGCTCGAAGTACGGTTCGGCGAGCGCGATCACCCCGTCGGTGCGGTCGTAGTCGAGGGACCACAGCACCGGGTGTCCTTCCCGGATGAAGAGCCGCCCGCCGGGGGCGAGCAGGGACGCCACGGTCTGCGCCCAGCGCCGGATGTCGGGCAGCCAGCCGAGCGCGCCGACCCCGGTGTAGACCAGGTCGAACTCGCCGTCGAGGACGTCGCGCGCGGCGTAGACGTCGCTCCGCACATACCGGATCTTGGCGCCGGCCCGCTCGGCGATGGTCCGGGCCTGGTCGAGTGAGGCGCCGGAGAAGTCGAGGCCGGTCATGGTGGCGCCGAGCCGGGACAGCGAGACCGTGTCGGTACCGATGTGGCACTGCAGGTGCACGCCGCGCAGCCCGGTGATGTCACCGAGGCGCGGCCTGTCGAACCGGACCACCTCGCTCAGGTACGCGGGGTCGGTCGCGAAGTCCTCGACGTGGTAGTCGGGGGATGCGGCGTGTGCGGGTGCGCGCTCGTCCCAGTTCGCGCGGTTGATGTCGAGGTACTCGGTCATGCGCCGGAGCGTACGCGGTCCCGCAGCCAGAGCGCGCTCCGTTTAGGGGTCCGGACCTGCGTCTCGTAGTCGACGTGGACCAGGCCGAACCGTTTCGCGTACCCCTCCGCCCATTCGAAGTTGTCCATCAGTGACCAGGCGAAGTAGCCGCGCACGTCGGCACCGGCGGCGCGGGCCGCGAAAACCGCGTCGACGTGCGCGGCGATATACGCGGTCCGCTCGTGATCGGCCACGTAGCCGGTGTCGTCGGGCCGGTCGTCGTAGACCGCGCCGTTCTCGGTGACGGCGAGCGGGATCCCGTAGTCGTGGTGCAGCCGCAGCAGCAGCGTGGTGAACCGGTCCGGCGTGATCGGCCAGTTCAGCGCGGTCCGGGGCACGTCCGGCATGATCTCGCGGACGATCGGCAGCCCGGCCGCGTCGACCGTGTTGCCGTCGAGGTCGCGGCCGGCGAAGTCCTGTCCGAAGTAGAAGTTGACGCCGAGGATGTCGATCGGCGCCGAGATGATCTTCAGGTCGCCGTCCCGGATCGGGAGTCCGTGGCCGCGGGCGGCGAGGTGTTCCAGCACGTCGCCGGGGTAGGCGCCGCGCGCGATCGGGTCGAGGAAGATCCGGGTCCCCATGCCGTCGGCGAGCCGGGCGGCGGCGATGTCGATCGGGTCGTCGGAGGCGGGGGTGGCCGTCCCGATGTTCAGGGCCGGTCCGACGACGGTCCCCGGCTTCCGGATCAGGGCCGTCGCCAGCCCGTGCCCGAGCAGCAGATGGTGGGTCGCGGCGAGCGCCGCCCGGAAGTCCTTGCGGCCCGGCGCGTGCACCCCGTGCTCGTACCCCAGGTAGGCCACGCACCACGGCTCGTTGACCGTGCCCCAGTTGCGGACCCGGTCGTGCAGGCGCTGGTGGACCAGGCCCGTGTACTCGGCGAACCGGTAGGCGGTGTCCCGGTTCGGCCAGCCGCCGGCGTCTTCCAGTTCCTGCGGCAGGTCCCAGTGGTAGAGCGTCAGCCACGGGTCGATCCCGGCGCCGAGCAGTTCGTCGACGAGCCGGTCGTAGAAGTCGAGTCCGGCCTGGTTGGCCGGACCTCGGCCGCGCGGCTGCACCCTCGGCCAGGAGACCGAGAAGCGGTACGCGTCCACGCCGAGACTCTTGACAAGTTGCACGTCGTCCGGCATCCGGTGGTAGTGGTCGCACGCCACGTCACCGGTCTCGCCGACCACGTCCCGGGCGAACGTGTCCCAGATGGACGGGGTGCGCCCGTCCTCGGCCGCGGCGCCCTCGATCTGATAGGCCGAGGTGGCCACTCCCCACGTGAATGTCACACTTCATCCCTACGTAAAGGTGGGCCGGTCCTGACGGCAGAGGACCGGCCCACGGCTATCGGCCGACGGGTTGAGCCGTCGGGTGCAACCAGCAGGCGACCGACCGGGTCGCGCCGTCCGGGGTGCCGGGACGGCCGAGCACCGGGATGTTCCCGGCGCACGGGTCGAACGCCTTCGGGCAGCGCGGGTGGAACGAGCACCCGGTCGGCATGCCCTTGAGGTCCGGCGGGGAGCCGGGGATGCCGGTCAGCTCACGGCGCGGGCCGCGCAGGGCCGGGAACGACCCGAGCAACCCCGCGGAGTACGGGTGCAGCGCGTCCCGGTAGATCGCGGCGGCCGGTGCCTCCTCGACGATCCGGCCCCCGTACATGATCGCGATCCGGTTGGAGAACTCGACGAGCAGTGACAGGTCGTGCGTGATGAAGATGACCGAGAACCCGAGCCGTTCCCGCAGCTCGATGAGCTGACCCAGGATCTGCCGCTGCATCACCACGTCGAGCGCGGTGGTCGGCTCATCCATGATCACTACCTGCGGCTGGAGGATCAGCGCCATGCCGATCATCACGCGCTGCCGCATGCCGCCGGAGAGCTGGTGCGGGTAGGCGTCCATCCGGTCCGGCGAGATCCCGACCAGTTTCAGCATCTCCCGGGCCCGGGCGTTGCGGCTGTGCTCGCTCATCCGCGGGTCGTGCGCCTTCAGCACGTCGGTGAGCTGCGTGGAGATCTTGTGCACCGGGTTGAGCGAGTTCATCGCGCCCTGGAACACGATCGCCGTTTCGTTCCAGCGGAACCGGCGCAGCGCCGCGTCGGAGAGGGCGAGCACGTCGTACGCCTCGCCGCCGTCCGGGTGGTAGATCACTTCACCGCCGGTGATCACGCCGGGCGGCGGGAGCAGGCGGGTCAGCCCGTACGCCAGGGTGGATTTTCCGGAGCCGCTCTCGCCGGCCAGGCCCAGCACCTCGCCGCGGTGCAGCGTGAGGTTGACGTCGCGGACCGCGCGGACCGCCTGGTCGCCCAGCCCGTACGCGACGTTGAGGTTCCGGATCTCGAGGACGGGCTCACTCATGGCGCGACCTCCTTCTGCTGCGGGTCGGCCGGTGCGGGGACGACGGGGGTCGGGGCGACAGGGGTCGGTACGACGGGTGTCGGGGTGGCGTGCGTGTGCGGCGCGGCCGAGTTGTTCAGGACCGGGGTGAAGCCGATCCGCATCCGGACCGTCTTGCCGTCGGCGGTCTTCAGCTTCGTCTTGCCGGCGCTGCGCAGGCGCGGGCTGACGAACTCGTCGATCCCGAAGTTGATCAGCGACAGCGAGGTGCCGAGGATCGCGATGGCCAGACCCGCCGGCACGAACCACCACCACGCCGACTGGGCGAGCGCCTGCTGGCCCTGCGCCCAGAACAGGATGGTTCCCCAGTTCCAGGTGGTGGCCGACGTGACGCCGATGAAGGCCAGGGTGATCTCGGAGAGCACCGCGAAGATGACCGTGCCGACGAAACCGGAGGCGATCACCGCGGTCAGGTTCGGCAGCAGCTCGAAGACGATCACCCGCCAGGTCCGCTCGCCCGTCGCGCGGGCCGCCTCGACGAAGTCGCGCCGGCGCAGCGACAGCGTCTGGGCCCGCAGCACCCGGGCGTTCCACGACCAGGACGTGAGGCCGATGACCAGGGCGATCAGCCAGTCCTCGGCGCTCTCCAGGGTGGAGGTGATGATGATGATCAGCGGCAGGGCCGGGATCACCAGGAAGACGTTGGAGATGGCCGAGAGGGCCTCGTCGGTCTTGCCGCCGACGTAGCCGGCGGTGACCCCGATCAGGACCGACAGCACGGTCGCCACGATGCCGGCGAAGAAGCCGACGAACATGACGCTGCGGGTGCCGGTCAGCAGCTGGCTGAAGACGTCCTGGCCGAGGTGGGTGGTGCCCATCCAGTGCTCGGTCGAGGGCGGCTGGACCAGGTCGTTGCCGCGGGCGCCCGGGTCGTACGGCGCGATCCACGGCCCGATGATCGCCAGCAGCACGTAGATGCCGAGGATGACCAGGCCGGTGGCCGCCTTCTTGTTGGCGACGAACCGGAAGCGCTGCCGCTTCGCCTTAGTCGGCTTGCCGGTCTCGGGCTGCGCCATCGCACCCTGTGCCGGGATGACCTGCTCGATGCTGGAGGTGGGGATGGTCAAAGCTCAGCCCTCCTTGCGGGTGCGCGGGTCGAGCAGCAGGTATGCGATGTCCGCCAGCAGGTTCGCGACCAGCACCGAGATCGTGATGATCAGGAAGATGCCCTGCATGAGCGGGTAGTCCGAGGCGCCGAGCGCCTGGAAGAGCTGGAAGCCGACGCCCGGGTAGGAGAAGACGATCTCCACGAGCAGGGTGCCGCCGACGATGAAGCCGAGGGACAGCGCGAAGCCGGAGACGTTGGGCAGCAGCGCGTTGCGGGCCGCGTAACTCATCGCCACCCGCCGGTCGGTGAGGCCCTTGGCGTGCGCCACGGTGATGTAGTCCTCGGACGCGACGGTCACCATCATGTTCCGCATGCTGAGGATCCAGCCGCTGACCGAGGAGATCAGGATGGTGAGCGCGGGCAGCAGGCTGTGCTGGATGGCGCTCGGGATGAAGTACTGGTCCCAGGCCGGCACCAGGCCGCTGTCGAAGCCACCGGACGACGGGAAGAAGCTGTCCGGGCCGGTGAGCAGGTAGATCGCGATGATGCCGAGCCAGAAGTACGGCACCGAGGAGAGGAACGTGGTGACCGGCAGCAGACCGTCGGTCCACGAGCCGCGGCGCCAGCCGGCCAGGATGCCCAGGCCGGTGCCGAGGAAGAAGCTGATCACCGTGGTGATGCCGACGAGCAGGAGCGTCCAGGGCAGGCTGGAGCTGATGATTTCGGAGACCGGGGTCGGGAAGAACGTGAACGACAGGCCCAGGTCGCCGGAGAACAGCTGCTTCCAGTAGGCGACGTACTCCTGCCAGATGTTGGCGTCCTTGTCGAGCCCGAAGAGGACGTAGAGCGCCTCGATCGCCTGACTGCTCAGCTGACCCTGGTACTTGGTGACGAGCGACTGCACCGGGTCGCCGGGGATCATCCGGGGGATGAAGAAGTTCAGCGTGACCGCGGCCCAGGCGGTGAAGAGGTAGAAGGCGAGGCGCTGGAGGAAGTACTTCACCGTGCGACCTCGCTCTTGTCGTCCGAGCTCTTGTCGTTCTGGCTCCGGTTGTTCTCGCTCGTGTCGTAGAGCCAGCAGGCGGCCCAGTGACCGGGCGCGTCACCGATCTCCAGGGGGACCGGCAGGTCGGCGGAGCAGCGCGGCATCGCGGCCGGGCAGCGCGGGTGGAAGCGGCATCCGCTGGGCGGGTTGATCAGGCTCGGCGGTTCGCCGTTGCCCCGGTCCTCGCCTGCGGCCTCGGAGAGACCGGCGAGCCGGTCCGGGTCCGGCGCGGATTCGATCAGGAGCCGGGTGTACGGGTGAGCCGGCGACTGCGTGACGGTCTCGGAGTCACCGCCCTCCACCATCCGGCCGGCGTACATCACCATCGTCCGGTCGGCGAAGTACCGGGCCGAGGCGATGTCGTGCGTGATGTAGAGGATCGCCAGGTTCAGTCGTTCCTTGAGGTCGCGCAGCAGGTTCAGCACGCCGAGGCGGATCGAGACGTCCAGCATGGACACCGGCTCGTCGGCGAGCAGGGCCTCGGGCTGGGCGCCGAGCGCGCGGGCGATGGCGACCCGCTGCCGCTGGCCGCCGGAAAGCTCGTGGGGGAACTTGTCCAGGTACCGCTCCGGCGGGGTCAGGCTCACCCGTTCCAGGAGCTCGTGCAGCGCACCCTCGAGATCGTCACCGGCGTTGCCGTGGATCTGCAGGGAGCGGCTCAGGTGGTACCGGATGGTGTGCACCGGGTTCAGCGAGGCGAACGGGTCCTGGAAGATCATCTGGACCTGCGCGCAGTACCTGCGGAACGCCGCGCCGGACGTGACCTTCGTCGACTCGCCGTGCAGCCGGATGTCGCCGCCGGTGCGGGGGTAGAGCTGGGCCAGCAGCCGGGCCACTGTGGACTTGCCGGAGCCGGATTCGCCGACGAGCGCGACCACCTGGCCGCGTCGCAGGGTGAGGTTCACGTCGTCGACGGCGTGCACCGCGTCGTGCCGCTTCGAGAACAGGTCGCGTAGCCGCCGGCGGACGGGGAAGTGCTTGGTCAGGCCGATCGCCTCAAGCACCACCTCGCCGGCCGGCGCCTTGGCGTCGGGGATCGACGTCATGCCGGGTTCCTTTTGTGCGGGGGTGAGACGGGCGCCCCGGCGTGCCGGGGCGCCCGCTCGGCGATCAGGAGTTGGCGGGCTGGAGCTTCAGGACGACCATCAGAGAGGCGGCCTGCGTGGGCTGTGCGGGCGCGTAGGAGTCCGCGTCCGTCGGCCAGCCGACCCAGTTCTTGGTGCTGTACGCGGCGCCGACGTTGTCCGAGCCGACCGGCAGCATCGGGGCCTGCTCCACGAAGATCTTCTGGATCGTGGCGAGGGCGATCTTGCGGGCCGCGTCGTCGGTCGCGTTGGAGTACGCCTTGAGGGCGGCGGTCGCCTCCGGGCTCTCGAAGCGGCCGAAGTTGCCCTGCTGGGCGGCGGTGCCGATCGGCTTCATCAGGTCACCGTCCATGACCGTCTGGTAGATGTCGAACGGCGTCGAGCCACCGTTGGTCCACCGCATGGTGGCCTCGAAGTCGCCCTTCTGCACGTTCGCGTCCCAGACGTTCTGGTTCGGCTTCTCCACCGTGGCCGCGATGCCGATCTCGGCCAGGTTGCTCTTGATGATCTCGAGCGAGGTCTGGTAGTCGGACCACGGCGCCGGGTCGGTGAGCTTGATGGTGACCGGCTTGCCGGACTTGTCCTTGAGGACGTTGCCCTCCAGCTTGTAGCCGGACTGGGTCAGCAGCGCCTTGGCGCCCTCGACGTCGACCGAGAAGGTCTTGCCCTTATACTCGTCGGCGATGTAGGCGTCACCCGCGCCCTCCGGCAGACCGGTGACGCTCTTGATCTCCGGGTGGAAGTAGCCGGCCTCGGCCTGCACGAAGATGTCGTTGCGGTTGATCACCATGTTCATGGCGCGGCGCAGGGCCGGGTCGTCGAACGGCTTCTTCGTGGTGTTGAGGTAGAGGCCGTGGATGCCCAGCACGCCCGGCGCCCAGACCTTGTAGTTCGCCGGGTCCTTGGCGACGAAGGTCTGCTCGTAGTTCGGGATGAAGACGAAGCTCCACTCCGACTGGCCGCTCGCCAGGGCCGTGGCCTGCGCGTTGTTGTCGGCGTAGGAGGTGTAGCGCAGCTCCTTCACCTTCGGCTGGGTGCCCCAGTAACCGCTCTCTCGAGCGGCAAGGATCGTCGCCTGCTGGCTGAACGACTTCAAGGTGTACGGGCCGCTGCCGACCGGCTCCTTGATCGTGTCGGTCGCCGGGTCCGAGATCTTCTCCCAGACGTGCTTCGGCACGATCGGGGTCTGCCCGATGACCTTGTGGTGCGTGGTGAACTGCGACGACTTGAAGGTCATCTTCACCTTGTTGCCGTCGGCCGTGATCTGGTCGTACGGAATGGCGAAGAGGTTCAGCGCGTCGTTGCTCTTGATCAGGTTGTGGGTGTAGACCACGTCCTCGGCGGTCAGCGGCTTGCCGTCCGACCACGTGACGCCGTCCCGGATCACCAGGTCGACGGTCTTGTAGTCGGAGGACCACTTGATCTCGCTGGCCAGCCACGGCGTCAGCGGGTCGGCCGGCTTGGTGTTGTTCCACTGACCGAGCGGCTCGAAGATCATCCAGCGGTAGCCGAGCGAGGCGGCCGCCGACGTCTGGACGAACGGGTTGTTGCTCTCGGTGACCGTGCCGTTCGGCATGCCGATCGAGAGGAAGTCGGCCTGCTTGCCGTTCGCCGCGTTCTTGTTGCTGTTGGCGTTGGGCGAGTCACCGCACGCGGACAGCCCGCCCGTGGCGAGCACACCCGCCAGGGCGACCGCGAACAGTTTCCTTCTCTGCATCGCTAAACTCCTCGGAATTTTCTCGCGGGTGAAGGGGTGAGAGGGGTGCCCGGAGGGCGTGCGGTACCGCGCGGCCGGCCAAGACCGGTCACTGGGTGTCGCGATGTCCCGGCCGTCATAGCGGCCGGTGGATGTGGGGTGTGTGATCTACGGTGCGGTGGACTGACGGATGGTGAAGGTGGCCGGGATTATGGTCGGCCGGTTCGGGAGCGGGGCTCCCTCGAAGTGGGCGAGCAGCGTGCGTGCCGCCGCCTCGCCCATCTCCCGCAGAGGCTGGTGGACCGTGGTCAGGGACGGCTTGGCGTGCGCGGCCATCGGGATGTCGTCGAAGCCCACCACCGCGACGTCCTCGGGGACGCGCCGGCCGCTGTCCTGGACGGCCCGCATGGCGCCGAACGCGCAGAGGTCGTTGTGGCAGAAGACCGCGTCGAACTCCATCCCCGTCTCGATCGCGCGCCGGACGTTGTCCACACCGGAACCGACCTTGAAGTCGCCCAGCATGATCCGGTCGGGCGAGAGGGGGAAGCCGGCGTCGGCGTAGGCCGAGACGAAGCCGTCGGTGCGCTGCTGGGTGCAGCCGAAGCGGGACGGCCCGGTGATCACGAGCGGCTTGTGGCGCCCGATCTGCAGCAGGTGGTTCGCGGCGTCGGCGGCACCGGTGTGGTTCGTGGTCCCGATCGTCGCCATCGTGCCGCCGGAGATCTGGTCGCGATCGTCGATGAGGACCATCGGCAGCCCCCGGGCGTGCAGGGTGGTGATGTAGTCGAGCGTGCCCTCCGGCTCGATGACCAGCAGGCCGTCGAAGGACTTGGCGGCGACCTGGGCGGCGAACTGCCGCATCGAGTCGTCGCCGCGGTTGCACGTGAAGAGCAGCAGGCCGTAGTGCTCGGCCTCGAGCACGTCGACCGCGCCCTGCAGCACCTCGCCCATCCAGGGCCAGGTGAGCGAGGGCACCAGCATGCCGACCACCCGGGTGCGCCCGCGGGCCAGGTTGACCGCCCGTGCGCTGGGAACGTAGCCGAGCTCGTCGATGACCGCGCGCACCCGCGCGGCGGTCGTCTCGTCGAGCTCACCCTTGCCGTTCAGCACCCGGGAAACCGTGGTCTTACTGACCTTGGCCCGGGCCGCCACATCGGCGATAGTGATCGGCACTGCTCCTCCGCGGATGTATCTACGCAGTTGCGTCGAGGTTTCGGAACCGGTTTCGGTACCGGTTCCGGCAGTCAACCTCAGTGAGGGCCGTCACGTCAATGTGCGTCGAGATCTAATTAGGTTTCGAGACGGTAACCGAGTTTACAAATCGGTCGTTATCGGTATCCCCGGCCAGGTTCGGCAGCACCACTCCGAGCGGTGCGTCGACGACCAGGTCCGCGTACGGCTCACCGCGTGTCACACCCCGGTTCACGATCGCCACCCGGACGCCCTCCCGGACCGCGCGCAGCACGAACCGCCGGCCCGACATCACGGTCAGCGAGGAGCCGAGAACCAGCAGCGTGCGGGCCGATTCCACCAGCTCGAACGACAGGGTCACCCGGTCCACCGGCACGGACTCGCCGAAATACACCACGTCCGGCTTCAGCACCCCGCCGCAGGACCGGCAGTCCACCACCGCGAACCCGTCCAGCTCCGCGTCGTCCAGCTCCACGTCGCCGTCCGGGTTGATCACCGTGGCCACCGCCGCGAAGCCCGGGTTCGCCGCGGTCAGCCGGTCCTCCAGCTCGACGCGGGAGGTCGTCTCCCGGCAGTCCAGGCAGACGATCCGGGACAGGTTGCCGTGCAGCTCCACCACGCCTGTCGCGCCGGCGGCCTGGTGCAGGCCGTCCACGTTCTGCGTGATCAGCCCGGAGAGCAGGCCGAGCTGCTGCCAGCGGGCCACCGCCCGATGGCCGTCGTTCGGCCGGGCGTCACCGATCGTGCGCCACCCGAGGTGGCTGCGGGCCCAGTAGCGACGGCGCGCGAGCGGGTCCCCGGTGAAGGTCTGATAGGTCATCGGGGTGCCGCGCCGGGCCGACCCGGACGGGCCCCGGTAGTCCGGGATCCCGGAGTCGGTCGAGAGGCCCGCGCCGCTGAGCACCGTGACGCCGCCCTCGGCGATCCACGCGTCCAGCCGCGCCACCTGCTCCACCATCTGAAGGTCCATGACACCCATGGTCCCTCGTCCGGGTGACCGCCGGGCAAACCCGTACGGGTGTGCGTGACCTCATTGTCCGGTGCGCGTTCACCAGGGCTTTAGTAGGTTGAGCGGTGTGATCGCGGCTCCCACGCGGCCGTGTCCCACCTGGGGGTTTTCCATGGATTCCGCACTGCAGAGCTTTCTGAGCGTCGTGCCGCAGGCAGCGGCGATCTGGCTGACGATCCTGCTCCTGCTCGCCGTGGCGGTGGTGGGCGCCCGGCTGCCCCGCCGCCTGGCCGTGCCACAGCCGGAGCCGGACGACAATCCGTACGCGGTGGAGGTGGAGAACGCCGCCGCCGAGGCGGCCGTGGCGGCCGACCGGCGTCGTGCCGAGTGGCTGACCGCCCAGGAGACGGCGGAGAAGGCCTGGTCGGCGTACGAGGAAGCGGAACGCGCCGCCCGCCGGATCGGTGCGGCCACCGCGTTCCCGCTGATGAGCCGCAAGCGCAAGCCCGGCGAGAACGTCGACCGGCAGCGGTACCTGCACCGGGCGGCCACCGAGCTGTGCCGCACCCACGACCTGTCGATCGCCCAGCTCAACGACGTGTTCGCGCACCGCGGCTGGAACCCTCGCCTGCACCCGGTCCAGCAGGAGGCGGTGCTGCACGCCGCCGCCCGCACGCACCGGCTGGCGGCGTACCGCCGGGCGGTGGAGGCGGAGCAGGCCGCGTGGCGCAGCGCCGAGGCCGCCGCGGAGACGCTGCGTGACCTGCGCGCCGAAGCCGCCGCGGCCCGGCTGCGCGGCGCCGCCGACGAGTCCGCGGACCAGCAGTGGTGGTCCGAGCAGTGGACCGGGGCGGAACTGCCGGCCACCGCGTGAGGTCCACCCTGGACACCCCTACCGTTCCCGCTCGGCCACACAGGTGGCCCGGGTAACGTGACCTCCGGGCTGTCCTGGGGTAAGGAGGCGATGGTGACGGTAACTCCCGCGGGCGGCAGCGCGCCCATCACCCACATGCATCGAGCCGCCCTGGTCGAGGACGCGGTGCACGAGCTCATCGAACGACGGCTGATGGGGCGCGGCTGGAAGCCGTACATCACCGCCTACACCGGGTACGGCGCACCCGGCTGGGCCCGCGTCGTGGGCCGGGTCCTGCTGGCCCGGCCCGGCACGGTCAGCAAACGCCGGGAGAAGGTGCGCGGCTGGCGCAGCTTCACCACCACCCCGGTCAACGGCGCCGTGGTCCGCATCGAGGTCGGTGGCACCGTCACCGAGACCCGGTCGGACCGCAGCGGTTACGTCGACTGCAAGGTCAAGGGCGACCTGGAGCCCGGCTGGGGCACCGCCCGGATGCACACCGATGGTGCGACCCCGGTGGACGCCCCGATCCGGGTGATCGACCCGGGCGTCAAGGTCGGTGTCATCTCCGACATCGACGACACGGTCATGGTCACCGCCCTGCCGCGGCCGCTGCTGGCCGCCTGGAACACGTTCGTGCTCGACGAACACGCGCGCACCGCCGTGCCCGGCATGGCGGTGCTCTACGAGCGGCTGGTCAACGCCAACCCGGGCGCGCCGGTGATCTACCTGTCCACCGGCGCGTGGAACGTGGCGCCGACGCTCACCCGGTTCCTCAGCCGGCACCTCTACCCGGCCGGTCCGATCCTGCTCACCGACTGGGGGCCCACCCCGGACCGCTGGTTCCGCAGCGGCCAGGAGCACAAGCGCAGGTCGCTGCGCCGGCTCGCCGAGGAGTTCCCGGACATCCGGTGGCTGCTGATCGGCGACGACGGCCAGCACGACCAGGAGATCTACTCCGAGTTCGCCCGGTCGCACCCGGAGCACGTGAGCGCCGTCGCGATCCGCCGGCTCTCGCCGACACAGGCGGTGCTGGCCGGCGCGATACCGGGGCCGTCGGAGACCGCCGAGGTGCACCCGTCCGGCGGCAAGACGTGGTTCTCCGCCCCGGACGGTGCCGGCCTCTGGTCCCTGCTGCGCGACACCGACGTGGTGTGAGCGTGCCCGCAACGAGCCGTCAGTCGGCGGCCGGTTCGGCGGCCTCGTTGACCCGCTCGTGCAGCTTCTGCCGGATCTCCTCGGGGGTGTACGCCCGGCGCCGCCGCTCCGCCCGGGCGATCACCGCGCCCGTCGCCGCGACGCCCGCCAGCCCTGCCAGTCCCGCAATCTTCCACCAACGCATCAGCTGAGGATAGACACGTGGTTGCCGAACTCAGCCTCGACGAGGCCATCGACCTGACGCGTACGGGTGACATCTGGATCTTCCGGGGCCGGTCCGGCCCGGACCGTGCCATCCAGGCGCTCACCAACAGCCCGGTGAACCACGTCGGCATGTCCCTGGTCATCGACGACATGCCGCCGCTCATGTGGCACGCCGAACTGGGCAGGTCCCTGCCCGACATGTGGTCCGGCAACTTCCAGCGCGGCGTGCAGCTGCACGACCTGCGCGACGCGGTCACGGTGTGGGCCCGGCGGTACGGCCAGCGGGGCTGGCTGCGCCAGCTCGACCCCGGCGTCACCCAGGAGATGGAGGACCAGGCGCTCAAGACGGTCGCCCGGCTGGACGGCACCCCGTTCCCGTCCACCTCGCAACTGGCCTTCCGGTGGCTGCGCGGCCGGGTGCCGCAGATCCGGGTGCCGTGGAAACCGGGCGAGGTCAGCGACGCGACCCTGGAGAAGGCGTACTGCGCCGAGGTGGTCGCGATCACCTACGAGGACATGGGCCTGCTGCCGCGCGGCCGCAAGGCCAACTGGTACGACCCGGGCCGCTTCTGGTCCGGCGACGAGCTGGAGCTCTGTCCCGGTTACCGGCTCTCCGACGAGCTCGCGGTCCGCGTGCCGGAGGCCTGAACGAAGCCCGGCCGGACGATGCCCCGGCCGGAGGCTTGAACGAAGCCGGCCGGCCGGCCCCACCGCACGGGTGGGAGCCGGCCGGCCGTCTGGCTCAGCGGGCGGTGGCGATCACCGGATCAGCGGGCGGAGCGGCGGTTAC
Organism: Actinoplanes sp. DH11; assembly: GCF_020873875.1. GTDB lineage: Bacteria > Actinomycetota > Actinomycetes > Mycobacteriales > Micromonosporaceae > Actinoplanes. The sequence goes on from NZ_JAHWGU010000005.1 coordinate 269,764, forward strand.
CGGTACGCGCCGAGAAGGCGGCCGCGCCGCCGGCGGAGGCGGGACGCTGCTGCGGCGTACCCGTGCGGCTCCGTGCCTGGCCCGAGCCCCGTGCGGCGCCCGCGGTGCGCGCCTGGCCGTTGCTGTGCGCCTGGCCGGACCGGGGCTGACCCGAGCGGGCCTGCCCGGACCGTGCCGGGTTGCCCTCCGGCGTGCCGGCGGACTTGCGGGCCGGGCGCGAACCCCCGGCCGCCGCGTCGGACTGCTTGGCACGCGCGTCCGGGGTCGCGCCGGCACCCGCCGGACGCCTGCCCCGGCCGCCACGACGGCGACGTGAGTCACCGGCGCCGTCCGGGTCGGTGTCGCGGTCGCTGACCGGTGCGGGCATGGCGACCGCGGCGGACGGTGCGGCGAACGTGCGCTCGCCCGGCGCCAGCTCGGCGAGCAGGGTGTCGCCCGGCCGGGTGCGGCGCGTGGTCGGCCGGATGCCGGCCTTACGGGTCAGGTCGCGCACGTCGGCCTGCTGGTCGTCGGTCATCAGGGTGATCACCGTGCCGCGGGCGCCGGCCCGGGCGGTCCGGCCGGACCGGTGCAGGTACGCCTTGTGCTCGACCGGCGGGTCGGCGTGGATGACCAGCGCCACGTCGTCGACGTGGATGCCACGGGCCGCGATGTCGGTGGCGACGAGCGTGCCGGCCGTGCCGTCGGAGAACGCGGAGAGGTTGCGGTTGCGGGCGTTCTGCGCCAGGTTGCCGTGCAGTTCGACGGCGGGCACACCGGCCGCGTTCAGCTGCCGGGTCAGCACCTTGGCGCGCCGCTTGGTCCGGGTGAACACCACGGAGCGGCCGGGCGCGGCGAGCAGGTCGACGAGCACACCGAACCGGTCGTCGTGCGTGACGTGCAGCACGTGGTGGTCCATCTCGATCGGCGCCTGCGCGGCCGAGTCGACGTGGTGCGTCACCGGGTCGCGCATGAAGCGCTGCACCAGCACGTCGACGCCGTTGTCCAGAGTGGCGGAGAAGAGCAGCCGCTGACCGCGGGCCGGTGTCTGCGACATGAGCCGCCGCACCACCGGCAGGAAGCCCAGGTCGGCCATGTGGTCGGCCTCGTCCAGGACGGTGATCTCCACATCGTCCAGGGCGGCGTGCCCGTTGCGGATGTGGTCGTCGAGCCGGCCCGGGCAGGCGACGAGCACGTCGACACCGGCCTTCAGCGCCTTGATCTGCGGGTTGGCGCCGACCCCGCCGAAGACCACCAGGGTGCGCAGGCCGGCCGCGTCGGCGAGCGGGCGCAGGGTGGCCTCGATCTGGGTGGCGAGCTCCCGGGTGGGCGCCAGGATCAGCGCACGCGGGCGGCCGGACCGGGCCGCGCGGGAGGCGGCGGCCAGGCGGGCCACCAGCGGGATGACGAAGGCGTACGTCTTGCCGGAACCGGTGCGGCCCCGGCCGAGAACGTCACGGCCGGCGAGGGTGTCGGGCAGTGTGGCGGCCTGGATCGGAAACGGGGTGGTGATGCCGAGTCCGGTGAGCGCCGTGGTGAGGACGGCGGGCACGCCGAGCTCGGAAAAGGTGGTCATATAAGAGCGAACTCCAAGGTCGTCGAGAATCGTCCTGCCCGGCGCTGACCATTTTCCCGGCCGCGGCGCGTGGTGGTCGATCCGAGTGCGGCCTGGACCAGACGGGTGGCCGCTCCAGATCATTGTACCGGGCACGATCCGCAACCGGTTCGCACCCGACGGCGAACCGTGCCGCACTCAGCAGGCCGGATCTTTCTCCTCAGCGCCGGGATCCCCGCCCGGCAGGCGATCGAGGAGACCCCCTGATGACCGGTGACACCCCTGTGACCGAGAGGCGTGGCGAAGACATCGTACGGGCGAACATGCCGCTCGTCGGGCATCTGGTCCGGGAGATGCTGGCCCGGGTCCCCGCGCACGTCAACCGCGACGACCTGCTCTCGGCCGGCTACGCGGCCCTGGTCGCGGCGGCCCGCGGCTTCGACCCGGAGCGCGGCGTGCCGTTCCCCCGGTTCGCCGCCACCCGGATCCGCGGCGCCCTGGTGGACGAGCTGCGCGGCCTGGACTGGGCCAGCCGCTCGGTGCGGCAGCGGGCCCGGCGTACCGACTCGGCCCGCGAGGAACTGATGGCCGAGCTGGGCCGGACGCCCACCGTGCGGGAGGTCGCCGAGCGGCTCGGCTGCACGGTGGAGGACCTGGAGGCTGCCGAGGACGACGTGCACCGCGCCACCGTCTTCAGCCTCCAGGGCTTCGCCACCGCGACCGCCGACGACATGGTCACCGAGCCGGGCGCCGGGCCCGAGGAGATGCTGCTGCGGCGGGAGCGCTTCGGCTACCTGCGGGACGCGGTCGAGGCGCTGCCGGAGCGGCTGCGGGTGGTGGTGCGCGGCTACTTCTTCGAGGAGCGGCCGATGGCCCAGATCGCCGCCGAGCTCGGGGTCAGCGAGTCGCGGGTGTCACAGTTGCGTGCCGAGGCGCTGGTGCTGCTGCGCGACGGGATGAACACCCACCTGGACCCGGCGCTGGCGGCGCAGGCCCCGCCCAAGGAGGGCTGTGTGGCCCGGCGCCGGGCGGCGTACTACGACAGGATCGCGACCCGCGGGACGCTGCGTACCCGGCTCGCGATGACCAGCACCGACGGCCTGCCCATGTCGGTCGCCGCCTAGCCCGCCACGGCCGCACCCACTCCGGCCACCCAGTCCGGCCCGCACGGGCCGGCCCGAGACGTCCCAGGTTGGACGGGGCCCGCCGCGGTTCGCGGCGGGCCCCGGCATCACTCAGGCACTCGCGCAGGTCCCGGCCTTCTTCTGGGCGGCGATCGCCTTCGCCGCGCCGAGCTTGTAGAGCGCCAGGCCCTCCTTGGCCGGCTCCAGCTTCCAGGCGTCGGCCTCGTAGACCATCGTGTAGGACTGCGCCGCGACGAGCTGCTTCGCGATCACGATGGCCCGGTCGGCGCCCTCCATCCGGGCACTCGTCAGCTGGATCGCGAGGCCCTTGCGCGAGCAGGCCTCGTTGAGCTTGATGTAGTCGACCTTGCTGATCGCCTTCTTGCCGGCCGAGGTGTAGAGCTCCCAGGCGCCGGCGAAGTCCCCGCCGCTGAACCGGTCGAACACCGTCTGCGCGGCCGCCTTCGCGCCGTCGATCGTCTTCGGCTCCGGGCCGCCGGCCGCAGCGGCGGCGTTGCCGGCCGGGACCTCGGCATCGTCGGAGCAGCCGGCGGTGACGCCGAGGGTGGCGATCGCGGCGAGGGCCACGGCGCCGAGACGACGGTTGAACGGGTGGTTGTAGTCCATGACCCGGTTAATGACGGCCGGCCGCCGGGCGTAACGCCCCGGTGTGTCGAAGACGGATTGCGGACACTCCCGCCCCGGCCCGTAACCTCCGCCGGATCGGCTAGTCTGGGCGTTTGCCGAATGCTGTGGCAGAAAAGCAAAATGGCAACCATCGGAATGGTTGCCAGCGCCGGAATGATAGCACGAAAAGGGGCGACTTTGTCAAGCTCGGACGCCGAGATCGATTCCGAACAGGCGTACTTGACCACGCTCTACGGGCGATTGGACCAGCTGCGTGAGCAGGCCGACAGCCGGCTGCGTGGCATCCTGCTGGAGGCCGGTGGCACGCCGCAGGGCCGGGCGCAGCGCGAGGCCACCCGAAGCCACTACGCCGAACAACTCGCGCAGTTCAATTCGGTCGAGAACGGTCTCTGTTTCGGCCGGCTCGACTTCGCCGCGGACAATCCCCGCTACATCGGCCGGCTCGGCCTCTTCGCCGAGGACCGGGATCGCGACCCGCTGCTCGTCGACTGGCGGGCACCCGCGGCGCGGCCGTTCTACCTCGCCACCGCGGTCAGCCCGGACGGCGTGACCCGCCGCCGCCACCTGCGCACCCGCGGCCGGGTGCTGACCGGCATCGACGACGAGGTGCTCGACATCTCGGCCGGCGACGGCACCGGGCGGGAGGACGTGACGGGCGAGGCGGCGCTGCTCTCCGCGCTCACCGCGAACCGCACCGGCCGGATGCGCGACATCGTCGAGACCATCCAGGCCGAGCAGGACGAGGTGATCCGTTCCGGACTGCCCGGCGTGCTGGTCGTGCAGGGTGGTCCGGGCACGGGCAAGACCGCGGTGGCTCTGCACCGGGCGGCCTACCTGCTCTACACCTACCGCGAGCAGCTGACCCGGTCCGGCGTGCTGATCCTCGGGCCCAACACGACGTTCCTGCGGTACATCTCCCAGGTGCTGCCGTCGCTCGCCGAGACCGGCGTGCTGCTGGCCACGCTCGGCGACATGTTCCCCGGCGTCCGGGCCCGGGCCGTCGAGCCGCCGGCCACCGCCGCGCTCAAGGGCAGCCTGCACATGCTCGACGTGCTCGACAACGCGGTCGCCGACCGGCAGACCGTGCCCGACGAGTTCGTCGAGGTCGACCACGACGGCTACCCGCTGCGGATCGAGCGCTCGGTGCTCGAGGACGCCCGGTCCGCCGCCCGCCGCACCGAGCGCCCGCACAACGTGGCCCGGCAGGTCTTCGTGACCGAGGCGATCCACCAGCTATCCCTGCAGATCGCCGAGCGGATCGGCGCCGACCCGCTCGGGGGTGACAACCTGCTCTCCGAGGCCGACCTCGCCGAGACCCGCCGCGAGCTGCGGGAGGACATCGACGTGCAGCGGGCGCTCTTCGAGTTCTGGCCGGTGCTGACCCCGCGTCAGGTGCTGCGCGACCTGCTCAGCGACGCCGACCGGCTGGAGTCCGCCGGGTGCACCCCGGAGGAACGCGCCCTGCTGCTGCGCGAGCGGTCGGCCGGCTGGGCCCCCGCCGACGTCCCGCTGCTCGACGAACTGGCCGAACTGCTGGGCGTCGACGACACGCTCAAGGCCCGGGAGAAGCAGCGGCAGCGCGAGGCGGCGATCGAGTACGCCGAGGGCGTCCTGGAGATCGTCGAAGGTTCCCGGTCGCTCGACTTCGAGGACGAGGGCACCGAGAAGGACGAGATCCTCTCCGCGCTCGACGTGGTGGACGCGAGCGCCTTCGTCGAACGGCACGAGGTGATCGACACGCGGACCGCCGCCGAGCGCGCCGCGGCCGACCGGACCTGGATGTTCGGTCACGTGATCTGCGACGAGGCGCAGGAGCTGTCGCCGATGGCCTGGCGCCTGCTGATGCGCCGCTGCCCGAGCCGGTCGATGACCGTGGTCGGTGACGTGGCGCAGACCTCGGAGCTGGCCGGCACGACGACCTGGGAGCAGGTCTTCGAGCCGTACGTCGCGCAGCGCTGGCGCCTGGTCGAGCTGACCGTCAACTACCGCACCCCGGCCGAGGTGATGGCGGTCGCGGCGGACGTGCTCGCCGCCGTCGACCCGGCACTGCGGCCGCCGCGCTCGGTGCGTTCGGCCGGCGTGACGCCGTGGGCGCGCCGGGTGCCGCCCGCCGGCCTCGCCGAGGAACTGATCGCGGACGTCCGCAAGGAGGCCGCGCTGATCGAGGAGGGTCGCCTCGGCGTGCTCGTGCCGGAACGGCTGGAGGCGACGCTGGGGGCGGCCCTCGTGGACGCCGTGCCCGGTGCGGCCGTCGGCGAGCAACCGGACCTGCTCAACCACGTGGTGCTGATGACGGTGCGCCAAGCGAAGGGCCTGGAGTTCGACTCGGTTCTGGTGATCGAGCCGGGGGAGATCCTCGCGGAGAGTCCACGGGGTCTCTCCGACCTCTACGTGGCGGTCACCCGGGCCACGCGGCGGCTCGGGGTGCTCCACACGGACCGGCTCCCGGAGGTCCTGTCCAGCCTCGCCTGAGATCCGGCCGCAGGCGTGCCGGTCCCGCCCGAGATCCGGCCGGACGTGCACCGGCCTGGTCCGAGGTGCGGACGGAGGCGTACAGGCCTGGTCCGAGGTGCGGACGGAGGCGTACAGCTGAAAAGGGCCCGGCGTCGCGATGACGCCGGGCCCTGGTCGTGCGGGTGAGTTACGCGGCAGCCTTGGCGAGGCCGCGGCCGAGGGTGGTGTGGCCGTGCTCGTTGGTCATGGCGAGGCGGCTGCGCAGGTTCGTGTTGCTGGCGATGTTGGCGTAGTAGGACGCGCGGCGGCGGGCCACGATGCTCTCCGGGTTCTCCGGGACCGGGGCGAGCTCCGGGTTGAGGTGGGTGTTCAGGCCGTCCTTGAGCAGGGACAGCGCCTCGGCGCGCAGCTGGCTGACGCGGCTCTCGGTGACGCCCAGGTCGGCGGCGATGTCGGCCATCGGGCGCTCCCGCAGGAAGTACTCGGTGACGACGGTCTGCAGGCGGTCCGGCAGCGAGGCGATCGCGTGGTGCAGGTAGCCGATCTGCTCGCGGCGCAGCAGCATCTCCTCCGGGCCCGGGGCACGCTCGGTGACCAGGTCGTCGGCGCTGCTGGTGGTGAAGCCCTGCAACGACAGCACGGTGGCGCGCTGCACGTCGGTGTCGGTGCGCTGCAGGTCGGTGGTGGTGGTGCCGAGCGCCTGGGCCAGCTCCTCCGCCGACGGGCTGCGGCCCAGCGTGGTGGTGAGCTCCTGGCGGGTGGTGTCGGTGTTGCGGGCCTTCGACCGCACCGAGCGGGTCGCCCAGTCCAGCGAGCGCAGCTCGTCGAGGAGCGCGCCGCGGATGCGGGTGCCGGCGAAGCGGTTGAACGGGACGCCGCGCTCCGGGTCGAAGCCACGGGCCGCGGTGACCAGGGCGTGCAGGCCGGCGCTGGTCAGGTCGTCGCGGTGGATGTGGTTGGGGATCCGGCTGAGCATGTCCCGCACCAGGTGGCCGACGAGCGGCATGTGCGTGCGGATCAGCTCCTCCTGCTCCGCGGCGGTGAGAACCGCGGCGGTGGTGGCGGCAAGGTCGGCAGCGATAGCCACGTTGCTGGTCAAGTCGTCTCCCCCGTGTGTGTCGGCGCCTTGCGGCACCGGCTGACAGGAGAAAGATTCGCGAGCGGAGGGTGCGCCACCGGGTCACTCACGGTTGCATGCCGGTTGTTCCGGGCAGGGCTTCCGCGGCGTTGTCCAGCTATCGGCGGCGGGCGGGCCGGCATGAGCATTCGGCGGGCCTGGCTACTGTGTGCCGCATGAATCTAGGCGACACCGGCGCGGCGATCACCCTTCTGTCCGGCCTGCTCATCGCGATCGGCGCGGTCGGCGTGCTCCTGCCGGTGCTGCCCGGCCTGCTGCTCAGCTGGTCCGGCGTGCTGCTCTGGGCGCTCCTCGGCGAGGGCAGCGGCACGGTGCGGTGGCTGGTCCTGGGCGCCGCCACGCTCATCGCCGCGGGCGGCCTGGTGATCAAGTTCCTCTGGCCGGGGAAGAAGCTGAAAAGCACCGGCGTCCCGACCTCGGCGCTGCTGGCCGGTGGGGTGCTCGGCCTGATCGGCTTCTTCGTGGTGCCGGTGATCGGCCTGGTGCTCGGCTTCGTGCTGGGGATCTGGCTGGTCGAGGTGAACCGGCTGGGCGCCGAGCGGGCCTGGCCGACGACCCGGTCCGCGATCGCCGCGGTCGGGCTCTCCCTGCTGGTGGAGCTGGCGGCGGCACTGGCGATGGCCCTGGTCTGGGTGTTCGGCCTCTTCGCCGCCTGAGCCGCCGGTTGCCCTGTCGACGCGGGGCTGACCGGGTGCCGGCCAGCCGGCGGAGTTCCGGCGGCTGGCCCAGCCGGCTAGCGGCGGCCCAGCCGGCTAGCGGCGGCCCAGTCGGCGGCGGCGTCGCTGGGTGAGCAGCAGCAGGAGCGGGGCGAGCGCGAGCAGCACGGCGACCGAGAGCGCGGCCACCACCGACAGCCCGCGCGGCGCCTCCTTCTGCTGCGCTGCCGCGTCCGGCACGGCGGGGGCCGTCGCCGCCGTCTCCGGCTCCGCGGGCGCCTCGGTCCGGCCGGCCTCCTCGGGCGTGACGAGGTTGCCGACCGCGCTGCCCTTCGGCAGCGAGAAGCCCCAGTCGAGCAGTGCGGCGCCCTGCTCCCAGCCGCGCATCGGGCGGGCCTCGGCGCCGAGCAGGGTGGCGACCAACCGGCGCCCGTCGCGTTGCGCCGCGCCGACGTAACTGTGCCGGGCCAGCGTGGTGAAGCCGGTCTTGCCGCCCAGCGCGCCCGGGTAGTTGTAGATCAGCTTGTTCTCGTTCTGGAACTGGAAACCGCCGGCCTTCGGTTTCTTCTGCGCCGGCATGTTCGCGCTCCGGGTCAGCGCGTACTTGCGGAAGTCCGCACTGGCGAAGCAGACCCGTGCGATGAGCGCCAGGTCGTACGCGCTGGTGAACTGACCGGGACCGTCCAGCCCGGACGGTGTGACGGCGTGCGTCTGGTACGCACCGAGCCGCTCGGCCAGCGCGTTCATCTCCCCGACGGTTTTGGCGACGCCGTCCGTCCCGCCGCCACCGGCCATCCGGGCCAGGGCGTTGGCCGCGTCGTTGCCGGAGTTGAGCAGCAGTCCCAGCCACAGCGTGGAGACCGGGTACTTCCCGCCGACCACCATGCCCACCGCCGAACTGCCCGGTTCGATGTCCAGGTCACTGCGGGTGGCGGTGATCTGCTGCTTCGGGTCGAGGTCGTCGATCGCGGTGGCCGCCAGCAGCATCTTCTGCACGCTGGCCGGGGTCTGGTGCACGTGCGGCCCGCACGCGCCGAGCACCTCACCGGTGTCCAGGTCGGCGACGAGCCACGTGGTGGCGGTAAGGGCGGGCGGTGCTGGGCTGCCGTCCGGGACGATCAGGCCACGGGTGGCGAGGTCTTCGCCGCCGACGACCAGGTGTTCGGCGTTCGCCGCTGGCGGGGTGGGGCGCGGCGGGGCGCTGGGCTTCGCCACCTTCGGCTTGGGGCAGGGTATTTCGGCCCGGGCCGCCGAAAGAGCCAGGCCGGTCCGGGAAAGTGCCGTGCCGGTCCCGGAAAGAGCCGGGCCGGTCCCGGAAACGGCGGGGCCGGTGCGGGAAAGGGCGGGGACCGCCCCGGAAAGTGCCGGGCCGGCCGGGGAAAGGGATGCCGAAGCGGGAACCGGGGTGAGCAGAAGGACCGTCGCGCTCAGGGACGCAAAGATCTTCACGGCCAACGTGCTCCCGCCTCCAGGCGTCGATCGAGCAATTGCTTCAACGGGACCGGTTCGCCGTCGCCGCCGCCCGCACCGACGATCAGCCGGGGCCGGCTGGGGGAGAGGTCGGCGCCGGTGAACCGGGCGCGCAGCGACGGCGGAACGGTGAGGATGTAGTACTCCCCGTCCTCGCCGACGGCCACCGAGCGGTTCGATTTCAGGTACCACCCGCGGAGGTGCGTCTTGTAGGTCGCCCGGCCGTCGAGGGCCCGCGCGACGAGCGGGTGCGGCTCGAGCCCGCGCTCGGCGGCCTGGACGACGAACGTGTCGAGCAGTGCCGACGCCTGCCGTGCCTCCGCCGCGCGCTCCGCCTCGAGGGCTGCCGCGCGACCGGCCGCGGCCAGCCTCTGCTGCTCCCGCCAGGCGACGTGCTCGTCCTGCATGGCGCAGACCCTAACGCGCGGGGCGGGGCTGCGGTCAACCGGGCTTTGCGGGATTCGCCCGCCAAATCCCGGCGTCTCTATTCGGTAAAGAAGGACGGAAAGAATTGCCGGATCGCGGCGAGGAGTTGCGCAGTGAGCCGGTTGCGCGCGAGACTGGGCGCGGTTGATTAATATTCTCTCGGGAGTCGTTATGGCGCGGCAGGTAATCACCACCCTGATCGACGATCTGGACGGCAAGAAGGCGGATCGGACGGTCGAGTTCAGTCTCGACGGCGTCAGCTACACGATCGACCTTTCCGAGGCCAATGCCGGAAAGCTGCGGAAGGCGCTGGATCCGTACATCACGGCCGGCACCCGGTTGGGCCGGACGACCGGCGGTCGTATCCCGTCGCGGGCAGCGGCGCCCGCGCGCACGGCCGGTTCGCGCGACGAGAACCGCTTGATCCGTGAGTGGGCGATCCGGAACGGGCACAAAATCTCCGAGCGCGGCCGCATTCCGCAGGAGGTAAGCAACGCGTACCGGGCGGCCAACGGCCGCTGATTCACCCCACGATGCTGTGCCGGTGCCGCGCCATCGGCACAGCATGCGTGAGAAATCCCACTCGGTGCGTCCGAATTGGACAGAACGTGCCCGGAAACGGCTTACGGGAAACGGATGCCCGGAAGCTCCGCCGCGACCGCTTCGAGCACCTTCTCGTCGCCCGCGTACCAGCTGGACTCCCGTGGCCAATGCGTGATCACATCGGTGAATCCGAGCTCCCTGGCCCGCCCGGCCGCGTCGACAAACGCGTCCACGCTGCTCAATGAGTAAACGGGCGACGAGTCGAGGTTGAGGTAACGGTCCACCGCGTCCGACGGCCGCCCGGTGGCGACCAGCGCCGCGTCGAACCGGTCCCGGATCTCGGTGACCGAGGCCCACCATTCGTCGGCGGTCTCGCATCCCTGCGCGCCGGTGGTGACCCAGCCCTGACCGTGCCGCGCGGCCAGCCGCAGCGCCCGCGGCCCGTTGGCGGCGATCACGAACGGCGGCCGCGGCTCCTGCACCGGCCCGGGAATGCTGCGGGCGTCGACGGCCGCGTAGTGCGACCCGGTCCACGTAGTGGCCGGGTTGCGCAGGATCGTGTCGAAAAGTTCGAGGAACTCGGTGAACCGGTCGACCCGTTCGCGCGGGGTCAGCTCAGGCCGGCCGAGCACCGCCGAGTCGAAACCGGTGCCGCCGGCGCCGAGACCGAGCAGCAGCCGGCCGCCGGAGATGTCGTCGAGCGCGAGCGCCTCCCGGGCGAAGTGGACCGGGTGCCGGAAGTTGGGCGACGCCACGTAGGTGCCGAGCCGGATCCGCTCGGTCACCGTGGCCGCGGCGGTGAGCGTCGGCACCGCGTCGAACCACGGGCCGTCGGCGAGGTCACGCCAGCCGAGGTGGTCGTAGGTCCAGGCGTGGTCGAAGCCGTACTCCTCGGCGAGGCGCCAGCGGCCCCGGGCCTCGGACCAGCGGCGGTCAGGAAGGATCACGATGCCGATACGCACCGGGGAAGGTTACCTCCCCTGGTCAGGCCGACCGCAGGCCGCCGTCCGCCTCCTCGGCGCCGGGCCCGGCGGCCACCTCGAAGGACTGCAGGGCCCGCAGCAGGTCCTGTCGCGCCGACGCCGGCATCCGATCGAGGACCTCGGCGAGCGCCTGCCGGCGGCGGGACCGCAGATCGGCCAGGAGCCGCCGGGACGCCGGGGTGAGCAGCAGCCGGACCTCGCGGCGGTCCCGCGGGTCGGCGACCCGGCGCAGCAGGCCGGTCGCCTCCAGCCGGTCGCAGAGCCGGCTGGCCGAGGATGGTACGACGTCGAGGGCCTCGGCCAGGCGGCTCATGTTGGTGTGCCGGTTGCCGGCCACGATGGTGAGCACCCGCAACTGGGCCGGCGGCACCATCGGACTCATGGCGGAGCGGGCCCGTTCCAGGACAGCCGCCAGCGCCTCGGCCGATGCCTCGACGGCGGCGGCAAGTTCGATGGCGCGTTCCATGACGATCCCCGTTGTAGAAGGTCGCGGACCAGTCAGTCTGCACCCCATACCCGTTCGGGCGGTAGCCGAACCGGGCTCAGCGCCGCCAGTCCACGCAGACCGTCACGGCGTCATCCTCGGAGTCGGCGCCGGCGTGGTAGTCGCGCAGACTTCGCATCACGGTACCGATCGCCTCGGTGGCGGGCTGCAACCGTGTCCGCCGAATGGCGCTGAGCAGCGCGGACTCCCCGAACGGGGACCGGCCGCCGGGCATCGCGGCGTGCACGCCGTCGCTGACCACGAGCATCCGGTCGCCCGGTTCCAGGCGGAATCGCTGGATCTCGTAGTGGGCTTCGGGGAACATCCCGAACGGCAGTTGCTGCTCCAGTGTGACTGGTTCCACCTCGGGGCCGCGGGCGATCAGGCAGCGCGGTGAGCCGGCGTCGACCGCGTCGACCTGCCCGCCGACCAGGTCGATCTCGAGCAGCAGGGTGGACACGTGGGCGGCGCCGCCGCGGCGGTCGTGCACCGCGTCCGAGGCCAGTTCGGCCTGCTCGACGATGTCGGCCCCGGCGCGGCGGGCGTTGCGCATGGCGTTCACGGCGACCGTGGTCAGCAGGGCCGACTCGAGCCCGTCACCGAACCCGTTGAGCACCGTCACGGTGAGGCGGTCGTCGTCCAGCGCCCAGTCGAAGTGGTCGCCCCGGACGTCGTACGCCGGCTCGAGCAATCCCGCGACCAGGAACCGCTCGTCGCCGAGGGACCGTCCGGGCAGCAGCTCCCACTGAAGTTCGGCGGCCATGGTGAGGCGGTCGCGGCGCTGTGCCCGGCGGTACCGGTCGGTGCTGGTGGCGGCGGCGCGCAGGGCGGTGGACAGCTCGTCGGCGGCGAAATGCAACTGCTCGGCGAGCTCCGGCTCCGGCCGTGCCGGCAGTTCCAGGCGCAGCACCCCGACCCGTTCACCCCAGCTGTTCAGCGGCAGGTACATCCGGGTCGTGCCGCCCGCGGTCGTCTCGCTGCCGGCCCACTGGCTGCCGAGGCAGCGCAGCGCCGCCGGATCGACGTCCGCCGTCTCGTCGGACAGCAGCGGCCGGAGACCGCTCAGGGTGAGGTCCGCGACGTACACCTCCACCGGGTCGGCATCGAAGTGGCGGCGCAGATGTTCGGCTGCCACTTCGGGCAGGCGATCCGGCGAGGCGGCTCGCAGGAGCACGCCCAGGGGGACCGGTTGATCGGACATTTCCACACTCCTCTCCGATGAGCCTGTGCACGGCGGTGGCGGGGTCCGCGTACGCGACACCCGGGCGACAAGTATTTGTTATACGGCAAGCATTGCGGCGCCGGACAGGCCACCGGCCCGTCCGGCCCGTCCGGCCCGTCCGCCTGCCGTCAGGCGAAGGACTTCTCGAAGTGGATGAGACTTCCGGTGCGCGCACTCGACTGCATCCGCACGTTCTCGGCCAGCGCCCGGATCAGGAAAAGTCCCCGTCCCCGCTCGCTGCTGGACGCCGGGGACGCGACGCTCGCCGCGGTGATGTCGAAGCCGGCACCCTGGTCGACCACGTCGATCGAGCAGCGGTCCTCGGCCACGTCGAGGTGGACCTCGAAGTTCTCCGCGCCGGCGGCGTGCTTCACCACGTTGGCGCACGCCTCGGTGAGCGCGATCTCCAGATCGCTGCCGGCCTGACGATCCACCCGCAGGTTCGTCAGCGCGCATCGCAGCAGTCGGCGCACGGCGGGGACGCTGTCCACCTCGCGCGGCAGATTGAGCCGGACCGACATACGCATGCCCTACCTGTGCCCGATCACCGCTTCCGCTAATCGCCGGGCCCGGATGTGCTCCGGCGATTCGTGTTATCCATGGTCGGCGCGCCCGTCTCCCTATCCGGTGGACGTGCGGATGCACTAAGGAAAGGCGGGACCATGGCTGAACAGCCCGACATCGCGACGGTGATCGCGGCGCGTGCCGGTGACCCGGCGGCCGTGGATCGGCTGGTGGCCGGTTATCTGCCGCTGGTCTACACCATCGTGGGCCGGGCCCTGGAAGGTCACGCCGACGTCGACGACGTGGTGCAGGAAGTCATGATCAGGGTGCTCCGCAACCTGGGCGAGCTGCGCGACCCTGAAGCGTTCCGCTCCTGGCTGGTGGCGATCACGGTGCGCCAGGTGCGGGAACGGTTCCGCACCCGGCAGAGCACCGGCGACGAACTGCTCGACGCCGACCTGCGCGACCCGGGTGCCGACTTCACCGATCTGGCGATCACCCGCCTGGAACTCTCCGGCCAGCGCCGGGAGACCGCGGAGGCGACCCGCTGGCTGGACGAGGAATACCGTGAACTGCTCTCGCTGTGGTGGCTGGAAGCCTCCGGCGAACTCACCCGCGACGAGATCGTCGAGGCCACCGGGGTCGGCCGCCAGCACGCCGCGGTGCGCATCCAGCGGATGAAGGCACAACTCGAGACGGCCCGCGCGGTGGTCCGGGCCCTGCACCGGACACCCCGCTGCCCGGACCTGGCGACGCTTGTCACCGGCTGGGACGGCCGCCCCGGCGCGCTCTGGCGCAAACGCATCGCCCGGCACACCCGCGAATGCCGGCTCTGCGCACCCGCCTGGCACGACCTGATCGCCGCCGAACGGCTCCTGGCGGGCATGGCGCTGGTGCCGCTGCCGCCGGCTTCGATCAAAGCCTTCGCGAGTACGGCCACCGCTCACACAACCGCAGCGAAAACCGTCCCGGCACATCTCGCGGCGAAAACCGGCGGTTCCGTGCTGTCGAAGGTGCTCGCCGGGTTCGTCGTCGCCGGTGCGGTGGCCGGCGGCGGAGCGGCGGTCCTGGCGTCCCGCTCGCCCGAACCACCCGCTGCCGCGCCGGCGGCCCTGGTCATACCGGCCGTGACGTCCCCGGCTGCCTCCTCGACGGCCTCGGTGCCGTCGTCGCCCGTACCCTCGCCGTCGCTCTCGGCCTCGCCCACCGCCTCCCGTGCCCCCGCCTCGAAAGCCCCCGCCTCGAAGCCGCCCGCCTCCCGCAAGGCTGCCGTCCCGGCCGCCGCCACCTCGGGCAAGAAGGGCGCGGCGGTCTGGAAGTTCGACGGCGTCAAGCCGGCCCTCGCCGACGTCGGCGCGTCCTGGTACTACTCGTGGTCACCGAACGACAACGAGGTGCCCGGCCCGGCCGGCGTGGAGTTCGTGCCGATGATCTGGGGGGCCGCGAACGTCACCGGCGCCACTCTGAAGCAGGCGAAGGCCGAGGGCGACGACTGGCTGCTCGGCTTCAACGAACCCGACCTGGCCGAGCAGTCGAACATGACCGTCGAGGCCGCCCTGGACGCCTGGCCGCAACTGGAGGCGACCGGGATGAAACTGGTCAGCCCGGCGGTCGCGTTCGGCGGCGACACCGACGGCGGCTGGCTGGACCGCTTCATGACCGGTGCCGAGTCGCGGGGCCTGCGGGTCGACGCGATCGCCCTGCACTGGTACGGCTCCGACTTCAGCAAGGCCGCCGTGAACCAGTTCCTCGGCTACGTCGACGCGGTGCACGCCAAGTACGGCAAACCGATCTGGATCACCGAGTTCGGTCTGATCAATTTCGGCGGGTCCCCGAAGTACCCGAGCGACGCCCAGAAGGTCACCTTCATCAAGGGCGCCACGGCCGGGCTGGAGAAGCGCTCCCACGTCCAGCGGTACGCCTGGTTCGGGCTCCCCGCCGTCGGTGACAGCACCGACTTCGGCCTCTACCGGGACGGGCGGACACCGACCGAGGCCGGGAAGGCGTACCGGGCAGCAGGTTAGTCTTCGTTTCATGATTCGGTTCGGATACAAGGCGTCGGCCGAGCAGTTCGCGCCGGCTGAACTGCTCAAGTACGGGACACTCGCCGAAGAGCTGGGCTTCGACTCGGTCTTCGTCAGCGACCACCTGCAGCCGTGGCGGCACGACGGCGGCCACGCGCCCGCCGCGCTGCCGTGGCTGGGTGCGCTCGCCGCGCGTACCGAACGGGTGCTGATCGGCACCAGCGTGCTCACGCCCACGTTCCGCTACCACCCCGCCGTGGTCGCGCAGGCCTTCGCCACGCTCGGCTGCCTGGCACCGGGCCGCGCCATCCTCGGCGTCGGCTCCGGGGAATCGCTCAACGAGGTGCTGCTCGGCACCCGCTGGCCGGACGGCAAGGAACGCTTCGCCCGGCTCAAGGAGGCGGTCCTGCTGATCCAGAAGCTGTGGGCCGAGGACCGGGTCACGTACGAGGGGCAGTTCTACTCCACTGAGAACGCCACCATCTACGACAAGCCGGAAATCCCCGTCCCGATCTACATCGGCGCCTCCGGTCCCGCGGCGACCCGGCTCGCCGGCCGCATCGCCGACGGCTTCATCACCACCAGCGGCAAGGGCCACGCGCTCTACACCGACACCCTGCTCCCCGCCGTCACCGAGGGCGCCGAGAAGGCCGGCCGCAAGATCGACGACCTGGACCTGATGATCGAGGTGAAGGTCTCGTTCGACGACGACCTCGACCGGGCCCGCAACGACACCCACTACTGGGGTGCGCTGGCCCTGTCCCCCGACGAGAAGACCGGCGTCGAGGACCCGATCGAGATGCAGCGCCTCGCCGACGCCCTCCCGGTCGACCGCACCGCCAGCCGCTGGATCGTCTCCTCCGACCCGCAGGAACACGCCGCCAAGGTCGCCGAATACCTGGACATGGGCTTCAAGCACCTGGTCTTCCACGCGCCCGGGCCGGACCAGGAACGCTTCCTGCGCCTGTACTCCACCGAGGTGCTCCCGCTCCTGCGCAACCGCAGCTGAGAGACCGCCCCACCCGCCCGAACACGGTGAGCCCCACACCCGGGGCTCACCGTCTGTTCTTCCCCACCCGGCAGCCCACGGCGTTTCCTGCGCTGGCCTGTTCGGGGCACGGCGTTTTCCTGCGCTGGCCTGTTCGGGGCACGGCGTTCTCCACGCCGGCCGCCGGGCCATGATGTTTCTCCCACCCGGCGGTCTCGCCCCGGCGTTCTCTCCCGCTGCCGCCTCGCCCCGGCATTCCTCCTGCGGCCGCCTCGCTTGCGGCTGTCTTATCTGCCGACCGCCTCACATGGTCGTTTTGTACTGGTTCGTGGCCTGATGTTTTGTGCCCCCGGCGCTGTTCCATCAGTGACGTCAGCGGCTGGGATCGGCTGCCTTGCGTCCGCCGGTGTGGTGCCCACGCGGCGTTTGTTGATCTGCTGGCGGAGCGGAATCGCGGTCATGGCCCCTTGATCACAGCGATTTCGTAGCGCTAGCAGATCAACATCTCGGCTCGGCGCGTCCGGCGTCAGCGGAAGCGCTTTCTCAGACGGAGCGCAAGTGGTCGCTGCGACGGCCGTGCGGGCCCGCCCCCTCGCCGTTGATCACGCGGAGGTTGGGGCGTCCGGTGTCGGTTTTCGCAGCATTCCGATCGATGTGGCTGTCCCGCCAGCGGCGACGGGTCAGGTTCGTCGCGCCTTCCAGGGCCGACCGGCCGCGAGCAAGAGGCGTGTTCCGGCGATCTGAAACGGACATCGCCCGGTCGGAGTTCGCTTCGCTCGGTGCGGCATGGCCGGGAGCGGGGCCGGTGAACGGCGGTTCTGCACGCCGGCGGTCGCGGTGTGCCGAACCGTGGGCCCGGTCACTGTTGCGGCGTTCTCCGCTGCGGCGCTCGGTGAGACCGTGGAACTGGCCGCCGGCCGGGTGTGTGCGGCGCTGGTTCGGCACAGGCCAGAGCGGTGCCTGGTCGGCGAGTGCACGGTGCGCCCGGCGCGGTGCGTTGATCAGCGACCGGCCCGGCGCGGAGGAATCGGCGCTGTAGTCGCTGGATGAGCTGGTGGTGTCGGCGGTGCTGCGGCTGGACAAGAAGCCGGCGGTGCTGCGGCTGGGCAAGAAGCCGGGGGCGCTGGGGCCGGGGGTGCTGCGGCCGGTGGAGGGGTTCGGGGTGCGGCGGGCGTGGTGGTGGGCGGTGTGGGCGGAACCGGTCATCACGACGATGCTGGCCGGTGTGCCGGCGCGGGCGGCCCGGCGGTGGGCGGCGGCTTCGGCGAGCAGGGCGCGTACGGCTGTCAGGAACGGCCGTCCGACGGTGAGCGGGTGGACGGTGACCGGGACCTCGGCGCCGCGCAGGCCGGCGGCGGCGGTGCGGGCGGTGAGGAGGGCGTCGATCTCGGGGCCGTCGCCGCGGGCCGATTCCAGGCCGGCCACCGGGGGCAGGCCGATGCGGTCGGCCGTGTCCCGCCAGAAGGCCCGGTAGCCGTGGCCGGGGTCGGTGGGCCGGCAGCCGAAGAGGACTCGCAGGAACCAGAGCACGATCAGGTCGGCCCAGCGGGTGAGCAGGGCGGCCCGGGCGGGTTCGGGGTGGTGCGAGCGGGCGGCCCGGGCGGGTTCGGGGTGGTGTGAGCGAGCGGTTCGGACGGGGGCGAGGTGGTGCGAGCGGGCGGTTCGGACGGGGGCGAGGTAGCGGGAGCCGTGTGCCGTGTCCGCGCCCTCTTGCAGGGCGGCCAGGAGGCGGGGGATGTCGGCCGGGTCGCAGGAGCCGTCGCCGGGGAGGGTCACGACCACGTCGCCGGTGCTTGCCGCCACTCCGCAGGCGATCGCGTTGCCCGGGCCGGTGCGGGTCTGCCGGATGGTGCGGGCGGCCCGGGGGAGCGGCCGGGTGGTGTCCTCGCCGGGTCCGACCACGACGATCACCTCGTGGACCGGCGGCAACGAGCTGATCAACGCGGGCAGCGACTCCAGCCCGGCGTCACTGTCTGAGGCGCGGCCCGCGTCACGGCCTGAGGCGCGGCGCGAGGCGCGGCCCGCGTCACGGTCCGCGGCACGGGCGGCGCCACGGCCCGCGGTACTGCCTGCGGTACGGCCGGCGCCGGGCACCCGAGACGAGCTGACCGCGATCACGATGCTTACGGAGGGTGACGGCGGGCGGTGGCCGGGGGTGGCGCGGTGGCTCGGCGGAACTGGCATGTCGCGGCGACTCCCGGTTTCGGCTGGCGTGCTGTGCCGAAGCTACCTGCCTGCAACCCCGGGACAACCGGCCCTAACGGTTGATAGTGATCATCCCGCCGGGTCGAAGCGGGCCGGTCGGCTCCGGAGGCGTGGCAGGGGCGTCACTGTCCGTACACGAAATGCAGTAGGGTGATCGATGTGAAGCAAAGCATCGAAGCGGTGGTCTTCGACCTGGACGGCGTGATCATCGACACCGAGGAGGTCTGGGAGGAGGTGCGGCGCGGCTATGTGGCCGAGTTCGGCCGCGAGTTCCGGCCGGACAGCCAGGACCGGATGATGGGCATGAGCACCGGCGAGTGGTCCGCGCACCTCGCCGACGAGGTGGGTGTGCCGCGCACCGCGGAGCAGGTGGCGGCCGACGTGCTGGGCCGGATGGCGCAGCGTTACACGGAGGCGTTGCCGCTGATCCCGGGTGCGGTCGAGGTGGTGCGCGCGCTCGGCGAGCATTACCGGCTGGCGCTGGCGAGTTCGTCGGCGCGGCTCCTGATCGACCAGGTGCTGCGGACGGCGGGGCTGACCGGCGCCTTCGAGGTGACCCTCTCCACGGAGGAGGTCCCCCGGGGCAAGCCGGCGCCGGACGTCTATCTCACCGCGGTCGCGAAGCTGGGTCTCACGCCGGCGGTCTGTGCCGCCGTCGAGGACTCCAGCAACGGGCTGCGGTCGGCCGCCGCGGCGGGGCTCGCGGTGATCGCGGTGCCGCACGGCGTCTACCCGCCGGCGGCCGACGCGCTCGCCGCCGCGAGCCGTGTCGTGACAGGAATCGCGGAGGTCACACCGGAGATGATCACCACCCTGTGAATTTCGTGTGAAAAATCTTCGATTCGGGTAACGCACGGGCCGACCAATGGAGGTGGGCCCGTGCGAACCCTTGCTGCGGAGGGTCTTCGGCTCGACGTCGGAATCGTCGACTACTTAATTCTGGCGATCTACTTCGTCACGGTTCTGGGCGTCGGATTCGCCGCCCGCCGTGCCATCAAGAGCAGCGCCGACTTCTTCCTGTCCGGGCGGTCGATGCCGGCCTGGGTCACCGGTCTGGCCTTCGTCTCGGCCAACCTGGGCGCCCTGGAAATCATCGGCATGGCCGCCAACGGCGCCGAGTACGGCCTGATGACCCTGCACTACTACTGGATCGGCGCGGTGCCGGCCATGGTGTTCCTCGGCATCGTGATGATGCCGTTCTACTACGGCTCCAAGGTCCGTAGTGTCCCCGAGTTCCTGCGGCGCCGCTTCAACCGGCCGACCCACCTGTTCAACGCGGTCAGTTTCGCGGTGGCGCAGATGCTTATCGCCGGTGTGAACCTGTACGCGCTGGCCCTGATCCTGCAAGCCCTGCTCGGCTGGCCGCTCTGGTTGTCCATCGTCATCGGCGCGGCGATCGTGCTCGTCTACATCACGCTCGGCGGCCTCTCCTCGGCGATCTACAACGAGGTGCTCCAGTTCTTCGTCATCCTGGCCGGTCTGATCCCGCTCACCGTGGTCGGCCTGGTCAAGGTCGGTGGCATCGACGGCCTGTTCGAGAAGGTGCGGCAGACCCCGCTCGGCGAGGCCGGCCTGAACACGTTCTCGGACACCGCGGGCACCGGTAACCCGCTCGGCGCGAACTGGATCGGCATCATCTTCGGTCTCGGTTTCGTGCTCTCGTTCGGCTACTGGACCACCAACTTCGCCGAGGTGCAGCGGGCGCTGAGCGCCAAGGACATGAACGCCGCCCGGCGTACGCCCATCATCGGCGCCTTCCCCAAGCTGCTCATCCCGGCGGTGACCGTGATCCCCGGCCTGATCGCCCTGGTCACCATCAAGGGGCTCGGCGCGGACGAGGGCGACATGGTCTACAACAACGCGATCCCGCTGCTGATGCGGGACCTGCTGCCGAACGGCGTGCTGGGTGTCGCGGTGACCGGTCTGGTGGCCTCGTTCATGGCCGGCATGGCGGCGAACGTGAGTGGCTTCAACACCGTCTTCACGTACGACATCTGGCAGACCTACATCCGCAAGGACGCCGACGACGCGCACTACATCCGGGTCGGCCGGATCGCCACGATCGGCGGCATCCTGGTCGGCATCGGCACCGCGTTCATCGCGGCCGGCTTCAGCAACATCATGAACTACATCCAGGCGCTGTTCTCGCTCTTCAACGCGCCGCTGTTCGCCACCTTCATCGTCGGCATGTTCTGGAAGCGGATGTCGCCGTGGGCCGGCTTCTGGTCGCTGCTGCTGGGCTTCCTCGCCTCGCTGACGCTGTACGTGGGTCACCTCACCGAGGTCTTCCACTTCAACTCCGACCTGGAGGAGAGCTTCTGGGGTGCCGGTGCCGCGTTCGTGACCGCCGTGGTGGTCGCGATCATCGTCACCATGTTCACCCCGAGCAAGCCGGAGAGCGAGCTGCGCGGCCTGGTGTACGGGCTCGGCGGCGACTCCACCTCCGCCGAGACGATCATCTCCGGTGAGAAGGTCTGGTGGCGCAACCCGGTGCTGCTCGGCACGATCGCCGTGGTCCTGGCCGTCGTTCTCTACATCCCCGTCTGGTGAGGAGCTGACCATGCGTGAGAAGAACCGGCTGTTCGACGTCCGGTCCGTCATCGGGTATCTGTTCGTCGTCTACGGCGTGATCGTCACCGGGCTCGGGATCTTCGACACCCAGGCCGAGATCGACAAGGCGGAGGGCGTCCGGATCAACCTCTGGATGGGCCTCGCGATGCTGGCGCTGGGCCTGTTGATGCTGCTCTGGCTGCGGCTCAACCCGCCGAAGCCGCTGCCGCAGGAACCGGCCGAGGAGGCCACTCAGGAGCCCGCCCCGAAAGACTGATGGCCAGGACGGTGTGCCCGGGTTGCGGTCGTGGTGCACTGGGTCCGCAAATCATCAAGACGCGGATCGGTACGACCGATAACCCGGGCATGAACGCCCTCAGTGCCCTCAGCGGCCTCACCACCGGCGCCCGCCGGGACCCCGGCTGGCAGGTCCAGCTCCGTGTCGACTACGTCGTGAACCAGGTGATGCAGACCCACCGCGGCCAGAGCGAGGACGCCGTCAAACAGGCGATCCAGGACCAGCTCCGGGTTTACGGCGTCGTGCCCAACAAGCGGCAGATCAGCCAGTACGCCCACGCCATCTCGTCCCTGCCGCAACTGCCCCCGACCAGCCGGTAACCCCGTCATCGCGCCGGGAAACGCAAGATCCGATCATCGTCCGCGCGCCGGTCGCCGCGGCCGTCGGTGTTCGACGTGGTCAGCCACAGCGAGCCGTCGGGGGCCACGGCGACCGTGCGCAACCGCCCGTACTCCCCGGTGAGCTCGGCCCGGGCCGAGCCACCACCGAGCGGAACCGTCCACAGCCGCTCCCCGCGCAGCGCCGCGACGTAGAGCGTGTCGCCGGAGACCGCCGCACCGCTCGGCGAGGCCTCGTCGGTGTCCCACGCGACGATCGGCTCGACGAACCGGTCGTCATCGGCACGGCCCTCCACCGCCGGCCAGCCGTAGTTCTTGCCACCCTCGATCAGGTTCACCTCGTCGTACCTGTTCTGACCGAATTCGATCCCGTACATCCGGCCCTGGTCGTCCCAGGCCAGGCCCTGCACGTTGCGGTGACCCAGGGTCCAGACCGGTGAGCCCGCCCACGGGTTGCCGGGCGCCGGCTCACCCGCCGCGGTGATCCGCAGAATCTTGCCGCTCGGGTCGTCCCGGTCCTGGGACCGCGGCTCGTCGCCCGCGTCGCCGGTGCCGACGTAGAGCATGCCGTCCGGCCCGAAGGCGATCCGCCCGCCGTTGTGCCGCGAACCCTTGGCGATGCCTTCGAAGATCACTTCCGGCCGGCCGCCACCGGTCAGCCGGAACCGCACGATCCGGTTGTCGTCCGTCGCGGTGTGGTAGGCGTAGACCCAGTCGTCGCGCACCGCGAGCCCGAGCAGCCCGCCCTCGCCCCCGGCGTCCACGCCGGGCACCGTGTAGACGCGTCGTGGCTGCTCACCGGGCCGCACCCGGAGGATGTCGCCGGTGTCGCGCTCGGCGACCAGGGCGCTGCCGTCCGCCGGGAGGGCCAGGCCCCACGGCACGTCGATCCCGTCCGCCACCGTCTCCGGCGCGGAGAGGTCCGGAACGCCCGACGGCGCCCGTTCGGACGCTGTCGCCGCGGACGCTGTCGCCGCGGACGCCGGTGCGGAGACCGGCGGCACCGGCTGCACGGTGGGCGGTGCCCCGTCGCCGTCGCCGGTGGAGCACGCGGTCAGCAGCGCCGCGCCCGTCACCGCGAGCGCCAGGCGGGTGATCCGGATGACATTCATCGCTCAACGTTGCCACGATCGTGCTCCGCGCGGCTCGCCGCTGGCTGCCCAATCTGCGCTAAAAGTAGCTGTTTGCCGGATCAGCCGGGGTGATCGGGCCCAAGATGGGTGCCGCGTGGTGCGCCGGCCACGCAGGGCGGAGATGGGTTTTGCGAGCTGGACACCCGCGATCATGGCGGCCGGTCACGGCCGCGTTGCTCACCCTCACCAGCATTTTCTGGTACGCGCCACCACCGGCCGGGGCCAACGGAGGCTTCGGCGTGCCACCGGATTTCCGGCGTGGCAATGCCGTGGCGATCAGGTGGGAACCGTGTCCCGAGGACGAGAAGGCGCAGTGCGGGACGATGCGGGTGCCCGCCGACTGGTCCCAGCCGTACGGTCCCTCGATCGAGTTGACCCTGGCCCGGCGCCCGGCCGGCGACAGGTCCCGGCGGCTCGGCGTGCTGATGGTCAACCCGGGCGGCCCCGGCGCCTCCGCCGTCAACCAGGCGCTGGACACCGAGCTCTTCGGCGACGAGGTGGAACGCCGGTTCGACATCGTGGGAATGGATCCGCGCGGTGTCGGCCGCAGCTCCCCGATCCTGTGCGCGCAGGATCTGGTCGACGCGAAACCGGTGCCGCTGGCCGCGAACGAGACCGAGTTCGCCGCGCTCGGCGACTACAACCGGCGGCTCGCGGCGGACTGCGCGGCGCGCAGCGGCCCGGTCTTCCGGCACGCCGGCACCGGCAACGTGGTCCGCGACATGGAGGCGGTCCGGATCGCCCTCGGCGAAGAGAAGATCAACTTCTACGGCGCGTCGTACGGGTCGCTGATCGGCCAGCTCTACGCCGAGCGCCACCCCGGCCGGGTACGGGCCCTGGTGCTGGACAGCGTCATGGACCACAGCTCCGCGGTCGAGGACTTCCTCGGCCGGACCGCGGAGGCGGCACAGGACTCCTTCGACGAGTTCGTGAGGTGGTGTGCTCGGGACACCCAGTGCGCGCTGCGCGGCCGGGACATCCGGGCCGTGTGGGCGGAGCTGATGAAACGGGCGGCGGCGGGCACGCTCACCGACCCGTACGATCCGCCCAGCCCGCTGCGTCCCTGGGAGCTGATCTCGGCGGCGTTCAGCGCGTTCTACGATCCGCAGTGGTACTCCTTCGCCTACTACCTGAAGGAGGCGTACGAGCCGGCGCCGGTGGGCCGCCGTGCCCGCCCCCAGATCGAGCTGACCCCGCACAGCTTCCCGGCCGTGATGTGCCGGGACTGGTCGCTGCCGGTCGGCGGCTACCCGGAGTACCGCAGGCTCCTCGACGCCGCCGCGCGGCGGGCGCCGCAGATGCTCGCCTCGCCGCTGGCACTGACCGCCGTCTCCGGCTGCGCGGGCTGGCCCGACCCGCCGGTCGACCCGCAGCGCCCGATCCCGAAGGCGGCCGGGCCGGTCCTGCTGGTCAACTCGCGGCACGACCCGGCCACCGCGTACTCCTGGGCGCGCAGCGTGACCGCCCAGCTCGGGCCCAGCGCGCGGCTGCTCACCTACGACGGCTGGGGGCACGTCGCCTACAGCCACAGCGACTGCGTGTCCGGCGCCGTCGACCGGTACCTGACCGCGCTGACCCTGCCGGCGCCGGACGTGACCTGCCCGCCGGTCGCGCCGGTGCCGTACGGGGTCGGCTGATCGACGGCGGAGTGGCCCCTGCGGTTGTGCCCCGGCGAGATCCCCGGTAGGCAGAGTATTGACAACTGACGCTGTCCTGACTGGAGGGCCGATGCGGTTCCTGTCCGCGTTCACTGCGCTGTCCTTGACCACCCTGGGGGTCGCGGTCGCGGCCCCACCCGCTGCGGCGGGCGGCGGCGCGCCGGCCCTCGGGCCCACCGCCAGCGGGTACGGCGGGGCCGTCGCCACCGTGGACCCGACCGCCACCGCGGTCGGCCTCGACGTGCTCCGCAAAGGCGGCAACGCGGTGGACGCCGCGATCGCCGCCGCAGCCACCCTCGGCGTGACCGAGCCGTTCTCGGCAGGCATCGGGGGCGGCGGCTTCTTCGTCCACTACGACGCCAAGCGCCGGACCGTCTCCACCATCGACGGCCGCGAGACCGGGCCGGCCACGATGACCGAGGACTACTTCATCGACCCGGCGGACGGCCTGCCGTACGACTTCGCCGAGGCACGCGTCAGCGGGCTCTCCGTCGGCGCGCCCGGCACCCTGGCCACCTGGGAGGCGGCGGCCCGCAAATGGGGCACCCGGTCGCTCGCCGACGGGTTGCGGCCGGCCGCGCAGGTCGCCGACCGCGGTTTCCCGGTGGACGCGACGTTCCGGCAGCAGGTGGCCGACAACGCGGCCGCGTTCGGCCAGTTCGACTCCACCCGGGAGATCTACCTGCCCGGCGGTGCGCCGCCCGCGGTCGGCACGACGCTGCGCAACCCGGACCTCGCCGACACGTACCGGCTGATCGCCCGCAAGGGCACCGGCGTCTTCTACCGCGGGGCGATCGCCGACGACCTGGTGGAGACGGTCCAGCGGCCGCCGGTTGCGGACGACCCGACCGGCACCTGGGCGTACCCGATCCGTCCCGGTGAGCTCACCAAGGCCGACCTGGCCCGGTACCGGCTGCGTTTCCCGGAGCCGACCCGCTCCGACTACCGGGGGCTGACCGTCTACGGCATGAACACGCCGTCCAGCGGCGGCGTCGCCGTCAGCGAAGCGCTCAACATCATCGAGAAGGGCCTGCCGGCCGGCGCGTCCATCACCGACAAGCTGCACTACTACCTCGAGGCGTCGGCGCTCGCCTTCGCCGACCGCAACCGGTACGTCGGGGCGGACACCCCGCAGCGCACCGTGCGGCAACTCGTCTCCGACCGGTGGGCCGCGCAACGGGCCTGCCAGATCAACCCGGGCAAGGCGCTCACCAAGCCGGTGCCGCCCGGTGACCTGACCGCGCGCGGCTGCACGCCGGCCACCGTGGGCGGGCCCACCGAGCAGGGACAGAGCACGACAAACCTGACCGTGGCGGACCGGTGGGGCAACGTGGTCGAATACACGTTCACCATCGAACAGACCGGCGGCAACGCGATGGTCGTGCCCGGGCGGGGCTTCCTGCTCAACAACGAGCTGACCGACTTCAACTTCGCCCCCACCCAGGGCGACGCGGCCGACCCGAACCTGCCCGGCCCCGGCAAGCGCCCGCGCAGCTCGATGTCGCCGACGATCGTGCTGAAGGACGGCAAGCCGTTCCTCGCGCTCGGCTCGCCCGGCGGCGCCACGATCATCACCACCGTGCTCCAGGTGCTCATCAACCGGCTCGACCTGGGGATGACACTGCCGGAGGCGATGGCGGCGCCGCGGGCCTCGCAGCGCAACTCCGCGGGCATCCAGGCCGAGCCCGCCTTCCGGGCGCGGTACGGGCCGGCGCTCACCGCACTCGGGCACACCTTCGGCCCGGACGTGGCCGAACTCGGCGCGGCGACCGCGATCGAGTTCACCCGGGGCGGCGGCCTGATCGCCTCCTCCGAGCCCACCCGCCGCGGCGGGGGAGCAGCAGGCGTGGTCCACCCGAAGCGCTGACCCTTTCTCCGGCTGTCACCCACGGCTGTTCCCCCGCTCCCGAGACAGCTGCCCGTGACAGCCACAGCCGGGTGGCTGTCACGCACGGCTGTTCCCCGGCCCGCCAGACAGCCGTGGGTGACAGCCAGCCGTGGCTGTCACCCACGGCTGTTTTTGGGCCCGCCAAGCAGCCGTGGATACAGCCCCAGCCGGGTGGCTGTCACGCACGGCTGTTTTTGGGCCCGCCAAGCAGCCGTGGATGACAGCCGGGCCGGGTGGCTGTCACGGACATCTGGTTTCCGGGTGGTCGGGCAGCCACCGGTGACAGCCGGAGGGTGGCTGTCACCCACGGCTGTTTCTGGGGTCGGCGGGCAGCCGTGGGTGACGGCCGGGGTGGGGTGGCTGTCACGGGCGGTTGGTTTTGGGGGCGGTGGGCAGCCGTGGGTGACAGCTGGGGTGGGGCGCGAGGGGTCAGCGGGCCTCTAGGGGGAGGCGGATCAGGATTGTTGTGCCTGAGTCGCCGCCGGTCAGTTCGACGCTGCCGTGGTGCCGTTCGACGACGGCCCGGCTCAGCGTCAGGCCCAGCCCGCCGCCGGGGATCACATGGTCGTTCGCGCGGCTGGTCCGGTAGTGACCGGTGAAGATCTCCTCGCGTTCGGCGCGGGGCACGTCGCCCGCCGCGTCCGAGACGGCCAGTTCCGCGGCCCGGCCCGTGTTGCGCAGCGAGACGGCCACGTGGCCGCCGTCGGGGCTGTAGCGGACCGCGCTGCCGAGCAGGTTCTGCACGATGTGCCGCAGCCGGTCCCGGTCGCCCGGCACGATCAGTTCGCCCGGCAGGTCGGCGTCGATCACCACGGGCGTGCCGTGGATTGCCGACCGGGTCCGGTCCACCACGTCGCGGACGACGGCGGCCAGGTCGATGGGGGTACGCCGGACGTCGGCGTGCCCGGCGTCCAGCGCGGACAGCTCCAGCAGCTCGTTGATGATGTCCCGGAGCTGGGTGGTGTTCCGCTCGATCACCTTGATCAGCCGGGGCCCGTCCCGGACCAGGGTCGCCTCGTCGGCCTCGCGGAGCAGTTCGGTGTACGCGCTGATCGACGTGAGCGGGGTACGCAGCTCGTGGCCGATCAGCGCCAGGTACTCGTTCTTGCTGCGGGTCAGCTGCCGCTGCAGGTCCTCGACCCGGCGGCGCTCGACGAACTGGCCGAGGTGCGCGGCGATCCCGGACATCAGCGCGACGAGTTCGTCCTCGGGATCTTCGATGGCGTCGGCGAAGACGGTCAGTACGCCGATCGGCCCGGAGTGGTCGTGCACCGGGATGGCCAGCGCGGTGTGCAGCCGGTCGGCCGACGTGTCCGGGGAGATCAGGCTCTGCGGGCGGCCTACGTCGCGGATCCAGAGCGGCTTGTCCACCTGCCAGGCGCGACCGGCCAGCCCCTGCCCGTAGGCGAGCCGTTCCGGCACCGGGATGCCGGACGGCCACCCCGGAGCACTCCAGCGGGCGGCCGCGCGGATCGTGCCGTCGTCGACCATCCACAGTTCGGCGTGCACCCAGTCCAGGGTGCCGACCACCGCCTCCAGGACCCGGGGCCCGGCCGCCTCGATGCTCGCGGCCTCGGCCAGGGCGGTGGTGACGGCCAGTTCGCAGCTGCGGAACCGCTCGGCCCGGCGCTGGCGGGTGACGTCCTGCACCGCCTGCACCGCGCCCAGCACCCGGCCGTCGAGTCCGCGGATCGGTTGCGCGTCCATCACGTAGTAGTGGGTCCGGCGGCTGCGGCCGTGCAGCGCGACCGGTTCGTCGCGGATCACCTCGCCGCGTAACGCCCGGTTCAGCCCCAGGTCGTCGCGGGTCAGCGGGGTGCCTGTCGCGTCGGTCAGGCCGGGCACGGCCTCGGTGCCGAAGACGGTGTCACCCCACAGCCGGCGCATCCGCTCGTTGACGAGGGCGATCCGGCCGGTGGCGTCGCAGGCGACCACGCCGTCGTGCAGGCTGTCCAGCACGGCGTCGAGGAAGCGGTGCTGCTGTTCCAGCTCGTAGCGGTCGAGTTGTTCGCCGATCAGCAGGGTCGCCACTTCGGAGGCCTCGGAGACGGCGGCCACCTGGTCGGGTGTCCAGGCGCGCGGCCGGTGGTCGTAGGCGCAGCAGACGCCGATGACCGTGCCGGAACGGTCGTGCACCGGGCAGCCCAGGTAGGCGCCGCCGTTCGACTTGAGCACGCCGTCGGGGACCCGGTCGTCCTGGGCGGCGTCCTCGACCATCAGGGTGCCGCCGCCGGTCACGACCACGCCGCCGAGCGAGTTCTCCAGGCCGGTCTCGGCGAGCACGTCCCAGTCGGCCGCGACGCCCCAGCTGCCGTAGAGCCGCAGCCGCGAATCCTCCACGAACTGCACGCAGGCGCTCGGTGCGCCCGCCGCCCGGGCTGTCAGCGCGGCAAGTTGGTCGGCGGATCCGCTGGTCAGCACGCCGCGGTGCAGGGAGGGTCCGGTCGTGGCGGCGCCGGCCAGCAGTTGGCGGAACGAGCCGGCGTGCGTGTCGGCGGCCGCCGGTGAGTGCCCACCGGCGGCCGTCCCCCCGTGAGGTGCGGCCGCACGTGCGAGCGCCGCGGCTGCCGCCGCACCGGTCCCTCCGGACCGCCCGGCGTCGATGCCGGCGTCATCTCGGCGCATGGCTGACCTCCCCCTCAAGGGTAGAGGTGCGAAAGGGCTTAAAGGGGGTGAATTGGCGGCTTGCGGCCGCGGCCGGTGGCTGCGGCATCTCAGCCGCTGTGGGAGCGGCACCGGTGCGGGCCGGGTCCGGCGACCGGCCCCGGGCCACTCCCGTTACTCAGCGTCGCGCGTACCGCAAATCGGTGATCGGACGCCCCGCCGCGGCCCCGCGCCTCTCGAACTTGGTCTCCGGCCGCGCATGCGGCGTCGCCGGAAGGCGGCGAAGGCCCTGGTCCGCGTCGAGGGTCTCCGTCATCGCCTCCGCGTACGCCGGCCAGTCGGTGGCGCAGTGCAGCACACCGCCCGGGCGAAGGCGTTCCCGCAGCAGCGCGACGTTGCCCGGCTGGATCAGCCGGCGCTTGTGGTGACGCGCCTTCGGCCACGGGTCCGGGAAGAAGACGTGCACCGCGTCCAGCGCACCCGGCGCGATCCGGTGGACCAGCTCCATGGCGTCGCCGTGCGCCACCCGGATGTTCGTCAGCCCCTGCTCACCGGCGATCGCCAGCAGGTTGCCGATGCCCGGCGTGTGCACTTCGACAGCGAGAAAATCTCGGTCCGGGTCCGCTGCGGCCATGGCCGCGGTCGCGTCGCCCATGCCGAAACCGATTTCGAGTACGGCCGGAGCGGCGCGCCCGAACAACGCGGTGAGGTCGAGCGCGCTGCGGTCACCGTCGGTGACCTCCAGGCCCCACTGTGGCCAGAGGGCGGCATGAGCGTCCGCATGGCGGCTGCTCATCCGCCCCCGGCGAGGATGAAATGTACGGATGGGCCGGATGTTGGTGTCAGTCATGGCCGCCCCATCGTATTTGTCAGCGCAGCACCGGCTGCACGCTCGGCTGCGAACCCGACTTGAACGGGGTGCGCAGGCCGTTCGCCAAACCCACCACCGTCACCCAGGAGGTGCCGGCGTTCTCGCTGGTGATGACGGCCCGGCCGGCGTCGACGTAGTCGAGTTCCCGGTCCATCGCGTTGCCGATCGTGCGCTTCGCACCGGTGATCGCGTCGTACTCCACCAGGTGCACCGGCTTGCTCTCCTCGGCCGTCTCACCCTCCTGGTACGCGGTGAACGCCAGTTTCGCCCCGTCCGAACGCCAGCTCGGCACCGCCGCGAAACCACGGTTCTGCACGCTGCCACCGCCGTAGGCGGCCACCGTCCGCTCGCCGCCGGTCCGCACGTCGCCGAGGCTCAGGCACGTGTCGTAGATCGACTCGCAGTCGCCGCCCCGGAACGCGAGCTGGTTGCCGTCCGGCGACCAGGCGACCGTGTTGTCACTGCTCAGCTCCTTCTGCCCGGCATTCGCGGCCGCCTCGGGCAGCGCCTCGCCCCGGCAGTCACGCGGGAACAGCACCTCCGGGTTCTTGGCCGGCTTGGCGGCCGAGATCCGGTAGACGCCGGGCCCGCCGTTGCAGGACAGCGACGAGAACGCGATCCACTTGCCGTCCGGCGACCACGACGGGCCGTCGGCGGCCCGGGTGGTGAGCCGGCGCTGCCCGGAACCGTCCGCGTTCATCGTCCAGAGCTGGCCGTCCTTCAGGAAGGCGAGCTGCTTGCCGTTCGGCGACCAGCGCGGCCGGGCACTGGTGCCGCCGGTGGTGAGCCGCTTCTCGGTGGTGCCCTTGCTGGTGTAGACGTCGCCGCCGCGAACGTAGGCGACCAGGCTCGGCAGCTGGCTGCTCGCCGTCTTGCCGGCCGTGCTGCTCGCCGTTCTGCCGGCCGTGGTGCCGGCCGCGCTCTTGGCCGCCGCGACGTTCGCCGCCGCGGTCGCCGCGGTCGCCGCGCTGCCGGCTGCCGTGCTGCTTCCGGCTGCTGCGACGCCCGGGTTGCAGACGACGCAGCACACACCTGCGGCCGCTGCGATCGCCACGTTGCCCGCTGCCTGACCGATGCTCTTCATGGCCGAACGCCCCCCGAAGTTCTGCCTCACTTGCGCTTGCACCTGGAAGCATCGTCGCAACCGGCGAGCTGCTGAGCGGGAACCACGCTGTGACCGGAAAAATCACATCTCTTCGTCTGATGTCGGATGGGACTAACGGCCGGGACGGGGTGTCGCCCCGGCCGTTTTCGCTGGTGGATGGGGGCTTGTGGCAGCCGGGTCCGTCAGGCCCGCTTCTCGGCCGGCACCGAGCCGGTTCCGCCCGCCCCGGTCTCGGCGGGGGCTGCGCCGGGCCGGTTCGCGCCGGTCTCGGCGGGCGCGGCGCTGGATCGGGGCGCGCTGGCCTCGGTCTCGGCGGGCGCGGTGGCCGGGTCCTTGGCGCCGACGTACAGCGTCGCGACCGCGCCCAGCAGCAGCATCCCGCCGGCGATCGTGGCGGCGCCCAGCGGCTCGTCGATCAGGAGCACCGCGAGCAGGGCGGCGGTCAGCGGTTCCAGCAGCGTGACGACCACTGCCACGCTGCCGGTGGTGCGCCGCAGACCGGTGTAGAACAGCGCGTACGCCAGTGCCGTGGTGACCGCCCCGGCGTAGACGAGCAGCGCGACCGGCTCCGCCCGCGGCGTGAACGTGAGCCCCTCCACGGCGGCGATCGGCAGCAGCGTGACCGCCCCGATGGTGCAGGACAGGGTGGTCAGGATCATCGGCGGTACGCCCTGGGTGGTGTGCCGGCTGAGCGCGGTCGACGCGGCGTACACGATGCCCGACGCGACCGCCGCCAGCAGCCCCAGCCCGGCAGCCGTCGCACCGGGCCCGGCCGTCGCGCCCGGCCCGATCGCACCCGGCCCGGTCGCATCATGCCCGGTTGAACCCGGCCCGGCGGTAGCGGCGGCGATCAGCACCAGGCCGAGGATGGCGGCACCGGACGCGGCGAGGGCCGCGGCGCCGGGGCGTTGCCGGGTACGGGCGGTTTCCCACGCGCTGAGCAGCACCGGGGCGATGCCGAGGCTGACCACGGTGGCGATGCTGACGCCGGCGAGGCGTACCGCGACGAAGTACAGCGCCTGGTACGCCGCCAGCCCCACGCCGGCGAGGACGATCGTCACGGGTGCGCCCCGGAAGGCCGCGACGATCTGCCGCCGCGCGGGCAGGCCGATGAGCAGCATGACGGCGGCCGCGGACAGCAGCCGGTAGAACCCGATCGCGACGGCGCCGAGGCCGGTGCTCTCGGCGACGACCTGGACGACGACGCCGGCGGTGCCCCAGAGGATGCCGGCGGCGGAGAGTTGCAGCAGGCTCAGGCGCGCGCCGGCGGCAGTGGGCAGGGTGAAGGATTTGGTGAACACGTGCGCTCCGGAAGGACGAAGTGAGTCGGTGTCGGCAGGCACCGGAGCGCAGCAGAAGATCACCGGTCGAGCGGTGCTCGAACGGTCAGGCGGGCGCTCCGGTCAGGAGCGCGGCGGGCCGAGGTTGCCGAGAGAAAGACTCACGCCGGGCAGCCTAGCGGCCGCGGCAAGCACCCCGCTCCCGCTGTCCCGGCGGTCCGCATCGCGGAACGAGAGGGAGCGGGGCAAGGGCGGCGGGGCAGGACGCGGACTTCCCCGGCGCGTGGGGAGCCGCGCCGGGGAAGAGCGGGGGAGGGAGCTGCGGGAAGCCGGGGGAGGGAGATGGGGGAGAAGTCAGGCGGCGGGGGTGGCGGTGGCGGCCCACATGGCGGTGAAGGCGGCTGCCTCGCCGGCCAGCCAGCTGTCGACGTGGGCGGCCGGGGCGGTGGTGCCGAGGCGGTGGGTGACGCCGCGGCGGACGTCGACCAGGACCGGCTCGGCGTCGGGCAGGATCTGGTCCATGTGGCGGGCCATCAGGTGCAGCATGGCGGTGACGGCCTCGGTGCTCGGCGGCTCCTCGTCGAAGTGCAGCCGGACGGCCTCGCGGTGCCCGTCCGCGTGGCGCAGGCCGAAGTGCGGGTTGAGTTTCACGGCGAGCGGGCCGACCGTGGCGATCGCGTCCCGGGTCTGCGCGAGGCTGACCTGCTCCGGGTCGCCGAGGGAGGCCAGGTAGGCCGCCGCGCCGCCGCGCAGCGACTCGTAGAGCGGCTTCCACCGCTCCTTCACCAGACCGACGACGCCGTCGAGGTAGCTGCCGCCGGTGCGGAACGCGATGTCCGCCTTCAGGGCTTTCACCAGCTGGCCGTGCGGGTTGAACCCGGACCGCCGCTCCCGCTGCTTGCGCAGGCCGCCGACGAACGTGGCCTTGGCCGGCCCGGTGCGCGACACGTAGCGGGTGAAGCCGAGCATCGTCGCGTAGGGAGGGATCACGGGCACGGGGTTGGTCGAGATCGTGGACATGGTGGACGTGGTCACGTCGTCTCCTCACTCGCGCTGCCCGGCACAAAATCGGCCGAAGATCAGCAGCTCAGGGCCCCTCTTTCGTACATACATACTAATCGACGGGTACGACATTCCCAACGCGAAAGCGGCGGTACGAGGTGTCTGATCCGGCGGCCGCCGATGAGTTCCGGTGCGGGGGCTGGTCTGACTGCTCGGCAGCGTTCGAGACGCGATCGAGGAGAGCGACGTGACCGCTACGTACACTTTTGACGTCTTCACCAGTTTGGACGGCTTCGGCGGGGTGACCTCCGCCGACTGGGGTGGTTACTGGGGCAAGCAGGGGGCCGAGTTGCTCGCGCACCGGTCGGCCACATACGCGCCGGCGCAGCGGATGGTGTTCGGGGCGAACACGTACCGGGCTTTCACGCAGCTGGTGGCCGGTGGTGCCGAGGAGACCGTGCACGACGCGTGGGTACGGCGGATGCTGGATCTGCCGGCGGTCGTCGTGTCGAGCACGCTGACCGAGCCGCTCGACTGGCCGGACGCCGTCGTGGCCAAGGGCGACGCCGTCGAGGTCGTGGCGCGGCTCAAGGCGGAGTCGGACGTGCCGCTGCGGTCGCACGGGAGCCTGGCGATGAACCGGGCGCTGATGGCGGCCGGGCTGGTCGACTTCGTGCAGGTCACGGTGTTCCCGGTGATCACCGGGCAGACCGGGGACGACCCGGTGTTCGCCGGTGCCGCCGACTTCGACCTCGACCTGGTCGCGTCGCGGACCCTCGACGGCCGCACCCAGGAACTCGTCTATCGGCCCACCCCGCACACATCCTGACGCGCGAGAAGGCCAACGCGCGAGAAGGACAGCGCGCGGAGAGGACAACGCGCGGAGAGGACAGCGGGCGGGAAAGCCCGGCCGGCAGGAACCGGCCGGGCCCGTTACTCGTCCCGGCTCTGCTCGGCCAGGAAGCGCTCCAGCTCGGCGCCGAGTTCCTCGGCCGTGGGCAGCGGGGCGTCGGAGTCGGCGAGCAGGTTGCCCTGGCGGCCGCGGACGAAGGCGTCGTACTGTGCCTCGAGCGACGTCACCAGGCGGCCGGCCTGCTCGTCGTCGGCGATCTGCTTGTCGACCTCTTCGCGGACCAGCTTGGCCGACTCGCGCAGGGCGCCGGTCGGCAGTGCCAGGCCGGTGCTCGCCGAGACCGAGTCGAGCAGCAGTTCGGCGGCGGCCGGGTAACCGGTCTGCGCGAGGTAGTGCGGGACGTGCGCCGCGTACCCCAGGGCGTCGTGGCCGGTGTTGCCGAGCCGGAACTCCAGCAGGTTGCCGACGCTCGCCGGCACCTGCACCCGCTGCAGCCAGGCCTCGTGGTCGCCGAGCAGGCGTTTGTCGGTGGCGTGCGCGGTCATCCCGACCGGGCGGGTGTGCGGCACGGCCATCGGGATGGCGTTGAGGCCGACCGTGACGCGGACGCCGAGCCGTTCGATGAGTTCGGTGACGGTGGCGATGAACCGCTCCCACTGCAGGTCCGGTTCGGGGCCGGCGAGCAGCAGGAACTGGGTGCCGAGCTGGTCGGTCACCAGGTGCAGGGCGAGGCTGGGTTCCTCGTAGCTCTCGAAGTGGTCGGCCACGAAGACCATCGGCGGCCGGCGGGAGCGGTAGTCGAGGAGCTGGTCCAGGTCGAACGTCGCGACGACTTCGCTCTCCAGGTTCTCCAGCATGTGGTCCCGGGCCAGCTGGATCGCGCTGCCGGCGTCGACGAACCCGGTGAGCGCCTGGATGAGCACCGGGCTGTCCAGGGCCGGGAGGTCACCGGCCACCTCGTAGAGCCCGTGGGGGTCGAGCACGCTGCGGTCCTCCTTGAGAGCGATGCCCGCTTCCGCGGGCTTCTTGTGCCAACACCGGCGCCGGGTGGGTTCATTCCGGCCCCGCCGAATTCTTGCGTACGCGTACGACATCGGCGCAACCGGCGACGTGCGCGGACCGGGCACACTGGGTTCAGATCCACTTCTACGCCCCCTCGGAGCGATGTGTGAGTCAGCCGGTACCCCTCCTGGAGAACACCGCACCGCCCAGCACGCTCTGGGCCCGGATGAAGTCCGACCCGCAGTACGCCCCGGAGCACCTGGCGCTGGAAGCCGTCCGGCGTCTCGGCCCGGAGGCGCAGCGCTGGATCGGCCGGATGCGCGAGGAGCGCCCGGACGCCGGCCCGGACGAACTGGCGGCGCTCGCCGTCAAGCGGTTCACCACGCTGGCCCGGGTCTCCGGTGCCGTGTCGGGCGCGGCCGGGTTGCCGGGCGCGGTCCTCGACGTCGGCGTGCTCGCGTGGACGCAGGCGCGGATGGTGCTGCACGTCGCGGCCGCGCACGGCGCCGACCCGACGGCGCCGGAGCGCGCCACCGAGCTGCTGGTTCTGCAGCGGGTGCACAAGGTGGCGGAGACCGCGCGTACCGCGCTGGGTGTCGCCGCCGGCCGGGAGCGTGCCAGCCGCCTCTTCACCGGCGCCGGCGGCACGCCGATGGCGCGTGTCCTGGTCACTCTGGGCGTGCGCCTGGCGCAGATGGCGGGCGTACGCGCGGCGAAGCGCGTCTTCGCCAAAATGATCCCGCTCGGCGGGGTGGTCCTCGGCACCTGGGCCAATTCGGCGGCGACCCGTGACCTGGCCGCCCGCGCCCGGATCCATTACCGCACCACGGACCCGGCCGCCCGGCCGATGCCGGAATCCGGCGGGGGAAGGCCCTAAGGATCCGGCGTTCCCGCCCGATCCTCCTGACGTGCTGCGAATCCGGAAGTCCGCCGCCCTGTTGTCCGCCCTCGCGCTGCCGCTGCTGATCGCGGGCTGCGCGTCCGCCGAGTCGGCCACCACACCGGCGACCGAGAACGGCGCCGACTGGATCCGGGTGGCCGCCGGTCAGGCCACGCCGTCGCCGGTGACGAAGTACGGCAAGGCCACGCCGACACCGGAGCTGACGCTGCCGACCCCGCCCGCCACGACGCCCCCGGCCCCGAACCCGAACCCGTCCTGCACGCCGGCCCCGCGCGGCGCCGGCGTGATCAACGGACTGGGTGTGGTGCCGGGGGGCACCAGCGCCGTGGTGAGCTGGTACCACCCGGGCGGTGCGGACATCGTCGACTACCGGGTCACCGCCGCCACGCAGGATCTGCAGGTCGGCGAGCAGGACGAGGTCGGCTGGACCACTGTCACCCCGGCGGCCTGCGGTGAGGTCAGCGCCACCGTGACGGGTCTCACGCCGGGCACGCCGTACGTCTTCTCGGTGGATGTGGTGCGCAAGCACACCGGCACGCTGGAGGGCACCTACACCCGGACGATCGCGCGCTCGGATGTGGTGAGCACCACGGCGTGACGCCCGTGGCCGGTCCGGGAGCGGACGATCGGCGGGTCAGTCTCTAAGCTTCCCGGCATGGAAGCCATCGTCGACACGGTCGTGCTCGTAGCGATCTCCGTGGTCGGCGCCGCGCTGGCCCGCCGCCTCGGTTTCGTGGCGCCGCTGGTGCTGCTCGTCGCCGGGCTGGCGCTGTCCTACGTGCCGGGCTTCCCGGAGGCGCATCTCGAGCCGGAGCTGGTGCTCATCGGGATTCTGCCGCCGCTGCTGTACGTGGCGGCGCTGCAGACCTCGGTGCCCGCGTTCCGGCTGGCGCTGCGGCCGATCCTGCTGCTCGCGGTCGGTCTGGTGGTGCTCACCGCGTTCGTGATCGGGTTCGTGGTGCACCTGCTGCTGCCGGCGGTGCCGCTGGCAGCCTGTGTCGCGCTGGGTGCGATCGTCGCCCCACCGGACGCCGTCTCCGCGACCGCCATCGCCCGCCGGGTCGGGTTGCCCCGCCGGGTGGTGACGATCCTGGAGGGCGAGAGCCTGCTCAACGACGCGACCGCGCTGGTCATGGTGCGGGTCGCGGCGGGTGCGCTGGCCGGTGCGGCGGTAGGGCTGTGGGAGATCAGCCAGGAGGTCGCGCTCAAGGCGGGCGGCGGCCTGGTGATCGGGTTCGTGTTCGCGGTCGCCGCGGCCTGGCTGCACCGCAGGATCGAGGACTCGCTGCTGGAGGACGCGGTCTCGCTGCTCACCCCGTTCGTCGTCGTGATCGTCGCCGAGGAGCTGCACACGTCGAGCGTGGTGGCCGTGGTGGTGGCCGGTCTCTACCTGGGTCACCGCATCCCCTTCCTGCTGTCGCCGACGTCGCGGCTCCAGATGGACGCGGTCTGGAAACTGGTGAACTTCCTGCTGGAGGGCGTGGTCTTCCTGCTGGTGGGCCTCCAGTTGCGCGAGGTGGTGGGCAGCATCGAGACCGACATGGCGACCACCGTTCAGGTCACCGCCGCGGTCTTCGCCACGCTGGTGCTGGTGCGGTTCGCCTGGATGTACCCGGCCACCTATCTGGCCCGGCTGGTCCCGCGGATCCGCAACCGGGAGGAACGGCCGCGACCGGCCGTGCCGACCGTGATCGCCTGGGCGGGCATGCGCGGGGTGGTGACGCTCGCGGCGGCGCAGACGCTGCCGGAGCCGGGTGTGGGCGGGGTGCCCGAATACCCCCGTGAGCTGTTCGTCTTCGTCGCCTTCGCGATCATCGTGCTGACCCTTCTGGTGCAGGGCGCGACCCTGCCCGCGCTGGCCCGGGTGCTGCGGGTCAAGGAGGACAACAGCGCGCAGGACGCCCTGGCCGAGGCGGGCATCCAGCACACCGCCAGCCGGGCCGCCCTGGAGGCGCTGGAGGCGCACGCCGGCAGCGCGCCGCCGGCCGTGGTGGCGCGGTTGCGCGGCCTGGTGGAGAGCCGGTCGAACAATGCCTGGGAGCGTTTGGGCAGTCAGCAGCAGGAAACCCCGTCAGCGGCGTACGGGCGGCTGCGGCGGGAAATGATCAAGGCGGAGCGGCACGTCTTCAAGATTGCCCGCAACGAGGGGCGGATCCCCGAGGAGGTGCTGGTGCGTGCCCAGCGCGAACTGGACCTGGAAGAGACACAGCTGCAACGGAGCGAGTCTTGATCTGTGAGCATCTGAAGGAGGCCGGCGACCCGGCGCCGCTGGCGCCCTTCGACGGCGGCTGCCCGGAGTGCGTGGCCGGCGGGTTCACCGACTGGGTGCACCTGCGAGTCTGCCTGAGCTGCGGTTATGTCGGGTGCTGCGATTCCTCCCCGCGGCGGCACATGTCGCGCCACCACGAGGAGCAGGACCATCCGGTGATGCGATCCTACGAGCCGGGCGAGGGCTGGCGCTGGTGCTACGTGCACCAGCAGCTGGGCTGAAGCCGGCCGGGCGGACCACGCCCGGCCGGCTCGCTCACCCGCGCGTGGACCCGGCCGGTTCGCGGATGAGGGCGCCGTCCACGTAGCAGTACTGCCACCCGTCACCCTCCTCGAGTGAGCGGATGATCGGGTGCTCGGTGTCGGCGAAGTGCGCGTCCGCGTGCTTGTTCGGTGAGTCGTTGCAGCAGCCCACCTCGCCGCACGTGAGACACATGCGCAGCTGCACCCAGGTGTCGCCGGAGTCGACGCACTGCTGGCAGACGTCGGTGTCGGTCTCGGTGATGTGGATCCGGTCCATGTGGGTGCAGGCGGTGCTGATCGTCTCCTCCCGGACGTACCGCCACTGCGTGTGCAGCAGCCGGTCCGGAAGGAACCGGGCGAGCATCCGCGAGTTGGCCGCGAGGATCGGCGCCAGCACCGCCAGGATCAGCACGTAGAGCGCGATGAACGGGCCGACCCGCTCGTCCAGCCCGGCACCGAGCGCGAGCGTGGCGAGGATCAGGGAGAACTCGCCGCGGCCGAGCACGGTCAGGCCGACGTTCGCCGCGCCGCGCTGGTTGAGGCCGAACAGCCGGGCCGTGATCAGGCCGGCACTGACGTTGGTGAGCACCGTGATGCCGACCGCGATCAGCACCGGCACCACGACCGACCCGATCGCGCCGACGTCGATGCTCATCCCGAACGCCACGAAGAAGACCGCGGCGAAGACGTCGCGCAGCGGCAGGACCAGGCGTTCGGCCCGCTCCTTCACCGAGGTGCGGGCCACCACCAGGCCGATCATCAGCGCGCCGATCGCGTCCGAGACGCCGACCTCGGCGGAGATCCCGGCGACCAGCACGACCAGGCCGACCATCAGGATGGCGAGCAGTTCGTCCTCGCGGCTGTCGATCACCTTGCCGACCAGGCGGGCGCCCCAGCGGGCGACCGCGAAGAGCAAGGCCAGGTAACCGAAGCTCATGCCGATGCGCAGGGCCAGCTCACCGGCCGAGTCGGCGCCGGACAGGATCGGGGTGAGCAGGGCCAGGTAGAGGGCGAGGAACAGGTCCTCGATGACGATCACACCGAGGATCACCGGAGTTTCGGCGTTGGCCAGCCGGCGTAACTCGATGAGGAGTTTGGTGGCGATCGCGGAGGACGAGATGCCCACCGCGCCGGCGATGACGAACGCCTCCGACGTGCCCCAGCCGAGCGCGAAGCCCAGACCGAGGCCGGCGCCGATGTTGATGCCGATGTAGGCACCGGCCGCGGCGAACAGCCGCTTGCCGCTGCCCAGCACCTGTTCGACGGGGAACTCCACGCCGAGGTGGAAGAGGAGCAGGACCAGCCCGAGCAGGGCCAGCATGTCCAGGTCCTCGGGGTGATCGAAGAGCGTCAGGCCGGGGGTGAACGGGCCGAGCAGGATGCCGGCGAGCATGAAGAACGGAACGGTCGGCAGCCGGAACCGCCGGCCGAGCCGGGCCAGCAGCCCGGCGGCCAGGATCAGCGCGCCCAGGCCGATGAGATTCGCGTGCACCGGTCGCCCTAGTCGACGAAGTACGTGCCGGCGAGCACCGCGCCGATTTTGCGGGCCTGTTCCTCGGAGAGCTCCAGGACGGCGCCCGGCTCGTCCCCGCTGTCCTCGAACACGTAGAGGTGCCGTTTGCCGTCCCGGGACAGCACGACGGAGACGCGCTGCCCACCGCCGCCCACCGCGATGTCGTACCGGGTGCCTACTCCCGGAAGTTCCTGGATGTGAACGCCTTTACCCATGGCGGGATCCTACGGGGGGTTCTGTGTCGCGACGATTACGCGCCGCCCGCCGAGACCTGCGCGACACTCCCCTCGGACCTGCTCAGACAGTGGCGTGCCGGGTCGTCGGGACGTGCCCGAGCAGGCTCTCCGCCTCCCGCGAGACCTGGCCGGCGTCGCAGGCGCGGGCCTGGCCGTAGACCGCGACGGTCCGTGCCGCGATGGCCGGCCAGTTGAAGTCCTCGCGGACGCGCTGGCGGGCACGCAGCGCGAGCGACCGGGCGTAGTCCCGGTCGGCGAGCACCGCACCCGTCGCCGCCGCGCACGCCGCGGGGTCGCCGGGCGTGAACTTCACGCCCGTCACCCCGTGCTCGACGATCTCGGTGAGGCCACCGGTCTCGGCGACCGCGACGGGCGTGCCGGCGGCCGCCGCCTCCAGCGCGACCATGCCGAACGGCTCGTAGATGCTCGGCACCACATAGCAGTCCGAGGCGCCCATCAGGGCGGTCAGCTCATGCCCGCCGAGGAACCCCGCGAAGGTCACCCCGGGCGTGGCCAGGGCTTCGAGCTCGCTGCGGTACGGGCCGTCGCCCGCGATCACCACGCGAAGGTCCGGGTGGCGCTCGCGCAGGATCGGGACGGCCGCGAGCAGGTGTTGCACGCCCTTCTCGTAGACCAGCCGGCCGGCGAAACTGATCAGTGGGCCGTCGCCGGCGAACCGTGCCCGGGCCGCCTCGACCGCCCGCGGCCGGGCACGCCAGCGCAGCGCGTCGACCCCGTTGAAAACCACGTCGGTGCGGGCCGGGTGCACGCCGAACAGGCGGGTGACCTCGCGCTTCATGTACGCCGAGCAGACGATCACCCGGATCGCCTCGGTGGACAGCCAGCGCTCGATGTCGTCGATGGTGCGGTTGTGCGGCGCCGGCAGCCACCCCTGGTGCCGGCCGGACTCGGTGGCGTGGATCGTGGCGACCAGCGGGATGTCCAGGTGGTCGCGGAGCGTCACGGCGGTGTGCGCGACGAGCCAGTCGTGGGCGTGCACCACGTCGTACCGGCCGGTGCGGGCGGCGCGCAGGGCGGCCCGGGTGAGCGTGTGGTTGAACGCCAGGGCCCAGCCGAGCATGTCGCCGTTCTCGACGGTGAAGGCCGGCGGGTCGTCCGGGGCGCGGATGACGCGGACGCCCTCGGCGTACTCCTCGAGCAGCGCGCCGGGTGCGTGCCGGGTCACCACGGTGACCTCGTGCCCGGCCGCGACAAGGGTGGTCGCCAGCGCGTGCACGTGCCGGCCCAGGCCGCCGACGAGCAGCGGCGGGTACTCCCAGGAGAGCATCAGGATCCTCATGCACACAGCCCCCGTCTCACTCGTAGCACCTCGGCCACCGATCTCGCGGCGAACGGGCGGCCGGTGGCCCGGTGCGGTGCCTCGCCCTCCGCGCTCTCGCTCACCGATCCGACACCCCACTCGGTCAGGTGTGCCTCCAGACCAGTGAGCAGTCCCTCGGCCGGGCGCCCGGTGGCGGCGCAGGCGTCCGCCCACGGCCCGATCAGCCAGGGCCACACCGTGCCGTCCCGGCCACCGGCCTGCCGGCCCTGGTAGCCGTACTCGCTCTCGGCGAGTGTGCGCAGGCCGAGCGGCGTGAGCAGCGTCTCCCCGATGGTACGGATGGCCGCGCTCTCCTGGCCCCGCATCGGGCCGTGCGGCAGCGACCAGGCGAGGAGCTGGTTGGGCCGCAGCGACGGGTCGTCGTGGTGCGTCCCGGCGCCGAGCGGGTAGGTCGAGGCAGGTCCCTCGACCACGTCGTAGAGCCAGCCCTCCGGCGCCGGGAAGGCGGCCAGGAAGGAGGTCCGGGCCCGCGCGTGCCGGGACCGCGGCTCGCCGTCGTCGTAGCCGCCCTCGGTGAGCAGGTCACCCATCGCCGCGAGCGCGTTCACCCAGAGCGCGTTGATCTCCACGGGCTTGCCGATCCGGGCCGCGCCGGCCGGGTCCGCGGTCAGCCGCAGCAACCCGTCGGCGGGGTCCACGGCGAGCGGACCGGTGCCGTTCAGCCGCTGGCGCAGCAGCCGGCCCAGCGGCGCGGCGAGTTCGGCGGCCAGGTCGCTGTCGCCGGTCCGGGTCACGTGCCGGTCCACCGCGTGCACCAGCCAGAGCGGGAAGTCGACGGCGTCCGGCCCGGATCGCGGCGCGTCCACGGACACCGCCGCGCGGGTCCGCTCGATCAGCAGCTCCCGGCCCTCGTCGGCGCGGCCGGTGTCCAGGAACAACCCCTCGTACGCGGTCATCGCCTCGCCGGGTGCGCCGCCGCCCCACGGGTAACCGGCGATCACCTCCGGTCCGGCCGGGGTGCGGACGACGAACCTGTCGGCGGCGATCGCGAGCGTCTCGCCGTACCCCTCCGCCTTGGCCGCGGTGACCAGCCGGTGAGCGCGCTCCCGCTCCGCGGCGATCACCGCCGACGCGGGTGGCGGCCGTTCGCCCAGGGTGCCCGCCCACGCCGAGATCTCCATCGACTCGCCCGCGCCGGCCTGCTGGAAGAAGGCGCCGGCCAGCCAGAGGTCCTCGACCGTGTCGTCGGCGCGGGTGCGCACGCCCAGGTGCCAGAGGCCGGCGGGCTGCCAGCCGGGACCGGCCAGCCGGTACGCGCCGGCCAGCACCACCCCGTCGGCGACCGGCTCGGTGGACGGCGGCTCACCGCCGGCGTGCCGGGTCGCGTCCGCGGCGCGCCAGGTGCACATCGCGGCGACGGCGAGCCCGACCGGGGCCGGCGCGCTGACCACCCGGTGCACCACGGCGAGCGAGGGATGACCGTGCCGCAGGGCCAGCTCCCGCTCGATCACCACGTCGCCGATCCGCCACCGCCACCGGGGCAGGCCCCGGTCGAGCGTGAACGTCTCCAGGTACCGGTGCCCGCCGGGCTCGACCGCGCCGGACGCCCACTCGTGGGTGTGCAACGCCACCTTGGCGCCGGAGGGCAGGGTGACCGTGAGGTCGAGGGAGGCGAGCGCCACGTGCGGTGTCCCGTCGGCCGCCACCGTCAGCAGCGCGTGCTGGCGGCGGGTCCGCAAGCCGCTGACCGTGCCGGCGGCGTGCCCGCCGAGGCCGTCGGTGACCAGCCACTCCCGGCCCGCGCCGGCATCCGGGGTGAGAGCGCCGCAGACCTGCGGGCCGAAGGTGAAGTGATCCAAGCGCGGCACGTCGCCTGAATTCTCGATTTCGAACACGCCAAACCCCCGGATGGGGAAGATCACCGGGGATCCGGTCAGTCGCGCCGACGTTAGCAGCCGATTCCGAGAGAATTGCCGCAAGACGCGGCCGGGCAGGATTAGCACCACCGGTTGGTGGGCATTGCAGCCCGGCGGTCGTGCGACATGAGATGGCCGAGGGGTAGGAGCAACCGATATGCAGGTCTGGCCTGGTCACCGGTATCCGCTGGGTGCCACTTACGACGGGACGGGCACGAACTTCGCGATCTATTCCGAGGTGGCCGAGGCGGTGGAACTCTGTCTCTTCGATGCCTCCGGCAACGAGCGCAAGGTTCAGCTGCACGAGCAGGACGCCTTCGTCTGGCACGCGTACCTACCGGGCGTGGAGCCGGGCCAGCGGTACGGCTACCGGGTGTACGGGCCGTACGAGCCGCACCGGGGGCTGCGCTGCAACCCGCACAAGCTGCTGCTCGACCCGTACGCGCGGGCGGTCGACTCGGACATCACCTGGCACCCGGCGATGTACGCCTACGACTTCGAGAACCCGGACCAGATGTCGGATCTGGACTCGGCGCAGTACATGCCGAAGGCCGTCGTGGTGAACCCGTACTTCGACTGGGGCAACGACCGGCGCCCGGACATCCCGTACCACCACTCGGTGATCTACGAGACGCACGTGAAGGGCCTGACCCAGCGGCACCCGGAGATCCCGAAGGACATGCGCGGGACGTACTCCGCGATCGGCCACCCGGCGATCATCGAGCACCTCAAGGGGCTCGGCGTGACGGCGGTCGAGCTGATGCCGGTGCACCAGTTCGTGCACGACAACCGCCTCGACGACCTGGGGCTGCGCAACTACTGGGGTTACAACACCCTGAGTTTCTTCGCGCCGTACCACGGTTACTCCTCCACCGGCACCCTGGGACAGCAGACCCAGGAGTTCCGCGGCATGGTCAAGGCGCTGCACGCGGCCGGCATGGAGGTCATCCTCGACGTCGTCTACAACCACACCGCCGAGGGCAACCACCTGGGTCCGACGCTCTCGCTGAAGGGCATCGACAACCGGACCTACTACCGGCTCGTCGACGACCAGCCGCAGTTCTACATGGACTACACCGGTACCGGTAACAGCCTGAACGTGCGCAGCCCGCAGAGCCTCCAGCTGATCATGGACTCGCTGCGGTACTGGGTGACCGAGATGCACGTCGACGGCTTCCGCTTCGACCTCGCCTCCACGCTGGCCCGCGAGTTCTACGACGTGGACCGGCTCTCCACCTTCTTCGAGGTGGTGCAGCAGGACCCGGTCGTCGGCCAGGTGAAGCTGATCGCCGAGCCGTGGGACGTCGGGCCCGGCGGTTACCAGGTCGGCAACTTCCCGCCCAACTGGACGGAGTGGAACGGCAAGTACCGGGACATCGTGCGCGACTTCTGGCGTGGTGAGCCGGCCACCCTGGCCGAGTTCGCGTCCCGGATCACCGGGTCGGCCGACCTCTACCAGGACGACGGCCGCAAGCCCTTCCACTCGATCAACTTCGTGACCG
This sequence comes from Actinoplanes sp. DH11, assembly GCF_020873875.1. GTDB lineage: Bacteria > Actinomycetota > Actinomycetes > Mycobacteriales > Micromonosporaceae > Actinoplanes. The sequence continues at coordinate 314,610 of NZ_JAHWGU010000005.1, forward strand.
CGCACGACGGGTTCACCCTCAACGACCTGGTCACCTACAACGACAAGCACAACGAGGCCAACGGCGAGGAGAACCGGGACGGCGAGAGCCACAACCGGTCCTGGAACTGCGGCATCGAGGGACCCACCGACGACAAGAAGGTGCTCCAGCTGCGGGCCCGGCAGCGGCGCAACTTCCTGGCCACGCTGATGCTCAGCCAGGGCGTGCCGATGATCTCGCACGGTGACGAGCTGGGCCGCACCCAGCAGGGCAACAACAACGCGTACTGCCAGGACGACGAGATCAGCTGGATCGACTGGGAGAACGCCGACGAGCAGCTGCTGGAGTTCGCCCGGAAGCTGACCGCGTTCCGGCACCGGCACCAGGTGTTCCAGCGCCGGCGGTTCTTCACCGGGCTGCCGGTGACCGCGCGCGGCGGCGGCGACCCGCTGCCCGACCTGGAGTGGTTCACCCCGGACGGCCGGCCGATGGCCGGCGACGACTGGGGCAACGACTTCGGCCGGGCGGTCGCGCTCTTCGTCAACGGCGAGGGCATCCGGGAGCGCGGCCAGTACGGCCAGCGCCACGTGGACAGCTCGTTCCTGCTGTTCTTCAACGCGCACGACGCGCCGCTCGAATTCACCACTCCTCCCACGGAGTACGGGGAGAAGTGGGAAAAGGTGATCGAAACCGCCGAACCGGACCCGGACCACCCGTCCGTCGTCGAGGCCGGACACAGCCTCTGGGTGCCGGACCGGTCCCTCATCGTGCTCGACAGGACGGTGTAATGCCCCACCCCAGCAGCACCTACCGTGTTCAAGTCCGTCCCGACTTCCCGCTGACCGCCACCGCCGAGATCGTCGACTACCTGGCCGATCTCGGGGTGAGCCACCTCTACTCGGCGCCGTTGCTGACCTCGACGCCCGGTTCCGAACACGGCTACGACGTGGTGGACCACTCCCAGGTCAACCCGGCGCTGGGTGGCGGCGCAGGGCTGCGCACCCTGAGTGACGCGCTACGGGCGGCCGGCCTCGGCATGGTCGCCGACATCGTGCCCAACCACGCCGGGGTCGCCGTCCCGCCGGCGAACCCGACGTGGTGGGACGTGCTGCGCAACGGGCAGAAGTCGCAGTACGCGCACTACTACGACATCGACTGGTCGCGCGGCCGGCTGCTGATCCCGGTCCTCGCCGACGACCCGGACGCGCTCGACGAGCTGCGGGTCGAGGACGGCGAGCTGCACTACTTCGACAAGCGGTACCCGATCGCCGACGGGACCGGCGACGGCAGCCCGCGTGAGGTGCACGACCGGCAGCACTACGAGCTGGTCAACTGGACCCGGGGCGACAGCGAGATCAACTACCGCCGGTTCTTCGCGATCGTGGAACTGGCCGCGCTGCGGGTGGAGGACCCGGAGGTCTTCGACGCCACCCACGCCGAGATCCTGCGCTGGTACCGCGAGGGCATCGTCCAGGGCATCCGGGTCGACCACCCGGACGGCCTGCGCGACCCGGCCGGCTACTTCGCCCGGCTGCGGGAGGCCGCGCCGGACGCCTGGCTGGTGGTGGAGAAGATCCTCGAACCGGGGGAGAAGCTGCCCGCCTGGCCGGTCGCCGGCACCACCGGCTACGACGCGATGGCCGAGGTGAACGGGGTCTTCGTGGACCTGGGCACCGAGGCGTTCTTCGACACCCTCGACCATCACCTGACCGGCGGCACCACGTCCTGGCAGGACCTGGTGCACCGGACCAAGTACACGGTGGCCACCACCCTGCTCGCCGCCGAGCTGGCCCGGCTGACCCGGCTGGTCCCGGAGGTGGAGAACGCGTCGCGGGCGCTGGCCGAACTCGCCGCCTGCTTCCCGGTCTACCGGTCCTACCTGCCCGCCGGCAGCCGCCACCTGGCGCAGGCCCGGTCCGAGGCGGGTCGCCGCAACCCGCACCTGATCGGGGTGCTGGACCAGCTCACCGCCCGGCTGCGCAACCCCGCCGACGAACTGGCGATCCGGTTCCAGCAGTTCACCGGCGCGGTGATGGCCAAGGGCGTGGAGGACACCGCGTTCTACCGGTGGACCCGGTTCGTGGCCCGCAACGAGGTGGGCAACGACCCGGCCGACTTCGGCGTCTCGACGGACGAGTTCCACGAGGCCGCCGAGCAGCGGCAGGCCGAGTGGCCGGAGTCGATGACGTCGCTCGGCACCCACGACACCAAGCGCGGCGAGGACGTGCGGGCCCGCCTCGCCGTCCTCTCCGAGGTCCCCGGCGACTGGACCGAGGTGGTGCGCCGGTGGGTCCGGATCGCCCCGCTGCCGGACCCGTCGCTGGCCCATCTGATCTGGCAGGTCGCGGTGGGCGCGTGGCCGATCGAGCGGGAACGACTGCACGCGTACGCGCTGAAGGCCGCGCGCGAGGCCGGCGCCGCGACCACGTGGCAGCGGCCGGACGAGTCGTTCGAGACCGCGCTGCGGCAGCTGGTCGACCGGATCTACGACGACCCGGCGCTGCACCGGGAGATCAGCGACTTCGCCGCGTCGATCGCGCCGCCCGGCTGGTCCAACTCGCTCGGGCAGAAGCTGGTGCAGCTCACCATGCCCGGCATCCCGGACGTCTACCAGGGCAGCGAGCTCTGGGACTACTCGCTCGTCGACCCGGACAACCGCCGCCCGGTCGACTTCGGCCTGCGGCGCGAGCTGCTCGGCCGGATCGACGACGGCTGGCTGCCGCCGATCGACGACACCGGCGCCGCGAAGCTGCTCGTCACCAGCCGGGTGCTGCGCCTGCGCCGGCAGCGGCCGGAGCTGTTCACCGGTTACCGCCCGGTCTTCGCCGACGGCCGGGTCGGTGAGCACGTGCTCGCCTTCGACCGCGGTGGCGTGGTGGCGGTGGCCACCCGGCTGCCGGTCGGATTGTCACGCCACGGCGGCTGGCACGACACGACCCTTTCACTCGACGGACACAGTTGGACGGAAGTGTTCACGAATACCAGTTACGGTGGCAATCGCCTGGCGGTCGCCGAACTCCTGCACACCTATCCCGTCGCTCTCCTGGTGAAAGAATGACTATCTTCGAGGTCTGGGCGCCGGAGAAGCCGGTGCGGCTGGTCGTGGACGGCCGCGAGCACGAGATGGAGTCCGCCGACGGCGGCTGGTGGCGGCTCGACCTGCCGTCCGGCGCCGGCACCGACTACGGCTTCCTCCTGCCCGAGCAGGACAAGCCGCTCCCCGACCCCCGGTCGCCGTGGCAGCCGCAGGGCGTGCACGGGCTCAGCCGGGTCTACGACCACTCCGCCTTCACCTGGACCGACCAGGACTGGACCGGCCGGCAACTGCCCGGCTCGGTCCTCTACGAGCTGCACATCGGCACGTTCACGCCGCAGGGCACGTTCGACGCCGCCATCGAGAAGCTCGACCACCTCGTCGACCTCGGCGTCGACCTGGTCGAGCTGCTACCGGTCAACGCGTTCAACGGCACCTACAACTGGGGCTACGACGGCGTCTGCTGGTTCGCGCCGCACGAGGCCTACGGCGGCCCCGACGGGCTGAAGCGGTTCGTCGACGCGGCGCACGCCAAGGGCTTGGGCGTGGTGCTCGACGTGGTCTACAACCACTTCGGTCCCAGCGGCGCCTACGCACCGATGTTCGCGCCCTACCTGAGCACCGGCAGCAACACCTGGGGCAGCTCGCTCAACCTGGACGGGCCGGACTCCGGCGAGGTGCGGCGCTACATCGCCGACAGCGTGCTGATGTGGCTGCGCGACTACCACGTGGACGGCCTGCGGCTGGACGCCGTGCACGCGCTGCACGACGAGGGCGCGGTGCACGTGCTGGAACAGCTCGCGGTCGAGGTCGAGTCGCTCTCCGCGCACCTGCGGCGGCCGCTCACCCTGATCGCCGAGTCCGACCTCAACGACGCCAAGCTGATCACGCCGCGTGAGGCCGGCGGTTACGGCCTGGACGCGCAGTGGGACGACGACGTGCACCACGCGCTGCACGCCGCGCTGACCGGTGAGCGCCAGGGCTACTACGGCGACTTCGGGTCGATGGACTGTTTGCGTACCGTGCTGGAGGGCGCGTTCTTCCACGCCGGCACCTGGTCCAGCTTCCGCGGCCGGCGGCACGGCCGCCCGGTCGACCGGCAGCGCATCCCCGGGCACCGGTTCGTCGCGTTCCTGCAGAACCACGACCAGATCGGCAACCGGGCCATCGGGGACCGGCTCACCGCCACCCTCTCGCCGGGCCTGCTCAAGGTCGGCGCGACCCTGCTGCTCACCTCGCCGTTCACGCCGATGCTCTTCATGGGCGAGGAGTGGGCGGCGAGCAGCCCGTGGCAGTTCTTCACCAGCCACCCCGAGCCCGAGCTGGCCGAGGCCGTGCAGACCGGGCGGCGCCGGGAGTTCGCCCGGCACGGCTGGGACGAGGCCGAGGTGCCCGACCCGCAGGACCCGGCCACCTTCGAGCGCTCCAAGCTGGACTGGTCGGAGCCGGAGAAGCCGGGCCACGCCGAGATCCTCGAGCTCTACCGCAAACTGATCCGCCTGCGCCGCGAGGTGCCCGCCCTGACCGACCCGTGGCTGCACGACGTCGAGGTGTGGCACGGGGACCAGCACCTGGTGGTCCGCCGCGGATCCGTCGTGGTGGCCGCCAACCTGGCCGGGGTCGAGCAGACGGTCAGCGTGCGCTCCCCGGCCCGCTCCGTGCTGCTCGCCACCGAGCCGGGCGTCGTCGTCCAGCGCGACCGTCTGGTGCTGCCGGCGGAAAGTGCGGCAGTGGTCGCGGTGCGGTGACCCGTACACCCGCTCCGGGAGGCCTGGCGCAGCGCGCCGTGACACGCGGCATCACGCTGTACCGTCGCGTCTCGCCGCGCCTGGCCACCCGGTGCCGGTACACGCCCACCTGCAGCGCCTACGCCCTCGCGGCGATCGAGAGGCACGGGCTCGGACCGGGGCTGCGCCTGACCGCCGCCCGGCTGCTCAGGTGCCGTCCCGGTGTCCCTTTCGGTACCTCGGACCCCGTTCCGTGACATCGGTGTAGCACCATGTCCGCATGGTCGATCCGGACGACAGGGAACCGCGGACGGTGCGTCGCCGGTTCCGGCAGTGGCAGCCCCCCGACCTGCCGTGGCTGCGCCGCCGGCTGGTGCCGCCCCCGGACGTCACCGTCGAGGAGATCGCCTCCCGGGACATCGCCGAGCAGGAGGTGTTCGAGGAGGTCTACGAGGAGGCGCAGTTCCGCTCCCTCGTCGACTGGGAGCACCGGTTCCGCGCCTGGCGGCTGGCCGGGCTCGGCGTGCTGCTCGTGCTCACCCTCGCGGTGACGATGAGCCGGCTGCTGATCGGCGGGCCGCCGTCGGTGGCGGACCTGCGCGCCGAGGCCGGCGTGGACGACTGGACCACGCTGAACATCGGGGTCAAGGACGACCAGTACGGCGTCGCCTACTACGACGCGGGCGACGAGGCCTGGGCCGGCTTCGACATCGACATCGCCTACATGATCGCCGAGGACCTGGGGTTCCGCCGCGACGACGTGCGGTTCTTCGGCCTGGAGAGCGAGGACCGGGCCCGGATGCAGGCGACCGACGCCCAGGGCAACCGGGTGCCCGTGCAACTCGTCATCGCCAGTTACAGCGTCACCGACGCGCGCAAGGCCGCCGGCGTGCACTTCTCGGCGCCGTACCTCCTCACCGAGCAGTCGGTGATCACGCTGAACGACCACCCGCCGGTGTCCGCGCTGGAGGACCTCGAGAAGCAGCGGGTCTGCACCCTGTCCACCTCGACCAGCCAGACCGCTCTGGAGCGCGCCGAGGCGATCGTGTCGCGCAAGAACCGGGTCCGTGAGTGCTTCGCCGAACTCGACCGGGGCACGATCGACGCGATAAGCACCGACGCCGCGATCCTGGCCGGCTGGAAGCACCGGTTCCCGGCGAAGTACGAGCACTGGGACCTGGGCCTGGACACGGTCGAACGGTGGGGCGTCAACGTCGGCAACAACCCGGCCCTGGAGAAACTGGTCAACCTGACCCTCTACCGGTCGTACGCCGATCCGAAGGACTCCCGCTGGGAACGGGCTTACCAGGAGCACCTGCAGTCCGAGATCGACACGAAGAAGAGGATTCCGATCGCCGACGGCCGGCAGCCCCGCGTGGAGCGGCCCGACGTGCGCCGGCTGCCCTGGGAGGACCCCCTCGGATGAGCGAGGTCCAGGTCATCAAGGAGCGCCTCGGTGCCCGGCCGCGGTACCGGGCCGAGTTCAACTGGCTGCTCGCCGTCCTGCCCGCCTTCCCGCTGCTGCTGCTGGTGCTGCGGCTCTGGTACCTGAGCCGGCAGGACATGGCCACGATGCTGCTGCTGGTGCAGTACATCAACCCGCTCGGCATGGTTGGCGCGCTCTTCATCACGCTGAGCTGGACCATCCCGGCGGCCATCCTGCTGATCCGGGTGCTCGGCGGGATCCTGCTGGTCAGCGTGCCCGCGCAGGCCGGTACGTCGTACCTCGCGGTGGCCGCGCTGCGGATGCCGGGCTGGGTGGTGGCGGTCGCCGCGATGATCGCCGCGTTCACCTGGCAGCTGCAGCTGCTGCCCCTGCTGGCGATGCTGATCGTCGCGATCCTCGGGCTCACCGCCGTGCAGAGCGCCCAAGGCGCGGCACCGCTGATGGTCTGGATCACGGTGGGCGTGCCGGTGCTCACCGGACTGCTCGTGTGGATCTTCGTGTGGCCCGGTGTGGTCGCCGCCGTCCGCGCCGGCGCCTGGTCCACGGCCGCCCTGCTGGCCCTGCCGCCCCTGTTCGGGCCGCTGCTGACCGGCCCGGTCCCGGCCAAATGGGCGCGGATCGCGACGTACTGGCCGGCGATCGGCGCCGCCTTCGCGCTGCCGTTCGTGGTCGGCGTGGTGTTCCTGCGCGCGCCGGTGCTGCCGGACAGCGCGATCGAGATGGCCCCCGAAGGACGGCCCGTCACCGTGGTCCGCGGTCAGCTGATCGCGGTGGACGACACCTCCACCACCATGCTGCAGCCGGACGGTGAGGTCACCTTCATCCCCAACGGCGAGGTGCGCTCCAAGACGCTCTGCCCCGGCGCCGGTCCGCCGGAGTACAGCGGGATCACGGTCCGCGGCTGGCCCGCCGAGGCCTCCGCACTGCGATGGATCGCACCGACACGGACCGTGACCGAAGTCGATCCGCGGTGCCTCGGGCGTCCCCTTGTTCCGAGCTGAGTGTATTTTCGACAACGACATGTGCGACTCGCCGCGAACCACGTGCAGACAGCTTGGCATCGACCTGGCAGGCTGCACGCCATGACCTTGTACCTCCGGTGGGCGGCCGTCACCGACCAAGGACACGTCCGGAGCAACAACGAGGACTGTCACTACGCCGGTGACAACCTCCTCGTCGTGGCCGACGGCATGGGCGGGATGGCCGCCGGCGACCTCGCCAGCCGGCTCGCCATCGAAGCCATGGTCTCCCTCGACACGCCGATCGCCACCGACCATCAGATGGACGCGCTGCACAAGGCGCTGGAAGTGGCGAACGGCCGGATCGCCGAGATGGTGGTGTCCGACCCCGCCCTGCAAGGGATGGGCACCACGCTGACGGCGGTGCTCTTCAACGGGGAGCGGGCGGCCATGGCCCACGTCGGCGACTCCCGGGCCTACCTGCTGCGCGACGGCCGGCTCAACCAGCTGACCAAGGACGACACGTACGTCCAGATGCTCATCGACCAGGGCCTGCTCAAACCCGAGGAGGCGGCCGGGCACCCGCGGCGGGCCGTCGTCACCCGGGTCCTGCAGGGCGAACCCGTCACCCCCGCGTACGTCATCGTGGAACCGCAGGCCGGTGACCGCTGGCTGCTCTGCAGCGACGGGCTCACCGGCGTGGTCAACGACGCGACGCTGGAGCAGGAGATGTGCACCGTGGCGGACCCGAAGTCCTGCTCCGAGCGACTGGTGGACCTCGCGTTGCGCGGCGGCGGACCGGACAATGTCACGGTCATCGTCGCCGACGTGACCAGCGGAGACTGACCAGGTATTTTACTCCGGCCGCGGAACATCGGGCGCGGCCGGAGAAAATCTGGTGGTGATTCCGGGCGTGGGCTACCTAGCCGACCTGGCCCAGCTCGTCGTCGGGCTGGCCGCCGCGGCCGTCTGCCTGGTCGCAGCCCGGGGCCGCACCGGCGTGCCGCGCCACTGGCGGCACCTCGCCGGCGCCGGCCTGCTGATCTGGGCGTCCACCCGGCTCTGGTGGGTGGTGCAGCACCTCGGCGGCGCCGACCGCGACCCACCGGAACTGGTCTCCGACATCGGCTTCCTGGTGCTGCCGGCCTGCATGCTGGCCGGCCTGCTCGCCGCCGCGCACACCCGGCCCCGGCCGGTGCCGACCTCACCGCGGCGCGACCAGATCGCCCTGGTCATCGACAGCGTGCTGATCACCGGCTCGGTGCTGGCGCTGCTCTGGTCGCTGCTGCCCGGCAGCCCCCTGCCCGGCGGGCCCGTCGACCGTCTCGCCGAGGCGGTGCTGCTCGCCTACCCGGTCGTCGACCTGGTGCTGGTCACCATGGTCGTGCTGCTGCTCACCACCCGGCCCGACTCGCCCGCCGGCCGGCGGCCGCTCGCGCTGATCGGCGCGGCGATACTCGCCTTCGGCAGCGCCGACACGCTGCGGCTGCTCGACGCCGGACCGGCCTGGGTGGAAACCACCGGGCACCTGCTAGGCCCCGCCCTCATCGCCCTCGCCGCCCTCAGCCCGGCCCGGCCGCCGCTCACCCGCCCGGCCACCGCGCTGCTCCAGCACGACTGGTTCCACCTGCTCCTGCCGTACGGCCCCGTCGTCGTGGCCGGTGTCCTGCTGGTGGCGCAGACGATCGCCGGCGAGCCGCTGACCGCGTTCCAGGCGTACCTCGGCTGGCTCGGTCTCGCCCTCGTCGTCACCCGGCAGATGCTCACCATCATGGACAACACCGTCCTGCTGGACCGGATCGCCGACACCCAGCAGCGGCTGCACCATTTGGCCTACCACGACCCGCTGACCGGGCTCGCCAACCGCGCCCTGTTCCGGGAACGGCTCGTCCTCGCCCTCCAGGAGCACCAGACCCACGGCACCCCGGTCGCCGTGCTCTTCGCCGACCTCGACGACTTCAAACTGATAAACGACACCTTCGGGCACGCCATGGGCGACCGGGTGCTGACCGCGGTGGGCGAGCGGATGCGGTCATGCGTACGCGCACAAGACCTCGTCGCCCGCCTCGGCGGCGACGAATTCGCGGTCGTGCTCGACCACGGCGAACAGCCGCCCGCGCCACGGCACCGCCGCCGCCGCTTCCGCCCCCGGCGCTACGTGCTCTCCGCCGCCGGGGTCCGCGTCACCGACTTCGTGGAACGCCGCGCCGCCCCCGGCACCGCCACCGCCGAACTGCCGTTCGGCACCTGGGTCGCCGAAGCCGAAGCCATCGGCCAGCGGATGCTCACCGCGCTCCGCGAGCCCTACCAGATCGACGGCCGGTCCGTCGGTGTCGGCGTCAGCGTCGGCCTGGTCGCCGCCGAACCCGGCGACCCGCTCTCCGCCGACATCCTGCTGCGCCGCGCCGACGCCGCCATGTACGCCGTGAAACGCCGCGGCAAAGGCGCGCTGATCCGCTGGAACGGCACACGCGACGCCGGACCCCTCGCCGACCTGCCCCAACTGCTCGCCGGTGCCCTCGCCGAAGGCGGCAACCCGGGCGCCGCCGGCTTCGAGGTCCACTACCAGCCCATCGTCCGGCTCACCGACAACACCACCGTCGCCGTCGAAGCCCTGGCCCGCTGGACCGACCCCGTCGCCGGGCCCGTGCACCCCGACGTCTTCGTCACCATGGCCGAGCGGACCGGCCTGGTCGCGGCGATCGACGACTTCGTCCTCGACCGGGCCTGCGCCGATGTGGCCCGGCTGGAGGAACGTTTCGGCCGTCCCATCGCCGTGCACGTCAACGTCTCCGCCGGGCGCCTCGGGCAGCAGGGCCTGCGGGACGCGGTCACCGCGGCCCTGCGCCGGCACGACGTTCCCGCCTCCCGCCTCGTCGTCGAGATCACCGAAACCCTGCGGATCCCCGACCTGCCCCGCGCCGCCGCCGTCGTGGCGTCGCTGCGCGACCTCGGCGTCCGGGTCGCACTCGACGACTTCGGCAGCGGCTTCAACGCGCTCGCGCAACTGCACGCCATGCCGGTCGACATCGTCAAACTCGACTCCACCCTGACCGACGTCGAGTCGTCGCGGGCCGGCGCGCTGTGCCGTTCCGTCCTGCGCATCTGCGCCGAACTACAGATCACGGTGGTCGCCGAAGGACTGGAGACGCCGGCGCGGTCGTCGGGGATGGCGGCCCTGGGGTGCCCGCTGGGGCAGGGATACCTGTTCGGGCCGCCGGTGCCGTTGGCCGCCCTCAGCGACGGCCCACCCCCGGCGTCCTCCTGACGGCCCGCCCCCGGCGTCCTCCTGACGGCTCGCCCTGGTGTCCTCCTGACGGCCCGCTCGCGTGGCTTTCGCCCCTCCGTGCGGCCTTGCGCTTTGCGTCGCGCCTTGGCTTCGCCCGTGTCCAGCCCTTGCTCCGCGCCCCCGCCTTAGGCCTGGGCGTGTGCCGGCTGTCGCTGTTGGCTGTCGCGAGCGCCTGCCAGCGACCGTGGGTGACAGCTGGTGCCGGGCTGTCACTGGTGGTTGTTGGGAACGGCTTTGGACGACCGTGGGTGACAGCCGGTGCCGGGCTGTCACTGGTGGTTGTTGAGAGGGCTTGGGGGCGACCGTGGGTGACAGCTGGTCCCGGGCTGTCACTGGTGGCTGTTGGGAACGGCTTTGAACGACCGTGGGTGACAGCTGGTGCCGGGCTGTCACTGGTGGCTGTTGGGAAGGGCTTTCAACGACCGTGGGTGACAGCCGGTCCGCGCTGCTCGTGCTGGTGGACGCAGTAGCCGTCCTGCGGCACGGTGAACCCCAGCTTGAGCCGCCCCGATCGAGGACGACAACGCCAACGCTGTCGCCCACCCCAGCCGGTCGCGTCACCAGCCTGCCGGTATCAGCGGTATCAGCGGTATCAGCGGGAGCGCGGGTTCAGGCGGCGGGTCGGCTGGGCGGAAGTGGGATCTTCCGGCCATGGGTGCCGGGGGTACCGGCCGCGCATCTCGGCACGCACCTGCGGGTAGCCCTGCGCCCAGAAGGATCGCAGGTCGCGGGTGACCGCTACCGGACGGCCGGCGGGGGAGAGCAGGTGCAGCAGCACCGGTACCCGGCCGTCGGCCAGAGTGGGCGCGTCCTGCCAGCCGAACGCCTCCTGCACCTTGACGGCGAGGACCGGGGCGGCCGGGTCGCTGTAGTCGACCCGCACCTGGGAACCGCTCGGCACGGGCAGCCGTTCCGGGGCCACCTCGTTGAGCCGCCCGGCCACCGACCAGGGGAGCAGGCGGCGCAGCGCTGCAGCGACGTCGAGTTTGGCCAGGTCGGAGCGGCGGCGGGCGGTGCCCGGGTCGAGCCACTGGTCGGCGTTCTTCAGCAGGGCCTCGTCGGAGACGTCGGGCCAGGGATCGCCGAGGGCGCTGTGCGCGAAGGCCAGCCGGCGCCGTAGCTCGTCCGCGCCACGGGTCCAGGTGAGCAGCGACAGCCCCTCCTCGCGGAGTCCGGTGAACAGCGCCGCGCGGATCTGGGCCTGATCGGGATCGGTCAGCCGGACGCTGGAGAGCGTGATCGCTCCAAGCCGCCGGACGCGGCGGGCCACCACATCGCCGTCGATCCAGCCAATCTCGGTGGCGTCGGTGAGCAGGGCGGCGGCGACCTCGCACGCGGTGGCCTCGTCGAGGGGTGCGGCACTCCGGATCCGCGCGGTGCGGGCCCCGGCCCTGCGGTCGGCGCCGGCGACGGCAAGCCAGGGTGCGCCGGCCAGCGAGCTGCCGGCGGGCAGGTCGGCGGCGGTGCCTCCGGCCATGAGGTACGCCTTTCCGCCCGGCTCGCGCGCCTTCGCCACCCGCTCCGGATAGGCCAGCCCGACGACGAGCCCGGCCGCCAGATCGTCCGGCAGCCGTTCCCGGACACCGCCGCCGTCCGACTCCTGGCCGTCAACCGGGGCGCGCAGGCGGCCGTCAACAGCCGCGCCCTTCTGGCCGCCGCTGGACGCACCCTCGCGGCCGTCGCCCACCGCGGCCTTCTGACCATTTCCGGACGCCTCCTGACGGCCGCCGCTGGACGCACCCTCGCGGCAGTCGCCGGATGCCCCCTCACGGACGATCCCGGACGCACTCTCACGGCCGTCGCTGGACGCACCCTCGTGAGCGTCGCCGGCCCGGTGTTCGACGGCGGGAACGGGCGCGGCGGCGGTATCAGCGTTGCCCACCATGCGGGACGGCGGGGCAGCTGTTCTGGTCAGGGCCGCGCGCAGCCTGCGTACCTCGGTGGTGAAGCTGTGGTCATTTCCGGTCCGCGCCCTCCGCCAGAGGGTGACCACGTCGTCGGATCCGGAGTTGTCGGCGTCGAGGATGGCGACGATTTCGGCGGCCCGGCGCGAGCCGACCAAGGTTGCGCCGTCGAGGAGTGCGCGTGCCAGGCGGGGGTGCAGGCCGGCGTCGGCGAGGGCGCGGCCCCGGGGGGTGACACGGCCGTCCTCGCCGATGGCGCCGAGATCGTGGAGGGTCGCCGTGGCGGCTCGGAGCGCGCCGGGTGGGGGCTGATCAGGAAGGGACAGGCCGGAGCCGTCGGGGTGGCCCCACAGGGCGAGGTCCAGGGCGAGGCCGGTCAGGTCGGCGGTGGCGATCTCCGGTTCGGGGTGGGCGGGCAAGCGGTCGTGCATGGCCGCCGGCCAGCAGCGGTAGACGCGACCGGGTGCCTCGCGGCCGGCTCGGCCGGCGCGCTGTTCGGCGCTCGACCGGGAGACCGGCACCGTGACCAGTGCGCCGAGACCGCGGGCGTGGTCGGTGCGGGGGACGCGGCTGAGGCCGGCGTCGACCACCACGCGCACGCCGGGCACGGTGAGGCTGCTCTCGGCGATCGCGGTCGCCAGGACCACCCGCCGGCGGATGCCGGGGCGCAGGGCGGCGTCCTGGGCAGAACCGGACAGCCGCCCATGCAGCGCGACAACGTCAAAGCCCCCGCCGAGCGACCCGCCGGCATCGGCAGAAGCGCGCGCATCGGCAGAAGCGCGGGCATCGGCGGACGCGCGGGGATCCGACCCGTCGGCTGCGCGGAGGCGGGCGGCGACCACGTCGATCTCGCGCGCGCCGGGGAGGAAGACCAGGATGTCGCCGTCGTTCTCGGTCAGCGCGCGCCGCACCGTGGCCGCCACATGATCGAGCAGGCGGGGGTCGACGCGGAGGCCGTGCGGGGGTGTGACCGGGCCGGTGGGTGGTGCCCAGACCACGTCGACCGGGTGGGTGCGGGCGTGGGCGGTCAGCACCGGCGCCGGGTCGCCCAGCACGGCGGCGAGCCGGGACGAGTCGGCTGTGGCCGAGGTCGCCAGCAGGCGCAGGTCGGGACGGAGGGCGGCGCGGACCTCGACCAGGAAGGCGAGCGCCAGGTCGGAGTCGAGGTGGCGCTCGTGGCACTCGTCGAGGATCACGGTGGTGACGCCGGCCAGCTCGGGGTCGCGTTGCAGGCGGCGGAGCAGCAGGCCGGTCGTCACCACCTCGACCACCGTGTCCCGGGAGATCTGGCGGTCGCCGCGCACCGCGTAGCCGACGCGGCCGCCGACCCGCTCGCCGAGCAGGCTCGCCATCCGCCGGGCGGCGGCGCGGGCGGCGACCCGGCGCGGTTCGGCCACGATCACCCGGTCGGTGCCGGTGGCCAGGGCCAGGGGCACCAGGGTGGTCTTGCCGGTGCCCGGGGGCGCGACGAGCACTGCCGCGCCGGCGGCGGCCAGTGTGGCGGTCACCTCGGGCAGGGCGGGGCGGACCGGGAGGTCGGGCAACTCGTCGGCGGGGATCAGCACGGCACCAGTCTGGCCCATACCGGTGACAGTTTTTCCGGGCGTGTTTCGTGGCAGGGTGTCTGTTAATTCTTCCGCCGGCCGGTGCGTTCGGCGGACTTCGCCTGCTTGACTGATCAACATTGGAGGAGGGGGTGTGAGCGTGGAGGCCTTCAACGCGCTGCCTGCCGAGCGTCTGGAGCGCGAACTGTTCGCCTGCCTGGCGGCGCCCGCGTGGGGTGCCGGGGTCGCGGCCGGCCGGCCGTTCCGGGACCGGGCCGAGCTGCTCGCCGCCGCGGACGCCGCCGCCCGGTCGTTGAGCTGGGACGACGTCCGGCAAGGCCTGTCCGCGCACCCGCGGATCGGTGAGCGGGCGGCCGGCGCGTCGCAGGAGGCGTCGTGGTCGCGGGCCGAGCAGTCGGCGGCCGCGGCGTCGTCGGACGACGGGACGAGGGCGGCCCTGGTGGAGGCGAACCGGGCGTACGAGGACCGGTTCGGGCACGTCTTCCTGATCTTCGCGAGTGGCCGGAGCCAGGGCGAGATCCTGGACGTCGCGAAGGCCCGGCTCGGCAACGACGAGGCGACCGAGCGGGCGGTCGTGACCGACGAGCTGCGCAAGATCGCGCTGCTGCGGCTGGAGCGGGTGCTCGATGCCCTCTGACGACGGCACGACGGGCGGGTTCCACGCCCGGATCTCCACACACATCCTGGACACGGTGACCGGAGAGCCGGCGCGCGACGTGTACGTGCGTCTGGAGCGCCGCGACTCGGACGGCTGGCTGACCGCGGCCGAGGGGCGGACCGACGACGACGGCCGGCTGCGGTTCCGGGTGCCGGTGCGGGACTGGCAGGCCGGCGGGTACCGGCTGTTCTTCTACGTCGAGCCGTACCTGGGTGGCGACTGCTTCTTCCCGGAGATCACCGTCGCGTTCCACGTGCACGACCCGGACCGTGACTACCACGTGCCGCTGCTGCTGAGCCGGTACGGCTACACCACCTACCGAGGGAGCTGACCTGGTGGCGATCGTGCTCGGACCGAACCGTTACGGCAAGGCGGAGACCCGGCTGGTCCGGGTGACGCGGGACGGCGGCACCCACGGTCTCGTGGATCTCAACGTCAGTGTCGCGCTCTCCGGCGATCTGGCCGCCACCCACGAGACCGGTGACAACTCGGGGGTGCTGCCGACCGACACGATGAAGAACACCGTGTACGCGTTCGCGAAGGAGCACGGCGTCACCGAACCGGAGTCGTTCGCGCTGCTGCTGGCCCGGCATTTCGTCGGCAGCCAGGAGCAGGTGCACGGCGCGACGGTGTCGATCGAGGCGTACGCCTGGGACCGGCTGGGCCCGCACTCGTTCGCCAGGCGTGGCGACCTGACCCGTACCGCTGTGGTGTCGGTGTCCGCCGCCGGCACGCAGGTGGTCTCGGGTGTCACCGGGCTGGTGCTGCTGAACACGACGGATTCGGAGTTCCACGGGTTCGTCCGTGACCGGTACACGACGTTGCCGGAGGCGACGGACCGGATCCTGGCCACGGCGGTGGACGCGCGGTGGCGGCATCGGGGTGACGACGTGGAGTGGGCCGGTTCGTTCGCCGGGTCGCTGGAGGCGCTGAAGAACGGGTTCGTCCAGACGTACAGCTATTCGCTGCAGCAGACGCTCAAGGCGATGGGTTCCCGGCTGCTGACGGATCGGCCGGAGGTCGCCGAGGTGCGGCTGGCGTTGCCGAACAAGCATCACTATCTCGTGGATCTGTCGCCGTTCGACCTGTCCAACGAGGGTGAGGTGTTCATCGCCGGGGACCGGCCGTACGGGCTGATCGAGGGCACTGTCACGCGGGACGACGCGCCGGCCGCGATCGCGGAGTGGTGGCTGTGATCATCGAGAACGCCGCGGTGGCGACGGTCGACGCCGCGGACACGTCGTACGCGAACGGGTACGTCGTGGTGGGCGACGACGGCCGGATCGCGGCGGTGGGCGCCGGGCCCGCTCCCGAACGGCCGGGACAACGCGTCGACGGTACGGGCTGCCTGCTCACCCCCGGACTCGTCAACACCCACCATCACCTCTACCAGTGGGCGACCCGTGGCCTCGCCCTCGACGAGACCCTCTTCGGCTGGCTGACCACGCTCTACCCGATCTGGGGCCGGCTCGACGCGGACATCGTCGGCGCGGCCGCCGGCGCCGGTCTGGGCTGGCTCGCCCTTTCCGGCTGCACCACGTCGATGGACCACCACTACGTCTTCCCGCGCGACGGCGGCGATGTCCTGGCGGCCGAGATCGAGGCGGCCCGCCGGATCGGCCTGCGGTTCCATCCGACCCGGGGTTCGATGGACCTGAGCCGCAAGGACGGCGGCCTCCCGCCGGACCACCTGGTCGAGGAGACGGACGAGGCACTGGCCGCGACCGAGGCCGCGATCGACAGGTGGCACGACCCGTCGCCGGACGCGATGCTGCGGATCGCGGTGGCGCCGTGCTCGCCGTTCTCGGTCACCACCCGGCTGATGACGGAGGCCGCGGTCCTGGCCCGGCGCAAGGGTGTCCGGCTGCACACCCATCTCGCCGAGACCGACGACGAGGAGGAGTTCTGCCGCAAGCAGTTCGGATGCACCCCGGTGGAGTACGCGGAACGCGTCGGCTGGCTCGGCGACGACGTGTGGCTGGCGCACGGCGTGCACCTGGACGACGCGGCGATCGCCCGGCTCGGCGCGACGGGTACGGGTGTCGCGCACTGCCCGAGCTCGAACGCGCGGCTGGGTGCGGGCACGGCACGCGTACGGGAGTTGCTGGATCACGGCGTACCGGTGGGTCTCGGTGTGGACGGCGCCGCCTCGCAGGAGGTCTCGCACCTGGGCGCCGAGTTGCGGCAGGCCCTCTGGACGGCCCGGATGCGCGGTGGTCCGAAGGCGATGGACGCCCGGCAGGCGCTGCGGCTGGGCACGATGGGCGGGGCGCGCTGCCTCGGCCGGCAGGACGATCTGGGCTCGATCGAGGCAGGCAAGCTCGCCGATCTGGTGCTGTGGCGGCTGGACGGCCTGGGGCACGCCGGCATCGACGATCCGGTTGCCGCGCTGGTGTTCGGCCCGCCGGCGCCGGTGGAGCTGGCCCTGGTCGGTGGCCGGCCGGTGGTGCGGCGCGGTGAGCTGGTGAACGCCGACGAGGAGACGTTGACGCGGGAGGCCCGGCGGGCACATCGACGGCTGGTGCATGAATAATGCTCGACTACGGTACGGGGGAGTAACCACACCGAGAGGAACCGTCAACGATGACCGAGATCCTGTCCGACGAGGCCGTGGCGTTCGTCGCCGATCTGAACCGGCGATTCCGGCCCCGCCGTAACGAGCTTCTCGAGGCCCGTGCCCGCCGCCGCGCGGAGATCGCGTCCGGCGCCGGCCTCGGCTTCCTCGCGGAGACGGCGGACATCCGCGCCGCCGAGTGGACCGCGCCGCCCGCGCCGGCCGACCTCCAGGACCGCCGCGTCGAGATCACCGGCCCGACCGAGCGCAAGATGACGATCAACGCGCTGAACTCCGGTGCCAAGGTGTGGCTGGCCGACCTGGAGGACGCGAACACCCCGCACTGGTCCAACGTGGTCGACGGGCAGCAGAACCTCCACGACGCGATCCGGCGGACGATCCGGCTGGAGACTCCGAAGAAGGTCTACGAACTCGGCGACGGCCCGTACCCGACGATCGTGATGCGCCCGCGCGGCTGGCACCTCGACGAGCGGCACCTGCCGGTGGACGGCGAGCCGGCCGTCGGCGCCCTCGTCGACTTCGGCCTCTACTTCTTCCACAACGCCGCCGAACTGCTGGAACGCGGCAGCGGGCCGTACTTCTACCTGCCCAAGATGGAGTCGCACAACGAGGCCGCACTCTGGAACGACGTCTTCACGTACGCCCAGGAGAAGCTCGGCATCCCGGTCGGCACCATCCGCGCCACCGTGCTGATCGAGACGATCCCGGCCGCCTTCGAGATGGAGGAGATCCTGTACGCGCTCCGGCCGCACATCTCCGGCCTCAACGCGGGCCGCTGGGACTACCTGTTCAGCATCATCAAGTACTTCCGCGACAACCCCACCATGATCCTGCCGGACCGGGCGGCCGTGACGATGACCGCGCCGTTCATGCGGGCCTACACCGAGTTGCTCGTCGCCACCTGTCACCGCCGGGGCGCGTTCGCGATGGGCGGCATGGCCGCGTTCATCCCGAGCCGGCGCGACGAGGAGGTCAACAAGGTCGCGCTGAGCAAGGTCCGCGAGGACAAGGAGCGGGAGGCCGGTGACGGCTTCGACGGTTCCTGGGTGGCGCACCCCGACCTGGTGCCGGTCTGCCAGGAGATCTTCGACCGAGTGCTCGGCGACCGGCCGAACCAGCTGGACAAGCAGCGCCCGGACGTCGCGGTCGACGCGCACGACCTGCTGAACGTCGCCGCGCTGAAGAAGCCGGTCACCGCGGCGGGGCTGCGCAACAACGTCAACGTGGCGCTGCAGTACCTGGAGGCCTGGCTGCGCGGCAACGGCGCGGTCGCGATCCACAACCTGATGGAGGACGCGGCCACCGCGGAGATCTCACGCTCCCAGGTGTGGCAGTGGATCCACAACGGGGTCCGGCTCGAGGACGGCACGCTCATCACCGCGGAACTGGTCGGCCGCATCGAGGACGAGGAACTCGCCGCCATCCGCGCGTCGATCGGTGACGACGCCTGGGCGGCGGGCCGCTACGACGACGCCCGCAAGCTGTTCGAGCGGGTCGCCCTCGCCGACGACTTCGCCGACTTCCTCACGAGCGCGGCCTACGACTCCATCGACTGAAGGGTTCCCCGTGCGCCTGTCCGATCATGATTACGACGAGATCGACCGGCGTCTGGCTGCCCACGACGCGTTCCTCCGGGCCCGTTACCCGGGGGAGCGCGCCGGCAGGCAGCCGATCCATACGGTGTACATCCCGGCCGACAAGCTCATCTCCTTCGCCGAGTGGGGCCCTCAGGCGCTCCTGTCCATGGACGAAAACGACTTCCCGTGGCCGGATCCGACCATCCGCGCGAAGCTCGAACGAGAACCGATCGAGGACTTGCGGGTCGACTTCGAGGACGGGTACGGCGTCCGCGACGACGACGAGGAGGACGCGGCCGTCCGCCGGGCCGCCACGACCCTCGCCGCCGGTCCGCGACCGCCGTTCCTCGGCATCCGGATCAAGTCCCTGGAAGCCGCCACCCGCCACCGCGCGCTGCGCACCCTCGACCTCTTCATCGACACCTATCAAGGGCTTTTCGCCATCACGCTGCCCAAGGTCAGCGGCACCGACCAGGTCCGGGCGATGGTCACCCTCTGCGAGAAGATCGAGCGGCTGTACGGGCTGAGCAGCGGCGCCCTGACCTTCGAAATCCAGATCGAACTGCCGTCCGCGGTGCTCGCCGCCGACGGCACCGCCACGGTGGCCCGCCTGATCACGGCGGCGGACGGCCGGTGCACCGGGCTGCACTACGGCACCTACGACTACAGCGCGGCCGCCGGGGTGGCGGCGGCCTACCAGTCCATGGAACACCCGGCCGCCGACCACGCGAAAGCCGTCATGCAGGCCGCCGCCGCACAGACCGGCGTACGCCTCTCCGACGGCTCCACGAACGTCCTCCCGGCCGGTTCGCCCGCCGACGTCCGCGCGGCCTGGGAACTGCACCACCGCCTGGTCCGGCGCTCCCTGGAACGCGGCTTCTACCAGGGCTGGGACCTGCACCCGGCGCAACTGCCCAGCCGGTACGCGGCGACCTACCAGTTCTTCCGCGACGGCCGGGAGGTGGCGGCCGGGCGCCTGCACCGGTACGTGCACCGCCAGGAGAGCGGCATCGCCGACGAGCCGGCCACCGCCCGGGCCCTCGCCGGGTACCTGCTGCGCGGCCTGGACTGCGGTGCTTTCGACGATGTCGGCTTCACCCGGGCCGAGCTGACCGCCCTGACCTGATCACCCTGCTCGTGCCGGCCCGCCTTGCTCGTGCCGGCCCGCCTTGCTCGTGCCGGGCCGCCTTGCTCGTGCCGGGCCGCCTTGCTCGTGCCGGGCCGCCTTGCTCGTGCCGGGCCGCCTTGCTCGTGCCGGGCCGCCTTGCTCGTGCCGGGCCGCCTTGCTCGCGCCGGGCCGCCTTGCTCGCGCCGGGCCGCCTTGCTCGCGCCGGGCCGCCCTGTTCGCCGGCTGGCCGGCCGAGCCGCGATCTTGGCGCGATGAGCCTAAGCAGCCAAGATGTTGATCTGCTAGCGCTACGAAATCGCTGTGATCATGGACCTGAAACCGCGATTTCGCACCGCCAGCAGATCAACACCAGTCCCCCGTAGCGGCCAACAGCCACGCTCGCGCCTGGCCTCCCACTCCGGATCGCACTGCTCTGCTCCGGATCGCGTTCGCGTTCAGTTCCGGCGGCGCAGGAAGGTGCGGTGCATGCCGGCGGCGATCACGGCCAGCGCGGCGACGATCCCGGCACCGGCGATGATCCGGCCCGAACCGGGCTCGGCCCACCACGTAGGCATGAGACCGAACATCGTCGCCGGGTCGTAGACGATCAGACCGAAGACGCCGACCACGGCGACGGCGAGCGCACCGACGAGCACACTCAGCACGAGGATCCGCCGGTTCTCCGGGGCGGCCGGATCGTCGCGCGGCTCCGCGCTCAGGGCCATGGTGGGCTCGGCCTTGGGTTCCGGCTCCTCGGCCACTTCTAGACCCGCCGGGCCGTCCGTCTCCGGCTCGTCCTCGTCGGTGTCCGCGTCGCCGGCATCGTTCTCCACCACCGGCGCCGGCGAGTCGACGGGCTGCGCTTCGGCGTCGTCCGCCGCGCCGGGTACTTCCTCCGCGATCAGCTCAGCCTCTCCGGCGGGCTGAGCTTCCGCGGCGGGCTCGGGCTCTCCGGCAGCCTCGGTCTCGATCTCTGTCTCCACCGCGGCTTCCGCTTCCGCCGTGGTCTCCGCCTCTTCCGTCGCCTCCGCGGCCGGCACGGCGTCCTCGATGGACTCGGGCTCGCCGACGGCATCGACGGGCACCGCCGCCGGCTCGGCTGCTGTTTCGACGTCCTTCGCTTTATCGGTCACACAGGCCCCCGTTACTTGATCGTGACGTTGGACCATAGCGCATGCCTAATCCGCCGTGCGGTCGAACTTTCCGGGGCGAAGCCGAGTACTACCTGTCGCCGTCAAACCATGCGGGGAGGCATCTGGTGCGGTACATCCCGTTGAAGTCCACACGTTCCGAGCACATCTGGCAGCGCCCGTCCTGGAGGTGCCGTGCCTGCGGCCGGGCCTGGCCATGCCCGCCGGCGCGGGCCCAGCTCACCGAGGGCGCCGACCGGGTGTCGCTCGCCATGTACATGTGGGGCAACCTGGACCAGGCCGTGACCGACCTGCCCCGCCGCACGCCGGCCGAGCTGTTCGAGCAGTTCCTGGGCTGGACCCAGGTCAGGACGCCGGCACGATCCGGTCCCGGAGCCACGACGGGTCCGGGTTCACGAAACCCGCACCGTCGATCACCACGGTCGGCACCGTCTCGTCGCCGCCGGTGATCGCCCGGACGGCTGCGGCGCCTTCCGGGTCCTGCCAGATGTCCACCCAGTGCAGCCGGGCCGCGTCCGGGCCGAGCCGGGCGCGGAGCCGGAGGCAGAACGGGCAGCCCGGCCGCCAGTAGACGACGGGCCGGCCGTCCCGGACCGCTTCGGCGGCGCGCTCGGGACGGGGGAAGACGCCGGGCGACAGGGCCACGGCCAGACCCAGGAAGAGCAGCAGCAGGAAGGCCGCGCCCCACGTGGAGCCGTCATTGACCTTGACGGCGGCGATGAGCACACCACAGACGGCCGCCAGAACTGCCAGCCTCCACCGACGCACCATGGAGCGCGACGGTACACCGTTACGCGGCTACGCCGCGAAAGTGCTGGCCAAAACAGCGAACCGTGACGAAATCCCCGGCCGGGCGGATGATCGTCCGGTGAAACAAACCGCCGCTAGGGTCTGGCCATGGCTGAT
The DNA here is from genome assembly GCF_020873875.1 of Actinoplanes sp. DH11. Classification (GTDB taxonomy): domain Bacteria; phylum Actinomycetota; class Actinomycetes; order Mycobacteriales; family Micromonosporaceae; genus Actinoplanes. The sequence continues at coordinate 336,489 of NZ_JAHWGU010000005.1, forward strand.
CTGGTGGTGCGGTCCCGGCGGGTGATCACCCCGGAGGGCGAGCGGGCGGCCGCGGTGACGGTCGAGGGCGGGCGGATCGTGGCGGTCCGGCCGTACGACGCCGTGGTGGCCGCTGCCGAGGACGTCGACCTGGGCGACGACGCGCTGCTGCCCGGCCTGGTGGACACGCACGTGCACGTCAACGAGCCGGGCCGGACCGAGTGGGAGGGCTTCGCCAGCGCCACCCGGGCGGCCGCGGCCGGCGGGGTCACCACGATCGTCGACATGCCGCTGAACAGTCTGCCGCCGACCGTGGACGCCGAGGCGCTGCGGATCAAGCAGGCGGCCGCCGCCGGGCAGTGCCACGTGGACGTGGGGTTCTGGGGCGGTGCGATCCCGGGCAACGCCGGTGACCTGCCCGAGCTGCACGCGCGCGGGGTGTACGGCTTCAAGGCGTTCCTGGCCGACTCCGGGGTGCCGGAGTTCCCGCCGGTCGACGCCGGTCAGCTCGCCGAGGCGATGCGCGCGGTCGACGCGCTGTTCGTGGTGCACGCCGAAGACCCGGGCAGGTTGGGCGAGGCGGTGAGCTCGGCCGCGTACACCGACTTTCTGGCCTCCCGCCCGCCGGCCGCCGAACACGCCGCCGTCGCCACCGCGATCGCCGTCGCCCGCGAGGCCGGTCGCCGGGTGCACATCCTGCACCTCTCCGCCGCCTCCGCGCTTCCCCTGATCGCGCAGGCCCGGGCCGACGGGGTCCGGGTCACCGCGGAGACGTGCCCGCACTATCTGACCCTTGACGCCGGCGCGATCCCGGACGGCGCCACCGAGTTCAAGTGCTGCCCGCCGATCCGGGACGCGGCGAACGCCGACCTGCTCTGGGCCGCGCTTGCCGACGGCCTGATCACCTGCGTGGTCAGCGACCACTCGCCGTGCACCCCCGACCTGAAGCGGCAGGACACCGGGGACTTCGCGGCGGCGTGGGGCGGTATCGCGTCCGTGCAACTCGGTCTGCCGGTCGTCTGGACGGCGGCCCGGGAGCGGGGGCACAGCCTCGCCGACGTGGTGGGATGGATGGCACGCCGTCCCGCCGACCTGGCCGGGCTGCGGCGGAAGGGGCGGATCGCGGCCGGCGCCGACGCGGACCTGGTGGCTTTCCGGCCCGACGAGCGGTTCACGGTCGACCCCCGGGCGCTGCATCACCGCAACCCGGTCACCCCGTACGCGGGCCGGGTCCTGACGGGTGTGGTGACCCGGACCTGGCTGCGCGGCAGCGCGGTGACCGGCGACGAACCCCGCGGCCGTCTGCTGAGCCGCGGCGGAGCAGCAGAGCCGGGCGGAGCAGCAGAGCCGGAGGAGAAGTGATGGACGATTTCACCGCACTGCCCGATCTGGCGTCGCGCGCGTTCGGCGGCGGCGTCGTGCACGCCAACGACGAGTTCTTCGCCGCGGCCGACCACCTGGTCCTGCCGGAACCACCCGGGCACGCGCCGCGGACCTTCGACCACAAGGGACAGGTCTACGACGGCTGGGAGACCCGGCGGCGGCGGGTGGCCGGGCACGACGAGGCAGTGGTACGGCTGGGAGCGCCCGGCATCGTGCACGGCGTCGACGTGGACACCGCGTTCTTCACCGGCAACTATCCGCCGCACGCGTCGGTCGAGGGTGCCGCGCTGCCCGGACATCCCGGCCCGGACGAACTGGCCGCCGCCGAGTGGACCGAACTGGTGCCGCGGTCGGCGCTGCGGGGCGACAGCCACAACCTGTTCGCGGTGGCGGACCGGCGCCGCTGGACCCACGTCCGGCTGCGCATCTTCCCGGACGGCGGGGTGGCCCGGCTCCGGGTGCACGGCGAGGTGGTGCCCGATCCGGCGCTGCTGCCGAAGACCTTCGATGTGGCGGCCGCGGAGTACGGCGCGACGGTCGTCGACTGCAGCGACATGTTCTACGGCAACCCGCAGCGGATGCTGATGCCCGGCCTCGCCCGGAACATGGGTGACGGCTGGGAGACGTCCCGGCGCCGCGACGACGGCAACGACTGGGTCGTGGTGCGGCTCGCGGCACCGGCCGTGCTCCGCTTCGCCGACCTGGACACCAGCCACTTCAAGGGCAACGCCCCTGGTGCCGCCCGGCTGACCGGCACCGACGACCGGACCGGCCCGGCGGACTGGGTGGAGCTGCTGCCCCGGGTGGCGCTGCGGCCGGACACCCCGCACCGGTTCCGTCTGACGAAAGGGCCGGCGGTGACGCACGTGCGGCTGGACATCTTCCCGGACGGCGGGATGGCGCGGCTGCGTCTGCTGGGACGTGCCGATCGGGGGCATCTGCGGTCCAGAATGGCGGGGTGAGCCGTACCGTTTCCCTTGTCCTCGTCGACCCGCACGGTGCCGTCCTCGGCGCCCTCCCGCCGTTCCCCGTCGTCACGCCGTGGTGGCAGGAGGTGACCGAGGTCGTCGCGAAGGCCGGCGCCGACGTGACAGTGCTGCGGCTGCTGCACGCCGACCGGCCGGCGCCGCACGGCGGGCACGTGACCTACCTGGCCGAGACCCGGGACTCACCGGCCGGGCTGCTGCCGGTGACTCCCAGCCTCGCACCGCACCCGCTGCGCGCGCCCTGGGCCGAGGTCGGCGGCCCGGCGGCGTCGCTGGCCTGGGCCGCCGGCGCGCTGGACCGGATCGGCCTGTCCGGGGCGGTCCCACGGCAGCAGCGCACCTGGAACCTCTCCGCCATCTGGCGCTTCGACGCCCCGGACGGCACCCCGGTGGCCTGGCTCAAGCAGGTGCCGCGGTTCTTCGCGCACGAACCGGTCGTGCTGCGGATGGTTGACGCCGTCTCGCCGGGCCTGGTGCCCTATGTGCTGGCCGCCGGCGAACAGGGCCGGACCCTGCTGGCCCACGTGCCGGGGGAGGACCGGTACGGCGCCGGCCCGTCCCTCGCCGCCGCGGTCGTCGACGCGTTCCACCCGGTGCAGGCGCACTTCGCGACCCGGGTGGACGAGCTGCTCGCCGCCGGCCTGCCGGACCACCGGCTCGACCCGGCACGCGTCGAAGCCGTCGCCGCGCCCCACCTCGACCGGATCCCCGGGCTCGCCGACGTGCTGGCCGAGCTGCCGGGCCGCCTCGCGGAGCTGGCCGCGTGCGGGATGCCGGACACGCTGCTGCACGGCGACCTGCACCCGGGGAACGTGCGTACCGGCCCGGACGGCAGCCCGGTGATCGTGGACTGGGGCGACTCCGGCGCCGGCCACCCCGCCTTCGACGCGCTGCGGCTCAGCTCCGACCCGGGGGTGCTGCGGGACTGGGCCGGTCGGTGGCCGGGTTGTGACGCGCTGCGGGCGGTGGAACTGGTGCGGCCGCTCGCCGGCCTGCGGCAGGCCGTGGTCTACGCGGACTTCGTGGCGAACATCGAACCGGCCGAACGCGTCTATCACGCCGATGACGTGGCGGCGTCCCTGAGGCAGGCTTGTGACTCATGGAGGACGCCCGCCGGCACTACCTCGACCTGATCCGCCACGACGGGGTGACCCTGTCACCCGATCTCGCCCGCGCCTTCGCCACCGTGCCACGCGAGGTCTTCGTCCCCGGCGGATTCCACCGGCGCGACGGCCGGCTGGTGCTGCCCGCCGACCCGGAGTTCCTGCGCGCCGTCTACAGCAACGACGTGCTGGTCACCAAGCTCGACGGGCAGCGACCGGTCAGCTCGTCCAGCCAGCCGTCCCTGATGGCCCTGATGATCGAGGCGCTGGACATCCGGCCCGGTCAGCGGATCCTCGAGATCGGCGCGGGGACCGGCTACAACGCCGCGCTGCTCGCCACCCTCGGCGCCGAGGTGACGAGCGTGGAGAGCCAGCCCGACGTGGCGGAACGGGCACGCGCCGCGCTGGCCCGGGCCGGGATCACCGGGGTACGGGTGGAGACCGCCGACGGGTACACCTTCGGGTCCCGCCCGCCGGACGACAGGTGGCCCGGTGCCGCCGGCCCGCCGGATCCCGCCGCCGTGCCCGGTGACTCCGTGTTCCGTGACTCCGTGCCGGACGGCGACTACGACCGGATCATCGTGACCGTCGGGGTGGCCGGGCTGGCACCGCACTGGCCGGCGCGGCTGCGTCCCGGCGGCCGGATCGTCGCACCCGTGGAGCACGCCGGCATGCACCCGGTCCTCGTCGCCGGCACCGCCTGCGAGGCATCGGTGGTCTGCCCGGCCGGGTTCATGAGCGCCGCCGGCCCGCTCACCGCCCGGCATCCGGGCAGCCACCCGGACCCGCCGGCCGAACCGCTCACCGGGCTCGTACCCGTCGTCGGGCCCCGATGGGAACCGCTCGCCGCCCTCGCCTACCGGGATCTCTGGTTCGCCGCCGGCGTCTGGCACCGGCGGGTCACCTGGGCCAGGGTGCCGGAGACCCCGGGCACGGGCGGCGCGTTCGCCGGGTTCCGGGACCGCAGCTTCCTCGCCGTCCTGGACGACGACGGCACCGGCGGGGCGGTGGTGCTGCCGGACGGCGCGGTGCTGGCTTCGGCCGACCGGTGGGCCGGGGTCGCGGTGGCGCTCACCGAACGCTGGCAGGCGCTGCACCGGCCACCCATGCGGGCCTGGCGGGCCTGGTTCGAGCGGACCGGGCCGATCCTCGTGCCGAGGACGTGGAACCTGCTGCGCCCGTAGGCTTGTCGGCGCGCCTACTCACCAGGTGCCCGCGCGGCGGTCCCGCCAGGGCCGGCCGTCCGGGTCGTAGATCAGGCGGTAGGCCGGGGTCGCCCACAACCGCTGGTACCACGGCAGCCGGTTCGTCTCGTGCGGCACCAGCCGGCCCGGCGGACGCGCACCCTGCCGGCCGCCGTCGTTCCACTTCTTCAGCCGATCCGCCGACTCGGTCACGGCCCGCACCGCGTCGAACGGGTCCAGCAGGTCCTCGTCGTCGCCCTCGGCCCGCCCCAGGTGCTCGCGCAGCAGCGACAGCCGCAGCTCACGCGGGAACCGGCGGGCGCCGTCACCGAGACCGGCCGGATCCGCCGGCGCGCGGTCGTCCCGGTTGTCGTCGAGGACCGCGCAGGACAGCTCGCTGTCGTGCGTCCACGAGCGACGGTTGAAGTTGTCGCTGCCCACGCTGGACCAGACGTCGTCGATCACGCAGATCTTGGCGTGCACGTAGATCGGGGTGCCGGCCGCGTTCTCCAGGTCGTACACGTGCACCCGGTCACCGGCGGCCCGCCGGCACAGCTCGATGGCCTGCTCACGTCCCACCTGGTTCGGCGGCAGCGCGAACGCGCCGTCCACGTCCGGGTAGCGGGGCACCACGGCGATCAGGTGCAGGTCCGGGTTGTCACGCATCGCCTCGGCGAACAGCTGGGCGACATCTTTGGACCACAGGTACTGGTCCTCCAGGTAGATCAGCCGGCGGGCGCGGCGGATCGCCTTCGTGTAGCCGCGGGCCACGGTGCGTTCGCCCATCCTCGCGAACGAGTACGCCGGGCGCATCGCCGGATAGGTACGCAGCACCTGCACCGTCATCTCACCGGCCGGCGGCGGGTCCGGCGGCTGCGGCGGAAGCCGGTCGGCGCTCATGTCCTCGTGCTTGAGCATGTCGACGGCCGTGGAGATCGGCCCGTGCTGATCAAGCGGCGCCGGGTCGTTCCACCGCTCCCGGAACGACAGGTCGAGGGCTCCCACGACCGGCCCCCGCAGGGCGAGCTGCACGTCGTGCCAGGGAGGATTCGGACCGTACGCCTTCGCCATCCGCACCGCCTGCGGATCACCCTCGTGTGCCTCGTCGTCGCGGCGGCTGTGACACAGGTCGATGCCACCGGCGAACGCGATGTCCAGTTCCGGTCGCCCGGGATGCCGCAGCACGACCAGCTTCTGATGGTGCGACCCACCCCGGCGGACCCGCTGATCGAGCAGGACCTCCCCGCCGCAAGCCTCGATGTCGTCACTGAGCGTGCGGTTCTCCTCCTCGCTGTACGCGAGCTTGTCCACATGAGAACGCCACAGCAGCCCCTTGACGATCACCCCGCGGCCGGCCGCCTTCGCGAACAGCTCCGCGATCGTCGGACCGTCCTCCCGCAACCGCTCGTCCGGGTCGCCCCGCCAGTCGGTGAAGAAGAGGTGATCGCCCGCTTGGAGGGCCTCCACCTCGGTAGCCAACCGATCGAAGTACTTTTGCCCATGAATCAGTGCTTCGACGGTGTTTCCGGTGTTCCATGTGGGTATGGAGGTGTCCGGGTCGCCGCGTTCGGCAGCGGTGAGAAGCCATTCCTGCGGCGGCACAGCAACCCCTTCGAGGTCGACGACGCCCTCACCGTAAGCCTCCCACCCGCCGTCCGCACCCGGAGCGGCGACCCCGATCCCGCGGAGGAGTGGATCACATGAGCAGCGAGCCGCTGTCGACCACGAGCGTCACCAACACCCCCGAGTCCGCCGAGAAAGGGCTGCTCATCGCGGTCCTGCTACTGGTACTGGCCGGAACCGCAGCCATCCTGATGATGATGCCCTGACCCCGTAGGTCACCCTCCCCGGCAACCGGCTCGCCCGCCCCGAGCCGCCGGTGTGATCAACGCCCCATTCCCTCGGAAGTGCCCCCGCCCGGGCACCCTTCTCCCCGCCCACCGGATCTCGTCTTCCCGCCCACGGCGCCTCATCTTCCAGCCCACGGCACCTCACTGACCGTGTTGCGCACGGTCGCGCCCTCACCCTGCGTACTACCCCTCGACCGGTTCGTGGTCGCCTCACCGTGCGTTCCCCTCGGCCGGTTCGTGGTCGCCGCTGAGCTCGCCCCGGGCGTGCGGTACCGAAGCCTGGCGAGCTGTTCGCGGCATCAAGCCCCCGCAGCGGCCGGCGCTCAGTCGGTGTGCGGCAGCCGCGTGGCCGGGATGACGCCGAGGCGACCCTTCTGGAAATCCTCGAAGGCCTGCTTCAGCTCGGCCTGCGTGTTCATCACGAACGGGCCGTAGTGGGCGATCGGCTCGCGGATCGGGCGGCCGCCCATGATGAACAGATCCATTTCGGTCTTCGCCTCGACGCGGATGGCGTCGCCGGGGCCGTGGGTGGCAAGCTGGCCGAGGTGGATCGGGCGGAGGTCGGTGCCGACCCATCCCTCGCCCGCGAGGGTGTAGACGAGGGCGTTGTAATCCGGCTGCCACGGCAGGTCGAGCCGCGCGCCGGGCTGCAGGGTCACGTGCGCCAGGTTGATCGGGGTGAACGTGGAGCCGGGCCCGCTGTGGCCGGCCACCTCACCGGCGATGACGCGGATGAGGGCGCCACCGTCCGGAGTGGTCAGGAGCGCGGCCTGCTTACCTCGGATGTCCTGGTACTTCGGGTCGATCATCTTCGCGGCGCGCGGCAGGTTAACCCACAGCTGCAGGCCGTGGAAGAGACCGCCGCTCATCACCAGGTGCTCCGGCGGCGCCTCGATGTGCAGGATCCCGGCGCCCGCGGTCATCCACTGGGTGTCGCTGTCGGTGATCGAACCGCCGCTTCCCAGGGAGTCCTGGTGGTCCATGATGCCGTCGATCATGTAGGTGACGGTTTCGAAGCCGCGGTGCGGGTGCCACGGCGTACCCTTCGGCTCGCCCGGCGCATAATCCACCTCGCCCATCTGGTCCAGGTGGATGAAGGGATCCAACTCGGTCATTGGCACACCGGCGAACGCGCGGCGGACCGGAAAGCCCTCGCCCTCGTATCCCGACGGCGCGGTGGTCAGCCGGCGAACCGGCCGGAAATCGGTCATCGGGTCCAGCCGGGGGAGGCGCGGCAGGACGAGGACGTCCTCGACGGTGATGGCGGGCATGGTTCACACCTTCCTGATCTTGTCGAAGACGCGGCCGATGACGGCCAGCTCCTCGTCGTCCAGATGATCGATGAAGCGTTTCCGCACGGTTGTCAGGTGTGCCGGAGCGGCCTCGCGCAGCGTTTCCAGCCCCAGATCGGTGAGCACGGCTTCCTGGCCGCGCCCGTCGTCAGTGCAGTTCTCCTTGCGCACCAGACCGCGTTTGATCATTGAGTTGATCTGGTAGGTGATCCGGCTCGGCGACAGCCACAGCCGGTTGGCGAGCTCACCCATCCGAATCCGCCGATCCTTCGCCTCGGCGAGCGCAACAAGCACGTGGTAGTCGTTCATGCTCAGCCCGGTCGCGGCCCGTAGCTCGTCCTCGAGTCGCGTGTGCAGCGCCCACGAACTCTCGATGAACGCGCGCCAGTGCCGCATCTGGGTCTCGTCGAGGGGCTCGGCCATGCGGAGAACCGTACTCCTTAAAATCTGAAACTTCAAATTCGAAAGACCCCAGGGGTACGCGTCGCCGGCCGCCCCCCGAAACCGGCCAGCCCGGCCACCTCGGCCAGCTCGGTCACCTCGGCCACCTCGGCCAGCTCGGTCACCTCGGCCAGCTCAGCCAGCTCGGCAAGCCCGGCCAGATCGGCCAGCTCGGCAAGCCCGGCCAGCCTGGTCGGACCTGGTCGGACCTGGTCAGCTCGGTCGGCTCGGTCAGCTCGGTCAGCTCGGTCGGCTCGGCCAACTCGGCTGGATCCTCGCCGTGGCCAGCCAGCTCACCTCGATCGGTGCCCTGCCTGTCGCCGTGGCCAGGGCGCGTGGGCAACGAGATCGCCCTACCTGCCGGGCCTGGTCATGCTCCGACTCGCTGATCTGCACCCGGGCCCGGCGAAGACCGGCACTCGCGACGCCAACGTGATCGCTGACGCTTGCCCGACCCTGCCGCACGCGCTGCGCCGGGCCGACCCCGTCGCACCCCCGATCGCCGTCCAGCGGATGCCGCCCGGGCGCCAACCCCGCGTCCCCCGTCTCCGGCTCCGGCCGCGCCGGTCGCGCCCGCCCCAGGCGAGATGTTGATCTGCTGGCGCTACGAAATCGCTGTGATCATGGGGTTGAAACCGCGATTTCGCATCGCTAGCAGATCCACTACGCCACGCGGGCCCACCGCAGCCTCTCATCCGGCGACCGCAACGGAGCCGAGGGAAGCAACGCCACACCGCCGTGTCGACACCCTGCGTCCCAGACTCCGCACTTCCGCCTCATAGCAGGCGCAAAAGGGTGGAAAGCCGACGAAATCCGCAGCGTCGTCGATGGGTTCGTGGCGCCCGCACTCGCTGCCCGGCAACCATAGGGACCCCGGCTCGGGCCCAGCCTGGTCATGGGTCGGTGTTCCGTTTCGGCTCGAGCGTGGTCCCGGGGTTGGTGTTTGGTTTCGGCTCGAGCGTGACCCCAGGGTTGGTGTTTGGTTTTGGCCCGAGCGTGACCCCGGCGCTGGCGCCGTCGTCTGGGCCGCCCGGGCGTCGGTGGTCGGCTTCCGGCGGCAGCGGTGTCAGCGGCTGGTCCGGGGTGACAGGCGTCGGGTGAGGGCCGGGCCGCGCCGCGGTGATGGGTAATCTCGCCGTGTGCAGATCCGCCGGGCTACCGCCGCCGACGCCGACGAACTGGTTCGCCTGCGCGAGGTGATGCTCCGCACGTTCTCCGGTCCGGACTGGAGTGACGACTGGCGTGAGTCGGCCCGACGCATCCTGGTCAGGCGGCTCGACGAGGCGGAGCCGACGATGGCGGCGTTCGTCGTCGATCGGGCGGAGGGTGCCGGGCTGGCCGCCTGCGCCGTCGGGACGATCGAGGAGCGGCTCGGCGGGCCGGGGCGGGCGAGCGGGCTGATGGGGTACGTGTTCAGCGTCGTCACCGACCCCGACCAGCGCCGTCACGGGTATTCGCGCGGATGCGTGACCGCGCTGCTGGCCTGGTTCCGCGCCGAGGGCGTGGATGTGGTCGACCTGCGGGCCTCGGCTGACGGTGAGCCGCTCTACCGTTCGCTCGGCTTCCAACGGACCCAGGACCCGGCGATGCGCCTGCTCCTCTGATCGACCGCCGGTGCAGGCGACCGCCGGTGCAGGCGACCGCCGGCACAGGTGGCGATCGGCTCAGGCCAATGACCGGTGCAGCGGCGGCCGGCTCGGGCAGAGATCGGCCCGGGTGGCGGCCGGCTCAGGCGGCCCGGACCTCCAGCGAACGCGTCACCTCGGTGCGCAGCTGGGCCGGGTCGGCGCCGAGCTCGGTGAGCACCCGCATGCCCAGCCCGTGGCCTTCGCGGAGGATGCCGAGGAGGATGTGTTCGCGCGCGATGTAGTTGTGGTTGAGCCGCAACGCCTCCCGCAACGCCAGTTCCAGGATCTTCTTGGCGCGCGGCGAGAACGGGATGTGCCCGCCCAGCGGGCTCAGCCGGCCGAACAGGCCCTTCTTCTTCGGCGCCGGGTGCGGCAGCCGTAGCGAGCCGGCCCCGAAGTTCTCCTCGATGGCGGCGCGGACGGCTTCCAGGTCGATGCCGATCGCCTTGAGCGCGGCTGCGTCCTCGGCGTCCCGGTCGGCCAGGGCGGCGGCCCCGGTGGTGCGGTCGCCGGTGTGCCGGACGATCGCGGCGCGTACCCCCTGGCGGTCGATGCCTGCCGCCCGCAGCACCCCGGCCAGGGAGCTCTGTTCGTCGCTGACGAGGCTGAGCAGCACGTGCTCGGTGCCGATCGTGGTATGGCCCAGGTCACGGGCCTGCTTCTGGGCGCCGATCACGGCGGTGCGGGCCCCTTTGGTGAATCGCTCGAACATCTCAGTCCTCCCGCAGGTCCCGCGTCGGCATCAGCTTGGCATGTTTTTTGTGTACGCCTTGGCGCGTCACTTCGAGAGCATCGGCGATCTCCTGCCAGGACCAGCCTTTGGCCCGGGCGTTGGCGACCTGAAGGTGCTCGAGGCCCTCGAGGAGGCGGCGCAGCGCCACGACCGCCCGCAGGCCGACCCGTGGGTCGGTGCTGCCGGCGGCGGCGGCGAGATCGGTCGCTTCGGTCATGCTGTCAACCTACGTTGACGCAGGGGAGTTGTCAACGAGGGTTGACGATCGGCGGGTGAGGGAGAACAGAAAAGGGCGCCCCGTGAGACGGGGCGCCCGGCGGGCGGAATCTGAAAGCAGTGGGGCCGAGGTCGCGTCAGCGTCCCCGGCCGGTCTTGTCCTGCAGTTCGTCGATCTTGACGGAGGCCTCGGCCTTGGTCAGGCCGTCCGGCACGTCCTCGTGCGCCTCCGAGGCGAGCGTCTGCAGGTAGGACTCCTGTGCGCCGGTCGCCGGCTCCTCGCCGGTCGTCCAGTCCGCCGGGTCCTTGATCGTGTTGCTGTTGTCGGCGTTCGTCTGGTCGGCCATCACGCCGTCCTTCCGGGTAGTGGTGTCGGTGTCGAACGCCTGTACCACTACCCGGTGAAGGTCACTCCCAAGCAGGCAGATTGCCCAGCGACACGGTGAGTTCCACCGGGTGGTGGACGGGTGCGGCCACCGTGAAGCGTGCGCCGAACGGGTCGCGCAGTTCGGCGAAGGCGCTCAGCCCGGCCTCGGCCGGTTCCGAGATCACCGCGCCGCCGAGGCGCTCGCAGTGGTCGGCCGCCTCCTGGATGTCGGCCACCTGGAACGCGGCCCGCCACCAGGCACCGCGGTAGCCGGCCGCCAATCCGGCGATCGCGTCGTGCCCGTGGTTGAGCCACTCGCCGGTGCCGAACTCGTGGCGCAGCAGCCAGCCGAACGCGGAGCCGTAGAACCGGGCCGCGCTGTCCGGGTCGTCGGTGATGAGTTCCGGCCACGACATGGTGCCCGGTTCGTCACGCGCCTGGGCGCCGGCGAAGTCGGTGCCCTGCCACAGGCCGATCACCGCACCGGCCGGGTCGACGACGACGGCACGCCGGCCGCCGTGCGCCTCGGACGGCCCGCTCAGGCAGTGTCCGCCGGAGAGAAGCGCCTGCTCGAGGGTCTCCTCGATGTCGGGAGTGCTCAGGTGCGTGAGCCAGCCGTCCGGCCGTTCGAGCACGCTGCGGGAGAGCCCCGCCACGGCTCGTCCGCCCAGCTTGAACCGATCACCCGCCGACTCCCAGCCGAACAACTCTCCGTAGAACTCCGCCGCACGTGCGGGGTCCGTACTCGCCAGTTCCACCCAGCAAGGTGTCAAGGGTGCATAGCCTCTGATCCGCATGAGCCGCTCCATGGTGGACATCCCCAGTTGCTTGAGCACTCTACGGCACTGAATACGCTTCGTCACCACCGCACGGTTCATTGTCCGGTTTAGAGCAGAAAAGTATTACCTAGCGTGAGTGGTTGAGTGGTCCAGGTGACGCATCACCGGAGTTGCCGCGATTCCGTGCAGGACAACGGAGACGACGACTACGAATGCGGTGGTTGCCCACAGGAGATCGGCGCGAGGGAAATTTGCGTGTGTCATTGCGTACGCTAAGTAATAAAACGAGCCGATGCCACGGATCCCGAATGCTGCGATCACCCAGTGTTCCGCCGTGGTGCCCGGAGCGCCCCGCAAAGCGGCAAAAGCGGCCAGCGGACGGATCAGGAAGATCAGGGCCAGGCCGGCCAGGGCGGCCTGCCAGGTGAGCGGCGCCAGGAGGCCGCCGACGACGGCTCCGCCGAGGAGGAGCAGCAGCAGTACGGTCAGGAGCCGTTCCGTCTGCTCCGCGAAGTTGTGCAGAACCTGGTGGTAGTCGTGGGACCGCTCCGCCGCCCGGATCGCCCGGGCCGCCACGAAGACCGCCAGGAAGCCGTAGCCGCCGGCGACCTCCACCAGCCCGTACGCCAGGAAGGTCGCGGCCAGCGCGAGGAAGCCCTCGGAGTGATGGGCCAGGCGCAGCGCGTCCTTCCGGGCCCGGAAGAAGAGCTTGCCCAGCGCCCAGCCGATCAGCACGCCGCCGCCCAGGCCGACCGCGCCCTTGTACAGGACGTCCTTCAGCACCCATTCGCCGAGCCAGCCGGCCGGGTCGAGGCCGTACAGCGCGATCGCGATGGCGGCGTAGACGAAGGGGAACGCCAGCCCGTCGTTGAGCCCGGCCTCGGAGGTCAGTGCGAACCGCACCTCGTCCTCCGAGTCCTCCTCGTCGGTCGGCTCACCGACCTGCACGTCCGAGGCGAGGACCGGGTCGGTCGGCGCCATCGCGGCGCCGAGCAGCAGAGCGGACGCCGGCACCAGACCGGCCCACCACCAGCCGAGCAGTGCCATCGCGGCGATGGTGATCGGCATCGCGATGATCAGGAGGCGGCCGGTGGAGGCCCAGCGGCGGCGGCCGAACGGGCGGTCGATCTTCAGGCCGGCACCCATCAGCGCGACGATCACGCCGATCTCGGTGAGGTGCTCGGTGAGTTTCGCGTGGGTGAGCGGGTCGGCCTCGGGCAGGTTCAGGGGTAGGCCGAAGACCAGCATGCCCAGGCCCAGGAAGGCGATCGGCATCGACAGCGGCCGGCGTTCCACGAGGCGGGGGAGGATGCCGGCGAGCAGGGCGCCCACCCCGATCAGGGCGAACACCAGGTCGGACAGTTGCATCAGTGGATCTCAGCGGGAACGACGTGCGTGCGGGCGGTGCCGATCAAGGCGGTACGGATCAAGGCGGTACGGATCAAGGTGGTGCCGGTCGGGGTGCTGTCGGCGTCGAGGGGAACTCCGGGTTTCATGGCCGGAGCATTTACCCGTCTTGATCCTCGCGAATCAGCAACATCTCGAACCACACAGTCGAGCCGCGCACCGTCGGGTCGGTTCCCCAGGAATCGCTCAGGTCCTCGATCAGGCCGAGGCCCCGGCCGCGGCTCGCGAGCGCGTCGGCCCGGGCCCGGATCACGCTGCCCCGGGTGCCGGTGTCGGCCACCGAGACGAGCAGCCGCTCCGCGTTCAGGTCGATGTGGACCTGGGCCGGGGTGCCGGCGTGCAGCAGCGCGTTCGTGGTGAGCTCGCTGGTGCAGAGGATCGCGGCGCCGATCACCGGCTCCGGCACCGACCACTCGCGCAGCCGGGTCGACATCCACTGCCGGACCCGGCTCGGGCCGGTCGGCTCGGCGGGGACCAGCATCGTCGCGGCCCGGCTCATCGCCAGCGCGTGCTCGACCGCGAGCACCGCCACGTCGTCGTCGGTGGTGCCCTCCACCGCTGCGGTGGCGAGCGAGCACATGTTGCGCGGGTCGCCGCTCGCGGAACCGGCCGCCGCGGCGACCAGCGCGTCCAGCCCGTCGTTGAGCGGGCGGCCGCGCCGCTCCACCACGCCGTCACTGAACATCAGGATGGTGTCGCCCGGCTCCAGCCGCAGCGAGCCGGTCTGCCAGCGGCCGCCCAGCCCGAGCGGGGCACCCGGCGGCACCTTCACCAGCTCGGCGGTGGCCGGCCCGCCGCGGTGACCGGCCCGGCGCAGCACCGGCGGCGGGTGGCCTGCGCTGGACAGGATGATCGTGCCGTCGGTGGGGTCGAGCACCCCGTACACCACGGTTACGAAAATCTCCTCGTTGCGCGACTCGGCGCTGAGCGAGCCGACCAGCCGGTCCAGGCCGGCGAGCACGCTCGGCGGCGTCGGATCGGTCAGGGCCAGGGCGCGCAGCGCGGCCCGGACCTGGCCCATCACCGCGGCGGCCCGCACGTCGTGCCCGGCCACGTCGCCCAGCACCATCGCGAGCCGGCCGTCGGCGAGCCGGAACGCGTCGTAGAAGTCGCCGCCGGCGGCGTTGCCGTCCACCCCCACGTCGTAGCGGGCCGCGATCCGGAACGTGTCCAGCTCGGGCAGGTGCTCCGGCAGCATGCTGCGCTGCAGCAGCTGGGCGGTGCCGTGCTGGGCCTCGAACCGGCGGGCCCGCTCGGCAGCCTGCGCCACCAGTTCGGCGGCCGCCTTCAGCAGCGCGCGCTCGGCGGGCAGCCAGGTGTGTGCCCGGGTGAAGCCCATGGTCAGGGCGCCACGCAGGGACGGCGTGCGCAGTGGCAGGGCGGCCAGCGCGCGGACTCGCCGCTCATGCCGGTCGGACGCCACGTCGCGCAGCGGCTCGCCGTCGGCCACGAACGTCGCGCGCCCGCTCTCCGCCGCCGCCACCAGTGGCGCCGACGGGTCGGAGTTCGCGCGCCGCCACACCGGTGGCAGCCGCTCGTCGGCCTCGTCCAGCATCTCGCCGCGAATGCGCCGCACATAGCGGTAGGCCAGGCCGTCGTCGACCGCCAGCACGCAGTGGTCCAGGTCGAAAGAGCTCATCGCGTACGCCAGGACGACGCGCGTGACATCGTCGATAGTCAGTGCGCCGGCCAGTCGGGCGGTCAGCTCGCCGAGACTCTGCAGCCGGTGGATCACCTGGGTGGCCTCGGCGGCCACCGTCAGCACGCCGGCGACGGCGCCGCGCGAGTCACGGACCACGGAGTGGCCCTGGGTGTAGAAGGCCGGTTCGGTGCCACCCGGCCGGATCGGGACCTGGCTCTCCGGCTCGAGGACGGCCCGGCCGGTGCGGTGCACCTGGCCGATCACGTCACCCATGCCGGAGTGCAGCCAGGCCTCGCCGAACGCCTCGGCCGCGGGCCGGCCCAGCGCGGCCGGGTGCAGGTCGTGCAGCACGTCGGCGTACGCGTCGTTGTAGAGGACCAGGCACTCGGACCCGAAGGTCAGCATCATCGGAACCGGTGAGGCGAGCATCAACTCGACGGCAGCGCGCACGGCCGGGTCCCACCCGGTGATCGGGCCGAGTGAGGTGCCCGACCAGTCCTGGGCGTGCACCAGCGCCGCGCAGCCTCTGCCGGTGTGCTGTGCACCAACGCCCTGCACGGGCAGCGTTGAGATCGCTGCCGGGCGGACTCCGCCCGAGCCGATCGCTCCCGAGCCGACCATGATGAAAGCCTAACCCGAGTGGTCCGTTTGTACGATGCCGCACCGGCCGACCGTCCGGTTACCGACGGTACTCAGGGTGCGTGTCGTCGCGATTTCACACATAAGGCTACCCGGCGTGATCTTGCGGATGCGAGGTGCGGTGCCCGCGCGGGAGCCCGGCGTGCCGGTTCCGCCGCCGGGCACGGGATGACCCGGGGCCCTAGGGTTGGCCGGTGAGGTGCCGCAGTGGCGGCCGTGCGAGACGAAGGAGGGCGGATGACCGGGGACGGGTTGAGCCGTGGGCTGAGCGACATGTGGCGCTCGCTGGTGCTGTTCCTGCCGTACGCGCTGGCGTTCGGCGCCATCGTGCTCGTCGGCTACCTGCTGGCCCGCCTGGCCCGCACGGTGACTCGCAAGGCCCTGCACCGGGCCGGCTTCGACCAGGTGGTGCGGCGGGGCCCGGCCGGTCGCGTGTTCCGCGGCGAGGCGGCCGCTCCGTCGCAGATCTGCGCCCGGATCGCGTACTACCTGGTGCTGCTCGTCGCGTTGCAGCTGGCGTTCGGCCTGTGGGGCCCGAACCCGGTGAGCGACCTGCTCAATGCCTTGATCGGGTGGCTGCCACAGCTTTTCGTGGCGATCGTGATCGTGGTCGTCGCGGCCGCCGTCGCGGGCGCCGCGCACGATCTGATCGCGTCGAGTCTCGGCGGTCTCGGATACGCCCGCGTGCTGGCCAAGGCGGCCGCCGTCGTGATCGTGACGCTCGGTGTGATCGCCGGCCTCGACCAGGTCGGCATCGCCACCTCGGTGACCCGCCCGCTGCTCGTCGCGATCCTCGCCACGGTCGCCGGCGTGATCGTCGTGGGTGTCGGTGGCGGGCTGATCCGGCCCATGCAGCAGCGCTGGGAGGGCTGGCTCGACCGGGCCGCCACCGAGTCCGGCGCGATGCGGGACCAGGCCCGGGCCAACGCCGACGAACGTGCCCGGCTGGCCGCCGAGGAGCAGGCCCGCCGCGCGGAGGAGGCCCGGCTCGCGGAGCAGGCCCGGCTGGCCGAGGAGAAGCGCAAGGCGGAGGAGGCCCGGCTCGCGGAGGAGGCCCGCCGCGCCGAGGAGGCCCGGAAGGCGGAGGAGGCCCGGCAGGCCGAGGAACAGCGCCTCGCCGAGCAGCGGCGCCGCGCCGAGGAGGCCCGGCTGGCGGAGGAGGCCCGCAAGGCCGAGGAGGCCCGGCTCGCGGAGGAGGTCCGCAAGGCCGAGGAGACGCGGCAGGCCGAGGCCCGGCGCGCGCAGGAGGAGCGCCTCGACCAGGAACGCCGCGCTGAGGGCGAGCGGCTGGAATGGGAACGTCGTGCCGAGGCCGAGCGGCCGGGCGACGAGACCCAGGTCATCGCGGTGCCGCGGGACGATCGGCCGCACCTGGTGCCCGGGTTCGACCGGGACGACGACGACACGACGGCCGTGGTCCGGGAGACCGAGGTGATCTCGCGGAACCGTCCCGGCAGCGGCGACACGACGGTCGTCACGCAGGGCACCGGCGACGAGGAGCCGACGCTCGTCCGGCTGCCCGACGAGGACGCGACAGTGGTGATCGCGGAGACCGACGAGGGCGAGCGTACGCAGGTGGTGTCCCTGCCCCCGCACGAACAGACCCAGGTCATCGAGCCGGGGGCGGCCGACGACGAACCCCGGGGTGGCCGGCCCGGTAGGTAGAGGTCCGGCAGGCGCGGCCCGGCCGGGCACCGCCGATGCCGATGCCGATGCCGATGCGGCGGGGCCGGCGCCGGGAGGATCCCGGTGCCGGCCCCGATCAACGGACGCCAGAACTATGGGTACGGGCCGTGTTCCGGCCGTCGGTCAACGAATCAGCAGGTCAGCACGTCGAAGCGGGCAGCGGGCAGCGGGCAGCGGGTCAGTTCGCGATCGGGAGCGTGCGGGCCAGCATGCAGACGGCGAGCAGGCGACGCAGCACCCAGTCGTCCTCGGACCAGTTGATCTCGCCGTCCGGGGCCTGCCAGCCGTGCTGGAAGGCGGCGTCGCGGACGCCCTCGGCGTACGCGGCGAGCAGGATCGCGGTCAGTGGCCGGCTGTCGGCGGAGAGGCTGTCCCGGACGCCTGCGGCGTGCTGGTCGATGACGGACATGAAGCCGGGGTTGTCCTGGGCGGCAGCGAGGCCACTGACGCCGACTGCGGCGGTCAGGTCGGCAAGCGAAGCGTTGGCGGAGCGCTGGGCGGAGCGGGCGGCGGCGTTGCTGAACAGGCCATTCATGAGAAGAAACGTTATGGAGGCTCGGGTGTCCAACGGTTCCCCGAACAGGTGCAGGTCGGTTGAAGCCGCCGGATCGGGGAACTGCGTCGGGGCGGAAATCGAACGAAGGGATCGCGAATGGGACACGACACCGACGGACCGGACGCGGAGCACCGGCGGCCGGCGGGCCTGAACGACAACACCGTCGAGGCGCTGGGCAAGCTCAGCGAGGCTCTGGAGACGGTGGAGCGGGTCCGCGGTCACCTCTACTCGATGCACCAGCTGGTCGGCACCGCCGATTTCATGCTGGACGAGGCGGTGTCGCTCTTCGAGAAGGCCGGGCACGCCGACGTGGCGGAGCGGATCCAGAACGAGCTGATCGGGCTCAACGTGATCCCGGGCCACTGGACCTTCCAGATCGTCGAGGAGTTCGACGACGGGTATTACACCGAGTTCCGCACCGTGGAGAAGGACGTGCGGGACCGCCTCGCGCAGGGCCGGCGGCACCTTTACGAGGCGGAACTCAAGGAACAGCGGCGGACCCGCGGGCGGCCCGGCCACGAGGCGCGACCCGATTACTCGGCGTAGTCGACTGCCTCGGGGCGGCGGCGCTGCGCGTCGTCGGCGACGATCACGGTAGCGACGAGGAGGGCCACGACGACGGCGAAGAACCAGGAGGCGTCGTCGATCAGTTTTGCGGCAAGCGGCGCTTGGAAGGCGGCGAGCAGAAAGCCCAGCCACGCGAAACGGCGCTGACGTTCAGACAGGAATCCGGCATCTCGCACCCGGACAGTCTTACTCGATCAGGACGGAACGCCGTCACCCGTTCGGCCGATTCTGCGTTGTCCGATGGTGCCCCCCGCGTTGCGCCACCGCCGCTCAAGCGTGCTCCTGCCCGGCCTGTCCTTGCTGGCCGGGGCCGTTTTGACGGCCTCCTGCCAGGAGTCGCCGCCACCCCCGCCGGTGGCGAAAAAGCCGATCACCGCGGTGACTCCGGCGAAGGACGAAATATCGGCAAAAACCATGCCGGTTCTGGCGGGGCCGCTGCAAGCGCGAACGGGAGCGTGGCTCACGGTGAGTGACGCCGCGAGCAGGGTACGCGTACGCTTCGCCCGCCTACCCGGCCAGCTCTACCGGATCACGACCGCACCGGACGCCGGCGTGACCCCGGTGGTGTTCCGCCGCGGCGGCCGGGTGGTGATCCGCCTGCGCGGCACCGGCGGCGACGGCCTGGACGAACTGCGGATCGTGCTGAACCGGGACGTCCGCTGGGACATCCGGCTGCCCGCCGGTGCCGGGGAGCAGCAGCTCAACCTGCGGCACGGCCGGGTGAACCGGGTCGTACTCGGCTCCTCGGGACTGGCCGAGCTCTCGCTGCCGGACCCGGTCGGCACGGTACCGGTGACATTCACCGGCGGAGTCGGCGCCGCGGTGGTGACCGCGGCGACCGGTGCGCCGTTCCGGATCCGGTTCGATCAGGGCGCCGGGTCGGTCCTCACCCCGTGGACCGCGAACAACGGGACCCCGGCCGGGACGGTGCTGCGGGAACCCGGTTACCGGCGGGCCGCCGACCGCTACGCGATCCGGGTGCGTTCGGGCCTCGGCGACCTGACACTGCGCCGCCGGGACCCGCGGTGACCCGGCGGCCGGTCGATCAGTGGGGGCCGGTGTGACCGGTCGTGCTCGGGCGTGAACCGGACTCCTCCGGCTCCTGCCCGGTGTCGTTGTCACTCGCGTCGTTCTGGCCGTCGATGTCCCACGTGGCCATCGCCCGGTTCAGCTCGTCGAGCGGCAACTTCTCCTCGTCGCGCCACACGCCGTCCTGCTCTCGATCAGTCATGGGAGTCCGGTTACCCGTACCCGGAAAAGCGAAACGGCCGCCCGGAGGCGGCCGTCCCACAGTGACCGGGGTCAGATGCCCGGCCGGTCCACCTGGCCGCGCCAGGCGCCGGTCTCGACACCGCCGCGGCTCTCGATGAACTCCTTGAACCGGTCCAGGTCGCCCTTGACCCGGCGGTCCACGATGCCCAGCTTGTCGCCGGCGTTCTCGACGAAGCCCTGCGGGTCGAAGTCCATCTGGACGGTGACCCGGGTGTGCGTGTCGTCGAGCCGGTGGAAGGTCACCACACCGGCCTGCTTCTCGCCGTTCGTGGCGTGCCAGGCGACACGCTCGTCCGGAAGCTGCTCGGTGATCTCGGCGTCGAACTCACGCTTCACGCCGGCGATCTCGGTCTTCCAGTGCGTGTGGGTGTCGTCGAGCTGACGGATCTCGTTGACACCCTCCATGAAGCGGGGGAAGTCCTCGAACTGGGTCCACTGGTTGTATGCCGTGCGGACCGGGACATTGACATCAACGGACTTCGTTACCGTGCTCACGCGGTTCTCCCTTTCGCTGGCGTACGGGAATGCGGATGACGTTCAGATCGGCGGGGCTCCGGCGGCTCGACGGCGGCCGGTGCCTCCCGCTCACGACTGAAGTGGTGCCCGTGCACCTGGGGGCTAAACGTGAGGCGTTCGGTGTTTCCGCTGCCCCTCGATGGGTAGCGTGCCGCTGTGGAGACCGTGGATGCGATAGTCGTCGGAGCCGGGCACAACGGACTGGTGGCGGCGAACCTGCTCGCCGATGCCGGCTGGTCGGTGCGGGTACTGGAAGCGACGCCGCACCCGGGTGGTGCCGTCCGTTCCGGGTTCGTGACCGCACCCGGCTATCTGTCCGACCTGTTCAGCTCCTTCTACCCGCTCGGGTACGCGTCGCCGGTGATGCGCGCGCTGCGCCTCGACGAGCAGGGTCTGACCTGGACGCACGCCCCGGACGTCTTCACCCATCTGCTGCCCGACGGCCGTGCGGCGACGGTGAACCGCGACCTGGAACGCACGATGGCCTCGATGGAGCGGTTCGCCCCCGGCGACGGTGAGCGGTGGCGCACCGTCTACGACGAGTGGCGCTCGGTCTCCGCGAAGATGCTGGACACCCTGTTCACCCCGTTCCCGCCGGTGCGCAACGGCGTCAGCCTGCTCCGGGAGCTGCGGGTCGGCGGCGCGCTGCGGCTGGCCCGGCGCCTGGTCCTCTCGGTCCGCGAACTCGGCACCGAACTCTTCGACGGCGAGGGCGCCACCCTGGCGCTGGCCGGCTGTGCCCTGCACACCGACCTCTCACCGGAACAGGCCGGCGGCGGGGTGTACGGCTGGCTGCTCGCCATGCTCGGCCAGGAGTTCGGCTGGCCCGTTCCGGTCGGTGGCGCCCAGGAGATCACCAGCGCCCTGGTCCGGCGGCTCACCGACCGCGGCGGCGAGATCGTCTACCAGGCGCCGGTGAGCCGGGTGCTGGTGGCCGGCGGCCGGGCGATGGGTGTGCGAACCGCCGACGGCCGCGACTGGCGGGCCCGCCGCGCGGTGATCGCCGACGTGCCGGCCCCCGCCCTCTTCCTGGACCTGGTCGGTGAGCGCTGGCTGCCGCCGCGCTTCGTCGAGGACCTGGCCCACTTCCGCTGGGACGGCGCCACCCTCAAGGTCGACTGGGCGGTGGGCCGGAAGGTGCCGTGGCGCAACACCGACGCCACCACCGCCGGCACCGTCCACCTCGGCGCCGACCTGAACGACCTGACCCGCTACTCCGCGCACCTCGCCGTCGACGAGATCCCGCCGAAACCGTTCATGCTGCTCGGCCAGATGAGCACGGCCGACCCCGCGCATTCGCCGGAGGGCACCGAGTCGGTCTGGGCGTACACCCACCTCCCGCACCGCAAGTCATGGCAGGCCGACGAGATCGCCGAACACGTGGAACGGATGGAGGCGGTGATCGAGGACCACGCGCCCGGCTTCCGCGACGCGGTGCGGGGCCGCAACGTGTTCTCCCCGGCCGACCTGGAACGCGAGAACCCGTCCCTGGTCGGCGGCGCGCTCGGCGGCGGCACGGCGGCCGCGCACCAGCAGCTGTTCCTGCGCCCCATCCCCGGCCTGGGCCGGCCCGACACCCCGGTCGACCGCCTCTTCCTCGGCAGCGCCTCGGCCCACCCGGGCGGCGGCGTGCACGGCGCCCCCGGCGCCAACGCGGCGCGCGCCGCGCTGGCCCGCGACCGGTCCCTGACCGGGGGCCTCTACCGAGCCGCGATCAGCGGCGCCAACCGCCTGATCTACGCGGACTGACCCGCCACCCCCGCGCGGGTGGGCCGGGCGCGGTGGAGCGCTGGACGCGGACGAATTCTGGGCGGTACGGGGCCGCGCAGCGAGCGGGGGCCGGGCACACTGCGCGGTAGGGTCGTTCCGGTTACGGCTGGACGGCGAGTGCGGTGGCGACGAGCACGA
The DNA here is from genome assembly GCF_020873875.1 of Actinoplanes sp. DH11. Taxonomy (GTDB): domain Bacteria; phylum Actinomycetota; class Actinomycetes; order Mycobacteriales; family Micromonosporaceae; genus Actinoplanes. Next base: position 358,623 of record NZ_JAHWGU010000005.1, read on the forward strand.
GCGCGGTGAGCAACGCCAGCACGGCGACTGTCACCGCTGCCGCGGCGCGTAACAGGGCGCCCATCGGCGCGAGGACGCGACGGACCATGTGCAGGGCGAGCAGAATGCAGGCGGCAGTGGCGAAGTAAAGCAGGTTGTGGTGCGGCGACATGGCGGACCCCTATCTCCGGCTGACCACGGGCGAGTGGTGCCGAGACGGTGGAGCGGGATGACGGGCACCCGGCCGGGTGAAGCGGGCCAGGAGTGCGCGGCCCGCGATTCGACTATGCAATTCCTCGGAGATCCCGTGCAATGCATGTGCAAGGGGTGGTGAAACCGGCGCCGAACCGGCAAATGACCTGCCAGATGGCAATCTGGGATCGGCGAATTGCCATATGGCGAAGGGGAGCATTGCATACGGCTCGATGGCTGATCGCGTCTGATATGAGTTGCAGTGTGTCTGGGGTGCAATGTGCCGGATTAGCGATCTTGGGATCGGGACTGTGAGAATCTGCGACCATGCAAAATGATCTCGTCCTGACCCCGCTGGCCGTTACCTGCACCACTGGGACATGCCCCACCGTCTATACGACAAATCGGAGCAGCGTCATCGTGCAGGGCTACACGGTGACCGCCGCTGCGGCCGCTGTCGACGTGCCCGAGGGTGAGCAACTCGTCGAGATCCCCCTCGAACTCCTGGCCGACGCCGTGCGGGCGCAGCAGAAGGTCTAGGTCGGGCCCAGCCTGAGGGGGAGGGAACGAGGGATGCCGGGCGTGGCCGATGAGGATTCCGGGCCGGGCGCTTCCGGCCGGGATCCCGGACGTCCGGTGGGCCGGATCCTGCGGCAGCGCCGTGAGTCGTTACGTCTGACCGGCAACGCCCTCGCCTCACTGGCCGGCATGACACAGGCCAAGGTGTCCAGGATCGAGACCGGACGCACCGGCGCGGCCCCCGAGGACGTGCGCCGGCTCGCCGAGGCGTTACGGATGCCGCCCGCGGAGATCGACGATCTGGTGCGGCGCGCGGCCGGCGGGCGGACGACCTCCGTACCCATGACGCAGTGGCGCCCGGAGGAGAGCGGACTGGCCCGCCGCCAGGTCGAGGTCGCGCGGGCCGAGCTGGCCGCCCATGAGATCTGGACCTTCCAACCGGCGGTGGTCCCCGGCCTGATGCAGACGAGCGGGTACGCCGAGGCCGTGATGCGACCGCAACGCCGGCGGACCGGCCGGGCGGCGCCCGAAGTGCCGGAGGTGGACCTGCTCGACGGGGTCGCCGCCCGGTTACGACGTCAGCGCATCTTGAAGCTCCCCGACAAACGGTTCCGCTTCCTGATGACCGAGGCCACTCTGAGCAATCGGCTGGGAAGCCCCGAGGACATGCTCGCGCAGCTGCGCCGGATCCGGGAGATCGCGGGGCAGCCCAATGTGTCGGTCGGCATCATCCCCGCTGACGCCGCGCTGACGCAGGCTCCGATGAACGGCTTCGAGCTGCTCGACGACACCTGGGTGATGATGGATCTCTTCAACACCGCGCTGTCGTCCCGGGTCGTCTCGGACATCGAGTTGCACCGGGACGTGTTCGAGGGGTTCGCCGAGGTGGCGGTCACCGAGATCGAACCGATCCTGGACCGCTACTCCCGCCTCTACCGTGACCGCTCCGCCGCGGGCTGAGCACCGGTGGCGGAGCGGCGCCGGTGCTCAGCGCTTGTCGTCGCGTTCGGCGATGTCGGCCAGGCGGCGCAGCGTCTCCACGTTGCGGCGGTGCAGCACCAGGTCGTTGACCTTGTTCTGGACCCAGCGCAGGGGGCCGGCCTCGAAGTCTTCCTTGATCACCACGCGGGTGGCGGTGCCGCCGTTCAGCGGTTCCAGCCGGATGTCGACCACCGCCGCGCCCAGCGGCCAGAGCCCGGCGTTCAGCCGTAGCTGCCGGTTGGGGGTGCAGGCCAGCACGGTCGAGGAGTCGTGCAGGGAGACTGGCCACGGGCCGGCCTTGTGGTGCAGTTTCGAGCCGGGACTCGGCCAGGAGGACTCGACGTCCCGGATGTGTACGGTGCCGACCACCCAGTCGCTGTATGTCCAGCCGTCGGCCAGCACGGCGAAGATACGCTCGGGAGGGGCCTGGATGGTGCGCGCCACGATTGCCACGGCGAACGGATTACCCTGCTGGCGGCCCTTGTAACGACCGGCCCATGTTTACGTATCGAACTCAGGGGCAATCCCGACCGCGTAATCGAGCTCGCCCCCTTCCGGCTGTCGTCGCGTGGCGTCGTACCCGACCGCAGCCTGGAAAAATAGCCGCCGAAGGAGACCACGGTGCGGATTGCGATGATCTCCGAGCACGCCAGCCCGCTGGGCGAAGGCGGCCAGCATGCCTACGTCGCCGAGCTGTCCGGTGCACTCGCCGAGCTCGGTCACGAGGTGCGCGTCTACACCCGGCGCGACGACCCCGACGTGGCCGAGGTGGTCGCCACCCCGAGCGGTGTCCGCGTCGTGCACGTGGTCGCCGGCCCGGCCCAGCCGATCCCGCCGGACCTGCTGCTGCCGCACATGGGCGAGTTCGCGCGGGTGCTGAGTGACCAGTGGCGCGGTGACGGCTGGCGGCCGGACGTCGCGCACGCCCACTTCTGGACGAGTGGCCTGGCCGCGGTGACCGCCGCACGTCAGATCGGGATCCCGGTGGTGCAGTCCTTCCATGAGCTCGCGACCCTGCGCGACGCGCCGAAGGACGTGCGCGGCCCGTCGCGGTCCGGTTACGAGCGTGCGCTCGGCCGGGCGGTGGACCGGGTGGTGGCACAGACCCAGGACGAGGTACGCGGCCTCGTGCGCATCGGGGTGCCGCGGGAGCGGCTCACGATCGTCCCGGCCGGTGTGAACAGCGACCGCTTCACCCCGGACGGCCCGTCCGTGCAGCGCGACCCGGAACGCCCCCGGATCCTCTCCGTCGGCCGGCTGGTGGAGCGCAAAGGCTTCGGCGACGTCATCGAGGCGATGCGGTACGTGCCGGGCGCCGAGATCGTCGTGGTCGGCGGTCCGCCGGCCGAGCAGCTCTCCGCCGACCCGGGCGCCAAGGTGCTGCGCGCGATGGCCGAGCAGTTCCGGGTCGCGGACCGGCTGCGCCTGGTGGGTTCGGTCGCGCACCGGGACCTGCCCAGCTGGTACCGCTCGGCCGACGTGGTGGTGTCCGCGCCGTGGCAGGACGAGGACCTGCTGGAGCAGTCCGCGCTGGAGGCGATGGCCTGCGGTGTGCCGATCGTCGGCACCGCGGTGGGCGCGCTGAACGAGACCGTGGTGGACGGGCTGACCGGTGACCTGGTCCCGGCCCGTGACCCGCGGGCGCTGGGCGGTGCGCTGCGCCGGTTGGTCAACGACAAGGTGCGCCGCTTCACCTATGCCACCGCGGCGCTGGATCGGGCGCGTCAGGCGTACTCCTGGAAGCGTGTCGCCGCCCAGGTCGGCTCGGTCTACTCGAGCCTGCGCCGCAGCAACGCACCGAGCGCGGAGGCGGTCACCGAGGGGGTGTAGTCCGGCATCAACCGATCGGTGGACCGCCACTGTCGCTCGCCGGTCGATTCGGTCCCGGTGGTGTTTCCGCGACGCTTGGTGCATGGCAGTCATCGAGGTCAAGAACCTGAGCAAGCGGTACGGCGAGACACTCGCCGTCCGGGACGTCTCGTTCGCGGTCGAACCGGGTGAGATCTTCGGCATCCTGGGTCCGAACGGTGCCGGCAAGACCACCACTGTCGAATGCGTCGCCGGTCTGCGGACCCCCGACTCCGGCCGGATCACCGTCCTGGGCCACGCGCCGCGGGACCGGGCGCTGCGTGCCCAGGTCGGTGTCCAGCTCCAGGAGAGCGAGCTTCAGGAGAAGCTGACGGTCCGCGAGGTGCTGGAGCTCTACAGCGCGTTCTACCCGGACCCGGCCGACTGGCGGAAACTCGCCGGGGACCTGGGCCTCACCGAGAAGCTGCGGACCACGTTCGGCAAGCTCTCCGGAGGCCAGAAGCAGCGACTGTCGATCGCTCTCGCCCTGATCGGCAACCCGCGGATCGCGATCCTGGACGAGCTGACCACCGGCCTCGACCCGCAGGCCCGGCGGGACACCTGGGACCTGATCTCCGGGTTCCGTGACCGCGGCGTCACGCTGGTGCTGGTCACCCACTTCATGGAGGAGGCTGAGCGCCTCTGCGACCGGATCGCCGTGATCGACCGCGGCGAGGTGGTCGCCCTGGACACCCCCGCCGGCCTGGTCGAGCAGACCAGCAGCCAGGACCAGAAGATTCGCTTCCGTCCGTCCGCCCCGATCTCCGACGAGTTGCTCTCCGCGCCTCCGGAGGTCACCCGGATCAGCCGGCAGGGCGACCGGATCGAGGTCAGCGGTACCGGCAACCTGCTCCACGCGGTCACCTCGGTGCTCGCTGTCAACGGCATCGTCGCGGTGGAGCTGCGCCTGGAGCAAGCCACCCTCGACGACGCCTTCGTCCGCCTGACCGGCCGCGCCTCCGAGGAGTCCCCGTCATGACCGTCTTCCGCAAGCTCGTCGCCGCCGAGTTCCGGACCGCCCTGCGGGAGCCGCTCTACCTGTTCTTCACGGTGATTTTCCCGGTCGTGCTGATCGGCATCCTCGGCGCCGTGCCGTCCTTCCGGGAGCCCAGCGACGACCTCGGCGGCCTCCGGGTGATCGACGTCTACGCCGGCATCGTGATCGCGCTGAGCATCGGCATGATGGGCCTGCAGGGCATGCCGACGGTGCTCGCCACCTACCGGGAAAAGGGCATCCTGCGGCGGCTCGCCACCACACCCGTCAAGCCGGTCGCGCTGCTCGGCGCCCAGCTGACGGCAGCGCTGATCACCGTGCTGGTCTCCGGGGTGCTGGTCTTCGCGTTCGCCGGGACCGTCTACGGCGTGCCGATGCCGGAGTCCCCGGTCGCCTTCGTGCTCGCCGTGGTGCTGGCGACGCTCGGCGTGTTCTCGATCGGGCTGGTGATCGCGGCATTGGCACCGAGTGGCAAGGCCGCCAACTCCATCGGGCTGCTGCTGTTCTTCCCGCTGATGTTCTTCGCCGGGCTGTGGGCGCCGCGCCAGGTGATGCCCGAGGTGCTGCGGCGGGTCAGCGACTACACCCCGCTCGGCGCCGGTGAGCGGTTGATGCACGAGGCGATGACGGGGCACTGGCCGAACCTGCTCTCCGTTACGGTGCTCCTGGGATACCTGTTGGTGTTCGGGGCGGTTGCCGCGAAGTACTTCCGCTGGGAGTGACGGACATGCTGGACGCCGAGGCGGAGGAAGGCTCGCAGGCGGTTCGCGAGTGGTGGATCACCTGGCTGACCTACGGCACCCTGGCCGGCTCGTTCGTGCTGGCCCTCGCGACCCGCGACAGCGGCCTGCCCGCGCGGCCCATCCCGCTGGTCCTGCTGCTCACCGTGGTGACCGCGGCCTGGATCGGCTGGTGGATCACCCTGCACCCGCAGTGGGAGAAACGTCTCGGCCACATGCTGGTCTTCCTGGCCGGGCTGTACGTGCTCAACGTCGCGCTCGTCTGGTGCAGCCCCTTCTACGGCGTCTTCACCTGGACCGGCTACCTCTTCGTCGCGTACGCGTTGCCGGGTCGCTGGAGGCTGGCCGGTGCGGTCCCGGTCGCCGCCGTCGCGGCGGCCTCCCAGATCGGCGGGGTCCAGAACTTCGCCGAGGACGGCGTGTGGCTCATCTACGGCGCCGTCCTCGGCTGCAACGTGCTGATCGCGACGGTGATGTTGCAGGTGGAGACCCGGACCGAGCAGAACCACGCCCGCCGGGAGCAGATGCTCGACGAGCTTGCCGAGGCCAACGCCAAGCTGGAGACCGCGATGCGGGAGAACGCCGGCCTGCACGCTCAGCTCCTGGTCCAGGCACGGGAGGCGGGCGTCCTGGACGAGCGGCAGCGGATGGCCGGCGAGATCCACGACGTCCTGGCGCAGGGGCTGACCGGCATCGTCACCCAGCTGGAGGCGGCCGAGGGCCACCCCGGCGAGCGGGACCGGCACCTGGCGGCCGCGAAACGGCTGGCCCGGGAAAGCCTGACCGAGGCACGCCGCTCGGTGCAGGCGCTGCGGCCACAACAGCTGGACAGTGCGGCGCTGCCGGAGGCGCTCGGCGAGATCGTGGAGATCTGGGCCGAGCGGACCGGCGTGAAGGCGGAACTGGTCACCACCGGGATGCCACGCCGGCTGCTGCCGGAGATCGAGACGACGCTGCTGCGTACCGCACAGGAAGGCCTGGCCAACGTGGCCCGGCATGCGGGCGCCCACCGGGTCGGTCTCACCCTTTCCTACATGGAGGACGTGGTCACCCTGGACGTGCGCGACGACGGCGCCGGCTTCGACCCGGCGCAGTCCCGCACCGGCGGCGCCGACGGCGGGTTCGGCCTGCAAGGCATGCGGGAACGCCTCGCCCGGATCGCCGGCACCATGGAGATCGAGTCCGAGCCGGGTGGCGGGACTGCGCTCTCCGCCTGCGTGCCGGCCGTCGCGGTCGGCGGCATCGCATGATCGGCCTGCTGATCGTCGACGACCACCCCGTCGTCCGGGACGGTCTGCGCGGCATGTTCGCCGGCGACAACCGGTTCACCGTCCTCGGCGAGGCCGGCAACGGCAGGGAGGCGCTCGCGGTCGCCGGCGCGGTCACCCCCGACGTGGTCCTGCTCGACCTGCGAATGCCGGTGATGGACGGCGTCACCACGATCCGCGAACTCAAGGCCGCCGGATCGGCCGCCCGGGTGCTGGTCCTGACCACGTTCGACACCGACAGCGACGTGCTCCCCGCGATCAAGGCCGGCGCCACCGGATACCTGCTGAAGGACACCCCGCGCGAGGACCTGTTCCGCGCGGTGATCTCGGCGCACCGCGGTGAATCCGTGCTCTCCCCGGCCATCGCCGGCCGGCTGATGGGCGAACTGCGCTCACCCGCGAAGGAGCCGCTCAGCCAGCGCGAACTCGAAGTACTGACACTGATCTCGCAGGGCTGCACGAACCGGGAGACCGCCGGCCGCCTCTTCATCAGCGAGGCCACGGTGAAGACGCACCTGCTGCACGCGTACGCCAAGCTGGGCGTCCGCGACCGAGCCGCCGCGGTGGCCGCCGCCTTCGAACGCGGCCTGCTCGGCCGCGAATAGCCCGCAGTCCCGGGCCGCCGACCTCTTACCTGAGGCCGGCCTCCCCCCGGACCACGCGCCAGCTCCCGCGCCAAGGTCGAACTCCTCGGGCCGGCGGGTGCCCGAAGCCGCCCGTCGAGCCGGCCGATCGCGCGCCACCCACCACCCTCAGCTGTCACTCACGGTTGCCCACCGCCCCCAGAACCAGCCGTGCGTGACAGCCAACCGCCCCCGGCTGTCACGCACGGCTGCCCGGCGTCCCAGAAACCAGCCGGAGGTGACAGCCATCCCGCTCCGGCGGCTGGCCGCTCCGGCCGCTCCGGCCGGCTGTCTGGTGGCTCGGAAACCAGCCGTGGGTGACAGCTGGCCCGCTCCGGCCGGTCTGGCTGTCACGTACGGCTGTTTGGTGGCTCGGAAACCAGCCGTGGGTGACAGCTGGCGCGTTCTGGCCGGTCTGGCTGTCACGTACGGCTGTTTGGTGGCTCGGAAACCAGCCGTGGGTGACAGCTGGCGCGTTCTGGCCGGTCTGGCTGTCACGTACGGCTGTTTGGTGGCTCGGAAACCAGCCGTGGGTGACAGCTGGCCCGTTCTGGCCGGTCTGGCTGTCACGTACGGCTGTTTGGTGGCTCGGAAACCAGCCGTGGGTGACAGCTGGCGCGTTCTGGCCGGTCTGGCTGTCACGTACGGCTGTTTGGTGGCTCGGAAACCAGCCGTGGGTGACAGCTGGCGCGTTCTGGCCGGTCTGGCTGTCACGTACGGCTGTTTGGTGGCTCGGAAACCAGCCGTGGGTGACAGCTGGCGCGTTCTGGCCGGTCTGGCTGTCACGTACGGCTGTTTGGTGGCTCGGAAACCAGCCGTGGGT
>NZ_JAHWGU010000060.1 GCF_020873875.1 Actinoplanes sp. DH11
ACATCCGGACCTGGATCGCCGCCTGGAACCAGAACCCACGGCCGTTCATCTGGACCAAGACCGCTGAAGAGATCCTCGAATCACTCGCCCGATTTTGTAGCCGAATTTCTGGCGCAGGACACTAGCGGTACGAAATCGCTGTGATCATGGGGTTGAAACCGCGATTTCGCATCGCTAGCAGATCAACAACGCCGCCCAGACGCAGCGGATCGCGGCTGCTCATGCACCGGCCGCTTGGCAGACCAAGGGGACACTCCGCCGGCGCCACGCACAGCCGCCGCGACTCCCAGTCCGCCCGAACCAGCACATACCGCCCCTCCAAGCCCGGCAGCGCCGCCAGGTCCCCCGCCCTGCGGTATCGGCCCGCGCCGCCACCACCGCGCCATCCTCCACGCCAGCCGGTCGGCCCTCGCTACATCCCCGACGCCACCCCGCCAGCCCCTCGCGCGCGCCGGTCACAAGTCGCCGGTCGTCGCCGGTCGTCAGCGCCGGTCGCTGGTCACAAGTCATCGGTCGCCGGCGGTCGTCAGCGCCGGTCACCAGTCGTCGGTCGGCGGCAAGCAGAGCGGGGCAGACAGTCGACGCGTCGTTACCGCGCGGGGCCGCAACACCCACCGCCCGGGGTGCAGCAGCCCTCACCGTCCGAAGCGTCCGTCGCACCACCGGAAGCTGCCGCCGCCGCTGAATCGGCCCCACCGGAATCCGGCGCCCCACCACCCGGAGTCGGCGCGCCGATGCCCGAGGTGCAGCAGGCGTCGCCGCGCCAGGCGTCCCGGCCCTCCTTGACCGCGACCGCCGCGATGACCAGGGCTGCCAGCGGGTCGGCCCAGCTCCAGCCGAACAGACTGTTCACGCCGAGGCCGACAAGCAGCACCGCGGACAGATAGGTGCAGAGCAGTGTCTGTTTCGAGTCAGCGACAGCGGTCCGGGAGCCGAGTTCCCGCCCGGCCCGGCGCTGCGCCCAGGACAGTCCCGGCATGATCACCAGGGAGACCGCGGCCAGCAGCAGGCCGACGCTGGAGTGCTCGGCCTCATCGCCGGTGAGCAGCGCGCGCACGGACTCGGCCGTCACATAGGCGGCCAGCGCAAAGAATGACACCGCGATGATCCGCAGCGCCGCACGCTCCCGGCGTGCCGGGTCCCGGGCAGCGAACTGCCAGGCCACCGCAGCCGCCGACGACACCTCGATCACCGAGTCAAGCCCGAATCCGATCAGCGCAGTAGAACCCGCCGCCGCCCCCGCACCGATCGCGACAACGGCCTCCACCACGTTGTAGGCGATCGTCGCCGCCACCAGGAGCCGGATCCGACGCGTCAGCACCGCCCGTCGATCACGACCGGACTCGCCGGCCGGTGACGCTGGACCACCGTCGCGCGCCCCAGACACCTCACCGGGCAGCGACGACGCCGGCCCACCCGCGGATATCGAACTCGACCCGCCGGCAGATATCGAGACCGGCCCACCCGCGGATGCCGAGACCGACCCACCGGCAGATGTCGGGGCCGGCCCGCCTGCGGATGTGGGTGCCAGCCCGCCGGCTGATGCCGGGACCGGTCCGCTGGGCAGCAGGGGCAGGCTCATCAGCAGCAGCCCTTCTCGTCGGTGGCTGGGCAGGCGGCCGGGTCGACGGCCAGAACGAGGCCGAGGAGGTCGTCGAGGGCGTGCCGGATGCGGCCGTCGGCGAGTTCGTACCGGGTGCGGCGTCCCTCCGGCACGGCCACCACGAGGCCGCAGCCGCGCAGGCAGGAGAGGTGGTTGGACAGGTTCTGCCGGGTCACTCCGAGCTGTTCGGCCAGTTCCGCCGGATATCCGGGCTCGCCGCGCAGCGCCAGCAACAGCCGGGCCCGGGTCGCATCGGACAGCGCGTGCCCGAACCGGGCGAGTACTTCACCGTGCGTCAGCGTCTCCACGCCGCAACAGTACAGCAAACGCTGTATTCAGCGAAAGCTGTACGCCGCTGGCCGAGCCAAGCCGAGCCGGGCCCGGGCCGAGCCGAGCTCGGCCGCAGAGGCGACCGGGCCGGGAGAAGGCGGGCCGGGCCGGCGGAGGGCGGGCAGCGCCGGGCGGGCGGATCCGGCACCATGTGGGCATGGGCATGGTCGATACCGCTGCGCTCCTGGCTGCCTACGACGAGCAGATGCGGATGCCGGCTGGGCCGGTGCCGGCTGGGGTGATCTACGAGTACGACGGTCCGGTCCTGCGGATCGTCGGCGAGCACATGGGCCGGATCCGGGCGCCGCGTGACGTCGGGGCGGTGGGCGCTGACCTGGATCGTCTGATCGTTCGTCAGCGGGACTACTTCCGGGACCGTGGTCAGGGCGTCGAGTGGAAGGTGCGGGCCCACGACCTGCCCGCGGAACTTCCCGAACGGCTGGTCGCGGCGGGTTTCACGGCGGAGGCACCGTCGACGGTGCTGCTCGGGTTCGCCGCGGAGGTGGCAGCGGAACCGGTCCTGCCCGGCGGCGTAGTGCTGCGGCGGGTCAGCGCGGCCGAGGATCTGCGCCGCATCGCCGACCACGAGACCGAGGTGTGGGGGTTCGACTGCTCGTGGGTCGAGTCCGACCTCGCCGGCCGGGTGACGGGCGACCCCGACCAGATCACCATCCTGGTCGCCGAGGCCGGCGGGCGCATCGTCTGTGCCGGGTGGACGCTGTACCACCCGGGCACCGATCACGTCGCGTTCCTCGGCGGCACGACGGTGCCGGACTGGCGGGGCCGCGGCCTCTACCGTGCCCTGGTCAACGCCCGGGCCCGGGAGGCGGCGGCCCGCGGGTTCCGGCTGCTGCACGTGGACGCGTCCCCGGACAGCGCACCCATCCTGCGCCGGTACGGCTTCCGCGAGATCACCACCTCCCGGCACTACCAGTGGACGCCGCCCGCTCGATAGCGCCGTAACCGGCCGGCGGACAGGCGCACCGCGAACCAGAAAAAGGCCAACGGGAAGGGGGACCGTCAGGCCGGTGGCTTGGCTTTGAGGCCGCTGCCGCAGAGCGGAACCACCGCGGCGGGCACCCCGTCCGGCTGGGTCTCGGTGTCGATCAGGCCGGCTTGGACGGCAGCCCAGCAGACCGCCGACGTCGGTTCCACGTAGAGCCCGGCCCGGGCCAGCGCCGTGTGCGCGGCGTCGACCTGCTCGTCGGTGACGGTGATGACGGTGCCGCCGGTGGCGCGGACGGCGGCGAGCACCTGGTGGCCGCGGGCCGGCCGGGCGATGGCGATGCCTTCGGCGACGGTGGCCGTGGTGCTGATGTCGGTGGTGGCCGACGCGCCACCGGTGAACGCGGCGGCCAGGGGGGCGCAGGCCGCGGCCTGGACCGCGACGATCTGTGGCAGGTGGCCGATCAGGCCCTGTGCGAGCAGTTCGGTGCAGGCCAGGTGCGTGCCCAGGACGAGGGTGCCGTTGCCGACGGGCAGGACCAGGGTGGCGGGAAGCCGGCCGCCGAGTTGTTCCCACACCTCCAGGGCGTACGTCTTGGTGCCGTGCGCGAAGAACGGATGGTGGACGTGGCTGGCGTAGAGCACGCCGGGCTCGCCGGCGGCGCGCGCCGCGGCTTCGGCGGTGTCCTCGCGGCTGCCGGGGACGAGGTGCACGGTGGCGCCGTAGGCGCGCAACTGCGCCACCTTGCCGGCGGACGTGCTCTCCGGGACGTAGACGTCGCACCCCATCCCGGCGCGGGCGGCGTACGCGGCGACGGCGGTTCCGGCGTTGCCGCTGCTGTCCACCATCACCCGGCGTACGCCCAGCTCCGCAGCGAGAGCGATCAGCAGGACCGCCCCGCGGTCCTTGAAGGAGCCGGTCGGCATCAGATAGTCCATTTTGAGGCGTACGCCGGGCAGCCCGGGCGCGCCAACCAGCGGTGTCATGCCCTCGCCCAGGGTGAGTGCGGGCGGTTCAGCGATCGGCAGCGCCTCGGCGTACCGCCACAGGCTGGGCGGGCGCCGGGTCAGCTCGGCCCGGGACGGCAGCGACGGGGTGAAGCCGTCCAGGTCGAGCACGCCGTGGCACGCGGCGCAGCGCCAGGCCAGCGAGCCCAGCTCGTGGGTGCGACCGCAGTCGGCGCAACGCAGGTTCATGCATGTCTCCCATCAGTTCGCCGCCGGGCTCCCCGAGCAGTTGCCGACCTGACCGCCGGCGCCGGCCGGCGAGGCCCGCGCCACGGTGCGACCACTCGGGGAGATCCGCTGGTGCGGCGGTACGGGCGGCGGCGTACCCCTGGCTCAAACGACGCAGCCGCCGGCGCGGCACCGGCCGCACACGTCCGGGGAGAACGCGCTCAGTGCCGGCGCTCGACCAGGGCGGCGGCCAGTTCGGCGAGTTCCTTGCGGACCCGGTCCGGTACGGGCGCGTCGTCCAGAGCGGTGAGCGCCCGATCCGTCCCCGACCTGATCATCTGCTCGACACGGTCCCGCGCGCCGGTCCCGACGATGATCTCCCGAAGCTCCGAGGCGCCGGATTCGTCCAGCTCAGAGTCGCCGAGAAGGCGGTCGAGCCGGGCCGCCTGCGCCGGGCCGGCCACTTCCCGGGTGAGCGCGATCAGCACGGTCGGCTTGCCTTCGCGGAGGTCGTCCAGCACCGGTTTACCGGTCAGTCGCGGGTCGCCGAAGACGCCGAGCACGTCGTCGCGGAGCTGGAAGGCATCACCGAGCGGGTCGCCGAACGCGGTAAGCGCCTCGCACAACGCGTCCGCCGCGCCGGCCAGCCGGGCGCCGATGTGCAGCGGACGCGTCACCGTGTAGCGGGCGCCCTTCATCCGGACCACGGTGAGCGCCGCCGTGACCGAGCGGGCGGCCGCGGTGAGGTCGAGGTACTGCCCGGCGATCACCTCGGTGCGCATCGCGGCGAACACCGGGTAGGCCCGGGTGATCCGCTCCATCGGCAGCCCGCACTCGTGGAACAGCTGCTCGGCCCACCCGGCGCACAGATCGCCGCAGAGCAGCGCCGCGTGCCGCCCGAAATCCGCGCCCCCGGACACGTCCGCGAAGTGCCGGTGCAGCGCCGGCCGCCCGCGCCGCAGCTCGCTGCCGTCGATGATGTCGTCGTGGATCAGCGCGAACGCGTGGAACAACTCCAGCGCGGCGGCCGCGGCGATCACCTCGTCGGCGTCCTCGGCACCGGTGGCCCGCCACCCCCAGTAGCAGAAGGTGGGCCGCAGCCGTTTGCCGCCGGAGAGCACGAAGGAGCGCAGGACCGATGTCACGTCGTACGGCGCGACCGCCGGCCAGAGCGGTTCCTGCCGGTCGAGGAACGCGGCGAGGGCGGCGTCGACGCGTTCCGGGATGCCGCCCGAGGGCACGCCCGGCACCGTCATGACGCCAGGTCCAGCAGCAGGTCCTTCACCTCGGTCGCGGCGATCGACGCGCGGGCGGCGGCCGGGTCGGAGCAGAGCAGCACCGGCGCGTCGGCGGCCGAGGCGGGCAGCCGGCCGTGCGAGCCGCGGACGGCGTGCGCGCCCGCGTCCAGCCCGACCACGTTCATCAGGTACCGCAGGCCGAGCTTCTTGCGGGCCAGCGCCACCGCGGCCCGTCGTTTCGCGGCGCCCGGCGCGGCCGGGTCGAAGAAGAGTTCGGCCGGGTCGTAGCCGGGCTTGCGATGGATCTCCACGAGCCGCGCGAAGTCGGGTGCGGCCGCGTCGTCGAGCCAGTAGTAGTACGTGAACCAGGCGTCCGGCTCGGCGACCAGCACGAGTTCACCGGAACGCGGGTGGTCCAGCCCGTGCGCCGCCTTGCCGCCGGCGTCGAGGACCTGGTCGACGCCGGGCAGCTCCGCGCAGATCTTGGTTACTTCCGGGAGGTCGGCGGGGTCTCGGACGTAGACGTGGGCGACCTGGTGGTCGGCGACGGCGAACGCACGCGACGTCCACGGGTCCAGGTACTCCATGCCGTCCTGGGTGTGCACGCGCAGCAGCCCGGCGGCGCGCAGGGCCCGGTTCACGTCGACCGGCCGGCTCACGTCGGTGATGCCGTACTCGGAGAGCGCCACCACCGTCGCGCCGCGGGCCTCGGCGGCGTCCAGCAGCGGGGCCAGCACCTCGTCGAGCGCGGCGGCGGCCCGGGCGGCCTGCGGCGCCGAGGGTCCGTGCCGTTGCAGGTCGTAGTCGAGGTGCGGGACGTAGACGAGCGTCAGATCCGGGTCGTGGTCGGCCATGATCTGCTGCGCCGCACGGCAGATCCACTGCGACGACGGCATCCCGGCGCCCGGCCCCCAGTAGGTGAACAGCGGGAACGTGCCGAGCCGCGACGTCAGGGCGTCGTGCAGGGCGGGCGGGTCGGTGTAGCAGTCGGGTTCCTTGCGCCCGTCGGCGTAGTAGATCGGCCGGGGCGTGACCGTCCAGTCGACGTCGGCGCCCATCGCGTACCACCAGCAGACGTTGGCGACCGTGCTGCCGGGCCGGCGCCGGCGCAGCGTGTCCCACAGCTTGTCGCCGCCGACCAGGGCGTTGTGCTGGCGCCACAGGAAGACCTCACCGAGGTCCCGGAAGTACCAGCCGTTGCCGACGACGCCGTGCCCGGCCGGGGTCTCACCGGTCAGGAACGTGGACTGCACCGAACAGGTGACGGCCGGGAGCACCGTACCCAAGGGGGCCTGAAATCCGCGCTCGCCGATGGCGCGCAGCCGCGGCATGTGCGCCAGCAGCCGCGGGGTGAGCCCGACGATGTCGAGCACGACGAGCTTTGTCATCGAGCCACCTCCCCGAGGAGCAGCTGAGCGAAAGCGACCTCGGCGGCGATGCCGGCGGCCAGCGAGGCGGCGTCGCGGGGACGCTGCGCGGGCGGGAGCACACCCCAGGTGTACGTCTCCACATCGAAGTGGTCGCACGCCGGTTCGGAGCCGGCGAACAGCGCTTTCATAGCGGCCCGGGCGACCGGGACGGTGGACCGCAGCGGCGCCTCGGGAGTCGCGTGCAGGGGTACGTGGTAGTGGATGCGCCACGGCCCGGCGTATCCCTGCCCGAGCGCCTCGTCGAGATCGTCCGAGGACTCCCCCGCGGGGCTGCGCGTCTGGTGCAGGAAGCGAGGCTCCACGTACTCCCGCAGGGCCGGCTCGGTGCCGTCGGCCGCCTCGAGGGCGGCCGAGATCTGCACCTTGACGATCGGCACCCCGGCGGCGCGGAGGCGCTCGACCGCGGCGGCGGGCTGTTCCCACGCGCAGGCCAGGTGCGCGAGGTCCAGGCAGACGCCGAGCCAGGTGCTGTCCACCCGGGACAGCTGGGCGGCGGCCTGCTCGGTCGTCTCGATGACGCAGCCCGGCTCCGGTTCCAGGCCGACACGCACCGGCCGGCCGGCGGCGCCGGAGATGTCGGCGAGGCCCTTGGCGAGTGCGTCCAGCCGGGAGAGCGCCGCCGATTCGCGGCCGGCGTCCCACGGGGTGCGCCAGGCCAGCGGCAGCGTCGAGATCGAGCCGCGTTCGGCGTGGTCGGGCAGCAGGTCCACCAGGACCCGGGCCAGGTTCAGCGTGTAGTCCAGCCGGTCCGGCGTCGTCCAGTCCGGGTGGTAGACGGCGTGCTTGACGACCGGGGCCTGGAACGCCGAGTACGGGAACCCGTTGAGCGTCACCACCTCCAGGCCCCGCGCGTCCAGCTCGTGCCGCAGTCGCCGGCGCAGCGCCGGATCCTCGGCCAGCGCGGCGGCCACCGGGGCGGCCAGCCACAACCCCAGGCCCAGCCGGTCCTCGCGCAGATGCTCCCGCACGGGCACGGCGTACGTGTCGAACTGCGCGACGATGCCGTCCAAGTCCTCGGCCGGGTGCACGTTGGTGCAGTAGCTCAGGTGCATCAGCTGCCCCCGCGCTGGATCGAGTTCCCGGCGAAGGTGGCGTCCACGGAGACGTCGGAGAGGTCGAGCCGGCCCGACGCGCCGTAGAACTCGACCGGGTTGCGCCACAGCACCTGATCGACGTCGTCGCTGGTGAATCCGCCGTCCAGCATGGCCTCGGCGGTGCGCGCGGTGAGCAGCGGGTCCGAACGGCCCCAGTCGGCCGCCGAGTTGATCAGGATGCGCTCCAGCCCGTACTCGTGGAGGATCTTGACCATCCGGGCCGGTGACATCTTCGTGTCCGGGTAGATCGAGAAACCGGCCCAGACCCCGGCGTCCAGCGCAGGCGCCACGGTCAGCTCGTTGAGGTGGTCGAGCACCACTCGTGAGGGATCAATTCCGGACTCCTTGACGACCGCGATGCTGCGGTCCGCGCCCCGCGCCTTGTCCCGGTGCGGCGTGTGCACGAGCGCCGGGAGCTCGTGCTCGACGGCCAGCGCGAGCTGGGTCGCGAACGCCTCGTCCTCCTCGGGAGTCATCGAGTCGTACCCGATCTCCCCCACCGCGACCACGCCGTCCTTGGCCAGATAGCGCGGCAGCAGATCCAGCACCGGCCGGCACCGCGGGTCGTTGGCCTCCTTCGGGTTGAGCGCGATGGTGGCGTGGTGCCGGATGCCGAACTGACCGGCCCGGAACGGCTCCCAGCCGACCAGCGAGTCGAAGTAGTCGGTGAACGATTCCGGTCCCGTGCGCGGCTGCCCCAGCCAGAACGCGGGCTCCACGACCGCGCGCACCCCGGCCGCGGCCATCCGTTCGTAGTCGTCGGTGGTCCGAGAGGTCATGTGGATGTGTGGGTCGAAGATCCGCATCAAGCCCCCATCAGCTGGTCCAGCAGTTCGCGTGCGTCGGCCGGTACCTCCCGCCCGGCGGCGGTCCGCTCCTTCGCGAACGCGCTCAGCATCTCCGCGAGCTCCGCGTCGGCGCGCTCGCGCACCCCGTGCACGGCGGCGAGCGGCACGCCCATGAAGACACACTTGAGCAGACCTTGGCGCCAGGCTGCCTGGTCGAGATGGACGGCGTACGGGCCGAGCGCGGCCGCCACCAGGCGAGGATCGTTCGTCCGTAACGCGTCCGCCAGCAGCGCGACGGCCGTGTCGCCGGCCGCCACCAGCGGCAGTGCCTTGAGCACGGCCCGCTTCTCGTCACCGTCGCCGTACCGGTAGGTCGGCTCCACCTCGGCGGGCGCCTCGGCCAGCATCAGCACCCGGGCCGCCTCGTCCGAGGTCCAGCCCGGCAGACCGGGCAGCGGCACCCGGCCGCACCGGCGGCCCGCCGCCGGGAACAGTCCGGCCAGGGCCGCCGGATGCCGGCGGATCCGTTCGATCGCCTCGTCGAGCCAGGCGTTGGGGCCCAGCGCGTCACGCAGTTCCGGCAGTGTCGTCATCCGGCCGCCTTCCGTCGTCGTCCCGCCCGTCGTCGTCCCGCTTGTCGTCGTCCCGCTTGTCGTCGTCCCGCTTGTCGTCGTCCCGCTTGTCGTCGCGCCGTCCGTCGTCGCCCCGCCCGCCGTCTCGCCCGTCATCCGGCCGCCTTTCGCAGGAAGTCGATCGAGCGGGCGGCGATCGCCGGCGCCGCGTGCGAGTGCCGGGGCAGCTCGACCGCGACCAGCCCGCGATAGCCGGTCGCCGTGAGCGCGGCCAGCACCGGCGGGAAGTCGATCTCACCGTCCCCGAACTCGAGATGCTCGTGCACGCCCCGCCGCATGTCGTCGATCTGCACGTTCACCAGGTGCGGTCCGGCGGCGGTGACGCAGTCCGGCACGGGCAGCGGCTCCAGGCACCGGCAGTGCCCGATGTCGAGGGTCAGCCCGAAACCCGCCGGCCCGCCGAGGTCGGCGTGCAACCGGTGCCAGCCGGCCAGGTCCTCGACGAGCATCCCGGGCTCCGGTTCGAAACCGAGCGTCACGCCGCGCGCGGCGGCGTACTCGACGATGCCGGCACAGCCCCGCACCAGCCGCTGCCACGGGTCGGGCACGTCCGGCGGGGCGACCCCGGCCCAGAACGACACCGCCTCGGCCCCCAGCTCGGCACCCACGTCCACGGCCCGGCGCAGGTAGTCCAGCCGTCGCGCGGGATCGTCGTGCATGAACGTGGGCGAATGCTTGTGCCACGGATCCAGCAGGTACCGGGCGCCGGTCTCGATCACCACGCCCAAGCCGAGCCGGTCCAGCAGCGCGGCCACCTCGCCGGTGTGCCGGGCCAGACCAGGGGCGAACGGGTCGAGGTGCCCGACGTCCAAGGTCAGCGCGACACCGTCGTAGCCGAGGTCGGCAATCACCCGCAACGCCTCGGGCAGCCGATGGTTGCCGAACCCGTTGGTGCCGTACCCGAACCGCAGCCCGCTCATGTCGCCGACACCCATCGGGTCAGGCGCCGTGCCAGGGGCGCGGCCGCGGCCAAGATCAGGCCGGTGACCGGGGCGCCGGCACCGGCCGTGAGCGCGCCCTGCAGCGGTGGCAGGCCGGTGATGCCGGCGCCGACGGCGGCACGGATCCGGGTCGCCGACGGATCGGCGACGGCGCGTGCCTGCGCCTTGCCATACCAGACGGCGTACCAGGCCGCCAGCGCCGTGGAGACCCCGCCGCCCCACACGCTCGCGACCTCGCCCGGCGGGACCCCGGCGCGCCGACCGTTCGCCACCGCAGGAAAGGCCCCGGCGCGCCGACCGCTCGCCATCGCAGGAAAGGCCCCGGCGCGCCGACCGCTCGCCAGTGCGGCCAGCGCGACGGTACCGGCCAGGGTTGCCGCCGGCAGTGCGCTGTCGCCGCCGCTGACCTCGCGCCGGGACAGGGCGGTGACCGTGGCGGTGTGCGCGGCAATCGTCAAGGCCGCCGGAGCGGCTGATCCGATTCGGTCACTGCCGGCACCGAGCAGGACGTCCAATCCCCGGCAGGCGGCCATCACCGGTGGTCCGGCGGCGGTATTCTTCGCCCAGACGTCGTACGCCCAGATCGTCCCGGCCAGAGGCACCGCCACCACGGCGGCCCGGCGGCCACCGGCCAGTGCGGCAAGCCCGACACCGGCGGCAGTGAGACCGGCCGCGACACCGAGCGCCTGCCGCGGCGAGATCCGGCCGGACGGGATCGGTCGCTCCGGGCGTTCCCGGGCGTCCAGGTCACGGTCGGCCCAATCGTTGGCGGCCATCCCCGCCCAGTACAGGCACACCGACGCGGCAGCCAGCCCGGCCGTGCGCGGTCCCAGCCGACCGGCCGCGGCGGCACCGGCGATGGCGTCACCCGGTACGGAGAGGGCGGCGGGTGCGCGAACCAGTTCGGCGAGGTCACGCCAACGCGGGAGACCGCGCGCCCGGACCGCCCGGACCGCTCGGTCCGGCGCGGGTGCCGGTCTCGGTGCCGTCGCGGTTGCGGGTGCCGGTGCCAGCGCGGTTTTGGGTGCCGGTCCCGGCGCGGTTGCGGGTGCCGATGCCGGTCCTGGCGCGGGTCCCGGACCCGGCCCCGGTGCCGGTGCCGGTGCCGGTGCCGGTGCCGGTGCCGGTGCCGATTTCGGTGCCGAGGACCCTGCGTGCTTCGGCGGTGACGTTTCCCCGGCGGCGCGGGCCGCCGGGTCCGGCCGGACCGGTCGGTCCGGCTCATCTTCGGCGCGACGGGTAGGTGCGGTCCGCACGCGCGGCAGGTCCGTCGGAGCGGAATGTGGTGGTAGGTCAGACATGCGGCAACTCCCGGGCGAACCGGGTGAGCAGCGCCCACTGGTCCGCCAGGGCGTGCGGCACGTCGCCGAGCGGATCCTTGAAGAAGAAGGCAAGTTCGGTGAGCGGCCCGACCCGCCCGGCCGCGTGTGCCACCGCGACCAGCCGGCCCAGGTCCAGCACGAGCGGGGCAGCCAGCGCCGAGTCGCAGCCGTGCCAGCTGAACTCCATTCGCATGCCGACGCCCAGGAAACCGGTGAAGGTGATCAGATCCCAGGCGGTCTTGAAGTCGCCGAGGTCGTCCACGTACTCGATGTGGCTGCTGCCCTGCGGCTGGTACCCGAGGATTTCCCGCAGCACCCGCTGCTTGCTGCCCGCCTTGGCGGCGTTGGCGGCCGGGTCGGCCAGGTTCGCACCGTCGCCGCCGCCGAGCAGGTTGGTGCCCGCCCAGGTCCGCACCCGCAGGTCACGCATCGCGAACATCGGCGCCAGCACCGACTTGACCAGGGTCTCCCCCGTCTTGCCGTCCCGGCCGGCGTGCGGAAGCCCGGCCTCGGCGGCCAGTTCCTCCAACGCGGGCAGCCGGGCACCGGTCGAAGGGGTGAAGTCGACGAACGCGCACCCGGCCCGGAACGCCGCGTAGGCGAGCAGCGCACTCGGCGGCAGCACCGCCCGCGTCTCACCGAGCGCGGCCTCCAGCGCGGCCAGGCCGGCGTGCGCCGGATCATGGTCCGCGACCGGTTCTGTCGATGCCACGTTGATCACCACGACCCGGTCCAGACCGTGCCGGTCCCGGAAGGCGACGATGTCCGCGGTGATCAACCGGGCGGTCTCCCGCTGGCTCCCGGCGGACGGCAGCGGCCGGATGTCACGGTCCACCGCGGCCAGTTCCGCACCGAGCGAACCGGCGATGCCGCCCGGCAGCACCCCCGCTGTGACCAGGGAATCCGCTTTCTTGACGAGCGGAATGCCGGTGATGTCGTGCCCGCCGAACACCAGATCGCCCAGCGGCGGCAGGTTCGCGTCACGCAGCGGCGGAAGCTCGGTGACACACCCCGCCGGATCGGCCAGACCGGCCCGGACCGCGGTCGCCCCGACGATGCTCGTGACCGCCACCGAACCGCGGGCACCGGCCAACCAGATTCCGATTCTCATCACGCCTCCCCAAGAATCGGTTTATGTAAATCTTTCATGACAGTAAGCGATCGGCCAGTGACACGGAAGGCGCTCGAGGACCGGAACTTGATCTCCCACCGTCCGACCGTCCCCGCCCCGCACCCCCATTTCGCGCCCCCCCACCCCCCCCCCCCCGGCCCCCCCCCCCCCCCGGCCCCCCCCCCCCCCCGCCCCCCCAAAACCCCCCCCCCCCCCCCCCCCCCCCC
>NZ_JAHWGU010000061.1 GCF_020873875.1 Actinoplanes sp. DH11
CGGCCCGATGCAGCCGACGGATCTCAGCCCAGTCCTCCACCTTCAACACCCCTTCCAAGATCAAGGAGGAAGGGGGTCAACTTTCCCGGATCCCTACGGGGTCACTCTTCAGGAAGCGGCGACACCCTCTGACAATTTCGGAGCAAGGACCTTCCGCGAACTGCGTAGCGCCGCTTCGGGTTACTGCCAGGGCCCTCCGTACCGCGAGGGCTCGATGCTCTGGATGCTGCTCGATGCCATCCGAGCGAGGGAACCTTTCCCCTTCGGTTTACACGACCATCGCGGATGCGCGTCAAGGTGGCTTCATGGCTTGTATCTCTGGCACGGCGTTGTGAGTAGGCAGGATGGGCCGGCCACCGCTACCGCTCGGCACGGGTGGCAAGGTGCGGTTTCATCGCTTGGGGCCGAGCTGGGTCGCGAGATGCGGTTCCCGTGACTACGACGGAGTGACGCGGTCGGTGGAGCGTTGTCGTGCGTCGAAGGCGGCGGCCGAGCGTGCGCTGAAGGAGGCGCTGCGGGATCGTGGTCGCGCCGGTGCCGGGTTAGACGGCGAGACCCGGCTCAGCGTTGTTGTGGAGGCGTGGTGGGAGACCTACGCCGCCGGGGAGGGGTCGCTCGGGTCGAAGGTCACCTACCGGAACGTGATCGACCATCAGGTGCTGCCCTCGGCCGGATACCTGCGGTGCCACGAGTTCACGGTCGCCGTCGCCGAGCGGCTGCTGCGGCGCATCGAACGTGAGCATGGCCGGGCGGTGGGTATGTCGGTGCGGACGGTGTTGAGTAACGTCTGCGCGTTCGCGGCCCGGCTCGGTTTCATGGACCGCAACCCAGTCCGGGACACGACTCCGATTAGTACGAAGCCGAAGAAGGCCCCCAACGGCCTCGATGCGGTGCGGCTTCGGCAGCTGCGCGCCTACGGTCACCTACTCCCCTGTCGCCGTGCGCCGCGACATTCCGGCGGTCATTGACGTCATGGCGGCTACCGGCCTGCGCATCGGCGAGTGCATCGCTCTGACCGTGGACGCGGTTGATCTGCACCGCCGTACGGTGCAGGTTCGGGGCACGGTGGCGCGCCATCCGGGTATCGGTGTGGTGTTCGCGCGTAAGCCCAAGACGGAGGCCGGTTATCGGACGTTGACTGTGCCGGCGTGGGTGATGCCGTCTCTGGAGGCGCACGTGCTGGGCGCTGTCAGGCTGACCGTTCGGGTGGTTCAGATCAGCGAGGACTGCGACCTGGTCATGCCCACGGCGGTGCGAGTCGGGCGCCGGCTGCCGGCTCCGCCATGGCTGCGCGATGCGCTGGAGCGAAGCGAATCCTGGCAGGAGGAAATCGCGATCGTTCTGCCCTCGACTGCGGGCACGTTACGGGATCCGTCCGGCGTCTCCCGTGACGTCGAGGCGGCTTTCGTGTTCGCCGGCCTGGATCGGGATACGTCGCATCTGCTGCGTAGGAGTGTGGCGACGCAGATGGACGATACGGGTGTTCCGGTTCGGGAGATCGCTGATCAGCTCGGTCATGCGCAGGTCAGTATGACCCAGGACGTGTATCTGGATCGTCAGCCGGTCTGCACAGCCGGCGCTACCGCTCTCCAGCCTTTCGGCCTGCCGTCAGGTCAGCCCGCCAGCTAGTTCTCGCGGTCGGGATCCAGGTGCTGGCACGCCCCGTGGGCGTCCTCGTCGAACAGGCCGGGTGCGGTGCTCACGTTCTGCCAGAACGTGCCTGCAGTCGGGTACTGCACGGTTGTTCGCCACGTGTAGCCCGGATGGCGGTGTTGCATCCGGTGGATCGCCCGGCTTCCTAATCCGAGGCCGCGGTAGCTGTGGTCGACGTCGAGTTTGCGGACCAGCCCGCGCCGGCAAGGCTCGCAGACTTGGTAGTCGAGCTTGCCGATGACGTGCCCACCCAGCCGCAGGAACAGCAATTGATGACCGATCCCAGCGGTGCCGGCCGTCTGGTGTTGCCACCGCACGCGTGCGCGCACCAGTATCCGCCGCCAGAGGCTGCGGCTGCGGGAACTGCGGTCGGGCCATCGGTACGGTTCCGGATCCGGAAACAACTCCTGATGCAGCTGGGCCGCGAACCGCTCGCGGTCGGCTTCGCTGCGGTCGGCGCCGGCATCTCGGAGCCGCTGCAATGTCTGCCTGAGGAATGCCGCGGCGTCGTCCCATCCCATGTCACTGTCGGACTCGTGGCGGGTGCACGTGACGGCGAGTGCGGCCGTGACCCGGGCGGCGTCGTGGAGGTAGAAGGGCAGCATCGCGTTGACGGTTGCGGCACGACGCTCCGGAGACATGTCCGCCCATTCGAAGGCTGCATGACGCGCCCGATCGGCATCGCTTTCTGCGAGGTCACTTCCGACTGCGTCCGCTGGTTCCATAGATGAACATTGCGCCGAGGCGGGTGGGGTAGCAAGCCGTGACGGGACTCCAGTGACCAAAGAGCACGAGTTCGCTTCCGAACCGGGGTTTTCGATGTGTTGTTGCTGTGTCGTGAGCTCCAGCAACCCGGTCGCTGTTCAGCTCGCGATACACAGCGCGTAGGGCATCCTAGGATGGAAGCCTACCTCGTGAAACGCGTTCCGCCGGTGGGCCGGCCGGTGCATCCGCGCTGCCTGGCTGGCGTCGCCGTGCCACCGTGTGTCCGGGACCCAGTTATGAACCATCCATTTAGGATCTTGAAACCCGGGTGCCCCCGCCTCGGTGATGTCGAGCAGCGTGTGATGCCTGCCGGAAGCGAGGTTCGAGTCGCGATGACTTCGGAACGTGAGATGGCCGCGTGGATTCTCGCAGCCCTCCATGAGTTGCAGGGCACAGCCGAGACTCACCAGGTGTTCGAGGTGATCAGGCGCCGGTTCGGCTCCTGCATGGATGCCGAGGATCTCGCGGATGTGAGCCCGTGGCGAGCAGAGCAACGCTGGCGCAACAAGGCACATACGGCTCGGCGCCCGATGATCGAGAAAGGACTGCTTCACAGCGGCGATGTCACCGGGCGCAACGTGTGGAGCTTGACCGCTGCGGGCACCGCGGAGGTGCCGGCTGCTTACCTTCAACCTGCGGTGGACCTTTGCTCCCGCTTTCGCGCGAGTGCCGCTGACGTGCAATGGCGCACGCGATTGGGCCGGTCTCTGCGTCTCGCGCCCGCAGAGACGACCTTCACCGACGACGTCCTGCTAACGCTGGCCGCAGGGCACCGCGGGAGCGTGTCGGTTCAGCGCTTCACGTCCGCGCAGGAGGCTCGCAACGGGGCGGACTGGGAGTGGTGGATTCGAGATCACTCGGGGTACGCCGGGTTCCGGATGCAAGCGAAACGCGCCGCGCCAGGCAACGGCCGGATCGCGTTCGACCAGAAGGCCGCTCGGTCCGCCCCGGCCGGGGAACAGATCGATGTCTTCGACTGGAGATGCCGCAACGACGGCATCGCCGGGCTGTACTGCATCTACAGCGACGCGCTGCCGGTAACAGACCCTCCCGGGGCGACGGCGAGTGCCTGTCCGCACGGCCGCGCCGACTTTCGGCAGTGGGCGTGCACTGTCCTGCCCGTTGACACCGCGCTCCTGCTGCGGCGCTTGGGCAAGTTCGACGCCGCAACGGCTCTGTCCTATGGCGCACCGTGGTATCAGCTGGTCTGCTCCGAGCCAGTACGTAGTGTCACTGACAGCGTGTTCCAGTGTTTCAGCGGCTTGCGGCCCAGAACATCACCCTGCGACGCAGCACCCAGCGCCACCTGGAGATCGACGACGGCTACCCGGATCTCTTCGACGGTGCGCTGTTTCCCTCACGGGAGCCCCCGCAGCAGGTAGTGGCGGCATTCGACAATGGGCTAGTACGGCAGCCGCCATTCGTGATCATGGCCGGAGTTCGAGGTTGAGACGGCGGGCGTAGTGGGCTTGTCTGGCTCGTGCTTGATGGCGGCGTCGCCAGTTCGACCAGCGCAAAGAGTAGGC
>NZ_JAHWGU010000062.1 GCF_020873875.1 Actinoplanes sp. DH11
TTTTAGTCGCATGTTCTAGACCCGAAGCGGAGTGATCTAGCCATGGGCAGGTTGAAGCGTGGGTAAGACTACGTGGAGGACCGAACCCACCAACGTTGAAAAGTTGGGGGATGACCTGTGGTTAGGGGTGAAAGGCCAATCAAACTCCGTGATAGCTGGTTCTCCCCGAAATGCATTTAGGTGCAGCGTCGCGTGTTTCTTGCCGGAGGTAGAGCACTGGATGGTCTAGGGGGCCCACAAGCTTACTGAAATCAGCCAAACTCCGAATGCCGGTAAGTGAGAGCGCGGCAGTGAGACTGCGGGGGATAAGCTTCGTAGTCGAGAGGGAAACAGCCCAGATCGCCAGCTAAGGCCCCTAAGCGTGTGCTAAGTGGAAAAGGATGTGGGATCGCATGGACAACCAGGAGGTTGGCTTAGAAGCAGCCACCCTTTAAAGAGTGCGTAATAGCTCACTGGTCAAGTGGTTCCGCGCCGACAATGTAGCGGGGCTCAAGCACACCGCCGAAGCTGTGGCATTCACACATTAACTCCGCCAGTTTCTTTGGATTCTGGTGCAGGTGTGTGGATGGGTAGGGGAGCGTCGTGTTGCGGGTGAAGCGGCGGAGTGATCCAGCCGTGGACGCTACACGAGTGAGAATGCAGGCATGAGTAGCGAATGAAGGGTGAGAACCCCTTCCGCCGGATGACCAAGGGTTCCAGGGGCAGGCTAATCCGCCCTGGGTGAGTCGGGGCCTAAGGCGAGGCCGAGAGGCGTAGTCGATGGATAACGGGTTGATATTCCCGTACCCGCGTAGGAGCGCCAACGACGAACCTCATGATGCTAAGCACGCAAAGCCGGCAAGGACTTCGGTCTGCGTTGGTGGAGTCTGTGACCCTCGTGGGTAGTAGTTGAGTGATGGGGTGACGCAGGAAGGTAGATGAGCCCGGCCGGTGGTTGTGCCGGGGTAAGCGTGTAGGCCGTACCGTAGGCAAATCCGCGGTGCATTGAGGCTGAGACGTGATGCCGAGCCGTTCTGGTGAAGTCATTGATCCTATGCTGCCGAGAAAAGCCTCTAGCGATGTTCCGAGCGGCCCGTACCCTAAACCGACACAGGTGGTCAGGTAGAGAATACCGAGGCGACGGGTGAACTGTGGTTAAGGAACTCGGCAAATTGCCCCCGTAACTTAGGGAGAAGGGGGGCCGGACGCGTGAAGCCCCTTTGCGGGTGGAGCGTGGTATGGCCGCAGAGAGCAGGGGGAAGCGACTGTTTACTAAAAACACAGGTCCATGCGAAGTCGTAAGACGATGTATATGGACTGACGCCTGCCCGGTGCTGGAACGTTAAGGGGACCTGTTAGCGAGCAATCGCGAAGCGGAGAACTTAAGCGCCAGTAAACGGCGGTGGTAACTATAACCATCCTAAGGTAGCGAAATTCCTTGTCGGGTAAGTTCCGACCTGCACGAATGGCGTAACGACTTCCCCACTGTCTCAACCACAGGCCCGGCGAAATTGCAGTACGAGTAAAGATGCTCGTTACGCGCGGCAGGACGGAAAGACCCCGGGACCTTTACTATAGCTTGACATTGGTATCCGAATTAGCTTGTGTAGGATAGGTGGGAGCCGGTGAAGCTTGGACGCCAGTTCAGGTGGAGGCATTGTTGAAATACCACTCTGGTTGGTTTGGGTATCTAACTTGCGGCCCTGATCGGGTCGAGGGACAGTGTCTGGTGGGTAGTTTAACTGGGGCGGTTGCCTCCTAAAGGGTAACGGAGGCGCCCAAAGGTTCCCTCAGCCTGGTTGGCAATCAGGTGTTGAGTGTAAGTGCATAAGGGAGCTTGACTGTGAGACTGACGGGTCGAGCAGGGACGAAAGTCGGGACTAGTGATCCGGCACTTGCGTGTGGAAGCGGTGTCGCTCAACGGATAAAAGGTACCCCGGGGATAACAGGCTGATCTTCCCCAAGAGTCCATATCGACGGGATGGTTTGGCACCTCGATGTCGGCTCGTCGCATCCTGGGGCTGTAGCAGGTCCCAAGGGTTGGGCTGTTCGCCCATTAAAGCGGTACGCGAGCTGGGTTTAGAACGTCGTGAGACAGTTCGGTCCCTATCCGCCGTGCGCGTTGGATACTTGAGAAGGGCTGTCCCTAGTACGAGAGGACCGGGACGGACGAACCTCTGGTGTGCCAGTTGTTCTGCCAAGGGCACGGCTGGTTGGCTACGTTCGGAAGGGATAACCGCTGAAAGCATCTAAGCGGGAAGCCTGCTTCGAGATGAGGTATCCCACCACCTTGAGTGGGTAAGGCTCCCAGGAGACTACTGGGTTGATAGGCCGGAGATGTAAGCACGGTAACGTGTTGAGTTGACCGGTACTAATAGGCCGAGGGCTTAACCACCCTATACATTGCGCTTGCGTCCACTGTGTGATTCACAGCAAACGAACAACCACCTACGGAATCGGTGACGGTTTCGTGGTTGCTGGTTCTTCGCTGTTGCTGACAGGTGTTTCGGTGGTCATAGCGGAGGGGAAACGCCCGGTTACATTCCGAACCCGGTAGCTAAGCCCTCCAGCGCCGATGGTACTGCACTCGGGAGGGTGTGGGAGAGTAGGACGCCGCCGGACTCAACGT
>NZ_JAHWGU010000063.1 GCF_020873875.1 Actinoplanes sp. DH11
CTGAGCTGGGCTGAGCTGGGCTGAGCTGGGCTGAGCTGGGCTGAGCTGGGCTGAGCTGGGCTGAGCTGGGCTGAGCTGGGCTGAGCTGGGCTGAGCTGGGCTGAGCTGGGCTGAGCTGGGCTGAGCTAGGCTGGGTCGGGGTCCGCCGGGCCGGGCCGGGGGTCGGGGTCGGGCCGGAGCGGGCTGGAGCGGGCCGGGGTGGGAGGCGTACTTCGGTGATCGAGCTCCTCGGGGAACACGGAAGCGCCCATAGCGTCGTTGCCTTCGCTACGTAAGTCAGACCTCGTTTCGCCGTCGCCCGGCCCGCGACTCCCGTGCTTCGGATTCATCTGCTCAGAGCCACGCCGGTGCGAGTCGTTCTGCCCGACGCGTCGCGCCGCCAGTCCTCGCCACGTCTGTCTGAATTCTGTGACATGAATTCAGACAGCCCTCCGTGCGGACCGCCGTCAGCTAGTGAGGCGCGGACAGCACAGCCTCCGGCGAGATGATTCGGCACCCGCTTGCCTACAAAGCGTCCATCCCTCTGTGCGGTGTTCGGGATGTGCTGCGGTCCTAGCGAGCAGGCTCGTAGTCTGTCCGACCCGTTGCCCCTTGTTAGGCGCCTTGAACTGTTGCTTGCGTCGCGATGTGGCGAGGTGCCGCTCGGCGCCAGGTCGACAGCTGAAGAGTGTGCGAGCGCCGAACATCACCGCGGGCCTCTTTCCTCGCTTTGCCTAGGCTCAGCCTCGGCAGCTGCCAGTCTCTGGGTGTTGGCTCAACGCGTGCAGTCGGCGCCCAGTGACCTCCAGTCCGCTGTCGATGCGGCGGCTTAGAACGGTGCCGATCCAGCACCGCACTTGTCCGCGAGATCGTGCGGACGTCCAAAGGGCCCATGCCGTGGCTGATCACGGGGCTCCGAATGGGCCTGACGCACAGGGGTTCTGTCGCACAGGGGTCGGCGCTCATGGAGCTGTCGCACGGGGATCTGGCGCTTACGGCGCAGCGCGCGACGGAACCGTCGTTTCACGTGAAACATCGGGTCCACGTTGAGACGGCGTTTGCCGCCGGCCGGGATTCTTGGCTGTGCATCCCGGCGACGGGCGGGTACCCATGAGTCGATGTCCCGCCCAGGCTGGTAGATCGGGCCCAGCGGCTGGAACAGGCGCGGCTCAAGCAAGCAGGTGCTGTGCGCGGCTCGGGGTCAGCACTGAAGGCAGGCCCGCGGACCGCCTTCTCCGCTGGCACACCCGACTCGTCCGCGCGGAGCGGAACCGTAGTCGCTACAGGAGTCGCGGAGCACGGCAGCTCGAATGATGTACGCAGCAGTCTGCTTCACCGGTACGAGGGCGCGTACCCGACGCAGTGCCTTGGGCGCGACCGGATGAGCGATCCACGGGAACGGGGTTTTCGCTAGGAGCCTTCCGCCGGAGGAGAACGGCCGACTATCGCTGTGCGAGCGTCGCTGGCACCCGACCTGATTGACGTGATGGGGGTGAAGCTCTCTCCGCGCTTCGCCAGGAAGCCGGTTCCGCAGCCGACATCGGTAGACGATGACTTGGCTCACCGAGGCGCACGATCTCCTGGGCAGCGGTGCGGTATGCCGGCAGTGCCATGCACGCGACGTCTCGCACATGGCCAGGTTCTCAGCTTCTGCGCGAATGAAGCCGGAGAAGTGAGCAGGATCTGGGAGCGTATGAGTCGCGATATCCCGGGGGGTCCGGGCCGTGGGTCTGGCCACGATGCTCCATCCAGGTGCGCCACGAACAATCCGTGAGTCCATGCCGTATGCGGCTTGTCTTCTGAGAGCAGATGCTGTCGATGTGGTCGATCGCCGAGCGATCGCCTCTCGAAGCTGAGGCACTTCCAAAGCCACCGACGTCCCTGGCGACGCCGATTCCGTAGGCGCCCGAACTCGCCTGTGAAGCCGAACCGCAGGCATGACATCCAGACCAGGCCTGACATCCGGACCATGCGACCGATCAAATGCTCTGCGGACCGGCTAGCCCGAAGGTCGCGCCTCGATTCCATCGCCGCGGACGTCGACGTCATGCAGGTTTCTCTGAAGCTTGGCCCAGGTGCCAGCGATGGGAACGTAGCCTCTGCCGGCCAGCGGGAAGGGCCCGATTCAACGGAGCGGTATCGCAGTGGCCGAGCCGCGGGTGCGCGCCTTGGGAGAACTGAGATTCGGCTACTGCCGGGCCGATAGTGCACAGCGCGGCCATGAAGGACGTCAGCTCAGATCCCGATTGCTGGGCCGGCTCGTACGTCGCTGGGCGAATCGCCGAACTGGGCTACGGGAGTACGGGTTGGCCACGAGCGCGTCTTCGTTTCCGTCCGGGTGGGCGTGCACTGGGCGGCTCTCGCGGCGCCGCGAGCGAACACGAGGTCCCGCTGGGCGAGTTCCGGACCCACAACCGAGGACACGATCGCCGCCGTGTGTCGGCAGGTTGGCGGTTCCGGCGCGGTGTGCCCGGTGGGGAAGCCGGGACGCAGAGCTGAGTTAGCTCGGACGGGAAGGACAATCCGCCGGTGCGGGGTGCGGG
>NZ_JAHWGU010000064.1 GCF_020873875.1 Actinoplanes sp. DH11
AAGACTGCTGGTGCGGTGAATTTGGATCGGGCGTTTGCGGATGTCGATCTGGATGCGTTCGTGGTGTTCTCGTCGAACGCGGGGACGTGGGGCAGTGGTGGTCAGGCGGCATACGCGGCCGCGAACGTCTACCTCGATGCGATCGCGGACCGGCGCCGCGCCCGTGGCCTCCGGGCGACCTCCATCGCCTGGGCCGGGTGGCAGGGCGAGGGCATGTCCGGCGGCGAAGTCGCCGGGCGGTTGCGCCGGCGCGGTCTCACCCCCATGCCCGTCGAACACACCCTTACCGCGCTGCGGCAGGCGGTGGCGCACGACGAGGCCTTCGTGGCCGTGGCCGACGTGGACTGGGACAGGTTCGTGCCGGCGTTCACCTCGGCACGGCGGCGGCCGCTGATCGAGGACATCCCGGAGGTGCGCAAGGCGCTGGCCGAGATGGATCGGGCGCGTGCCGAGGCCGAATCGGGTGGCAGTGAGCTGCGGACCAGTCTCGCCGGGCTTTCCGTCGTCGAGCAGGACCGGGTCCTGCTCGACATGGTCCGCACCGAGGTCGCCGCCGTGCTCGGCCACGCCGATGCCGGCCAGGTCGACCCCGGCCGGGCGTTCCGCGAGCTCGGGTTCGACTCGCTGACCGCGGTCGACCTGCGTACCAGGCTCGGCGTCGCCACCGGGCTGCGCCTGCCGACCACTCTCGCTTTCGACCACCCGAACGCCATTGAGCTCGCCGCCCGGCTACGGGCCGATCTGCTCGGCGAGACCGGCGACCGGCCGGCCGCCGGCCGATCGGCGGCCGTCGCCGACGAGCCGATCGCCATCGTCGGCATGAGCTGCCGGTTCCCCGGCGGCGTCGGATCTCCCGAGGAGCTGTGGAAGCTCGTCGTCGACGGTGTCGACACGGTCGGCGGGTTCCCCGAGGACCGCGGCTGGTCCGCCGGGGCATACCAGGACCCGGGCCCGGGCACCGGTTTCTCCCGCGAAGGCGCGTTCCTCTACGACGCCGGCGACTTCGACCCTGGCATGTTCGGCATCTCGCCGCGCGAGGCCATGGGCATGGACCCGCAGCAACGCCTCCTGCTCGAGGGCACCTGGGAGGTGCTGGAGCGAGCCGGAATCGATCCGCTGTCGCTGCGCGGCACCGAGACCGGCGTCTTCGTCGGCACCAACGGCCAGGACTACGCCACCGTGCTGATGCTCGCCCCGGGCACCGCCGACGGTTTCGGCGTCACGAACAACGCGGCGAGCGTCGTGTCCGGCCGGATCTCGTACACGTTCGGTTTCGAAGGTCCCGCGGTCACTGTGGACACCGGCTGCTCGTCGTCGCTCGTCGCGCTGCACCTGGCGGCCCAGGCGCTGCGGGCCGGCGAGTGCGACCTGGCGCTCGCCGGTGGCGTCACGGTCATGGCAACGCCCAGCCCGTTCTTCGAGTTCGACCGGCAGGGCGGCCTGGCGCGGGACGGCCGGTGCAAGTCGTTCGCCGACGCGGCGGACGGCACGGGCTGGGGCGAAGGCGTCGGCATGCTGCTCACCGAGCGTTTGTCGGACGCGGTGGCGAACGGTCATCGGGTGTTGGCGGTGTTGCGGGGTTCGGCGGTGAATCAGGATGGTGCGTCGAACGGTTTGACGGCGCCGAACGGTCCGTCGCAGCGGCGGGTGATTCGGCAGGCGTTGGCGAACGCGGGTGTGTCGGCGTCCGAGGTGGATGTGGTGGAGGCGCACGGTACGGGTACCCGGTTGGGTGATCCGATCGAGGCGCAGGCGTTGCTGGCGACGTACGGCCAGGACCGTGAGACACCGCTCTATCTCGGCTCCATCAAGTCGAACATCGGCCACACCCAGGCGGCCGCCGGCGTGGCCGGCATCATCAAGATGATCATGGCGATGCGGCACGGCGTGCTGCCGCGGACCTTGCACGTCGACCGTCCGTCGTCCCAGGTGGACTGGGAGAGCGGTGCGGTCTCCCTGCTGATCGATCAGGTCGCCTGGCCCGAAGGATTCCACCCGCGCCGGGCCGGCGTCTCGTCGTTCGGGGTCAGTGGCACGAATGCGCATGTGATTTTGGAGGAGGCGCCGGTTTCTGAGGTGGTTCCGGGGGTGGTGGGTTCGGGGCCTGTGGTGTTTTCGGATGTTCCGGTGGTGCCGTGGGTGTTGTCGGGGCGTTCGGTGGGTGCGTTGGGTGAGCAGGCTCGGCGGTTGGGTGAGTTTGTGGGTGGGCGGGGTTTG
>NZ_JAHWGU010000065.1 GCF_020873875.1 Actinoplanes sp. DH11
TGTCAGCGCTTTCTGAAATCTGACCCTCTGCGGGTTCGGGAAAGTTGACCCCACGGACCTGCGGTTATGAGCGGTTGGCGCGTGTTTCTCTGGCGAGGAGTTCTCGCCGGTGACGGGTTCGGTAGGAGTCGCCGGTGAGGGTGAGGACCTCGGCGTGATGGACGAGGCGGTCGATCATCGCGGCGGCGACGATGTCGTCGGCGAAGGTTTCGCCCCAGCGGCCGAACGGCAGGTTCGAGGTGACCATGATCGAGCCTTGTTCATAGCGTGAGGCGATGAGCTGGAAGAACAGGTTGGCCGCGTCCTGATCGAACGGGATGTAGCCCACTTCGTCGACCACGATCAGTTTGTAGCGGCGGATTTTCTTCAGCTCGGCGTCGAGCCGGCCTGCCTGGTGCGCGGTGGCTAGCCGGGTGATCCAGTTGCTGGCGGTGTCGAACAGCACCGAGTAGCCGGCGTGGGCGGCCTTGATGGCCAGTCCGATGGCCAGGTGGGTCTTGCCGATTCCGGGCGGGCCCAGCAGGAGCACGTTCTCGGCTTTGGCGACGAACGTGCCGGTGGCCAGGTGCGCCAGCACGTCGCGGCGCAGTGACGGCAGGTGGTCGAGGTTGAAGTCTTCCAGGGTCTTGACCTGCGGGAAGTGGGCGGTGCGGATGCGCATCGTGGTGCCCTTGGACTCCCGGTCGGCGACCTGCCGTTGCAGGACCGCGGCCAGGTATTCCTCGTGCGACCAGTTCTCCTCGCGGGCCTGGACGGCCAGCTCTTCCCAGAACGCTGCGATCGTGGGGGTCTTGAGGACCCGGGTCAGATAGCCGATCAGTGACGGGAGCCCGTCACCGGCCGCGGCCCGGGCTGGTGTTCTGCTCTTCGTTGCTGTGCTCACTACTGGTTGCTCGCTTCCGTCGGTGGGTTGAAATCGACGCCGAACAGGGCGTCGTAGTCCGGCAGTGCGCGCATGGTCACGGCGTGACCGTCGGCGTGGTAGCGGGTCGCGGCCTGCCGGCGGCGGCGTTGCTCGGCGAACTCCTGCCGCAGTGCGGCGGCGGTCTGCTTGTGGCCGGGGTCGGTGATCACGGCCTGTTTGGCCCAGCTGCGCTGATGCCAGGCGACGAGGTGGCCATCGCAGTGGACGGCGACGGTGTCCAGCGTGGCGGTCACGTCGACGAACCGGCCGATCGCCCGCGGATCGACCGAGTAGTCCACGGTGTCGACCCGCACGTAGTAGTCACGGCCCAGCCGCACCCGCTCACGAAGCCCGACCGCCGGTGCCGTCGGCGGCAGGGCCAGCAACGACGGATACTCGACGGTGAGGAGGTCCACCGGCCGGCCCTGGATCGAGCGGACCGTGCGGGCGTTGGCGAACGGCAGCCACTCGGCCAGCTGGGCGTTGAAATCGGCCGGTGAGGCGAACGTGCGGCCGGGCAGGAACGAGGTCTCCAGGAATCCGTTGGCGCGTTCGACCATGCCCTTGAACTCCGCGTCCCGCGGCGGCGCCAGCTGGATCCTGGTTGCGAGGGTGCCGGCGAACGTCGCCGCCGGGACGCTGACCCGGCCGGTCCCGCCGATCGCTGATTCCCGATCCCACAACAGCGTGCTGGTCACCCGGCCGACACCCTGGATCAGCAGCCACATCCCGGCCAGGATGTCCCCGGCCTGCCGCGACGGGATCATCACCGCGGTCATGAACCGGGAGAACGCCAACGTCATCACCAGTACCGGCAACATCCGGTCCTGCCCGACCGCGACCGGAATCCGCGGCTCCGGGAACCACAGGTCACACTGCGTCAACCGGCCCGGCTCATAGACCACCCGATCCACCGGATCCACGCCCACGTATTCCGGCCGGATCCGCGTCAGCAGCTTCTTCAACGGGCTCAGCGAATGCGGCCAGCCGACCCTCCGGGCGATCTCCGGCGCCGGCATCCGCGGCCAGTCGACCAGCAACGCTCGCACCTGCGGCTCGAACGCATCCGCCACCGACCCCCGAGGCGCCCGCTCATACTTCGGCGCCCGGTCCGAGGTCAACGCCGACCGCACCGTGTTCCGAGCAATCTTCAGCCGCCGAGCGATCTCCTTGATGGGCACACCCTCGGCCCGATGCAGCCGACGGATCTCAGCCCAGTCCTCCACCTTCAACACCCCTTCCAAGATCAAGGAGGAAGGGGGTCAACTTTCCCGGATCCCTACGGGGTCACTCTTCAGGAAGCGGCGACA
>NZ_JAHWGU010000066.1 GCF_020873875.1 Actinoplanes sp. DH11
CAAGGCCGCGTAGTTAAGGGCTGTGGGCTGGTGGCAACACTCTTGTGGGTGTTGTTGGTGTGGGTGCTGGGGGTTTGGTGGTGAAGTGTCCGGGTCTGGTTCTGATGATGTCGCCGCGGTTGACCATGTCGGCGAGTTTGTAGCGGGCTTGGGTGGCGTCGATGCCGGTGTGGTCGGCGATGTCGTGGGTGGTGACGGGTTGGCCGGCGGTGAGGTGCAGCCGGTTGAGGATCTTTTGGGTGAGGGTGCTGGTCCTGGGTCGGGTGCGGGGTTTCGGTGGCGGGGTTCTGGTGGTGGCCCAGATGGTGTGGATACGGGTGGTGACGGCGGTGCTGGCGGCGGGCCGGGGATCGTCGGTGGGCCGGTAGGCGTATCGGGAGATCGGGGATTTGACCTTGCGTTGGCTGGCACGGTCGCGGCGGGCGGGCAGCGCGTCGGTGGCGGCGCTGCCGCCGCGGGTGGGTGCGAGGGTGTCTGGCAGGATGCCGGCGGCGTTGATGAGCTGGTTGCAGGCGTTGGCCAGGGCGATGGTGAAGCTGGCGCGGTCGGGGTCGGTGCCGGGGCGCTGTTCGGTGGCTTCGGTGATCGCGGTGCGGATCAGCTGGTAGAGGATGAGCAGTCCCCAGAGTTCCTGATGGAGACCGGCTCGGGTGGCCGAGCGCAGGACACGCTGGTGGAACAGGGTGTGGCGCAGGGCGTAGAAGGCTGATTCGATCTCCCAGCGTTCGTGGTAGAGACCGGTCAGGGTGGCGGCCGGGTGCCGGTGGTGGTCGGTCAGGGTGGTGGCCAGCCGGTAGCGGCCGCCGATCGTGGTGCCATCGGCCAGGACGGTGGTGATCTCGGCTTCGATGACTCTGGCCTGGAGGTCACCCAAGTGGGTTAGGTAGCTGCCGTCCGGTAACGGGGTCTCGACCGGCGGGCGGCGGCCTTCAGTGAGCCGGACCAGCAGGTGCGCTCCGGTCGCGGCGACGTCGGCCAGGAACGTGTTGCCGTTGAATCCCCGGTCGAGCAGCACCAGCATGTCCTTGTCCAGCAGGTGCGGCAGCCGGCTCGCGTAGCCGGGTTCGCCCCCGTCACTCAAGGCTCCGAACCGGGCCCCCAGCAGGGCGCGGCTGCCGGTCTCGACCATGGCCATCAGCATCAGCTGCGGATATCCGGCGGTGCCTTGACGGTGCCGGACCTTACCCAGCCAGTGACGATGCTCGGGGGTGTCGGCGGTCTTGAAGGAGCTGCACCCGTCGAAGGCCACCGTGCGCAGGCCGCGATAGGTCACTCCGGGCGTATCCGGTCGTGCCGACGGCCCGGCCACGACGTCGAACAGTGCCCGTAACGGTGCCGCTCCCAGCCGTCGGCGGGCGTGCCGTAACGCCGCTTCCGAGGGTGTCGGTAGCGGCAGCCCGGACAGTCCGGCCACTAGCTTCCCCCACACCAGCAGATACCCCGAACGAGGGAACAGGGACAGGGCGATCACGAAGTAGACCACGACCCGAGACGGCAGATCCCGCAGCCGCTGCTGCACCCGTACCGTCTCGGCGAGCACCGCATCTACCAGGTCGAACGGCAGGAACCGTGTCAACTCACCCAGATGGCCGGGAGCGAACACTCCCGCCGCCGCGGTGATGGTGCGCGTCAACGTGACCGTGGCAGACTCGACAGACAACGGGGCCTCCCGCAAAGCAGATAGATCTTCGTCGACTACCTGCCTACCGGAGGCCCCGTTCCTAATGCACCTACATCCACCGAACGAGTGTTGCCAACACCCCGAACCCCTTAACTACGCGGCCTTGG
>NZ_JAHWGU010000068.1 GCF_020873875.1 Actinoplanes sp. DH11
ACCGCATCCAACAACACCGGATGAATACCAAAACCCTCAACATCAACATCAACATTGACGTCCGCGAACACCTCACCATCGCGACGCCACAACCCACGAAGCCCCTGGAACACCGGCCCATAACCCAGCCCCGCCGACGCCAATGCGTCGTACCAGCCGGCCACCGGCAACTCCTCAGCACCCACCGGCGGCCACACAGCCAGCGACGTGTCCTCCACCACCGCACCGGCACCGGCATCGGCATCGGCCTCCAACTCACCCACCGCATGACGCACCCAACCAGCACCCGCATCCTCAGCAGGCCGCGAATACACACCCACCCCACGACGACCACCCACCGCATCGCCCACCACCACCTGCACCTGCCGGACACCCCGCTCCGGCAACACCAACGGCACCTGCACCGTCAACTCCACCAACACCTCACAACCCACCAGCACCCCCGCACACAACACCCACTCCACCAACACCGCAGCAGGCACCACCACCTGCCCAAACACCCGATGCTCCGCCAACCACCCCGACGACTGCACCGACACACCAGCCGTCAACACCACCCCATCGGAATCCGCCAACGACACCACCACATCCAGCAACGGATGACCCAGCACCTCCAACCCCACCCGCGACAAATCCCCCACCCCAACACCCACACCCTCAGGCCAAAAACGCTGGTGTTGGAAGGCGTAGGTGGGCAGTTCGATACGCCGGGCACCGGGGAACACCTTCACCCAGTCCGGGCCGGCCACCGCCAGCGCCTGCACGATCGAGGTGGCCTCGTCGCGGTTCTTGCGGATCGTGGGCAGACACACCCCGTCGACGTGCGTCGCGAGCGCACCCGACGGGCCCACCTCGATGAACCGGGTCACCCCAGCAGCGCGCATCGCGGCCAGGCCGTCAGCGAACCGGACCGGCTGGCGGACCTGCCGCACCCAGTACTGCGGGTCCATCACCTCAACACCGACCGGCTCACCGGTCACATTCGAAACCCAGCCCAACGACGGCGCCGCGAAGACCACCTCGTCAAGGACAGCGGCGAAGTCCCGCAGCATCGGCTCCATACGCGCCGAATGGAACGCATGACTGACCCGCAACCGCCGCGTCTTGTCGAACCCGGCCGCCACCGCCAGCACCGCGTCCTCATCACCGGAGATCACCACCGCCTGAGGACCGTTGACCGCCGCGATCGACACCCCATCAACAAGCCGCGCGATCACGTCGTCCTCGGTGGCCTGCACCGCCACCATCGCCCCACCCGACGGCAGCGCCTGCATCAACGCACCCCGAGCCGCGACCACCTTGACCGCATCCGCCAACGACCACAAACCGGCCACGTGCGCGGCGGCCAGCTCACCGATCGAATGCCCCAGCAACAGATCCGGGCGCACCCCCCACGACTGCAGCAACCGGAACGTGGCCACCTCAACCGCGAACAACGCCGCCTGAGTGAACCGCGTCTCGTCCAGCCTCGCGGCATCGATATCGAACCCGAACGCCGCGACCACCTCGTCATACACGGCCGCGAAAACC
>NZ_JAHWGU010000069.1 GCF_020873875.1 Actinoplanes sp. DH11
GTCCGTTGCCGGCGACGCCACTGCGCCAGCACCGGCAACGCCTGATCAACCCGCTCCTCACCACCCAACCCGAACGCACTCAGATCACCACGCTCCAGCACCTCCCAGAACGCATCCGTCCCACCACCGGAATCACCGAAATCAGCAACCTCCGGCCAGAACCGCTCCCGCTCGAACGCATACGTCGGCAAATCCACCACCACACCACCACGACCCGCGAAATACGCACCCCAATCCACATCCACCCCATGCACCCACGCCATCGACAACGCCGTCGTGAAACGCACCCGCTCATCCTCATCACGACGCAACGTCCCAAAAGCCTCACCCACCACACCCGCCGCATCCAACGAATCCTGAACACTCATCACCAGAACCGGATGCGGACTCACCTCGATAAACACCGAATGCCCATCCGCAACAGCCGCCGCCGTCGCACCCGCAAAATCAACCGTCGACCGCAAATTAGCGAACCAATAATCCGCATCAAAACGAGCAGCACCGGCCTCCGACACCACCGTCGAATACACCGGAACAACACCCACCCCCGGCTCCACACCCGCCAAAACCCGACCCAACTCCCCCCGCAAAACCTCCACCTGATCCGAATGCGACGCATAATCCACCGGCACCCACTTCGCCCGCACCCCACACCGCTGCGCCTCAGCCACCAACCCCGACAACAACTCCACCGAACCCGACACCACCGTCGCATTCGGACCATTCACCGCCGCCACCGACAACGCACCCAACCACGGCCGCACCACCTCTACCGGCGCCGCCACCGACACCATCCCCCCACCACCGGCCAACCGCACGATCGCCCGACTCCGCAACGCCACCACCCGCGCCGCGTCATCCAACGACAACACCCCCGCCACACACGCCGCCGCGATCTCACCCTGCGAATGACCGATCACCGCCGCCGGCCGCACCCCACACGCCTCCCACAACCGCGCCAACGACACCATCACCGCCCACGAAACCGGCTGCACCACATCCACCCGCGCCAAATCCGAACCCCACACCACATCCCGCAAAGACCACTCCACAAACGGCGCCAAAGCCCGCTCACACGCCTCCATCGACTCCGCAAAAACCGGAGACGACTCCCACAAACCACGCGCCATACCCACCCACTGCGCACCCTGCCCCGGGAAAACAAACACCGGACCCACCACACCCCGCGCCACACCCGACACCGCATTCACCGACAAATCAGAAACATCCCCGTCCACCACCACCGCACGATGCTCCAAACCCGCCCGCGAAACACCCAACGACAAACCCACATCCACACCCGACAAACCCCGCCCACCCACAAACTCACCCAACCGCCGAGCCTGCTCACCCAACGCACCCACCGAACGCCCCGACAACACCCACGGCACCACCGGAACATCCGAAAACACCACAGGCCCCGAACCCACC